>NZ_JBUXJL010000001.1:0-1257501 GCF_056158125.1 Bacillus sp. EB V-12 | reverse complement strand
TTTTTGCACTCTTTTTACTCATTTCTATTAGAAATCAAAGTTATCAGGATCTGGACCAACGCGGTGATTTTGATTTAATGCATCGATTTTTTCCATATCTTCTTTCGTTAATTCAAAGTTAAATACATCTGCATTTGCAATAATGCGGTGCTCTTTCGTTGATTTTGGAATTGTGATCACTTCATTTTGAAGGTCCCAACGTAAAATCACTTGTGCTGTTGTTTTACCATGTTTCTCAGCAATTGCCTGTAATGTTTCATTATCTAATAATTGACCTTGCATAAGTGGTGACCATGCTTCCATTTGAATGCCTTGTTCTTTACAGAAAGCTTGTAATTCTTTTTGTGTTAAACGAGGATGGTATTCTACTTGGTTGATCATCGGCTTAATTTCTGCATCTTTTATTACATCTTGCAGATGGTGAATTTGGAAATTACTTACGCCAATTGCACGTACACGCTTTTCTTTATAAAGTGTTTCTAACGCTCTCCATGTATCTTTATATTTCCCTTCTACAGGCCAGTGAACAAGATATAAATCTAAATAATCTAGCTTTAATTTTTTTAAGCTCTCTTCGTATGCAGCAATCGTTTCTTCATATCCTTGATCTGCGTTCCATACTTTTGAAGTAATAAATAATTCTTCTCTTGAAATACCAGTTGCTTCAATACCGGCACGAATCCCCTCACCTACAGCTGCTTCATTTCCGTAAATTGCAGCTGTATCGATGCTGCGGTATCCTGCTTTAATTGCTGATTTAATCGCTTCTACAAGTTCTGGTCCTTCTTCTACTTTAAATACACCTAAACCAAACCAAGGCATTTCCACACCATTACTTAATACTGTTTTACTTTGTAAATTTTTCATTTTATTTTCTCTCCTTTTATTTTACTTGATCTCTTTTTTCTAATGTCATGCTCCATGCTGTTAAAATAACAGCACCTACTACCATAATGCCGCCTACCCAAGCTGTATGAATTAACCCTAACGAGTTCGTTACAATACCGCCTAAATAAGCACCAAGAGCAATTCCAGCATTAAACGCCGCAATATTAATTGCCGATGCAACATCGACAGCACTCGGTACAAATCGTTCAGCTAACATTACGACGTATACTTGTAACCCTGGAACATTCATAAATGCGAATAGCCCCATTAAAATAATTGTGATTAACCCAGCTACCTTAAATGGTGCCGTAAATGTTAAAACAAATAGTATAATCGCTTGAATAAAGAACATGTAGAATAGCGCTCGAATTGGATTATGATTCGATAATTTTCCGCCAATCACATTCCCTATCGCAATGGCGATTCCATACACTAATAAAATGATAGTAACCGTATTTGCTTTAAATCCTGTTACCTCTTGTAATAACGGAGATAAATACGTAAAAGTTACGAATGTTCCCCCATATCCTAATGCAGTAATAATGAAAACTAGTAACAGTCTTCCGTTCGTAATCAGTTTAAATTGATCGCGGAATGATACAGACGCACCTTTTTTCATATTAGATGGAATGAGAATACTATTTGCAATTAAGGCGATAATTCCAATTACTACAATTGCTAAAAATGATGTTCTCCAGCCAAATTGTTGACCAATAAATGTTCCAATTGGTGCCCCTGTAATAGTTGCAACTGTTACACCAGTAAACATAATCGCAATCGCGCTAGCCCGTTTATTTTCTGGGACAAGTGCCGCAGCAATTGTTGAACCAATTGACATAAACACACCATGCGAAAGTGCAGAAACAATTCGCGCAATAAGTAATACAGTGAAGCTTGTTGCTACCGCTGCGATTCCGTTACCAATAATGAAAATAATCATAATCCACATTAATAACGTTTTTCGTGACATATTAGCTGTTAATGACGTTAATACTGGAGCCCCAAACGCTACGCCTAACGCATATAAAGAAACTGTTAAACCAGCCGTTGTAACCGACACATGTAAATCTTCCGAAATAGATGGTAATAAACCGACACTAACAAATTCAGTTGTCCCAATCCCGAACGCACTAATTGCTAACGCTAACAACGCAAATATACTTCTTCGATTCGTCTGAACTTCTGAAGACGATGCTGTATATGAATTCAATTGAGTTTCCCCTCTTCCCTATAATTCCTATCATAATAGTGCGATAAAAAGGCCCTTTTATCTTCTAAAAAACATATTTAATCTCTACAAACGCTATTATGAATGGTTTCATTCTTTTTTTAAAGAACGCACTTTAAAGTACTATAGGTACTTTTTAGTACCGTAAAGCTTGTCTCTCTCTCTTACATGTACTATTATTAAATATATTCAATACAATGAATAGTACGTACTTTAAAGTGCTGTAGGTACTAAAAAGTAACATAGTTAGTTACCAGTACCATAAAGCTTGTTTCTCTCTTACATGTGCTATTATGAATGATAATCACCCTAATAAAAAGTACGTACTTTAAAGTACTATAGGTACTAAAAAGTAACATTTATATAACCTAGCTTATTTTGCTCAAAAATTGAAATCTACATTCCATGAAAAAGACTTTCAAATGAAGAAATACACTTTCCCGTAGAGGCAACTTTAGAGAATATTACTTAAACATATAAAGGATCATGTTCATTACCACAGACAAATAATAAAAAGGCAAAAACGAACAGAAATGTGTTCATTTTTGCCTTTTTTATTTAATGATTAAAATGTACGACTTTTGGAAAGGAAATCTGCATTAGCTCCTGTTACACCACTTTGTCCCCAGTTCCCTGGAATCATTTCACGAATAAGAATTAGCACTTTATCCAAAGGGGCATGAGTATATTTAGATGTTACTTGTGTAAGTTCGTTTACCCACTTATCCTTTGTCTCTTGATCAAATGTATTCCATATATCAATCTTAATAATAGCCATTCCATTAACGTTACGACCTAGTGTATCGTAAGACTCTTTTGTCTCCCAATCGGACACCCTACTTTTCACAGCAAAGGTAGCATCACTTGCTACAGCCCCAGCTTTCCCCCAATTTTCTTTCTCAAGTTCCGTTATCAACACTTGAATTTTGTCAGGGACAATTTTTAATAGTTTTATTGTAAGTTCCGTTACATGATAAATGAATTCCTTCTTTTTTTCTGTTGACATGGTTGGCCAAGTATTTAGCTCAATTAATGGCATAGTGTTGCCCCCTAAAATTAATTATCTATTGACTCGTTACAACTATTGGTTCAAATGATTTTTAACTGCTCTTACTACCAATTCATGATCTTCTTCTGGTGGTAATCCTGAAACTGTTATCATTCCAATAACCCCTACGTTTTTTATTCTGATAGGAAAGCATCCACCAAACGCAGCATATTCTGAAGTATCTAAAAGATATTTTTCATTATATGAAATTCCAGTTATTTCACTTTGTATCTGCATATAATACGAGCTACGATCATGCAGGGAAACGACTCGTTTTTTACGCTCAATCCATTTCGTATTTTCCGCATTTGTCCCTGTCATCTTGAAATGAAATAATTGCACACCATTTTTCGTTATATCAACAGCAATCAATTTCCCCTCTCGCTTTGCTGTTTCAACGATAAATAAACCTAGTTGCAAGGCATCTTCATTTGTAAAAGAGGAAAATTGAAGTGTTTCCTCCTCTGTTAAAATTTGTTTACTTATTTCATTCAAATTTGAAGTGCTCATATCTTTAACCTCCATAATTGTTTTATGCCACACCGGCATTTTTTTCGAAATTATTAGGCCATATAGTACAACCCTTCAATCAATCTGATTCTAAATAAACTGCTGTAACATCGTTGGTAACTAGTAGTACCGTAAAGCTTGTTTTCTTCTTACTGGTGCTATTATGAATGATATTCAAAGTTATAAAAAGTACGCACTTTAAAGTGCTATAGGTACTTTAAAGTACTATTCTATTTATCCCTATCTTACAGAGACTATTATGAAATATATTTAACATCTTAAAAATGTATGTACTAAAGAATAATATTTTTAATCACTAACTTTTTGATCAGTCGTTATAATTCAATTTCATCAAAATTTTTATCAATTATTACACTATCCAACAATAGGAGGAAACAAAGATGGATGAAAATATATCCAAAAGCTGAAAAGCAGTTGAGTCCCTTGAGGAAATAGTTATAATTCACTACTTATAGAAATAGACATACAAAAACGCCATCCTTTCCTATAATTCTAAAGAAAGAATAGCGTATTCTTTTCAAAAATGAGTTCTTTTATTGAGAAACTTTGATTCTATATCATACATAAAAGGGCAACCAGTGCTAAAACAGCTGGAAGACCTTGTTTCACAATAATTGATTTATTAGATGTGAAACCTCCAAAAATAGCTGCTATCACCACACAAATCACGAAAAATAATTGCACCATATAACCAATTGGATTGAGCCCAAGTACAAGTCCCCAAATGAGACCAGCCGCTAAAAATCCATTATATAAACCTTGATTTGCAAACATAATGGCTACGTTTCGATCTCCTTCTAAATGCTTCGGTAATTTGAAAGCACGTTTCGCTACTTTTGAATCAATAAAAAACATTTCAAGGATCATGATAAACAAATGTTCTAATGCTACGATCCCGACTAAAATAGCTGCGATTATTTCCACACTATTCTGCCCCCTACACTCTCTATTCTTTCATATTCTCTACATTTTTTTGCATCTGTAATAGAACATGAATAAGTATTTTGCGTTCTTCTCCACTGATATTTACGAACATTTCCTTCATAAAATGTTCCTTTTCTTTCTTGTCAAAATATTAATTGATATATCAATTATTGATATATCAATTAATATACATCTCTCTTTTTATTTTTGCAAGTTTTTTTGCTCAATTGGTTTTATTTTGTTCCAGCAACTTTAAACCAATTCAAAACATCAGTTCGCATTTCTAGAAATCATAATTACTTTAAGTTCATTCTGACAATCCTATTTAACTAAATATATAAAAGAATTGAGTTATATCTCCATCAATTTATAAAAATTATTTTTTTCTAAAAACAGATACTTTACGTTTTTTATAGTAATAAAAATTTTTTTGTTTCAGAGGCAATCCATTTTGTTAGCTTGATGGGCATAGGATAGCACCCATATGACGAACCAATTATCTTTCAAGAAGACGGCTAGAAATCTGGATTTGGTACAGGAGTTGCCTACTTCCCCGATCCAGATGGTACTAATTTAGAGCTAATTGCTCCAAAAGGTCCATTTAGACGTGACTAATTAAAATATATTAATACTGAAAAACCACCTTTATGAGAGGTGGTTTTTTGTTGCTAATGGTCAAGATTAATATTGGGGTCTGATTGACACCTATTCCTTTTCCATATCTTTCATCATGCCATCGAAAGAATAGTCTTATAGCTATTTCAAATATTTCGGCAGCACTATATCGCTAGCAAGCTAAAATTTCATGGTACTCCCCAAAAAAATCTGCTGAATCATAACCAAAAGTTCATTTTATCATTTCGAGGTAATTCGAAATTCTTAAGTTGTTGGGCACAGGGTACAGCTGAAAAACAGTGTATATTCATTAACTTCAAACTAATTTTGATGTAACAAAATTGTATTTATACCTTTTTAACAAATTCAGATTTTAATTTCATAGCTCCAAAACCATCAATTTTACAATCAATATCATGATCTCCATCAACTAATCGGATACTCTTTACTTTTGTACCAATTTTTACAACTGATGAAGTTCCTTTTACTTTAAGATCTTTAATTACTGTTACAGAATCACCATCGTTTAAAATATTTCCATTTGCATCTTTAATTACCTTTGTATCTTCACTATTTTCAGCTTCTAATTCTAAAGTCCACTCATGAGCACATTCTGGACAAACAAAAAGATTCCCATCTTCGTAAGTGTATTCTGAATTACATTTTGGACAATTTGGTAAATTAGACATATTTTTATTTCCTCCACTCGTTTTCGTGTATTCTATTAAATAAATATTATTTTTAATTTCCCTTTTTCGTTTAAATATACGGGAAATATTCTCTTCTTACTGTTTGATACTTATTTGTTGAATGTATAAAAAAACTACTTGTTCACACCTTGTAAAAAATCTTCTCCACATTCTCCAAAGCAAACTTTCTTCTTCTCTATTTTTTAATAAAATGATGAAAAAGTAGATTAAATCAAACAAACTTTGTATGTGAAGTGAAATTTTTAAAAATCTAATGCATTTACTTTATTCTTTATTGTATTGATTTCCTGAGATTGCTGAGAAAGCCCTGTACACTCATGAAAAGCAAAATGCTTACACCCTATACATTTTTTTGTATTCAGATGTCCTAAAGCACAATTAATTGCTTCCCCGGTATGATCAAAAAAGTTTTCTTTCCCAATTTCAGCGTACAATCCATTCTTATCTAGATTGGCTTTTAGCTCTGATTGAATTCCAGAAATAAGAAGTACGCCACCTTGTTTTTTGAAGTGCTGAACAATATTCCTAAAGTAAGACTCTCCTGTGGTATCAATAAAAGGAACTTTTCCCATACGTAAAATTAAAACTTTAGGTTTATAATGAATAGTCGCTAAAATATTTTGTTCAAATGTTTGAGCAGCCCCAAAGAATAATGGGCCTTCTATTGTATAAATACTAATTTGTGGACAATCATGAGCTTTATTTACTACATGCGATAACAATTTTTCATTCTTTTTTGTATGATCAGGAAGCACTTTAGATATAACAAGCATATTACTCATACGTTTTGTAAACAAAATAACAGCTAAAATAAGACCGATCTCCACAGCTGTTGTTAAACTAGTAAATACAGTAAGTAAAAATGTTACTAGTAATACAAGGGAATCTCCTGTCTTCATTTTGAGTATGTGATAAAAATGTTTTTGTTCGCTCATATTCCAAGCTACCACCATTAAAATGGGAGCCATACTAGCAAGAGGAATATGTGAAGCATATGGAGCTAACAGTAAAAGTGTCAATAACACAAATCCCCCATGAATAATACCCGACATCGGAGATACAGCCCCACTCTTAATATTAGTCGCTGTACGAGCAATTGCTCCAGTTGCTGGAATCCCGCCAAATAACGGGGTAACAATATTTGCAATCCCCTGACCGACAAGCTCTTTGTTACTGTTGTGTTTACTATTTGTCATACCATCTGCCACGACAGCGGATAAAAGCGACTCAATTCCACCGAGCATCGCAATAACAAATGCAGGACCAATTAACTGTTTTATACGTTCTAATGTGATTTCTGGTATATCAAACTGAGGAATTGTATTTGGAATCGTGCCATATGCTGTACCAATAGTAGGTACATGACCTGAGAAAAATACAGTTGCAATTACAGTTGAAATAACAACACCTACTAATGAACCAGGCACTTTTGGTAAAATCTTTGGTGTTATGAGTATAACAAAAAAGCAAATCAAAGCAGTTATAACACTATAAAAATTGGTAGTACTGATATGAGTGAAGAGTTCCTTCAAATTCGCTAGAAATTCCTCATGCTTTTTTATACCTGTTAAACCTAAAAAACTAGCAATTTGTCCCGTAAAGATAATAACAGCAATACCTGAAGTAAAACCAATTGTTACAGGACGTGGAATAAACTTAATTAAAGAGCCTAGCTTGAAGATTCCCATAAGACATAAAATAATTCCAGCTAACAAACCCGCGAGTAGTAAATTTTCGTATCCATAGGTAATTACAACTCCTAAAAGAATCGGAACAAAAGCACCTGTAGGTCCTCCAATTTGATACTTCGAACCACCAAACAGTGAAATGAGTATTCCAGCAATACAGGTTGTATAAATCCCATACTCTGGCTTAACACCAGAGGCAATAGCAAAAGACATAGCAAGTGGAATCGCAACAACCCCAACAATCATTCCTGAAAGAAGATCCTTTTGAAAATGTGCTAATGAATATCCTTCAAACCTTCCTGTAAATAACTTTCTCATTACAAACCCTTCTTTTCTATTTTTAATAGATCTGGATTACAAATGTATTTCTCGGTCCCTTATACAGAAAATTGTCCTTTTCACAAAAAGAAAAACCATCCTAATATTTACTATATGTTTTACTTAAATGACACTCCAATTCACCTATATCTCCACCTTGTTGTACATAGGATTTTAATCTTTCTGCTAGACGTTCTCCGGCTCTACTATCTAGCTTCTTCGTATCAATAAACGATCTAATCCTTACCTTATCTGGTGTAATATCTCTACGAAACATTTGTCCTGGAATTTCACTCCAAAAACGATTCCATTCATCCAGTAATCCTAGTTGATCAAATAAAAAACCTTGAATTCCGCATAACCAAGCTGTACAAGCAGTATTTCTTTTTCGACATCCAACTCCATCTTGTAAATATTGGCATGAAAAACAACAAGAATTCCCACTTTTTATACAAACTTCACAAACGTAATGAGCTCCTAATGAGCGAAATGTTTCAATCCCATGTTGGATGATATCTTCTTTCTTAACCTCAATACTCAACCTATCCCTCCTTGGCCATCATTTCACTTTCTGCTTCATCTAGCTCTTCTAACATTGAAATCGTATCGATTAAATGGTTATTAAAAATCTTCCGTGCAACCACCAATAAATCCACAATAATAGGGTCTCGTAAAGAATATAAAACTCTTTTTCCATCTTTCCTACCAACAACAATATTTTTTGAACGTAGTACACTTAATTGCTGAGAAACAGCTGAGCCTTCCTTATTTAAAATATCTTGAATTTCGTTTACGCTTTTTTCACCTTCTGACAATAATTCTAAAATACCTATTCGCAAAGGGTGTGCTAAGGCTTTAAAGAAATCTGCTTTAAATTGTTGCATTTCGTTTCCCATTGAAATCCCTCCGTTACTTTTCCTCAATTTCAAAAAGTATCATATACATCTTCAAATGTTTGAATATGTATATGATACTTTTAAAACCTCGAATTTTCAATACAAATTTTACAATATTAAATAAGCATCAAATAGAGAAATATACTATTCAAATTCAGGTTCAAAATTTATTATCCAAAATAAAAGCGCCTAACATATTAGGGATATATAATACGTTAGGCGCTTGATATTTAAAATTTTTCGATTTAGGTCTTGATAATATTGGATGAGTATATGACCAAAACGCTAGATGACTAATATGAATAAACTTATTTGTAAAATTAATTCCTTAGAATATTTTAAGAGCAAGTTTTGAAAAAAACTATTCAAAACTTGCTCCTTATTTTCTCAGATCCAACTATTTTGATACTAAAACCAACAGTAGTGAATTAGAATAATGACTTAATACTTGCTAAGACAGTAAGTACACCTACAATAATAACAAATACGTTGCTCATTTTCCCTTTGTATTTAGCTAGTACTGGCACTTTTTGAATCGCATACATCGGTAATAGACATAAGATAGCAGCAACTAAAGGACCGCTTAGAGAATCAATAAGTCCAAGAATACTTGGATTTGTATAAGCAACAAACCAGCATGATAATACAACAAAAGTAAGAATTATTGTCTTAATTGTTTTTTCTTCAATATCTTTTCCACGTGATTTACCAAACTTAATAATCATGTCACGCATTACTTCAAATGCTCCTATATAATGGCCAAGGAAAGACTTTGTAATAGCCACAAAAGCAATAATTGGAGCTGCAATAGTGATTACAGGCGAATTAAGCTCATTAGCAAGATATGAAAGAATTGATAAGTTTTGTTCTTTTGCCATTTTTATGTCATCTGGAGTCAAGCTCAATGCGCTACTCCAAACGAAGAACATAACAACAGCGAATGTCATGATATAACAAACCTTTTGTATTTGCGCACATTTAGCATCAGTGGCTTCGATTCCATACGTAGCTCTCTGTTTCACAACAAATGATGAAATCATAGGTGAATGATTAAATGAGAATACGATGATTGGTAGAATCATCAATATCGTCCCAAAATAGCCTGTTCCTGTTGAAGCAGTTGAAACAGCTGAAAAACTAAGCATTGACGTATTCCACTGTGGAATTAAAGATATTGCGATAAACAGTAGAGAAACTATGAAAGGATACACTAACATACTCATTACCTTTACAGTAATATCTTGACCAAAATTCAGTATAGCGATAAGACCAAGAACTAATACAAGTGATAAAATAGCTCTTGGAGGTTCTGGCATGTGCAATTGATGCACGATAAAACTACTTGCAGTGTTTGTAAGCGCAACCGAATACATTAGTACGATTGTATAAATTGAACCGAAATATACGATGTTAAAAATGATACTCGCTTTATTTCCGAAATACTCTCTAATTGTACCTGTGATCCCCTCATCAGCAGAATTAGAAGCGTATATCATTTTAGCAAGTGCCCTATGTGAGTAGTACATAACTGGATATGCAAGCAATGTAATTAGTAGTAAAGATAATAAACCACCTGAACCTGCATTAATCGGTAAAAAGAGCACCCCTGCTCCAATTGCAGTTCCAAATAGACTGAGTGCCCATGTAGTATCCTGCTTATGCCACTTTTTCGGATCTGCATATTGCTCATTTTTTAGTGCGGTATTTTCAGCTTGAACTTCTATTTTCTTTGCAGTATTCCCGTTCATATAATAACTCCCCCTTGTATCTATTCCTGCATCTCTCTTTGCACCTAACAAATATTCCCTTTTTGGAAAATGAATTCCTTACAAGTTGCCCCACATTGTATGTCCTTCATCATAATGAATCCAAATTGAAACATTCGCTAATTAGCGTCCTAATATAATTGTTAGCGTTCACAAAAAAGTTTACTCGTAATATCCGCTCTTTATATAAAGACCCCTTAAGAGAACAATATAGAATAGACTTCATAAATACGTTGCAACATTTCTAATAACAGTGTATTACTTTAATGGTTTCTCTTTTTTACTTTTAAAAGTAATTTTAGCTAAACCGGCCTCTCTTCATTTGCGAGGCATTTCTTTCTCAATTCTATACATTACTTTCATAACTTCGGTAGCACTGATGATATTGCTCACACAAGCCACTGAAGCACATTACATACATTTCGCCTCTAATCACACACCTTTCTTACTAATAATCGCATTTTTTATATTTTCTCCAGAGATAATAAAATTTCTCTCGACGCCCTCATTATAACGTGTATATTTATAAAATTAATATTTTTATATTTTCAGAAATATTAAAGAGGAATAATTTTATATGGATAATATTTTATAGTTAGCATGTAGCCATTGTTTTTATCGCTTAAAGCTGAATTAGTTAGTAAAAAAATACAATAATACATTGTTTTTCTAGGTGACTTATTATAAAGATACTTATATCCCCTTTTATCAAAAAATTTTATTTTAAACATAAAAGATATTCTAATAAATAATTAATGTAGGTAAAAAGAAAAAAATCCCAAAATACAAAAACCAATTTTTAGGATATATATTATTAATACTGAATTCATATACAATTTAAAAAGATACACTGAGCAAAAAACAAAAAAGCTGCCCCATATGGACAGCTCATTTACATAATTATCGTTATCAGGAATACACAAACAAATCACTTCAATATCATCTTAATTGTAGTTTGTTCGGCTCTTCTTTAGGGATATCTCTATGTTTGTAATGAATCGTTTTTACATCATTTCCTTTTATGCGAAAAGTAATTGTGTCCTCTCCATAAGGCGGATTGTGTGCACCCTCAAAAGTTTAAATTTTAAAATCCCTCATTAACTAGCTCTTTTATCGAGTTTAATTTTGAAGAAAGCTCGATAAACCATTCTTCATCCCCCGTTAATAATGCAAGATCTATAAGATAAAGGATTTGTTCCTTATTTATTACCTTTGATTCAGGGAGTTTGTTAACGTGTTTACTAAAGAGTAAAATCGCTTCGTTTATTGTGTACTGGCCGTCACGTTTCACAATACTAACTGTAACTATATCCTCTACATCATCAAGTGATACAATATAACCAACTATTAATTCACCTTCATTTGATATTCCACGAACCCAATCTCCTACTTTTAAAACATGATTATTATTTGACATCATACCGTTTCACCTTCCTATAAATATTTTTTGTGACGATAAAAAAGATATAAAAACAAATTATACTGTAATATTTTTCATTACATTTAAGTGTTAAGAACTCACGGCTATATAATAATTAAGCCGCTTAACGCTCTTGATTGATAAGGTCAACAACTTCTTTCATTGTATAATTCTTTAAGTATTCACCTAGATGCTCTTCAGCACCTAAGAAAATAGCGAAAAGAACTTTTCGCATGTTCGAACCTACAACACACTGATTGTTTGATTCTGGACACTTCGGCTGCAAAGCACCTTCAGAGGTTATCTGATAAATATGCCAAAGATTAATTTCATCTAAATCGCGAGCGAAAATAAAACCTCCACCAGTTCCCTCTTTCGATTGTATAAACTTATGTTTTTTTAACAAACTTAGTACTTTGCGAATGCGTACTGGGTGAACACCTGCACTTTCTGAAATAGCATTACTTGTTGACATCCGGTCTGGCTGTAAAGCTAAATAAGTTAAACTGTGTATGGCCAAGGTAAAGTCGCTGTTCATTGTTTTCCTCCTACAATCAAAAATATTGTTTCTCCTATATTAACATACTGTAGCCATAAACATTACAGATAGGTTAGTTGAACGTTAAAACATGTGGAATGCTTCTTGCCATAAAAAATTAATTCCCTTATATTCTATCCCGTCCCACCTATATCTGATAACTTCATTTAGCTTTTTAAGTTAAAAAGAAAATTAAACACTCCACTGTTTCTTCACTTGTTCTTCTGCCAACTGTTCAATTTTTGTCCAAATCGTATCTTTACTCACAATAACATTTGTTTGATAATTTCTATCATTATAATTAACTGTAACACATACTTCAATCATCTTCTGCTTCCTCCTTTCAAGAAAATTTCTTATTTATATTTAATACCTGAAAAATTTTGAATTTAGTTATAATCTCTAGCATATAACTTCATTTTTTTAAATAATTAAGTTTAAAAACCCCACTGTTTCTTCACTTGTTCTTCTGCCAACTGTTCAATTTTTGTCCAAATCGTATCTTTGTTCACAATGACATTTGTTTGATAGTTTCTATCTTTATAATTAACTGTAACGCATACTTCTATCACCTTCAGTTTCCTCCTTTCAAAAAAT
The DNA here is from genome assembly GCF_056158125.1 of Bacillus sp. EB V-12. NCBI lineage: Bacteria > Bacillati > Bacillota > Bacilli > Caryophanales > Bacillaceae > Bacillus > Bacillus sp. EB V-12. The sequence goes on along the minus strand of NZ_JBUXJL010000001.1, from coordinate 1,244,334 downwards.
TTCTCTTTCATACTATTACTTATTAATTAGCCAACTTTTGCAGTTCAATGTTTAAAAATGTTCGGACACTACGTGGTAAAAATTTGCGAATTTCTTCTTCGTTAAAACCAATTTGCAATCTTTTTTCGTCCAGCATAATCGGGCGACGCAACATTAGTGGATGCTCAATTATTAATGTATAAAATTCATTTAGCGAGAGCTCATCAATATTTATATTTAAGTCCTGAAAAGTTTTGGATCTAGTTGAAATAATTTCAGTAGCCCCCTCTTCAGTTAAACGAAGAATCGATTTAAGCTCATCAACTGTCATAGAATTTGATACGATGTTTTTTTCAATATAATCAATTTGATGCTCTTCAAGCCATGCTTTCGCTTTTCGGCATGAAGCACAGCTTGCTGTTGTATATAGAATTACCATATTTAACTCACTCCTTTAATGTTATTAAACGTACATTTTAAATATCGCTTATTGAAATGTATTAAAAAAAATTACAGTTTAGAATCAAATTCACATAATGTTAATTATTCAGCAATGTTTCATTTATCTCTATTATTCATGCTACATTTTACAGACGTTAACAACTCACTTTTAAAAATCTTACTGTAATTTTAAACTTTACAGTTCAATTAATCAACTGTTAAGTCTTGGATTAATTTTAATAACACAACAAATTATTCTCATGTAAAATTCCCCATAGCATGATGGCTCCTTCAAAGCACATTTCACGCATTTCTTGCTTACAAGTGCTATTATGGATTATATTCATCCTAATAAAAAGTACGTACTTTAAAGTGTTATAGGTACTAAAAAGTAACATATGCATTTTTAAGTGCCGTTCTGCTTATTTCTCTCTTACATCGGTTATTATGACCGATATTTAGCACAATAAATAGTACGCACTTTAAAGTGTTATAGGTACTAAAAAGAAATAATTTTAGTATTGCAACGGATGTAGGCTCACAACTGTAATCTAAATTCATCAAAGGAGTTTTTTTATGAAGACATACAATATTCCTGTAGAAGCGACTTTAGAAGTTATTGGCGGAAAGTGGAAAGTTGTTATCCTTTGTCATTTAAAAAAAGGAACAAAAAGAACGAGTGAATTAAAACGTTTAATGCCTGGTATTACGCAAAAAATGTTAACGCAACAATTACGAGAACTAGAAGAAGATGGTGTAATCCAAAGGAAAGTATATGACCAAGTACCACCAAAAGTAGAGTATTCTTTAACGGATTACGGTTCGTCTTTAGGAGCTATACTCGATTCCCTCTGTTCCTGGGGAGAAGTTCATCTTGAAAAAACCGGGAACACATCCATGCTGATTACAGCAGATGAATCATAACTGTAGAAGACATAAAATAGGTTGAGACAATGCTTGCCTCAACCTATTTTATGTCTCTTTATAATTTTTTTGCCGTAATGACTGTTTCAAACTCAAAGGTTTCCGGTAGATGATCTGCATAAGAATATTCAAAAGTTCGTCCATCCGTTAAGTAAGCTACTTGCTCAACTCGCATTAGGAAATCCTGATTTGTTAAGTTCATAAACTGCTTTTCCCTATCATCTGGGCGAATCCCTTTAACCCTGACAACAGATGTCCCTACTTCAAGACCAAGTTTATTTTGAATATGTGAGTATATCGACTCCTCTAAAACAGAAGCTTCAACACCTGGGATAACCGAAATTGGCATCCATGTATGCTCCATAATCGTCGGAATGCTGTGAATGATGCGGAGGCGAATGATTTTATAGACGAAATCACCAATTGAAACTCCCAATTTCTCAGCAACTACTTCATCAGCACCTACAATCGCAAACTCGATAATTTTACTTTCTACCTCACTACCGTAAACAGCTTTCGTACCTGTTAAAGTTTGAATCATTCGTGCCTTTTCCTGCTGATGCCAATCTTGTACCACTGTTCCACTTCCGCGCCGACGGATAATGTAGCCGTCTCTTACTAATAGATCCAGCGCTTTTTTAATCGTAAGTGCTGAAACATCGAATTCTTCAGCAAGGACGGAGCTACTCGGAATTTTTTCGTTGATTTTATATTCACCGTCTAAAATTTGCTGTTTAATCTTTTGATAAATGCCGAGGTATTTTACTTGTGTTGATCCGCTTGCCATTTCCATACCTCCTTTATACTGCAAACTCTCTTCTATTCATTCAAATGTAAAGCCTCAAGTTTGTAAACTGAAGGTGATGGGGCAGCAAATCCGTTTTCCAAGATTTCAATATTCGTTACTGCTTCTTCATCTTTCACAAGTTTTGGTGCACCATTTACAATTGTGTCATACGCTGCATCATAGAAACGACCGTAATCACCAAGCGGCGTTTTAATTTGTTTTTCAATCCAGTCACCATTTGCATTACGATACTTAGCAATTCCATAATACATCGGCGAATCTTCACCAAATCCTGCACTCTTAGGCATAATACCCGCTTTCAAATCATTTTCCTGCTGATCTTCACCGTATTTAATAAAAGAGCCATTTGTTCCATGAACGATAAAGCGTGGATACTCTTTTGCTACGATATGGTTCGTTTTCAGCTTAATCTTCAACTGATTTCCATAATGTAGACCAACATCGAAATAGTTATCAACCGCACCTTCCACTTCATTATTACGAATATCGTATGTCACTGTATTTGGACGGCCGAATAGTGAAATCATGCGGTCCATCGTATGAATACCTAAACTGTAAAATGAACCTTCTTCTTTTGGAGCTTCATGAGTGATTGAACTAGGACGGAAATAATCAATATGTGATTCAATCTCAATAATATCACCAAGGAATCCTTGTTCAATTACTTGCTTCACAGCTAAAAAATCACCATCAAAACGGCGGTTTTGATAAGGCATAACGACTACACCTTTCTCTCGTCCTAATGCTAATAATTCTTTGGCGTGTTCTACTGTATCGCAAAATGGTTTTTCAACGATAACTGATTTTCCGGCTAGTATAACTTTTTTTGCTAATTCATAATGCGTATGTGCTGGCGTACAGATCGTCACGACTTGAATTTCTTTGTCATTCAACAATTCGTCCAAATCAGTAGTGAAGTAAACACCTCTTTCCTCATATGGAGCCGCTAATTCTTCATTTATTTGACGTACAAAAATCGTTTTTACTTTTATATTATTACGTGTCTTTAGATAAGGTAGGTGATAACGGTTAGCTGATTTTCCAAATCCAATAAAGCCCATTGTTAATGTCATGTTCTTCAACTTCCTTGCTCATAAATTTTCGTTTCTACATTTATTATATATTTTTTCTTTAAAAGTATATAGTTTTAATTTTAAAATTATATACTAAAAAGTCGAGATAGAAATCATTTTCTGATTCCCATCTCGACTTTACGTTATAGACTTATATCCTATCATCATTTTATTTATACTCAATGACTTGAGAGCTACTTGGTTACATGCTCTTATTCATACATATACGAACGTGTCATCGGAATTGTATCATTAATCCCTTTTGTAAATACAAATTGATGTAAATCAATATTACCTGTAAAGAACGAAGCTGCACATGCATTTAAATATAAACGCCACATGCGGATAAATCGCTCATCTTTCGTTTTACGAACTTCCTCTAGTACGTTTTCAAAATTTCGAGCCCAATGTTGTAATGTTTTTCCGTAATGTCTACGTAAGCTTTCTACATCCACAATAAAAAATTGTTCGTTTGTCATGTTCGTGATTAATTCGTTCACAGCAGGAACATACCCACCAGGGAATATATATTTTTCAATCCAACCATTCGTAGCACCACCATTAGCCGGAGAAGTAATGCAATGCAGCAGAGAAATCCCGCCATCATTTAGTAGTTTGTTAACTGTTTCAAAGTATTGCTTAATGTTGTCTTTTCCTACATGTTCGATCATACCTACACTAACAATTTTATCAAATTTACGATTCTTAATATCGCGGTAATCAAGTAAAGATACTTCAACTAAATCTGTAAGTCCCTCTTGTTTAATTCGCTCGGAAGTCTTTGCAAATTGTTCCTCACTTAACGTTACTCCCATCGCTTTCACACCGTACTGCTTAGCGGCAGCTGTAATGAGCTCACCCCACCCGCAACCGATGTCTAATAGCGTATCACCTTTTTGAAGGTTCAACTTTTTCAAAATATGATTTACTTTATTATGTTGAGCTGTCGTTAAAGAATCTTGCTCATTTTGGAAATATGCACAAGAATATGTCATTGTTTCATCAAGCCATAATTTATAGAAATCGTTCCCAATATCATAATGATGAGCAATATCATCTTTATTTTTTTGTTTTGAGAAATTCCATTTACTTTTGAAATATTGCAACTTACTATCACCTAAAAAGCTATCCTGCCTTTTATAAATAGATTGAATTGCTTTTTCAAGGTTACCCTCTATTTCAAGGTCTCCATTCATATATGCTTCACCGAATGCAATAGAAGGATCCTTAGCAATTTCTTTTTTTGAGAGCGGCTTATGGAATGTTATATGAAATTGAGGTTCCCCTTCGCCATATTGTATTGTTTCTCCATTCCAAAGTGTAATTTGAACTGGATCTGAAAACAGATTTTTAAGTATTTTTTTATAAAAAAGTTCTTCAACCATAAAAACATCTCCTACTAAAAAATTGAACAAAAAACTATACTAGTTAATAAGTCTTTTTGAACATAGCTTAAAATCTTTATGACTTCTTGCTACGAGTGTCATTATAAAACGGTTATATTATGAAGCATAGTACGTACTTTAAAGTGATGTAGGCACTTTTAAGTACCCATGGCTGAAACAGGTCCTCAAAAATTTTACTTTTCATCATAACAACTTTCTAAAGTTTTAAAACGAAAAACACCACCTCTTCATTAGGTGGTGTTTTCAATATTACATATAGAGATTTCACTTAACTTCTGTGTTTTTTCTATCTATGCATCGTTCTCCCCATGCGGTTAATTGATTTAATACATTTTGTAAAGACCACCCATAATCGGTTAGGGAGTATTCTACTCGAGGGGGAATTTCTTTGTAAATTTCACGTGTAATCACACCATCTTCTTCCAGCTCACGTAGTTGCTGCGTTAACATTCTCACAGAAATTTCAGGAATTAGACGTTGCAACTCACTCGTTCTCTTCGTCCCTTTCGTTAAGTGACATAAAATGACGACCTTCCACTTTCCACCGATAATTTCTAAAGTTGCTTCTATAGGTATATTATATTGTTTCACGCGATCTCCTCTCCTTTTTTATAAATTCCTTATCTATTGTTACGTAAAAATAAATAATTTTCTATACGGCACATTTTAGTTCCTACAGCACAAAAAAGTACCTATATTACAAAAAAGTAATTATGCTGCTTGGGAGAATGGCGTTCGTTACTTTGATACAGCTCCACTTTATGGATCTGGCTTAGCGGAGATTCGTCTTGGTGAAGCACTATCAAAAAGAAATCGTGATGATTACTTTTTAAGTACGAAAGTAGGTCGAACTATTTCGGATGAATTAGAAGATCCATCTGCACGTGATTTAGGTGAAAAAGGCGGGCTTTTCGAATTTGGTCGCAAAAATAAAATGATCAATGACTATAGCGCAGATGCAACACTTCGTTCTATCGAGCAAAGTTTGAAACGTTTAAAAACAGATCGTCTAGACTTTGTTTTCATTCATGATTTAGCACAAGACTTTTATGGTGATGCGTGGATTTCACAATTTGAAATTGCTCGAACAGGAGCATTCCGTGCGCTAACACGTTTACGTGAAGAAGGAGTCATTAAAGGCTGGGGGCTTGGAGTAAACAAAGTAGAATCAATTGAACTTATGCTTGATTTAGAAGAAGCGAAACCAAATATATCCTTATTAGCTGGTCGCTATTCATTATTAGACCACGAACGTGCATTGCAACGAGTAATGCCTGCAGCTGTAAAGCATAATATGGATATTGTTGTTGGTGGCCCATATAGCTCAGGTATTCTTGCTGGAGGCGCTCACTTCGAATATCAAAAAGCATCGCCAGAAATTATTGCAAAAGTTGAGAAAATCAAAGCTCTTGCAGATCGTCACGAAATCAGCATCAAAGCTGCTGCACTACAATTTTCACTAGCCAATCCAGCAGTTGCTGCTGTTGTTCCTGGTGCAAGTAAACCGGAACGCATTGTAGAAGACCAAAATGCCTTAAATACAGTAATTCCAGCAGCATTCTGGGAAGAAATGCGCGAACAAAAATTAGTAGCACTTAATGCACCACTACCAATCAACGTAAAATAATAATATAACTTTAATCAGTGGGAGCATCCCCCACTGATTATTTACCCGTAAATACCGTGATGAAAAGGAGCGTAATGAATATGGCACATACTACTACATCTATGGAAATTTTTGCTTCACCTGAACAAGTATGGCAATTAATCGGAGGTTTCAACTCCCTTCCAGACTGGTTACCTTATATACCTAGCAGTAAATTAACTGAAGGCGGTCGTGTACGTCATCTAGCTAACCCAGATGGCGATACAATTATAGAACGATTAGAAGTATTCAATGATAAAGAGCGCTACTACACGTATTCAATCATGAATGCACCGTTCCCAGTCACTAATTATTTATCTACAATCCAGGTGAAAGAAGGTACTGAAAGTAACACATCGTTAGTAGAGTGGTCTGGTACATTCACTCCTGTTGAGGCTAGTGATGAAGAGGCAATAAATCTGTTTCAAGGTATTTACAGTGATGGATTGAAAGCATTGCAGCAAGCATTTCTAGATTAATTTACTAAAAACAATGAAAAGCAAAGCGATATCGCTTTGCTTTTTTTATAAAATCCCTTTTAACTTTTCACCAATTAACTTCGCTACATACTCATAACCTTCTGGCCCAAAGTGTAATCCATCTTTTTCATCATTTTCTACAAACCTTTTATAATTCAGTTCTTGAATCATTTCAGCATACAAATTTAGAAAATAGCTTCCTGTTTCTTTTGCCACTTTCTCCACCACGTCTGCATACTGACTAAGCACTCTATTTGTTCTATTATGCTGTCTTTCTTCATCAACTGGTGCAGGACTAATCAGTAGTACTTTATCTGATGAAACTTGGTTCACAATCTTCTCTAAGTTTTCTTTATATGCTTGTAATGACACTTGAGAAAAAGAAACTGCATCATTCGTACCAAGAAAAACTGTTATGAAATCTGGTTTATATAATATTACATCTTCTTCAATCCTATTTAACGCATCGAATGTATTATCACCTGGAACACCTGCATTCACTACTATCCAATTCGGAAACATCTCTTGCAAACGTGGTGTTAATCTCGGCATTCCATCATAAAATGTTTCATCAGCTGTAATACTATCTCCAAAACATACTAACGTTTTCATTGAGCTACTCTCCTTTTACGTATGAAACAACTTTCCTTCTATTGCTTTTATATATCTTTCAGCAGAACGTTCAACTGCCTCATTTGCATTTTCTTTTACTACTCGATGAAAAGCGTTGTATAAACGATTAAACTGTAACGGCTTCACTCGATTCACCATTTCTTCCACTTTCCTCGCTGGTAGTGGAATTAAGTTTGGATAGCTGTACATGAAGCTTACCCACCGCTCATCTGCTACAACTTGAATAATATCACCTGTTAACAAAATCCCTTTTCCATCATTACCTTCTTCCCAATGCAATACAGAACCACCACTAAAATGTCCTCCAAGACGATGTACAGTAATCCCATCCGCTAATTGTAAAGACTCACCAGACCAATAAATAATACGACTACTTGGGCGCATCACCCATTCTTTATCATCTTCGTGTATATAAATTGGTACATCAAATGTCTCTGCCCATTCTACTTGCGTTGAATAATAATGAGGATGAGACAATGCAATCGCATCTAATCCACCAAGCTCTTTTATTTTCGCAATTGTCGTTTCATCTAAATATGTAATGCAGTCCCATAGCAATCGATATGACTCTGTTTTCACTACAAATGCCGTTTGACCGATCGCAAATCCTGGTTTTGTCGTAATACTATAAAGTCCATTTTCCTCTTCAATTATTTCATTTTTATATGTATCACCTGTTTGTAAGTTTTCTAGCGTCGTCCAAGACTGCCCTTTCGGATTCACATATTGCCTCTCTTCATCACAAATATGACAACTCACCGGTTCCTCTACACTCGCTGCATACTGCACACCGCACGTTGTACAAACGTAATTTTTCATCATAATTCCCCCTATCCCTAAATTTTTATTAAGCTGCTTTTTTATGTTCAATTAATAAACTTATAAAAATAAGTAAATAGACAAATGTAACCGATAATGGAATTACAGTAAATCCTTTTTCGCTTCTACAACATTCATCTCACCATCTCCCCTAAAAATATTTGTACTATAAAGTCACCTCAACCTCACCCATCCAATAACGCCAAGCTGCTAAATAATCTTCTAAATCTTTCGGGTGGTGCCGTAAACATGTATCTATACGCAAATATAATCCTATGACTATCTCTTCATATAAATCACGGTCATTTTTATGAAATACACATTGTTTCATCGCATAACCAATCGTTTCTTTTGTTAAATCTTCCGGAGTTGAACAGAACGCATAAATTAAATCATATATAGGATCTCCTAACACTGGTAAAGGATCAATTACACCGTGCAGCTCATTCTCTTTAAATATAAAGTTATGAAATCCAAGATCACCATGCAATAAAAACGGCTGATTTATTCCAGCGTCCCTATTCGCTAACTTAAGAACCGTTCTATACTCTTCTTCACTTATGTAACGCCTTACATTTTCATGAGCTTCTATCACATTTGTTGTTAAAAATTCACTCCAAGATTGAACCTTATTTTCTTTCCATCCCCAGCCATCAACCTCTGTAGCTACTTCATACTCATTGATAACTTCTTTTACAAGTTTACAAAGAACACTCCGTTTATAGCCTAGTTTGCAAGAAGTTGTGCCCTCAAGGAATGAGTAAACAATATAGCGATTTAAAGGTTCCTTATAAAAAAGCTTTGGAAATAATTCATCCTTTTTATAAAACTGAAGAAAATAAGCTTCTTCACGTATGACATCCGATTCATTCAACTTTACAACGTATTGTTCATCTAACAAATATATAGTACTTGTTGTTCCCCCGTTTAACACTTTTACACTATTTGGATAATGTGAAATCACTTTCTCCTTAACTAGTTGTGCAGTGATTATTGAAATATCCATTCTCTCACCCTTTAACTCCGAATATTCCCTTAATTCAAAAGACAACTTTACTATTATTTGACAAACATAAGGGAATCCCTCCTAAAATTCTTAATATAACAAAAGATAATTTTATTTCATTGCAACTGCGTCTTTCAATATTCCATCATATAGTTCATTCCATTGATGGTAATGCGATGTAATTTCTTCACTCAAAATGTTCTTCATTTAATCTAGTAATTTCTATTGAATTATCTCTTTCTTTTAACTTATGAGCCAAACTTTCTACACCAAACACTTCTGTAAACGTATGACTGCCTACAATTAAATTAATCCCTTTAAATTTCGCATGTTGCACTGTATATAATGTTTTTTCACCTGTTATGTACGTGTCACACCCTTTTTCTAATGCACGTTCAATCAAATTTGTATTGTTTCCTGCACCGGTTAAAATCGCAATCCGTTTTACTGGTTTATCGTGATTTCTCCAGCTCTTCACTTTCTCTTCCATTCTTTCTTCAAGTTTTCCAACTAAGTTTGAAAAAGGAATCGCTTCTTTATATTCTCCTATTCCCGGTAGTTCTTCTTCCTCATACGTGGAATATTCCAGTATTGTATCTATCCCAATTCCGTTAAATAACGATGTACATGTGCCAAACTTTACAAAATCTAACGGCAAATGAACCCAAAAATGATTCATTTCATATTGCTTCAATTTCTCAATACAAGCCTCTCCCATACCAAATAAAAAACTCCACGGCGCATGATGTGTAACTATCATATCGACTCCATTTCTATACGCTTCTTCAATAGTTTCTAACGTTAAATTTGTTGTGTAACCGATTTTGTGAAATTCATCTTTACTTATATGAGTAAAACCATATTCATCATCGCCGTATTTATGAAGATGCTCTCCAAATAGTGATGTTATATGTTCGTTAAACTGCTTTATATTCATTTTATTTCTCCTTTCATTTACTTTTATATTTCAAAAATAAGGAAATACTAAATAAAAACGTTACATACATATAGGAGGACACCATGAAACCTGAATTTTTAAAAGCTGTACATGATGCCATTGGAAACGTCGAACATATTCATATAGAAGAAAGCGGTGCTGACAGCTTACTTATCCATCATGATGATGCACAGCAATTACAACAAGTCGCTAAAACGCTAGAAAATAACAATTTTCGCTCTGCTTTAAGAACAACTGGAGATGCTTCGTATATTGAAGTGTTGAACAGATAATGAAAGTCCGGATGTATGCCGGGCTTTCTTTTTTTATATTGAAACTTCAAACTCTTTCACATACACCGCTGTTCCAGCAATATCTATTTGTAACTTTTCGTTTTCTATCCCTTTCGTTACATAAACAGTTACACGGCCATCTTTATTTATTTCCTGTCCTTGCTCAACGATTAAACCCAATTCATGTTCAAAATCTTTCTCTAAATACTCCGCATAATACGCTCCCATTACACCTGAAGCTGTTCCTGTCACTGGATCTTCAATCGTCCCAGCATAAGCTGACGAGAAATGACGGCCATGCATTTGTGCTAGTTCATCATAAGTTTCTAGACAAATTGGGTGAATAGAAGCATTAGGTATTTCTTTTAATACCGATGGAAATGCAGCATTATTAGGTTTCATTCTCTCACACGCATCTAGATTTTTAATCGGCACAATTACAGTCCAGTTTCCTGTACTTCCATATACTATCGGTAAACTTACATCTAAATCATTTACTTCTAAACCAATACTATGAGCTAATTCTTCTTTTGAACCTGCAAAATCTTTAAACTGAGGTGCTGTCTGCCTCATTTTAATAAAGGTTTCTCCATTTTCATTTACACCTATTTGTATCGGTAAAATCCCTGCCTTCGTTTCAATCGTAAGGTTACTTTTCTCTTCTAATAAACCTTTTTCGCGCAAGGCATATATCGTCCCTACTGTCCCATGACCACATAAATCCATTTCAAAACCAGGTGTAAAATAGCGCATTCTTATATCTCCTACTTCTGAGGAAAGAACAAAAGTTGTTTCGTTATATCCAACTTTTTCAGCAATAATTTGCATTTCCCCTTCCGTTAATCCATCTGCTTCTAATACAATACCTGCTGGATTTCCCTTATTTGGTTTATTCGTAAATGCGTCATAATGAAATACGTTTATAGTCTTCATTTTCTTTTCCCCTTATTTGTCCATTTCTTTATTTTTATAATCAATAAGAAAATTGATCTAACCAGCTTCCATAATCAGCTTTTTGAAATGGACGGATAATGAGTCTATCCGTCTCTACTTCTAATAACGATAGCTTCATTTAATTTCATCCCTCAGAATATTAATTGAATTTTCTTTATTATCTTACACAAAATACAAAATCTAGTAAATCATTATGTTTTTGATACATAAAAACCCAGTCATGCTTTATACATAACTGGGTTCTCCATCGTTTTATAATTTTCTATTTCACAAGAACTACATCTCGTAATTCCCTCTTCAACACTTTCCCTAAAGCATTTTTCGGTAACTCTTCTAAGAATACCACTTCTGGAATTTTGTAACTTGCTAACTTCTCCTTACAATACTGAATAATACTTTCTTCTGTTAATGTTGTTTCGCCATCCTTCACAATGTAAGCTCTTGGAACCTCTCCCCAAAAGTCATCTGGAACTCCAACTACTGCAACTTCTAAAACACCATGTATTTCATGAATAACATCTTCTACTTGATCTGGATATACGTTGTCACCACCGCGTATAATAACGTCTTTATATCTTCCCATAATATGCAGGAATCCATCATCATCTATCATGCCAGCATCACCCATGTTAAACCAGTTATCTTTTACTACCTTCTTTGTCGCCTTTTCATTATTCCAATACCCTTTAAACATGTATGGACTTTTCACATGAATCTCTCCAACTTCATTTGTTGTTAGTTCATGTCCTGTTTCCGGATGAACAATTTTCACCTCTACATTTTTCAAGGTCTTTCCTACAGAAGACATCTTTTCTTTTCCCATCATTGGATGCCATGAGGTTACAACCCAACCTTCTGTACTACCATAGCCTTGCACCATATATATGCCTTTTTCCATATATTTTTGAATGAGTGTTTCTGGCACTTTTGTACCACCGCTTTGTGCTACTTTAAAGGTTGAAATGTTACGTTCTTTTTTATTTAATTCATCAAGCATGTAGCTATAAACGGCTGGGAAAGCAAGCATCGTAGTAATTTTCTCTTCTTCAATCTTATCCCAAATAATAGCAGGATTCGAATCAGCTAAGAAGATCATCGTAACGCCATGATAAATACAATTTAAAATAGAAAGCACGCCACTCATATGAAACAATGGATGCACAGATAAAAAGCGTTCACCTGCTGGGATTTCTCTTTGTCCCGCAATTTCAGCAAAATAATGATGTAAGTTTTTATGTCCAATTACACATGCTTTCGCCTGTCCAGTCGTTCCTGAAGTAAATAAGTAAATGGCATCGTCTTCTTCATGAACTTCTACGTTCGGTTCTGTCGTTGGCTGTTTTTGCAACTCTAATTCAAATGAACCAAAGCCTTCTTTTGTCGTTTGAATTACATAAGGGATTTCTTTAACAGCATCAACATTTAATAACACTTCACTAAATTCTTCATCAATAACTAACACTTTTAATTTCGCTTCTTTTACAATCGTTTCTAATTCATATACAGTAAGCTGATGATTTAGCGGAATAAATACCGCTCCAATTTTTAAACTTGCCATCATAACGCTTGGAAATGGGTGATTATTTTTGCATAGTATTCCTATACGATCTCCTCTTTGCACACCATTATGTAACAAATAATGTGCAAGCTGATTTACTCGTTCATTATATTGCTGAAATGAATATCTTTTCTTCCCCCCTACAAGCGCTTCCAAATTTGGTGATTGCATTGCTCTCTTTTGTAATAATTGTCGCATCGTTCTCAAGTAAAACTCCCCTTTATATATGTTAGGTTTTTTATTTTATCAGATTAACTATTAATTTACTAAAGATTACACTTAGTGAATATAAGAAGAATATAAAATAGCCATTTACTTCACAAGTAAATGGCTATTTTTCATTATATATTAGAATACTTCTTGTTCATCACATATTGCACATACTCAGGTGCACTTTTATCAATCTCTTCATCACTTAGTTTATATTCTGCACCATATAAATAAAAGGAAGGTATAAATTCCATACCTGTATATAGGCATGTAGCTTGGAATGGTTTCGTCAACTCATCCATTGTAATCCCACTATTTTCATAGTCTTTTTCTAATCCACCTATAGAAATAGCTACACCAAATTCTTTCCCCTTCACTTTATCTCCTTGTGATCCGTACGCAAATCCATATGTTAATACATCATCAAACCATTTTTTTAATAATGGTGGTGTGCTGTACCAGTAAAGCGGAAATTGGAATATATATCTGTCATGTTCTACTAATAACTTTTGCTCTTCTTCAATATTAAACTCCCAATTCGGTGCCACCTTATATAATTCATGCACCGTAATTTCATCTGAATGTTTCTCAAGTTCTTCTATCCATCTTTTATTAATTTTTGATTTTTCAATATGAGGGTGTGCTACAATTACAAGTGTTCTCATCATTTTCCAGCCCCTTTATAAATTAATCAATCCTTTACGTATTAGTATGAATGAGTTACATATAATTGAAAAGTACGTACTTTCAGGTACTATAGGAACCTTGAAGTACCTTTGGAGGTGTTATATGAATCAAAATGATAATTGCCCAATTGCAACAACACTCGATGTAATCGGTGGAAAATGGAAAGTTCATATTTTATGTATTTTGTCGGATGGAAAAATGCGAACAAATGAAATTAAACGAGAAATCCCAAACATTACACAAAAGGTTCTTACACAACAACTTCGGCAACTTGAAGCTGATGGGATTATCTATCGTACCGTATATCAAGAAGTACCACCAAAGGTCGAGTACACCATAAGTGAATACGGAAAATCTTTAATGCAAATAATGAATGATCTGTTTGAATGGGGAAAAGATCATCAGATTAAAAGATTACATGACTAAAAAAGCACTATATACTTTGTTTCATCCTCTACGTTCATATTTTTTATTTTTATAAAGTTTATTTTCATCATTTTTTAGCTAACTTGTTTTCTTAGATTGATGGACGTGACCCCACATCCATCAATCTAAAAAGATACAATTAGAAAAATGAGATTTCTATACAGTTTCGCATATAAACACTACTTCCGCCTCATTAAGCGCTCGCTCTACTTTTTCTAATCTCAATTGTACGTAAGCTATAAAGAAGCACCCCTAAACCGAGAATTTTTTCATTATTAGACGCATTAGAACCTAAGGTAATAGTAGGTACATTTAAACCCATAAACCTTTCACTCCATTCTATAGGCATATATCCCTGCTTACCAATTGCTAATGTACGTCCATCTATTGTACGGAGAGTACTTTGAATAAAATCAAACTCAACTTCTACATCTGACAATTTTGTGGCTTTATCTGTCATCAAAGTACCTCGTATCATAGTAAATCCTTGTATCATTTTTTCTTTAAACATACCAATTTGGTTATAATTCGAGTCATAAATTACCCAATCATATCCGTCCACTTCAGTATGAAAATAAGCTAGAATTTCCCCGCTACTCGTTTCTAATCCGTAAACATCTTTATTATGTAAAAAAGGTATTACTGAAAAAAGAATATTTGATGAAACCACCTTTGTTCCTGCTATATACTTACCATCAGGATGATATAAACCAAATTGCTTGTTTCGTTTAGGTAATTCTAATACAACTAAAGTATCAACATCCCAAAATGTTGCATTACTTTTTATCATATTCTTTTGTATCAACTTTCCTTTTCTTAACTGCCAAAATCCAATTCCAAAAAAGATAGAAGCAGCGATAACAAAAAAGATAAACTGCCCCCAATTAATATGTCCCCAATCTTCATATACAGCGCATAAAGCAAGAATAAAAATACCCGTCCCAATTAACAGTTTCATCTTTCCTTTTCGCTTATAGTAATCAAATAATTCCATTTCTATATCCCCCCTTATTTTTGTTCCCCAACTATTAATATATCAAAAACATAGAATGCCCTCTATTCAAAAATATAAGTTCTTCCACTGTCCAGTTCATTGGAAACAAAGTGATAGTCGGCCTTTTGAGCTCAAACTCCTGAGAAAGAATAAAAGCGAAATCAATATTTTTGTATTTTAGAGATAATACCCTATCACCATCAAGCTAATAAAAAGATACTCCTTCAAAATAAAAAACGCTATTCTCTCTGTAAAATCATAGAAAAGAATAGCGTTTTTTATTTTGAAATAGAAGGCATTATTTAAACTAAACATGCTAATATTGATTTTGTGCGATTGTCAGTTACCTCATAATAAATTTCTAATCCTTTCCGAGTACCTGTAACCATTTTAGCAGCTTTTAGTTTAGATAAATGTTGACTAATTGTACTTTGAGGCATTTGTAAATCCCCATACATTGTTGTTACATTAGTAGGACCTTTTGCAAGCATTATTTTTACTAAAGATAGACGGACTGGATGCGCCAATACCTTTAACACCTCAGCGATTTCTTGAAACATTTCTTTTTTTTCTTTCATCTTATTTCTCCCCTTTTATATACATATTTATGTTATCCATATATATAATTCGAAGGTATATGCGTTTTTGTGTCCGTCATTTTAAAAAAATATAAAAAAATTTAATCCGAAACTAAAGGATTAGCTTAACATAATGTCTCACCATTAATGATGAATAGGAATCTCATTATAGAAGCAGCAGTTTTTATGCTACAACTCTACATTCAACTAACTAAAATCAATGAAAAAAAGAGCAGATAGTCTGCTCTTTTATGATGCCTCCTTATGTTCCGTGGAATGTTTAACACTCCCCAGTCTCTTTAGTTTATTCCACCCTACCGCTACTCCTCGAAGCGATGAGAATATAGATTTAATGACAACATAAGTCATAAATTGACGATAAATAAAACGTTG
This sequence comes from Bacillus sp. EB V-12, assembly GCF_056158125.1. Classification (NCBI taxonomy): domain Bacteria; kingdom Bacillati; phylum Bacillota; class Bacilli; order Caryophanales; family Bacillaceae; genus Bacillus; species Bacillus sp. EB V-12. The sequence continues at coordinate 1,228,091 of NZ_JBUXJL010000001.1, read as the reverse complement.
TAAAATTAACCATACTAATGGTTTCGGATTTTCTTCCTCTAATTTAAATGCGAACAGAGAAGCGAGAAGATCCATTAAAAAGAATACAAGATAAAACCCTAAAACTTTTAGCGGATTACTACTAAATAGTCCTATAATCATTAATATATCTGCAAAAGGAGCAATGAATTGCAGAACATATTGGAATAACCACATATTAGGCAGTGCAATAAACCCTAATGTTTTATGTTTTGAATTACACAACGCTTTTCGATGTTTCCAAAGACATTGAAGTGTACCATATGACCAACGATATCGCTGTTTAATGAGACTTTTCACATCCTCAGGTGATTCCGTAAAAGCATGCGCTTTTTCTTCATATACAATTCTATGCCCTTGACGTAAAAATGTAATAGTAAGATCCGTATCTTCTGCTAATGTATCTTCGCTTAAATATCCAGATTCAACTACATTCTTCTTGCGCCACGCCCCAATAGCTCCTGGAACGACTGTAATACAATTTAACTCATCAAAAGCTCTACGTTCTAAATTAAACCCTGTAATATACTCAACATGTTGCCAAGTAGTTAACAAATTCCGTCTATTCCCCACTTTGACATTACCTGAAACTGCAGCTACATTCTGATCTTCAAAGTGTCTAACCATTAAAGAAATAGCATCTTGCGCAATAATAGTATCCGCATCTAAAGTGACAATGATTTCTCCTCGCGATTGTTGAAACCCTAGGTTCATTGCCGATGATTTCCCGCCGTTTTCTTTCTGAATGAAACGAACTTTAGGGTGTTTATAAAATGTTTCTTTCATTACTTTTGACGTACCATCTGTCGATCCGTCATCCACAACAATAACTTCAAATTCTCTATAATTACTATTCAAAATTGAGTGAATCGTCTTGGCTATCACCTTTTCTTCATTATATGCCGCTATGACAACACTAACAAAAGGTTGATAAGACGAATTAATATAGCGAGATAACGTTTTTCTTTTCTGCTTCCATGCAAAATAAATTAAGAATAAAAATCGAAAAATCCCTAATCCAATAGCAATATAAAAAATAGTTGTTAATATATGCTTAAAATATCCAGCTCCTGAAAAGACAGCTTTATTGTAAAGTAAATATTGCTTCCCCTCAGAAGAAACAGGAGGCATAATTTCATCTCGTTCTTTATTCATTAAATCTGAAATTGTTACAAAACTATATCCATGCTTTTTTAAGTCTTTAATAATGATTGGGAGCGCCTCTACTGTATGGGTACGATCCCCTCCCGCATCATGGAGAAGAATAATATTTCCCTCTCCCTTATAAATAGGATTAAGAGCACGTCTTACTAATTCATTTGTTGATGGTGTTGCCCAGTCTTCGGGATCAACTTTTTCCGCTACCATTGTATAGTTCATATTTTGTGCACGTAAAATAGGCAATATTTCATTTGATGAATCCGGGTTAGCATCCGCTTCATATGGCGGTCTAAATAAAACCGTAGAATGTCCAGTTACTTCCTGAATTAAACGTTGCGTCGTATTAAGTTCTACTTTCGTTCGTAGTAAAGACGTATCAGCTATGTTAGGATGCTTGAAAGTATGATTCCCAATTTCATGCCCTTCATCGTATATTCTTTTTACAATACTAGTATTTAGTTGTGCGTTTTCACCAAGTACAAAAAAAGCAGCTTTTATTTGATTCTCTTTTAATATATCTAAAATTTCTGGCGTATATTTCGGGTCTGGTCCATCATCAAATGTTAATACTACTTGTTTCCCATTTGGTTTTCCATATCGTTGCACTTCATATGCAGATGGTAAGGATTGATATACTTCATCTGTAATATAACCATCTTTGCCTACTTTAAAATCTCTCAATCCATTTTTTCTTTCATTCTCAATCTGTAAAATTTCACCTTGTCCAGAATAATTTACTTCATCTAAACTATTGATTTTATGTAATACATTAGGATTTTTTTGTGCCTCAATAGGATTTTTTAAAACTTTCCATATTGTAGGGTCTTCTGCTCCTAGTCTCCATAATGCAAAGCCCTTTGCATTGTTCTCCATTGCAATTTTCACTTGATTATAGAGAGTAACACTGTCTAAGAACCAAGCAGTATGTTCTTTCCCTTCTGTTTTATACCTAAAATAAGGGTTTCCACTCATTTTATCCCATTGAATTTTCATATTTGAATCATGAGCCATTGCCATAACTTCTGAGAAAGTTAAAGACTTCGCAGCTTCTTTACTATTTACTTGCCAATCATATCCATAGTTACCGAAAGCAACTATAAGCTTATTAGACGGAATATTCAGTTCTTTCAATGTATGTTGGAACCATTTATTTGAAGCAATTGGTCCTGGTTCCCCGGCTCCATAGTGCTCATCGTACATCATTACAATCATTCGATCTATTATTTTTGCTAACGCACTATAATCAAAAGCCTTATCATTAGCTGGAACATCTTGTGTAACGAGCAAATCATGTTCATGAAATTCCGTAGTAAGTTCTTTCATAAAATTTGTTAAGTTTTCTCTATCACTTTCAGGTACAGCCTCAAAGTCAATATTAATTCCTGAAAAATGATTCTTTTTAACTTGGCTTACTAAATCATTAATAAACTTTGTCTTTACATCATTTGAGGAATTCAGTAACTTATGAATTAGCCCACTATCAGGACCAGAAGCTTCCTCAGTATAGTTAGTAAGCAAAGGCATAATCTTCACTTGATTTTTTTCTGCCAACTTTACTATCTCAGGTTTGATCTCACTTCTAATCGTTAAATCTGCTTTTAAATGATACCACTCTGGTACTAACGTAGTTAAGGAATCGATATTTTCTTTTAAAGAAGCGGTACTATTTTCATCCCAGTTTACGTAAAAACCATACACTTCTTTAGGTTGTTTACTATCCTTCGGCGGATTCACCAAATTTTTATTATCCTTCGTTTCGGTATTTGGGTTAAATTCTTCCTTCTTTAACTGCTGATCACTAAGTTTTTGATTAATTGGTACAAGTTTAGTATCTTGTTGTACAGCGGTATTCATATTTGGAATTTCTGGTGTTGAAAAAATACTTTGAAAGAAAAAATAGAATACAACACCTACACTAACTATTGAGATACATAGAAACGAAATAAAGGCTATGTTTCTCCTTCCTTTCGGATCATAAAAAACAGGTTTTTCTTTATCTTTGTCTTGTTGAATGTTTTTCTCCATTATATTTTTCACATACTCCTTCTTAATAGAACTATAAAATAATAAAGTGTAACTTTAATCAGCCCTCACCAATTGAGCATTTACAAGCAGCCCAACTCCCACCTAACTTCTTTGCCCAGCCAAATTTTGAGATGGGAGTTTTACTGCCCACAATAGCGAGAGAAATCCTTTTAGCTTTGAAATGAATCTCTCACTTCCATATTCTATTGATTCTTCTTTTCATTCCCTTGCTGGTGGCCTCTATTTTCTTGTTGAGACCCCCTACCATTGTTCCCTTGCTCGTTTCCACCATTTTCTTTCTGGGATCCTCTTCCATTGTTCCCTTGCCCATTTCCATTATTCCCTTGTTGTGACCCTCTTCCGTTGTTTCCTTGCTCGTTCCCATTATTTCCTTGTTGTGATTCTCTTCCGTTGTTCCCTTGTCCATTTCCATTATTTCCTTGTTGTGATTCTCTTCCGTTGTTCCCTTGCCCATTTCCATTATTCCCTTGTTGTGATCCTCTTCCGTTGCTCCCTTGCCCATTTCCATTATTTCCTTGTTGTGATCCTCTTCCGTTGTTCCCTTGCCCATTTCCATTATTCCCTTGTTGTGATCCTCTTCCATTGTTCCCTTGCTGATTCCCATTATTTCCTTGTTGTGATTCTCTACTTTTATTCTCCTGTTGATTCCCTCTATTTTCTTGCTGAGATCCTCTTCCATTGTTTTCTTTTATTTGCTTCGATGGCTGTTCCTCTGTTTTCTTTTGTTCTTTCTGCTCTTGCTTTTCATATTTTTTTTCGTCTACAGGAGATAAATCCATTGATGCATCAGGAGATGACTCCGGCTGTGATTGCACCTCTTCTTCATTTCCCACCGGATTAGGCGGCGTGGCAGGAGGAGTAAGCGATTTGTTTTTCTCATTCTCTTGCTTTATATAGACACCTGTGCCAATTCCAGCTTTTCTAGCATTCTCTCGTACTTGCATCGTGCTACTTTGATATTCAACTGTAATATGTTTTAACTCATATTCTTTCTTCAATTCTTTCATTGCCTTTTCTAACTGTGGTTCTAGCGCCTTGTCCTTTGCAACTGCTGTTAGCATAACTTGCTTATCATTCGTTAAATACCTATCCTCTTGACTTTGCTTTATAATAGTACGTATTACTTCTTGTAATTGTTTATTTTCCCATTGCTTCAATTCTTTTAAAATACGCCTTCCATCATCATTACAAGCCTGTAAATCTATAACACGAAAATCCTTCGTTACGCTCACCTCTAAACTTGGATTTATATCAACTGAGACGTAAGCAAATACTTTTTCTTCTGGTTGGTTGTAGAAAAACAGCACTGCAAATAGAAAACAAGCAACAAGTATTGATGCAGGTTTTAAAAAGGAAGGGATCGAAAAATGCGATGCTTTTTGTTCTTGCTCATCAAATGAGATTTCCTCCCCGATCATGCAAGAATCCCCTTTTCTTTTACACGTAATAAACTCTCCATTTGGTGTTAAAACAACTACGCTATGCTTTTTTATATCCATCACAATTCCTTTATTCATCATGCTTTTCCCCTCTTATGTAATCCAGAATATATGTATAGTTGTTTGCAAAAATAATACACATTGCAATAATGTATTTTCTATGTCGTTCCAACGTTTTACGACTTACCCTAACACGCGGTTCAATATGTTTAAGCGGTAACTTTTTCTTTCGGAACAGCTCTTCCATCATTTCCTCTTCTTTTATAATAATTTTTACAATTTCTATTAAGTGCTCACGCGTATCACGATGCTTAGGAGATTCTTTAGCAAGCTCTGAGAATGTGATTTTAAACTCAGCTAGCACACTTTGAAAATGAAGAATTTCCTCCTTACGGTTACTATTTTCCATCTCTTTCATATACTCCGTAAGCGACACTTGCATTTCTAACATTTCCTCTTGCTCATCTTCTTTTAAAAAGACAAAGTTATGTTTAGACTCCTTACGTATATAGTCAATTACATCTCTTTTTATAAGAAGATCAGCAAACGCTAAAAAGGATTTTCCTTTTGTATAGGAATACTGTTCAATTGCTTCGTTAAATGCAAACAATCCAATGCTATATTCATCATCCTGTTCTGTAATATATCGGCGGCAGACAGATGAGATTGATTTTCTAATAAAAGGCTGATACTGTACGATAAACGCTTCTTTATCTTCTTCGTTGTTTTGTATGTTACATACGATATCTTCTATTTTCGGTTTTCTTAAGATCTTCATTACTAAACTCAACACTTGTAATCTCCCAGCCTCCTTCAAATAGCAAAATGGCCACTACACAAGTGACCATTTAACCAGATTTTCTTGGTACTTTTCTTCGGTCTTGTTTTCTTGCTGTTAGTTATATTTTTAGAGTCTAACGTTTTCTTAATGATTTTTCCTTTTCTCTCGGCACTAAAGTTAAGTTTGTATTTTTATCTACTTTCTTATTTTCTACCGTTCGTTTTGCTTATTCATTTTCTATTTTATCTGCAATCCTTGAATAACTCTTCTCTATATAATTGGTAATTTCATCCTTCCGTTTTGGATGCCACTTAATCTAGTAATTTTATTAATACTTCTATATTCTTTCATAGTCATTTTTCTTCTATTTATTTTTTTCACTATACATATTCGGAGGAGTACAAAGTTTTATGGGGGTCAAAAAATATTTTTATAAAAAAATACATATTTATTTCAAAAATAAAAACCATCAATTTGAAAAAGGGTAATCAAATTGATGGTTTTCTTATAATATCTATTAAATTAAGTTGGATTCTCATTATATCTAAAAAAGTACTAGCTCTCCCCTGCAGATTTTCTCCATTTTCATCTTTCTTGGTTATCATAATATGTCTTATCTGCGTATTTTCTATCATTTCCTTTTAGATAAGCTAAAATTACTTTTGGATTTTTAAGTAAAGTCCAGTCTCCATATGTATCAAATCTTCTGCATGAAGTTATCATTCCATTTTTAATAGTACCGAATTTCTTATTATTTTTCTTTCCCCACTCTTTTAAACGTTTAGCGAAATCTGCATCTTCTGCCATAAGCATGTTTTCATTAAATCCGTTGATTGCCATAAAATCTTTTCTATAGCACCAAAAAATCCCTACAGATATAGCTCCGTACTTAAAAAGTAAGGGGATTATGATTAACATTGCGGAGAGAAATATTCCTAAAGATATTCTTTCAAACTTCCCATTTACCCCACCACCAATGTATTTACCTGAAGCTAAATATTTATCTACATTAGACAACATAGACTCTGTCATTATGGTATCAGCGTCTATAGTGACGATTATTTCTCCATTAGCTATTTTAGCCCCTGCATTTCGAATTTTAGATAAGTTTTTATCGTTATTTTTCAATGTAACACAATTATAAGATTTTGCTATTTCCTCTGTTTGATCTGTGCAACGATTTAAAACAACTATAACTTCCGTTTGCTCTTTATATGCCTCTGATGCCTTTGCAATTGAATCTAAACATTTTCTAATGTACTTTTCTTCATTATGCGCAGGAATTATAATAGAAAACTTCACATCTTTTTTCAAATTAACTTCTAAAGATTCGTTTGTCTCAGTCATAATATTCCCCCCTTATTTTATAAGGTAAATATCTGTTATACATAACGTATATTAAAATTCAATAAATTATATGATAGGAACTGCAGGTAAACTATTACTTGAGTATTAAAAAACAAAAACGTTATTCTTTCTAAATAAGCAAAATTACTAGAAAGAATAACGTTTTTTATTAGTTACATTAATATTTTATTCGTTGCTTTATTTCTTCAAAACGAGCATGTATAATTTTTCTGATATCTGGATGATTCTTATATAAAGTAACAGTATACATGATGGAAGATGCAAGAATAGTAGACCATATTAACCAATCTCCAGCATGAGAAAGAACTTTAATTATTTCACTCGTAAATTGTTCCTGTTCGTCATGAAATGTCGATACGAGAGAATTAAGGTTGAATAATAATAAAATTACAATTCTCCCTAAAAGCATCATAATCCATCCGATAATATACGAATAGCCTCCAACACTACATAATTGATTGTTATGATGAAAAACTTTCACTCTCTTAGCTTGCCAGTAACCAACTATCGCTCCTAATATAAGCAAACTAATTAATTCAATTGTAATAATAAAGTCCAATCTATTTGGAAGACCCATATAAGTTCTAATTATAGCCATGATTGGTATACCAAGAAGATCAAAACTACCTACTTGTTTAGGGATAAGCTGCCTAATAATCAATACGATAACGACTACAAGAATAATAATGAAAACTTTATTCATGCGATCAATCCCTCTTTTTTTCTTTTAAATAATACTCAATTAGTTGATTTACTTTCTCTTCTGGATAGGATTCTGGTGTTTGAAGGACATGAATTACTAGCCCATCGATAAATCCGTACAGTATCTCCAATTCAAACTCTCTATTGTATCCTGGTGTGACGTAGCCTAACTCCTCCATTAAATCTAAGATCATTCCCATAAGATACCTCGTATGGGAATCCATTTTCTTCCGAAGTTCAATAAGCTCTGGAGAACTAAAGGATATACCCAAGAATGTAATCCAAACCTTACCTTCCAACAGTTCTTCTTTATTAGTAGGAATAATGAATTTCATTAATCTTCTAAGTGCTTCTTCTTTCGTTCCTTTAAATTCATTTGTACGAGTAGTTGCCCGTTCTTTCATTCGATTCAATACTAAATTCATCGCATAATGAATTAATTCATTTTTAGACGAAAAATGATGCTGAACAAGTCCAACCGAAATGTTTGCTTCATCAGCGATTTGTTGTATGGAAGCTTTATCGATACCTTTTTCTAATATTACACGCCAAGTAGCAGTGGCTATCTGATTTTTCCTTTGTATTTGATCAACTATTTTAGGCATTCATATCCTCCTCTTTTTTACAATATGATTATATTATAAAAAAAGTACCTAAAACAATATGAAAAAGCCTAACTTCTCAATTTAATGCGAAGAAATTAGGCTTTTTCATTTAGTGATGAAACCCATTATCACATTTCGTATCATGTGGCATAGGCCCATCCACAGAATCCAAAAAGGCAACGGCCTGTTTGAGGTTCCTCAAAAATAAATGCGCGAGATCCATAGAAAATCCGTTTCGAACCACAACGCGCATAATCGTCAATGCTTCTAGATCTGGAGGCAATGGATATGCGGGTACTTGCCAGCCGAACACACGCAATTGTCGAGATAAATCATAAAGGTTCCAGTTTAATGTGTAACCTTTTTTCAGTTGCCAAGCGAAAACCGGAATATCCGAACCATCGGACAAAAGTTCGAACAGTTCCATCTCCTGAATCGCCTTGCTAAGAAAAAGAGCGACCTTCTGAGAAGCCCTTTGGACATCATAGTACCCACTTTTCCCCAAACGTAGGTAATTGTAATATTGTAGGAGCACTTGTGCGCCAGGACGTGAAAAATTCAGGGCAAAAGTCGGCATGTTTCCGCCTAAATAGGAGACGCGGAAGATTAAATCATCGGGGAGATCATCAGCTTCCCGCCAAATTATCCAACCCAAGCCAGGATAGACTAATCCATATTTATGTCCCGATACATTGATGGACTTCACCCTCGGCAACTGAAAATCCCAGACTAAATCTGGTTGAAGAAACGGTGCTATAAATCCGCCCGAAGCCGCATCTACATGCATAGGAATGTCGAGTCCCGTCCTCTCCTGTAAATCGTCCAACGCTTTTGCAATGGCGGCAACCGGTTCGTAAAGTCCGGTATAAGTCTCACCGAGAATCGGTACCACACCAATCGTATTTTCATCCACGGCTGCAAGGACCCCTTGAGGATCTAATCGGGGATGCTCAGGGCTAACCTTCACATAGCGTGGTTCAACCTCCCAATAGTTCGCAAATTTTTCCCAAACGACTTGAACAGCAGAACTAAACACAATATTAGGCCGATTCACCGGCTTACCCTCTCTTTTTCGTGCATTTTGCCAGCGTCTCTTTAACGCAAGCCCCCCGAGCATACAGGCTTCCGACGATCCAGTTGTTGAAACGCCCATAGTTGTAAGTGGGCTGGGGGAATGCCAGAGGTTGGCTAAAATGCGGACACACCGCTCCTCAATTTCAGCTGTCTGTGGATATTCGTCCTTATCAATTATGTTCTTATCAAATGCTTTAGCATATAAGTGCTCTGCGGTAGGTTCCATCCATGTACTAACGAATGTTGCAAGATTCAAGCGTGCATTGCCATCAAGAGTCATTTCATCATGGACGATTTGATACGCTGTTTCTGGTAACATGCCTTCATCAGGCATGTGAAAGCGCGGAACGACTGATTCTCCTTTGCGGGCAAAAAGAGGATTTATAGAAAATTCGGGAGGCAGCTCCATTTGCACGTGACGCGGTAGATATTGTGGATTATCTGGCATAACCTCTTTTCCTTCATATGTATCGTTTTGCACTTCTTCTTTTCGATCCTGCGGCATACTAGTCCCCCTTAATTAATGGTTTAACAAATATATTATTTACAAAAAAACATTTGCTAAACCAAGGGACAATTCTAATAAAAGGTGATGCCATCATTCAAAATAAAGGAGTATAGTTTTTGATTATAAAATAGAAATTGATTTATATTTCAATGAAAATATTGAATATTTTTAATATAATTATTGAGTTATGTATTTATAGAAACTTAAGGGGTATGATTATGGAGTTTATTACTTTTAAAGTAATTTGTATCTTTTTATTTTTAATGCTTATGACTTCTATAGAAGTTTTAGGATATGGAGTTCGACTTGTTGGGCGAAATTAGCTTTAGTTGCATCGACAAACTTAATATAGCTGAAGAATCATTACCTATCACAAACCGCACAAAACTTTGCTAAACTTTTAACGGCACACATGAATGATTGAGTCAGGTTTAAAAAAGTAAATTAGGGACAGTCATAACTGTCCCTAATTATTAAATGGGAAGAACCCTACTCGATATTTTTATTGACTATAAAGTTAGCCCACCATCCACAAGAACAATTGAACCGATCATATAACTTTCCTTATCTGATGCTAAGTAAGCAACCATTTCAGCGAGTTCTTCTGGATCAGCATAACGATCCATTCTCATATTGGGAAGATTCTTCTGGAGCGTACCCATCTTTCGCAAACTGAGCTTCAACACTTGTTGTTAATGCTATTTTCACACCACTAGGACAGAGTACATTAATACGAATTCTTTTTTTCGTATATTCTAATGCAGCACCCTTGGTTAAGCCAACAACCGCATGTAGTAAAGATAAGTTTTTAACCAATTTGAATCCCCTCCTTTAAATATAATAATACATGGGAATTTAACATGTTTTTTTCGTTTTGGAGGTGACCTCTTTTTTTAGCTTGATAGCGATGTGGCGATACTCGTTTAGAACGATATCTTTGCCCTAAAAAAAATCGAACCATAAATTTTCCAGCAAGCTTATGATTCGATTTAAATTATTTACTTTTAGTAACTATTCAACCCCTCTATGAAAAAAAGCCAGAAAAGCATCTTTTTAAATGGACGAGAGGAACTGGCCATGCATAGAAGCGGTCTGGGCCTTTTCCTGCCACACGCAAAGCTTTAAAACAAAGAAAGGCAGCGAGGTATAGGTCCATTTTTATCTTTATGGCTGGAATTATACCCCTTACCAAACTTCTAAATGAAATGTATAGCTCAGTAGTTATCTTATTTTTTAAAAAAACATTCTGATTATTTCTTTTTCACTTCTTCTACAAATTCCCATGTCTCTCCGTTATCTTTTGATTGATAAAGTGCACTACTATCGCCATTGTAGTCTCCATCTGCCCCTTGTCCAACTAACATATTAAAAACCCCATCTTTCTCATATGGCATACTAGGTGAATCAAAAGGAGTTATTGTGGACTGTGTATGATCTAATTTCACTTCATGCGGCAGATATTCTACCTTTTTGAAAGATACTCCCCTATCATCTGTGCGATATAACTCTCCTTCATTACCAGAAGGCCTAATTGCTCCTAAAAACCCAAGTTTATCATTTATAAAAGTGATTCCTGATACACTACCAATCCCCCCATTAAATGGGTCTGGATTGATAACCTCCCATGTTTTCCCTTCATCACTAGTCTTGCTTAATGAATAAAAGGCGCTCCCTAATGCTTTATCTGTCATATTTAGTTTATAACCAACTTCTTTCGATAGGAAAAACTGTTCTTTTTCATTCTTTAAATCTTGTTGTTCCTTCTCTTTAAGCCTATCTTCTTTTGGAGGCGTCTTTGATTTACTCCAACTTGCGTCACTTATTAAATTATATCTAGCAGGGACTAGCTCTTTCTCTTTTCCAGGGACAAATATAGATACAGTATATCCAATGATATCAGAAGTTGCTTCTTTAACACTCTGCCTCTTACCATCCTCAGTAATATTAATAATTCCCTCTGTATTGGATCCCCAATTTCTTTTTCCATAATAAATCAACCCATACTTACTTTCATTCCATTTTTTGACCGTTTGCTTAACTGGGATCGCCTTAACCGTTTTAATTAAAGGTTCTACTAATTTATCATCATTATAATCAGGCTTTGCATATCCATCTCGTATTATAGTAATATCTTCTGATTTCTTCTTATTATAAGAGATTAAATAAGTTTCTTCTTTCCCATCAACATTTTTCCCATAAACAAATGTATCAAACGCTGTGATTGTTCCATCTGAATGAAATGTAAGATCAAAATCAGTTGCCATATACAATTTCTTTGGCAAAGGATATTTTTTATTTATATCTTCAAAAATACCTTCTACTCCAGATTTATATATATTATTATGTTTAAGTTTAACTGACCTTTCATGTTTTAACTTTTCTATAAACCATGCCAATTTGCCATTGTAATTTATTGCACTTTTATAAATCTGCATCCCATAAAATGATGTAATTGCAACAATAATGATAATAGAAATGGATCTCCATGCTATTGAATTAGTTAATTTTTTAGATTTATATTCTCTATTTTTTATCAATCGCATTGTAGTAAATGTAGTTATGGATATAAAAAGTACTATACATAATAACATAATGTAAATATTATAATTCATTCTTCCGTACTTACAGTATAAGGCCAACTCATAACAAAAAATCCCGTATACAATTATTAGTATTGGATTTGTTACTAATGACAAAAGTATCCTTTTTGTATTTTCTCTAAATATAGAAACCACTCCTAATTACATGAATTACTGATATTAAGTATACTTTATTGTAAAGTAACAAAAAAGCTATTTAATCTTGCCGCAAAAAATACAATAGACATATGAATATTATATTCATGTTAAAAAGGCCAACAATCCAAGATTGTTAGCCTCTACTTCCCATATTCGTACCTTTTATCACTTTACTTCCTAACAACTGGAATCCACATTTCACCAAACACTAAGCCGTTTCTTTTCCCCATCTCAACCGTCGTATTTGGTCCACCAACATAAGCAAACTCATTTGCATCTGGTAAAGCTTGACCGAAGGCGATACCAGTCAACTTATTACTTAGCTCTTCAGCCGTTTTGCCCTCCCCTTTCACTACTAAGTATTCTCCCCTCGGAAACTGGATTACTCTAGATTCTTCTTCTATTTGTGCTTCTGTCATGACACCCGCATAATACATCATTTTGTTATTCACCGCTTCGCTCACGGAAAAAATGTATTCATTTGTAGCTAAAGCTTTTAAAGTGTCCAGCCTTCCATCTTCTTTAACAGCCGACCAAAATTCTTCCTTTTCTTTATTTATTCCAGCAAAGTCTGTGTATGCACTCTTAATTTCAGTTCCAATACCTAACACAATAAAGCTATCTTTTTCTTCTATCGTATAATTTTTCATATACAAAACCTGCCTCTTTTTTTATTAATCAAACGATTTATCTTTTCATCTGATACGTTTATAATACCTTTAAACCATATCAAAAAATGATACTGTTTAGGAGACTAAAATGAAAAAAGTTGAACGGATTAATACAATTATGCGGTATATCAACAACCGCTCTCACTTTACAATTTCTGAAATTATACAAGAATTTAACATATCACGGTCGACAGCTATTAGAGACATTAGAGAAATTGAAGCTATGGGAATGCCACTTGTCGCTGAAGTTGGGAGGACCGGGGGATATTTTGTTATGCACAACTCTATCCTGCCCGTTGTTCGCTTTACTGATAATGAAGTAAAAGCTCTTTTTATTGCCTTTATGGCTACGAGGAATCAACAACTTCCCTACCTAAAGAGTCGTCAATCTTTAGCCGAAAAACTACTAGGACTCATCTCAGAAACCCAGCAAGATGATCTCGTTCTTTTAAATCAACTCTTGCTTTTCCAAGGGACTAACCCTCATAATCCCAATCTACTTGAGCTTTCTGATCTCCCCCATCCTATGTTAGAAAAACTCATTCAAATCCTTCTTTTGGATAACCATTTATTGATTACCATTAAAGAAGATGAAGAAATCAAGACTTATCCAATTTATCTATTGCACCTTTATCAAGAAAAAAGCCATTGGATCATTGAAGGGTTTGACTTAAAAAAAGAAAAGAAGATGATGTTTCCTGTCGATGATCTCATTAATATCGAACCATACACGACGAACAAAAGGCTAAATAAGAAAAAGATTTTAGAAAAACTAAGTAAGAAGGACGAAATAATCAACTTGGTACTTGAACTTGGACCAAAAGCAATTGCCCAGTTCAAAAAATACCATCCTTTAAAAATTTCAATATCTTATACTAATCCTTACCAATCCACAGCCATTTTAAAAACTTTTATCAATGTTAACAATCCCGATGAAGTGACGGAAATAATAAATTGGCTGCTTTTTCTAGGGAAGGATATTAAAATCAAAGAAATACCCGATGAAGTATTAGCAGATTTACAAAAACGAGTGTGCTTATACATTCCATAAGCAGTGAGCCTCAAATATTAAGCTTTATCACTGGATAATTATCCTATTTTTAAATACCATTTCATTTACTACAATGAGAGCATGATAAATAATAAAAGCACGGAAAATCTCCCGTGCTTTTCTAAATATATATTATTCCTGAAGGTTTCGTTTATCACGTTTCTTACCCTAACTGACGTTTAAATGCTTTACTGGCGAAAAAGTAAGAGATGACCATTATACCTACGCACCAAGCGAGCGCAATCCAAATATCGTTTCCAACAGTTCCTTCATATAAAAGAGCACGAATCGCATTCACGATTGAAGTTACAGGCTGATTCTCTGCAAACGCACGAACAATTTTTGGCATCGTTTCGGTAGGCACAAAGGCCGAACTAATAAATGGAAGAAAAACTAGCGGGTACGAGTAAGCAGTCGCCCCTTCCATAGACCTCGCTTTCAATCCTGGAATGATAGCTAGCCATGTTAGCGCCAGCGTAAACATCCCAAGTATCCCAGCTACCGCGAGCCAATCTAGAATATTAGCACTGGAACGGAAACCCATTAAGAGTGCAACAAGAATAACCACCACGATAGTAAGTACATTAGCAACCAGAGAGGTTAGAACGTGAGCCCACAATATCGATGAGCGCTTAATAGGCATCGTAATGAAACGTGCCATCAGCCCACTCTTTACATCCGTAAATAGTCGAACGGAAGTGTAAGCTACACCGGATGCGATAGCCATTAGCAAAATTCCCGGCAATAAATAATTAACGTAGTTTTCCGTTCCAGTTTTTATTGCGCCGCCAAACACGTAGACAAATAATAGCATCATCATAATCGGTGTAATCCCCACTGTAATAATTGTATCCGGACTGCGCATAATGTTACGCATTAAACGACCTAGTAATACACCTGTTTTACTTTTCATTTACATCTCCTCCTTTTTTCCAATGATCGCAAGGAATATTTCTTCCAATGTCGGTTGCTTCTCGATATACTCCACTTTTGCTGGCGGGAACATCTCTTTTAGTTCAGCAAGAGTACCTGTCGTAATAATTTTTCCGCCATGCAAAATAGCGATACGGTCTGCCAGTTGTTCTGCTTCCTCCAAATACTGAGTCGTAAGCAAAATAGTTGTACCGCTACCAGCAAGTTCCTTGACTGTATCCCACACTTCGATTCGCGCTTCAGGATCAAGTCCAGTCGTTGGTTCGTCAAGAAAAATAACTGCTGGTGCCCCAATCAAACTCATCGCGATATCAAGCCGGCGCTTCATCCCGCCTGAATACTGATCTGCCCTTTGGTTTGCCGCATCAGTCAGGCTAAATCTTGCAAGTAGATTGTCAGCAACTTGAGCAGGATTGGAAACACCACGTAATTTGGCGATCATTATCAAGTTTTCCCTCCCAGTCAGCATACCGTCTAAAGCTGCGAACTGCCCTGTCAAACTGATACTTTGACGAACATGATCTGATTGACTCTGTACATCAAATCCACAAATACTTACTTCACCGCTATCTTGCTTCATTAGTGTCGAAAGGATGTTGACCGTTGTCGTCTTTCCCGCTCCATTTGAGCCTAGCAGCGCGAAAATTTCTCCACGCTGCACCTCAAAATCTACCCCTTTTAAAACTTCCTTATCTTTAAAGGATTTTTTCAAGCCTTTTACAGAAATCGCTGCATGACTCATACTTTTTTCCTCCCTATAAAAATGTTTTGCGAAGACTATTTATTTACCTCTATCTATTTAGTATCACTGATATTCTGTATTACTTAGTACCGAGTTAAAAATATAACTGAATAGCTATGATGGCAATTCATATGTGTAACCAGCTAATCAGTCGGTACTACTTATTCCATTTATTTTTTTCTCAATTTCTTCATAATACTTTCATTCAAATCTTCACGATACTTGGAGACGTAAGTTTTAGCATTTGCCACTAGTTCGTCAGCAAAGGAAGCCACGTCATCCCCAGTAATGTCAAGCACTTGTCTTCCTTCCGCTGCACCCGCTTCGAACAAATCGATTAATTCATACTGTATGTGTAACATATCCATCCCGTTACCCGCTGAAAAATTCCACATGTAGTTTTGAATTTTCTTAAATACAAATTGGTAGTCCTCTGGCAGATCCTCAACTCGTGCCATCATCATTTTGTACTCTTTTTTATCACCAATTAACTTTTTGAACATTTCTAACATCTTATTTTCCTCCTTTTTTATAAAACCGAACAAGAAATTCCCAAAGTATCGGCCGGAACATTTTATCTTATGAACCTATTTTGACTTCAAGACGTTAATTTTTGACGATACAAAATCCCATTTTTCCCAAAACAATTCAAGCTCCTGGCGGCCTTCTTCATTTAATGAATAAAACTTACGAGGCGGTCCCATATCTGATGGTTTCTTTTCAATATTCACAAGCTTTTTCTTCTCTAATCGTACGAGGATGGTATACACCGTACCTTCCACAACTTCGGTAAACCCAAGATCATTCAGGTGGCGGGTAATCTCATAGCCATACGTTTCACGGCGACTAATGATTTCCAGTACACACCCTTCCAGTGAACCTTTCAGCATTTCAGTTAAATTTTCCATGTCCTGATCCTCCTTTACCCCCTATTCTGTCTGACTTATATTCAGTATCACAGAGTACTAAGGCGAATTTTTTACTGAACAGTTTTTGTGAATCCGAACTATTCAGTATCACTTATTACATCTACATTGTATGACTAAGTAGTTATGGATGTCAACTTTATTTTCAAAAAAATTAAAAATCCGCTTTACCCTAATCGGATACAGCCTACTTTTTTGTTGTAAGGACCATCACACTAGCAAAACAGAACTGATTCAAAGTGTAATTTAAATCAGCTCTGTTTTATTGTTTTTATACCGATATATCTTGTTTTTTCACGATACAAATTGTTTCTCACTACCATTCCCATTGCATATAAAGCATAAAGGCAAGTGCGGTCAGAGAAAATTTCCAGAGATTATCCGTACATGATACGAGCCCCTAAAATACAATTCTGTTAGAAATCTGTTCTCTATATTCTCTTTTATTTTATTTCTGATAGTTGATTAGCAACACTATCTAAAAATTTTTCTACCTTTTCTTTTGATGTATCCGGCGCATGATAACCGATCGTAAATGTAAGCCTTCCATTATAAGAGCTTGCTCCCATTGAAAAGAATGGTGCATACATAATAGGTGATGCCATATACCCGTCCTCAGCTTGAATTTGACCAAACTGAATAGGTTCCTCAGCAATCACTCCCAAATTTGTCAGTAATGGCAACGCCATCCCCATCTGTACAGCCTGTTCATATTGCTGATTATACATTTCCTTCACTGTAGATAGCTTCATTTCTGCCAGTAACTCCATTCCTGCTGCTGAAGAAAGACCTGGATTTTGAGACTTTATTTTATCCATTGATTGTTTAACTCGAACAAGAGTCTGCTTAAATGTTTCATCGTCTTCCATTTTAATCACTGGCATTTCCATACCGGATAAGTTGCAAATAGCACCAGTTGTATTATTAGGCAGATATCGACGTAAATCAATTGTCAAACCAATCATTTTTTCTGCAGTGCGAGGTTCTGCATACACAGTGAAATGTGATAAAACTCGGAAGTAAGCAGTCATGATTACATCATTCAAGGTAACCTGTTGTGCTTTTGTCCATTGGGTTAAACGTAGAGTTTGCTTATGGCTCAATCGCCGTACGGACATTTGGGGAAATTTATTTTTGTTAGGTTGAGATGGAAAAGACCATAACGATGCCTGTTGTTCTTGGTTAGGACGATACGCACTTTTTATGTCCGATATTCCAGCGTATTTGAATACATGTGATTGATCTCGACAACTCTCATTTCCCTCATCAAATTCCTTTATAATTTGCTTCTTAGACCGTCCCAATGAAAGGTGAGTATATATTGTTCCAAGCAATTTTATATATTCCTTGACTCCTGCACCATCTGAACATAGATGAGACAATTTCACAACTAACATATCTATTGTAGTGCCCCGTAATAATTTCGTTTGAACCATAGGCCCCTGAATACGATCACCAGGTTCCTTAATAAAATCTATTGCCATTATTTCAAGTTCTTGATTATTTCCTTCTGCAAAAAAGCAAATAGATGAGTTAGTGTCAGATGAATGTTCCTCCCAGTAAGGAATATCATTTTCTACAAACCGGCTGTTCAAAACTGGTTGCAATTGCAACGTTATCCTTACTGATTCTTCAAGTATTTCCTTAGATATACCTACAGGAAAATAAAGAACTGCATTAATTTGTTGATCTGCAGAATAAAGACCTAATACATAATTCATTCGATCTTGTGGTGTTACTGAATACTTTCTTTTCTCCATAATTCCGTCCCCCTTTAGGACTTTTTGTATAACCCTATTTTCCATATGCTTGTAATTTTTCTAGTCATTTTTCTTCAAGAGCTAATAACGCTTATTTTTCGAATTTTTAACAAAATCATCTTCTCCGTATTGGTTTCATTCTTTTTACAGGTGATATATTCATTATTTTATTGTTATTAACACTGCCTAACCTCATAATAAAACCAAACAAAAATAAATTAAGTTTACATATACATAAACATTTTATTATAACGTCTACAAATTATCAATACAGCAAATAAATCATTTTTATGTCTGTCAATAAAAAACAATATATTCAAGGGCCACTTCATAATAAAAGATTGATGTGCATGTAAATGTACCCATATCACTTTCAAAATAAGAATGAGAATTTTTTCAACAAAAATAAGATGCAGTTATTGATTTTACAGTAAAAAAAGCCCCTCCATTTTGAAAATGCGCAATCAAAATGAGTAGGGCTATTTCCAATTTAAATTTTATAAAAGAATGATTATCATAAATAATATTTTACTTTTTAGTCTACCTTATTATTTTCAATCCATTTTCCTAATAAATGAATGGATTTTATTCCTATAATTTGAGGTGGTATCGTTGGTTTTTAAAAATAGAAAGCTTATTTTCAAATCAAATGAAAAAGAGGTAAAATTATAGATATTCATGTAGAAATTTCGTTTTGGGGATACTTAAAATCTTAAGGTGATGGGCATGTGGTGTTATACTTTAAAAGCTCTATAAATTTTATAGATATAGCGATTTTCTTTATTAATAATCATTTGTATGTGCGTTTACTCACACACATACAAATGATTTATAAAGCCACAATTAAGTGAAAACATCTTTTCCGTTACGATAACATCATAGCCATGTCTTCTGCTGCATTTGTAATTAGTTTTAAACCAAATGTTTCTTGTAATACATCAAGCACGCCAGGTGAAATAAATTCAGGAGCCTTTGGACCGATGCGAATATCTTGAATCCCAAGACTAAATAGCCCTAGTAAAATGGCAACCGCTTTTTGTTCAAACCATGATAGTACAATACTTACTGGCAATTCATTCACTTCACATTGAAAAGCATCAGCTAAAGCAGCCGCTATTTTCACTGTAGAAATTGAATTATTGCACTGTCCTAAATCAATGTAACGCGGAATTTCCGTACCAGGTACAACACCGTAATCCACATCATTAAAGCGGAATTTCCCGCAAGAAGTTGTTAAAATAACCGTTTCTGGCGGAAGTGACGTTGCTAATTCACGATAATATTCTCCGCCTTTTCCCGGTGCATCACAACCGGCGATAACAAAGAAACGCTTTATCTTCCCCTCTTTTACTGCATCAATAATTTCTGGAGCTAATGATAATACTGTATTATGATGAAACCCTGTCACTAACTGTTCATCCGACTCCATATGTACTTCTGGAAGTTCTAGCGCTTTTTGAATCAATGGTGTAAAATCATCATTTTCAATTTTTTGTACACCTTCTAAACCTGCAATTTCATATGAAAAGAATCGATCAGAGTACGAGCCTTTAATTGGCATAACACAGTTCGTTGTAGCTAATATGGCACCAGTAAATTTTTCAAAAAGGCGTCTTTGATCATACCATGCCTTACCGATGTTTCCTTTTAAATGTTTATATTTTTTCAGCTGCGGGTATCCGTGTGCTGGTAGCATTTCAGAATGCGTATAAATATTAATGTCTTTTCCTTCTGTTTGCTTTAATAGTTCTTCTAATGCAAATAAATTATGGCCCGTAACTACAATTGCTTTACCTTCTACACGATTTTGTGTAATTTGTACAGGCTCTGGCACACCAAAATGATTCGTATGTGCCTCATCCAATAACTCCATCACCCGTAAAGCTGATTTCCCAACTTTCATAGCCATATCAATATGCTCTTGTTCGTTAAAGTTAGAATTTGTTAATGTCATATATAAAGCTTCTTGTGTTGTAGCATCTACAAATGCATCCGTATACCCTAGCTGAGCAGCATGTGTGCGATAAGCTGCAATTCCTTTTAGCCCAAACACAATCGTATCTTGTAAACTCGCAATCGTTTCATTCTTGCCACAAACACCCATTACTTTACATCCGCCTGTTGGCGTTTGTTCACATTGATAACAAAACATATCATCCCACCCTCTCCCAATCATTCATTACACCTTAAGCATAATACCCATTGAAAAAAAGTGATGTGATATCAATCACAATAATATATAAAGATTTGTGACAGTTCATATTGTTGACATAATACTTTTATTGACATCCAAAAAATATACATTAGTGTGCACACATCTTTCGATACTTTTAAATAGCTAAATAATTAATTTGGAGAAATATATACAACGAAAAAATTTTTTTGAATCCCTTATACAAATAATTGCAATTCATCTCATATGAAAATAGCGTATTTTTTATTTTAAGGAACTATCATTTTTTTATTAAAGCCTTCATTGTAAACCTCTTTATTTACAATACATTTACACTATCTTAACATTACTTACATTATTTATATGATATATTTATATAGAAGCTACTTAAGAAATTTCATATACATTTTATCTTTATGATCTCTAATCTAATCAATAAAAAGATCATGTTATATTTTTATAACAGGGGTGAATTACGATGACTGAAACTTTAAAAACACTTATAATGCTTGATGCTACTTACGTTGTTATTGCAATTATGACAGTACTAGTATTTGTATACTTGGAATTAAAATCTCAGTAATATATGCTGACGTAATCGACAGATTCAGCATTTAAATATAGTTAGAAGAAAGAGAGGAGAAAATTATTTCTCCTTTCTTTTGTATTTCTACAATTTCTTATTTTAATAAATCCAATGTATGTAAAAGTAATCCCTTGTCTCCTACTTCCCCGTGACCAGGTACTACCGAATTTATATTTCCATATCGCTTCAGCACATTCTCAATCGATGTAGACCATTCATTTACATACGCATCCGCAACATTTCCTAAATCTTTAGCTTCCGCAGATTTTACTAAACAGCCTCCAGCTAAAATTTGATATTGTGGCAACCAAACAACAATATTATCTTCTGTATGTCCTTTCCCTGGATAGAACGTTTCTACTTTTGTATTGCCAAACTTCAAACTCGTAATTATTTGTAAATCTCCAAGCGGCTCTTCATATCCACTGTTCTTTGCTAGTTCTGCGGTTAATGCTGTACTATGCGCTTTAATTCCTCTTTCTTTCAACGTTTTTATTCCGCCAATTCGATCAGCGTGCGCATGTGTAATAATGACATCCGTTATGCGCTTCTGAAATTTCTTTTCTACCATTTCTATTAGTTCCTTCGTTAATTTGTTATCCCAAGAAGAATCAACAAGCACTAGTCCTTTAGCAGTATTAAGAACTAGACCGTTCGAAGGAACTGCTTCTCCATTAAAATAACCTAACTCCGTATGAACCCATACATTCTTGTTTAACTGAGATATTGAAATGGTTCCCGTCTCATTTTTTATTACTGTTTTCTCTACCTTTTGTGATGCTTGTACAGAAGAAATTGTGCTAACAAATTGAATTGTTCCTAGTAAACCTACACATAATCCTACTTTTAACAACGTATTCTTTTTCATGTTATCAACCCTTTCTTTCAAGCTAAATAGTTATTACCTATATTAGACAATTTATCTCAAATGTTTGTTCCATATAATTGGACACTTTATAATCGCGGCTTATGTAAATACACGCATGGTGCAGTAAAAAAGATCACCCAAATGGATGATCTTTTTTATAATTTATTAACATATTGCTTCGCTTCTAGTAAGGAAAAACCAAAAGCTTCTCTTACTCTCTTAACTGCTGTAACTTTTTTGCCTTCTTCTACAAGCTGGCGTAGTTCTTTATTAATTTCAGGTTCTCTTTCTACAATTCCCATTTCTTTCGTAATTAATTGTAATCTATCTTCAATTCTCTTTAAATGCGCATCATTTTTCTTTTCAATTGTAGTTAATTTTTCAGCGATATAAATGAAACCAAAGGCTACTATCAGTATAACCATCCAGAATTCCATGAATGTTCCCCCCTTACTAACTTTCATTTACTTTAATTCCACTAACTTATGTAAATTTTACCACAATACACATTTAATGTATAATATCACTATATCAAACTGTTAATAAAACCTATTATTTTAGGGGGACACTTTATGAAAAGATTTTTAAATACGTTACTTCAATTTGTAGTTCTTTCAATCGTGCTACATTTGTTATTTGATATAGTTGGTTGGCTTGTTTTCAATGCACCAATTAAAAACAAACAAATCATCATTTCTTTAATAACAATCTCATGGGTTATGTACATGTACCGAGACAATTTTTTTCAAAAGTTCACTTCAAACTAACTAAAAAAGAAAACACTTCATTGGTGAATGACGAAGTGTTTTCTTTTTTTTACTACTGTATAATAAAAATACTATTCTGTCTTTAAAGAAAGGAGTCACCATGAACTTAAAAAGTAGCAATATATACGAGAAAATGAACCAATATTCCGTTGCAGGTTTAAGCCTCGCTGTTATATGTAATGGCAAACTAGATGAAGCGACTGCCTTTGGAACACTTGAAGCTGGAACAACTAGAGCTGTTACTACAAATTCTCTCTTTAATTCTTGTTCTATCAGCAAATTCATCACTACAATGCTCGTACTAATGTTATCAGATCAAGAAATCTTGCATTTAGACGAAGACGTAAATGATAAACTCACATCTTGGAACATTCCTACTAATCTATTTACTTCACAAAAAAGCATCACTTTGAGAAACTTATTAAGCCATCAATCTGGACTCATTGATCCACCTAATAGTTTTGAACATTATACACCTGCAAAAGGCTTACCTAATATGTCTGAGCTCCTTTCCGGTAAAACACTATATTGCCCCGTACCTATAGAGGTAACTTATAAACCAGAAAGTGAATTTCACTACTCAGACGCAAACTTTTGTATAATCGAACTACTACTAGAAGATATTACAGGAAGATCATTTAGTCAGTTATTAGAAGAACACATCTTCCAGCCATTACAAATGAAAAATAGTACACTTTTTTCTCCAAAAGACATAGATAAAACCGATGTTTTTGCTTGCGGACATAATAAAGATAGAACTGTAACAAATGAGAAGTATCCATTTTATCCATTCGCAGCTGCTTCAGGTATTTGGACAACACCAACTGACTTATCAGCTTTAGTTATTGAAATCATTCATTCCTTACAAGGAAAGGGCAAACTAAAACTTTCTCAAAAATTAGTAATAGACATGATTTCTCCTCAAGGTTGCTCAAAATGGACTGGATTAGGTGTTTTTCTAGATGATTCTAATGAAGAATTACAGATTTATTCACTCGGATGGGGCGTTGGATTTCAATGTATGATGGTTTGTTATCCATACTGCGGGAATGGTGCTGTTATTATGACCAATTCCGATTTAGGTGTTCATCAAATGGAAGGGATCATTGGTGAGGTTGTAAAAACGTTACCCTTATAATGAAAGTAAAGAAGCTGTTCCTTCCAGCTTCTTTATCTATATAACATTTTTCGCAACAATTTTTATATGTTCTGGTGCGATAATCTCCGTTATACTTTCTTGGAAATCTTCCCGCAACATTTCTTCCAAATGTTCTAACTGCACTTCAACATGAGTGCATTCTAAATTATGTATATTTAACAGTGCATAATGATCTTTTTTCTTAATTACTAAATATTGATTTTCCTCTGTCACAAGTACAGAACCTAATCGGACTCCTAGTAAGCGTTGATCATCAAACTTCATAATTACTTCTCCTTCCCTCATATAAACAAAATTACAATGAAAATAATTACATTTATGGAAAAACACACTTATTTAGACTATATCATAATTTACTAAAATAGAAATATCTTTTTCTGTTTTAATAAAAATCCCTATTTTTTCATATATTTCGATACAAAAAACTTTCTCAACATTAAATTTGAATTTTCAGTTTTTAATTCTATGAAAGTCTATTATAATAAAGTTAATAAATGTTTGACCTCTCCTAATTCATGTACATATGGATGATCAGTAGTTATTGCTACTGATCTATTTTTTTGATTTCAGAAAGTACATACTCTGCATCCTTTCCTACACCACAAATAAGTGCGGAACCCCTTTGAGATTGCCATGGTAAACCGATATAATACAATCCTTTTACTGGACTGATTCCCTTTATATGATTAGGAAATCCTTTCTCATTCACTGCCTGTTCAATTTCAATCCAATTATAATTTTGAACAAAACCAGTTGACCATATAATGCTTTCTGCACTATAAGTATCACCATTCTGAAACATAATGTTATTTCCTGATGCACTTACTACTTTTTCTTGCAGTTTGATTGCTCCATTACGAATAAGTTTCTTACCTTCAAAACCGAAAATAGGGTCCTTTCTCTTCTGAAACCATCTTCCCCTTTTTGTATTTATTTCAGCGTACAATAAACCCACTTTTTCTAGCAGATTAAAAATACTTTTTCCCAAAAGTTGTAACGGTAAAAACGTTAAAGGATGACTAATAGACACCGTAACTTCATGAGTCTTTGCCAGTTCTACTGCAATTTGCATTCCTGAATTTCCGCCACCTACTACAAGTACCTTTCCCTGTGGAATTTGCGATGATGATCTATATTGTGATGAATGTATTTGAAAAATATGTGATGATAGATTTGCTGAAACTGAAGGAATAAACGGTTGCTGAAAACCACCTGATGCGATAATAACTTTTTTCGTTTGTAAAATTTCTGTAGGAGTATATAATTCAAATATTTCTTTTTCTTTCTTTATCTTTAAAACTTCCGTTTGTAATTGTACTGGTAATTGAAAATGTCTTGCATATTTTTCTAAATAAGTTGCAATTTCATCTTTATATGGAAATTCATTTTTTTCACCTATTAACGCCATACCTGGTAAGCTACTGTAAGACCTTGGGGTAAAAAGCTGCAAAGAATCATATCGATTTCTCCATGAATCACCAACTTGTTTTCCTACCTCAAGTAATAAAAAATTATACCCTTCTTGCTTTAAGTAATATCCCATTGTTAATCCAGCTTGACCCGCTCCAATAATAATTAGGTCTTTCACTCTAATCCCTCCTTCTCTCAAACGTATGAATACTTGTTCATATATTCATACGTTTCCATAATCATAACATTTTATTTTTATATAATTCAATATCTACTCAAAATAAAAAAGAGCAGTTCACTGCTCTATGAACTACTCTTCATTCCATTTCTACAATTTTTCCTCGTACAGTGTAATTCTATTTGAAAACGGATCAATTACAGTTAATTCAATTGTACCCCAAGGTGTTTTTTCTATATTCGGCTTCGAATAAGCATATTCTTTACTTAATAATACAGAATGATAATCCTTTACATCATCTATTTTGATCCGAATCGCACCACCTGGTGAGGCATCACCATGATGTTCTGATAAATGTATCACAGCATCCTGTAACGAAATTTGCAAATATAATGGCATATTTTCCTCATACCGATGTTCCCAATCCAGTTTAAATCCTAAAAAACCTAAGTAAAATAGTTTTGCTTTTTCAATATCAAAAATTCTAAATATAGGTGTTATCATTTATACTCTCCTCCTATTTATAAACATCTGCTGCCAATTCTCTCAAAACATCCACGTTTACTACTTCATAGCATCCATCGTTCTTCTTTATTATCTCTTTATCACAAAAAATATTTAATGTTCGCAACAAATGCCGATAGCTCGTTCCTAACAATTCCGCTATTTCCGTTAAATTCCCACTAAATACAATTCTATTTTCATGCTGAACTGCTCGTTCCCCTGCTGCTAACATGTAACTCGCAAGTCTATTTTCAAGCGGATACAATAAATTAATTGTACTATTTTTTGAAAGTCGATTTAACTTATGTGCTAACGATCCACAAATACATCTTAAAAATTTCGCATCATGAAATAGCTGATTTCTCACTTTTCCTAATGGTAAACCAACACAATATGAATCTGCCATTACTTGTACATTTGAAGTAATCCTTTGGGAATGAATTAACTCCACATCTCCAAGTAACTGCAAACTATCATAAAAACACAGTAATACGGATTTCCCGTTACTTAATGTGTTAAACGCTTTCGCTTTTCCTTCAACAAAGAAATATAAATAATCTATCTCTTCATTTTCTCTACAAATAAACTCATTCTTTTTAAAAAATATAAGTTCCATATATGGCTTCATATCATGACTAAAAAATGAATCAATATTATTTTTCTTCATATACTCTGCTAATTTAATAGAATTACATACTTTCTTCATAGTTCCCCACCTTTACAACTCATCCCCATTGTAATCAAAATTTTCTTCTTCCACTATGACATATGTCATAGTAATACACAATTTCAGCATGATACAGTCATTACAAATATGAAATACAAAGGGGATATTGCATTGTATAACTTTCTTTCTGTCTTTATTGGTGTGCTCATCGCCGTTATGCTTCCATTGAATGGGATTTTATCTGAGTTAATTGGCAAGTATACAGCAAGCGTGGTCATTCACCTTGTCGGTTTAATTGCAGTTATTTTCGTTTTAATCTTAAACAAACATAAAATTCATTTCGATAAAGGTATTCCGCTTTTTTTATATAGCGCTGGAGCGATTGGAGTATTCACTGTTCTTTTTAATAATATAAGTTTCTCCGTCCTTGGTGCCTCTATTACGATCGCATTAAGTTTACTCGGCCAATCCATTGCTTCCATCATTATCGATCATTTCGGCTTATTAGGAATGAAAGTTGCAAAGTTTGAAAAGAAAAAACTAGTTGGATTAGCATTCATCTCTTCTGGGATTATTATCATGACAATATATTAATGGGGGCAAAAATATGTTATATATTACGATCGCTATTTTAGCTGGTGTTTCTATCGTCGTTGCTAGAATTATTAACGCGAATTTAGCAAAGGAAATTGGAAACTGGGAAGGCACGTTTTTCAATTATATTACTGGATTATTTTTCTCTATGTTATTTTTAATTTTCAGTTCAGATTCATTGTATATCCCTATTCATAAATTGCAATCTATTCCTATCGCCGTATACTTAGGCGGATTAGTAGGCGTTATCGTTATTTCATTATCCAACTATATTACTCCTAAAATATCAGCCTTTTATTTAACATTACTCATCTTTATCGGACAATTATTTGCGGGGACTATTATTGATTTCTTCCTAACAAATGAACTCCCAATTGGTAAAGTTATCGGTGGCATTTTCGTATTAATTGGGCTCACTTACAATTTACTCATAGATCGCCCGATAAAAACTGTGAAGCATAACCAAGTTCAACTATAATACTTTACGCTTACCTATCATATATTAATAGAAAAGCTCTTCACACGAAGTAATAGAGAGGAGAAAATCCTATTAAAAAAATTATTTTATTGCTAGGTAGTGTATTGATTATTTGTGGAATTGTATGGTTTATAAACTCGGGAAAATCTATTCAAGATCTCTATACTGCAAATAAACCGAAAAAGAAAGCTACTATTATTTCAAGCTCGCGAGATCCAAATGAGCCTCCTGTTTTTTTAGGTAAACAGGAAATAAAAGATATACATGTCGAATCAATTAAAACAAAACAGGATATCTTTCTCACAAAAACAGATGAATTAAAAACATTTATTAACAGTATGAATACCGCAAAAAAAGGCAAATTAACATTGGATGAAGAAGGATCAGATTTAATAGATTGTGATATGTGGATTACTTTCGAGGATGGAACTTATAAAAAATATTTCATATGGATAGTTGATCATCACAGCAGCGAAGTGATGATTGCTCAGCAAGATACTCCTGATGATGTAAACCTTACGTACTATCAGTTAAACGAAGATAGTTCAAAAAAAGTTTATAATTTATTTAAAAAAATTATTTAAACGAAAAAGTCATGAGCACGCGAACTCATGACTTTTTGCACTATATATACTCAGGGAACACTCTACAACCCTTTTCCTGCTCTATATCATGACCAAAGAAAACAATTGGTTTCTCTTTCGCCACAACTCCTTTTAAACGTTTAATTGAAGATAAAGCTAATTCTGGATCAAATCCTGCGAACGGCACTTCATCTTCAAAATTCTCTTTCGTGTACGATGCATCAATCGTTAATAAAACTGAACCGGATTGCTCCGTCTCAATGAATAGCGACTGATGGCCTGGAGAATGGCCTGGCGTATACAATAATTGAACACCTGGTACCACTTCATAATCCCCTTCAATAATTTTATAGTTCAAATGCGGTAATATACATTCTTTCATATATTCTTCTCTATGAAGTGCTGCCTCATATTCCGTTCGTTGCACAATAATCGGTGTATTTGTAAAAGCACCGTTTCCTCCTGCATGATCAAAATGTAAGTGAGAGCTAATAATATATAAAAGGTCGTCCGGCTCATACCCTACACGCTTTAATATATTCACGATTCTATCTTCTTCAGTCATTTTCGGTAAAATCTGTCCTTCAACAAATGTACCGTTAAAAAGCCCTTCATTATTAACTGCACTTTCTGGCATACCTGTATCTACTAAAATAGGACCTTCTTCTGTCTCCAAAAGATAACACCATACCGGCAAGTTTAATAATTTTCCCGGTGTTAACGTACTGTTAACAGACGAATGATCCAACATACAACGACCTGCTGGGATGAAATAAAGTTTCTTTACTGTCATTATGTATCCACCTTTACATTTAGTTTAGGATAAAGTAATACAGTAAAAAATTCTTCTTTTTAGAAATAAACTCCTTCTAGACTATCAGTACAGCTTACATAAAAATGAAACATTAACACCGATTAACGCTGAAAACTTAAAGAAAGTACATGCACTACTTGAAAGCGGGCACACCATTGGGAAAATCGTATTAGAGAAATTTTAATCATGATAGTGACAGATAGTATGTGAAGTTATATTAACGATTTTTCAAATATATCTATCACAAATCAAATTACATCAACAATTCGACAAGGCGCGCCGATTTATCGACAAATAACAACAATAAGAAAAGGCTGTTCCAGATGAACAGCCTTTTCTTTATTTACTTGAAATCTCTTTATTATTTTGAACGTCTAACGGAGCTCGCTTTCCTATTCCGAAAGCATAGAAACTAATTGTAACGATAGCTAAGAAAATAATACCTACAACTAATGAAATACGAGTATCATCGTTAAACCACATTCCGATTAATACCATAATTAAAAAGGCAATTGTTAAATAGTTTGTAACAGGAGCAAATGGCATTTTGAACGGATGATCTTTCATCTCTGCTCCCTTTTCTTTTCTAAAATTAATTTGACTAATTAAAATGACAAACCATGGTACCATTCCAGGAAGTACACTCGCACTATATACATATACGAATAAGTTTTTCGGTGCGATGTAACTTAAAACAACACCAACCGCCAGACCGATAATTACGCCAACTGTACCAAATAAAGGTACACCATTTCCAGAAAGTTTCGTGAAATATTTCGGTGCTTGTCCATTTACACCTAACGTATAAAGCATACGACCAGCACTATAAATACCACTATTACAACCAGACATTGCTGCTGTAATTACAACGAAGTTAATAAGTCCAGCAGCTGCCGTAATACCAACTTTCGCAAAAGTTGCTACGAACGGACTACCAATTGTACTTAATTGATCCCACGGATACACAGTTACAATAACGAAAATAGCACCAATATAGAAAATTAAGATACGCCAAATTGTACTTTGAATCGCTCTTGTAAGTGTCTTCTTTGGATCCTTCGCTTCACCAGCAGTAATACCGATTAATTCCACACCTTGGTATGCACCAACTACAAGTGATAAAGCAAAGAAGAATCCTGAGAAACCACCTGTAAAGAAACCGCCATTTGACCAAAGATTAGATATGCCAACCGCTTCTCCGCCGTTACCAATTCCAAAGAAAATAAGGCCAAATCCTGCAATAATCATTAATAGAATCGTAACGATTTTAATCATCGCAAACCAAAATTCAAATTCACCAAATGACTTAACAGAAATTAAATTAGCTGCACCAAGAATAACCATTGCAATTATACCTGGTATCCAAGCTGGTAAATCTGGGAACCAATATTGCATATACGCTCCAACCGCGATAATTTCTGACATCCCAACGATAACCCACTGGAACCAGTTACTCCACGCTGTCATATAACCAGCTAGTGGATGAATATACTTATGACCGAATGTCGCAAATGAGCCTGTACTTGGCTCCATATACAACATTTCTCCCATGGCACGCATGATGAAGAAGATGAAAATACCTGCAATTGCATAAGCAAGCATTACTGACGGACCTGTCCATTTAATTGTGCTGGCTGACCCCATAAACAAACCAACACCAATCGTTCCGCCTAAAGCAATCATTTGAATATGACGTGCTTCTAAACCTCTTTTCAATTCTTTGTTTGCCACTTCACTTCCCCCTCTTAGATGATTCATAGCCGCATTTTAACACAAGATGCTTTCCCCTAATTCCTTTCGGCCCTGAAAATGATGAAGCAAACGTCATTTTACACTAGCTTTAAAGCTATCCTAAAATCGTTTTGTGCTCCTAATAAAATTCTCAAAACCTTTCATCTTCCAATATTCTATAAATCTTAAAATTACTTACCTTATATTAATTCATTAATCTGAAAAATTCAATTATTTTTTCAATAAATTATTATACATAAGTCTGATTAATTTTTAACTAAATTAACAATAAAATACATCTATTCAATATGATTCCGGCATGTATATTATTACAATATAAATAACAGAGGAGAGCATTTCTTTCTCGGTTTCATATGTCAAATACTTCAACCTTTATAGTTGATAACGTAATTTCCCACACATTCGATTTATATACCAATGAGAA
This sequence comes from Bacillus sp. EB V-12, assembly GCF_056158125.1. Taxonomy (NCBI): domain Bacteria; kingdom Bacillati; phylum Bacillota; class Bacilli; order Caryophanales; family Bacillaceae; genus Bacillus; species Bacillus sp. EB V-12. The sequence continues at coordinate 1,196,610 of NZ_JBUXJL010000001.1, read as the reverse complement.
ATTTAATATATTAATAAACTACTAACTTCTTTACCCCAGCCAAAATATAAAAGAGTCTCATTAAAAAATGAGACTCTTTTACAATTTCATATTTAAATCGATTTCGAAGTTTGCTTACCAAAGATAAATACCCTAGTAAACACTATCATTATAACTACAATAACCAGAAAATAAAGTGGCATCACTAGTAACGAGCCTGTATGCAGCTGACTCATTCCCAAAATTGTCATCGTTACAATTACATAGTACCCTAAACTAAACAATGCACCTGCTGTACCAATGACATCTTGAAAATCTACTAACGCTAAACTTAAACAGTTAGGTAACACTACTCCAATCCCTAATAACAATATAAACATTGCTATTAAAAATACAACCATATATATTACATTCGGATTTGATCCAATAAACGTAATAACAGATAAAAGGATAGCTCCCCCTGTCATTACGAGACAACCGATATATATAATTTTCTCTGGTTTATAAGTAGCAAGTAAACGTTTTGAAATTTTCGCTCCAACAATAGAAGCAGCTGCAACAACAATTCCTAGAAATCCATACATACTAGGCGATAATTGAAAGTATTCAATAAAGATAAACGGCGCTTCTGCATAATAGCTAAATAAAACACCATTTGCTCCTCCAATTAATAGCCCATATGTTACCACTTTCGGATTTGTAATTAGCCTCTTCAAGACTGAAAACACATTTATTTTATTCGTTACTGATCCCGTCTTTGTTTCGGGAAGAGAAACAAACGTATACAGAAAAATTCCGACACTCATAACTACTAAACTTAAAAATACTATTTTAAAACCAAACATTTGATCAAGAAAGCCCCCAATTAACGGTCCTATCGCTGGTGTAAAAGCAATGACTGCCGAGATTTGAGCGAACATAACATGCCGCTTATGCCCTTCTACACTTTCACGAAGAATCGTTTGTGTAACCACGGATCCTGCACTTGCTCCAAACGCTTGAATAAAACGACTTACCAATAAAACTTCAATGGAATTTGCAATATAGCATAAGAAACTCCCAGCGCCATATATGACAATTCCAAGTAACATCGCTCGGCGACGACCAATTATATCTGATAACCACCCAATAAAAAATACACCTAACGCAAATCCAGCAAAATACACACTAAGTGTTAACTGCACCTCATTATTACTTACATGTAACGCCTTTGAAATGTCCGGTAAAGACGGTGTGTAAATCGTTTCACTAATTTGCGGAAATGCGACAAGAATAATCATTAACAAAAGTGATGGTACTGAGACTTTTTTCATTTTTCATACCCTCCTATAACTTTGAAAATCTCAGAAATAAAAAGACTTTCCTTAGCTACGGAACAGGAGGGGCCATTATAGAAATCCGGTCATAAAACAACAAAGAAAACACCTCAATTACGTATGTTAATACTTATAGGAGGGGAATATTAACATTGATTTTTAAATATACTTTTTCAATTATATTACATATTGCGTTTCTTTTACTAGCGCTCGGCCTTGGAGGATTGTTAAAAAGATAACTTGATGCAGCCACCTTTTTATGGAATAATTAGAAATAGTTTGAATTCGTAAGTTTAATTATTAAACGATAGACTAGCATATTTTAATGTCACAAGCTTACAAACAGGAGGACTTTCGTAATGATTGAAATTTTAAGGACAGTAGTAAACTTTCTAATTTCTCTATTCTCAGGAGAATTACCAATTGTATATTATGTATGGATTATTAGCCTATTCCTAATTCAAATAACCCAATCTACTCTAAACTATAAACTCTTTAACAAGAAAGACAATTTGAGCACTTATATATTGGAAGGATTACTTGCTTTTATTATTTTATTGTTTGGAGGAATATTAGTATCTAAGTTACTTGCTTACATAATAGACGACCCTACTATTAGTATGACGAATTTAACACATTATTTTGTTTCTCTTATCATATTAACTATATTTGTCATAATAACCTGTGTTAAAGACCTTATAGAGACATCTATAAAGAATAAAAATATATCTCTTTTGAGCTTTTTAGTAATTTCCTTAATAACAAGTATACTCTCATTCAAGTTTTTATCACCTTTAATTGAAGGTTCTTTTTCTCTTTCTAAATCTTTTATAACTACTTTAATCATTCTAGTAACCGTATCCATTCCTCTATTAATTTCTTTAGAGGAAAAATATGCAGGTGAAGAGGAAACGGAAAATTTATAGCTTCTCATTTATATAAAAGAAAGAGGGAGCTCCCCTCTTTCTTTTATATCGTTCTATTTCACAAGACTAAATCATTCCTTTTAATATTAATCCTAAAACTGACATTATTATCGCACTAATAATAATTCGTAAAATCCAAGTTGTGTTTGTACTTATTTTTTCTAATTGCTTATTGATTGTTGCTATGTCTTTCTCATTAATAGTGGTACGCGTTTCTAAATTACGAATGTCTCTCATAATTTCTTTTTGCTCCGCCTTGAGACTATCAATTTTAGCGTAAACATCTTCCATTTATTCACACCCTCTGTTCATCTTAATAGAAAAATCTATATATATTATGAGACAACCCTCTTACCTGTGAATACATTCCGTATATCCGCATACCAAATTTTTGTACAATCTAATTGAATTACTCACATGTTTCCATTCTTCTATTTATAAATTAGCGCTGAGATACATTAAAATTAGAAAAGGAATCCCTTGTTTATTTAACAACAAACAAGGTGCAATCCACTATTCGGGAGCACCCACGATAATTTCTATTGTTTTCATATTTACAACTCCATATAATCAGTATGATTTTCTGAAGAAGCCACTTTTTGAACTGCTTAAAGTATACTAATATGAATACGAAATAGCTGTATTGATAAACTCTCTAGAACAATAAATATACTGGCTGAAACGGATCTATATCCAATATTTTTTCCAGTAACATGAATGGTTATTTCTGATAAATACGTTTGTATATCATTGTTTTCAAAAATTCCATCCTCAACCTTTACAATATCTGCTTCACAATCTACTTCTTTAAAAGTTTTCAATAATTTTGTTTCCAATAAACTACAATCAAAGCTCTCATCTTTTATTACGGCAAATTTAACCTTCATATCGATTTCCCCATTTTTAACAAACTAAAATCACTAAATCAATATAAATATATATTATTCTATTAAATAATTCAAAATATATGTTTCTTATAAACCATTACTAAATCCCAGTTCTAAGGCTTTATATAAAGAAGAAAACAAATAAAGTGAAACTTTAATCAGCCCTCACCAATCGGACTTTTACAAGATTAAAAAATTACTCTTTCAATTGCTAAACTAATTAATATATAATCCCTCTGTGCTCAGTAGTTCGAAATTTTTTTATTTTTAATTCATAGATTCTGAGAACTTTTTGCTTTAATATTAACAAGTCACTTCTTAAATTCTGTAATATTGGAAATAACTATATAGTGAAACAAATTAACTATTAGGAGTGCTATTGATGTTTGATATACTTCGTCTCTTAATTATTTTTTTCATTGCTATCTTTTTATTTTTCTCCATAATAATGGAGTTTAAAAAACCTCAAAAAAGTGTATTTTGGTTTTCAATTGAAGTCTTATCTCTTCTAGGGATTATAATGCTTTTTAAAGATTTTTTATCAAAAATATAACTTAATCCACGAATAATAACGTGTTTCAAATACAATACCTTTATCTTTTGAACGACCTTATCTCTTCTTAAAGATTCTTGTTTTTATCCTATTTCTTAACAAGATCTCTACCTTAAGTTGTCTTTTCTTTATAAAAAATAGCCCGCCTATTTCTGTAGGCGGACTATATCTTTATTACACCATACAAAAGTATAATTTCTTCTCCACTCAAACTTTATGTAATGATACAAATTCTAAATAAATTATTATCTTTTCTACATTCTTATTATTGATTTTTTGTTCATAAATTCGTAACACATATATATGAGTTATCATGCTAAAATTAGTTTATTCAATAGAAGTTATTCTTAATGAATCGATAATTTTTAATACCCTGTTTAAAGCCTCGCCCCCCTGCGAGGCTTTTTCCTATTTAACTAGAGTAATGGTTATCAACTGTTACTCCGCTGCTACGGATTCTACTTTTAGCTATTCAGCATCAGCACAAGTAAAATTCTTTCCCCCATCATTTGATTTACAAACTGTATTTATCGATTTTTCGGTTATTTTTTCACTTTCATTAGAAACTTGATCTAAATCCATTCGATATACTTGTTCCGGATTCTCTTTTGAATTCCCTTCAATCTGAATTGTCCGATCGAACATCTCAGCCGTGAAGCTACTAGATGTATTTATCATTTTCACTCCATTATTTTCACCTACATAGCGTTCAACTACTCTTTCGGCTTCTTTAAGTTGTTGAGATGTAGGATACGGTATAGATTCCGCTAAAATAACTACACCTACTAAATATGTAATATACAAACCACCTGCAATCAAGATAACTTTCTTTACTGTTTTATTAATCATGCTCTAACTCCCTTTTCTTATTTCGCTATTAAAATATATAATTTTCCTAATTTACATCAATTTCTTTTTAATACATAACATTCGTTTTACATTTTATAAAAAGCACCTCTCTTACTAATTTTCAATTTGATAATATCATTTTATTTATCGTTTTTCAATAAATAATTATTATTAAACGTTTTATTTTTACTGTTTTTATTTTTGATTCAATTTAAAAACAAGTGACTTATTTAAGTCCACTACATCATCAGCAAGTTTGAAAATTTGTTAATTACTAAAATAAAAAAGAGCAATTATATGTAAATCCCCCTCGTTATACCTATGTAGGTCAGTAGTTTAGCTTCAGCACTCACTCTATTCGAGAATACTTTACCAAATATTCAATCTAATGATAAAATTGACCAAATTAATATTTTCGCCCATCACTGTATCAAAAAGTACAATAAAGTGAGACTTTAATCAGTGGGGGTTCTGTTCCCCCCCACTGATTATTAGCCCTCACCTAATGTCTTTGCTTCCGCTGAATTTTGAGGTGAGGGTCTTACTGCCTGGCAAATAGCGGGATAAAGAAAAAATAGTACTCTCACGATTAAGTAAACGCGAGCTTTTTCTTCTATCTACTTACTATTTAAGGTTAATAGTTTAGTAACAAGATTTAAAAATTCGACTTAAATTCATTGATGAATGGAGAGGTTTATATGAAATTAAAAGACAAAGTGGCAATCATAACTGGTGGTGCAAGTGGAATTGGCGAATCTACTGTTCGTCTTTTTATCGAAGAAGGTGCAAAAGTAGTTATTGCTGACTTTTCTGAACGTGGAAAAGAACTATCAGATGAATTGAATGCACATGGATATAATACGTTATTTATTAAAACTGATGTAACAAAAGAGGCAGATATTAAACAGCTAATTCATGAGACAGTAAGTACATACGGTAAATTAGATATTATGTATGCCAATGCCGGCGTTGCTGATGATGCACCGGCAAACGAATTATCCTATGAAAAATGGAAAAGAACTATTGATATTAATTTGTCTGGGGTATTCCTTTCTGATAAATATTCGATTGAACAATTTCTTAAACAAGGTACAGGTGGTGTCATCGTTAACGCTGGTTCGATTCATAGTTTTGTTTCATTACCTACCCCAACAGCATACTCCTCTGCAAAAGGTGGTGTGAAACTATTAACTCAAAATTTATGTACTGCCTACGCTAAATATGGAATACGTATTAATGCGGTGTGCCCTGGTTATATTGACACCCCTTTACTGGGTAGTGTTAATCCTCAACAGAAAGAATATTTAGCTTCACTTCATCCGCAAGGCAGACTTGGAACACCAGAAGAAGTCGCTAAAGCTGTCTTATTTTTAGCAAGTGATGATGCTAGTTTTGTTAACGGTACAACACTTCTTGTTGATGGAGGCTATACTGCACGTTAATTTAAAAATTTTGAAGCACCCTAAAAAATGTATAGTCTTCAAAAAGAAAAAGCACCATCACAAGTGACGGCGCTTTTTCTATGTAAGAGCAACTAGAAGGTATCCTTCTAGCCTACTCCCATTTATAAGTCCAAAACTGTTCAAGTTGCAGCCATTTTAATGTTGCTGCATCTTTGTTTTTTATTTTTGCATGCGTGTCTTCAAGCATTGCTTCTGTTTGTGAACGGTGCGCACCTAATGCAGTTAATTTATGATCAAATACTTCACTAATGTTATTTACAACATCCGGTTCTCCTAATACTGCTTCACGATTTTTCGTAATCGCAACAGCATGAATAACTGGGCGCTCTTCTTTTGGCATACGTGATACAGCGCGAACGACAGCGCGGCCAAATGCATTATGATCTGGATGTACACCGTGCTCTGGATAAAATGTAATAATTCGAGATGGATTTACTTCTTGAATGATTGCTTCAATTTTGTCAGCAACGAAATCAACATCTTCAAATTCTAACGTTTTATCATGGAAGCCAAGCATTCTTAAATCTTTAATACCCATCGCTTCACAAGCATCTTTCAATTCTTTCTTACGGATATGTGGAATCGTTTCACGGTTAGCGAATACGTTCTTACCCATGTTACGTCCCATTTGTCCTAGAGTACCACATGCATATGTTACAGGTACTCCTTGATCTGTTAATAAGCGAATTGTTCCTCCCGCAGCATATGCTTCATCATCTGGATGCGGAAATACAACAAGTACATGTCTCTCCATAAGTTTCCCTCCTTCTTACTTAAATGGTGTTAAGCTTAACTCAAGTGCAACTGCTAGACGACCTAAATTATCATGTCCAGCTAATAATAAACGCTCTTGATCGTCTACTTCCCAGTGCGTAATACCTTCAGCATATACCCAACCGTGATCCATTTTCAGACCAACTCGGTATGGATTTGTTCCAGTTATCTTCCCGCGTTCAAAACGGATAATCGCATTTCGAATGAAAGCACCAACTGTCATCATCTTTTCATTTATGTGTGATGCATACGCTCCGTTTGTCGTTTCTAAATGAATATATACATCTTTATTTACAAAACGTTCAATTTCATTTTGAATAAGAGAACTATCTTTTACTATTTCCATCGGAATTCACCTCTTTAAACCATTTTACGCAAAAATAATGTAAATTGCTATCTCTATATTAGAGGACAACGCTCACTTTTCCTAATAATTTGCACTGTGTTTTTTATATTTTTTATATGATATGTAAAAAATACATTTTTTCCTTCACTTTGTTAAATAGTTTTCTTTCTTTTTTGAATTTGCTACAATATATTTTATCCCGTATTATTGCAGCGAGATACATTTCGACAATTGAATACATAATTTAAAGAAGGTGACATGATTGGAACAGTCAGCACATGAGGTAGCAAATTGGCAATATTATTTTGCAATTGCCGTATTTTTAATCACGTACGGATTTATTATTTCTGAGAAATTGAATCGTGCTGTAATCGCACTATTCGGTGCTGCTATTATGATTATTTTTGGAGTTGTAGATTTACATACTGCTTTCACATCACATATTCAATGGGAAACGATTACCCTTTTAATTGGGATGATGATTCTCGTACATATTACGAGTCAATCAGGCGTCTTTGAATTTGTGGCCATTAAAGCGGCAAAAGCAGCTGGCGGAAAACCGATTCGCATTTTATTATTACTATCCCTATTAACTGCCGTCGGATCAGCATTTTTGGACAATGTAACGACTGTTTTATTAATCGTTCCTGTTACATTATCCATTACACGTATTTTAAAAGTAAATCCTGTGCCTTATTTGATTTCAGAAGTGCTGTTTTCAAATATAGGCGGAACAGCAACATTAATCGGTGATCCACCTAATATTATGATTGGATCAGCAAACAAGCATTTAGACTTTAACGCCTTTTTACTTAACTTAGCTCCAATCGTAATTATTATTTCTATCGTGACACTTGGCATTATTTACTTCATGTATCGTAACAAACTAAAAACAACACCTGAACAAATCGAAAAACTAATGGCATTAAACGAAAAAGATTACATTAAAGATCAAAGCCTCCTTTTAAAATCTATTTCGATTTTAGGACTCACTATTTTAGGCTTCGTACTTCATTCGATTATTCATGTAGACGCTGCTGTTATCGCGATGACAGGCGCTACACTTCTTATGTTAATCGGCGTGAAAGAACATGATATTGAAGATGTATTTGCCCACGTTGAATGGGTAACCATTTTCTTCTTCGCCGGACTATTCGTTCTCGTTGGCGGGTTAATTGATATCGGACTTATCTCTTCACTTGCAAAAGAAGTAATCGACGTAACAAACGGTGACATCGGATTCGCAGCTATACTTATTTTATGGGTATCTGGCATCGCATCTGCGACAATCGACAACATCCCATTTGTCGCAACGATGATCCCTCTTATTCAAGACTTAGCTACAGGACTCGGACTATCTGTCGATTCTCCGCAAATCGAAGTACTATGGTGGGCGTTATCTCTTGGAGCTTGCTTAGGAGGAAACGGAACGCTAATCGGAGCATCTGCAAACGTAGTCGTTGCTGGTATTGCAAAACGTGAAGGACATGGCTTCTCTTATATGGACTTCTTAAAAATTGGTTTACCATTAACTATTGTTGCACTCTTGTTATCACATGCTTATATATATTTACGTTATTTAATGTAAAAGTTGTATTGCATGACATTATATCGTCAAATACAAAAGGTTTGCAGCATCGTGCTGCAAACCTTTTTTCATCACCAAAATATACCGATAATTGCTAAACCACCTAAAATCATACCACCAATTTGTCCGATAATTGTTGGTGATAATTGAACACCTTTTCTCACTTCAACAACTGGTCTTTCGTGCCTTAGTTGCTGCACTTCACTTTGAAGTTGGTGCACACTTCCGTGTAACTCTTTAATAAGTTCTTTTAATTCGGCGACCTCTTCATTTACTGGTTTTTCCTTTTCTAAATTCATTTTGCATGACTCCTTATAAATTCAATCAACACACTGTAAATTTTCGCCAATTACCATTATATCTCCTGCATACTACATATATAATTTCGAATGTACTTTCTAACCTTGCAGCTCTATCCATTCATCCCGCAATATCCCCATAATCATACGGTCAAAACACTTCCCATCTCTTTGAACCGCTTCTCTCATACAGCCTTCCATTTCAAAACCCATCTTTTTATACAATGCAATGGCAGGTTTATTATACGAAATAACATCGAGACCGATGCGGTGTAAATTCAATTCATAGAAAGCATACTTTAGAATAAGATGTATTGCTTCTTTCCCATATCCTTTTCCTCTATCATTCGCATCTCCTATACCGATGGCTAATAAACCTGTTCTGTTATTCCACTCTATACCATGAATCGCCACAAAACCAATTAAGCGATCTTCTTGAACTGTCCTTACCATGAAAGAAACACTATTCGATCTCCGTCCTTTTAATAACCCATCACTTGCTATTTCATTTAAAGATTGCGGGAATGCTACATCTGTATCAACATTTCTTAAATACTCACTATCTTCTTGCCACATAGCCATTACTTCAGCATCTGTTTCTCTCATAGCTGATAATTTAATCGTTTTATTTCGAAAAAGATTCATTGTCATTTCAAACTCCCCCTTTTAAATAACAGGGATACTTATTTTAGCCTATTTATCCCCTTGTTCCATAAACTGTTTCATAAACGGGATACTTACAATAAGCACTGACATTGGCACATCTCCTCCATATTGAATTAACTTCATTGTATAATTTTTTATTTATTCTAACAATAACAGAAAGGCCCTCCAAATTTTGAGGGCCTTTCCTAATAGCAAAACTATATTATTTCGTAAACATTTTCTCCGCTTCATCCATTGCCATTTTGTTTCCTAAAGCAGAATAGTCAAGCCATGGTTGATCATTGATAATGTATACGTGCTTGCCTTTAACTGCTTTTAAGTCTTTCCAAATTGGTGTTTCTTGAAGTTGTTTAAATGCTGCTTTTGCTTTATCATCTCTATTTACAACAACGAAAATCGCATCTGCATCAAAGTCAGGTAATACTTCTTGTGAAATGACTTCGAAAGGGCGGTTTCCATCAATTTTCTCTACACCATTTGCAGGCTGTAACTCTAAGTCTTGGAATAAAATTGGTCCCATCGGTCTTTTTGTACTAAATACACGCAATTCTTTTGCAGTAACGCGAATTGCCATTACTTTTTCGTTATTACCTAGCTCTTTATCTATTAAACCTTTTACTCGTTTTGATTGCTCTTCGTAATCTTGAATATATTTATCTGCTTCTTTCTCACGGTTTACAAGTTTACCAACTTGTTTTAAATGCTCTCTCCACGTACCTTCATCTAAATTGAAAGAATGTGTTTTTGCAATTTTTTCGTATTTCGCTACATCTTTACCAGCATATTTTTCATCAACATAAATGTCAGTTGGCTTTAATTGAAGTAACGCTTCCATATTCGGATCTGTTACAACACCAAGCTTCTTCGTATCTTTCAACTTCTCTTTAGCGTGCGGTAAGAAATCTTTTAAATCTCCACCAATAACAGAACCTACTGGTGTAATTCCTAATGCAAGTAAATCATTTGTTAAATGAATAGACATTGAAGCAATTTTTGGATCATTACTTTTTTCCGTTTTTTTCGTTGCCTCTTCATTAGCTTTCGTTTGACCACATGCTGCTAATACTAAAATACACATCATGCTAAATAAAATAGTAAGTTTCTTTTTCATATGTTCTCCTCTTTGAAGTATTTATTTTGTTTTTGTAAGTAAATAAAGAAAATACGGTGCTCCTAAAGCTGCCACTACTACACCAGCTGGAATAGAGTTTGGCTCAAATATAGAACGACCTATCGTATCTGCTAGCACTAAAATAATCATTCCGATAATGCCAGCTAAAGGAAGAAAGTGTTGATATGTAGTACCTACTAACTTCCTTGCGATATGCGGAGCAACTAAACCGATAAAACCAATTCCTCCTGCCATCGATACACTTGTGCAAGATAATCCAACCGCTGTAGCTAAAAGTAATAACCGTTCTTTTTGAACAGAAACACCAAGTCCTGCCGCTACACTATCACCTAGTGACAATGCATTTAACGTTTTAGATTTTAGCCATGCATAAGGGGTTAGTATGAAAATCCAAGGTAATAATGCAAAGACATGAATCCAATCCCTTCCCCACACGTTACCAACTAGCCATCTAGAAGCGAATGTATACGTCTCATCATTTAACTTGAGAGAGAAAAATAACGAAATTGCACTAAAGCCAGCTGAAACTGCAATACCAACGAGAATAAGTCTAATGGGAAGTAAACCTTTTGACCGATCACTCGCAAGTAAAATAATAAGAAATGCAGCTAATACTCCTCCGCCAAATGTAAATAACGGTATTAAAATGGATGCACTCTCATTAATAGAATGAAAGAGAGTAACAAATACGATAAGACCGAAAGATGCACCTGAATGCAACCCTAAAATACCAGGATCTGCAAGTGCATTACGTGATAATCCTTGCAAAATCGCACCGGAAATCCCAAGGCCAATACCGGCTAACATTGTGATTATAATTCTTGGCATACGATAATCATATAGCACGGTTGCACTCTCAAAATCACCATAACCCAAAAGTGTTTCAATTACTCTAAGTGGTGCTATACTCAGTGTCCCTGTATTTAAACTAATTAAAATTACAGCGATACTTATACATCCGAAGATTGTAGTTACAGTAATAGCTCTCTTTTTATCCGTGTTAAAAAGATCTTTCACTTATAACTCCCTCCCAACTTTACGTGCTATATAGAGGAAGAACGGAACTCCAACAAGAGCTACCATAATCCCTATCGCAAGTTCCTTAGGAGGATTTACTGTTCTTGCCCCTAAATCAGCTACAACTAATAACATAGCTCCTAATAATGCTGACATAGGAATAATGAGTCTATAATTAACACCAACTAATTTTCTAGCAATGTGCGGGATAACTAGTCCTACAAATCCAATAGAACCAACAGCTGAAACAGAAACACCTGCCAGAATAACTACTATAATCATCCCTAGTATTCTCGTTCGGTTCGTTTTCACTCCTAAATTTGTAGCAACATCATCCCCCATTGATATGAGTGAAATAGATCTCCCTAACACTATTGCAAAAATAATCGTTATAAGAATAATAGGGACTAAAAATTTCAAGTGTTCCCACTTAACCCCTGCAACACCACCAGCATACCAAAACGCTAAATCTTGGCTTAAATCATAATAAATCGCAACACCTGAACTTAATGAATGTAAAAGCGCTGCCATAACAGCTCCAGCAATCGTTAACCTCATTGGTGTTAACCCACCTGATGTTGCTGATCCAATAACAAAAATAAGTACTGTACTTAAGACTGCTCCAATAAAGGAAACAATCATTAAATAGGAATACGGCATATGCGGAAAAAAAGCAAAACTAAGTGCTACTACAAACATCGCACCTGCATTTATTCCGAGTACACCTGCATCAGCTAAAGGGTTTCGTGTTACACCTTGCATAACAGCACCAGCAACCGCAAAAGCTGCCCCTACAACTGCTGCTCCAATTACTCTCGGGAGCCTTAATTCATAAATAATTTGGTGCTGTGTTAATTTCGGATCGTAATTCAAAACCGCTGCCCACACCGTTTGTAAATGAATATCCTTTGCACCAAATGAAATGGCTAAAAATATAGATCCAATTAAACATAAAATTGTTAAGCTCATGAAACATATGAACTTAATATGTATCCAGCGGTTACTACCAGCATGTACAGTAGACTTATGTAACATGTTTCATTTCATCCTTTATATTCAGTTGTTTTTTATAATTATTTTTTATTTGTAATTATTATTGATAATAATTATCATTTTCATTTAGATATTATATCCCCACTTTTTTTAAATAGCAAACTATTTTTTCACTTCGCTAAATATTAAAATACTCATTACAATTCCCTTCCAAGACTTACAAATACACGCAAAATAGACTACTGAATTATTTTTTAAATTGTAGTATACTTATTAATTATTTTGATTTTTCTAATAAAAATTCCGAAGGTGACACAATGTTCTATATAAAACAACTACTACACTTCACTTACGAGCAAGCATTATCTTGCTTATTCCCAGTCGTTATTTTCTTAACACTAGCCCTTTCAAAAATCGTTTCTATTCCAGGGTTATATCGCTATGATTTCATACTCATCGCATGTCTTCTTATGCAGTGGATTATGTACAAGACTGGACTTGAGACGAAAGACGAATTAAAAGTAATTACTGTCTTTCACCTCATCGGCCTTTTACTAGAAATATATAAAGTTCATTTCGGTTCATGGAGTTATCCTGAAGAGGCGTATTCAAAGATTTTTGGAGTTCCGCTTTACAGCGGCTTTATGTACGCAAGTGTCGCAAGTTACATATGCCAAGCGTGGAGAAGGTTGCATTTACAAATGCATTATTGGCCGAAAGCTATTTTTACCGTGCCATTAGGAGCAATGATTTACTTCAATTTTTTTACGCATCATTTTCTATACGATTTTAGATGGTTCTTAACTTTACTTCTATTCATCGTTTTCTTTCAGACATTTGTGGAATTTTCATTACGAGGCGTTACATATAAAATACCACTCGTTCTCTCCTTTTTCCTTATCGGATTTTTCATTTGGATTGCAGAGAACATCGCAACATTTTTCGGTGCATGGCAATATCCAAATCAACGGGAAGCATGGAACCTCGTTCACTTAAGCAAAATTAGCTCATGGTTTTTATTAGTTGTTATTAGCATTATGATTGTCACGCAGCTCAAACATTTGAAGGAATCAAAAAGATAATGCTGATTATGTAAAATCAATTAGCCCATCACTCATTAGAGAGTGATGGGCTTTTTTTAGTAATATTTTTTAAACCGACCTTATCAAAGGAGTTATAATTTACAAGAGCATAAGCAGTTGCACATTATGAACCACTACTAGCAGAAGATGTTGCTGCAGATGAAGCAGCAATCGTTGCCATCATGGCTGCCTGTTGTGCTTGTATGAGGACTTCTATCATTGTTTGTAAACCTGTGTTGGTAGCTTTACTTTCCTCACCTTTCTGACTTACGAACAGTTGAATAGCAATAAGAATATTTGTATCTGTATGCCAACGGAACAATTTATCCCCCTGCAATTTTTCAATAAATGCTCGAATAGAATGAATCTCTTTTTCTCCGTCCTCGAGTAACGCTAGTAGCCCGATAGCTGGGTAATGCATCTGTTTTACTTTTACCTTTTCTTGCTTTAACAAATTCCATATATTTGTGCATTTTGCAACTAATAGTTCTTCCCTGACCTCCTTCTTTAATGAAAGAATATGACTCAAGAATTGAAGATCATTCCCTTTACGCAAACCAGCTGTCGCTAGTTTCTGATAAAGACGTTCCACTCGGTCTATAAGTGTTTCTACATGCTCTGATTGTCCTGCTAATAAAACTGCGAGCGGATAATCATTTGTACTTGTAAGAAAGAGATGATCCTTTTTCATGCGTTTATATACTTGCATCGAACGCTGAATGTGCGCGCCATGCTGTTCATCTTCTTCTGTCAAAAGCACAGCTGCTGCGAGATAAGTAAATATACTCCGGCTAAAGCCACCAGTGACCAATTGTTCATATAAATCTAAAAACGTCCGAAAAGCTTTCTTGTAATCTGTAAAGTGAATATCTAATGTTGCGGCCACTACAAAACGATGATAAGACTTTAAGTATGAAAACATCCCTACCTGATTCTTAATATAACTACTAATTTCTAAAAAACGTCCGAGATCAAACAATCTATCACTACCTGCATACATAGCAGCAATCATCATTCCTGTTCGAGAATCACTCGTTTTCCATTTTAGTTCTCCCTTTAACTGTACATATGTATGTTTATATTGCTCCAACTTTTTCTCTAATGTAATCATAGTATTCACCCCTATTTCTAGTTCTTCTCTATCATTATACGTATATTCCATATTTAGGAATACTATAATTAATAATCACCACATAAAAAATTATAAAATTCTCTAATCCTTCAAGAAGTTATACAAAAAAGGTAGATAATAATTTATCTACCTTTTTTGTATATATTATTTAACATTACAACTGTATTGCTTGTTATATGCAATTAAGACTAAAGAGCTTTAATAATACGTTCCATCGCCTTCATTTGCCCAATATGATCAGCTTCATGATAAAGCATCATACCGTAAAGCTCCCCTACTGTTTCCAATCCTAGGAATGGCTCTGGCAGTTTATTTTCAAATGCTTCTGCTGGAATTTCGTTAATACGTTTTGCTTGTTCTTTTAATTGAGCCGTTAACACTTCTAACGATGGTCCTTCTGTCGTCCATTTAGATGGTCTTGATCCATATCCAAACATACCTGGATATTCAGTTGGCAATTGTTTAAATTCTCTTCCGAACATGAAAGTCTCTGCTGCTGTTAACACGTGTCCAATATGCCAACGAATTGTATTGTTAAAACCCTCTGGCTGCGTATCCACAGTTTTATCATCTAACGTTTCCATAAATTTAAGTAACGCCCCGCGCGTTATTTCAAATTGTTTTAAACCCACTAGTCTATTCATTTTATCGTTCCCCTTCTTGATGTACAATTTATTATGAACTAAGAATGTTCAACTTATTAAAGTTTCACCTTGTTTAATCTATCAGAAACAAATAAGAAATACATCTAATATGCTTATTAAAAATAATAAAAAGGTTCACTCCTCGTAAA
This sequence comes from Bacillus sp. EB V-12, assembly GCF_056158125.1. Lineage (NCBI taxonomy): Bacteria > Bacillati > Bacillota > Bacilli > Caryophanales > Bacillaceae > Bacillus > Bacillus sp. EB V-12. Next base: position 1,180,815 of record NZ_JBUXJL010000001.1, on the reverse strand, counting down.
TATAGAATTACTTACTATGTTAATAAAAGAGGAGTGTACTTGCATGTTACATATTTTAAAACAACAATATAATCTTATTAGTGCTACAAGAGAAACTCTATTTTCGTTTTTGGAAGAAATCCCAGTAGAAAAATTACATAGCACAGTTTCTAATTTCGGAAGCGATAGCATTATAAAGACTCATATTCATGTAGCCGATTGCTATCGATACTGGCTTGGATCATTCGCATTCAAGCAAAAAAGAGCAGATTTTTCATTTGCTAGCGATTACGAAATTGAGCATGCAGATGTGGAAAAAGTTCGCGCTAGATTTAAGTTAGTAGATGAGACTGTACAACGTTTTTTAGATGAATACAATGACCGTTGGCTCGAAAATATAGCAAATGAAGTGAAATGGCAAAAAGAACCTTGGAGCACAACTCCGCTATGGCTTTTAACTCATACGGAGACGCATGAATTTCACCATAAAGGACAAATTGTATCTATGGCTCGTCACCTTGGATATACTCCTCCTGATACAGACCTTAGTTAATACATTCGTGTTCATTTAAAAGCGGAATGAGCAGCAAGAATAATAGTATGATCAAAAAACTCGTTGATACATTTTGTTGTGTATAAAACTTTTATTATTTGTTTTAGGTATACCATACCATTATAAAATTCATGTAACATCGAATTAAGATTCATATTTTTTATGTAACTCATTGAAGAAAGTTTAAGTATTTATACATTCAATTACTAACTAAAGGAGAAAATTATAATGAGATTAGAGAGCGAAAGAATTTATTTAAGGCCTCTTTGTCAGCTAGATGCTCCTATTATATTAGAAAGTACAATGGATGATGAAATAAGATATATGACTGGAACTAAGTCCACTTTTTCATTGGAGCAAATTACGAAACATATAGATCATATAAATAATGATTCAAGTCGCTATGATTTCGCTATTTGTTTACAAAGTACTGACGAGATGATTGGAGAGTTGTCGATTTTAGATATCGATGAGGAGAACAAAAGAGCAGGATTCAGAATATCAATGATTTCAATAGCATTAACAGGACAAGGCTATGGAACTGAAGCTATTAAAATAGTTTTAAGTTTTGCTTTTGAACAACTATCATTAAATCGTTTACAGTTAGAAGTATTTAGCCATAATTTACGCGGAATTAAAGCTTATGAAAAAGTTGGTTTTGTAAAAGAAGGAACCTTACGTCAATCTTTATTTTATAACGATACATACTCAGATGAAATTATTATGGCCATACTTAAAAGCGATTATATAGACAGACCTTTGTAAATGGATGTACTTAATCTATTAAACAATTTTAAAGAACCTTACCACAATAAAATGCAGTAAGGCTCTTTCTTTTTTTATATCAAATAACAGCTCTTAAAACGTGTATAATCGTATCAATACCAAATAGTCTCCGCATAATTATATGCATCACTATTCGGAATGGCATGTTTCCCTTGTGCTTGTGCCTTTCTTGGATCTAAATCATATACCATTGGCGTATAGCATGATGTTTGCCCTTTATTTACAACACCATTTCCTCCAGCACTTCCGCAAGTGTATGCCTTTCCATCTGTTTTTCTAACAATCCTTGCATCAGCTTCGTTATTATAAACTGCCAGGCGAGTTACAGTAACTTTTGCCCACGCTGTCTTACACGTCGTGCTAAATTTTAATTCCACATAAGAATTTGAATCAATCCACTTCTTTTCTTTCGTTACTGCGGATTGATCACAGCTATTATAATAAGGACTTTTCCCATCATATGAATGGTCTTCTGCGTATGCTTTATCATTGTTGGTCGTACTAAACACACTAGTTACGATGAGCAATGCCAGACAAAGACATGCGCTTACCTTTTTAAAAAGCTTCATAGAATTCCACTCCTTTATTAATAACGTCCAGTTTTCCCGTAGCCGTTATTAATCGTCACCGCTTCGGCATCAGCTGTATAACCAAAATCAGCAGTTAAATCAAACACCATTCCTGTATACGTACTCGTTTGTCCTGTTTTTATTGCTCCATTGCCACTATTAGAGTCTACTGATTTTTGGAATACACCATTTTTATATTTATTAATAACAGCGTAAGCATATACCCCTCCAGAAACAGAAGGAGCTGGTTGATCTAAAACAAGCTTAGACCATGCTGCATGACATTTATTACTGTAACGTAAATACACTGTTCCTACTTTTTTACTACCTTCATAAACTGCTGTAGACTTTGCATTAAATCCATCTGCATCACACGTCGTACTTCCCCCGTATACTTTCGTTGTTGCTGGATTTTTCCCGTCATAATAACTACTTAAATCAGTAGCTGCAAATGTACTTCCTTGGAAACTAAATAATACACCTATACTTGCCGCACTTAACACGCATACTTTCATTAACTTTTTAAACATTTTAAATTCCCCCTCAAAATGATTATATATACTAAAGACAACCTATACTGTTATGTAAGCCCTCCTTTCACGCTTCCTAGATGCATCTTACAGAAACGAATAAATGTTGTAAATTCCCTTATGATTATTGGAATATACGAAGAATTTTACTTATCCTTGTAAGAAAAAAGTTGAGAAATACAAATTTTATAGCATCCTTTATTTAAAACATAAAAGAACCGATACTTGTTATATTCAAGCATCGGTTCTTTATACAAAATTGCCATTGTTTCTTTTATATAAAATAAATATTTCTCCACTTAATCCGTTGTAAAAAACTCCCTCGTTACATCAATAAATTGTCGCAGTGGCACTGTCATCCATTTGTCTTTATGCCAAGCGATTTGCGTATAAATCGGAGAGATTGTTTCGTTTAACATCAACTCCTTTAACGTCCCTTCCCGTATATCTTTTTCTACTACTATCGCTGGTAAAACGGCTATACCTAAATCTGCAATAACACATTGTTTAATTGCTTCAACACTAACAAATTCAATTTTATTTGCTGGATATACATCTTCCCAGCGAAATAGCTCTTCAAATAAAGTCCGATACGAGCAGCCTAATTCTGTTAGTAAAAGTGTTTCACTCTCTAAATCTTTTATAGAAACTGAAGGTTGTTCAAGTAAACGATGCGTAGGAGCAGCTACTACTTTTAATTCTTCTTTCATAAGTGGTTCCACATGTAAAACATCTTCTGTTTTACATTCGTCCAAAATAAATGCAAGATCTACTTTCCCCTCCATCAATTGTTCCTTCGCATCTTTATTGGAGTGTGCTGGTTTAAATATAAGTTTTATTTGAGGAAATTGTGCTTTAAACTTCTTTAATATAGAAGGCAGTCTGTATGTACATTGACTTTCTTGTGCACCAATTATTAACGTACCTGCTATTTCTTCATCATCTTTCACAGCCATTTTCGCTTCGTTACTGAGTGCAATCATCTTGTCGGCATATAGTTGAAACTTCCTACCTGCTTCAGTTAAGAAAAGACGTTTCCCTAATCTCTCAAATAGTGGTGTACCGAGCTCAGCCTCTAATGTTTTAATTTGTGCTGTAACGCTCGATTGGGCAAAGTTTAATTTCTTCGCAGTTTGTGTAAAGTTCAAAGTATGTGCCGCTACTTTAAATGTAATTAACTGTTTTATTTCCATTTATCATCCCTCTTTTCAATCGATATTTCCGATTGATTCCATCGAAATAATCCTCTTTGTCTATTGATATTTGTATTGTATGATAAAGAACATCTATAAACAATATAAATGGAGGTATTCCATATGAAAGCACTTTGTTTCGAAACATTCGGAGACGCTAATGTTCTACACTATAAAGAAATACACGATCCAACCATAAACCCAAATGAAATTCTAGTACGCACGAAAGCAATCGGATTAAACTTCGCTGATATTTATAGACGCCGCGGCGATTATCATCTTGCTGGCAATCCGCCTTATGTATTAGGTTATGAAGGAGCTGGAATTGTTGAAAAAGTAGGAGCTGACGTTACTACTATCAACCTAGGAGACCGTATTGCATTTGCGGACGTCCCATTTGCAAATGCAGAACTAGTTGCCGTTCCATCTGAAAAAGTAATCCCACTACCAGATTCTATTTCTTTTGAAACAGCCGCTTCTGTCTTATTACAAGGATTAACTGCACATTATTTAACGCACGATAGCTATCAACTAAAACAAGGTGATATAGCTTTAGTACACGCTGCAGCTGGTGGCGTCGGTCAACTTCTTATTCAAATGATTAAACTACAGGGCGGAACAGTAATTGGTCTTACATCATCAAAAGAGAAAGCAAAGATAGCTACATTAGCTGGTGCCGATCACGTATTTTTATATAACGAAGAATGGCATACGAAAGTACTTGAAATGACTAATGGAACTGGAGTAAATGTTGTGTATGAATCAGTAGGTTCTACATTAGGGGAAAGTTTTAACGCTACTAAAATTGGCGGTACTGTCGTATTCTACGGAATGGCTGGTGGTAATCCTGCTCCAGTTGATCCACGTATGCTTATGGATACTTCAAAAACTTTAACTGGCGGAGACCTTTGGAACGTTCTTACCACTTATGAAGAACGTAAGCAGCGCTCTACTCAATTATTCGATTGGGTCACTAGTGGAAAAGTAAACATCGCGAGTCCTACTACATTCGCCTTACAAGATGGTGCTCTTGCACATAAATTATTAGAGAGCAGAAAAAGTACTGGGAAGATTTTATTGATTCCATAATCGTTCCAATAAGAAAAGGAAGCTAGATTTCTCTACCTTCCTTTTCTTATATCTATTGGAGATTTAATTATATTTCAACACTTTCTTTCCCTTTTGCAACGTAACTCATATCTCCAACAGACTCGACTGTGTATGTTCCATCTTGATATACAATTTTCGTCACACTAGCATTTTCCACTCCAAGTTTTGTTTTGCTACTGTCTAACATTTCTATTAAGGTAGTAATCAAAAGCCCATGAACGACAACTAAAACGTTACCGCCACCATTTCCAGCAGCTTCTTCACTAATTTTATCTATCTCTGTTTTTATACGAGTAGAAAATAAGTCCCAATCTTCCGCCTGTTTTGTAGGATCTGCTACTCTAATAAGATTAATCACTTCTTGAATAGAAAACTTCATAAGTTCTTCTGGTGATGCAACGCCTGCAGCTTTTCCAACCACATCCCACATATTCTCAAGTTTTTCACCTTCAAAAATACCGAAATTTAATTCTCGCAAATCTTTTCTTTGCTCAAGTTTTAATTTTGATTGCTCACTATATTTTAATACTAAATTAGCAGTTTCAATCGCTCGGCCGCTATCACTACTATACGCATTCATAAAATGAATATCTTTTAATCCTGTTCCTAAATTTGTGGCAACTTCAACACCTTTTTCTACTAATGGAGAATCAGCCCAACCTTGCGCGCGATGATTCGTATTTAATATTGTTTTACCGTGTCTTGTAACATATAACGTAACTGCATTCTCATTGCTATCTGTTTCTCGCTTATTCATTTCATTCTCTCCCTTTACGTTTCTATATCAATTTTACCACCTCAATTATTCATTGAGCAAAATATACGTCAGTAGATCCGCTTAATAAAAAAAGCTATCTTTCTGTATATCCATACAAAAAGATAGCATCTTTTATGATTACATTTCTTAACCGTTACTCCTACTCAGCAAAAGCACTCGAATATTGTACAATTCCTTCTACACCTAGAAGAGCATTTTCTGTTAATTCCTTTATCATAAATACCTCTTCAGGCACTTCAAACGGTGCTTTTACATTCCACTCACTTGCTTTCTTAAAACCAAATTTCGGGTAGTACTCTGGATGTCCTAATACTACAACTGATCCGTATCCAAGTTCTTTCGCTTTTTCTAAAGCAGCCGTAATCAGTTTTCCACCAATTCCTTTCTTCTGATGGCCCCTAGCAACTGAAACTGGTGCAAGTGCTAACGATTCTACAGAAGTTCCACATTGTTCTATTGTAATTTTCGATAACATAATGTGACCAACTATATCTTCATCTACCGCAACAATTGATAACTCCGGAACAAACGCGTCACATTCTCTAATACGTTTTACAAGTTCATGTTCTGTTTTATCACTAAATTCTTCCTTTAAAAATGCTTCTTTTACGACTTCTTCTGTTTTTCTATAATCATTTTTTTGTTCTTGTCTAATCGTTACCATTTTAACTTATCCTCTATTCTTTCTTATTTCTTTTTGAATTTTACGAAGTGCTTTTTTCGATCCGCGCTCAATATCGTGTTGCATTTTTCTTTCTTTATAATCAACAAATAGTGTATTTAAATCGTATCCTTCTGGATATAACTCCTTCGCTGCTACTTCTAAAGTAATACGTTTCACATTTACTTCAACGAATTCACCGTTATAATATACAACAACGTTATAAAAATTATCTTTTTCCTTATAGATGATACCAAAATCATCATGATCCAATAAATTAACACGATCTCCGATTTTGTACTCATAATGAGATTCTCTTTTTTCTTGTACAAATTTCGGTTTTCTAATTTTACTTTCATTCACTTTTTCTAAAGCGTACTCTTTATTTCCCATATACTCTTTCGCTCTTTTCAGCACATGTTCTTTTACGCTCATTTTATTCGCAATCCAAAGTGCATTACTTTCTCCTGATTTTCCGATAACTAATTTATAAAGCGGATCTAACGTTTCACTATTAAATTGCATCGCTGCATTCATAAAGTCATCGTGCATTTCTGAGAATCGTTTAATTTCTCCGTAATGCGTACTCGCAACGGTAATACATCCTGCAAGGTACAACTCTTCTAAAATAGATATTGCAAGTGCTGCACCTTCATTCGGTTCTGTACCGCTCCCTATTTCATCAAATAAAAGTAACGTATTATTATTTGACATCCTCATAATCTCAGAAAGATTTTTCATATGAGATGAAAATGTACTTAGTGCGTTTTCGATACTTTGATTATCACCAATATCTACAAATACATTTTCAAAAATAGCGATTTCTGTCCCTTTATCTCCTGCAATATGAAGACCTGACATTGTAGCTAATGTTAACAATCCAATTGTTTTTAACACAATTGTCTTTCCGCCCGCATTCGGCCCTGTAATAATTAAACTACGATACTCTTGACCAATTTTAAAATGTAACGGTACAACTTGCCCTGTTAAAAGCGGATGCTTACAATTCACTAAATGAATGTAGCCATGATCGTTTAACTTCGGTTCTATTCCGTCAATCGATTTACTAAACTTCGCTTTCGCAAATACCATATCATACTGACTAATTAGCTCCATGTTAATCTTTATACTATAAATGTTTTCTAACACCATTCCTGATAAAGTCGCTAAAATCTGATACTCTTCAACCGCTTCTTCTGCTTTCAAACCTGCTAATTCTGCATTCAATTTCGTAACCGTATGCGGTTCTATAAATACAGTAGAACCTTTTGCCGAGGCTTCAATAATACTTCCAGCAACTTGATTTTTATAGGAAGATTTAATTGGAATCGTATAACGGTCATCCTTTTTACTAATAAAGAATTCCTGAATGAATTTCTTATTTGCACTACTATTTAAAAACTTCGTTAAACGTTCTTTTATTTTCCCATCTACAGAATCGATATTATTTCGAATTCGTTTTAACTCTTTACTTGCAGCTGCATCAATACTATTTCCTTTAATTGAAAAGTTAATTTCCTCTTCAATACTTTTATATTCAGTCATTGAATTTGCATAAGAAGCTAATACTGGTGCAAAAAATTCTTTATCTAACATAAACTTTTTAATCTTTCTACATCCACGTAAAAAGTCTGAAACACTCACTAATTCTTCTGGATCTAAAATCATACCTTTTTCTAATTTTTGAATTGTACTAGCAATATTAGAAATGCCGAAGAAAGGAACATGCCCTTCTGCATCTAATATAGCTCGTGCTTCTGTCGTTTCATTCAACCGATTTCTCACTACTTTTATACTCGTACTCGGCTCTAATTTGTTTAATAATTCCTTACCTAATCCACTTACACAATAAGATTTCACTATATCCTTTAATTCGTTATATTGTAACTTTTCAAAAGTCATCGTATTCATTTTGTTTCTCCTCACTATGATTGATTTTTATCATAAATGAAGATACCTACTCATTAGATTCCAATGAGTCATATATAAAATTCCATAATTATACAATAAAAACATATACAAAAAAGCTGCGGGGATACCGCAGCTTTTACATTTACAAGGCATGTGTAATAACGTATGAGGAAATAAGCCATAAAAAATAGATGGCAGTCCCTTATTACACGCTTTATAAAGTATTGTAGGTATCTTCATAGGTTTTGAAATAAATGCATGACAAAATTAGGGGTATGATGTACATAAAAATCCCCTGGTCTTATCCGATTTATTTCATTAAATTTTTCCTATTTAATACCTACCGCACTCACAAAAAGCACCTCTCATTAATTTATATTATAGTCATTGAAATCTAATTTATTGAAATCATCATACTATATGTTACGTGAGAAGTAAAGGTGTCATACTTTTATAACTATACAGAATGTAAAAAGGAAGAGGAAAACTTATATTTCAGTCTACCTCTTCTTTTTCATCACCAAATTATTGTTGAACATATATGGAAACTGATCCTCCACTTACTTGGAACTGCCCCCATCCGTCCTTATTAATTGTTACAGTATTTGTTTGATTACCCGTAATATCGTACCATACTTCCCCTGCGTTATTCTTTCCAACATCCATCCACTTCGCCCCTCCTGGTCCATCAGAGATTAATGTTGCTAAACCAGAATTAGCATGTACACTATCACCTTCTCTTGTCCAGCCAATCACATCTGGATGATCAAAATAATCACGTTGCGTACCATATGCAAAGTTTTTTCGTGCCGTCAAAATCGGATCAATTTTGTCCTTTAACGCTGGAATTTCATAGTTACTATTTCCTTTTGTACCATAGTAATCACCATAGAAAACAGAAGGATACCCCTCTGCACGCGTTAAAATAAATGCATATGCCAGCGGTTTGAACCAAGGGCTCACTACAGATTCCAATGACTGACCAGGCTGTGAATCATGATTTTCAACTAGAGTAACCGCAAGTGTAGGATGATTCGCAACTACCGTTCCTTTTAAAATATTTCTCATATCATAATTTCCATTTCCTGTTGAAGCATAATGAAAATTATAATGAAGTGGTGCATCGAACACAGATTGATTATAATTAACCTTTGCTAAATAATTATTTAAAGTCTGGATATCATTTTGCCAATATTCAGCTACTGTAAACATTTCTTTCCCTGTTTGCTGTCTAACGTGATTTACCCAATCGCGCAAATATTCATGATCAATATGTTTAACAGCATCTAAACGAAAACCATCTAAATTTAATTCATTCGCATACCACGTTCCCCATTTTTTCATTTCATTCGCAACATCTGGATGATCAAAATCAAGATCCGCATACATCAAATAATCATAATTCCCATTCTCGCTAGACACTTCCCAGTCCCATGCTTTACCTATGCCCCTAAATTTATAAATTCGGTTTAATTTCCTTCCTTCATCCCAATCCGTTCCGTCAAAATGATACCATTTCCATTTGAAATTAGAATAAGAATCTCCACGCCCTGGAAAGTTAAATCCCGTCCACGCACTAATTTCATAATCACCTGATACTTCATTATTTCGATTGCTCGGGTCTACCTCAACTGCTGTGACAGTTTCTGTATAATCAGCCCCACCTTTATGATTCATAACTACATCACCGTATACATCGATGTTTTTCTTATGTAAAGCGTCAATTGCAGATTTCAATTGTGCTTTCGTCCCATATTTCGTCCGCACTGTGCCCTTTTGATTGAATTCCCCCAGATCATATAAATCATATGCTCCATATCCTACGTCATTTTGCATAGTTCCTTTATATGCAGGTGGTATCCAAACAGATGTAATTCCTTTTTCCGCTAAATTTTCAGCATCATTACGCAAACGATTCCAATGATTCCCATCATTCGGAGAATACCACTCAAAATACTGCATTAACGTTCCATTGTTAACTGTGTCTGCATATGCCTTACTCCCCTCATATATACTAGGTAAAAACATAACAACTGACAATCCGACTATTGTTATTCTTTTAAACATCTGTACACCATCCCCTTCCAAGAAAACGTTTGCATAGTTTATCAGAATTATTATAATATTCGTCCCACCGTTAGTAAAGTAGCAATCTCTCACTCTCCCATATTATTTTTAATCTAATTTCAAATATTCAACGTAGTTTTCATTTCACATCCTATTCAAGATTGTTTACAATTTACCTATAAAAGCATAACGGAGGGATTTCGATGACAGACTTTCAAAAACAATTTTTCGCACGATTACATATAGAAGAAAAAGACACAGTTTCATTTGAAGATTTATCTAACATTATGTACGCAATGGCACAAACTGTTCCTTTTGAAAACTTAAATATTCTCGAAAATAATTTTAAAGAAATATCAAAAGAAAATTTGAAAGAGAAAATTTTAGTAAATAACCGTGGCGGTCTCTGTTATGAACTCAATCCTACTATGTATTACTTCCTGAAAGATTCTGGATTCGATGTTCACCTCGTTTCAGGAACAGTTTATAACGCTGCAAACTCCATATGGGCTGTTGATTCTGGCCATATCGCAACCGTTTTAACACATCATAATGAACTTTATTTAATTGAAGTAGGATTCGGATCATACTTACCTCTTGCCCCTGTCCCTTTCTCAGGTGAAGTCATTCACTCTGTTACAGGAGATTATCGTATTCGTAAAGAAATGACCGAAAAGGGAAACTACATTTTAGAGATGCGGAAAAACAATGAGTTCTTGGATCAATCTTCTGCTGATGATTGGACGTTAGGCTATGCATTTTATATAGAAGAAGTGGATGAAGAAAAAGCAAATATAGCACAAAAAATTATCGTTGAACATGAAGGATCACCCTTTAATAAAGTACCTCTTATTGTAAAACTAACTGAAGATGGGCATGCCTCTTTAACGAAAGATAGCCTTACAGTAGCGAAAAATGGTAAAAAAACGAAAGAAACCGTTACAGACATGCAATATACAAACCTTTTACATTCAAAATTCGGAATTACACTATAAGTATGTAAGCCTTGTTATTTTAGCAAGGCTTTTCAATTTTCAGCAGGGATTTTTTGCAATTTGTTGTATTTCATAGTTATATAGAAATATAACTACATGTTTAGAAAGGAAATGATTATGACAGAACTTAAAGATCGATTACAAGTAGCTGATATAGAAAAATGGGATTTAACAGACATTTACCATACAATTGAAGATTGGGAAAGTGATTTTCATAAAATTGAAGTATTAACGAAGGAATTACACGAGTTTAATGGCAATATTCACAATGGCAATAGTTTATTAGCTTATTTAACGAAGAGTGAAGAAATTTCTAGCATAATATCTTTAATGTTCGCTTATGCACGATTACAATCTGACCTTGATACACGCGATACTGACGCGCAATCTCTTGTCGATAAAGTATCACAATTACACGTGAAAGTAAGTGCAGCGAAATCTTTCTTTTCCCCCTTCTTACTTAGCATAGACGAAAACACATTACATTCTTATATAGAAGATACAGAAGGCTTACAATATTATAAAGAAGACTTATTTGAATTATATCGTTATAAAAAACACGTATTGAATAAGGACCAAGAAGCAATTTTATCACAAATGGGTGAAGCTCTTTCTTCTCCACAGCACACATTTGGTATGTTAAATAATGCAGATATATTATTTGGTGAAGTGACGACTGACGATGGAGAAAAAGTGAACTTAACACGCGGAATGTATGCAAAGTTAATAGAAGATACGAATCGTGAAAAGCGTAAAGAAGCTTATAAAGCATATTACAAACCATATGTTCAGTTAAAGAATTCCATCGCATCTACTTTATCCGCTGCTATTAAAAATAATGTTACTGTTTCGAAATTAAGAAACTATCCATCAGCGCTAGAGAAATCATTATTTGGCGATATGGTTCCGAAAGAAGTATACGAAAACCTAATTGATACAACGAAAAAAAACATTCAAACATTACATACATACAATGAAATTCGAAAAGAAAAATTAAACGTAGATGAACTAAGACAATACGACTTAGGCGTCGATTTAGTAGAAGGTGCAAAACAAGACATCCCATATAGTGAAGCATTTGACATTATGATTGCATCACTAGCTCCTTTAGGAGAAGAATATATTGAGACATTAAAAAGTTTTAAAGATAAAAGATATATAGACGTAAGAGAAACACCAGGAAAACGTTCTGGTGCTTATAACTTTGGTGTATACGGCGTTCATCCTTTCATTCTTTTAAATCATCACGATGATTTAAACAGCCTGTTCACTCTTACTCATGAATGCGGTCACGGTATGCATACGCACTATTCACATGGATACCAACCAAGAATTTCTGCACATTATTCTATCTTTGTCGCAGAAGTCGCTTCTACAGTAAATGAAGTGTTATTAATTCACTATTTATTAAAAGAAGCAAAAGATACGGACGTGCGTAACCATTTAATTAACCATTTTATTGAGAAATTTAAAGGTACTTTCTTTACACAAATTATGTTTGCAGAATTTGAAAAAATCACACATGAAATGGCTGAACAAGGTAAACCATTAAATTCACAAGTCTTCAGTGAAATTTATGAAAAGCTATTTAAAGAATATAACGGTGATTCACTTGTATTTGATGAAGAAGTAAAATACGGATGGGCTAGAATCCCTCATTTCTATCGCCCGTTTTACGTATACAAATATGCAACTGGATTCGCATCTGCCATTCAAATCGCTGATAAACTATTAAGTGATGATCCGAATGCTCAGAAAAATTATATTGAATTCCTGAAAGGTGGAAGTTCTGACTATCCACTAAACCTATTGAAAAAAGCTGGTGTTGATTTAACTACGCCAGAACCGATTGAAAGTGCATTGAAACAATTCACTCAACTTGTTGAGGAGTTTTCAACATTATAAAAAGCATGCAGAGTATATGCTCTGCATGCTTTTTATTTGAATTACTCTATTCTATATGCTGCTGCGTCACACAATGAATCATACCACCGTATGCATACAATTCGTTAACATATATACCGACAATTCTTCTCCCTGGAAATTGACCTTCAATGATTTGAAGCCCTAATTTATCATGTTCATCACCGTATATAGGTACCAATACAACTTCATTACCAATGTAAAAATTTAAGTACGATCCTTTACAATCTGCTTCTTTTACCAATTTTCTTGTTACTGGTACTGGAATGAGCTGAAATGGCTTGCCATCTATATTTCTTGCTTGTCGCAATTCTTGATAATGCTTTTCGTACGCCTCCAAAAGATATGACTCTCCTTCACCGAAAGGATCATATTCATACAATATCGTATTTTCATTTACAAACCGTGCCGCGCCATCAATATGATAATCTGTATCTTCATCATAATTATCCTCTCCGCGTATACCAGTTATCCATATAAAATTCGTTACTCCTAAATATTTCGTTAACTCCATTTCAATTTCTTTCTGACTTAGTGTAGGATTTCGATTTTCATTTATAATAGACGTTTCCGCCGCCATTAAGGTCCCGTTTCCGTTTATCTCAATTCCCCCGCCCTCTAAACAGACACTAGATTCAACTTTTGGAATGCGATACATTTCACTTATTTTATTCGGAATATTAGCGTCGTTTTCGTACGGATATTTATTTCCCCAACCATTAAATATCCAGTGCGTTAGATAGCGGTTCCCTTCTTTATCTTTTACAAAGATTGGTCCGTTATCTCTTATCCAAATATCATCAGTTTCTTGAATTAAGAAATCAATTTTATTCATATTCACGTTAGCTTCCATTAACTTCGATTGGACATGTATTTTTTCTTCTTCATCACATACAACAATATGGACATTTTCTCCATAGTGAAGCTCCTTTGCCATCGATATCCAAATATCATCTAACTTAGCTCTGTAACCTTCACCCCTATGTGTTTTATCATGTGGCCATTGGAGCCATGTACCTTCATGTTTCTCCCATTCCGCAGGCATATAATACAAACTATTTTCTATATTTCTCATACGTGTTCACCCCTTATATGAATGTATGTCCAGTCTATACTTTGACATCGTGTTAAGGTCAACAGGAATATATTCATTTACTTGTAGCAACTTTATAAGGTGACTCTTTATTTCTCCTTGTGATACACTACTTCTCCTTGTAAAACCGTCACTAAAACTTTCGCATTCGGAATCTTATCGGCACTCATTTTAGTAATATCTTCATTTAGTAATACCATATCAGCTGATTTGCCTACTTCAATCGAACCTGTAATGTTATCAAGACCTAGCGCTTTAGCTGGCTTAATTGTATAGGCATCAATAGCTGCGTATACATCAGACAAGCCCTTTTCATCAATGCTTAATGCATTTGAAATCGTCACAAGTGGATTCAGTTCGTTTACATCCCAATCACTACTAAGTGATACATTCGCACCGGTTTTCCAAATTCGCCCTAACGGCATAATTCGTTTCATTTGCTGATTTGTAAAATACGTACTTGCCCAGCTTTGTTTTGGATCTTCCGCAAAATCATGACCTACTTGAAAATCAGCGCTAATACCTAACTTAGCAAAACGATCTATATCACTATCTTCTACCATTTCCACATGCGTAAGTGTATAAGGCTGGTTTGCACCTTCTTTTTTCACTGCTTCAATCGCATTTAAACTCTCTCTTACCCCAGCATCTCCAATTGTATGAATAAGTGCACCGTAACCAATTTTATTTAATTCGGTTAACCACCATTTCATTTTTTCTTCTGGAATATAATTCAACCCATACGGAGTTCCTGTAAACCATTCAAATTTATATTTTTCTAGTGTTTTAGCAGTGCTATTAATACTAATTCCATCACTATACATTTTCACTTGATTAATAAGCATACGGGATGACACATCATCACGCTTAATTTTTTTGAAATACTCCATTTGTTCTGCTTCGTTTAAATTTGGATATACCCATGGTCGAAGTACTACGCGTGACGTTAGCTTTTTTTCGTCATTTACTTTATTCCAAACGTCTAACCAGCCTCGCTTCCAATAAAGACGTCCATCACCAACTGTAGTAATACCATTCTTTGCAACCTCATCTAAACCGTCTAATAAACCTTCATAATTTTTTTCAAACAGATTTGGTTGAGAATTCCATGCTTTTTCCATCACGATATCTCCTGCTGTATCATAAAGAATACCAAACGGTTCTCCTGTCTCGGAATCCCGAATAATCCTTCCACCTTGTGGATCTTTTGTATCTTTATTTATTCCAGCTAACTCGAGTGCCTTTGAATTAACCCATACAGAATGGGAGGTTCTTTCCATAATTAATACTGGATTATTAGGAAATAACTCATCAAGAACTTGTAATGGGGTTTGTTGCTCTGATTTTTCGTCCATATCTTTTAACAACGCTTCCAAACTGAACCCCGTTCCACTTATCCATTCGCCATCTTTCACACCTTTTTTACAAGCCTTTAAATACGAGCGTTGTTTTTGCAGAGAAGCATCTGGTGAGACACTACAATTTCCTGCTGCTGGTGATTTTGCTTCAAATATATGATTATGATTGTCCACAAAACCAGGAAGGATAAAACGTCCTTGTAAATCCACCACTTTCGTATCTTCATTTATAAATTCCTCTACATCCTTGTTTGAACCAACAAATATAATTTTCCCCTCTTTAACGGCTACAGCCTCTACGATGTCTTGCTTTTCATTTGAAGTATAGATTGTACCATTTTTAAACACTACATTTTTAGGTAGCTGATTAGGTAGAACAGCGCTACCACTCTCACCTTCTCCTACTCCAGCAGTACATGCGGAAATCCATACCATACTTAGAACGAGACAAATAATCATGATTGTTCTTCTCATATTCTCTCTCCTTTTTATTATGATAAATTGCTTTCATACATAGAATAAGGATTGACATAATGTTAATGTCAATCCTTATTCTCATTCTATTTTCGTAACTAAAAAACAAATTTGTGTCACATACTCTTCTGCTAAACAATCACATTCAGGTCCCTTTATATAAACCTCATATGGCGAATTAATTATCACATACCCATTTCTTTCAATCCATTCTTCTAACGCTATATAAGCGTAACCTATATAGTCGTAACTTCCATAATGCATAGTAGTAACGATATGATGTGGACTTAGTTGTTTCATTTCATACTCTTGTGCTACGTCTTCATCATTCCCCTGCATAACCGGGATTCTTAATTCAATATCACTGTTACTTGGAATATATTCTTCATCATAAAAGACTGTAGATGGTGAACCGACTATTTGAAAATTATTTTTTTGTACCTCTTCATATAAGTCATAAAAATAATCATCCATATCATCTATATCTATTTTTACTCTTTGAGTAATTATCGTTACTTCATTCCTCATTCCCATTAATATATCGTAATTTCTATGACGAGCAATATTTAGACTACTATTCACCTTTACCATTTCATTCATTTCTGAAATAACCTGTAAATTTTGCTTCACTTCATGAGACAACTCGATAATTTGTGATTGTATATGTTGAACAAACGAATCTTGATCTGATGACTGCAAAACAATTTTAATTTTTGGAAGAGGAAATTTATACTCCCTTAACTTTTTGATTTTCAACGCTACTTCCAGCTGCTCTTGTTCATAATATCTATACCCATTAACCGGATTCACATATGCCGGTTTTAATATCTCCTCTTTGTCATAATGTCTTAACATCCGCGTACTCATTTTACAAATCCGAGAAAACTCAGCGATGGTATACATATCAATACTCCTTGAATAGATTTTCTTTTCATTACTTATTTATTAAAACCAATCAAAAATCTTCTTCATTGAAAAATCTTCATTCTGATTTTTTAATCTTCTCATTTTTGAAGGTAACAAATGGCTTGGACAATACCACGTTAAACAATTCATTGCGCCTCCCATTGTTGATATTTCTCCTACATGAATTTGAATAACTTGCTTCTCCGTATACTGTTGAATATATCGTAAAACTTCCTCATCTTTAGCTAGTCCAAACTTAGGAACATAAAGAGCATCACATGATTCTAACATATTTATATACAACCCTTTTGCTGATGCTATCTCTTGATCATATTGTCCTTTCTCTGTATATGATGAAGGAACAACTATAAATTCAGCTTCTGGCATTTGTTCTTGAATAATCTCTTGAACACTATATCTAAATTCATGATCCCCTAAAAAATCACTAATAAACATTGTATGTTCATCAATAAATTTAACCATTCCGTCTGCGTGTGCTAGTACATCCCCTTCTTCAGCAGGAATAATAATAACTCGGCTCACATCTAAATCCCATTCTAACTGCTCAATAATTTCCTCTTCTGTCCAATCATCGTTATCATCAAATATACGTTCTGTTAATATTACGGTATCTTTTTTATTCCAAATAAGATTACCACCATCTAATATTAATGGGGATTTCACATATTCAAAGTCATTCTTTTTCAACCATTTATTAAACTGTTGATCTAAATATCGCCCTTGATCATCTGGCAAATAATTTGGTCGATATTTAAATTTAACTAGATGATTTGTGACAACCGGTGCAACATCTCTTAGCCAAATATCATCATACTCAAAACAGCTCGTATGAAAGTCTTGTTCTTCAACAGATAAAGATATAAGTTGATCCGCAATTGATTTCTTTTCATTTAAACATTCATTAAAGTAAATCAAGTCTTCATAAAATGGTTGATAATATTCATTCGATTCATCTGGTATTGCAGTAAAAATAATTCCATTATGTTTTTGTTCCATATTATTTACCTCGCTTTTTAATAGTAGTTACATAATTGATTTCACAAAGCCAACTAATCCTCAATTCATGTCTTTTTTATTCCAACTCATGCAACATGTACATTTCATGAATGGATTATAGCATGGAGGAATATTATATATTTATATAAAAAATATAAAGCTGACGTTAAGCCTTAAATTGACTCTTGACAAGTTTTTAAATAACCTATTTTAAAACAACAATAAATGATTTTTTTATCAAGATTCAAACCCATTACTTCTAATAGATCATTTTGATTATATAGATTCACCAAATGCGCTTCTACTCCTATACAAATTCCTTCTAGCGGAAGATCATTTGGATCCTGACCAAAGGGATCTTCAATTTCAACCCCTATTGCTTCAATACCTATGAATGCAAAACTTATAAATGTAAACTATTTTGATTATTGTAATGAATCATATTTACAAAAACCTCTTTCTCTATTAACCTTTTATTCTTTTAAATCATGAAAGTATACAATTAAATAATAGAATCATAAACCCTATCATTATGAGGCTGGTTAAGATTATTTCTTTCAATACCGTTACTCCTTTTTTGCAAAAAGATAAAATATCTTATTTAATCCAACAACAAATGTCACTATTCTAAATCCCGACGCATCATTTTAGAATTCGCAATGAACAATGCACTAATTAATACAAAGATTGCACAGGCATATAACAATAAATCTAACGGACTATCGTGATCTATAATGATGAGACGCACAATAGCTGTTATACCTATATATATAAAATATCGTAATGGAAAATGAAAATTCATTTGAAAATACTTTATAATCATTACGATGAATTCAAAGTACAGAAAGAATACGACGATACTATCAATTAAATGATAACTCGATTCATTACCATCCAATTTCAGTTCTTGTATAAACTGAATGACTTCTTTCATAAGAAACACACTTAGAATAAACCCTAAGCAAATTAAAGCTACATTTAAAATGTACTGTAAAACGATAGGGAAATACGAGAACACTATTTTAAAATTTTTTAACACAAACATTTTTCTCCTTTACCATATAAAACGAAAAGTGAATATACACTATAATTCTTTTATCATTATATTTAAATTTTATTATTATAAATAATAAGGAACGACAAAATAGGTAATAAGATTCCACCTATTTTGTCTATATAGCAGAACAACGAAATTACAATCAATTACTTCAATGCAATGGGTTGTTGTTGTGTCACACAATGAATCATACCGCCGTTTTTATACAACTCTCTCACATCAATACCGACTACTTTACGATCTGGGTATAACTTCTGAATCGTATCGTTTGCAATTTTATCATTCGGATCATTATAATTAGGCACTAATACAACTGTATTTCCGATATAATAATTGATATACGACCCCTTATAATCGAGAGTTTTTCCATTTTCTAAAGCAACCTTTTCTTTACTAAGCGGCAAGTATTCATACTTATATTTCTGTCCTGAAGCATTTTTTGCATCTAACAATGTATCCATATCTTTATTAGATAAACCCCATTCGGCTAGGTCATCTTCTTTCATCGTTACAATGGTAGATTTATTATGGAATTTAGCAAATCCATCAATATGAAAGTCCGTAATATCTAAATTAGGTACTCCGTCTAACCAAATAAAGTTTGATACCCCAAGGTCACTTATATATTTTTCAATTTCCTTTTCTGATAAATCAGGATTTCTATTTTTATTCGTTACTGCACTTCGAGTTAATAAAGCAGTCCCATTGCTGTCTAATTCAATTGCGCCGCCTTCAAGGACAAATTTCCCCCAATCAACTCTTTCAATTCCTGATTGTTTACTAACATTCTTACGTATTTGAGCATCATTTTTATAAGGTGTTTTCTTCCCCCAACCATTAAATGCTGAATCTAATATTTTGAGATTTTTATTGCTGTCATAAACAAAAATTGGTCCACTGTCCCTTGCCCATACATCATCAGTAGGCGCGATAAAGAAATCAATCTTCTCCATATTTAACCCTTCATCTGTTAAAAGGTTATTGATTCTTTCTTTTTCTTCCTGGTCATATGCAACAATGTGGACTTTCTCACCCTCAGTTAAAGCACTTGCCATCTTAACCCAAATAGGTTCAACTTCCTTCTTATACTCTTCACCATATGTGTATTCATGTGGCCATTGCAGCCATGTACCTTCATGTTTATCTTTTTCATCTGGCATCGTATATTTCCCAGCATTTTTCTGTACCTCTACTTTTTCCCCTTCTTTCCCTTTAACATTTTCATTGTTACCCTCAAAAGAGCATCCACTAATAATTGTTGTAGATAATGTAGCTATTAAACAAAACTTTATTGCTTTTTTCATTTTTTCAACCTCCTGTTCTTGTCTCCAATAATATAAAGCTTCACATAGTGTGAAGCTCAAGCTTTTTTATCAATGTAAAAATTACCAATTTTTCTTTGCATTACTTAGCATTTAACTACCTATTTAGATTTATTCATATGTCAATCACCTTTCTTACCTATTTATCCCGCTATTTATGGGCAGTAAGACCCTCACCTCAAAATTCAGCGGAAGCAAAAAAGTTAGGTGGGGGCCCTGCTGTCCGTAAAAGCCCGATTGATGAGGGCTTCTACTCAGTGGGGATGAAGAAAGCCCCTCCACTGAATAAAGTTTCACTTTATTCAGTAAGTAAAACTTTACAAAATAAAAAAATCGGTATAGATAATTACATATCCATACCGATTTTTTATAATTATTTTCCTTCTATTAAATCATTCGCCATTTTCCTAAATTCTTGATTAAATGCGTCATTCATACCATTTTGGACGTTAGAAAATAATATGACAAACGTTCGTTTATCCCAGTTAAAATTATTAAAAGTGTTCCAGCCAGCTAATACACCGTGGTTATGATAATAATCTGGGTAAATATAGAAACTAAATCCATATTTTCTTGCAGGTGATGCAGAAAACATATCTGATACACTTTGTTTAGAAAGTAGTTTACCATCCATAATAGCTTCATCTAACTTTTTCATATCTTCAACAGTCGTATACATTTCACCACAACCATACAGCCAGTTCATTTTTAAGCGCGGCGTGGCTATTAACTTATTATCTTTTTTCGTATACCCTTCTGCTAAGAAAATATCTTCTGGAAGTGTTGCGCCCATTCCAGATTCATTCATTTCAACGGGAGTCAAAATATTTTCTTTCACATATTCAGCAAGTGGTTTATTCGATATTTTTTCTACAATATATGCAAGCACCATATAATTATAATCTGTATATTTCCATCCTGTCCCTGCTGGAAATTGTAACGTTTGTGCCCCAATCCACGTTACTAATTTTAACCGTGATGCTGCGTCAACACTACCTTGTCCCTGTTCTGGTAATCCAGACGTATGTGTTAACAAGTTTCGTAACGTAATGTTTTTATCTGCCGGAAACGATGGGATATATTTATTTACATTGTCTTCAATGTTCAACTTCCCTTTTTCTTTTAGTTGCATAATAGATATTGCAACAACTGTTTTCGTAATAGAACCAATGCGATATTTCGTTCTTGGCGTTGTTAATACTTGATCTTTCACATTCGCATAACCGTAGCCTTTTCGTAAAATTACATGACCTTTACTTGCTACAAGAACACTCCCATTAAATCCTTTATCTTTTAAGTACTGATCTAGTTTTCCAGCTGCAATTTCATAACGCTTTTTCTCATTCGCATCAATTTCCTGCTTAACATCTTTTTGCTTACTATTTACATTAGAAAATGCCTTTGCATCATATTTTTCCCCTTTATTTGCATGTATTAGTGTAACAATACTTCCACAAAAAACTGCAAAAATAAAGAAAACGATTAACCATTTCTTTAACATACTAGGAACCCTCTTTTATCTAGTTTCACTTAACGTACATCCATTCTATTTTATATCTTTTAATTATCAAGTATATTATAATATTATTTAATATTCACTCTGTTAAAACTAGATTCCTTTTTCTCATTTTCAATTTTGACTACTCTCTATTGTATTTCTTTCTTGCAAAATTTCCAACATACAATCGGATGCATTACACTATAATTTCAAATTCTTTTGTAACATTTGTTACATACTAAAAAGAATGGAGATGTAATATGAAAAACACCGATAAACGCAATCGTTTAGATGATAAGATGTTTCATTATCGGATAACAAAAAATAACATGGTATTAATTGAATATTACGGAAAACAGATTATGGTATTAAAAGGAAATGATGCTGAAAAATTTTTAAATAAAATAAATCATGCAAATAACGATAAAGAAAAACAGCTAATTATGGCTAAAATTACAGGTAATTTCAAAAGAGGTAATGAACGAAATTGAAAACGAATCTCATTTACATTTTGATTATACAACAAATAAAAAAAGAAATGTCGCTCATTCAACATTTCTTTAGACTTTCTTCATAAAAAATTTACATTGCTAACATTCCTTCATTTTCTATACTTCCTATATAAGCTAACCGCTGAAATAGTTAGTAATACAACTATGCATAACCACGCATACGTATATCCCTTCTTATCTACAATATAACCAAATAAAGCAGGCGCAGCAATAATGGCAATTTGATTTAATGTAAGTGCAAAACTCACTGTCATCCCTACCGATTCTTCACTTGCTGATTCCGCAACTTCAGTTATAAAAAGACTAAACCATCCAATTGAAAAGAATCCTAACAACGCACTTACACCATACAATACATTCGTTATTGTATGTATGCTCATTACTAATATTAGAATGAAGAAAATAGAAATACAAACAGTTATAAATAAGAGGGTACGCCTATTCCCCTTATAAAATAAATCACTAGTAGCTGCTAATATAACCCTACCAACCATTCCAGAAAAGAACATAACGGAAAATACTTTTCCAGCTAAAATTGGCGTGATTGATTGTTCCAATACTAAAAATTTTATAAAGTGCGCAACTAACACCATTTGCAATGAAATCATACAAATGCCAGTTATATAAATTGCATACAACTCTTTTTTACACATCACTTCTTTTAACTGCATCCAAAAAGAAAGTTTACTACGTTCTTGTTTAACTTTCTCTTGAATATATGGTTCCTTATAAAATATAAAAAATAAAAACCCTCCAATTATACAAATACATGCAATACTATTTACCGCATAGGCCATATTATATTTTATTGTAAGAAACGGGATCAATACTCCCGCTAATGTACCACCAATCGGTATACCGGCTTGTCTAATCCCCATCGCTAACCCGCGATTTTCTTTTGAGAACCACTTCATTATCACCTTACTTCCTCCTGGCTGCGAAACACTATAAAACGTTCCTACTAATAAAAGTACAAAGAGTAACCCATTAAATCCATTGACCATATTAGTCAGTAAAAACGAACCTCCTATTAAAAATGAACCTATCGAAATTAACAACTTTTCATTGTATTGATCAAGTAGCCGCCCGACAAAAAGCATACAAAATAGCGGTCCTATATTTACAACACTTACTAACAATCCAATCTCCGTATTCGTAAGTGCATATTCTTCTTTCCAAAATAAAGCAAACGCTCCAACACCATACGTTATAAGTGTCGCTGTTGTTTGAGCAACCGTCGCAAAAATTAACATAACCCACTTATAAGTACTATTCACCCTTTCTTCCATTAACACAATAATCCCTCCATCCCCTTCCATTGTATGAAAGTTCTGATATCATATAAAATAAAGATTTATCATGTAATTCATCAAAAAAAATGATACCTTTTCTGGAGGGATGATATTTGGATATAAAAGATTTAACTGTATTTTACGAAGTTGCGAAAGAAAAAAACATATCTCACGCAGCTAAAAATTTAAACTATGTACAGTCTGGCGTAACAATGCGTATGAAACAACTAGAAAACGAATTAGGTGTGCCTTTATTTTACCGAAACGGAAAAGGTGTAACTTTAACTTCTAACGGTGAGATTTTATTAACATACGCCAAACAAATTATCTACTTAATGGATCAATCTGTTAAAGCAGTTCAAAGTAATGGGATCGAACCAAGAGGCACTTTAAAAATTGGATGTACAGAATCTACAACCGCTGTAAGACTTCCATCTATATTAACGGCCTATTATGAGAAATACTCAAAAGTCGAATTGATTTTAGAATCAAATACGACGGAACAATTGATTAGGCTTGTACTAGAACGAAAACTGGACGGAGCGTTTATAGCTGGCTCTACTCAGCATGCTGAACTTCATACAAATATATTTCGTGAAGAAGAATTAGTTCTCATTAGCAAAAAGCCTTTATCTTCCTTTAAAGACATAGGAGACATGAATTTACTTGCATTTAGTCATGGGTGCTATTATAGAAATTTATTAGAAGATTGGCTTCAAGAAGAAGGAATTTCACCTAAGCGAGTATTAGAGTTTGGAACAATTGAAGCGATTCTCGCATGTGTAAAATCAGGTATGGGCATAGCAATTATGATGAAGTCTATTTTAAGTGGTCATAAACATGACATATCATTCAATCCTTTACCAAATAGCTTCAAAAAAGTTCCTACTACTTTTATTACTAGAAAAAATATATATCACTCTGCTGCATTACAAAAATTTATGGAGATGACTCACAATGCGTGAAAAGAAAATACGTGGTATGAACCGAAAAACAAACACTATGATAAAGCGAATTGAGGAACATACAAAAACGTTCCCTTCTACTTTCTATAACGATGAATATTGGAATATGCTATTGCCAGTTTCGCAAGCTTTTATTGACTCTCGTAAAACACCTAGAAAAGTAAAACGGTTATGTATTCAAACCTTATTAAATCAAGCAAATCATTTAATAAATATGAAACCGAGCGATACACATACATATCGAGTTGTTGTTTTGATTTCTATAAATAATTTGTGGGATTCGCAAATCATTATATTTAAAAATGAGGACTACTTTCATAATTTCTTTAATAGAGATAGTGAATTTCAAAAATGGATTCTTCTTTCAAATGAAATTGATTTTTGGGAGACATGGGAAATGTCAGTTTGTCATTCCTTCAAAACGCTTCACTTTCAAGAAATTATTTATGATGCAGATGAATGCTATGAAAAAGAGATTCTGTTTATCGGAGAGTTAGATTAAAAAGGGTATACCTAAAACACTGGTATACCCTGTTCCACTTATTTTTCCTTCAATACACTATGTAATCGATCCGGATAATTTGTAAACATTCCTGTAGCACCCCATTTGATTAACAGTCTCATATCTGGTTTCTCATTAATTGTATAAGGGTGAATTAACAGTCCATTTTTCCTAGCCATTTTCATATAGGACTCATCAATAATTAGTTCCCCGTTATCATTACGTAAGTTTGGTCCAATACCCGCTGCATACTTTTTAATTTCTTGAAAATCATCATTTGTTACACTTTTCGGTTCATGTGTAATGCCAGACCATTCAACAATTTCATTGTTTTCATTTGGATAATACCAAAGCAATTGAACTAACGGAATATTTTCATTCATACTATGAATCTTTTTCAAACTATCTTTACTAAATGATTGAATCATAACACGGCTAGAAGACATGTTTTGGCCTACTAAATTATATTTTTGTAACAACGCCAACAATTTCTCTTCCATTCCTGGATACACATCTGGTGATTTTGTTTCAATATAATACTTCATACTTCTTCCATACTTTTGGAAGATTTCTTCAAGAGTTGGAACCTTTTGCCCAACATACTCTTGCTTAGCCTTTTCTGGATACGCTTTATTAAACCATGATCCAGCATCTAAACTCTTTATTTCGCTTAACGTTTTATCGCGTACTTCGCCTGTTCCATTTGTAGTGCGATCAACTGCTGTATCATGCATTGCAATTAATTGGCCATCCTTTGTTAATTGAATATCTAATTCTAAATAATCCGCTTTCATTTTTTTCACTAAATCATAAGAAGCAAAAGTGTGCTCAGGTGCATGCCCACTTGCTCCGCGATGTGCAATATTTAAAAACTTATTCGTATTCCATTCATCCTTTCCTTCTGCTTTCGCATGAACAGCTCCCCCAGCAAAGATACTTCCAGTCATAAAGAAAATAACTAAAACGCTAATAATCTTTCTCATTCTTCTAACCCTTCCTACGTTGCAAATTTCAACAAGCTAATGAGATTTACACGAAACAGAAGACACACTTTCATTATTTTTATAAACCTATATTAAAATTCCAATCTTACAAATGTTTTCTATATTATTAATATAGAAAACTAGTATTATCCTATTTAATTTCTATAACCCTCCTTTTCACATGTAACTCCCTATTTTGTACGGTTCATTCAATAAAAAAAGCCATAAATTATTTAGGCTACACTCCTGTGTCCCTAAATAAATTTATGGCTTTTCTCAAATATCTCCGGCCTCTATTAACTTGTCGAATTTAATCATATCAAACCTATTGAAATTTGTGAATATTTTTTTCAGTAGAGTGAAGCACATAAAACAATATTTCTGTAGTTACTTAAAAATCACATAATAAATTTCTCATTACCTCTTCCAATACTATATCTGGATTTACTACCGTTTTTTCCGAACGCCATCCGATAAAGCCATCTGGTCTAATTAATACAGCACCTCCATTCTCTATACCATATAATTTGCTAAAAATATCTTCTGGAACAACAAAGTCTCCACTTAAGCCAACACGATACCCTTTTATATGTATTCCTAATTTAGCTGAAACAGCATGTGCTGCCTCAGCCCAAGAACTATTTTCTACTCCTGTAAGTAATACAAAACTGTTACCGAATAAGTCTAATGTAGAAACTTTCTTCCCTTCATACGTTCCCCATAAATGTGGCGCTCGCGTTCCAGGTCTTCCGTTCAACTCTATGCTATCCATTCTATGCGGAGTGACTGAATCATCTATAATTGCCTCTGAACAATACTGATATCCAACTGTAACAGCTAAACCATCCATATTATTCAAACTGCCTTCCTCTCTATTCGCAGCACGAAACAGTAAACTACTTGCATAAGCTGTCGTTAATTTTGCAACAGAGTGTCTCTCCTCATGATATGTTTCTAACAGTTTTGGTTTTGCCTTCCCTTTTATAACAGCCGCTAATTTCCAAGCTAAGTTATGCGCATCTTGTATTCCTGTATTTGAACCAAATCCTCCTGTTGGCGGCATAATATGTGCTGAATCTCCAACTAAAAAGGTTCGATTCCCTTGAAATTTCACCGCTGTACTTTCGGCCGCTTCCCACGGTAAAACACTTAATATTTTTGATTCAACATTTGTACTTCCAATTGCTATTTGAATAATTTGTTTACAACGTTCTATAGTGAAGTCCTCTAGCCCCTCTCCTTTTAATGGATCGTAGGCTACATGATAAATCCATTTTTTTACGTTATCAACCGGGATAAGTGCACCAAGAACCTCCGGATGAAGTACCATCGAAAAACCGAATGCGTCTCCTTGTATAAACTCTCTTAAATCAGCTTCAAAATAAATATTCATATAATAGCCACCAATGGTTCCACGCCCCTCAGTTTTAATCCCTAACTGCTCACGTATTTTACTTTTCGCTCCATCCGCTGCAATTACATAGTCACAATGTATGACACTTTCTTTTTCTGTTTCACGATTTCGAATCTTTGCTTTTACCCCGTTTTCACTTTGTTCAAATGAAACTAATTCATGATAAAAAGATAGTTGCCCGCCTAGCGTTTTTGCCTCTTGTAACATCATCTCTTCTAAAATAATTTGATAACATGCAGTTTGTTTTGATGGACTAATCTTTTCTATTTTTTGAAGTAACTCTTCATCGTTTCTGTATTGCGTCGCTCTCATTTGTTCCAAGTCTTCTTTATTCGCTTCAGCTATTGTATGAACCGCTATTCTTCCTCGGCAGTTCTCTAATGCTTTACCTGCCAATTTAATTCTTTGTTCCAAGCCTAATTCTCGAAATAACTCCATTGTACGTAAAGTAAGACCACCTGCTTTCGGATGAATGGCAGTAGACGGATGCCTTTCAATAAGTAAGTACTCAATGTTATGTTTTGCAAGAAATAACGCAGACGCTAACCCAGATAATCCCCCTCCAACAATTAAAACTGGTACATAATTCGATTTCATATATTTACCCTCCACATCATTGTTCTGAGCTCAGTGACATAAATATAATCAAAAAAAACATTAAAATATAGACTTATATTTCATTTTGAATTATCATATAGATAGATTACGCCCCAAAATTCCTTTTACCTTTTCATACATCTATAATCCACCTGAATTGTGTCTGTATGAAAGTGTAAAACAAAAGAACTTACTTTACGTTGAACCATGTTCTATCGTAAAAATCAAAAATAATATAAACATTATAAGCGGTCGTAACCTTATGGATTATACAAGGTTACGACCGCTTATTTTATTGTTACATCATTTTTTGTTTTTAAAACTTCACCTATTGTGTTATGTAATCCTTCCAATCCCTTTTCTATCTCCCTATAATTTTCAACAATAAAAAATTCATTCGTCTCGATTTTCTTTCTCAATATTGCACCTCATGCAACAATCATGTAGCATTACCGTATCGAAGTAATGGTTTATCATCTTAAACCTTTCGACTAATTACCTGGAGGCAAAGTGATTGAAATGAATAAACAAGAACAATTAAATATTATAAAAAAAGATTTTATTGATTCTCAAAAAGTATTATTGGCAATTGGTGATGAAACACGTCAAGCTATTTTATTAGTGCTAATGGAAACAGAATGTCAAACAGGATTACGTGTAGGAGAAATCACGAAGCAAACACACCTTTCCCGTCCAGCAGTATCACATCACCTTAAGATTTTACGAGAAGCTGGCATTATTTTAATGAGAAAAGAAGGTACAAAGAATTTTTATTATATTGATATACGTACAAAATTAGGTTTATTAAAAAATCTTGTATTAGATATTGAGAAGCTATTGCAAAACTTTTATTAAAACTTGGAGGTATAAGATATGAAAGCAATGATAATTGATAGATATGGAAAAGTCCCAATGCGTATGGCAGAGGTACCTACTCCTGAAATTAATGAGTATGAAGTGCTCGCAGAAATTCATGCAGCTAGTATTAACCCAATTGATTTTAAAATACGTGATGGAAAAGTTAAAATGTTACTGAAATATGAAATGCCTCTAATCCTTGGGAATGACTTTTCCGGTGTCATCACGAAGGTTGGATCAAAAGTGACTCGTTTTAAAGTCGGTGATGAAATATATGCTCGTCCAAGAAAAAATAAGATTGGTACTTTCGCGGAGTATATAGCCATTCATGAAGATGATATTGCTTTAAAACCAAAAAATCTAAGTTTTGAGGAAGCGGCTTCGATTCCACTCGTTGGCTTAACTTCCTATCAAGCTTTACATGACATCATGCAATTACAAAAAGGACAAAAGATTTTAATTCACGCTGGATCCGGTGGTGTTGGTACTTTCGCTATTCAGTTAGCAAAAATAATGGGTGCTACTGTTACAACGACTGCTAGTGA
This sequence comes from Bacillus sp. EB V-12, assembly GCF_056158125.1. NCBI lineage: Bacteria > Bacillati > Bacillota > Bacilli > Caryophanales > Bacillaceae > Bacillus > Bacillus sp. EB V-12. Next base: position 1,151,367 of record NZ_JBUXJL010000001.1, on the reverse strand, counting down.
AGCTGGTGCAAATTTAGTAACGTCTCTTGGCGCAGATGAAATTATTAATTACAAAACAGAAAAATTTGAAGATATACTAAAAAATTATGATGCGGTATTTGATACAATCGGCGGTGCAACACTTGAAAAATCATTCAATATTATAAAAAGCGGAGGAAACATTGTTTCCGTTTCAGGTATGCCGAATGCTCGCTTCGGTAAAGAATTTGGTTCAGGATTCTTTAAAACTCTCTTATTTTCATTAGCCAGCAAAAAACTTACTGCACTTGAAAAAAAGCATAATGCTCAATATTCATTTTTATTTATGAAGCCAAGCGGGGATCAATTACGTACTATTGCAAACTATATTGAAGCCGGAAAAATTAAACCGGTAATCGATCGAGTTTTCCCTTTTGAAGATGCGCAAAAAGCAATGGAATATTCAGAGTCTGGAAGAGCAAAAGGAAAAATAATTGTAAAAATTAAATAATAATAAAACCTCCATTTTCTTAAAATGGAGGTTTTAAATTTGCTGTTAAATAGACATAGTGCAATGAAGTCCTTACAATAGATTGCAAGGGGAAATATTATATTATACTTTTAGTTAACTTTACAAAGAATACATACGTACAAATACATAACTTAAAATACAAAAAGGAGGAGATACAATGACTAAAAATAATGAAACAGGTTGGAATTTAGATAATAGTTATACGACTTTACCACAATCATTTTATACAGAAATCCCCCCTACTCCCGTAAGTTCACCGGAGTTAGTTAAACTAAACCATTCATTAGCGATATCTCTTGGCTTGACCCCTGAAGAACTGAAAAAGGAAGCTGAAATTGCTATTTTCGCTGGTAATGCACTCCCAGAAGGAGCTCATCCATTAGCTCAAGCATATGCTGGTCATCAATTCGGACATTTTAATATGTTAGGCGACGGTCGTGCTCTTTTAATTGGCGAACAAATTACTCCTTCAGGTGAGCGTTTCGATATTCAACTGAAAGGTTCTGGCCCTACTCCCTATTCACGCCGAGGAGATGGCCGTGCTGCACTCGGTCCGATGCTACGTGAATATATTATTAGCGAAGCAATGTATGCACTCGATATTCCAACTACCCGCAGTTTAGCAGTTGTCACAACCGGTGAACCAACCTATCGTGAAACAAAGTTACCTGGAGCAATTTTAACTAGAGTAGCTAGTAGCCATATTCGCGTCGGTACATTTCAATATGCTGCAGCTCGTGGTTCAATAGAGGACCTGAAATCACTAGCTGACTATACGATAAAAAGGCATTACCCAGAAATTGAATCTCATGAAAACCGATATACTGCATTACTACAAGAAGTCATTAAAAGACAAGCCAGTCTTATCGCAAAATGGCAACTTGTTGGATTTATTCACGGCGTAATGAACACTGACAATATAACGATCAGTGGCGAAACAATTGATTACGGTCCTTGTGCATTTATGGACAATTACGACCAAGGAACTGTATTTAGCTCTATTGACACACAAGGTCGTTATGCATATGGAAATCAACCATATATGGCCGCATGGGATCTCGCACGACTAGCTGAATCTTTAATACCAATTCTGCACGAAGATGAAGAAGAAGCATTAAAAATCGCTCAAGACGAAATTTCGAAATTTAGCGTACAGTATGAAAAACAGTGGTTCCTTGGAATGAAAAAGAAATTAGGACTATTTAGCAACGAAGAACAAGATCACTCATTTATTGAGCAACTTTTAAAAATGATGGAGAAATATAAAGCGGATTACACAAATACATTCCGTTCATTAACTCTTGATGCTATCGAAAATACAGCTCTATTTGAAAGTCCTGAATTTAAAGAATGGTACAAACTGTGGCAATCTCGATTAGACAGACAAGAACAATCGAAAGAAAACGCCTACGAGATGATGAAAAATAATAACCCATCAATCATCCCGAGGAACCACCGTGTAGAAGAAGCATTAGAAGCAGCTGTTACAAATGACGACTATAGCGTAATGGAGAAACTTCTTGAAGCTTTATCAAACCCTTATGCGTATTCTACAGATCAAGAAGAATACTGCGCTCCGCCTGCACCGACGAATCGCCCTTATCGTACTTTTTGTGGCACTTGATTAAAAATTTGTTTTTATTTTAACCCAAAAATTTATTAAGTTAACTATTAATCACAAACTTAAAAGTTGCTTTCAATATTGAAAGCAACACATTTAGTATCCAACCTTAAACAAGTCACAAATTATAATTTGTGACTTGTTTAATTACCCACGTTCAATAGAAGATTTGTTTTGCAGGCATCGTTGTATCTTCAGAGACAGCATATGGATTTTCATTAGGTTTTATAATTATAAACGTTCCACCATATCCACTTTGAGCTAATTTATTACAAAGACCTTCTACCATAAAACCCCATAACTTCAGCTGCTATTCCCATTATAGATAATCCAAGTTTTTTCTTTATTTCAATGCTTCTTTTTCAAGTATTCTCTTTTTTATTTCATAACTCATAAAAAAATACTTTTCTGCTTTTTCTATATTACCTACTTTATGAAACTCTAATGCCAGACTTTCAGTATATTCGTGAATATACTCCGATAAATTTTTTCTTTCAAAGTAAGAAAAACCTTCGAGAATAATTTTTTCTATTTTTTCTACCTCTAAATGCTGACAAAATCCCTTTAGAATTAAAAAGTGATATCTATATTCATCATTTTTTAATTCCTCACAAACCTTCAATCCACTTTCAATTAATTCCTTCGCTTTTTCTATTTCACCTAATTTATAATATTCTCTTGCCTCTAAAAAGATTGCCTTATAATGAGTAGGCATTTTTTTAGAAACCTCAGATAAGTGTCTAATTGCTAAAACTGAAAGATTTTGACTCGCATACAATAAACCTAAATTATGTCTGATTCTTAATACTAACATTTCAGCATCATTTTTTTGTAAAATGTTTATTGCTGACGCAATATATTCCTCACCTTTATCATGCTGCTTTAATTCCGAAAAAGATAATCCTAATATATTTTCGCACAGCGCTATGTTCACTTCATACCCTGCTTGTTTAACAAAGATATCTCTTGCTTTTGAAGCGTATTCAATAGCTGAATATGCGTAATGCAAGTGGTATTTTAATATAGCAACTCTATAATTAAACTCTGCATATTCAATTTCATCTGAAATATGCTCTAATAACCCTTCAGCTTTTTCAAAATAGTTGCTAGCTTCACTATAATTAGTAAGAATTGTATAATGAATGGCTTTGAATAAATAATAATAATAATTAGAATATTCATCATTTGGTTTAGGCAATGCATCTATTTTATCAAAAGCTTTTTTCAAATTACCTAAACCATCTATTAACACTTTATATCGAAATTCTAACAGATAATAGTGAAATGAAACCTTTACATCTGATTCGATAATATAAAGCTTTTTATCGATCTCCCCTTTTAATTTTTTCGCTTCACTTATACGTTGAGCTCTAATATCTCGATACCAATCATTCAGCATCTTAGTAATTAATTCATTGCCAGTGATTTGTATATTCATCAAATCCACTCTCCTTCTTTTAATTATCATAAAAATAACATAATTCGATTATTTATATATATATATATATATATATATATATATCTAAACAATTGAACGAAATTCATTCACTGAATTTCGTTCAATATTTTAATAAATCCGCTGTAAATATGAATACTTTTTCTTATAACCTCTGAATATGAGTATCCTTAAAACCCGTCTCATATTTCAATCCATACCCAAACATTCGATCCATTCCAATATATGCTGTCCATATTAAGCCAATCATTATAACGGTATCTATCTTAAAATAGACACCTAGTAGAACAATTAATATGGATATGATATATGTGTGACATACATTATATATTTTCACACCAACGTGATTATTAATCCCATATGCTAACATTGATAGATCCGGCGCTAAAAGGAATACAAAAAATATAATCCAACTAAACTCATATATCGAATACATATAAATTGTGGCTAAAAATACAACCATTCCTTCAAAATGTACAATACGTTTTTGCATTATTTATCATTCCTATTTTTCTATATTTATTAATACATTTTCATCGCTAAAAGTATTCTTTTCATTTTTTGCATTTTTTGACCAGATGGTTGCTAATATTGGCCCTGCAATGTTATGCCATACTGCCGCTAATACACTTGGGAGTGCAGCAGCCGGTCCAAAATGCAAAATACATTCCAGCTACATTACTTATCGCTTCTAGTACTTTCATCCACTCAGCCCCTATCTTTTAATTGAAACACCTTATTCGGATTCAAAATATTTTGCGGATCAAGAGCTTTCTTTATTTTCTCCATTACAAATAATGCTGCCCCATGCTCTTCTTCTTGATACTTTCGTTTTCCGATTCCAACGCCATGTTCTCCTGTACACGTTCCTCCTCGTTTAAGAGCATACTGAACGATACTTTCATTTATTTCGTCTGCCTTCTTCACTTCCTCTTTATCATTTGTATCAATCATTAAGAGTACATGGAAATTCCCATCCCCAACATGACCGAGAATACCGCCAATAAGCCCTACTTTATCTAATACCTCTTTCGCATGTTGAATCGCTCCAGCTAATTCCGAAATTGGCACACATACGTCTGTACTCATTAGCTTTTTACCAGGATAACTATGCACGTAAGAGTACGCTAAGTTATGTCTTGCATCCCACAGTTTATTTCTCGCTGCTGTTTCCATCTCAAATGCAATTTCTATACATTTATGATCAAGAACGATTTCTTTCGTAAATTCAATATCTTGCTTTAACCCTGCTTCATTGCCGTGAAACTCTAAAAACAGTGTCGGTTCTTCTCTGTAACTTGTTTCATTGTAATGATTTACTTGTTTCATAGATAATTCATCAACGAGTTCAATTCTCGCGATTGGAATACCTGCCTGTAATATGTTAATTACAGCTTCTACTGCATCATTTATAGTTGGAAACGATGCCCTCGCAGCCATAACATGTTCTGGTATACCGTATACTTTTAAAGTTAACTCCGTGAAACATCCAAGTGTTCCTTCTGAGCCTACGAAAATACCATTTAAATGATAACCTGATGATGACTTCGCCGCTAAATTCCCGGTATGTATTACTTCTCCATCAGCAAGAACGACTTCTAAATCTCGGACTTGATCACGCATTACCCCATACTTTACCGCTGTCGTTCCGCTCGCATTTGTAGCAGCCATTCCTCCTAACGTTGCATCAGCTCCTGGGTCTACACTAAAAAATAATCCATACTTTTTCAATTCTTTATTAAGCTGAGAGCGCGTCACCCCTGGCTGTACTCTCACAAGAAAATCCTTTTCTCTTATTTCAAGTATTTTGTTCATAAGAGAAAAGTCCATTGTGATTCCTTTTTCGTAAGGAATTACATGTCCCTCTAAACTGGACCCTACTCCAAATGGAACGACAGCTGTTCCGTGCTGACTCGCTATTTTCATTATCGCGCTAACTTCTTCGGTCGTTTTTGGAAAAACAACTACATCAGGTAAACTACTAACATGGTAAGATTCATCTTTACTATGTAACTCTCGTACTGTCATATTTATTACTACTCGATCTTCAGGAAGTATGCCTTTTAATTCATTTACTACATGTTCAATTGTTATTTCCATAATCAACTCTCCTTTTTAAATTTAAAACAAGTATACCATCTTTATACAAAATAATTAGAAAAATGAGATTTTTAAACCTAAACATACAAAAAAGAACCTGCAGCACACGCTACAAGTTCTTTTCCACTACATTTTAAACGATTTCTTTATTAACAACATAAACCAAATTAAAGTAACTGCCATCAACGAATGAGAAAATCCTACAATATAAGTTAACCCTTTAAAGTCAGCTCCATTTAACTGAAGAAGCCCTCTCGCTGCTAGCGAACCTAACATTAATGTTAATGCAATGTTATGTAAAACAAACCACTTATTAAACCCTTGCACTTCATGAAACGCGAATACTTTTGCTAATCCTAAAGCAATTAAAAAGAAGAAAAAGCCAAGTACAAGTGTATGTGTATGCAAAAGATTTAACAAAGTAGATCCTAAAATCCCTTTATACTTACCATACTCCCTAGCGAAAATCCCTGATAATAAACCGATAATCAAATACGTAAACGATGCATTATATAATTTCTTCATTATGTACCTCCTTGAGTAGAATGTGTAGTGTGTCATATTTAGTAATAATGATAGTTATATAGTAAAAACTCCTAGTCACCTAGGAGTCATTGTATAAGCATCTCACTCTTTACAATCAATCCTAATTATAAAATATCTCTCTATACAAAACAAACGAACTTTATGTGAACAAACAAAGCTCCTTTAAAATATGTTGCACTTTTGTTTTACACAATCCATACTAATTGTTATAACTTTTTAAAGGTGGTGTAATAATTGATAGTTCTTGAAACCGAACGTCTTAACCTTCGTTGGTTTGATATAAAAGACGCTCCTTTTATTCTTGAGTTAGTAAACGATCCTGCATGGATTCAGTTTATCGGTGACAAAGGAGTTAGAAACTTAGAAGATGCAAAAAGTTATATTGTAAACGGTCCCATCGATATGTATAACAAACTCGGATTTGGCCTTTACTTAGTAGAACGAAAAGAAGATCTCACTCCACTTGGTATGTGTGGCCTTATTAAAAGAGATTCATTAGAAGATGTTGATATCGGATTTGCCTTTTTAGAGACATTCCGTTCACAAGGATACGGCTACGAGTCAGCTTCTGTGATAATCGAATACGGTGTACAAAAGCTCAGCATGAAACGAATTGTAGCAATTACTTCTATAGATAACATCGCCTCAGGAAAGCTTTTAGAAAAAGTAGGATTACGATTTGAGAAAATCATTTCAGATTCAGGAGAAGATTTAAAATTATTTGGGTATAACGCATAGTAAAGAAGGTCGCCGTGAATGGTGACCTTCTTTACTATTTTACTGATCTCGTCATAATACTTTTATTTCCATTATAGTTTTGCAGTAATTCTTGTGATTACTACTATGCCTTTCATATCACATTTTTTGGAAATTCATAGAAATAAAACTTTCACATTTAAATAAATTATATTAATATATCAAATAAAGAAAGTGAGAATAAATGGAACAACCGCTATTTTTATTAGTTCTTCAATTCATTGCATTCATATTAATCATTTGTATCGTATATGGAATGTTGTACAATACCGTATTAAATTTAAATATGCCTAAATGGACTGCACATATAGTAGCTACGGTCTTTTCCCTTGGTATTACCTATCAAGCTTTTATAAATTTTATTTGAAAAACTTTTGTAGCAATTACTTCTATTGTTGATGCAGTAAAGCTTTTAGAAAAAGCAGGATTGCAATTTGAGAGGGTTATTTCAAGATCAGAAAACGTAACCATTTTTTATAAAGTCTTTCCAGCGCAAAATAGTGAAGAAATTAGTTCCGCTGAAAGTGTGTTTGCATAAAAAGAAATGAATTTAATTGATGCTACAAAAATTTTATTTTAATTCTGGTTCTATTGTTTGGAATCGTTCTAGGGTACCATTTGTGTGGACTTTAAAAATTTTCATTTGCGCACCAAAATGTTGCGTTAAGTAAAATGTATCACCAGTTATTAAATTTCCAATCTTCCAATCAGGTTGATATGTACTTTCCATGGAACTTTCTAAATCCCCAATCATTATTAAATTGATATATAATGAAGATGAACTACTCAACATTTTCGTTAAAGATAGTCTATCAACCTCTAACTACCTAATGAACTCAAGTAAACACATCTTCAGTCATTTTAAGAGGTACAAAAGGCACCCTTTCGGGTGATTTTTGTATAAAAATTCTATTTTTTTATATTCGATACCAACCACGAACCTTTTTAAAATAATAGTATCATTATGTCTCCTTTTTAGAGATTATTTTTAATTACCTTGAATTTTTTGCACCAGAACCGGAAAATCCCTGACTACTCGAAATATCAACTATCAGGTGCTAATATTCAATAACGCGTACTGAAAATGATTAAACATTTTTATAAACCAGTGGAACATTTAAGAAATCAATTTTTCTCTTATCGAAATTTAATTAGCTTACAGTAATACAGTGGTCATATATTTTTAAGAATAACGGAAGAATATATAGAAATTGCTACAGAAATGTGAAGTTTAATTAATTTAGGAGGAACAAACTTGTTTAATCAGCTTGTAAAAGTTATACCGAATTTATTTACGATTGGAAATTTATTGTGCGGTGTTTTCTCAATCACCTTGAATATGAGTGAATATTTAGGAGCAGCCTCCATTCTCATTTTCTTTTCAGCTGTTTTAGATTTTCTTGATGGAAGAATTGCAAGAAAATTAAAAGTGAACAGTGAGTTTGGCGTAGAATTGGATTCCTTAGCTGATATTGTTAGTTTCGGCGTCGCTCCTGCGCTTTTATTTCATACGATAGCAACACCTTCTATTTTAACTTCTTTGGCATTTATCCTATTCCCAACAATGGGTGCTTTAAGATTAGCTAAATTTAGTATTAAACCAACTATTGGATATTTTAAGGGATTACCTATTCCAGCTGCAGGATTATCATTGGCTGGTATGGCATTGTTTTCATATAGTAATGCATGGATTACTTTAATCCTCGCCCTCTTAATGGTAAGTCCCATTAGGTTTAAAAAATTTTAATGAAGGTCACGCCCAACGCCATTAAGGAGCATTTTAAATGGATTTAACGCGTCAATAAGTATAAAAAAGCGGGACAATAATATTAAATTAGGTGCCCTTCGAAAAATTAAAACCTTGTATTTATGGCTATTGGGTTAATCCATCGATATGTTATTCTGAAACGTCAGTCCACTTTTAACAGGAGCTCCCTTTATCAAGAGAGCTCCTGTTCTTATTTCTTCTTCTTTTCTGTCGGTTGGCTTTGTTTAGCAAAATTAGATGAATCATCAAAATTTGGTTGCTTTTTACCAGCATTATTACTTCTACCTTTTCCCATATGTAATGCACCTCCCCTCCCCCTTACTATTCCCAATAAAAAAATTCTCTTGCATCCAAGAGAATTTTAAATTAGGTTCTTATTGATAATACCTAAGTACTTCCAACACTGCCATTCCATAAAAGATGGATCCAATGTTAAATTATTTAATGCTAAAACAAATATTACATTTTCATATTTAACTGGATAATCAATTAATAATCCTAATGTATTTCCTGAATCTGCGACAATTATGATTCCCTTTTCTAACACGTCATCTATAACTTCTTTTAATTATTCTTACCTAGCATATAATATTTTCCTACACATTGAGATTGCATGTTGTATAAGGAAGCCCTTCTTCTTTCCATGCAAGAAATCCTCCCTTTAAATTCACTACTTCCTTTATACCAGCTCTTTGTAAAATACTAGCTGCTATAGCGGAACGTAATCCGGTTCGACATTGCAAAACTATTGGAAAATCTTTCGGTATATAATCTAGTTGTTCAAATAGATTACCTAAAGTGATATGTATTGCATCATGAAGGTGTCCTTCCTCCCACTCTTTTTTACTACGCACATCGATAACCTTAACGCTTCCACCTTTTATATGCGGATATAATTCAATCGATGTTTTTTCTTTGTAACTTTCAAATCTATCAAGTCTTTGTATTACTTTTAAGGGTGCAAAAGCAATAATATTATCTAACCCAATAGATTCAAATTCTCTAATAACTGCCTCTACTTTAACCTTTTCCTCATCTAGAATTATTAAAGTTTCTTTTTTATAATCTAATAACCATCCACACCAAGTTGTGAAATACTTGTTATAAGGTATGTTAATTGACTTCTCGATATGACCTGCAGCAAAACTCTCTACATCCCTTATATCAACTATTTGATAAACGCTCTTCAAAATTTCTTGAAGTTCTTCTACTGTATTAATAGCAGTACTTTTTCTCTTCTTACGAATTGGCGGACCATACTTATTTAAATTCTTCATTAATGAAAAATACTTTGGAGGCTCTGGCTGTCCCGTCAATAAAGTCGATATAAAATCACTTTCTTCATTACACCGAAATGCCCAATTGAACATCTTTTCATAACCTAATGTAGAAGTTGGAATTGCTCCTAATGCTTTTCCACATGCGCTTCCCGCACCATGTGATGGCCATATTTGCAAATAATCAGGAAGTATTTTTATTTTTTGTATAGAATCAAATAATTGTTTCGCTCCTATTTTTGCAGTATCTTTAATACCGACTGCAGTTTCTAATAAATCCGGTCTTCCTATATCTCCTACAAATATAAAATCACCTGTGAATATTCCTATCGGTTTATCATTCGTATAATTATTTTGACTTGTATCAGTTACTAAAAAAGAAATACTTTCAGGCGTATGCCCTGGGGTGTGAATTACATTAAATTTTATATGACCTACTTTAAACTCTGTGCCCTCTCTAACCAATTTGTATCGACCTTCGTTAAGATATTGATATTTCCAATCACAATCTCCTTCATCAGATACATATAAATTTGCATGGTAAAGATTAGAAAGTTCTCTAGACCCAGAAAGAAAATCAGCATGAATATGAGTCTCAGCCGCAGCAATTACTTCCATCCCCTCTTTCTTAGCAAATTCTATATATTGTTCTATATAGCGACTAGGATCAATAACGATTGCTACGCCTTCTTTCTGACAACCGACTAAATAGGAAGCATGTGCTAATTTTTCATCATAAAAATATTTTAAAAGCATAGCTATTCCCTCCAATTAGTTATTTCAAATTAATTTTCAATTTTTGTAACCACTTTTTATCTTCTCCTATAGAATCCCTTTCAACATTAAATTCCAATACATATATGGCAACATATATCTTTTAAGTAAAAACATACTATACCGTTCTTTCGCTTGATTAAATGGAAACGTTTCTTGAGGCTCATGTTCATAGTTAAATTCAGCAAGTATAAGACTTTTATATCCTGTAACAATCGGACATGATGTATATCCATCATATTTAGCCTGTAAATCTCTTCCGCTAAGTACGTCCATAATATTTTGTTTTAAGACGGGTATTTGTTTTCGAATTGCTGCTCCAGTTTTAGAGGTAGGTAAATTGGTACAATCTCCAAGTCCAAAAATATTTTTATATTGCACATGCTGCAAAGTATAAGGGCTTATATCTACCCACCCCTGATGATCACTTATCTCACTCTCTTTAATAAAATTAGGTGGCCCCATTGGCGGAACAACATGTATCATACTATATGGTACGGTTTCTCTTTTTAGTGTTTGCGTATCTTCAAAAATTGCCTCTCTCTTTTCGGCGATAATTTCCACTAGATTTTTATTATAATTCGTTATAATTTGCTTTCTTTCTAGTACTTGTTCTAAAGTATTTGCATATCGTGGAACCTGAAATATGTTATTGTTTGCAGAATAAAATATTACTTTACTTCTGTTTCTTACACCACTATTACAAAAATACTCCTCTGCTAAGTACATAATTTTTTGTGGAGCACCACCGCATTTAATAGGAGTATTAGGGTGGGTAAAAAGCGCATTTCCTCCTTTAAATTTTTCGATTTCTCTCCAAGTAGAATCAACATATGTATAAGAATAATTGCTACATACCCCATTAGTGCCAATAGACTCTTTTAAGCCTTTAATACTGTCCCAATTTATTTGGATACCAGCTGCTACAATAAGAATTTCATACTCAAGTAGCAGTCCGTCATCTAAAAGTATCTTATTTTCAGATGGAAATAACTCAACAACACTTTTAGGGATCCACGTTGCCCCTTTTGGAATAAGCGATTCCTGATTACGCATCGTACTTTCCTTTGAAACAATTCCTCCCCCCACTAAACTCCATAGTGGCTGAAAGTAATGTTTTTTTGATGGATCAATAATTGCTATACTTTCTTTCAATAGGGGTACATTTCGTAATAAATGTGCAGTAGAAGATAGTCCTGCTGTCCCAGCACCAATTACAATAATTTTATAACTATCTCTGGTCTTCATTATCCTCTTCCTATCTAAAATTGATTTTTAAATTAACTAATTAGTAGCCATTTTTTCATCGTAGTAACATGATTATAAGTTAAAAACATCATAGTTTTATCTGATTTAAATGAAAATTTTGTTAATTTTACCATCAACATTACTATATGCGTAAATCCCCTATGTTACTTCCATATTTTAGTTTTAATATTAAAACTAAATATTATTATATAAAATAAAAATAATTCATTAAAATACTTTTCATGAATCCGGATAAGTAATGTTTAAAAAACAACATCTAACATCTTAGATGTTAAAATAAACAAATTCACATACTTCACAAATATGAAAAGTATTAAATATCGCTTAAGTTTCGTTACCTTTTTCTGTATATATTGATAAAAAATTGTGAAATTTTATCGCATTATGCAAGACATTTAATATTAAATATATTACTTTTACTATGAACTAAATGGTTTATAGGGCTTTTCTAAATAAACAAGGTGCTAAATTAATTCTTAAGAAGCCATTATCATTGCATTTATCTAAAAATTTAAAAAAATACACGCAGATGGATATCATCTTAAATACATATATAATTACCTTTAATTTTTTGACACGATTTCACATAATTCTTAAACTGATTTTTTTGCGTGCATTATGAAAAAAAATGCACCGTGTCAGTCTTTAAAAGATTATATATCATAACTTTAAGAGAGGCAGGAAAACTATGAAGATGAAAAGAAAAATCTACTGGTTAAATGCTAGCCAATAGATTTTTCTTTTTTATCTAAGGATTCTTTTAAAAGAACAACAATTTTACTACAGTAATCAAGAACAGGTTTCTAAATTAAGTTACTGGAGAATATATAACTCTGGCGCAATATCCCTACCAGCTTTCATTCCAATAATAACTCCATGATATAACGTCAAAGATGAAATCCCTCAACTTAGGTATTTGACTTTTTAAATTTATACAAATGTCTTAGCTCTATGCACTGTGATATATAGGTCCACATCAATATGTTATTGCATCATATACTGAACAGATAATTTAAATTACTTTTATAAAGGATGATGAGGATGAACCTAGAAGATATACAAAAATCCTATGGCGTAATTGTAAGTTTAGGAGGATTGTGTCAAGTCACCAACCAAATCAAAAGACACAATTTAAGAACATTTTCTGGACCTTTAGATTGGTTTTATTATCCATCACTTTCAGATGTAAACAGATTACTTCAAAATCGATTTAAAAAATTCATGAAGTTGGAAAATATGGTTATAGAAGGTTCAGAAAGTTACGGTCTTATTGAATCAGAATTTGATAATCAAATTAAATGGGCAGAACGAATTACCTACTGTATAAAGGACACTTATTATAATTGTTTTTCAATGCATGATTTTCCTATTAATTCCGAAAAGGATTTGAAATCAACCTATCCTTCTTTTAAAGCTAAATTAGACACTAGAATTAATCGATTCCTTGAAAAAATAAATAGTAGTGAATCCATTTTATTCATTAGAATTTGGGGAAATCGAGATGAAGCGGTTGAATTACAAAACGTATTATCTAAAATTACAAATAAGGATTTTAATATTCTTATTGTTAATTTCAAGGAGGGTATATCTAATATTGTTGAACAAAATTGGGGAATATCGAGGGTTTGTTCAATTGAACTCCCACGTTATCAGGATAGATGGGAAGGTGATGATTCCGATTGGGATGTTATTTTAAACAAAATAACATTAACTTAATAATTTTCTTCTTACTTTTAACATGATTTAGCCCGTAAAATCAAATAGGTGTAGAAAAATAAAATTCCTGTCTAATTGATACACACTTAATTAACAAAACGTTCATATAATAATTCGTAAGTCCTTCTTTATTGAATAAATAGTTCTTTACAAAATTAGTTCCATCACTAGAGCACCTTTATGCGGTGCTCTTTTTTGAATTTATAAAATGTAAAAATAGTTGTTCCATTTTCCTTTAAATGGCTAATTCCCTTTGTTATTCTTCTATTGATTTCTGTATAATCATTTATGCGATCAGCATATTCTGCTTATGTAGTGCATTCACGACTACTTACTTCCATACTTTATCTTATATTTTGTCTTCTTGGATATTTCATTATAAGCTTCTTCAATTCCCTTGATTTCCTTCCCCTTCTTTTATCTTAAGAACAAGCAATTTCTTTCATTAATATTAAATAAACTAAAGCATAGATTTTAAAAGAACCTAATTTACATATAATTAATGATAAACTACAGTGTGTATTCTCCACGTTTAATCAGCATCTGAATTATAAATCTAACATATTTTTTTTAGTTGATTGTCATTATGGTACAACCGTGTATACATTTACCAAACAAACTACATAGTTTAAATTAGTAAAATATATAGAGAGGAAGGAAATAAATCTATGAAAGTCATAATTTTGTGTGGCGGAAAAGGGCTTCGGATGCAAGGAATTTTAGAGGACATTCCCAAACCATTAGTTCGAGTTCAAGGAAAGCCTCTCCTCTTGCATATAATGAATTGGTATAGAAAATATGGACATTCTGATTTCATTTTACCCTTAGGATATAAAGGTGAGAAAATTAAGGAATATTTTATGGACTTTAGCTGGAAAGAGAATGACTTTAGTTTGAATTTTAAAACCAGTCAATATACGCTACTTCAGAAATTAGAAAATTGGAATATACACTTTATAGATACAGGAATTGATACAATGACCGGGGCAAGACTAAAAAAACTTGAATCCTTTGTACAGGGTGAAACCTTTTTATTAACTTATGGTGACGGATTAGCCAATATAGATATTGATCAACTAATAGCATTCCATAAAGAAAAAGGAAAAATTGCTACATTAACTGGAATTAAAAAAAATAGTCAATACGGCCTATTGGCGGTCGAAGATGGAATTGCTATTGATTTTAAAGAAAAACCATTACTTGATGAAGTAATTAATGGCGGTTTTTTTGTATTTAACAAAGAAATATTCAATTATTTAAGTAATAATGATGATTGTGTTCTAGAAGAAGATCCTCTTCGAAATTTAATAAAAGACAATGAGCTCGCCGTCTATGAACACAATGACTTTTGGGCTAGTGTCGATACACCTAAAGATTTAAAAACTGTAAATGAAAGTTGGAATCCAAATAAATTTTAGTGGAGAGGACTGAATAAGCATTGAACTCTAATGATAAAAAAATAAGTTTACCTCGATTGTACATCCCCTCTAATGAGAAAATAGTTAACCCACTTTCAACAGGAATTAAAGCTTCAAATCTCTCCAAAAAAAATACTCAAAAAAGAATTAATCCCCAATTCTATAATCAACAACATGATCTAAATAATCATTTCTGCGTCATTGTAGGTAGTGAGTATGTCTTGAAAATTATTGCTTTACAGCAATCATTAATGCAGTACTCAGAAAAATTCACATTGTGGATTTGTTGTATAGATCCTTTTGCATATTCACTATTAAAAGAAATGAGTTTAATTAATGTAAACCTTTTACAAGTTGAAGAATTAGAAGATCGTGAACTAAAAGCAATTAAGAGAAAAAGAAAAGTAAATGAATATTGTTGGACTTTAAAATCTGTCTTGATAGAATATTTATTGGTCAATTATGATTTACCATCTATTCTATATTGTGATGGTGATTTATGCTTTTTCTCTGACCCTAATATTATTTTTGAGGAATGGGGTGACCATTCTATCTTCCTAACCCCCCAAAGAGATCGTGATTGGGTAGAAAAAATGTACGGAAAATATCAGGCTGGTCTAATTGGATTTAAGAATGATCTCTATGGACTAAAAAGTGTAAGATGGTGGAAAAATAAATGTATAGATTGGTGCAGTGCCGAGGCTGAAGAGGGGAAATTTGGAGACCAAAAGTATTTAGATTATATCCCTATATATTTTCCAAAAGTAAAAATTTCAAATAACTTAGGTATAAATGCTGCGCCTTGGAACTGTATATATAATAACGATTATAAAATTGACAAGACTAAAAATGATATATTTATTGAAAACGACAAACTAGTTGTTTACCATTTTGCATGTATTACTATCTTTACTGAAAATGATTTTGATCTTTGGTCTTTGGGAGAAATTTCAATACCCAATAATATATTAAACCATATTTACACTCCGTATTTAGAGAGAATTCAATTTGTTTTAAAGCAATTAAAGGATAAATTCAATAAAGATACTAAACAATTTTTAAGTAAAAAAGATATAAATAAAGCTCAAACTTTATATAAAGATTCACAATTAAGAAGAAAAATGAATCAATCCAATCATTTTATGAACTTTTCCATGATTATAAGTAAAGAACGATTAATTCAAGGATTGACCTCTTATTATTCCTTAGAAAATTTCAACGCTAAATTTACTGTATGGATCTGTTGTATGGATGATCTAACTTATCAAATATTAGAGAAATTAAAATTAAAGCACGCCATACTAATTCCGGTAAAAGAAATTGAAAATCATGAACTCCTCAGTATAAAAAATGATAGAAGTTTACAAGAGTATTGTTGGACATTAAAAGCGCCCCTATGTCTACATGTCCTTAGTCTTTATCCGGAAGTTGATCACATTATATATTGTGATGCTGATATGTATTTCTTTACAGCACCTAATATCATTCTTGATGAGTGGTGGAAATACTCTGTATTCCTTTGCCCTCAAAGAAGCTCTACTGAAATTGAAAGCATACACGGTATATACCAAGCTGGTTTAGTAGGCTTCAAAAACGATCAAAATAGTAAAGAAATTTTAACATGGTGGAAAGATAAATGCCTAGAATATTGTAATAATCATTATGATGTTGAAATGGATAGATGGGGTGATCAAAAATATTTAAATCACATTCCTAACATCTTTTCTAATATAAAAATCATGACTCATAGAGGTATTGATGCAGCACCTTGGAATGTCATTTTAAATAGCAGTTCTATATCCAAAACAGATAATAAAGTTTTTATTGATCAAGATGAATTAATAGCTTTTCATTTTGGAAGTATGCAAATTATTAATCCAAATGAGTTCGATTTATGGAAACACGAAACTTTAGAATTACCTCCAGCAGTTTTAGATTATATATACATTCCTTATATTGAACAATTGAATAAGACATGTCATACCCTTCATAATACCTTTCAAAAACCTTCCTCCTCTTTATTTGCTGATCAAATTGATACAACAACAATAAAAAATTATTTTAAATACCCCTCCCCTCATCACAATTAAGACTGATACTTTCCTTATTTAAAAATAAATCTATTTATTTCAGCAACTAAAAATACATCTTAATAAAGGATAGATTATCACTATGATTGCTTCATTTAAAAATAAAACTTTCCTTATTACTGGTGGATACGGTTTTATTGGTTCTCACTTGGCACGAAGACTTTTAAATTTACAAGCAAAAATTGTTCTTTTCATAAGAACACCATCAAACTCTTGGAGACTAAAGGATATTCTAAAATATATTGAAACCTATGAAATAGATATACGAGATAAAAAACAAGTACAAGATGCAATAAAGAAAATTAATCCCGATTATATCTTTCACCTGGCAGCCTATGGTGTAAATTCTGCCCATACAGATTACATCCATGCTATAGAAACAAATGTTATAGGGACTTGTAACATTATTCAAGCAGCAAAATTGGTGAATTGTAAAAAAATCATCAATTTTGGGAGTAGTTCTGAATACGGTAACAAGATGGAACCTATTCATGAAAATATGTTACTAACTCCTGTGGATATCTATGGAAGTACCAAAGCTGCTGCTACTATACTCGCCCATCAAATTGCTAGCGAAAACAATATTAATCTTATAACATTAAGACCTTTTGGCATATTCGGAGAAGGCGAAGAGCCGCATAAAATTTTTAGCTATATAATCTTGCGAGTATTACAAAACAAAGATGTAAATTTAACTTTATGTAATCAATTAAGAGATTATTGTTATATAGAAAATGTAATAGATGCCTGTATCCTAGCAGTAGAAAATACTACTGTACAAAATGAAATTTTTAATATTGGGAGCGGCACTATTCACCCCTTGAAACATTATGTAGAATTATTATTCAAACATTTGAAAACCAATTCCAGACCAAATTACGGTGCAATTTCCTCTAGAACAAATGAAAGATGGGTTCCTGAAGCGGATGTGCAAAAAATAAAAAACTCTCTTTCCTGGGAACCTAGAATTAATATTGAAGAAGGAATTATAAAAACTGTTAATTGGTATAAAAATAATAAACATTTATACCTAACCCCCTAAAAATAGGGTACTAAAGGAGGTGGACTAATTGTTAAACCAAAACTTTAATAATGCTTTTTACGGAAAAACAATTTTAATTACTGGACATACTGGTTTTAAAGGTTCTTGGTTATCCCTATGGTTGAATGAATTAGGTGCTACTGTAATCGGATATTCATTAGATCCTAAAAATAAGAATGATAACTTTAACATTACTAACCTTCAAAATAATATAATTGATATTCGTGGAGACATTAGAGATTTTAATAAATTAAATAAGGTTTTTACAGATTATAAACCTGAAATTGTATTCCATTTAGCTGCCCAACCTCTAGTTAAGTATTCATATGAATATCCTAGAGAAACATACGAGGTAAACGTTGTAGGAACTATGAATGTACTAGAGGCAATTCGATTACATGAATCAGCTAAAATAGGAATCATGGTGACAAGTGACAAGTGCTATGAAAATAAAGAATGGCCTTGGGGTTATCGTGAAATTGACCCTATGGGCGGCCATGACATATATAGCTCAAGCAAAGGATGCTGCGAACTTTTAATTTCTTCCTATCGAAATTCTTACTTTTCAGAAGAAAACTTTTCTCAACACAAGAAAATAATTGCAAGCGTTCGAGCTGGTAATGTAATTGGTGGTGGTGATTGGTCAATAGATAGAATTATTCCTGATTGTATACGAGCATTAGAATCAAACAAAAACATTATTATTAGAAACCCTACTGCTATTAGACCCTGGCAACATGTACTAGAACCCTTAAGCGGGTATTTACTCCTTACAGAAAAAATTATAAATAATGGTATCCTTTATTCAGGAGCATGGAACTTCGGGCCATCCCTAAGCAATATTGTTTCAGTAGAAAAATTAGTGACCAGTTTACTAGATATTTGGGGCTGCGGGGATTGGACAGCAGAAAATATAGATCCAATAAATTTTCATGAAGCAAATTTACTAAACCTTGACATTAGCAAAGCAAAATTCAATCTTAATTGGCAGCCAAAATGGTCCCTACAACAGACTTTAGAAAATACAATAGAATGGTATAAACATTATAATTCTTACACCAGTTCTGAGATGAGAAATCTATGTATTAGCCAAATCAAACAATATTGCATGCTTTGAACTACTCCCACTTACCCATACTTGCTGTGAGTTCCTTATGGAGGGAGTCTTCTTGGTTAAAATAATAAAAGATACATTAATTTTTATAGTCTAAATTATAAACCTACTATACCTAAAATTATGTGATTGTCCATTAACAAAGATTTTATTTCTTCGGTTATTTCAAATCAACTATTGACATTATACTTAAGAATAAAGGAATCACATATTTTTCTAGTGATTCCCTTGTTCTGAGAAAATAATGTCTTGCTTTAACGACAATACAGTATATGTGATTATTAATTTATTTGTTCTAGTTATGAAAAAATCTATTCCTGTCAAAAGAGCTTTCTTCAAAGAAAAACTTCCTATTTTCTTCTACTTATCCTACCCGAAAAGTAACTAAGATGAAAATTTTGATAATTATATCTACTATTATAGAATTATCCCCTTCTTGTAGCTATTCCACTAAAGTTCATGCTTATATATTGATTCTCTGATTTATTATCACCAATGTTGATGAATTCATGCATTGCTTATTCTATACACAAATTGCTTTTTGAATTATCTTTTCAGAATAAGTAAAGAAGGCTTTCTCTTTTATGCACTTCTTCCCTACCAGTCTTTAATTTGCCTTTAATCAACAATAAGAACAAATCTTCAATATAGTACATCTTCTTTGAACTACCCCCACTTTCACTTCGTTTAGAAGTGAGGGATTCCTAAGTAAAGAGTTCTATCGAACTCTAATTGATTAGGCTAACCCCGCAGTCCTTGCGGTTAGAAGCCTTATCGCTTCACTCTTTAGATTGATACTTGCGTTAATATCCCTATCATGGTGTGTACGACAAGAAGGACAGTCCCATTCACGTAGGTTTAGATTTTTAACGTCTTTATTTTGATATCCACAACAAGAACATAATTGGCTAGAAGCAAATGTTTTCGATACGACAATGACTTGTTTGCCATACCATTTTGCTTTGTATTCTAACATTTATCGAAATTGCAACCAAGATACCTCACTAATTGCTTTTGCTAACTTATGATTCTTTAACATATTCGATACTTGCAAATCCTCTATACCGATAACATCGTGGTTTTTGATGATTTCAGTTGAAATTTTGTCCAAGTAATCTTTTCTAGTATTTGATATGTATTCATGAATTCTAGCTACCTTTACTCGTTGTTTATTCCAGCGAGAAGATCCTTTCATTCTTCTAGAAAGAACACGCTGTGCTTTCGCCAACTTATCTTCTAATGATCGGAAAAACTTCGGATTTTCATAGTGTGTTCCATCTGACAAAATAGCGAAATCTTTTAGTCCTACATCTATTCCAATGTAAGAATGTGTTTTCGGAAGTTCTTGTACTTCTGTTTCAACTAATAGTGACACAAAATATCTACCAGAAGGGTTCCGTCTAACAGTAGCATTTACAATACGCCCCTCTACTTCGCGACTTTTGGCAAATCGAACAAGGCCTAGTTTCGGCAACTTTATTTTGTTCCCTACAACGGCAATGTTTTCATTTGTTTGTTTTGTGGTATAAGATTGTACGTTGTTCTTCTTAGATTTAAAGCGCGGTGCGCTGTTTTGTTTTTTGAAAAAGCGCGTATAAGCATCCGCAAGGTTGCGAACAGACGACTGAATCGCAATACTATCCACTTCTTTTAGCCAAACAAGCTCTTTCTTCATGGCAGGTAGTTTGGCAGAGCATATACCATAGGTCAAGCCTTTTCCTGTCTCTTTGTATGCGTGATCCCATAAGGATAAAAAATGATTGAATACAAAGCGAGAACACCCAATCGTTTTGTTGATTAGAATTGCTTGTGCTTGATTTGGATAGATACGAAACTTATAGGCTTTATTAATCATTATTTGATTCACCTCCATTTCGGTATATGACTATTATACACCAAACGTACATTCGATAGATAGTAGAGTAATACTTTCTATATGTCGAACAATTAAGATGGCTTCCTGCCATCTCTTGTTCGAGGCCAATTCATCTCCCACCTACTCACTGGACTGTGGCCCTTCACGCCCCTTGAGGAAGGAGTCTTCTTGGCTAAAATGATAAAATAAAATAAAACAAAACCATACGTAAGATAATTTCACTATTACAAATAATGAGATGTTCTGTTTCACCTTTTTACATTATCTAAAAAAGAACTTATAGGAATTCTTACAAGTTCTTTTTTGTTTTCTTTATTGTCTTCTTATTTACATACGCAAGATTTATATATTTTATCGGATACATACTATATGTATCCGATAAAATAATTTAAAAATTAATATGTAATTGATCCGTTTTAAGAAAAGGAAATTTCATAAATCTTCAATCACAGTTTCTAAGTTCACCTGATAGAACGTATAAAGACTCATATCATCTTTTGATAATTTTTGGATGTTTTATTCTAAGTATATTCGACACAAATTGATTGTTTTTTATGAATTTTCTTGAAAAATATTGTAATATCACTCCATTTTTTCTTCTATTTTGTTATGATGTTTATAATTAAATTGGATTAGGATTTTTTTAGAAAATGGGGGCGTATATTATGAGTGTTTCAGTAAAGGGAAATGAGCAATTAACCTCTCTATTGAACGACTGGTATCGAGCTATGCTATCTCAACAAGTTATAAAAGCTACTAATCTAAAAAAGAAAATTGATGAAAAAATTAATAAGTTAAGCATTGAGCCGGATCAAGAACATCAGGATCAAAATTTGTTACTATACTATTCACTACTCGAATTTCGTTACAAGGTCTTAACAGATAGCCTTGGTATTCAACAAAATAGTTTTGATACTATTAGCGATTATGATATGCCTACAGATCAATTTCTACAATTCTATTATCATTTTTTCAAATCCATTCATTCCACTTTTATATCTAATTATACTGAGGCAGAGGAACATTATAAACTAGCAGAAAAAATATTGGTAGCTATACCAGATGAAATTGAACATGCTGAATTTTACTATAGAATTGCTACTTTCTATCACCATACCTATAACAATCTCGCTTCTATCGAGTACGCAAATAAATCGAGAGCAATCTTTTCAAAGTACGAAGGTTATGAAGTAAAAACAGCCTTTTGTAATAGTTTGCTAGGTGGTTGCTGCATCTATTTAAAACAGTACGAACAAGCAGAAGAATATCTACATTGCGCAATTGATTTACTACAAAAAAATAGGGAAGAAGATTCCTTGTTATACGTAAAAAATACTATGGGGTGGCTGTATTCTGATCAAAGTATGTCTACTTTAGCTATTCGTCACCTTTCAGAAGTAACAGAGAAAATCCCTACACACTTCAAGGCCATCTTCCTACAAGCTAAGGAACATTATAAGTTAGGAGAACAATCAACGGCCAGCCAACTCATTGATAAGGGACTACAGATTTGTAGAGAAATTCATAACGAAGAATACACACACCACTTCTCTATTTTAAAAAAATTAAACGAAAATATTCCATTGGAAGAATTAGAAAAAATCATTCAAGAAGGAATCTTATACTTTGAGGAAGAAGAATTATGGGAATATGTTGTCGAATACGCCGAATTATTTGCCACAAAATGTAGACAATTAGAGAACCACCAAAAAGTAAGTGACTATTTCCATATTTGTTATCAAGCAAGACAAAAATCAATCGCAAAAGGAGTGTTAAAATAATGAAAAAAATTAGCTTATTATTATCAGGCATTGCTTTTATTGGGGTATTAACGGTGGGAATTTTTCAGTTTTCTAAAACAGATCAGCTTGCTACTCATGGGCATTATCCTGCTCCTTCATATAGTGTTGGCGATTATGGTGGTGCACCACCACAAATTTAATGTACATGTATTTAAAAACCCTCCAAATGGAGGGTTTTTAAATGGCTTATCTGCTTGTTCAATACGCATAGAGAGTACAATACTTATTTACTATGTTATAAGATTTTTCATTTCCACTCTGTAACAAGATTCTAGCATTCTCTCCTAGAATCTCAACTTAAATCTTAAATCCACCAATTAACTCTTGAAGTTCTTCCGCCATCTGTGCTAATTGTATTGCTGAAGAATTTATCTCTTCCATAGAAGCATGTTGTTCCTCAGATGAACCAGCTATCGTTTGCATACTTGAAGAATTTTCTTTTACAGCCATAGCTATTTGATCAATCGATGTATCAACTTTCATTGCATCAGTTGTCATTTTATTTGATAGTTCTACCATACCATGCACTTTTGATACAATATCATTTGCAGATTTTGAAATCTCATAAAAACTTTGTTTTGTATCATTCGCAACCTTAATTCCCGACTGTACTTCTACGCCTACTTCATTCATAGCTTTTACAGTCTCATGTACGTCTGCTTGTATTTCCTTAATTAAACTTCCAATTTCCATTGAAGATTCGGATGATTGCTCCGCCAACTTTCTAACTTCATCAGCAACAATTGCAAACCCTCTCCCCTGTTCCCCAGCTCTAGCTGCTTCAATCGCTGCATTTAATGCTAATAAATTTGTTTGTTCCGCAATATTTTGAATCGCTTCTAATATACTGCCAATTTGCTGTGATTTCTTATCTAATAATTTTATGACATTATCGGATTGAGAAACAGAGTGATGGATAGACTGCATTTGTGTTACAGTTTGTTCTACTAATTGTTCACCTTCATTGGCTTTTTGTTTAGTGTATATGGATGAAGCCGATACTTCAGAAGCATTCTCAGCTACGTATTGAATATTTCGTGTTACCTCACCAATTAATTCAGCTCCAGACTCAACTTCATTATTTTGAACCTCTGCACTGTTCGAGATTTCTTCCATCTCTTTTGTAATTTGTTCTGTCGCAACACTTGCTTGCTCTACACTAGCAGTTAGTTCCTCAGAAGACGCAGCTACATGTCCTGCAGATGTGTTAATTTGAGAAATAATATTACGTAACGACTCTGCCATTGTATTGAAACTACCACCTAATTGACCAAGTTCATCCTTTGAACGAATATCTATTTTCTCGGTTAAATCTCCTTGACTAATTCTTTGAGCTGAAATGACTAATTGTCTTAGTGGAGTAATTATAGATTTGAGTATGAATAGAATTACAATTCCACCTAACAATAATGAAGCACCTATTATAGTGAGCGTTTTATAAAAAATAGGATTGGTAGCTTCTTCAATTTCTTTCGTAGGCATTACGCCAGCTATTTTCCAACCTGTTTTTTTATTTGTCTTAAAGCTTATGTTTCGATCTTCACCATTGAGGCTATAAGTAATTACTCCATCTTCTGTCTTGTACAATTCATCCACTAAAGTTTTATCTAATTTCTCTCCAGGTTTTAGTGATGGATGAACAACTATAGTTTTATCTTGACTAACTATAGATACAAATCCTTGCTTCCCAATTTTTATCATTTTGGATGTTTTTACGATATCTTTAATATTCAAATCTACGCCAATGACACCACTTTTATCTGCATTCTGCTTTGCAATTGCAATTACCATATTTCCTGTAGACTTTGACTTATATGGAGATGAAACAATAATCTCTCCATCTGCTTTTACTGCATCCTTATACCAACTGCTTTCTAGCGGATTAAACCCTTCTGGTATTTTTCCAACAGGTGCATGAATAAATTGATTGTTACTGGATGCCGTATAAATCGTTTCTATCTCTGGATGTAACTGTATATATTGATCAAATTTATTCTGTACATTTTGCGATTGTTCAGGATTATAATCCCCTTGTGTGAGTACCTTTGCAAAATGAGTGATATCTGTATGCTTATTTTCTAATTCATCATCAACAATCTTATCTAAAATACTTATATTATCTTTTGCTGATTGTAGAATTGTTTCATTAAGATCTGTTTTTGCCTTATTATAAGATGATACTCCTACGATAAGGCTTGGTATAATTAATATTGCTATAAATGCCATAGACAACTTCGTTTTAAGCTTTATTTGCCCCAATCTTTCTTTTATATTAAACACTAGCTACTTCTCCTTTTCATTTTTACTACTTATATAGTTTATTTAAATTTTTCTCCTTTACTTTTCCACATTCATTTATGGTACCATTCGAAATGAAACCACAATTACATCCCATTATCCGCACTTTATAATTTAGAGATTTAATTTTCACAGACAGAGTTTTATCTGTCCTCCTTTCGAATATGTTATTTTTCTAGATTCAGCAATTATTAGACTACGAATTATTCCAAATAAACTTGATACAACATATGCTTCATTTAAAAAATAATTATTGGATTTGTTTGGATAAAAATCTAGTTTAGCGCTAATCCAATCGAATGAAATTCTTACCATAATACATTCACTAAACAAAGTAAATTTATTTCTTTTAATACTTATATTTAACTGCCTTTTAACCATTCTAACTGTATTATTTCATCGTTTTATCTATTTATTACAACCACTTTCGTTTTATTGAATCACTAAACTATAAATTCTAAATAGGAGAATAAAATAAATTAGAGAATTACATTGTAACATATATATATAAGTGGTTAATATTAAAATTTAAAACTTTACTATTTTTCATATGCAATATTACATGCGAAAAGCCATATTTTTTTTGTTATACTATGCATGTGGATTTTTCATCCAAAATCCACCCAAACGTATATTTATGTATATGCCACCCTAATTGATGAAAGTGAGAAGAATGTTTATCATTTTTCTCACTTTTTTATTTAGGCTCTGTTAATATTGATTATTGATAAAAAGTATTAAATAAGGGAAGACACCTTAGAGTTGGTGCTTCCCTTATTTGTTGATTATTCAAATCTAAAATAGGTATTTTCTAAACCTATTCTTTGCTTTAATGTTCTGCCCAAAGCATAATTATTTGGTAATTTTTTTCAATGACACAAATAATATAACCTACTTTTCCTGTTGTTAAATTAGTTAGTTATAAGTAGTTAGTGTTGTCGTAGATATAAGAAATAATATATCCATAGAAATTATTTTCTTTATCTTCTCTATTCATACCAACATTGTACAACCTAACTCTTGCTCCTGCCCAAATTTCATCATCATCATCAACATTACTTAAAGGCATCCATTTCGAGTTATCCAATATTTCACCCTTTTCTTAATTCATTCGTTTATACACGAATGTTGCTAGACACAAACTATCATAAGCATCCGTCATTTCATTGATTAGACGACCACCGACAGAGAAAAAAGACTCAACATAGCTTTTTACCCATTAAAACACTTGCTCTTTTAGTTATTTTTACATTTTGAATCTACGAAAATGAATTCCCTTATAAAAACTCTAACAGAGAATCTTCCTTCCAAATTTCACCTAGGGAATTATTTGTTTTCCAAAAAACCTACCAACATCTTTATCAACTCATTTTAGAATATTTAAACAATAATTCCATATACATTATCTGCATAAATTATTCATTTTCTTTTATATAAGACCTACCTTTTTACTTCTGATAAATTATTAAACATTGGATTATTATACATAAACCCCAAAAACATGCGGTATTTTGTAGAATTTTGTCTATCAATATGTATGTACACCCTTTTGTAGTGAATATAGACTGTGAGGTGTAAGGAGATACCTTACAAAATAATAAAAAGGAGATTATAGAATGAGTAGATTAACAAAATTCTCAAAGTTAGTATTTTCAACTTTAATCGCGGGAAGTAGTCTAAGCACCTTTGTTTCGTCACACAATGTACAAGCTGACACCTTAGATCCTAATTACCAAGACAATGTAAAATTCATACCACCTTCTAGTGCTAGACCAACATTGGAACAAAAAAACACTATTGTTCCAGAAGCAAAAGTTGTTAAAAACCATTATGTAAAGTACTCTAAAGCACATTTCCAAACTAAAGAAAGTATACCAAAAGAGATTTATTATTCTTCAGAAGGCTTTAAGGGCTATATACAGGCAAGTACCGTTTGGGATATGGGAGATCATTTCGCAACACTATATTCCGGAACCGTTATTCGATGTTAGACTTTTAATCCATTCTCCCCTAATGCTTCAAATGATTAATAGCTCACTGCCAATACTGTAATATCTATTGTTCATAAAATAAACCACAAAATCTTTCGATTTCATGGTTTATCAAATATAAAGATAATGCTAAACGAATACTCTAACATTACCTTCCCCAAAGTTAATTATAGAGTATTTTCAAAAAAAAGACACTCTTGTAGTGTCTTTTTTATAGTATTTTAAAAAGAATTCCACCTACTAACACCTTTTTGCTGCGCCTATTCGTTTATTTCAATATGATACTTTTCCATCTCGTATATGCAATAGACAATGATAGCTAAACTCCAACTGACACTATAATAATTATGTGTGTAGAAGTCATATCCCGCTTTAATACCTTTCTCTATTACAACTAATGTAAATCCTAAAGCCACCCATCTGTTAATTTTCATCTTTATAAACGTTAAAGAGATAATTATTAAAAATAAAATATTTGTAAGATGATTTATCATTAGCTCATATTTTTGAATGTATACTGCCATTATACAAGCAACGATATTAGTCGCAATGCCAAAGGCAATCACCGCTCCCCAAACCCTGTCCGAAAGTCCCACTCCTGAGTCAGTCCCTTCCTAAACAAATATCCCTTTCTTTAATTCGTTCCTACACCCTATTCAAGATATGCTAAATTATCCTTGTCTGATGAATATCTATTTATCTTTTCATATAGAGCAAACAAAATTTCTACTCATAATTTTTTCTTTATTAGACAAACTATGTCTAAGCCGTTTGAACTAGCGGCTTCACTCTTCTGGTAATGGGATAGCACAATTTATTGAATTGACTAACTCATTCAACCCACTGGCACCGGCAGGCAACAAAATAGTTGTCTGCCATTTTCATGTATACTTTTTCTAATTTCATTTCAAACCAAGTGTGTGCTGTACTGATTTCAAAAGGACAGAATTTCATTTTTTAAAATGTAAAAAAGATAAGGTCCTGTCTACTTTTGGTATAGGACTTTTTCTTTTCACACATACTATTTTTGAACCTGTTTACCAATACGTGTCCTAATGGTGTCTTGAATTCCTCCTAAAAAGGGCTGCAGATACGACTGCATGCCCTTTTATTTACGTTGCTTCTCTATATTGAATAAAATAATTAAAAACTAAAAATGTAATATTACATATTTTTTCTGTTCAGATTATGTTAGGATTTACTTCGTAGTCGAATTATAGTTTCGTATCTAATTCAGCAATATGTGAACTGTTTACCTAAAGAAAAGACACCCAAAAGGTGTCTTTTCTTCTTTTAATCTAAAAAACATTTTTTCTTTTCAGTAAGATCCAATTATCCCTCTAACCTAAACCTCATAATTAAAGGCAATTTAATCATGGTACTCAAGAGTTTTCATCCATTTCAATATACCTATAGCTTAATTTAAAATCACATTTCCAGCACTATATTTGCTTTCCTACAGATTTTCTGTCTTGTTCTTAATTCTGTCAAAATCCTCATGTAGCTATACAAAGAATATATGCTACTATGATATTAAGAAACTATGCGTTCCCTTAACCCTGTATCCGGCCCTGTATTTATTACAGGGTCTTTGTTTATTTTATTTACTTTTATTGGCTTATAAGGGTTAATACACAACCAATTTCAATTAAAATCGTTTAAATGTTAGTTAGAATTTGAAATAATATATCTATTAACTTTTTTAACAAATGTAATCTAATATTAAATTTCTAAATCTATACTGTACTATACACCAGTTAACACTATATAAATAGTATTAACTATCTTAATTGAATATTAGTAATAGTAAGTATAAATATTATCAATTTACTACATCTTACATTTATGTAAAAATAAATACATGTTAAGCTTTTTCAAAATCTTTCCCCTAATAAAGATTTGAAGTAGCATTTCATGATTCTCCTTACTGTTAATATGCCTTGAAAAAGAACCCTATAGGGTTCTTTTTCTTCTCATTATAACCTCAGTAAGTCCATGCAAAAAGGACTGCTAATTATTTGCAGCCCTTTTACACGTTAATATACACTTGTATTAGGTATTTATACCAACTAAACATGCCATTATCATTTAGATATATAACACTTCAAAGTTTAGAAGTATACAATAACAAATCTTTCCCAACTTCCAGCTACATAACTAGTAGCTGTTAATTCTCTACCACCATTTGCTGATATATATCTACCATTACTTAGTGCTTGTAATACATATATCCTATTGTCTCCACCATTATATAAGATAAACTTTTCCCATGCACCAATTGATGTACTATCTGCTACTACTCTACCATTTGGCTCAAACAAAACATACTTCCCATTACTTTTAGTTTTTAAAGCGTACGTATATAATTCCCCAGTCGGAATTAATTCGAATTTCTCCCATTCATTAACTGCATTACGATTTGCTATTATATTTCCCGAAGGCTCAGCCGAAACATATTGTAAATTTGCTGCCTGTATAGCAACTGTCCAACTTCCATTTTACTTTAAAGGTTTAAACAATTGTGACCACATTTGTTTAAACCTCCACAATTTTTTCTAAGCTATTCTCTAAAAATCTTATTTTTCGTTGTAAATAAACCTGATTGGTACTCTTTATGCAAAAGAAAAGATGGAACCTTTAATTCAACTCCACCTTTTTTCGAAATAAAAAGCATCTAATTCTATTTGAATTAGATGCTTATATTTAGTCCTTAAACCTAATATTCTAAACTATTTACGCGTTTGTAAATCTTTTTTTATTACATCCCAGAGTGAATTATCTTGACGCATCGGTTTACCCTCTTCATCCCATTTTATTTTTTCTGTTCCCAATTCATAATTCATCCCTGTCCATGTGTCTTCACGGAATGCATAGAATGATTTATGCCATCCTTTTTGGTTAAAGATAGAAATAAGATCTTGCATGTATTGGGTAGCACCTGGAACAGTACGGTTAATTCCAAACTCCTCTGCAATAATTCGATTAGATGGTACATGATTTTTCTTAGACCATTGTTGAATTGGCTTCAAAAACTTCTCTAATCCCTGTCTATTCCACATTACAGGTTTCTCTAAATCCCCTACTTTTACTAATCCTGGATATTGATATTCCTTGTTTTGTTTTTCACCTTGGCTCGTTAATTCATATGGTTCATACATATGAAATGCGTATAGTGTTTTTTTATCCTCTACTGGTTTTAAATATTTAAAGGCCCATGGAGTAGCATATAAACCTGAATCTAAAATAATCGGTGTTTCTTTGTCCACTTCACGAATGGAGTTAATCACCTTTTCATAAAATCTGTTTAAATCAGCTGTCGTTCCTTTTACTTTTGCATACCATTTCTCGTAATCTTCCGTCCAAAAATCATTATATCTATTATTTTTAGCTGTTTCTGGATGTGGTTCATTTATAATATTATAACCAACCACCGCGGGGTGATCTTTTAGTTCCAGAGCGAGGTCCTTCCAAAATTGACTTGCTTGTTCTTGATACTTCTCTTCTTCCCATATTCTGTCGTCATTCTTATTATTATTAAATTGGCGCCATCGATCACCAGGTAAGGATAACATTGTAAGAACGACTTTCATTCCTTGTGATTGTGCGGCATCTAAATCCGCCTTTAATTTTTCTAGATCTTCCTTTACTAATCCCCGATAGTTATCTGCATTACCTATCAGAAAATCCTTTCCAGAAGTATCTGGTTTATCCTCAAAT
The DNA here is from genome assembly GCF_056158125.1 of Bacillus sp. EB V-12. NCBI lineage: Bacteria > Bacillati > Bacillota > Bacilli > Caryophanales > Bacillaceae > Bacillus > Bacillus sp. EB V-12. The sequence goes on along the minus strand of NZ_JBUXJL010000001.1, from coordinate 1,120,246 downwards.
AGAAAATCTTTATCTTTTGCCCATTTATCAGGTGCTAAACGTACATATTCAATATTAGCTTCTTTTGCACTTTTATAGTTTTCAGGTAATGACGTACTATTCATGAAATTAGTACCCTTTCTTTTCGAATCCCAAAAACTAATTTTTGAATCGCCCTTGTGGTATGTATCAGCTCTTACATTCATTTCCTGTACTCCAAAACTCATCATGCCTAATAACGCAACAATTGGCAAAACTTTTTTCACAACTTTTCCTTCTTTCTCTTTATATTTAACACACATAACATACCTTTGTTTTGTTACAGGAATATGGCAATTTTCCAAAAATACCTTTTAAATTTATACATTGGTAGTTCATTCATAAAAAAAGAAAGAGATAATTAGAACGTTGCTTCATTTTAAAAGAAACAAAAAAGGAATCCTTTACGGATTCCTTTTTGCAATGCACTCTTTTTCAAATGGTACATTTTGCACCTACTTTTAGTATAACTTATAATTCCTATAAAATAAATAAGATTAACTGAAATTTACTTCAAATTGTGATAAAAAACATAATTAAGAAGCGCAGATAACTAAATATCATCCCTTTATTAAATAAAAAAGATTAAATAATTCCCCCTCCAAACTAGGACCCCTTTACACTTTTTACAAATATTGTTATAATTAGATAAACTAAAGCATTATCCCATTAACAAAGGGACTCCATAATTGGAGTCCTTTTGTTAATTAGCTATTAAAAATGATAGCATGTGATTATTGTATAATTTCTTCCTTTTTTAGATCTGCATATTCTTCTACGAAATCCCATAAACCTTGCTTTTCGAAGTAAGAAATACTTTTTTCACTTCTTCTAAGAGTTTAATTGCTTCATCTTCATTAAGAGAACGTAAAATATTGAAATGATATACATACTCTTCATTTCCTAATTCCATACAAACTGCTAATCCTTTTTCAATAAGTTCTTTTACAATATTTGTTTTTCTTAGCTTATAGTGTTCACGCGCTTGTAAGAACACTGCTTTAAAATGGGCAATATTCTTCTCTGTGACTTCTGATAAATGACGAATTGCTAATTTAGATAAATTTTGAGTTGCATATAATAGTCCTAGATTATGCCTTACTATTAAAATCAATTTTTCTTCATTATGTTTTTGCAAAAGGTCAATGGAACGATTGAAATGTTCTTCCGCTTTTTCAAATTGCTTTAAGAATATACGAGCTGTCCCTAATGCGGTTTCACAAGAAGCAACTTTCACCTCATATCCCATTAGCCCTAAATACAAGGAATATAGATACTTATTTTACTTTCAAAGGCTGAAACCTTGCTGCATAACTACTGAAAATAAAGTGAAAAGACGTTCAAATCCATATGGATAGATCGTCTTTTCACTTTATTTCATACATATACTGATTTTTCACTTATTCATTTTGTATTGTACTTAAAAAACCAATAAATTCATCTTCATTTACAGGTTTACTGTAGTAATAGCCCTGAATTAGATAACATGCATTACGTTGTAACACTGTTAATTGTTCCTTCGTTTCTACCCCTTCTGCTATCACTTTCATGTTTAAAGTATGAGCAAGTGAAATAATGGTTTGTATAATTTCATCTCCATCAGTAGAAGTTCCAATCCTATTAACAAATTCTCTTGGAATTTTCAAAGTATCAATTGGATAAAGAGGCAGATACGCTAATGAAGAATAACCTGTACCAAAATCGTCAATTGATAAATGTACACCATATGATTTTAATGCTTTTAACTTCGATAAGGTTTCCTTTTCATCTACCATTGCTATTCGCTCTGTTAATTCCAAATCAATCGAATTAGCAGGTACTCCTATCTCTTCTATGGTAGATATAATGGTTTGAACAAAATCTTTCTGTTCAAACTCTATAGCTGATAAATTTATCCCCATCTTTAGATTTGAAAAGTCCGCAGAATGCCATTCTTTCAGTTGTTGACACGCTTTCTGTAACGTCCACTTCCCAATTGAAATAATCTGCGCCGTTTCTTCTGCGATAGGTATAAACTCAAAAGGAGAAATCAGTCCAAGCTCTGGATGTTGCCAACGTATTAAAGCCTCTGCACCAATAACCTTACCTGCCTTACTATCAATTTGTGGTTGATACAATAAAAACAACTCATTATTTTCAATTGCATTTGGTAAATCCTGTTCTAATCGTAATCGACGAGTTACTTTTTGAGATAATGTCTCGTCATACATACAAACAGCATTGTTACCTTTTTCCTTTGCGCTATACATAGCGATATCAGCGTGTTGTAAAAGTGTAGTAGTATTTATTCCTCCAAATGGATACACTGCTATTCCTATACTAAGAGATAAGTAAAAACTATGCTGATTTACTACAAATGGTTCTTCAGTTATACGAAATAGAGTTTTACACAAATCCAATAGCTGTTGCTCTGTTTGGTTATGGACAATGATCGCAAACTCATCACCACCTATTCTTGCTAGAGGAATAGTCGGTGACAGACATGTCCTAAAACGTTTGGCAACTTCTTTTAAAACCTTGTCACCAATCGAATGACCCAATGTATCATTAATAGTCTTAAAGCGATTTAAATCAATATACAGGAGCCCAAACTTATCCTGTGTTTTTTGTGCACGCTTAATAGATCTATCTAATTCTTGTTGGAAGAATATACGATTTCCAATCTCCGTCACCGTATCATGGAATGCAAGGTAATTTATCTCTTCCTGTTGTTGTTTCATCCTTGTTATGTCTTTTACCATTACATAGCTCCCAAAGGTTTGTCCTTCTATCATAATAGGAACTATAGTGACATACCAAAAGAGTATATCTTTCTCATTGTTATTTTTCACACGTAACTGTAGTGAAGATGAACTACATCGTTTCCCTTTCTTTATAGCTGCTTCCAATTCAGATTTATCTTCATCTAAAAAAATAGAGAAGCACTCTTTCCCTATCAATGCAGCACTTTCTTTTCCTAATAACATACTTCCAGCCTGGTTTATATTTAATACGATACCGTTTGAATCAATCGTTAAAATAGGATCCGGATGATACTCATATAATGACTTAAATCTTTCTTGATTTTTTATTAAATCATTAGATTTATTTATTAAATCCCTTGTTCTTTGAGATACTGTTTGTTCTAATTGATTATTAAACACTTTTAATGTTTTAGTTAACTCTTTGTTTTGCATTCGTACGATTGTATGACGAATCAGTACAAATACAAAAGCAATACAATTTCCCGTAATTAATGTAGCTGAAGAAGTTTGCTCTTTCAAAGTAAAGCCAATTAAGACTGCAACTGCAAGATAAGGGAATATACCAAGAAGTTTCTCTCCAAATGTCGGATTAATAATAAAATAATTTCTTTTAGAAGAAGCATCCTTTGGGATTGTAGCAGCAATAGCGATAAATAATAGGAAAACTCTATACAAACACCTTAAAAATATAACTGAACGCTCTGACAAATCACCTTGTAAGTAAAAATACAAATAGTCCGTAATAGCCAATCCAGTTAATACTAGGATAAAAATAAACAATTTACTTTTTGCATTGAAAATAGCAGGTCGAAAGATCAGTGTAACTCCAAGTAATAGAAGCAATAAATCTATAATCGGAAAAATAAATGAGAGAAAAACATCTCCAATTGATAAGAATAAAATATTTGCAGATGGTTTATTAAATAGGTACCACTCTAATGTAAAAATAGCAGTAACAACAATGCATAAATCACAAAGTAAATACGCTTTCTCCCATTTGTTACATTCCATCATAATTTTATAAAAGAACGCAAAAAGAAAGAAGAATAAGAAAAACAGTAGAAATACATCAGAAATATTAAAATTTTGTATTGGTAATTCTACATTAAGTACTTGAAAAGCGGATATGAAATTTCCTATCAAAAAACACCCTATTGCAATAGTAATGCAAACCCAGAATACTCCTAACTTAATTTTTTGGGATAATATAGAATACAGTAATGAGATAAATACAGTAGTTTCAACGACTAAAGATGATAGTCGGATATTAAAATCTGATACGAAATAATGATTCGGAAAAACAAATAAAAATATAAAGCAAAAGCTTATATAAGTTATTAAAGCCAATATCAATACATAAAATTGCACATATACATGTTTACGCAATGGATTCACCTTCTTGATTTTTCTATACTTTTATTAAAAAATGGCTTGATGGTGGCACAAGTCCTACTAATTAAAATGTGTGCTATCTATTATCCATATTATGACCTTTTTAAAAGATTTCTTTCTACACACAACAATCTTATTAACTTTTTGTAGATGTTTACAATTATCAACACTGAGGATTCTAAAAAGGATAAGCTGAAAAATGTAATTTTTTAAGTATTTGAGCATCGTAAATTTGGCGGGTACAACTTATCTACTCTTTACATATGAGATAGAATCTACTCCTCTATTGGATTATAGTTGCTATCTGTCATACTTAAAAAGGAATGAAAATATACTATCATTAAAATAGAAATTCAAATTAGTTTACGAAACTAACTGTAACTATTATAGTTACACAAAAAGTTGATGTCAATTTCATATCCTCCCTTTTTAACGGACAAAAGACATGACCTATTGAACAAAAATGTGATGTTTATAAAAAGGGCGGTAAAGTTTTATCTCCTTACTCAAAGAATTATAAATGATTTAGAATTAGATGAAATTGAAGCCAATATTGCATCTCCCTAAAAAGAATGTTACTCTAAAAATAGAATTATGAAAGGAATGATGGATGAATAATGATTAACTAATTTATATTTTAAGTTGAATTTTATAACTTCAAACTACAAAATATAGGGTTAGTCTATCCATTTTTAAAATTCAGTTCATACTTTATTTGTCATGATTCAAATGATTAATAAGCACTTATTAAGTATAGACGAAAGACTAATCCTTCCGATTACAAATTGGGGGATTTTTTTATTCCCGTTTGTCTTAGTTGAAACTTACTAATTGTTAAATGTACTTCACAAATAAAGGAGCGAGAAAAATGAGTACTTCAGATACTATTGTTACACATGTAATGCTCTATATAAGTCGTTAATATCCATCAAACTTATATAGAGGAATTAAAAAATGGATGGATGTTCCGACTTTATATGAAACGTTTCGATATATAAAGGAGGAATTATTATGTCAATGATAAAGGTCCAAGACTTAACTTTTTCATACCCAGGTAGCTTTGATAATATTTTTGAAAGTGTAAACTTCCAAATAGATACGGATTGGAAGCTAGGATTTATTGGTAGAAACGGACGAGGTAAAACGACATTCTTTAATTTATTGTTAGGGAAATATGAGTATAGCGGGAAAATCCTTGCTTCAGTAGAATTCAATTACTTCCCCTACTCTGTTTCAGATAAGAACAAATTCACTCATGAAATCCTTGAAGAAATTTGTCCCCAAGCCGCAGATTGGGAACTTCTACGTGAGATATCCTATTTAAATGTTGATGCTGAGGTCATGTACAGACCATTTAAAACATTATCAAATGGGGAACAAACAAAAGTGTTGCTTGCTGCACTGTTTTTAAATGCGGGTCAATTTCTATTAATTGATGAACCAACAAATCACTTAGATACAGATGCACGAAAGATAGTCTCCGATTATCTAAGGAAGAAAAAAGGATTTATTTTAATTTCACATGACAGAATCTTTTTAGATGGGTGCGTTGACCATATCCTATCTATTAATAGAGCAAATATTGAAGTTCAAAGTGGTAACTATTCTTCTTGGAAATTAAATTTTGATAGACAGCAAGAACACGAGAAGGCTACAAATGAGCGTCTACAAAAAGACATAGGGCGATTAAAACAGTCTTCCAAACGTTCAGCAAGTTGGTCTCATGACGTGGAAGCTTCAAAAAATGGAACGAGGAATTCAGGCTCTAAGTTGGATAAGGGGTTTGTAGGACATAAAGCAGCCAAGATGATGAAAAGAGCAAAAAACCTTGAATCAAGGCAACAAAAAGCTATTGAGGAAAAATCAAAATTACTAAAAAATGTGGAAAAAACTGAGTCATTAAAATTGGAACAATTGCAATTTAAATCAAATGAATTGGTTACTTTAGTTGACGTGTCCGTTAAGTACAATGATCAAATTGTGAATGAGCCGATTAGCTTCATAGTTGAACAAGGTGACCGAATTGTACTTGATGGAACGAATGGGAGCGGAAAAAGTAGTATCCTAAAACTAATTCTAGGACATCCGATACAGCATACAGGCTTAGTTACTTTAGGTACAGGACTCATCATTTCCTATGTCCAACAAGATACTTCTCATTTGAAGGGATCGCTATCAGGCTTTATTGAAGAGCACAAGATTGATGAAACCTTATTTAAGTCCATCCTAAGTAAGATGGACTTTGACCGAATTCAATTTGAAAAAGATATATCTCATTATTCTGGTGGACAAAAGAAAAAACTGCTTATCGCTAAAAGTTTATGTGAAAAAGCTCATATATATATATGGGACGAACCACTAAATTTTATAGATATCTATTCCCGTATGCAGATTGAAGAACTTATTCAACAATTTAATCCCACAATGGTTATTGTTGAGCATGATAAAATATTTCAACAAACAGTTGCAACGAAAACTATATCTATGTAGCTCAAAACGAATACTTGAAAATATAATCATTAACTTGAGTCCTTGAATTATAAAAACTTTAATGAATTGATAAAAAAAGCCTAATTTCTCTACAATACATTGAGAAATTAGGCTTTAAATAGTAATAATAGAATTCATAAACACTGAATAATTTACACATTAGGTTTATCTGTTAATGCAGTAACAATTCTGTCCACTAAGTCTTCTGGCATCCATTCATGATTTGTATCATTCGTTTCATTTGGCCCTAAAAAATCAATAAACTTTTTAAACTTTGGAAATAAAACAATAGAAGTGATCCAATGTATCGTATGATTTATGGAGAAAAAATGAAAAACTCCTTGCTTTTCACCCTCCTGTAATATTTCTTTTAACTGTTCAAAATTACCTATAAAATATGGTTGCTATTTTAAATGCCATTCACACTTAAATATAGGAGTCTTCTTGGCTAAAATGATAAAAATAAGCACATCTTGTTATAAAAACAGATGTGCTTATTTTTTAATTTCTATGCATTTTTACGTTTTAAGAAAATCACTCCACCAACAATTAACAGTAATGCTCCTGCAGCCATAGAGATCCAACTTGTAAGATTAGTACCTGTTTGCGGTAACCATCCAATTTTAGATTGAATTTCTTTCTTAAGTTGTGGTTGTTCTTTTACTTGCTCGTTAGGTTGCTCTGGTGTTGGCGTATTTTTACCTGAATTTGGCTGTTCTGGTTTTGGTTGTTCCGATTTTCCCTCTTTAAATTTCACTGTTTGTCCCTTATCTTCAATTTCAGCGTGAATAGCTACTAATATATTATCTTGATACAGTTCTTCAAATACTACTACTTCTTTACCTTGTAATGCAGAAGCATTGAAAGTGAAGTCTAATGTGATAGAACCATTCTTCTCTTTAGCAGTAAACTTAGATTCTACTGTTACTTCTTTACCATCAACTAATAATGGCTTGTTTGTTGCTTTATCCATTAGTTTGCCTTTTACAACGTACTCTTTACCCACGATTAAGTCTTTGTATTCCACTTTATCTTGGATTGTTACAGATTTAGAAGCATCTAACTCTTTAGAACCATCAGCTTTGTTTGTTGCTGTCGTTTTAATAAAAGGTTCTACAAATCGAACTGTTTGACCTACATCGTTAATGTCAGCATGAGTTGCAATTACTTGACCCTCATGTAATAAATCTTCAAACACGACTACTTCTCTTCCTTGCTGTTCAGCACCAACAAAAGTAAAGTCTAATGTTACAAACCCATTCTTTTCTTTTGCAGTAAACTTCGTTTCAGCTGTTACTTCTTTTCCATCAATTAATAATGGTTTGTTAATAGCTTTGTTCATTAGTTTACCTTTTACAGTGTACTCTTTACCTACAACTAAGTTAGTATACTCCACTTTGTCTTGAATAGTGATAGAATCCTTTGAATGAATCTCTTTTCCACCATCAGCTTTGTTTGTTGCTGTCGTTTTTACTGATGGCTTAACGAACTTAACTGTTTGACCTTTATCATTGATATCAGCATGTGTCGTAACAACTTTTCCGTCTTTCAGTAACTCTTCGAATACTACTACTTCTTTTTCTTCTAAACCAGTTGCATCAAAAGTGAAATCTAGTGTAATAGAACCATTTGCTTCTTTTGGTGTAAACTTCGTTTCAGCAGTTACTTCTTTACCATTTACAACTAATGGTTTATTAGTCTCTTTATTCATTAATTTACCTTTTAAAGTGTACTCTTTACCTACTTGTAGGTCTTTGTATTCCACTTTATCTTGGATTGTTACAGACTTAGACGTGTGCATTTCTTTTGTACCATCTGTTTTATCAGTAGCTGTTGTTTTTATTGAAGGAATCTTTTCATCTTTGACAATGTGTTTAATGATTTGACCATTCTCTTTAATTTCAAAAGAGAACGTTTCTTCATTTAATACATAACCTTTTGGTGCAACAGTTTCTTTATATGTGTATTTTCCAAATGGTAACTTTTCAAATTTAGCGATTCCTTTATCGTCTGTTTTTCCTTTTACTACTTCTTTTCCTGCTTCGTTATAAATCGTAAATTCTGCATTTGGAAGCTTGTTATTTCCATCAGCTACATCTACCTTTGTAATTTCTAGATCACCTTTGATAAGATGATTAACTGCCAATAGCTCAATAATCTTTCCATGTTCCTTTATTTCGAACATAATTGGTTCTTTAACAAGAACGTAACCATTTGGAGAAACCTTTTCTACAAATGAATATTTACCATACGCTAAATCTTTGACGTTAATCTCACCATTTTTATCTGTCTTATATTCCCCAACTACTTTTCCACTTTCATCTTTCAATTCAAATACTGCACCTTCTAATTTTTTACTAATATCTTCATTATCTACTTTTAGTAATTTTATACTACCTTTCACTTCGGTATTTTCCACTGTAAAAGTAAGTGTTTTATTGTGCTCTTTAATTTCAAAAGGATACTTTGTTTTATTTCCAATATATCCATTAGGTGTTTTTGTCTCTAAGAAATAATATTTACCATACGTAAGACCTTCAACGTTTGCAATTCCATTTTCTTTTGTTACTACTTTTTTCACTTCTTTTCCATCTTCAGTGAAGACTGTGAATTCAACATTTGGTAAAATCTTTCCTGAATCACTAAGCTTTTTAATTTCTATGTTACCTTTTACTTTGTTATTTACTATTTGGACAGCTCCTGTTTCTCCTGTCTTAACTTCAATAGTTTGTGGTTTATCATCTGAAACATAGCCTGTTGGTGCTTTAATTTCTTTTAATGTGTAAGTACCAATTGGTAAGTTGTTTAATTCTGCCATACCATCAGCACCAGTCGTGATTTTTCCGACTGATTCATTATTTGCATTAAAGACCTCAAATACTGCACCAGCTAAAACTTCTTCATTTTCTCCAACCTTTTTAATTTTTAAAGAACCAGCTGCTTCCCAATTTACTGCAAGCTCACTACTAAGCTTTTCTTCATTTCTCTCTAATAGTACTGTAGCATTCTGAACAGTATCCGTACCACGGTAAGCAATTGCTTGAACTTTAGTTAAATTAGCAGCAACACTTAAATTAAATTCACCCGTTTTTGTATTCTTAGGAATTTGGATACGAAATTTTTCTCCAACTGAAAGCTGATCTTTCACTTCTCCATTTTCACTTACAATTCTAACTCCATTAGGTGCATTTTTCGCTACTACCCTATAAGAACCACTCTTAGCATTTGTTTGTACTGAATATAGATTTGTTTCGAAGAATTCGCCCTTTAATTCAGCTTTTTGCTTTTCAGCAGGAATCACATTCATAAAAACATCTTGAGTCTCTTCACTATTATTAGCATTACTAATAATAGCCTTAGCTGCTTTTTCAACATTTTTATTCTCATGTTTTAATTCATTTACATCGAGTTGACCTAATGCATTCCAAACCGCAAGTTGCGTTGCATAATGCGCTTCATTTTTATTAGCTACTCCCAGCTGTTCAGCACTTTTTTGCGGGAAACCATTTAATAAGACTCTATATACTACATTATCTGTTTTCCCCATTTCAGGAAGATCTTCACCATTTGGTGATTTTAATCCAAGGGTTAAGCAATAAGCAATTTGACCACTTGAATTTTTAATCATTTCAGTGCGAATGTACTTACCTAGACTATTACTATAACTCCAGTCCATTGAATATTTCTCATGCGTCATAACCTCTGCACTAGCCCTAGGTAAAAATACATTAAGGAATAATGCCAGTACTGATAATAATGTAAAAACTCTTATAATGACTCTCTTACCCAATTTTGTAACCTCCCTAGAATAAATTAATCCGAGTATATATCGCAATATCTAAAACATTCACGATCGACCCATTTATCATTATAAAACAATAAATTACAAATATTAAATAATTTTAATAAAATAGTCAAAAAATTTACACATTTTATTATTTATCAAGTTTTTTAACGAATTTACTATATACAAATTCTAAAACACGCCTACAATTTAAAAGACAAATATGTATGTTAAATATATAAATAGCAATTCCTTTACTCCAGTTATTAAGCTTTCCCCTATTAAAAATATCCTCTTCATTTTCTTGTTAACCTGAGTAACTTATACACCTCTTCTAATCTATTACACTCCTCCATTTAAATATAAAGGTGACTTCTCGTTCAAAGAATAAAGTGAAACTTTAATCCTCCCGATTCCCATCTAACTTCTTTGCTTTCATTGAATTTTTGGGCGGGAGTCTTACTGCCCCAAAATAGCGGAATACATTATGCAATATTGCATTTGATAATCATTTTCACTGTAACTATAATGATTACAGGGTTACTATTAATCCAATATTCTATATGGAGGTTTTATTATGTTTAAAAAAATTATTGTATCTTCTATGGCGCTTACTATGTTCGGTGGAGCTGCAACTATGCTAGAGGCACCTACTGCTCAAGCAGCTTCTTATAACTCAACGTCATCCTCTTACTTTGATGTCACTCCTGAAGAGGCCGTGGCTTTCTATCAATCTCAAGACTATAAAAAATTAAAAGTATTTTTGGATGACTTTGAAGCTAGAAACCCTTATACTCCAGGTGGAGGCTACGCTCAAGGGAGTGTACGTATGCAAAAATTCAACGATGCTCTTAGAGATGCCAAATTAACAAATGTCTACCAAGAATTTATTAGAATCTCATACTACAATCATTATCCAGAACCAAAATAATAACAACGGATTAAATGTTTATTATTTCTATAACTTAGCCTAATTTTAAATGTATAACCTAAAAATAATTACTAAAACCACTCATATAAGGGTGGTTTTTCTATTTCCCCATATAATTTAGCGGAATGTTACATCATCTTTATTTTAATATGTTTTATAGTAGACATTCTCTAGTTGACACAATCTAGTAGGTTAGCAATGGGAATATCAAAATATATTTATAATTATTTTCTGTTTAATAGCAAAAAACGAACACCCTCTCACAATTAGATAAGGTGCTCGTTTTCATTTTTATCGGTAATTCTCAATTCATTTTAGCTTCTTTCCAATAAGCAAAGATTAAATTAATTTAAAAACAAAGCGTTTTAAATTTAATTCATAGATCTTACTGAAACTTGGAATTGCCCCTTAGAACCATCATCATTTGAAACGTAAATTTTATATGTTCCATTCGGTAATGGAGATACAGCATTCCGTACATTTGTAACATTAATTTGTTGTTCTCCAGGTTTTATATAACCACCAACAATTAGCTCTGTATTTGGACCTTTTACACTATATCCCATTGTATTTTGACCATTATTTTTCATAGAGAAGCTTAAGTCAGCACTCCCATCATATACGAAAGAAGTTACAGCCTCGCCACTATAATCCATTGTTTGGGTTAATAATAAGTCTGCAGAAACATGTTCAACTACATGAATTGGATCGTTCGTTTTGTGTACTTCTTCAGCATAAGTATTATTCCCTAACACACCAAGTGTTAATGCTGAAACTACTCCACAACTAAGCACTAGTTTATTTAACTTCATTTTAAGTTCCCCCTTGATGTTTGTATTCTATTACCATCATACATCCTTTTTTAAGTGCGTTTTTATGTAATAATTCATATCTATAAACCTATATATTTTAACTTTCCGCCTTAATAGTTATTGAGAAAGCCACATAGATAAAGCTACAATATTACACTTCATAAAAAACATGTAAATTTTAAAATCTTTTTCTAACAAAGTTTTCTACGATTAAGTACCAAAATACTCAAATAAATAGCATTTCTATTTCAGATAAAATGTACTAATAAAATTTTTCTAAAATTTCACTTTGTAATTTGATATATTCCATGTTAATATAACGAAGGCTACAAAACAGGAGTCACCACGTATATCATTTTCACAGAATATTCATACTTAAAAAACCTTATTTTATCAGTAACTCAATCCCAATTTTACCTATACAAAAGTTAGTTTATAATTTCATATATACATAAATTTAAATAGATTTTTTATCTATTATTTTTTCTATTTTCCTTATCAATTTTAATACGAGTAATATAACAGCACTTTTCAAGTACCCTTCCTTTTTTAGATAAAAAGTCTACTAATACTAAACATCTATGTCCAACTCATACATAATTCTACTTACAAACTATCGGAGATGCAAAACTATGGGAATTTCTACTCTTTTATTAAATACCTTTATTATAATAATTTGTATCCTTAGCTATCACGTATTTTGGCTAGAGTTTAAAGAAAAAATAACATGTAATAATATGTTATTTTCTATCCTTTCCTCCATTGCTATTATTTTTTGTATGACTTTTCCTTTTCATTTACATGTGGGATTTATTTATGATTTACGTTTTATTCCTATAATATTAGTTTTTCTATATGGAAATACAAAAAACATTGTTTTTATAGGGATTTTATATCTTTCTTACCGGTTTTACTTAGGCGGAAATGGCGTTCTTCCATCATTTATTATCTTTACTATCATTTCTGTTATAACAATGCTCTTTCGTTACTTATTACCTATGTATTTTAAAGAAAAAAAGATATTATTAAGCTTACTTCTTATTTTAGTATGTACAGCTTCCCTTTCTATTTGCGGTATTGTAACTCAAATAAATACAGGAGGTAAAATAGACTCTACTCTCATAGAATTTTTATTAAATTATATAATCATTAATATTTTCACAGTATTATTATCAGTTTATTTTATAGAGGAAATGATTGAGAAATATAAAATGAAAGAAAAACTGCAACGGGCTGAAAAATTTTATATAGCTAGCGAACTAGCAGCGTCAATTGCACACGAAATCCACAATCCACTAACCACGGTACATGGATTCACTCAATTATTAAATGAAAAACATGCCTCTAAGCTATCTCAGGATCAATACTTAGAAATCATGTTAATTGAAATGCAGCAAATACAATCTACTATTAATAACTATTTATCTTTAACCAAACCACAGAATACCCTAAAAGAAAAAATAGATATTAATCACATTTTAAATCAGGTGAAAGATACTATTTCACCACTCGCTTTATCATACAAAGTTGAAATCAAACAAAATAGTACAGATTCCTTTTATATAAATGGGGACCCCGAAAAATTCAAACTCTGTCTAAACAACATCATCCAAAACGGAATTGAGGCTATGAAAAATGGTGGATTATTACAAATAAATATACAAAAAGTAAAAGGAAATATCATAATTGATATTATTGATTCAGGAATTGGGATGTCATCTCAACAAATAAAACGAATTGCTTTGCCATTCTATTCAACAACAGAAAAAGGAACTGGGCTTGGTACTATGATTGCTTATAGTATTATTAGAGAATTAAACGGAGATATAGAAATAGAGAGTGAATTAGGTAAAGGGACACGCTTTTCTATTAGTATCCCTTGCTAATGTGATAACAATTTTCTGTTTAGTTAATTACATAAATGAATTTTAAGAATCCCGCTAGCTAGCTTATTTATTAATTATCTTAAATTCATATGCGTTAATTAAATATAATAAGGATCAGAGCTTATCTATTGTTACAGATACACTCTGATCCTTTAGTTTAACTACATTAAACGCACTTAATATTTATAACTTTTCTTACATCGTGATGAAATACTAGTTCATCGATTTTATCTCATTTACTGATTAGATTTGTTTAATGTAAATATAATATCTCGCGACACTTAATTTGTTATTATCACTAGTGACATTTCCTGCAGTTGTTTTTTCATTAAAGTACAGACCTTTTTCCATTCATTGAAAAAGACAACTCCCCTTTTACTACTTTACTTCCACCGTATAATTCCCTGTCCCCCCGCCATACTGATACACATGTAAATAATACTTCCCTGGATACGTGTAGTAGCTACCTACTAATTTATTCCCTTGTTGCTGAGCATACGTAACATAATTATTTAAATCTGCTTCAGAATAAAGTACCCAGTTCATTCCAATATTATTTTCATTCGTTACGTTAATTTGAAGGTTTTTAGCAGTTTCCACATTAATTTCAAAGAAATCACTTGTATCGCCATTTCCTAAACTAGCACGTAAGACTTGATTTAACTGCAGTTTGTTTGCTGTTTGGAATGAGTTATTCGGTTCTTTTTCTACACTGTTATCTTCTTTCTTTTGAACAGCTACAGTCGCTGTAGCAGTATTAGTTGCTCCTTTATCGTCTGTTACTGTTAATTTAGCCGTATACGTTCCTTCTTTTGTATATACGTGAGTTGGATTTTGCTCATTACTTACTGCTCCATCACCAAACTCCCATTTATATGAAATAATTTTCCCATCTTCATCTTTTGATCCGTTGCTTGTAAATGAAATTGCTTCATTTACATTTCCACTATACGGACCGTTTATAACCGCAACTGGTGCTTTATTCTCTGCCCCTTCTTCCGTATTAATACCATGGAACACAACATCATATTCAAATTGTCCTGATGCATTCACGCGATAATTTACGAAGTATGCTGTTACTGTTTTATAGCCTGTCCATTCCTTTGCACTTAAACGTTTTAACGTATCATTAACGTTTTGTGTAATTGTTTTCCAATCTTCATATTCTCCTTTTGCTGCAGTTCCTGTATATGTTCCTTGTAGTGTGAATGTATTAAAGAACTGTGATTTATTTTTCTTCACTGATACATTTTTCAATTTTGCTTCCGCTGTTATTTCTGCTGCAATATCTGAAACTGGCTTCGATGCATGATTCGCTAAATAATCGTCTGATACTAATGGCACATTATATTTCTCACGATTATCAACTAACATTTGCATATAGTCTTGATATTCTTTATTTAAATTCGCATCTTTACTTAATGTAGAGCGATATGCATCATATGCTGTTACATCATTTTTCCTAATAAGATCATGTATTTTATCAAACATATCATATCTCTTATTGTACATATACGATTGTAAAGCAAAGGAATAATTATAGAAATCCCACGTTCCATACTTTGCATTTAACGTTCGCTCTGCCGTATAACGCTCTGCTGGGTTTGAAGATAACCCTCCTATAATACTCTTTCTCGGTACAACATTATCCGTTCTCGTTGCCCCTGCAAAAAATTCAGCATTTCCTTCTTCAAACCAAGATAATCTTTCATTTTCATATATTTTTCCTTGTCCCCATAACCCTGGTACTTCATATCTACCTTGTAAATAATGCGTGAACTCGTGCCGGAATAATTCTTCTAAACTATAAATACTTTCTTCTGGCGTACGCTCATAAGTAAAGAACGTACCTGTTCCTTCTATATAAAGACCACCGTTATTCGTTTCATATCCGTACAATTGACGATTAAATTGATATTCCGCTGGGCTATTATAAATAACCATCGTTAATACATCATCAGGATTTCCTTTTTCTAAAGGTTGATCACTTTCAACCGTACGATGGAATTGTGCCTTCACTTCTTTTGCCGCCCAATATAAACGTTTTACTTTTTCTTCTGTCACTTTATCTCCAGCTTTTAAAACAATTGCCCCATCATCAAACGTATACGTTTTTGGCAAATATTTTTTCTTTCCATCTTCTCTTATTTGATCTAAATTCACCACTTTACCATTTGCATCTTTCCCGCCATAATTCGTTGCAATTTGCTCAGCAGCTACGAAATATTGCTCCCCTAAATATGGATATATTTTCATCGCATCTGTTACAACTTGTAACCCTTTCGTTCCTGTACTATGGAACGTACCGAGTCTACCTGTATAATAAATGCCATTATTAATAAGCCAACCGGTTTTTGCTGTAATCGTTCCCATTAATGCAAAACGACTTAATTCATTAATATAACTATCTATTTTCTGATACCATACTGTATCTTTCGGTGCTTTCCTCGTATCGTACAAATACGATTGAATATCATAATCAACACCTTGCATAATATCGTAAATAGCATTTCCAGCTGAAAGATTATCTACTAATGTAGAAAAATTATCATTATATTGTTTAAAAATCTTTGCAGCTGATGTTATCGTTTCCACATCACTCGAAGCGTTTCCTATTAACTTTCCGTATGATGATACCACTCTATTTTGCTCTAATGTACCCAGCTTGAAATTTGAATTGTTAGCTATCGCTTTTAATGCAGGTAAGCATTTATCATGATAACTCCGTTCATTTAATTTACTAAGTTCCGAATTATAAAATCCTAAATAAAATCCTGAACGTAATACCTCCACTAATGTCTCAATCCCTTTTGAATCATCCTTCGTATAGGCTTGTCCTTGCTGCTTCAATTTATCAATAATCGCCTGCATCCTACTATCATTTTGATAGAATGCTAGACTGTCTGTATTAAACTGAAATAGCCCCGTAATTTGCTCCCAATCAATTGTTACAAGTAAATCTACTAACTGCTGATTGCTTAATTGATTTAATTCAGCAATTGTATAAGTTTTCGCTACAGCTAATTGCTTACTTTCTTTTTTCACCTCAGGTGGTCTTTGTGATAAATCGGCAAATTGTAGCCTTTTCTCAAAAGACTTGCTTTCGAGCACTTTCGATGAATGAGCTAATTCTTGTACTGGTAGTTGTACACCGACTGGCTCCATTTTGAGCACATTTCGATAAGAAACTTGCTCTCCCTTAGTATCTTCTGCCAAACTTCCCCCTTGAAAACTTCCTAACATTAAACTAGCAAAACTTATCCCTACTAACATTTTCTTTGAATAGCCTTTCATGCTCTCCCCTACCTTACATTTTTAGTGTCCCGCTCCATTATTTTACTATTTTTACTTTTTGTCCTGTATTGAGAAAAAAATAAGGTAACGTTCACACATGTATCCATTCCATGTAAAATTAACGCTTGACTTTCCGTGCATTTTATATCAAAAAAAGATAGATAATAGCAAAATTTCTGCTACATCTATCCTCGTTTTCAACACTATGATTTTAACTTTATAAACGTAACTTCCGGTAATGTTTGCATATGCTGAATAAACTCATTCTTTTCTTCTGACGATATATTTTTCAGTTGCATTCCTACCTTATAAACAGTTTCTGTACCTTGCTGTGAAGCTTCCACCTCATATGAGAGTATTGGGATGCCTTTCACTTGTAGTGTTTCTAATATTTGTTGTATCGCTTCATGTTTATTTACAAACATTTGCACTGTTATATTTTGCGGAAATAAAAATTGCACCTTAAAAATACGACTTACAATTTCTAAACCAATTAAAACGAGAATCGTCGCTCCAATGCCTACTACATACATTCCCGCTCCAATTGCTAATCCTATACCGGCAGTAGCCCATAAACCAGCCGCGGTCGTTAATCCTTTCACCGCCTGCTTTTGAATAATAATTGTGCCTGCACCTAAAAAACCAACTCCACTAACGACTTGTGCTGCAATACGACTTGGGTCTAGAGACATATGCTCTTCAAACACAATATCTGAAAAGGCATATTTCGAAACAACCATTATTAACGCACTTCCTACCGCTACGAGGAAATGAGTCTTTAATCCAGCTTCTTTCGATCGAATTTCTCTTTCAATACCAATCATTGCTCCTAACAAGCCAGCAACACCGATTCGTATAATAAAATCAAAATCTACACTCACGGGCACTTCCCCCTTTCATTCATTATAGATAGATAAAACAAAAAATATCACAAACATCCATTTATCAACATGAAGGAATACCACTAAAATACACTTAATACTCCGGCCGTTTTATGTTAATATTTAAAATATTAACATAAAATAAATAACTTCTAATTTTAAACCTTCACTAATTTTCTAAAAAATAAAAGGTGAATTACATGAAATTAGGTTGAGAAACTTCGGAAAACGCTTTCATTTTGTATCATAATTTTTTATAAATACTACATAAACAAAGGAGCTTACTAACAATGAACGTCTCGTTACTTACACCTACTACTGATTTACAAGAAGAATACTTAGATTTCTATAACGAATGGAAAGATAGCGGTGAAACAATGATCCCGTGGGTTATCTCAAAAAATCCTGCTAACTTCCCAGCTATGGTTCAAGAACTTCTCGATGCGCATAACGGAATAAATATCCCTGAAACTTGGGTACCAGATTCTACATATTGGCTCGTTACAAATAATAATAGAATTGTCGGAGCTGTTAATATACGTCATAGTTTAACTGAACATCTATTTAACGCTGGCGGTCATATCGGTTATGGCATTCGCCCTTCTGAAAGAAGAAAAGGTTATGCTACGAAATTACTAGCATTATCATTAGAAAAAACGAAGGAATTAGACATCACGAAAGTACTTGTCGTTTGCGACGCAGTGAATACCGCTTCTGAAAAAACGATTTTACATAACGGCGGGCTTCGTGATCATGATTTCACTGAGGAAGATGGGAATGTAGTAAGAAGATATTGGATTGAGCTATGAATGATCACAAATAAGCGAGAAAGTGATTATACACTTTCTCGCTTATTTTACACTGCTTCTATTTCAAATTGTACTGTAATACCGCTTGGATCTACCACCACAAACCCATTTGTAGTTTCATTTATTTCATGTTGTTTTTCTATTAATCTTTCTTTCACTTCATCTAACGCCTCTTTATACGGTAGTACAATCGTATACACCTTTAGCCCAGTTGCATGTACTGGTGGGTGTGGATTGTTTACTCCGTTCCACGTATTTGCACCAATATGGTGATGATATCCCCCTGCTGAAATAAATAAGCAATCCTCTTCACGCTGTTGTACTTCAAAACCTACTGTTTCCACATAAAATTCATGTGATTTCTCTACATCAGCTATTCGTAAATGTACGTGCCCAACGACAGTATTAGCAGGCAAACCATCAAACTCATAATCAACAAGTGTTGCCAATTCTTTTAAATCAAGTGGTGTACTTCCTCCTGGCCCTTCTCCCCATTGATCACGCGGACGGTCTGCATAAATTTCAATACCATTCCCCTCTAAATCTTGCAAATAAAAAGCTTCGCTATATGTATGATCACTTGCACTATTAAACCTTGAAATTGGTAAAATTTCATTTGAATATGTATAACGCCCTTCTTGCTCATCCGGGCTGTCAATTACATTTTTATTACGAAGAACCCCAAATAGCGCAGAAGCAAAAGCTTCACGAGTCGGAACTAAAAAGGCTACATGATATATACCAGTCGTACGCGGTTCTTGCAGTACCCCGTCCTCTAACCTTTCAAGAACAAGTAACGCGTTCTTTCCACCTTTTCCAGATAAATATGCTTTATTCCCCTCTTGCTTAATTACCTCTAATCCTACAACATTCTCATAAAAAGCAATTTGACGCTCTAAATCTTTCACTTTAAATTCAACATGACCAATACGTGTTTTCGGATGAATTTTTACCATGAATAACTTCATCTCCTTATCCCTATATTTTCCCATTACATATAACCGTTACTATGAAGGATACAACTAAAATCATCCTATGTAAATAAGAAAAGTCAGAATTCACATGCATTTTTATTTTCATAATAAAAATGCCACCTTTTCTAACTTTTAGAAAAGGTGGCATTTTAACTCTTATCTCATTTTATGTACTTCAGCAACTAGCTTTCCACCCTGAATGCCCATATAAAGCTTCACAGGTGCATCATTCGTATTTTCAAATACTAAATCTAAATATGGATATGCAATTGTAGCATCTCTTCCTTGTGGAACATAACCTACCGTTTTAGAATGTGTAGTTCTCTCCACCATTTTCAGGCCAGCTTGATCTGCTGCATTGTATAAAGTTGAAGATGTTTGACAAACACCACCGCCATATCCATCTACTAATTTACCATCTACTATTTCTTTCCCTAATTGATATCCTTTATCTGGTGTTGTATCACCGATTAATGAATTAAAAGAGAAACGGTCTCCTTTTGCTAACACAACTCCATTTATGCTCGCTGCTGACAAACGAATATTCTCAATACGGCCACCTGTTGAACCACCTAAGTTCGTTTCATATCTACCAATTACCGTACCATTTCCTTGCGCATCACTTAATGTTGCGACTGGTTTTTTCTCCACAATCGGCAACTGATACGTAGCATCCCACATACCAACATTTAACAATTTATCTACTAATTCTTTTTCCATTAATTCATAAGAAGGTTTTCCTTCTTGCCAACTTCCATCAGGTGCTATACGTGAAGGAACCATTTTTTTGTCGACGCTTTTTCCAACCTCACCAACAACCTTTGTTACAGACTTTTTAAATTTCGCTTCATCTTCAAAATAGCCTAAACTAGATAAATCTAATTTTTTCACTTCAGTACCAGTTCGACCATCAACTAAACTAATAGTATCCTGCACTTCTGCTTTAGCCTCTACAGTATGCCCACCAATATCACTTACCAATGCAACATCACTTACTTTTGCACCACAGCCACTCATTATAGCTACACATAACACCCCAACCAATATACCCTTTACTTTACGGAACAATATACTCTCTCCCTTTCCCCAACATCACTATTATGTATTTATTTCATTTTTATGTATGTTTTGTTACAATCATTTTACAATATGTTTATAAAATGTTACAAGTTATTTTTCACTCTATATAAATTACTCTTTTCTTTTATAAATGTCTATACATATTTACATAAAAGTTTGAGTTTGATAGAATTGTAACTTTTATGTAAACTCTCTCTTTTATCCAGTATATACCATTAAGCAAAAGAAATACAAATCAAAAACCCTCAAGCTATTTTTTATAAAGTGAAACTGTAATCAGTGGGGGTTTTACGGGCATCCCGACCTTCTTTGTTTCTGCTGAATTTTGACATGGGGGTCTTATTGCCCAGCAAATAGCGGGATAAAGAGAAATCCCGTCAACATAAATAGGTATTTGCCGTGCCACCACTCCGCTTTTGCACATACATTATGGTGAATTCAACCTATTTTAAAGAAATGGAGGATGTTATTATGTATCCCTACAATCCATATGATCCATATAATCAATATGCGTACCAACAACCACAGTATGACTTACAAACACAATATCAATCTTATATAGATCAAGCAGAGCACACGAATCCATATGACCAAAATAGACAATTCCAACTTCCAATCTCTTTTCCTGGCACTGGAAATCGTCAATTAGAAAGACGCGTAAATGAGCTTGAACAAAGAGTTCGTCAACTAGAAAATACAGTTGAGCGCCATACACGTAGACTAAACCGCTTAAACCAACGTTTACGCACAGTAGAAAACAGACTAAACATTCCATTCGCAGCATTAGAAGACGGATTTTAATCGAGAAAATAAAGATTATATAAAGGAAGGGGCTTCCCCTTCCTTATATAAATTGACGAAAGTTTTTTCCATCTCTATACTGATAAGAGTTAATGAAATGAAACAAGGTGATAAATATGGATTTTGAAATAAATTATCTTTCCTTTTATGTTGTACAAGTAGAAGGAAAAGGTGAAGCAGTTGATAAACGCTACAAACATTTTCAAACTTTAGACGCTGAAGAATATGAAGATAGTTCCTTAAAAGAATTTTTGAATGGTGAGTTATTAAAAATATCGAAGCGAAAAGTAGAACGTCATGCAAAAACAGAACAAGCCCCAACAAAAATTGGTCGCTTTATTGTAGAAGAAGGGCACGAACTTGATTCAAACCCTCATTACAACCTTTTTAATCGTATTCGCTTTGCAGAAACAAAAGAAAACTTTAAAGATATGAGCGAACCTCTCGTTTATACATATCTTGACACAAGCGCTGTACGTGGTGGTGTATTTTTAATTGCTCAGGCAAAACTACGCAAATACTTTGATGCTCCCTTCGTATTCGTAATGAAATGCGACTTTGAACCAAAGGTTGCTTCTATTTCTGATGAATCAACACTGATTCGTAACGTTGAAATGGCCATCACAACAAAGAATATGAAATCTATCCAATATCCGTACATGCCTGAAGAAGGTATGGTTGAAGTAGGCGAACTAAAAATACACCAAGCATCACATGCCCGCTACTTTGAAGACTTCTTAAAATTCGTCGAATACGAACGCTCTATGCCTGAAATTATGAAAACACAAGTAATGGACATGGTATACGACCAAATTGAAGATGTATTTGAAGAAGGTACGGAAGAACGCGAACAATTCAACCAAGCGATGGAAGTATGGGCTGCCAGTCCGAAACGCGAAATTATGGAACAATTTTCAACCGAAGAAGTAATGGAAGCAACTGCTCAAATCGTCGAGCATGCTCCTGAAGTCGAATTAAAACTAAAAGCAGATCATATCTCTGTGAAGGCCCTGCTTGCTGATTTCGGGGATCAAATACATATTGCGAAGGTAAATGATCGATATGTACTTATGATTGAAGCAGACACACTTACATTTGAAAAAGGCTTCTCTCCTATTGAGTTTCTGAAGCCAGATGAGCTGCAAGATGTGATTGAGCGGATTGAGAATAAGCAGCAGTATTCGTTTGATCCGAGCGGTATTGAATAAAGTGAAACTTTAATCAGTGGGGTTTTGTTCATCCCCCACTAATTATTAACCCTCACCAATCGGGCTTTTACGGGATAAATACTTCCATATAACTGTTGTTACTGGGCGCTTTTAATAAGCGCTCTTTTGTTTATATTAAAAACCGATTCTACTAAGAATCGATTTTTCTGCTTTATAATAAAACATGTTTATTTTCAAATTTTTTTGATGCAAGATGACATTTGTTGCAGAATCAAATACATCCCTTCCTTGTTATACAAGCTTATTTCCATTAGAAATATCTACTTCAATATTTCTAGTTGACCAAGTCCTTCTATAAGTTGTTAAGATGCAAATTTCACTTTACTACCTCAAATTTATTGTACTCGTAAAAAGATAATTGAAAACGATATTCCGGATGTTCTCTCACCCAATCGTAGGCTTCTTCTAAAATTTCCATTTTGTTTTGCAAGTCATTAAGTTCACTACATTCGTCCCTTTTCTGTTTGCACAGAGGGCAGAATCCATTCACTATTTCCGCACTCGTCGCCCTAATAGTTTTACTTTCTAAATCAACTACTAGACGAAGAATAACAGAATGCTCTTCTTTTGTAGTCACCTTCATTTCAGCAATCCGATCCTCATTCCAAAAGACACCGTTTAATTGCATCTTTACTGTGACATCTTTAATATCCAAGTCTACCACTATCACACCTCCCTTGTACAAAACTCAATCTTACTCTTCTATTTTAAACTTTAATACACTACAACTTAAAGAGATATTAAGTTTTTTCCAATTCTTCTTTACTATGAAAGAAAGTGTAGTTAATGCTAATTGTGT
Organism: Bacillus sp. EB V-12; assembly: GCF_056158125.1. Lineage (NCBI taxonomy): Bacteria > Bacillati > Bacillota > Bacilli > Caryophanales > Bacillaceae > Bacillus > Bacillus sp. EB V-12. The sequence continues at coordinate 1,096,322 of NZ_JBUXJL010000001.1, read as the reverse complement.
GGTAAATATTATCCCAAAAACTAAAACAGTTAAAATGTTAAAGATTGTTTCCATTAAACTACACTCTTTTCTTTATATATATTTTTATTTTATTAATACGGTTTAAAACTCTTATTACGTCTTAACAATCCCAAAGCAATTATAATGCACAATCACAACAACAAGTTGATGCCTATTTAATATCAATACGCTGTTACTACATGTATGTAGTTAGAGGTGGAGGAGAAATTCATTTAACCTCTGTATTCTCCTCCATCTCAGCCAAATACCTAATCTGCCGTTCCGCTTTTCTCACTGCTGTACGAAAATGTTTTTTCAGGAGTTCTACTGTATTTTCACTTATATAATATCTTTCCGTTATACTTTCCCACGTGTCACCACTTTCAAATGTACTCCATTCAAAAGGGCGTTCTGTATTTTTCTTTAGTTCTTTAAACACCCATTTTCGCATCTTTTTTTTCGCTTTTTCTGTTAGTTTTCCGTTTTTTACAAGTTCAAGTTCACCATGTCTTTTGTATCGCTTATTAATATCTCTCTCGCTATATACTTTAAGAAGTATATTTGCTGTATTTTCAGCATCTGCTAAAGCACGGTGCTGTTTTCCTTCCCACGTTAAAGCGAGCTGTTCTACCGCAAATTGTAAACTTGGCGTATGTTCAAACAATTCCTCATATGCTTGGAAAACAAATTTTTGCAAATCAATTCTATTTTCTTTTTCTATACTTGGGCATTCAACACCATATAATGTACAATCATGAGATAGAAAGCGATAATCTTCTTTTCCCCATGAAACAAATATAGAACCTTCGCCGATGAACTGAATAAATTTCTCTATAATTTGAGGGAATTTTTCTACACCCATTAAATCTTTTTTCGTAATACCGGTTAATTTTGTTGTATGACGAGTTAATCGTGCACTTGGTTTTACTAACTCCGAAAATTCTTCAATTATCTTCATTGTACCTATTTCTATTTTTACAGCTCCGATATCAACTATTTCTGATGGATCTTCTGATTTATACGGTCTGAAATTCCTTTCAATATCAAACACAATGAAATGTGTAGCGTTTTTCAATTTATTTACCTCTTTCTAAATTCCTTTTCACACAAACACTTTATTTTCAGTATTTATTTATTCATGTACTTTATACAAAAATACTCCGAATAAATAAATGAAAATTCAGTCTTGTTATGATATGTAAGTAGGAGGACATCTATAAAAATGCAAAAAAAAAGAAGGGCGAGCCCTTCTTTTTTCAAAAATTACTTCTTGTTTACGTTAGTAGCTTGAGGTCCACGGTTACCTTGTTCTACTTCGAAAGTAACTTCTTGACCTTCTTCTAAAGTTTTGAAGCCTTCGCCTTGGATAGCTGAGAAATGAACGAATACGTCTTCTCCGCCTTCAACTTCGATGAAACCGAAACCTTTTTCTGAGTTAAACCATTTTACTTTACCGTTTTGCATGAAAAAAATCCTCCTACAATGTACCTATATGTACATATTCATTTTCAACCACCTTACAATAATAAGCCAGATATTAAAAAACTGCAACCCCTGAGGAGATTTAACATTGCTATCCTCCTCGGAAGTTACAGCTCATTTAAATCTCTATATTATTAAAAGTAAAATGGTTTAAATATACTATATCATATCAATATAATAAAAGTAAAGTTTTTTTCTTAAATTATTTTTTGTTCCCACTGCATTGCTTTTAATTCACCTGATCCGGCTACTACATAACCATCTTTTTGATTAACAATGCGCCATCCGTGCCCTTTAACTGAATCACATACTGTAACAATACCTTCTTCAAGAAGCACACGGCACACACTACTAATCCCCGCCTTATTTTGCGTTGAAGTTGTATATAAAACATGTTGATCTACACTTAAGTCTAAATAACTACTTGCTTTCTGCTCACTTTGACATGTATGCCAATATATTTTTTCACTTGCAATACTTTCATCTATTTTACAATAAGAAATATTTCCGCTAACTCCCTTGCATGATCCACTTGCCGCTACTAAATAAGAATTGTGTAAAGTCAACGCGGAGATCATTTGATTCATCGCAATTTTAATCCTCTTTAATTTACGTGTCTTCAAATCAAAGAGCCAAACACCACCATATTTAGCATGTATTTTCGTACCAATAAATAAGTAATGTTTATATAAAAATAATGATCGAATAGACGGTGCCGCACTGCCATACTCAAGAAACGGATGAATAGTTTCCCATGTCAAACCGAAATTATTAGAAAGATACAGCGTTTTTTCTCCATGAGCAACAACAGTTCCTTGTACATTGCTACATACATTCCAACTCGTTGCTTTTGTTGGAAAACGCTGAATTGTCCAGTTCTCTCCACCATTCATACTGCGAATAAAAATCCCTTCGTCACCTACACCATAAACTACATTATCTTCGCTATGTAAATCCCTAATTCGTTTTTGAAAACCATTTAAAATTCGTTTCCATTCTCCGTCTTGTTCAACAAATAAGCCATTATATGTAGTAGCTAACAACAGTTTTCCATCTCTTAACTTTGTAATAGCAGTTGCACTTAACATTGTCTCCACGTTGACACTCCCATTCTTAGAACTTCTCAGCAAATGCAATTGCAAAATTACTGCATTTTTCAACATCCTCTTCATCTTCTGGAGCTAATTCAATTTTCAGCCCTTCTTGTACAAGCTCTGCACCGCGTTCCACAAGACGTTCTTCAAATATCGTTACCGCTTCACAAAACAGTTCATACGCCGTATCACCCGATCCGAATACCGCTACCTTTTTCCCAGCTAAATCTATATTTTCTAAGTCATCATGAAAATCTTCCGCTTCAAATGGTAATTCACCATCGCCCCACGTATAAGATCCTAAAATGATTCCATCATAAGCTAATAATTCTTCAGCGTCCATGCCTTCCATTTCTTGCAATACTACTTCATGATCAAAAGCATCTAAACTAACTTTAATTAAATCAGCAATACTCTCTGTATTTCCTGACATACTTGCATAAGCTATTAAAATTTTTGCCACTTTGGCATCCCCCTCTAACAATAAATGATTCTCATTCTCATTATATTAATAATGAGAATCAATTTCAATTGATTTTTTCTACTTTTATTTACATTTCACATTACTTATTTCAAATAAGGTGAAACTTTAATCAGTGAGGGTATTCATCCCCCACCTAACTTCTTTGTTTCCGCTGAATTTTGAGGCGGGGGGGCTTACTGCCCGGCAAATAGCGGGATAAAGTGAAAGTTTAATGAGTCCTCACCAATCAGGCTTTTTCAGACAACCCACAAAGAGCGGAATAAATAAAAAAGCACAGATGACTATACAATCATCTGTGCTTTTTTATTATTTTTTAAAAATACCAAAAGGCTTTCCTACTGGTAAAACAACTTTTCCGAAGTGTGTATTTAACACTGCTGCTGCTGAACCGTAGAAAGATAATAATGAAATAAGAAGTTCAGAATATGCTGCTAAATTATGCATTGCATGCGGCATAACACCTAAAGTACTTAATGAAAGACCGATAAATAAGAAATCAATAAGGACGAAAATCATAAATAATACTTTATGTGTTTCCATTGCACCAATTGTCATAAAGATTGTGAAAATCAAATATCCGATAAAGGCTACACCAAGCTGTTTTGAATCTGCAGCTTGTGCTAATTTTTCGCCAAATACTCCAAGTTGAATTAACCAAGTCATTCCAACACCTAGCCAAAATAGACCGTACGCACCGAATGCTGTTGTACCGAATGTATTGTTATGCTTTGCATCATGAATGCAAGCAAAGATTTGTGCAAATCCTCCTAAAAAGATTGCCCACGGTAATACAAGTGAAACGCCATCTGTTAAGCCTAACTTTTGAGATGATGCTACAAGTGTTACCATCGCTAATCCAAATAGACCAATTCCAGATGGATCCGCTGTTGTCATTTTCACATGATGTGTAGTAGTTTGATTGCTCATATAAACCTCCTGATTATAAACATACTCGAATACAATACTTAAATCAGAAGACTATGTCAATGGTTTTTTTTGTATGTTGTCAGACGTTATATTTTATAATGATTAAATATATTTCTGACCACTTCATAAGGTTTTATATTCACTTTTTCCAACTCGTTTATCGGTAGCCATAACGGAATATAATTTCCCCTACCTTCCAGCTGAAATTCCTCAGCTGTTCCGCTTCCGAACACTCCGCCTGTAATATAGGCAGCATAATAATATTCATTTCCTTTATATTTTACCTTTGCAATAAGGTGCTCCACTTGTATATGTACCCCTAATTCTTCGTATACCTCTCTTTTCGTTGCCTCTTCAGGCGTTTCACCTTCCTCAATCCCTCCGCCAGGAAAAACATAATATCTTTCCTCTTCTCGAATACGTTTTATAAGAGCGATTTTTCCTTCCTGTACAATGATAGCGGCTCCGCGATTTCTTATCATTTTATTACCTCAATACGAATCGCAACTGTTCCCCACTCTTTTTCTTGTTCTTTCGTATATATTTTGTATGTACTTTCTAACATTTCCTCTAAACTATCATTTTCACAATCCAATAATTTTTTATCGATTTGTTCATATATAGCTTTAAAGCTCTCGTATCGCTTTATTTCCGTTACTTTTACCGTCATCATTTCTATTGTCTTAAGATTCGTAAATACGATTTCATCGTCTTTGTTTATTAGTTGACGTTTTTTATCGTATAGGCGTACTTCATATACTTTTTCCCCTGATTGAATTGACTGAAACGGTTTATTATATAAACCCATTTCGTATCGCATACATCCCACTCCCTTTTGTTCATTTCACCTATTAATACAGTTCACATTACTACATCTTGCATATAATATTCCATACGTATCACTTAATTGAGAAAGGAGGCTGAAGAACCATGTTATATTTAAATCAAAAACCTGAATATAATAAATATGATATTGGTGATTATACTTATAGTAAAGTAGGGCCAACCATTTTTTCTTGGAACGATGAAACAAAATTGAAAATAGGTAAGTTTTGTTCATTAGCAGAAGAAGTCGTTTTCATACTTGGCGGTGAACATCGCGCAGACTGGATAACGACTTATCCATTTAATGCACTTTTTGATGAAGGAGCACATATTACTGGTCACCCTTCTTCAAAAGGTGATATCGTAGTTGGCAATGATGTATGGATTGGTTATCAATCCTGCATTTTATCTGGTGTTACAATTGGTAACGGTGCCATTATTGGTGCAAAAAGTGTTGTTACAAAAGACGTCCCTCCATATGCAATTGTGGCTGGTAATCCAGCAAAATTTATTCGATATCGTTTCCCGCAAGAAACAATTGACAAACTACAGAATCTTGCATGGTGGGACTGGGACATTTCTGTTATAAAAGGAGCTATTCCATTACTACTTTCCGACAAAATCGACGAATTTTTCACCTCGCCCGAAAAAGAATCTACATGATTAATGAAGAAAGAGCATCCTTCTCTTACAGGATGCTCTTTCTTCATTTATTTTTTCTTTATTTGCAAATGATCACACGGAGAACATTGAAAAGGAATTTTCCCTAAGCAATTAAGATTCGTTTCGCAAATTTGTTCAATCGTTGGAACAAATGGAATGACAACTATGTTACTTTCTACTATTTGTGTAACAGGTGGCAATACTGTGCCTACTTGATGTTCAAAACGAATACTCGCTTGATTTATATAATTTCCTGAACCATTTGGCGCGCTCTGTACTGCTACTTGGAACGAAACTGTCCTTGCTTCACCAGGATTTAAACTTCCGATAAGAAACCCTACTGCCGGGCTTACATTCGGCACTGGCGTATTATCAACCGTTACACTTCCAGGAACAAATCGAACACTACTATCTAACATATCTTGAAAACGAATATTTTGCATTACAGTATCACCCGTATTTGTGATGACTGTCGTAAACGTAATGACATCTCCAATTGTTGCTACCTGTAAATCTGCCGTTTTTACGACTGTCGTTGAGACATTTTGAGGAATAAACGGGATAACAACTGTATTACTATCACCTTCAACTACTACTGGCGGCTCATTCGGATTTACAGTTGCAAGCCCATTCGCTGTAGCAGTATTTGTAACTAAATTATTTACTTGCCCTCCTATTATTACAACTTGGAAATTAATAATTGCTGCATCATTTGGCTGAAAATCACCTAACGGAATACCAGTATTCGGATTAGCAAATGGAAGAGGTACATCATTTACCGTTACCGTACCATTTATAAATAGCGTATTCGGATCAATGATATCTGTTAACACAATATTGGTCACAGGAACTGTACTATCATTTATAACAGCGATTCCGTAAGTGACAACATCCCCTATCATTGCTACTTCAAAGTTTGCTCCTTTTGCAACAAATAAGATTGCAGTATTTACCGTCACTATAACTGTATTGCTTGTATCCATCACTGTAACTGGCGGCTCCCCTGGTACTAAAATATATTCTGCTAACGCCCCAGCAACGTTCACTACTGTACCACCATCCGGAAAACTTGTAATCGTAGCTTCATATGTTACAAGTGCCGTCTCACCAACTGGTATATCAGGTATCGTAAATCCAATCTGCGGATTTACCCCCGGTTGCGGAACCCCATTTATCGTTACACTATTTGGAACGAAATCAGCTTCCTGAGATAGCACATCGATAAATTGAACATTCATTGCATCAGCAGTACCAGTATTTAATATACGAACAGTATACGTTACCGTTTCTCCTACACCAACAACTGAATGGTCTACTTCTTTTAGCATATCTAAGCTGCCTCTATTTACCGGCGTAACCGTCGTATTACTTGAATTTGTAATTGTAGACGGAGGTTCTCCTGGAATCAATTCGAAATCACCCGTTACTCTTGCTGTATTCATAATGCTACTAGAAGGCGGAACTGCGATTACATTTACTTCAAATGTAATTAATACACTATCCCCTACTGCAAGATTAGGCAATGCAAAGCCTACAAATGGATCTAAACCTACTTGCGGAATCCCATTTATTTGTACACTTCCAGGAACGAATTCTAAACTAGGTGATGGAACATCGATAAACTGAACATTCGTTGCTGTTACCGTTCCCGTATTTGTAACTTGCACACTATACGTTAACGTATCTCCTAATCGTGTCGCTTCTTTATTTACAGATTTTATAACGCTGAATCGTCCTCTATTCACTCTAGTTATCGTCGTATTACTCGGCTCTGTTACTACAACTGGTGGTTCTCCTGGCACTAAAGTAAAGCTTCCTGTTATATTTGCAACGTTCGTAATTGTTCCTGATGACGGGATGTTTGTAACTGTCGCTTGAAACGTCACTATAACTGTTTCACCAACTGGGATATCTCCAACTCCAAATCCAGTAATCGGATTTAAGTTTGGTTGCGGGGCTCCATTTATCGTTACACTATTTGGTACAAATGACGCTCCTGCTGAAATGGTATCAACAAACTGAACAGCATTAGCTGTTACTGTTCCTGTATTTGTTATTTGAACCGTATACGTTAATATATCTCCAACGAGAGTAGCAACCCTATTTACTTGTTTAATAACATTAAATTGCCCTCTATTTACAGTTGTAAGTGTTGTATTGCTCGGCTCTGTTACTATAACTGGTGGTTCTCCTGGTACTAATACAAAACTTCCAGTTACATTTGCCGTATTGGCAATTGTTCCGTTTGATGGCGCACTAACAACGGTTACTTGGAAGATGACTTCTACACTTTCACCTGGATTTATATCTGGAAGCGGGAATCCGTTATTCGGATTGAATCCAGGTTGTAACACACCATCTATCGTTACACTGTTCGGCACGAATGCTATAGAGGAAGGTAATACATCACTATATTGAACATTCGTTGCTGGCACTGTTCCTGTATTTTGAACTACTGTTGTATATGTGATTGTATCGCCTACTGCAACAACCGGCTGACTCACTGATTTTAAAACATTCAAACCAGGCTCATTGATTTCTGTTAATGTCGTATTACTTGTCGTTGTTTCCGTAATAGGCGGTTCTGTTTCACTTACAGCAAATGTAGCTGTAACGTCTACAAAATTAACAATCGTTCCACCTTCTGGTATGCTTGTAACCACTTCCTGATATGTGACAAGTACAAAATCATCGACAGGTATATCTGGAACTGTAAAACCAATGAAAGGATCTAATCCTGGTGCTGGTACCCCGTTTATGCTCACACTTCCTGGTACAAATGCTACACCCGCGGAAGTAGTATCGATAAATTGAACATTCGTCGCTGGCACTGTTCCGAAATTAAAAATCAATACATCATACGTTAATATTTCTCCTACCGTCGCTACTTCTTTATCTACTAGTTTCAATGGAAAAATAAACGCTATATTAATTGTCGTAACGACTAAATTTGTTAATATCGTTTCCGTAATCGGTGGTTCCTGCGGATTTGGTTGTGAAGTAAATGTAACATCTGCATCATTTAATATGACTTCATTATCTGGAATTTCTGTAATCGTCACTTGGAATGTGACCTCAATACTTCCACCAGCGATTAATAATGGCGTAACTGTAAATCCTATTTCTGGATTTAAACCAAGTTGCTGCACTCCACCTATCGTTACACTATTGTCAACAAACGTCGTTCCTTCTGGTATGACATCTTGGAAGAACACATCTGTAACAGGGATAATTCCTACGTTTGAAATGAGCACAGTATACGTTAATACATCCCCAACGGCCCCAGTTGCAACATCAACTGTTTTTGTTGCAGTTACTTCACCAGGAGGAGGTAACGGTATTGTAACTACCGTTGTATTACTTGAATTCGTTGTTGTTACAGGTGGCTGTAAAGGATTTAATAAGAAAGTGGCTGTAGCAGATGCTGTATTTAATACTGCTCCACGTGTAGACGGTGCAACTACCGTAACTTGGAACGTTACTGTCAATGATGTTCCAGCTGCAATATTAGGAAGCGGGAAACCAACATTTGGGTCAAATCCAGGTTGTGGCGTTCCATTTATCGTTACACTATTTGCTACAAAAGTTGTTTCTAAAGCAATTGGATCAAGGAAAGAGACATTCGTTGCTGTTACTGTACCGTTATTTCGAATAACAACAGAATACGTGTAAGTTTCTCCAAGTGCTGCTTGTTGTACAGATGAAGATTTTTGTATATTTAACTGTGCTGTGTTTACTTGCGTCACTACAAAATTACTATTTGTAACAGTCGTTATTGGAGGGTTTGCTGGATTTATAAGAAAACTTGCAGTAACGTTCGATTGGTTTCTTATATTTCCACCGCTCGGAACACTCGTCACTGTAACTTGAAACGTAATCGTAGCCGTTTGCCCGACCGGAATATTTGGTACCGGGAAACCTAGCATAGGATCCGCGCCTTGCTGTACGACTCCATTTATCATCACACTATTTGCTACAAAGGCAGTACCAGACGGAATTGGATCTTGAAAAACAATATTCGTTGCAGGAACAGTTCCTGTATTTTGAATAAGAATCGTATACGTTAACGTATCTCCTACACCGACTTGTAGTGTATTTACACTCTTCATTACATTAAGTGATCCTACATTCACTCGCGTCACAACAATATTACTAATCGTTACAATTGTAATTGGTGGCTGGAGAGGACTTACTTGGAAATCAGCAGTGACATTCGCATTATTCGGAAGAACTCTATTTGGTGGTACACTCGTGATTGTCACTTGAAAAGTGACCGTCACCATTCCTCCTACTGGAATATTAGCAAGTGGAAATCCAGTTGTCGGGTTTAAACCTGGTTGAGGTGTCCCGTTTATTGTTACACTATTCGCTACAAAAGTGGTTCCAACTGGAATCGGATCAAGGAATGATACATTTGTCGCTGTCACCGTTCCACTATTTTGTATACGAACTGTATACGTTAACGTATCTCCTACACCGGATTCAGTAGTACTTACACTTTTCATTACATTTAACCCTGAAGAATTCACGATCGTCATAACAGTATTACTTGGTACTGTTACAGTAATCGGCGGCTCTGTTGGATTTACAAGGAAATCTCCAGTTACATTCGCATTATTTACAACATTATTTCCTTGGGGAATTTCATCAATTAATACTTCAAATGTAACAATAACACTGGCGCCAGTAGGCAAATTATTTAATGGGAATCCAAGTTCTGGATCTGCCCCTTCTTGTAAAACACCATTCACAACTACACTATTTTCAATAAATAATGTCCCTTGGGGAATTGAATCTTGGAAAAATACATTCGTAGCTGGTACACTACCTGCATTTATGACTTCTATTGTATATACTAAAATATCCCCTACTGTTGCAACATCCGTATTGACTGCTTTCACAACTTCAAAGTTTCCTGATTGTACTGTCGTATTCACAACATTACTCGGTACATTGATTGTTACTGGTGGTTCATTCGGATTCACTTGAAAGCTTGCTGTTACATTTGCTTGATTTAAAATATCTTCATTTTCTGGATTCTGTACAATTACTACGTCAAATGTGACTACAACCGTTTGAGCCGCAGGAATATTCGGAAGAGAGAATCCTGTATTCGGATTTAGTCCACTTTGCTGTACTCCATTAATTGTTACAGAATTTGCAACAAATGAAACAGCGGAAGAAATAGCGTCTTGGAAAAATACATTTGTTAACGGAACGTTTCCTGTATTTTGAACGGCAATTGTGTATGTTAAAGTGTCTCCTACTGCCGCTTGCGTTGTATTCACTTCTTTTATTACATTTAAACCGCCTGTATTAACTTGTGTCACAACTGTATTCGTTTGTCTATTAATCGTTATTGGTGGCTGATTTGGAATAACGACGAAATTAGCAGTTACATTTCCGCGATTCGCAATTGTGCCTCCTGATGGCGTTGATGTCACTCGTACTTGAAAAGTCACTGTCCTACTTCCGCCGGGAGATATATTTGCTACTGTAAACCCAGTCGCTGGATTTACCCCAGGTTGTGAAACCCCATCCACAGTCACACTATTTGCTATAAATGTCGTTCCAATTGGTATTGGATCTTGAAAAATAACGTTCGTTGCAAGTACATTTCCTGTATTTTGAATTGTTACCGTGTACGTAAGAACATCGTTAACCGTTGCAAAAGCTTTATCCACTGTTTTTCTCGTTGTTATATCAGCTATATTAATTGTCGTAACTACAGTATTACTTGTCGCTTGCCCTGAAACTGGTTGTTGACCAGGCACTGGAGTAAAGGTAAATGTTGCACTTGCACGGTTTGGAATTGGATTGACAAGAGGGTTCGATGTTACTCGAACTTGAAAGCGCACTACAGTCGTTTGCGAAGCATTAATACTTCCTAGATTAATACTACTTGCTGGATTCGCTCCTGGACGCGCTACTCCATTTACCGTAACGCTATTTGCGACAAATGTTGTTCCAGCAGGGATACTATCAACAAAAATAACATTGCTCGCAGTGACATTTCCATTATTTGTGACATTAACTGTGTACGTTAATACATCATTAAGCGTTGCCGTCTGTAAATCTACAGATTTCTGCATACTTATCGTTGCTTGATTCACTGTCGTTTGTACTGTGTTTGAAGAAGACGTACTTGTAATAGGAGGACTACCAACGAAAGGACGAAATTGATATGACACCATTGCACGATTTAAAATAGGATTGGGATTCGGGAATGATATTATTCGAACTTGAAATGTAACAATTCTTTGCGTGTTATTTGGGATTGTACCTAAATTAATTCCATTAGAAGGGTTTGCATTCGGCTGTGTTACTCCCCCTACCGTAACACTACCTGCAACAAACGTCGTTCCGTTCGGAATACTATCACGTAATACAACGTTTTCTGCACTTCCTGTTCCTGTATTTGGGACCGTAATCGTATAAGTGAGGGTATCCCCTACCCCTGCGACTGTTCTATTAACTGATTTAACAGGATTAATAATTGGACCTGTTGCATCAATTTGAACACCAAAACCAGCTGCTGCGTATCCATCTCCATTTGTAACAAATCGAACCGTTGCTGATGTTTGACTGTTTACTAAAGATGAGGAGGCATCTACATTCGTAATATCCCACCCTTGTCTTCGGACGGCCAAAGCTACCCCTAACGGCTGATTCAAATCTCCAAACGTGCCGCTCGTATCTAAATTTCCACTATCATTACAAATTTGTGACTGAAAGAAATTATTCGCAGGATTTCTCGGTCCGAATAATGCAACTGTAGCATTTGCATTCGGCCCAAAGCGAAGTTGATCTCCAACAATGTTAGAATCACCTTCTTGAGCAGTTACGAGCACTCTTCCTGTAACAGCTCCTGTTGCCGGCGTAGCAAAACCTGAAATTGTAGCATCAACTGGCGGGGATGAAGCATCGATAATTTCTTGACCTGCATATACTGACAAATTTCGAAGTGGTAAACTTGCATTTTGATACACAACCTCAAGCGTCCATCCAGCTGAACGACTGATTGTTGGGTCGGCTGAAGTTCTTGCAGCTGGCACAGCACCCGTTGTATATGTGCCTGCTCCACCTGCACTAACAAGATTTGTTACATTGGCAGAGCGAGCATAATAAAACTGATTTCCTACTGAACCTTGCTGCGCGGTAGCAGGATCTGGCGTAACAGAAAACGTCCCTGCTGGCGTTGTAAATGTAATGTTATCATTTAAAAATGGTAACACATCTTCCGTATCAGTCCGGAAAGTACCAGCCCAAACTAATTCTGCATATAATACACTGCTTCCCGCTGGAAGATTTAAAATTGCACTTGAAGAATTCAATTGCCATTCATCTGTTGTCCCTGCTGGGAACCCTGGTACTTGCAATGCTGTATTTACTGTCGTAAACACAGCAAGTGTACCAAAAATATTACCTGGTGCAGGTGATGTAGGGCTAAGTCCCAGCGTATTCCCAGTAAACGTGACGGCACCAGGTACTGTTGTCGTAAACCTATTTATAAAAGGCACACAATCATCTCATTTCAATTATAGTAAAAAGTGCTCTATACTATAAAATGTAGACAAACTATACAATGTACGTTGTCCAACAAAATTCCGCACATATGAGAGGGGTTTATAAAACTATGCGCTACGTTATCATAACAGGAACTTCACAAGGTTTAGGTGAGGCAATCGCTACGCAATTATTAGAAAAAAATACAACTGTCATCTCTATTTCTAGAAGAGAAAATAAAGAGCTTACAAAACTTGCAGAGCAATATAACAGCAATTGCATTTTTCATTCCCTAGATCTTCAAGATGTACATAACTTAGAAACTAACTTTAAAGAGATCATTTCATCTATTAAAAAAGACAATGTATCCTCTATTCATTTAATTAATAATGCGGGTACAGTTGCACCTATGAAACCAATTGAAAAAGCAGAAAGCGAACAATTCATTACGAACGTTCACATTAATTTACTTGCACCTATGATTCTTACATCTACGTTTATGAAACATACGAAAGACTGGAAAGCAGATAAACGCGTTATTAACATTTCATCTGGCGCAGGAAAAAATCCTTACTTTGGCTGGGGCGCTTATTGTACAACGAAAGCTGGTGTAAATATGTTTACACAGTGCGTAGCAACTGAAGAAGTGGAAAAAGAATATCCAGTAAAAATCGTCGCTTTTGCACCTGGCGTTGTTGATACAAATATGCAATCACAAATTCGCGAAACAAATAAAGAAGATTTCATAAATTTGGACCGCTTCATTGCATTAAAAGAAGAAGGAAAACTATTATCACCTGAATATGTTGCGAAAGCTATTCGTAACTTACTAGAAACTAAGGACTTCCCTCAAGGCGAGGTTATTAGAATCGATGAATAACAAAAAGGCGTGCTAAAATAGCACGCCTTTTTGTTCTACTTCTCTAAAAATATAAGCACAGACTCCGCAATTTGCTCATAACCAATTTCTTGATAAATTTTATTCGATGTCGGATTCGCTAAATCAGTATATAACGTAGTCGTCTTGTACCCTTCATCTAACATACGTTGACTAAGTGCCGCTACACACTTAGATGCGTATCCCTTTTTCCTTGCTTCTTTCGGCGTATATACAAAATTAACTGTTATATTATTTTTAGTTGGTCTCGTTTTTGCAGCTACAGAAACGAGTTTCCCATCCACTTCCAAACCAAACAGTCGATTTGTAGTTATTAATGTATATGCAGTTTGTTTTGCTTCTTCTTTCGTAGTAGGAAGCTTTACATCTTCACAAAATTGATATATCCACTGTTCTATTAATGGTAATTCATCATTATTTACCGCTCGAAAAAGTCCATTCGCATTACACTTCTTCTTTACTCTGTTCAACTCATACACACCTTGCTCCATTGCAACATTCATTTTCTTATTTTCTAATACCGCAATCTCTTCCGCTAATTTCTGTACAATTTTCTTATTACCGATCAATCCAGGAATATCCGGATATACTTTCGTTAACTCTTTTGCAAGTTCCTCAATAGCTACTCCCGAAATTTCAGAAGTTGCAACAATGATTTGTTTCTTCTCTTCTGTTTGCAGAAATACAACCGCAATGTCTTCTCCTTGTTTCGCTATCCCCATAAATATCGGTTCTTGAACCATTTGTAATACACCTAATATGAGATTGTTTTCCTGCTCATTCTTTTCTAGAAATGGTGTAACATCTTCTTTAAAATGAAAAATCTCTTCATATACATGTAATTGAATCATCGACAATCTCTTCTCTCTATTTATATTTTAATTAAGTATTGGCGATTAATTCATTAAATCCCTCTTTTACGATTCAATAATATTCAAAGCTAATGTATTCAAGGCCTTTTCAGCTTGTAAAATCCTCTGTTTTTCCTTTTCAAATACATCTTCTTCTTTTCGAAAGGACTCTTTTCGATTTTTAATCATACGCTTCATTTCTTTTTTACTCGGTCCACCGTATACATTTCTTTTTTGAATAAAAGCTTCTGGCGATATAATTTCTTTCCACTCTTTTTCTAATAAATTTATTTTAAAATGTTCTTGCAAATACATATTTACATCTTTGAAGTGTAATTCATGTAGTTCTTTTTTCTGCTCCAATGACATATTTGCAATAGCACTTGCTGCATGATGAGCATGCCGAAATGGAATTTCATAATTTTTCGTTAAAACATCAGCGAAATCCGTTATCGTTATTGCATGTTTATAGGAACGACTTTTTAACGTTTCTTCTTCTACTTTCATCGTTAGGATCACTGCATTCATCATACAAAAAACACGAATCGCCTTTTCAATCCCTTTATATAAATATGGCTGCAAGTCATCTTCCGTATCGACAATATCACCAAATGGTGTATTATGAATCATTTGAAATACTGTAAATGCTTCTCCTAAAGCACTACTCGTAATTGCACGAGCGTGTTCAATTGAAACCGGATTTCGTTTTTGCGGCATAATACTACTGATTTGTACATATGGCTTTGCAACAGTAATACCGTCATATTCTTTCGTTGCTAACAACAAAAAGTCATGAATCCATCTACTCGTATTCGTCATCATTACCATAAGTAGCGAGCTAACTTCTAATAAATAATCCGCTCCAGCAACAGCATCATATGAGTTCTCAATTACATTTGTAAATCCAAGTAGATGAGCAACTCGTTCTCGTTTAATCGGGAAACTTGTTGTAGAGAGTGCAGCTGCCCCCATTGGAGACTGATTTAAAAGCTGGTACGTTTTTTTCATTCGTTCTAAATCTCTTTGCATCGTATCATAAATTGCTAACGTATAATGACCAAATGTTGTTGGCTGTGCCGGTTGTGTATGTGTATAAGCTGGCATGATCGTTTCCTTATGATCATCAGCAAGTTGCAGTACACTTTCTTGCAATAGCAAATAACGTTCCATTAATCGTAATATATACCGCCTTAAACTCATGCGATACATCGTTACACCCATATCATTTCTACTTCTACCAATATGCATATTACTTACAAAATCGCATTTCGCTTCTTGAGAAATTAAATGTTCGACTAAAAAAAAGAGATCTTCATGCTGCTCTGTATAGAGCAATTGCTCTTCTGGAATTCCCTCTACCTTTTTTAATGCGTGTAATATAACTTTAGCTTCTTCCTTTTTCATTAAATTTTCTTCCGTCAGCATCGTAATATGTGCTTTATGCACTTGAAACATATCTTTCAATAAGTAATTTCTTTGAAAATGAAATACATGTTGTAATACACAATCCACATATGTTTTCCCAGGGAAATCAGCGCCTTCACTCTTTATAAACTCTTCTTTACTTTGTTTCATCACCTTTTCCCCCCTCACCTAAGTATTACTACCCATCATACCCAGAGATAGAAAAAAAGTGCTTGTACATAAAAATAAACTCGGTGCTCTCTGCACCGAGTTTATTTAATAAAAGTCGCATCATACTTATCACTTTGCAACACTTGGAAATGTAAGTTTGCTAAATGTTTCCGTATTTCTGCACTATCGTCTTCATTTAAATTATTCGCCAAAAACACAATCTCCGTACAGTTTCCACGTTTATCCATAGCGTAAACTGCTTTTGTAACCGTCCATGGTGTGTAACCATTCTTTTGCCCCGCATGTCTGAATGTTTTACGGTATTTCTTGGCACTCATGTCTGTTTCAACGATATTTGCCCACACTTTTTCTTCAGCCTCTGTCAAGCCACCTTTATGGTTTGCCTTTTGAAGTAATACCATATAATCATTTGCAGAAGCTGCTGGTAATCTATCTGACCAAATTTTGTCGTAACGTTCCTCTAAATAAAGCGGAATTTCCTTCTGTAATAATGGTCCCTTCTTCTTTAAGCGTTCATGAATAATCATCGCATATTCACGATATTGCTCTTGAGACATTTCTTTTAACTTTTTCTCTATTTTATATTTTGGAACATGTAATTCTTTATGCAAATATCCCGGGATATACAAAGATGAAACGATTGGAAATAGTGGTTGATGTGCAGGAAGTGATAAACTTTGTAAATTTCGATTGATGTTATCTAATCCTAACAATTCCATTAAGTATTCAGCATTTGCATTCGAACTAAACTTAACCATTCCTTTTGCCACTTCTTCTAAAGAAACCGCTCCTTCAGTTATCTTGCCCGTCTTCTCCAAATACTTTTGCCATCTATCTTGTGCACCACCATCTGTATTCGGCACATAATAGCGATTCACATCATTAATCGACACGAAACTAGAAGAATCAATTTTCCCTTCAGTAACTTGTTTCGTATATTCAAGCGCCACAATTAATTTCATCGTACTAGCAACTGGCAATACAACATTTGGGTTTACAGAATAAACAACTTTATCATTTCTCTTTACTAGAAGCGCACTATTTTTTTCATCTTTATGTTCTTCAATAAAAGATGCAATATACTGTGCATCATCATTATTTGAACTCCACACTTTTTTCACTAAAAAGTTACCCGATATTAGCAAAACAAAAATACCCACAATTACTGCGCATACTATAGTTTTTTTCAAGTAAAATTCCTCTCCTATTGTGTAACTCTTCTCTATTTATCATTTAAAAACAAAATAATGGAGATGGTCATTTAAATAACCATCTCCATTATTTTAACTTGTATGCTCCTATTATGTCTACGTCATAAATTTCACAAAATCCTCAAGAAACTTTTTATAATGTAACGACCAACCAATTCGCACCCAATTTTTTAATGCTTTTGCATCAGGTTGAGGCCGAAAATCAGCAATACTCTCTCCTTTTGCAATTCCAACTGTATCTACATCGACACGACGATATACATAATCTAAAATGGATGGATTTGCCGCAACCATCATTGTAACGACGTCATGTACTGGACTACCTGTTATTTTCGGGTTTAACTTTTTATATGCTTTATAATAATACGTAAATATCGGCTCGATTAACTTATTAAAACTCGTTTTAGAGTGTTTCGTAATATATTTTACCATTTCCGGTGTAATAATTGCTTCAGATGTAACGTTAAGTGGCACTAATGTCACATTTTTGGCATTTTGCATAACTAATTGTGACGCAATGGGATCACCATGAAAATTCGCCTCTGCGACTGGTGTTACATTGCCAGGCATTAAGAAAGCACCGCCCATTATATAATATTCTTTCACATACTTCATCATCGGCTTTTCTAAAATAAATGCTGTCGCTAATGTTGTTGATCTACCAGCATCGACTATTATTAATTCTCCTTTATATTTTTCAAGAAGATCAAAAAATGTACAAAAAGGCTTTATATTTGGTGAAAAAGTTTTTGGAGGTTTAATTGGCCCTAAACCGTCTGTCCCATGAATTTCTGGATAATACGTCGTAATATCTCCGGATAAAGGAATTTTCGCACCATTAATAACAGGTATATCTTCCCGTCCTGCCATTTGCAATAAATATGCGGCATTACTTGTCGCCTTTTCTTGTGTTACATTTCCATATCCCGTTACTACACCAACAATATCAATATCAGGATGCAACAATCCATACATAATTGCTAAAGAGTCATCAATTCCTGGGTCTCCTAAAAATAACACTTTTTTCATCGACCTCAACTCCATCCCCTCAGTTGTTATTAATTTATGAATAACCGTGGATATACAGAATAAAAAAAGAACAAATTCATATGAAAAAACGCAGTCTTCTAAGGACTACGTTTTTTCAGCTAACCTATACTGTTTTTTTTACAGCACTCATACTTCCAATAACATAAGCGATAAACGCAAAACAAATTGGGAAGACAACTGTATGTATACCGAACGGATTTGGATAGAAAAGATGAATACACATATATGAGCCTACCCCAACTAAAATAGACGCAAGCGCTCCTGTAGCATTTCCTTTCCTCCAATATAACCCTAATACGATTGGCCAAATGAATGCTGCTTCTAATCCACCGAAAGAAAATAAATTTAGCCATATTAAAAAATCTGGGGGTTTAATCGCCGCTGCATAAACGAGTAGTCCTACAATACCAGTAATCCATAAACTTCCTTTTTTTATCGTACTGTCTGCTGCATCTTTATTTATGTAATTTACGTATATATCTTTAATAATTGACGAGCTTACAAGTAATAATAAAGAGTTTACTGTAGACATAATCGCTGCCATCGGTGCAGCTAAGAAAACTCCAGCTAACCAAGGAGGTAACACTTCCATCGCAAGTAGCGGCATTACTTTATCTGGTACCGTTATACCTGGAAGTACTACTCTTGCAAATACACCAGTTAAATGCATACCGATCATAATTGTGCCAACGACAACGGTTCCAATTATTAAAGCTTGATGCATCGCTTTTGAATTTTTATAAGACATGGCACGCACGCTAATTTGCGGTAAGCCGACAACGCCAATTCCAATTAAAATCCAAAATGATGTAACATATGATTTCGTTAAACTGCCATCTGCTCCGAATGGTGTAATTAACTTTGGATTAATTTGAACAAGTTCCTGCATAATCTTTTCAATTCCACCACCAGCAATGACAGTAGCAATTAAAATGATTGTCGTTCCAACTAACATAATGATTCCTAATAATGTATCTGATAGAGCAACTGCACGAAATCCACCAATTAATACGTACACAAGTACAGAAAAAGTAAATAAAAATAGTGCTGTTGTATACGATAGACCCGTTAGTGACTCGATTAATCGTCCCCCGCCGACCCACTGGGCTACTGTCGCTGAAAATAAAAAGATAATAATACATAACGCAGAAAGTATAACAACTGCTTTATTATTGTATCTCCCTTTTAAATAATCGATAAGAGTAATTGCTTCCATCTTCCTAGCGATAATTGCAAACTTTTTACCGATAACCGTTAAAACGATATAGCCTGTTACAACTTGAATCGCAGATAACAGTACCCATCCAAGCCCCATATTGTAAGCAATACCAGGGCCACCAATAAAGCTACTTGCACTACCGTACGTAGCAATCATTGTCATCGCTAATAATAAACCGCCTAGCTCACGCCCACCAAGAAAATATTCTTGTAAAAATTTATTATGAGCAGTTGCTTGCACACGTTTTGAAGCATATACACCAATTAAAAATACAACGATAAACGAAATTATCATTGGAATGATTACATACCAATTCATCTATTATTCCTCACTTTTTTCTTCCTCATCGAGTGAAATATCTTGAAATACAAAACGAACAACTAAACTAAGTAAAATAACCATAACGATAAATCCAACGATACAGCTATAAAAAAACCATGCGGGAAAACCTAATACATATGTATATTCATTCGGATTTTTACTACCAAGCCCATAAGCAAATCCGTACCATATTATAAAATTAATAATAGCAAGTCCAAGACCAATTAACGCTTCTCTATGGGCTATTCGAAAGCGTGGATCATCATGATAATCTTTCATTTTTCCCCCTCCTCTCACGATGTATTATTGTACCATTGTTCTTCTAGTTTTTCCTACTAGAAAGCAAAAACAAGCAGGATTTTTTATAATCATATAGAAGCTTCTCTTACATTACATATTTTTTACAATTGTAACACAAATGAAATTTGAATTTTCAGTATTTCTTAATTATGATTTTAATTAGAGGCTTTCCATCTAGTTTCCACATCCTTGATTTCGGAATAAACGCCGTCTCGTACTGCGTTTACATTATATTTTCAAGGGGGTTATACAATGAGTCAACTAGCTGTAAATCTTCATGAAAAGGTAGAAAAGTTTCTTCAAGGTACAAAAAAGTTATATGTGAATGGATCTTTCATTGAAAGCGCTTCCGGAAAAACATTTAAAACACCTAACCCAGCAACTGGTGAAACACTTGCCGTCGTTTCTGAAGCTGGTCGCGAAGATATTCATAAAGCTGTAGTCGCAGCTCGTATGGCTTTTGACGAAGGTCCTTGGTCTCGTATGAGCACTGCTGAGCGAAGCCGTCTCATGTACAAGTTAGCTGATTTAATGGATGAACATAAAGAAGAGCTTGCACAGCTCGAAACATTAGATAACGGAAAGCCAATCCGTGAAACAATGGCAGCAGACATACCACTTGCAATTGAGCATATGCGCTATTACGCTGGTTGGGCTACGAAAATCGTTGGTCAAACAATTCCTGTTTCCGGTGATTACTTTAACTATACACGCCATGAAGCTGTTGGTGTCGTTGGTCAAATTATCCCTTGGAACTTCCCGCTTCTTATGGCAATGTGGAAAATGGGAGCAGCGCTTGCTACAGGATGTACAATCGTTTTAAAACCTGCAGAACAAACTCCACTATCTGCTCTATACTTAGCTGAATTAATTGAAGAAGCTGGATTCCCGAAAGGTGTTATTAATATCGTACCTGGATTCGGTGAATCGGCTGGACAAGCTCTCGTTAATCATCCACTCGTTGACAAAATTGCATTTACCGGTTCTACTCCTGTCGGTAAACAAATTATGCGACAAGCATCCGAAACATTAAAACGCGTTACACTTGAATTAGGCGGTAAATCACCAAATATCATATTGCCAGATGCTGATTTATCTCGCGCGATTCCTGGTGCACTTTCTGGTGTTATGTTTAACCAAGGACAAGTATGCTCTGCTGGATCACGCTTATTTGTTCCGAAGAAAATGTATGATAATGTCATGGCTGATCTCGTCCTCTATTCTAAAAAACTAAATCAAGGTGTCGGTCTTAACCCTGAAACAACAATTGGCCCTCTCGTTTCCGAAGAACAACAAAAACGTGTAATGGGCTACATTGAAAAAGGGATTGAAGAAGGCGCTGAAGTACTTTGCGGAGGAAGTAATCCATTCGATCAAGGCTACTTCGTTTCTCCTACAGTATTCGCTGACGTAAATGATGAAATGACGATCGCAAAAGAAGAAATTTTCGGTCCAGTTATTTCTGCAATACCGTTTAACGATATTGACGAAGTAATTGAACGTGCAAATAAATCACAATTCGGCTTAGCGGCTGGTGTGTGGACAGAAAATGTTAAAACAGCACACTATGTTGCAAGTAAAGTACGTGCAGGTACAGTATGGGTAAACTGTTATAACGTCTTTGATGCAGCATCTCCATTTGGAGGATTTAAACAATCTGGTCTTGGCCGTGAAATGGGATCTTACGCATTAAATAACTATACAGAAGTAAAGAGCGTTTGGCTTAACTTAAATTAATGAGAAAGAACCTGACCTACCTGGTCAGGTTCTTTTCATTATGTATTCCTTTAAACTTGCAGTCCTCCGCTCACATTTAATACTTCACCTGTAATATAAGATGCGTATTCTGATGCTAAAAAGGCTGCTGCGTTCGCAATATCTTCTGGCGTTCCAATTCTACCAACTGGAATAGCGCCAACCATCTTTTCTTTCACTTTATCTGGTATCGTTTTGGTCATATCTGTATCCATAAACCCCGGACAAATCGCATTACAAGTAATACCGAAACTTCCAACTTCTTTCGCTGCTGTTTTCGTTAATCCTACAACTCCTGCCTTTGTAGCCGCATAATTTGCTTGACCTATGTTTCCTTCTCTACTAATTGAAGATATATTAATAATGCGTCCATACCCTTGTTGTCTCATGTAAAGAAGCGCGGGTTGCATACAATAAAAAACTCCAGTTAAATTCACTTGTAATACTTGTTCCCAGGCAGACTTCTCCATTTTATGTAACATTGCGTCTCTTGTAATTCCAGCATTATTCACCAAAATATGTAACGTACCAAATTTTTGAACCGCATATTCAATTAACGACTTTGCTTCATTTTGATTACTCACATCACATCGATATGAGCACACTTCATATCCTTCATCTGATAACTCACGTGTCGTTTTTTGTAGATTCTCTTCATTTACATCGCTAATTAATACTTTCGCCCCTAGTTTTGCATAAACCCTTGCAATCTCTTTTCCAATTCCCTGTGCAGCTCCTGTTACAACAGCTGTTTTCCCATTTAAAAACTCCATTCCTATCCCCCATTTCTATTACTTATACTGTATATTTCGGCTCCTTGCTTTCCAATTCCTCTTTGTATAAAAAAGTCTATTTGTGTCAAACTAACTTTGCAACGTCGCATAAACGCAAGGAGATTGTGTCGAATGAACAAAAAGAATTTCAAACAAAGCAAAGCAACGGATGGCATTGATGTTGAGTTCTCTCGCGAACTCGCTGACCACAATGACTTAGAAGCAAACGCACGTGCAAATGCCGCTGATGCACGTCAAAAGCGCCAATCAACCGAAAAATAAGGTACATCACAACCTTATTCTTTTCAAAAGGGACCTACTACCCAACAAAATAAACCGAGAGACATCTCTCGGTTTATTTTCTATATTTTTTTGCATAATGAGCCAAAGTAAGCAACGGATATATATGAGCATAACTATGATAACGAATATAAAACCCACCTGGTAAACCTGTTCCAGTAGGATATTTTTCATTTATATAAGAGTTGGAGAGCAAATATGAAATACCTTTTCGAATAACTGGTGTTTCTTTATCATAGTAAGAAATGAGGGCATCTAACGCCCATGCTGTTTGGGATGGTGTACTAAATGGCAAAGTAACAAATCTTTTTTCCACACTACTTTGGCAAGATTCTCCCCAGCCACCATCTTCATGCTGTATATGTTCAAGCCATAAAGCTGCTCGTTTCACTGATGGATCGCTAGATGGTATTCCTAGTGACCGTAAACCAGTCAACACTGCCCACGTACCATATATATAACAAATTCCCCATTTCCCATACCACGATCCATTTTCCTCTTGTACATTCATTAACCAATTTATCGCACTTTGTTTTTGTTTCTCGGGCAATTCATTTTGCGTATACGTTCCGAAAAATTCTAATACTCTTCCTGTAATATCTGGTGTAGAAGGATCTGTAATCATATCACTTGCATTTTCGATTGGTAAATTTGCTAATATACGGCTCGTTACCCCTTTTTCAAAAGCCCCCCAACCACCATCATTATTTTGCAATCCTTTAACCCAATTAACCGCTCGCTTCCAAGCAGTGTCTACATTTTCGTTCCCTCTACTTCGCGCCAATGCTCTTAACGCAGCAGTTGTATCATCAATATCTGGAATCGTCGTATTCACATCCGAAAAGCCCCAACCACCTGGGAAGAGATCCGGTGCATGTACACTCCAATCTACTTTCTTTGTTTGCTGTTTTCTTAGTAAATACGCTGATGCATTTTGAATCACTTTACTTGCTTTCGGAACTTGAGCTTCTTGCAAAGCATAACTGAGTAAAGCTGTATCCCATATAGTTGATGGAGAGTTTTGCAAATGGCTCCCTCTCTCCATCTTCCATATATAAGATGTGATTCCCGTTATAGCTTTTTGAATAATTGGTGAGTGAATAGAATGTCCTAATGCAAGTAAAGCATAAATCATATAAAACGAGGCAGTTGCGTAACTATATAATGTTCCATTTTCATCAATACGCTCTTTCATAAAACGTTCTACTTCCTCATATCCTTTATGATGCAAAGAAAGTGGATACGTTATAATTTTCTTCACGTCACTTACTAACGTTTGAAAAACTGGAGACCGATCCTCCCGAAACCATTCTCCGCCCCCGCCTGCAATATGATTTAAATTTGGCAATAACTTTTTCCCTACTCGAAATCTTTTATTTAAACACAACATCATCGGAATTAAATGAATACGTGCTGAGCTACTCAGTTCAAAAATACTGAGAGGGGAATCATTCTGCAGAAACATAATTGGTGTTGGCAAATGAAAGAGAGAAGGATATTCATATTCTCCATGAATCGCTAATAAAAACTTCGTCATAAAATGAGCACGCGCTACCCCACCGCGCTCATTTATAAACATTTCCGCTCGCTTCATATTCGCATCTTCTTTTGTATATTTTTCCGATGCAAGTAAGGCAGCATAAGATTGAATTGTAGCAGATAAATTACCACCCATTTCATCTTCATACAATTTCCATGTTCCTTCATTTGTTTGAAGTGATGCTAATCTTTTTACAAACGGTTCTATCTCTTTATCTCTACCTAATAATTTTAATAAAAAAATCATATGACAATCTGTTAGTGGCGCTCCTTCAAAACAAAACTGCCACGTACCATCTTGCCGTTGCATTGTTTGAAGTGCAGTTGTTCTTCTCGCTATTTCTTCATGCACTTTTTCATATAATAACAAGTTACTCACCCACCCTTTCGAAATCCGTATAACGATATTCAAAAAGGTAGCTGAATATGTATAAAAACAAAGAAAAGCAGAACATATAAAATGTTCCGCTCATAAACAATATCCTACTCCGACAATAATCCCTAATAAAGCACCAACTACTACTTCATACGGTGTATGCCCAACAAGTTCATTTAACTTCTTATATTCTGTTTGTCTACCGTGAAAAAACTCATTCAATATTTTTGCTTGTTTACTTACTGCAAGCCTTACTCCTGAAGCATCATACATAACAATAATGGCAAAAATAGTAGCAACCGCAAACATCGAGCTTTCCACACCTTCTACTACCCCAACTCCTGTAGCAAGTGCTGTAACAGTTGAAGCATGAGAACTCGGCATCCCACCTGAAGCGAAAAACTTTGCAAAATCAAATTCACCCGTTTTGACTAATTTAAAGACTACTTTCGTTAATTGTGCTAAAAACCATGAAATTACAGCGGCCATAAGCGGATCATTATGTAAAATTGTTTCCACGTTCTCAGCTCCCTACTAGCTATGATGGAAATCCTATATAGTATCAGTATAAAGAAAAATGCGTAGAAAATACTACGCATTATGATACTTTTGCTGATTTATTTTTTATAAATTTCGGTTGTTTCTGCACTAAAAACTTTGTCTTCGCTACCGAGAATACAAATAAAGCAACCCATATACAGAAAAATGCAATCATATGTGTAGATGTGAAATGTTCACCAAATACAAATACACCTAAAATTAAGCTAATTGTTGGCGCAATATATTGTAAAAATCCCACCATATAAAGCGGAATAAGTTGTGCTCCTTTTGCAAAATAAAATAGTGGTAATGCCGTTACAATACCTGCTCCTATTAAAAGTAACGTTGATAACATTGAAATAGATCCAAATGAGCCGAAACCATGTGCTCCTGTCATAACAAGATAAATGATTGCAAACGGCGTCACTAACATCGTTTCCATCGTAAGTCCAATTGTGGCATCATAGTTTAACAGTTTTTTCGTTAATCCGTATAATCCAAATGAAAAGGCAAGTGAAAGAGAAACCCACGGAATAGATCCGAAACGTACTGTTAAAATGACAACCCCTACTCCTGCTAAACCAACTGCAACATATTGCCAAAAGTTTAACTTTTCCTTTAAAACGACTGTACCAAGTAAAATACTAATAAGCGGATTAATATAATAGCCAAGACTCGCTTCAATAACATGATTATGATTAACGGCCCATATGTAAACAAACCAGTTTCCGCTAATCAAGACTGAAGCTATTGTTAATGACATTAATAATTTAGGTCGTTTAAAAAGATTCACAAATTCCCCAATAAACTGGCGAAACCTCTTCGTAACACCTAATACAAGTAACATAAAAACAAATGCCCAAACGATGCGGTGTGCTAATATTTCATCTGCTGGAACTTCCTCAACCCATTTCCAATAAATCGGTAGAATTCCCCACATCGTATAAGCACCAGCCGCATATAGTATCCCTTTTTTTTGCTCTGCTGATTGACTCCCCATCTTCCTTTTTCTCCTCTTCTCATTTTTTCTCCATTATACGGTCTCACATGCTCACTTTACCAATAATCAATCTGCATTTCTTTCGACATTTCTCATACAACGAATAATAAACATACCGTTATTACAACAAGTAACGGTATGCCGAAAACAAATTTCTTTTTATGAGTTTTATGATGAAACATATACATACCGATCCAAGCTCCAACTGCTCCCCCAGCTGCCGCTGATAAAAACAGCGTACTTTCTGGCGTTCTCCACTGTTTCTTCTTTGCTTTTCGTTTATCAAGCCCCATAAGGCTAAAAGCTATAACGTTAATAATAAGAAAATAAATCCATTTCATCGCTTTCTCTCCTTATGAAAAATTCGCTTAATGGTAACACGAAAAAACACCGGAAACAACTGAAGAACTCTTTTTATCAAACTAGGTTCATTCCTTTTTCTTAATTAGTTACCTTCATATTTACAAAACCAACTAAAATCGCAATTAAAGCATTTAAATAGAAAAATGTTATGAGCAGAATCTTATATTTCATTACATTCACCCACTACCATATCATCAAAAAAACTGCTCTCAATCACTTTCTCCTCAAAATGAAGAACTACAATTAGCCCTACATATAAAGAAACCAAATTTAGAAACCATTCCCCATTCTCATCTTTCTTAGCTAAGCATTTAAATATCTCTTGAAATTGCATACGCTCGTCTGCAGCAATAATCGGACGTACACCAAAATATTTCAATACAAGATTCAGCTTCAGCTGTACGGATAATGATAAAATATATTTTAATAGCTTCGTGTACTCTGCACTATCTTTTTGACTATACAACTTCACAAGCTTTGGATGTAAATTCGAAATCGATAATTCCTCGTCAGTCACTCTAGTTACTTCTATCGTTTCAATCATCTTTTTCATATCCATCACATTCACCCCTTCTGAAAAAATTCTAAAGCCAAAGAGTACTTAATTCAAAATGTACAACAATTGTGCGTTTCTCGTCTCTCGTTCTTCCTCACTGACTAAATCATACTTTTTTAGGAGGTGAAAAACATCATTTAATAATTTCTGCGAATGAATACCTTGCAAAAAACTCTTTAACTCTTTAAAGATCCCTTCAGGTAAAAAATTCTTTTGACTTTCAAGCTTATTCATCACATCTTCAATAGAATGATCAATGTTACATGCCATACTAAACTTCCCCCTCTATCCTCTATAAATAATATCCTCAGCTAACGATGTAAACACTTCTCCAACAAGAGAATCTTCATCATATACAGATGAACCATTATTTTCTTCACGTTTCGCAAAAGGTATTTTGGCAATTACTTCTGTTTGCAATTGTTCTGCAAGCATTTCGCCGCCGCCTTTTCCGAAGAGATAATTTTTCGATCCATCTTGTTCTTCATAATAAGCCATATTTTCCACAATACCTAAAATCTCATGCTTCGTATGTTTTGCCATTACACCAACTCTTGAAGCAACGAATGAAGCTATATTGTGCGGAGTTGTAACAATTATTTCTTTCGCTTGCGGAATCATCGCTGCAACATCAATCGCAACATCTCCTGTACCTGGTGGTAAATCAAGTAATAAATAATCTAATTCTCCCCAGTGCGTATTCGCAAGGAAATTTTGAATCCATTTATTTAGCATCGGTCCGCGCCACATCACTGGGTTATTTCCTTCTGTAAAGAATCCCATCGACATGATTTTAACACCGTGACTAATGACTGGAATTGCCGTTTGATCAATCATCGTTGGTTTCTTATTCGTTTCCATCATAGCCGGAATACTAAAACCATATATATCTGCATCTAATATCCCCACTTTTTTGCCCATACGAGCTAGTGCAGTTGCAAGATTAATTGTCACCGTTGATTTTCCAACTCCGCCTTTTCCGCTCGTTACAGTAATAAAACGTACTCCTGAATCCGGGCGAAGCATGCTCGGCATACCAGTTTCTGTTCTAGTATTTCGCTTTAACTTCTCTGTTAAAGCTGCACGTTCTTCTTGTGTCATAGAACCAAATGTTACCTCCACTTTAGAGGCACCAATTGCGTGAAGCGATTCTTCAATATCTTGTTGAATTTTTGCTTTTAACGGACAACCTTGGATTGTTAGTACTACTTCAAGTTTAACCTCTGTTCCGTTCATTTGTATATTTCTAACCATATTTAATTCTACAACACTTTTGTGTAACTCTGGATCCTCTACATGTTTTAATGCATTCATTATTTGTTCTTGAGTAAGCATAGAACTCATCCCTTCTCTTATTCTAATTTATATACAACATTTTCTTGGCACTTCATCTGGTGAAAAAGCTTATTATCCCCCGCTAACGGGTGGGATTAATGCGACTATATCTCCGGCTTTTATCATCTCTTCATTCATTACAAACTCTTCATTAACAGCCACCATCACTTTATCCAGCGATTGTAAACAATAGCTGGCTTTGAGCCATTCTTTTAATTGCTGCACTGTCATTTCTTGCTTTTCTGAAATTACTAATCGATCCGATCCAACTTCCTCACGCAAATTTGCAAACAGTAAAATTGTAATCATTTTCTCATTCTTCCTTCTTTGGTTTTCCTTCTGGATAAGGTGTGTTTTCAAGTTGATCTCCAACCCACATCGTTCCATCTTCCCAAAATTCTTTTTTCCAAATTGGAACGATTCGTTTTATACGTTCAATCGCGTACTCATTCGCTTCATAAGCTACTTTACGATGCGGTGATGAAACTGCAATGACTACCGCAATATCCATTATTTCTAGCCGCCCTACACGGTGCGTAATTGCTACTTTTGCATCCAGCCATCTTTCACTAATTTCTTCACCAATTCTCATAAGTTGTTTTACTGCCATCGGTTTATATGCTTCATACTCTAAATGTAGCGTTCGTTTTCCTTTTGTTAATTCTCTCACCGTACCAATAAATGTTGTAATCGCACCTGCTTCCCTTCTTGCGACTTTATTCGTTACTTCTTCAACTAAAATCGGTTTATCTACAATCTCAAATAGCACTTGTCCCATTAAAACCACCTCTCACTTTATGAAATGTCCAAGGCCATTCACTACCTTCGTTATCTTCTAATAAAAGAACATCGACAAACATATCTTTTTTATATCCTCTTGTCCCGCCCGGCAATACGATAAACGCGTTGGATTCTGCCAATGAAGAAACTGAGCTAGATTTATCAAACCCTGATGGATAAGCGATTAATTTCCCCTCATCATATTGCAATTTTGCTCGTACAAATCTTGTAAATGGATTCGGTTTTAGAAAATCTTCTCCTAATAACGCTTTTTCTCTTTTTAAATGTACTTTTTCACTAAACATATACGTCCGAATACACGGTCTTACGAATAATTCAAACCCTACGTAACAAGCTGATGGATTCCCTGATAAACCAAATAATAACTTGCCATTTAATTGTGCTACAGTCGTAACACTTCCTGGTCGCATTGCAACTTTATTAAAAAGAACAGATGCACCTAACTTTTCGTAAATAGCTGGTAAATAATCATAATCTCCTACTGATACACCGCCCGTTGTAATTAACATATCTACTTGGCCAAGCGCTTCTTTCACAGCTGTAAAACACGTATTAAAATCATCACTAAACTTCCCAAAATATTTTACTCTGCCGCCCGCTCTTCGAATTTGAGACAATATCATATACGTATTACTGTTTCGGATTTTCCCTGGCTGTAATGAATCATCGACATCAAGCAATTCACTCCCAGTCGCTAACAGTCCAATTACAGGCTTTCTCGCAACTGGCACTTCACTATAACCGAATGTAGCAAGAAGAGCTGAAATACCTGGATTAATGTACGATCCTTTCTTTGCAAGAACCGTTCCTTTACGAGCATCTTCACCTTGAAAAGAAATATTGTCGCCCGTTTTGAATGATCGCTTCACTTCCATATAATTGTTGCCATTCTTCTCATATTGACGAGTCAGCTCTAACATAACAACCGCATCACACTCATTCGGAATTTGTGCTCCCGTCATAATTCGAACTGCTTGAAACGGACCTACTTTCTCATGGAATAGCGATCCTGCACCAATTTCACCCACTACTTCAAATACAATTGGCGTTTTATAACTTGCTAAATTAGTATCTTCTGCTCGAATAGCAAATCCGTCATACGGCGAACGATTAAATGACGGTACATCATGGTCAGCTACTAAATCCTCCGCTAATATACGTCCATAAGCTAATTCAATTGGTAATAGCTCCTTTAAGCCTTTATCAGCAAATCCCATCACTTTACGAACAGCTTCTTCAACCGTAATTGGCACTCTTCTTTCCATTGTTGACACCCTCTCTATTAACCGAATACGCGATAATATAGTTGTTTCGCTTTCGAAATATCATTTGTACCATGAATAAAAACACGACCATCTCGAAAAACAACCACGCGGTAATCATCGAATTGGCAAGATAGTAAATACGGATTCCGATCTACTTTTCCCAGTTTTTTTAATACTTTTTCTATATCATCAAAATTGTATTTCCTATTGTCTACTGTTCTAATTTGAACTGTATTTCTTCCGCATAAAACAGCTGCTTTCGTTTGATTTTCGTATGATAAATAAGGATAAGTTCGATTCAAACCGCATGAGAGACAAGCGTCTGTTTTTATTTTCCCTAATTTTATAAAATGATTTTGATTACTCCATATATCAAACATGAAAAATGTTTTTCTAATTGCTGAGAAATCTTCCACTAAAATTTTGAGCGCTTCTGCCACTTGATATGCTGCGACGATTTGAACAGTCGGGCTAATAATCCCAGCAGTATCACACGTCACACCTGTAACAGGGATATTTTTCAGCATACAATGTAAACACGGTGTCTCTTGCGGAATAATTATATAACTCATACCATATGATCCAACGCAAGAACCATATACCCACGGAATATTATGTTTTTGTGATAAATCATTTATTACAAATCGAATATCAAAATTATCTGTTGCATCAATGATTACATCTACATTTTTTAATAGACCTTCCATATTTTCTGAAGTTGCATCCATTACGAAAGCATGTATTTGTACTTCCGAATTAATTTGTTCTAGCCGATTTTTTGCAGCAATTGCTTTCGGCATTTTCTCTCTCGCATCTTGTTCAGAGTACAATTGTTGCCTTTGTAAATTACTCCATTCAACGTAGTCACGATCGATAATCGTCAACTTGCCAACACCTGCACGTACGAAACTTTCGGCACTTGCACTTCCTAATGCGCCTGCCCCTACAATTAACACATGTTTATTTCGAATTTTTTCTTGTCCTTTACTCCCAATTGGTTTGAACAACTGTTGTCGTGAATACCGATCAGCCATTACATACCCTTCCTCTCAAGATCTCTATTTCATATTAGAATGTTGTTTCTGATAACAAGCAAAGTAAGCAAAACCAACAAACCCAGCTCCTCCAATTACATTTCCGATAAAAACAGGAACAAAATTTTTAGCCAGATCCATCCACGTTAGATGACCAGCAAAAATAACAGCGGAAATGACAAACATATTTGCTACTACTTGCTGAAATCCAATCACTACAAATGCCATAATTGGAATCCAAATTCCGATGATTTTCCCGACAAAATCACTCGTCCCGTAAGCGAGCCAAAGAGCAAGACAAACGAGCCAATTACAACCAATTGCTAAAATCAAAGTTCTCCCAAATGATTCATGTAACTTCCCTTCCGCTATCGCTACCGTTTTATTTAAATACTCTCCCTCTGTTAATCCGCCAAGATGTCCAAAGCAATACGCAACGAAAATTGCTCCAATAAAGTTCATGAGAGTAATCCAAACCCAGTTATTCAGTACACTTATCAATGTAATTTTCTTTGCATAAAGCGCCATAGACAGTGACATCATATTTCCCGTAATTAATTCTCCTCCTGCTAATACTACGAGCATGAGTCCAACAGGAAATACTGCTCCTCCTAAAACATTCACTAGACTTCCCCAGCGCTCAGGTAAATTCCCTAAAACTCGAATGTTAAGTAAAAAACCTATCGCAATAAACGCTCCTCCTAAAAAACCGAGAATAAGCATCGCTGGCAATGTCTGTCTTACTTTTTGAACACCGGCCTCAATGACAAGCTCAGCAATTTGTTCCGGCTTATGAAATGCCATTACCCATTCCTCCATTTTCTCCAAATAAAAAAGCAGCTTCAAAAAACCTCCTCAAAATAAAGGTTTTTGAATGCTGCTTAATTTCTCTGCACATCTTTTACAGAGATATCAATCATCACTTTTACTATAAAATAGAAAATCCACAACTCTTGTAAATTTTCCATTTTTCACTATGACGCTAGCTTTATATATTAACCACCGATATGTGACATTTCAATTTTAGGTATTGTTTTCTTATTTGTATGATTTAAGCGTTCATCTGAATAACGATCTTCCCTATTATTCCATATATCGCGTACTACATCTGTAATGTCCTCATCTGTATGTTCAGAACGAAGCAATTCTCTTAAATCATTTCCTTTAGAAGCAAATAAGCAAGTATATAATTTTCCTTCTGCAGAAATACGAGCTCTCGTACATGATGAGCAAAAAGAATCTGTTACTGATGAAATAATACCTATTTCCTCATCGCTTCCTATATAACGATACCTAGTAGCCACTTCACCAGAATAATTTGCTTCTATCCGTTCTAACGGCATAACTTGATGAATCGTATCTACTATTTCTTGTTTAGAGACGACCTCTTTTAAATCCCAACCATTATAATTTCCAACATCCATATACTCAATAAAACGAAGAATATGCTTATTTTCCTTAAAATATTGCGCCATCTGCAAAATGTCCTGTTGGTTTTTTCCCTTTTGAACGACCATGTTTATTTTAATTTTCATTCCAACTTCAGCTGCAGCCTGTATTCCTTCCAGAACCCTTTGCACTTTGCTCCTATTACCATTTAAATAGAAAAACCGCTCTTCTTCTAAGGAATCTAAGCTAACTGTTACACGTGATAGTCCCGCCTTATATAAATCAGGAGCAAACTTTTTAAGTAACGATCCATTGGTTGTTAAACCGATATCTTCTACACCATCAATTTTATTAAGGCGCTCAATAAGCTTTGGAAGCCCTCTTCGAAGTAACGGTTCTCCGCCTGTAATCCGTAATTTTCTCACACCTAAAGAAACGAAAATACGTGTTATCCTTTCAATTTCATCAAAAGATAAAATTTTATCATTAGACAAAAACGAGTAATCAGGACCAAATATTTCTTCTGGCATACAATATCGGCAGCGAAAATTACAGCGATCAGTAACTGAAATACGTAAATCCTTTAACGGACGTTGCAACTTGTCTAATGTAACTGATTTCATCTTCATTGCCTCACTTTTATTTTATATTTAAAACACGTTCTGGATGGGTATATACATTTAAGGAGTGATTACGAATAAATCCTATTGTCGTAATACCTAAATCTTCCGCTAGTTGCAAAGCTAACTCAGTTGGAGCTGATTTTGATAGTATAATTTCACAACCGATTTTTGCAACTTTCAATAATATTTCCGAAGAAATACGACCACTAAAAACAATGATTTTATCTTTTATAGAAATATCGTTTCTTAAACAATAACCGTAAATTTTGTCTAGTGCATTATGCCTACCAATATCCATTCGGCTTAAAATAATACCATTAACATCACATAAAGCTGCATTATGAACCCCACCAGTACGATGAAACGTATCCGCAGATTGCTGCATTTCTTTCATTAACCGAAAACAATCATCGGCAGCAACCTGTACATGGACACCCTTCATTTTTTTTGCACTTAGTGCATCATTTGCAAAAACAAACCCTTGCCTACTCATACCACAACAAGACGTAATATAGCGTTTATTTTGCATTTGTTCATAATACGGATTTACTTTTGTCGTTGTTACATGCACAAATCCTTCTTTCTCCTGCACCCATACACTATCAATATCTTCATACTTCCGAATGATTCCTTCAGACGCCAAGAAGCCTATTACCATATCTTCTATATATTCTGGAGTACTAACCATTGTAACAAACTCCTGTCCGTTCATTTTAATGGTGACAGGAAACTCTGTTACAATGCTGTCCTCTATATGTTTAAATGCTCCTTGTTCATAACGAAAGATTTCTCTTTCTACCTGTATCGGTTTCACGATCAGTATCCTTCTCTCACGTTATATTTTTATCAAAAACAAATACAGAAACTGCAATATCTTCTTCTACTTTCATATCTGAAAACAAATTCACTAATTTCGCTCCAACAAGTTCCTCCAAATGTTCACGGGAATTCGCAGCATACACTTCTTGAATCATTTTCGTTCTAGCCATATGAACCATTTCCGCACCGTCCATCGTACTTGAAATAAATTTTTCAGTAGGTGTTAAGTTTCCATAAAGAGTCGCTATAGCCATATTTTCCGCAAAAACAGTATGAATTCGTTCTGGTCCTTTTCCGAAAAGTTCCTTTCGAAGTTTTCGTATCATATCATTAAATTCATGTACTTTTTTTGACATACAATTATACCTCCCAAAAGCCTCATTTTACTCTATTATATATTTTACCAAAATGAGCCTTCCGCCCAAACTATTTCCTACAAATATTTGGGCGGAAAGGTTCACTTCATGAAGTTTATTCGTCTTTTAACCCTTTCCCCATACCTTTTAAGAAATGAAGCCCAAACCCGATAGCACGGTTAATATCTGGGTCTTTCAATACTTTCATAAGATCGAATACCCCTACTTTTTTATTACTTTCTAGATGTTCATTACCTTCTTCTAGCCCGACTAATAAACTACCTATAAGCTTTTTCGTAAGTTCTGGGTCAAGTTCAGTTAACGCACCTGCAGCGCCCATCATATTATTAATTAAATTTGTAACAGGCTCACGAGTTACTTGACCTAGAACAATTTTCGCAATTGGTTCTTTCGCTTTTAGCATTGAATTTGCAGCTTCTAGCATTCCAATGTCATTTAATTCCCCTACTATATTAAACATCTGATTTAGAGCTTCTTCATTATTAGTTAGAAGCTCTTTTAAATCATCTAACTTTTGCTGTTTTATTTCTTCCTCAGTTAATTCTTGTTTTTGAATCATTTTTATAGGTGCAGCCATAGTTTTCTCCTCCTACTTATCCGTTAAATGCACATACCCTGGACGTGCCCACTTACGATGTACCTCAATTCCAGCTTGAGGGTGACGTTTTTTATTGCGTGGGTTCGCTTTTGGCATCGGATTTTCGCCATCAACTTCTAATACTTCCATACGTACTTTTGTTTGTTTATACGCAGGTGTATTCGTACGTACATCCACAGCAGGACCTGTTAAGAAATTAATTGCCGTTTCGTTATCTGTAGAGTTCATCGGTAAATATAACTCATTCGCTTTTACACGATCTGTAACGAGTGCACGTAATTTTAATGCTCCAAAAGGAGAGACAAGACGAACTAACGAACCTGTTTTTACGCCACGTTCTTTTGCAAGGTCTGGAGAGATTTCAACGAAAACACCAGGTACTTTCGTTTGAATACCTGTTGATTTATTTGTCATATTCCCTTCATGGAAATGCTCAAGCATACGACCGTTGTTAATGTGAAGGTCAAACTCAGCTGGAAATTCAGCTGGACGTACCCAGTCAGCAATCGCAAAACGAGCTTTTTTATCTGGGAAGTTAAATCCGTCTTGGAACAGAAGTGGTGTATTCGTTCCATCAAAACTTCCCCAATGGAAACTGTTCCATCCTTCAAGCACTTCATAGTTCGCTTGCGAGAACAATGGTGATAAACTTGCCATCTCAGCAAAGATTTCACTTGGGTGGCTATAATTCCAGTTTGCACCTAGTTTATTCGCAACTTCCTGGACGATCCACCAGTCTGGTTTCGCATCTCCTAGCGTAGGAAGAACTTGATATAATCTTTGGACACGGCGCTCTGTATTTGTGAAAGTACCTTCTTTCTCAAGAGATGGCGCTGCTGGTAATACAACATCTGCATATTGAGCAGTTTTAGAAAGGAAAACATCTTGCACAACGAAGAAATCAAGGCTCGATAACACTTCATGTACATGATTTGCATTAGAATCTACAAGAGCCATATCTTCTCCTACAAGATACATTGCTTTCATTTTTCCTTCGTCAATTGCGTGAAGCATTTCGATATTATTAAGACCTGGTTCACTATCAATTTTCACTCCGTAAGCAGTTTCAAATTTCGCACGTTCCATTTCGTTAGTAACGTGCTGATATCCTGGAAGCCATCCTGGTAAAGTCCCCATATCACAAGCACCTTGTACGTTATTGTGGCCTCGAAGTGGGTATGCACCTGCTCCTGGACGACGATAGTTCCCTGTTGCAAGAAGTAAGTTTGAAATTGCAGCGGAAGTATCAGAACCACCTGTATTTTGCGTTACCCCCATACCCCAAAGGATACATGTACCATCTGCATCACGAATCATTTCAGCCATTTGAATAAGTGTTTCTTTTGAAATGCCTGTTACTTCTTCTGCATATTCAAGTGTATATTCCTCTAGGCTTTCTTTGAAATCTTCAAAGAAGTTTACATTCTCATTAATGAATTCCTGATCATGCCAACCTTGATCGATCATATATTTCGTAACAGCCATTAACCAAACTTGATCTGTTCCTTGTTTTGGACTAATAAAGACATCTGATCGCTCTGCCATTTCGGTTTTACGAAGATCAGCTACAATTAACTTTTGTCCGTGTAATTTATGTGCACGTTTAATACGTGTAGCTAGAACAGGATGACCTTCTGTCGGATTACATCCTACAATAATAACAAGACCAGATTGCGCAATATCTTTAATCGTTCCGGCATCACCGCCCATACCAATTGTACGGAACAAACCATCCGTTGCTGGTGATTGGCAATAACGTGAGCAGTTATCAATATTATTCGTTCCAAATACTTGTCGAGCTAATTTTTGAATTACATAATTGTCTTCATTTGTAATTTTAGAGGAAGAAATGAATCCGATAGAACCTTTACCGTACTCTTCTTTAATAGCGCCTAATTTATTTGCAACTACATTCAGTGCTTCTTCCCATGTAGATTCAACAAACGTTCCATTTTTACGAATTAAAGGTTTTGTTATTCGTTCTTTAGAATTTACGAAATCCCAACCAAATTTCCCTTTTACACAAGTGGAAATTGCGTTAACTGGTGCATCTGAAGATGGCTGTACTTTAAGAATTTTACGCCCCCTCGTCCACACTTCAAACGAACAACCTACACCACAAAATGTACATACTGTTTTCGTTTTCTTCGTACGAGTATCACGCATGGCCGCTTCCACTTCTGATACCGCAAAAATACCGCTATATCCAGGCTCAACTTCTTTAATTAAATCTACCATCGGTTCAAGAATATCTGGTTTTAATCCCGTCATAAATCCAGCTTCACCGAGCATCGTTTTCTCCATTAAAGCGTTACAAGGACAAATCGTTACACATTGACCACAGCTAACGCATGAAGAATCATTAATATTTACTCCTTCATCCCAAATAACTCGTGGGCGTTCCGCTTCCCAGTCTATCGATAACGTTTCATTTACTTGTAAGTTTTGACACACCTCAACGCATTGACCGCATGCAATACATTGATTAGGATCATAGCGATAAAACGGATGCGTCATATCAACTTCACTTACATCTACTTTCGGTTCATACGGATATTTTTGATGTTCAATTTCCATTAATTCTGCTGTATTATGCAGTTTACAGTTCCCATTGTTGTTGTCACATACTGTACAGTATAATAAATGATTTTCTAGTAACCGATCCATCGCCTCTGTTTGTGCTTCTTTTGCGCGAACAGAAGCACGTTCAATGTTCATACCTTCCATCACTACTGTCGAACAAGATCGCATTAACTTTCCGTCAACTTCTACAATACAAGTGTCACATGTTTGAATAGGATCTACTTCTGGCACGTAACAAATTTGCGGATGTTCAATCCCGTTCTCATTAATAACACCCAATATCGTTGAACCGGGCTCCGCTGTATACTTTTTTCCGTCAATTGTAATATGAACCATGTTGTTATTCATGGTCTTTCCCCCTTTTTGAGAATAAAAAAACTCCACCACGAAAATATACGCACCGCATTTCGGCACGTTATTATCATGGTGGAGTAGTTTATTAGCACATCTTGCTAAAATACCAATCCATTTATTCATAAATAAAACGATAGAGTC
Organism: Bacillus sp. EB V-12; assembly: GCF_056158125.1. Lineage (NCBI taxonomy): Bacteria > Bacillati > Bacillota > Bacilli > Caryophanales > Bacillaceae > Bacillus > Bacillus sp. EB V-12. The sequence goes on along the minus strand of NZ_JBUXJL010000001.1, from coordinate 1,057,374 downwards.
ATAACAGGTCATATCACGATTCCATCTTTAACACTATAATTATAGCGTTAAAGTTAAAAATATACAATATAAAATTTAAACTACGCATATGTCAGCTTGTAACTATCCATAATAACCCATATAAAGTGAAACTTTAATCAGTGGGGGGTTTTCTTCATCCCCCACTGATCATCAGCCCTCACCAATCGAGATAAAACATAACAAGGAGTAAGCGAACAAATGGGGTCTTTTAATAAATGGATTCGTGGTGAAAAATCTTTTTCTACCCAAGAGCAAGCTGATTACGCATTAAATAAATCTATCTCTTCTTCCCTTTCCCTTAATTTAAAGCACTTGTCCAAAATGTTTAGCGGTATTCCAGAATTAATAACACGCACTTTTCCATTAAAAAACGGACAGGAAGCTGCACTTATATATATGGAAGGACTTGTAGACAAAACTGTTATTAACGTAAACATTCTTCGTCCTCTCTTATTTAAAGAGTGGAATGAAGACGATTTTTGGGAAGCATCTGTTTCTATCGGAAATATTAAAAAAGTTCAACAGTGGACAGACATTGAACAATCTCTTTTACACGGCAAAAGTATTTTATTTATAAACGGACAACTATCCACTTTAGAGCTTGATACGCAAGCGGCACCAAAAAGGAGCATTGAAGAACCTACAACAGAGAGCTCCATAAAAAGCTCACACGAAGGATTTAATGAAGTAGCGAGCGACAGCCTTGCACTTATTCGTCGATATATTCCAAATCGCGAATTGAAAGTGAAGGAATTCACTGTTGGTGAACGAGCTACTTCAAAGGTTTTTTTGCTTTATCTAGCAGATGTTGCGAACGAAAATGTCGTAAAAGAAATGGCATCCCGTATCGAGTCAGTAAAAGTTGATGCGATTCTTACTACTGGTGAATTAGAGGGGTTTGTTGAAGATAATTCCTTTACTCTCTTTCCGCAATTATCAATAACTGAACGCCCTGACACAACAGCACATCATATTCTAGATGGGCGAATTGCCGTTGTTGTAGATCGCTCACCAGGCGTATTAATAGGACCTATGACCTTTTCATCCTTTTTTCAGACGATAGATGATTACAGCTTCAGACCCATGATTCCATCTTTTATACGACTTCTTCGTTTCACTGGGCTATTTATTGCAATATTTGCTCCTGCTCTTTATATTGCTATGATTTCCTTCCATTATGAAGTGATTCCGCTCAAATTGTTGTTAACGATTGGAGAATCTCGAGCCAAAATTCCTTTTCCCCCCATATTAGAAGCTTTATTAATGGAATTAGTTCTCGAAATGCTCCGAGAAGCAGCGATTCGGCTTCCTGGGCCTGTTGGACAAACAATCGGCGTCGTAGGAGGAATTGTAATTGGACAAGCTGCCGTTCAAGCTGGGATTGTTAGTAACGTTATGGTTATCGTCGTATCAATTACTGCGGTTGCCTCCTTCATTATTCCTAACTTAGAAATGTCAGCAGGAATTCGACTTCTTCGATTCCCAATGATGATAGCCGCCTCTTTATTTGGCGTCATTGGAATTATGGTTGGGATGGCAATCATTATTATTCATATACTTTCTATGGAATCTCTCGGTGTTCCTTATGGTAGTCCTTTTTCTCCGTTATTTGCTTCGGATTTAAAAGATACCCTTGTACGTTTCCCATGGAAAATTATGAAGAAACGACCACTATCTCTACAATTAAAACAAGATAACCGGCAAAGAGATGTTGAGGAAAAGGAGGATAATAAGTGACAAAACGTGCAAAGAGGGAGATTAGTTTATTTCAATACATTTTAACGATTAGTGGTGTTCAAGTAGGATTCGGTGTCCTTACACTTCCGCGTGAAGTTGCACAAGGGGCAAATACAGATGGCTGGATGTCTATTATTATTGGATGTGCTCTCACTACTTTAGTCAGTTTATGTATTGTGAAAATTATGGAAAATCATCCTGGATATACTTTACTCGATGTGCTGACTCGTTATCTTGGGGAGTGGCTAGGAAGAGTAGGAATGATTTTTTGGATTTTATATGCTGTCCTTGCAGCTATTTCCTTAATTTTTTCCCTCTTATACGTTATTCACATTTGGATTTTACCTAGAACTCCAATGTTTTTAATTATGATTTTACTATCTATTCCAATGTTAATGCTAGCATGTAAAGGCGTTCTTATTATAAGTCGCTATGCTGTTTTCACTGTATTTTTCACACTATGGATGCCTTTTCTATTGTTTATTCCGCTTAAAGATGGGCATTGGATTTATCTTCTTCCTCTTCTTAAAGAAGGCTGGATACCAGTTTTAAACACAGTAAAATCAACTATCATTGCGTTTCTCGGATTTGAGTTTGCATTTGTCCTTTATCCTTATCTCAGTAATAAATCATCTGCAAAAAAAGGAATTGTTCTTGCAAATTTGATTACGCTATTTATTTATCTTCAAGTCACGTTTGTCTCTTTTGTTTATTTTAGTCCAGATGGTATAACAAAGTTTTTATGGCCGACTCTTTCTCTTGTTACACCATTTCACTTCTCATTTCTTGAGCGATTTGAAATTATCTTTTTGTCATTTTATCTCTTTATTATTTTTGATTCCTGTATTCCTTATATTTTCACTGCTTCAGATGGAATTAATCAATTACTTAACAAAAAAAGCAGTTCATTACCTATTTATGTTTTATTATTCGGGTGTATTTTCATCTTATTCTTTTATATCCCTTCCTCTTACCAAATAAGTTCGTTGCGAGAATTTTGGGGAACTGCAAGTTATTTTATCGTTTTTCTATTCCCAGTCGTATTTCTCTTATACATGACACTTTATCAGCATTGGAAAAGGAGAAGAGTTTAGATGAGGCGCTTTATTCATTTCACTATACTTTACTTTCTCATAACCTTTTTAACAGGCTGTGGAGATCGCCTCGACTTAGAAAAACAATCGATTTCATTAATTTACGGCTTTGACGCAAAAGCAAAAGGAAAATTAATTGTGTACCACGTAAATCCTATTTTTAATGAAGACGTAGAAAAAAAGTACGAAACACATGAAGCGAAAGTACGTACACCTCGAGAAGCAAAAGCAACGTTTAATAGTTCAAGTGGCGGTTTAGTATCTACAGAAAAGTTACAGCTCATTTTATTTAGCACAAATTTTTTAAAACAAGAAGGGGCTATGCCTTACCTTGATGTTTGGTATCGTGATCCTAAAAACACTGGAAACATGCGCATGGTTGCAGTAGACGGTCCAATTTCTTCAGTTATATATAATAACTTTAAAGATAAGCCTGCCCTTCCCGAGTATTTAACAGATTTAATTAACACGAACAAACTGTACAATCGGACCGTTTTTACGACATTCCATGAATTTCACAGGCAAACGTTTAATAAAGGTATAACACCTGCTATTTCAGAAATAAAAAAAGGTAAAAAGGATGTTATCGTTACTGGTTCCGCGCTATTAACTTCTCGCGGAATTTATAAAATGTCATTAAATCGTTATGAAAGCGCCCTTCTTCTTTTGTTACAAAAGAAAGCGAATACACCGGTTTCGCTTACATTGAAAATCCCTTCTACTTCAGTTGAAAGTAATAGTGATTTAAAAGATACCGATGGCGGCGATTTCGTAACAATAAATGTTCTTAGCATGAATCGTGATATCCATACAGACTATAGCGATAACCACTTCAAATTTAATGTTAAAATGGATTTAAAAATTGCTGTCTCTGAACTTACATTCAATATGGATATAGACAAAGATAGAAAGAAATTAACTTCTCTTATTACAAAACAACTAAACAAAGATTTGAACGATTTAATCCACAACATTCAAAAACAGCAACTTGATCCATTCGGATTTGGTGATTATGCGAGAGCGTTTCAATATAAAGAATGGAAACAAGTCGAAGATGATTGGCCGAGTGCCTTTTCAAAAGCTAATGTGAAAGTGGCACCAACTATTAAAATTTTAGAAAATGGGATTATTAAATAGAAAAAACACGCTACTTGTTCTTATATGAATAAGTAGCGTGTTTTCATTTCCATTACAAGTATTATTTCAATGGACTATACTTTATTTCTATTTCTAACATTACTATGTTTTTTAGCATATACAAAATATATGAAAACACCTATTATAATCCATGCCACAAAACTAATTAAAGTAAGCTTAGAAAGGTTCAAAACTAAATATATACAACTTACTATCGAAACGATAGGTAAAAAAGGTACTAGAGGAGCACGGAATGGCCTCTTCATATTAGGATGTGTCTTTCTTAATACAATGACAGCTATAGATACAAACACAAATGCTGTTATCGTTCCCATATTCACTAAATTAGCTAATAAATTCAAATCCACTAATCCCGCTAATAAAGCTGCTAGTATACCTGTAACCCATGTATTAAAAAATGGAGTTTGTAAACGTTTATGGACACTTGAAAGCCTTTTTGGTAACAATCCATCTCGACTCATCGAGTAAGATACACGAACAAATGCAAACATAGCTACTAACAGAACTGTTGTTAGCCCTGCTATCGCTCCCACCGATAACAACCCAGCAATTCTATCTTCTCCTACAGTGCGCAACGCATATGCAACAGGATCAGCAACATTTAATTCCGTAAACGGAACCATTCCAGTTAACACGAATGAAACACCTACATATAGAACCGTACAAATGAACAAGGAAACAAGTAGCCCAATTGGCACATTACGTTGTGGACGCTTCACTTCTTCTGCGGCTGTTGCAACTGCATCAAATCCTAAAAAAGCAAAAAATACAGTAGCAGCGCCTCCTACCACACCGTGAAAACCAAACGGTAGAAATGGTTGCCAATTCTCTGGTCTTACATATTGTGTCCCTACAACAATAAACCCTACAATAACAGCCAGTTTAATAATAACCATTATATTATTTATTCGTGCACTTTCTTTTGCACCACGGCTTAATAAAAATGTAACAACTAAAATAATAAGAACTGCTGGTAAATCAATGATTCCACCCTTCCCCATTCCTGGTGCCGAAGCAAAAATCGTAGGAATGTGAATATTAAAACCTAGTAGCAATGACTGAAAATATGCTGACCAGCCTGCTGCAACCGCAGAAGTCGCTAATAAATACTCCAGCATAACACACCAGCCAACTATAAATGCAAAAATCTCACCTAGTGTCATATATGTATATGAATATACACTTCCCGAAACTGGAACTGTAGATGCAAATTCAGCATAACAGAAAGCTACACATGCACATATAATTGCCGCTAATACAAAAGATAATACAATCGCCGGACCAGCATGTTTCGCTGCTACAATACCAGTTAATACGAAAATACCTGTACCAATAATTGCTCCAATCCCTAAAAGAGTTAGATCAATCGCTCCTAAAGTTTGATTCAATACTTTTTTCTTTTCTTCATCCATTGCTTTCTTTATGAAAAGACTCATTCTTTGAAACCTCTTTTTCAAGTTTATCTCTTACTTGTTACATTCTTTATTACTGTTCTATTTTAAAAATAAAAATATACATAGTTCACTTCCCCTATAGACTTAGTAACCCACCTCAAAAAAACAGAAAAATCAATCTCTTTATGCCGTATTGAATTTTCAAAATATTAATCGTACCAAAAAACCATTAAGAATGCTGATTGAATTTATCATACAATTAATTATATTGTCAATAATAAATCAATCAAAAATAATCGGTTGATTATGTATCAAATGTTATTTTTATACATAATTATTTTCTCAAAAACATTGTTGTTTTCCACCTTAATATTCATACACATTTTATTACATTGATTTTCATACAATTTTCATTACATACAATGCAATAAAAATTAAAATAACCTCAAATGAATTATTATTTAAAAATAATAATTCATTTGAGGTTATTTTACCATTTTAATACTAACAAAAAAGTGCAGATTTTCATCTGCACTTTTTTTATTCTTCCGCTTCAGCTTCTGCACTACTATTTCCAAGATGCTCCTTCTGAGCTTCCTCTTGCAGCTCCGCTGAAATCATCCCATAATAAAGTTCCGGATATAACCCAAATATTTGATATACACTTCCTAAAAACGGCATCAGAATCCCTCTTTTCTAAAGTTGTATTGCCACTTTTAAGGATTCCCTTTTCATTCATTATACATTCGTTTTTGACGTTTCTTCTTCATCTTGAACACCTAATAAATTTTGCCATTTTTTATACGGAGCGCTATTTGGATCTACATATCCTTTTGCATGCGAGCGATCCCACAATTGTTTAATAAACATTTCTTTCTCTTTCTTTGCCACCATATCGGCACCTGTACCGTAATAGTTCTGGAAATACAACTCGATTTCATCAAGGAATAGTCTTAATAATTCATCTGATGTTTCTTCTAACGTCGGATCATACTTCGCTTCACGATCATACATTAAAATCATATCTAAAAGATTGTGGACATGTTCTTTTCTAAGCCATCTTACATCTTGGGCTCCTAATACGAACGGATGTGTATATAAATGTCCACCTTGTATCATCGCCTTTTCTTGCTCTTCTTCAAATCGTGACAAGATGTTTTCATAAATAAACGGATTATGAAGCAACGCTCTGTGTAATTTATAACTTTCGCTTGAAATATTTTTCCCCATTGACTGAATTAAAAAGCTACGTCCTACACCGTTATATTGATACACAAACTGTCCATCAACAGCAACTAAACTAATCCAGCGATACATATATGCGTATAGTAATGCACGATTACATTTATCATAATCTAATTTTGTTTGAGTCGCGTTTAAATCTGGCATAAAGGCTGGTAAGTGCCAATACTTATCTAAATGCGGCGTTAAACTAGATTTTTTACTATTTAATTTGTTTACACGGCGATAATACGATTGGAAATAGTCACCTTTATCATTCATAAATCCATTTGAAATATGTCCTGATGATAATTTAGGAAAGTCTTGCAGCGATAAGCCGTAATGCGCTCGATAACAGATCACTTCAAATGGCGAAAAGGCTTCATGTACTGTATCTTTTTCTTTAAACATTTCTTGAATTAATTCCTCTTGCAACTCTTTCTTTAAAGAAGGATGTATACCCCAATATTGTAATTCCCTATGATGAGCAACTTTCGGAACGAATGGACTCGCTAAATGGAACAGGTCTTCAATTTTTTCACGAACGTATTCATCGCGATCACGTTTCTTATAATCTGCTTCTTTTCGCAACGCTTCAATAATATTCAGTTCTAATTTATCACGATAGCGTACTTGCAGTTCGTCATAACAATAGCTCAGTATATGTTCTCGGTAGAAATCCTCTACCTTTTTCGACTGAATCTCTTCTGTTTTCGCATCACGACAATATTCCCCGTACAAACTCATATAAATTTCCGCTGATATATCTTTCGGTAGTACACCTAAATTTAAATGTTGCTGCATATCTTGCCATATCTTTTCTTGCAGCTGTTCCTCAGCTAATACATATACATTCGTCGGGTTTGTTTTCCCTTCAAATTCCTTACTGCGCTTTTGGATTTCAAACAGTAAATTTTCACGTGTTTCATGTAAATTATCAAAAAATCTTTCCCAATATTGAATCATTTTATTAACTGCTTGATATAGCGATTGATATACAAGTTCTAATAGCATTTCTTTTCGATATTCATTTAATTTGTGTACATATTGCGTTACGATGTCTTCAAATTCTCTTTTGAATAAACGTTGCTGATTATTAATCATTTTTCCGAACCAGCCTTGTTGTTGAGCAATTTCTACTCGGCGTACAGCCGTTACCGTTCCATCAATATTACCCACATTAAATTTTTTATCGTAATTTTGAATTACATTACGCTTTTGTTCATTATTTTCATGTAGTCGATTCATTTTTTCTACTAACTGCTTTCGAATTTCATATAACATAAAACGCGCTGCTACTGGGTGAACGGGATCTGTTTTCTTTAAAAACCATGTATTTAATTGATAGGACTGTCCTTCAGAACCACTTGGTGAAAAGCGGTCTGATTCAATCATGTCATATAAAAGTGTCGTTACATGTTCATGTACCCGGCTCGGAATCGCATACGCATATAAACGCACCGCATGATCCACTCTTGCCACTTCACCCTTCATTTGTTCCATCATTTTCAGTTTCGTAGCTGAAATTTTACACTCATGTTGCAGACGATTTAATTCCTCATCTTTTTGCACCGTTCGTTGTACATAACTTTCTACAGCTTCTAAAAACAGTTTTGATTTCGCAACTCCGAGCTTACCGCCCTCTGCTCCTTCACGTGTTTCATTGTACATTTGTCTATAGAAAATATGAGCTTGCTCTGGACGGGTAGCAAGATGCTCCAAGTCCTCTAAATAACTTTTACCTCTCTCCGGCTTTTCACGTTGCATCCCACGTTTTACATCTTGATCGTATCTTTGCTTCTTCTCTTGAAACAGTTGATCTAAATGAAGCCACGATTCATCTAAACCTTGCACAGCCCATTTTAAAGCACAATATTTTAACACATGTTCATATGGATAAATGAGTTTTGCCGTTCCTGCCCCGCAATATCGTCCTTTTCCGCTTGATTCTGCTAATTGCTGAATTTGATTGTCTTCCTGTGCAAAATGACTTGTGGACATCGGGCTAAATAACTGTAAATAAATTGTATTTGCCATCTGTTCCATATAGTCTGATAAATTGTGTAAATGGTGTCCATGTAGGTTTTCGTAATCGTATAAGAAACAATAATTGTACGGTAAATGATGTTGTTTAATTGTATGATTCGTTCTTCCGTCTTCATCTACTTGATCAGGGCGATACTCTAATTCAATTGTTACACCGCCGCGTTTTGATAATTCTCCAGTAGACCCGAGCGTAATAGCATGTAATTCTTTTAACGATGCATAGCCATTTGCTTGCACCGTTTCAAATTCTTTCGCGCTAACCGTTCTCGTCTTTACTAAAACATCCGGCATTAAAAACGCACCGCGTATTAAAATGTTATGATGCTGTAATTTCTTCCGAAGCATTTCACGTAAATATAAAGCAATTTGCAGAAACATCCCTGAACCTGTTCCGCCTGCTAGTGATGTTACTATAATGACACGCACACCATATTCCGTTTGATCACTTGTAACCGGAAAAATTTTCTCGATTTCTTGCCAAAAAGACGTCAATTTATCTTCTTTCATCGCAGCACGTAACGCTAAACGTGAAATGACGCGTAACTGTCCTGCTCCTTCTGTTAATGGTTTATCAAGTATAGTCGGATCCATCGGAAACCACTCTGGGATCGTTGGATCTCCCGCAATATACTCCCTAGGCGTTTTACTAGAACTTGTTTGTGTCTTAAACTTTCGAATATGATCGAATTTACTTAATGTATTCACATCTGTATCAAATACGTGCATTGCTACCTTTTTCCGGCGCTCTTCAGGCAGTTTTTCATATATTTGATGCGTCACAGTACTACCGATTCCACCTAAACCAATTAATATTGTTGGAACTTGTAATGTCATGTGAACCACCTTCCTATTCTTGCTTGTTTGAAAAAAGGGAAAGAGGATCAATACTCCATCCCCTTCTTATCCCTACCTACTATTCACATTCGTACTTGTAAATCTCTTTACCATATCCCCTATCAATTAGTAAAAGTTCATTTGGATATAGTGTCTTATGTTCCATTCCTACTTCATCCTCTGTTATAAACATCCCATCAATAATCATTCCTACTACTTGTGACTCTTTCGCTACAAATATCGATTTCGATCCTTTCTTTGCTATAAACGTAACGGATTGCACAGTCTTTCTTTCTGCTCTATACGGAATACCAAAATAATGTTTCCACCATTTATTTTTGAGTAACTCTGGCTCAGATTGATATAACCAATCTTTCGCTACCTCTTGATCCCATTCGTAATACAATAATGCTTTCCGGTGAAATCTTGGACGGACAATCCATCCTAAAACGATTATTCCTACTATTAACAGTAATAAAGTGATAGGAATAACAAACTTAAAAATAAGCGCATACTTTTCATAAAACGGCGCATTTTGAATATGGAGTGTTATATCTTTCTTTACTTTTGGTAATTTTGAATCCTGCACTACGATGGTAGCTTCTACGGTGCCGGTATCTGTAAAATTGAATGTGTCGGAGTAATGCGGTCGAGGATAAATGTAAATTTGATTACCATGCTGTTTTATTTCATAGTTGATTGATTGTTTAGATGTGACACCAGTAGATTTTAATAGTTTTTTTACAGCCTCTTCTGTCATCGGCTTATCATCTAACTGTGGTTGTATAATAAATGGTTTACTATTCTCTAAATTTGTTACTTTTTCTTCATAATCTTTCGTGACAGTTTGAAGTGATAATTTAGGCTTTTTCGTTGTTTCGATTTTAAATTCTTTCGTCTGTCTGTAAAACCCCTTTATGTTCATATGAACTTTCCCGCGTACTAATCCTTTAGTAAGCTTCGTTTCGTAATAAAATACATGTCTTTTATCGTCCCACTTCATCGCATATTGCTTCCCGTCTATTTCTACTTCTGCCTGAAAGTAAGAAGACTGAACTGGCAACTCAGTAGGTTTTGCTTCAATAACAGCAGTAACACCTTCGTACATGTTCTCTACATTTTTTTGACTACTATCATCTTTGTCATAAGTAGAAACCGTATAATTAAGCGCTGGTTCAACTAATACTTGTAGTCCTTCTTTCTCAATGTCCTGATCCACTTCTATCGTATAAGTTCCTGGTTTAATAACTTCCTCATTTTCCGTACTTATATGAACTATATTTCCGAACAATTTTGCTTCTCCTGGTGCATGTATGGAAAAAGAAGATTGTAATTGTAATGGTTTAGAAATTTGTGTGACCTGATAATCGGGCAGAGAAGGCGATTGTCGTACAAGCGTCATACGCTTTAACGGAAATGGTGTTGTAATCTCTACTCTTTTCCCCACTACTTTCGTTTTTACAATCGATTCAACAGAGGAGAATGGATCACGATTTGCAACTAATGCTGCCACTTGATTTACACTTTTTACAATGCCATCTTCTCCGCTTGACGGCATCGTAACACCATTTATCTCTTTCTTCCATATTTCCTTGAACGTATTTAGTTGTTCTTTTTCTTGTTGTCCTAAATCTTCTTCCATCGTAATTAAGACTGGATGTAACGATATCTTTTTTGTATCCATTTCTTTCTTAAACTGGGCTAATTTCTGCAAAATTTGTTCTTTTCCGCCAACCTTATCTTTCTCTAAATCATTAAATGCCCCGTCAGTTAATACAATAAGCCAAAATTCACGTTTTCCATCTATATCTGCTTCCTTTTTTATAGATTGCATCGCCGTTTCTACCGCGCTAAATGGAGTATTTAAATACGTTTTCCACGCTCCAATTCCCTCAATTTCTGTTTGCCTTTTATCCTTCGTTAACGAAATGTTTAATGGATCATTCGGCTTACTCATTGGAACGTAAGAAAATTTATCTTTTTCATCCAATAGCGCAACTAAACTTTGCAAAGCATAATTGGCATATTTCCAGCGATCGTTATTTCTCATGCTGCCCGAATCGTCATATACAAGTGAAACGACCCTTTCCTTTGCCTCCTCTCCTTTTGCAAAAGCTGATAAAGGTAAACATATAAATAGAAACAACATGAACGTGGCACAAATTCGGATTTTCATGATGAGGCTTCGCCACCTTTGTAGACAAATTCCTATGTTTAAATTTATGAGAGGAAACAAGATATATGACTTGTATTTTAGGACAACTAACCCACCATAACCTTATTATGTAAACAGATCATACACTTGGTAATATTCCTTCTAGCATTCTCTATCCAATTATATAAGTAAAAAAGCCTGTTTAAGCTCCACGCTTAAAACAGACTTTTCCTACTTTTTATTTTAAAAACACATAACAAAAAGTTTGATTTTTGACTTAACACATCACTTCTATTGTAAATCCACCAGGTGCTTCAATATAAAACGTATACGCATGGGCATGCTTAGGAGGCTCGACCAAAAATCCATCTTCCTTCAATCTTCGATTTATCTTGTCTACTTGTTCTTCACTTTCTTGTGGAAATCCTACATGAAATGTTTTTGGATACTGAACTTCTTTCCCTTTCATTAACGTTAGTATAAATCCATCATTATCACGCATAACTGCAAAGGCATTCCCCCTTGTTCCACTACAAGTTAAGCCAAAATACTTTTCTAAAAACTCTCTTGCAGCTACTACATCTGCAACTGTTAAATTAAGATGTTTAATTCCCAACTCATCACCTTCTTTCTTAATTTTCTAACATTTTATCATACAATTAAAAAACACGCCTTTCACAGCGTGTTTCATTGCTTTACATACACTTCAACAATCGGATTCTCTTTATGATCCGCATGCAAGCGTATATTCTCTTCACCTGTATTATAAATACTAGCTAATAACATTATCGTTAACACATTAGGTGTCTTCGCATCACTTCCGTATTTTCTCTCAAGCGCTTCCTTATATTCAAAATCTAAATCCCCCTGCACATATGTATACACTTCAAAACCATCTTCTAAATTGCAAACTACTGTATCAATAATATCTGTCCCTACTTGCTTCTTCATTTCCTCTCGTAACGCTTCAATAAAATCTTCCCATGGTACTTCGTATGTCTGAAACTGATCTGTAGATTTCATGCCTTTTCCTCCTTATATATCCTCTTCTTATATTTCCCCTTTCCTATAACAATTATGATAGATAGGGCATTCGTACAAGCCGCACTTGTCCCCCTTACATATCGTATTACTGTAATGCGGAAGGAGGAAAGAATATGCATAGACAAAAATGTTATCATACATGCCAACGTTATTTCGGAAAAGTTGTTCGGATTGAAGACCGTGATGGCCGTATACATTTAGGTAAAATAATCGATGTGACACAAAACTCTGTATGGATCGAACCGGTGCAACAGCGCTCATCTTTTGATTCAGGGTTCGGATACTACGACGCTTATGCAAACGGTGGTTGTGACCTTTGTGGAGGCCTTAGCAGGTGTGATAGTTGTGGATTCGGATGCGGTGGTGGATTCAGCAGCTGCGGATGTGGTGGTCGTGGTTGTAGTAGTTGTGGTTGCGGCGGCTGGGGAGGCGGCGGTTGTGGCTGGGGTGTTGAACTCGGATTTGGTTTCATCTTCGGAATTACATTAGCTGCATTATTTTTCATTTAACATAGTAAAGAGTTGGCTACCTTTAGCCAACTCTTTTTCTTTATTTTTCACATATAAAAATACGATGCCCTAAAATGTGTTGGTACATAAGCCGTACATTTTCATGCTGTGCCCACGCCTCATATAACTCATTCGGAATATGTGAGGATACATTCCATTCTGGCTCTTCTACAGAGCCAGAGATTGTTTCTGCAATCGTGCCACCACCCGCAATTGTAATTCTTTTAAAATTTGCTTTCTGAAATAATTGTACCCACTCATTCTCAGTTAACAGTTCTTTCATACCATATAATTGGGCGATTTTTTCTTCCTCACCCTTATCAATGTGCCTATCAATAATCATTTCAATGACAACAAGCTTACCGTCCTGCTGTAATACACGATAACACTCCGAGATAACCCTTTCTTTGTCTGTAAAAGCGATGATTGATTCTCCAAGTACGAACTCAAATGAGTTATTCAAACACGGTAAATTCTCTACATTTCCTTCAATTAATTGTATATCTAACCCTTCAAACAACCATCTATCTTTTGCCTTTTGAATCATAATTTCATTCTTTTCAACCGCTGTTACTTTATAACCAAATTCCCTTGTCATATATGCCGCTGTTTTCCCCGTACCGCAACCTATCTCAAGGACATTCGCTCCATATTTAAAAGGCAGTTGTACTAACAATTGTTTTGTTAACGTAAAACCACCAGGATGAGCACTTCCTATTCCGTAATAAGCTAGGAAATCGATGTATGTGTTTCGTTTCATGGGATTCTCCCTTTTTTATTTTATATATTCGAGGACGGAAGAAAAGTGCATAGAAAAAGGGGGCGTATTGTACGCCCCTCATCTTACTTATCCTCTGTAATATATGCCCATTTATAGCTGTAGTCTCCACCAACTGGATGGTGAACAATACCTTTTACTTTCTGTCTTTGAACGATAGCATCACCACGTTGATATAATGGTGCAATTACAGCATCATCAAGTAACATTTTCTCAGCTTTTAGTAAGCTATCCCAACGTTCTTTCGTTTTCGTTAATAGCTCGCCTTTACCTTTTTCTACAATTTCATCATATTTTGGATTTGAATATCCAGTTTGGTTATGAGGACCATTTGTAACGAACATATCAATGAATGTCATTGGATCTAAGTAATCAGGGCCCCAACCAGCGTAAGATAAATCATAATCTAAATCTGATTCTAATTTTAACTTTTGTTTAAACGGTTGATTTTTCAAGTTCACTGTTAACCCTGGTAAGTTTTTCTCAAGTTCTCCTTTTAAGAACTCCCCTACTTTTTTCGCATTATCGCTATCGTAGTTTAATAGCTCAATCGTTACTTGCTCTTTTCCAAGTTCTTTTTTCGCTTTTTCCCAATGCTCTTTTGCTTTTTTCACATCTGTTTTTAAAATATCTCCGTTATCTTTACGGAAGTCTTTTCCATCTGGACTCTTCGCAAATTCTTTTGGTACTAAGTAATCTGCCGGTGTAGATCCGTCATTTAAAATAACGTTCGTTAAGCCTTTTTTATCATATGCCTTTGCAATCGCTAAACGTAAATCTTTGTTTTTTAATACTGTATCTTGCCCACCACGTTTTTGGTTTAAACGTAAGAAGAACGTTGATGGTGTTTTTTGTGTATAGAAGTCTGGATTTGATTTATATTTGTCAACCATTTCAGATGTAAGTCCCGCACGATCGATTTGTCCACTTTCATATAAGTTTACACGTGTACCGCTATCTTTTACTACGTTAAAGTTGATTTCATCTAACTTAACTGTTTTATTATCCCAATATTGTGCATTTTTCTTTAATTTCCATCCTTCTTCATGTTTCCAGTCTGTTAATGTAAATGGTCCGTTGTATAACGTTGTATCTGCTTCTAAACCAAATTTTTCACCTTTTTCTTTTACGAATTTTTCATTTAACGGATAGAATGTTCCGAATGAAGTTAATTCTACAAAGTAAGGAACTGGATTTTCTAATTCTACCTCTAATGTGTAATCATCTACAGCTTTTACACCTAACGTATCAAGTGGTGCTTTCCCATCATTAATTGCTTTTGCGTTCTTTAAATCAAACATAATGTATGCATATTCCGCTGCTGTATTTTTATCTACCGCACGTTTCCAAGCAAACACGAAATCCTTCGCTGTTACAGGGTCTCCATTTGACCATTTTGCATTTTTATTTAATGTAAATGTATACTTTTTACCATCATCACTCTTTTTATATGATTCAGCAACCCCTGGAGCTGCCTTATTATCTTTATCAAGTCGATATAAACCTTCCATTACGTTGTTTAAAGCTAGAAACGATACTTGGTCTGTCGCTTTAGCAGAGTCCATAGATGGAATCTCTTGAGACTCTGTTAAATTAAGCACTTGCTTCGCCGCTAACTTTCCGCCTTCTTTTTCACCACTTTTCGGTGTTGTGCTTGCCTTCTCTTTATCTCCTGATCCAGAGCAAGCTGTTAATGCCATACTCATTACTAAAACTGGTGCTACGACCGCTGTCAATTTTTTCATCTTTTTTCTCTTCATTTTTTTGTACCCTCCCCAATTATATGTACGATATTAACATTTAGAAATTCTCTACTAACTTTCGTTATCAGAAAATTCTTATTAATTAATATTCTACTGTTTTTTTAGATTTTGTAAAGTATTTTTGTAAATTTCTAAATATTTATTTTTTTATTATAGTAACTTGCTGTTTTAACTACTATATGAATTATCCCCCGTCTACTATATGTAAACATCCCTTCCCTTATTCCAATCTATTACTACGTTCTATATTTTTCTTATTAGCATGAGGTCTCTTACTATCATTCATCTGTCTTACTACTTACTGACCTCTCTATTTTCCTCCGATAGAACCTTCCTAATTACCTACCCGATTCTCAATAGGCTAACGAGATTTATTCCCTTATGCATACTAAAAAGCATTTCAAAAGCAGCTCAGCCACTTTTGAAATGCTTTCACTTTATTTTTTTCCGCCATCCTCAGTTACATACGCCCACTTAAAGCTATATTCTGGACTGATGTTATGTTTCACAATTCCTTTTACATTCGGTTTCATTACGTACGATCTTCCTGTTTGATATAAAGGAACTAACCCTGCATCTTCTTCAAGGAATAACTTTTCAGCTTTCCCTAACGTTTCCCAGCGTTTTTTCGCATCACTCATTAATTCATTACCTGCTTTTCCTACCATTTCATCGTATTTTGGATTTGAATAACTCATTTGGTTGTACGGGCTCTTCGATTCAAACATATCAATAAATGTCATTGGATCCGCATAGTCTGGACTCCAACCTGCATAAGAAATTTCATAATCTTGCGCAGTTTCTAATTTTAATTTTTGTTTGAACGGCTGAATTTTTGTATTAATCGTTACACCTTTTAAATTTTTCTCAATTTGATCTTTTACATAGTCAGCAATCTTTTTCGCAGTTCCATCATCATAACTTAGCAATTCAATTGTAACTTGATCTTTTCCAAGTTCTTTTTTCGCTTCTTCCCACGCTGCTGCTCCTTTTTTCGGATTATATTTCAGACCATTTTTAAATGTATCTTGATAATCTTTACCATCTGGCCCTGTCGCAAGTCCTTTTGGAACCAATTGATCTGTTGCTTTTGATCCATTATTTAAAATTACATTTGCCAATCCTTTTTTATCAACTGATAATGCAATTGCTTCACGTAGTTTTTTGCTCTTTAAAGGCGTATCTTGTCCGCTACGTTTTTGATTTAAACGTAAGAAGAATGTACTTGATTCCGCATACTCACCATATTCTTCTTTGTTCGATTTATATTTATCTACAAACTCTCCTGATAGTAATGTAAAATCAATTGATCCTGTATCATATAAGTTTACTTTCGTTGCAACCTCTTTTACTACACTATAGTTAATTTCTTCTAATTTCACAGTCTTTTTATCCCAGTACTTATCATTTTTCTTCAGCTGCCAACCTTGTTCATGTTTCCATGAAGACATAACGAATGGACCGTTATACACAGTTGTATCTGCTTCTAAACCGTACTTATCACCTTTTTCTTTTACGAATTTTTCATTTAATGGATAGTATGATGGGAATGCTAATAAATTTAAGAAATACGGTACCGGTTTTTCTAATTCTACTTCTAGCGTGTAATCATCTACCGCCTTCGCTCCTAATTCAGTTACAGGTTTTTCCCCTTTATTAATCGCTTCTGCATTTTTAATATAGTAAGCAATAAATGCATATTCTGCCGCAGTATTCTTATCAAGTAAGCGCTGCCATGCGAAAACGAAATCTTTCGCTGTTACAGGATCACCATTTGACCATTTTGCATCTTTTCGCAGTTTAAACGTATACTTTTTACCATCTTCACTTTTCGTACTAGACTCTGCCGCAGCAGGAATTGGCTTATTATCTTTATCAAGGCGATATAGGCCTTCCATCGTGTTCCCTAAAATTTGCGCACCTAATGTATCAGTAGATTTAGAAGTATCCATCGTCGGAATTTCTTGGTTTTCCGTACGATTTAATACTTGTTTCGCTGCATATTTAATATCAGATTTTTTTTCTTCCCCACTATTTGATGTAGTAGTCGTTTTCTTTTCCCCACCTGACCCAGAACATGCTGTCAATGCAACACTCATCGCTAAAACTGGTACCACAACTGCCGTTAACTTTTTCATCTTTTTTCTCTTCATTTTTGTACCCTCCCTAATTATATGTACATTACCAACCCTTGAGAGACCCCTTACTAAAGATTCATTTTTTCAGAAAATTACAACTAATGTTATTCTACTCTTTTTTTCGCATTTGTAAATAGTTTTATTTTAAATATTCTGACTTTTTTATTTTAGTAGGATTTATCCCCCATCTACTATATGTACATACTATACACCTTATTCTCCTCTATTTAACCATACTAAAAATTAGTATTTTAAGCTCACAAAAAAAGCATTTAAAGGTAGCTAAGCCACTTTTAAATGCTTTTTCAACTCTATTATTTTTCAGTCACATATGCCCACTTAAAGCTAAATTCTGGACTGATATTATGTTTTACTACTCCCTTTACATTTGGTTGTAAAACATAAGAATCTCCACGTTGATATAAAGGTACAATCGCTACATCTTCTTCAAGTAATGTTTTTTCAGCTTTTCCTAACTCTTCCCAACGTTTTTTCGCATCGCTCATTAATTCCGTTCCAGCTTTTTTCACCATGCCATCATATTTAGGGTCAGAGAAGCTCATTTGGTTATGAGAATGTCCAGTCTCAAACATATCTAAGAACGTCATTGGATCTGCATAATCCGGATTCCATCCGCCATACGAAATATCATATTGTTGTTCAGTTTCTAATTTTAGTTTTTGCTTAAATGGTTGAAGTTTAATATTAACTGTTACACCTTTTAGGTTTTTCTCAATCTGATCTTTAATATATTCGCCAACTTTTTTCGCATTACCAGTATCGTAGTTTAAGAATTCAATCGTAACTTGATCTTTTCCAAGTTCTTTTTTCGCTTCTTCCCAAGCTGCAGCAGCTTTTTTAGGATTTGGTTTCAAACCGTTTTTAAATGTTTCTTGGAAATCTTTACCGTCCGGTCCAGTTGCTAACCCTTTTGGTACTAAGAAGTCAGCTTCTTTTGATCCATCATTTAAAATTACATTTGCTAAATTCTTTTTATCAATTGATAGCGCAATTGCTTCACGTAATTTTTTGCTCTTTAATGGCGTGTCTTGTCCATCACGTTTTTGGTTCATACGAATGAAATACGTACTCACTTGTGAATATGTGCCAAATTCATCTTTCTTGCTTCTATATTTATCAACGAACTCTCCATTTAATAAAGCAAAGTCAACTTGACCGCTATCATATAGATTGACTAAAGTCGCAGCCTCTTTAACAACACTAAAGTTAACTTCTTCCAGTTTCACAGTCTTTTTATCCCAATATTGATCATTTTTCTTTAATTGCCATCCTTGTTCATGCTTCCAATCTTTAAGAACGAACGGTCCATTATAGACAGTTGTATCAGACTCTAAACCGAACTTCTCGCCCTTTTCTTTTACGAACTTTTCGTTTAATGGATAATATGATGGGAATGCTACTAAGTTTAAGAAGTACGGTACTGCTTGCTCTAACTCAACTTCAAGCGTAAGATCATCTACTGCTTTTACTCCTAATTCAGTTACAGGTTTTTCTCCTTTATTTACTACTTCTGCATTTTTAATCGGGAATGCGATAAATGCATACTCAGCAGCTGTTTTTGGATCTAATAGACGTTGCCAAGCGTATACGAAATCTTTCGCAGTTACTGGATCTCCATTTGACCATTTTGCATCTTTGCGTAGTTTGAACGTATATTTTTTACCATCTTCACTTTTCGTGCTAGATTCTGCTGCTGCTGGAATCGGCTTATTGTCTTTATCAAGACGATATAACCCTTCCATCGTATTACCTAGCATTTGTGAAGATACTGTATCAGTTGATTTTGAAGAGTCCATCGTCGGAATCTCTTGTGTTACTGTTCGATTTAACACTTGTTTTGCTGCTAATTTTTCCCCTGATTTACTATCTCCACTAGAGCTAGAATTTGTGCTTGTCTTCTTATCTCCACCTGATGTAGAACATGCTGTTAACGCCATGCTCATTGCTAAAACCGGTGCTACAACTGCTGTTAGTTTTTTCATTTGTTTCTTTTTCATTTTGTACCCTCCCTAATTCTTAACGATAGCTATTAAAAATTTTCTGATAATTCTGTTTTTCTCTATATATTTATCAGACGATTCTTACTAATTCTTATTCTACTAATTTTTTAATTTTTGTAAAGTATTATTATTGAAAATTTTTAAAAAATTATTTTTTTACAGTAATATTCATAAAAATTCCATATTTTGTTCAAACCTTATTTCGCATTCATACACATTCGTTGTTTTAATCACTTTCATCTCATTTACCACTTGAATACTTGTTAATTATTGCTAATAAATAATGCATATATCTAAAAACATCTTTTCTACAAAAATAAAAAAGTCAGCAAAGCTGACTTTTTACCCGACCATTTTCTCTCTTTTCATTTCCTCTACTACTCTCGTATACTTCTCATCATCAAATTCATTTTCACTTTTCGCAACAACTACAGTTGCAATACCGTTACCAATTAAATTAACGATAGCACGTGCTTCTGACATGAAACGATCTACACCAAGTAATAACGCTAAACCTTCTAATGGGATAACATTCATTGCAGATAGAGTAGATGCTAGTACAATGAATCCCCCGCCGGTTACTGCTGCTGCTCCTTTAGATGTAACTAACAAAATAGCTATTATAGTTAATTGTTGACCTAGTGAAAGATCGACGTGAAAAACTTGCGCTAAAAATATAGTTGCCATTGATAAATAAATCGTTGTTCCATCTAAGTTAAAAGAGTAACCTGTTGGAATGACTAAACCTACTACCGGCTTCGAACACCCGAAGTCTTCCATCTTTGTCATCATCCGCGGCAGTACTGATTCTGACGATGATGTCCCGAGAACAATAAGTAATTCTTCTTTAATATGCGCTAAATATTTCCACAAACTAAATTTGTACAGTTTACAAATAAAATTTAAAACAATAAAAACAAATAATGCCATTGTCGCATATACACAAATCATTAATTTACCAAGTGGTATGAGCGTGCTTAAACCATACTTCCCAATTGTAAATGCCATCCCACCGAATGCTCCAACCGGTGCTAATTTCATTACAATTGATAAAATGTTAAAAAATACTTTCGATAATCTTTCAAAAAAGTCAATAACCGGTTGTCCATTTTTCCCTAACATCGTTAACCCTGCGCCGAATAAAATGGAGAAGAACAGAACTTGTAAAATATCACCTTTGGCAAATGCTTCAAACATGTTAGACGGCACGATATGTAAAAAGAAATCCATCCATTTCATTTCTTGTCCGCTTTGAACATATTGTGAAACATCTCCGCCCTTTAGTTTTGAGGGATCTAATCCATCTCCTGGACGTACAACATTCGCTACGATGATACCAATAATTAAAGCCGCTGTTGTAACAATTTCAAAATATAATAGTGCCTTCCCACCAACACGGCCTACCTTTTTCATACTTCCCATACTTGCAATACCTAGCACAATTGTTAAAAAGATAATCGGTGCAATAACCATTTTAATCATATTGATGAATGTTTCACCAATTGGCTTCATTTGTTGTCCAACACTCGGCCAAATTGCCCCTACTGCAATACCACAAATAATAGCCACAATAACTTGGAATGTTAAATTCTTTACGATTCTCATTTTTGATACTCCCCTGTATTTTCATTTCTCCCATACTATTTCAATAATTGCTAATGATATATTCTATGTAATAGCCCCCCTGTTATTTAACTTAAACTATAATTTATGTTACACTATTATCTTAAACTCGAAAATAGTATATAACATTTAAGGATAAAAGACATACTATTTAACATAATAAAAAAGCAGACATTACATCTGCTTTAATTCTCCTCAATCTGTTTTTCACTTAATCCTAGATGTGTTCTAAGAGTATTACTCAAACTCTGTAGATCTTTTTTATTAGGATTATAATAATATACACGTTGCCCGTTTGGGCCATTAGGTAAGTATAAATCATCACCAGCTAATTGTATTTTTTCAACTGAACCGTTTAAACCGTATTTATAAAAAGATAAAATATCATCCATTACTAAATTTGTTTTAAAATCACCATCAACCGCCTCAACTATTTTTTCTAGCTTCGTAACCGATCCTACACTTTTTAATTTACTTAAAATCGCTTCAATAACCAGTTGTTGGCGCTGTCCTCTCATTGCATCACTATCAATATGGCGCGTTCTTGCTAGTGCAAGTGCTTCTTCCCCATTTAATTTTTGTAATCCTTTTTTCAAATGAATCGCATCAGGTTCATCTTTACTATTTTGCTCCGTAAATTCAACTGGGACATCCACTTCAATACCATCTAACCCATCAACAATTTTAGTAAAGGAACCAAAATTAAATTTCACAAAGTAATCAACAGGCACCTGTAACAATTTCTCTACCGCTTCCACAGAAGCTTGCGGTCCTCCATCTTTACCATTTTTAACGAAACCACTTCCATATGCATGGGTTATTTTATCTTTTTTCTTTTCAACTGGAACATATGTATATGTATCACGCGGTATGCTCGTTAATTTCACTGTTTTATCGTCTTTATTAAAAGTCGCTAACAATAATGCATCTGTATGAAATGCACCATTATATTCCTTTTGTCGTTCTTGATTTTCATCAATTCCCATAATTAAAAGTGAAACATGATTTGCAATTGGCTTTACAGATTTCTCACGTAAATTGGATTTTTCACCTCGTGCTAAATTCAAATTAGATTTTTGTACAAGACTAGAAGTTTTCATATATACATAGGCTCCATAGCCAATTCCACCAAATAGTAATACCGCCAGTAGTAAACTTATTATCTTTTTCTTTTTATATTTTTGCTTATTTTTCTCTTCTCTTAAAAATGAATGATTCCCCATTTACTCTCCTCCTGTTTCTATTCATCCAATATGTTTTTCATTTTTTCATATTTAGCGCTATCCTTTTGAAACATACTTTCTTTCAATCCCTTATCTATTTGTATCCATTCAGTCGTAACTGAATATTGAATCAAGCCTTCTTGAAAACTAAGAAATTTCAACATAATCCCTGTATTTTTCTCCACAACCATTTCGAATTTCCCTCTTAAATCTTCAGAGGTGCTAACAGGCATCTCTATGTTTATAACTCCTTCAATTTTGTAGCAATCTAATCCAAGATATTTCGTTTCTTTATAATTCCAATCTTTATATCGAATTAATAAATCTGCGAATTCTGATTGAATACTATATTTAGCTAGCCCTACATATTCATCATCATATCTCTTTTTCTCATCTGATTTTCTCACTAACCTTTCCGTAGGATTTAATTTTAATAGTTCATTGTTTCTTTCTTTCGGGTTCCATTTTGTCTCTTTATAGGTATACTTCTCATCATCAAACTCTTTTTTCTTGCCCTCGTTATATATAATTGTTCGTTTTTTGGCTAGTTTATCTTCTTTCGAAGAGATACCTCTTTGTTTCTCCGTATCAATCGCATACTTATATGTTGTAGCAATTCTTGATGAGCTAGAATATTCCTCAAATTGTCCTGAAATATTTTTAAAATAATCAATAGAATCTAGCATTTTTTGATGAATCTTTTCTTTATCTGGATAATGTACATTCGATTTTATTTCTTCTTCATTTTCATAATCAGAAAACGCTTTTTTCTTTACATATTCAAATACTCCACCATTTTGCGCAAAACTTTGTATAGAAAACTCAGACATAGATACCACTGAAAGTATACAAACCGCTGCACTAATTATCATCATATGAATTTTGTAACTCTTCTTTTTTACCTTAAGATTATGTAGCGTACCATTAATCTTTTCATTTAACTCTGGAGGTACTATAACATTTTCATCTTTTATTCTCTTTTTTAATTTCTCATCAAATAATTTTTCATTATCCATCCTTTACACCCCCTATTCCATCTTTAATCGTTTTTGTAGTTGTTCCCTCGCACGTGATAATCTTGATTTCACTGTTCCTTTCGGTATTTCTAACAGCTTTGCTACACTCTCTTGATTCATGTCTTCATAGTAATAAAGCACCGTAACAGCTCTTAATTCTTCATGTAACGATTGAATCGCATTACACAAATCTATATCTTCATACTGATCACACGCACTCATAATATAATCATTCTCTTCTGTCACAATTACATTTTTATACGCTCTAATAATATTGTTACACTCATTTATTAGTATTCGAATTAACCAAGTTTGAAAAAATTCTTCTTTTTTTAATTTTTTTATATTTTCATAGGCTTTTAAAATTGTTGTCTGTATCGCATCCTCTATATTTGTCTCATCACGTAACATCGCCTTTGCTATTCGATACATCTTCGCTTTTTCTGTATGTATAAGCGCTATAAAGGCTTCATGATCACCTTTTTTCGCTAAAGAAACATCCGTTTCTTCTTTTACAATCATTTTATATAAAGGGATTACTTTCACAATTGCTCCTCCTGTTTCATCCTCACTTCATCACTTCCAATTTAACTTTACATATATTAGACGTATGAACCTAGAAAAAGGTTCACTTTTTTGAATATTTTTGTAACTAAAAAGATAAATATCCTTTATAAGGATGCAATAAACATACTAGTTTAAATTTACAAATAAAAAAAGCCCACTTTCTCAGTGGACTTTCTACTCTATAACGGTAAATCCCTCTTCCTAAATACTACAATCGCTACGATAAAAATACAAAGTGCTACAGTAGTTAAACCTATACTTACCGGCCATATATTATATGATCCTTCAGCAATTTCTTTCGGACGAAACAGCGTGAATAATGATAGGTTTTTCATCCATTCTAACTTATCACTTAACTTCCCTACCATATCCAATACGAAAAATAAAATAGTTAAACTCGCTGAATAACTTAGTGCTTTTCTTTCGTCATTACATATACAAGAAAAGAAAAATGAATACGCACTAACGACTAAAAATATGAGCCCTCCGACTACATTTATCTTCAAAAATAATTCTTTATTTAAGTTATTATCTTGTAAAAACCATTCTGCACCTACTAACCCAGCTACATACGTAACAGATACAATAATTAGAAGTCCCAATATGAGAACAGCAGCTTGTGTAATCGCAATTTGCACTCTAGATACAGGTGTTGCTAGCAAGTATGCCATTGCTCCTTTATCTACATGACAAGCAATTAAATGTGTCGCAACTGTTACGCAAAAAATTGTTAAAATGATAATAAACAATAGACTATAGTATTCGCCCGCTAGAAAATCCATTACGTTTTGAATCGGACTTTCCATACCAACGATTTTTTTCACGCTATCAGGCATGGCAGCTATTAATTCATTTAGCCCTTTCGCTGATACCATTGACGGGAATATCCAAATTAATAACCACAGATATAAAGCTGCACCAGACGCATAACTCAAAATATTTTTTTGTGTTTCTTTCAAACTAGCTAAAAATAATTGCTTATTCATGCGTTATCCCTTCTTTCTTATCGTAATAATGCATAAATAAATGTTCTAAATCCATCGCTCTCGTTTGAAGTGCCGTTACATTATAGTTTGAAAGTGTTTGTAAAACAGTTTGATAGTTTCCTTGTACAATGATAGATGCCTCTCTGCCTTTTACCGCTTCAAATTGCAAATTACACTTTGTAAGGGACTCAATCTCTTCTTCTGATGATACTGTTACATCTATCACCTGTCTTCTCATACTTTGTAAATCGTGAATATTTTCAACCGTTACGAGTCGACCATCTTTAATAATAGCTACTCTATCACAAGTTCTCTCAATTTCAGTAAAAATATGTGATGACATTAGGATTGTTTTTCCTCTTTGCTTTTCCTCTAATATTAAATCTATAAATACTTGCTGCATAAGTGGATCAAGTCCAGATGTTGGTTCATCTAAAATTAACACCTCTGGATCGTGCATAAATGCAGCGACTATCCCTACTTTTTGCTTCATTCCTTTAGACATTTTGCGAATCGGTGTTTTCACATCAAATTGCAGACGCTCTATCAATTCATCTCGTCTTTTCGTATCCTTTAATCCACGCATTCCTTGCATTAATTTTAAAAACTCTAATCCGTTCATTCCTTCAATAAAAGAAATTTCACCCGGTAAGTAACCAACTTCCCTTTGAATTTTCGCCGCTTCATTCCAACAATCTAATCCAAAAATTGTCGCTTTACCAGTTGTCGGTTTTATAAATCCCATTAAATTACGAATCGTCGTTGATTTCCCGGCACCATTCGGTCCTAAATAACCAAATACTTCTCCCTCTTTTACATCAAATGTAATATGAAACAAACCTTTTCCGTTCGAAAACTGTTTTGTGACATCTTGAACTGAAATCATAATTCCACCTCATTTTTTGAAATATTTAATGTTTGATATTTCAAAATTATTGTACTCCTCATCTTCCATATTCGCAACAACTTTTTGAAATATTTATTAGTCCATATTTCAAAATTATTGTTTTCCATTATTTTTTCTTGTATATTTTAAGTGAGGTGATTGCATTGAACGGCTTTGAAAGAGTAAAAGAAAAGAAAAAGCGTGCCATTAAAGAAGCAGCATTCGTATTATTTTCAGAACGTGGATTTAATGAAGTGAAAATAGAACATATCGCAAAAGAAGCAAACGTTTCTCAAGTTACAATTTATAATCATTTCGGAAGTAAAGATGCGTTATTTAGGGAGCTTATACAAGAATTTATCATATCTGAATTTCAATATTATAAAGAGCTTGCAGAAGAAAAATTACCTTTTCATGATATGATGCAAAAAATGATTGTAAGAAAAATGAATACTGGCGGATTATTTCAACCTGATATGTTACTACAAATGATGCAAAGGGACGAAGAACTCCGTAAGTTTATTTATAGTTATCAAAATGAAAAAATCCTACCCTGGTATTTAGAAATATTAGAACGAGCTCAGCGCAAAAACGAAATTAATCCACACCTTACTAAAGAAATGATGTTACTTTACATTCAAATGTTTACAAAATTAGGTGATGAATTTGGAGCACAACTTCTTGAAGGAGATCGGGAAAAACATATAAAAGATATCGTTACGATGTTCTTCTATGGTCTTTCTGTTCCACAAAAATAAAAAGACACGAATTTCGTGTCTTTTTTATTTTATAGAAATGACTCTACCCTTTTCACTACTTTCAATCGCTAATTGAATCAGTTTAATAACATCTAAACCCTCTTTTGCTGTTACAGGTAGTTCCTCACCATTTAATATACTATCTCGTACACCTTTATAATAATTGTCATAACAACCGACTTCTGTTGGAATACGCTCTAAGCTTTCTTCTGTTTCTAAAGTAGCAAAATTCTCTTCATCGTCTACTCCATAACCGTTATCACCTGGCTTCATTCCATTTTTTAATTGCTCTTCCTGCGAATCCATACCGTACTTCACGATAGAACCTTTCTCTCCATGCACTATAAAATGCGGTCCAGCTTTTTTCACATAACTGCTACTACGTAAAATGACACGTTTAACTCCGTAATGAAGTACTATGTGGAAATAATCATCCACCTCTGCACCTGGTCGTTGTTTTATTACATCTGCACTTATCGCATCTGGTTTCCCAAATATTGATAACGCTTGGTCAATTAAATGCGATCCTAAATCGTATAATATACCGGAGCCTGGTAGATTTTTTTCTCTCCATCGATCACGTACATGTGGACGGAAACGATCAAAATTCGATTCATATGCGTATACATTCCCTACTCTGTTTTCTCCTAACAATTTCTTAATTGTTAAGAAATCATTATCAAAACGACGATTATGATATACGCTTAACATTACATTATGCTGCTCTGCTAATGAAATAAGCTCTTCCCCTTCTTCAATTGAGACAACAAATGGTTTTTCTACAACAACATGCTTACCTTTTAAAATTGCTTCTTTTACATATGGAAAATGAGTTGTATTAGGTGATGTAATAACAACTAAGTCAACATCAGCTCGCTTCACCAATTCATCAATTGTACTAACAACATTAGCGTTTGGTAATGTGTCTTTTACTACCTCTTCTTTTGAGGATAATACAGCACGAATATCATATTCTTCTATTGTTTGTAATAGTGGGATATGAAATGTCGTACTAGAAAAACCAAATCCTACAATCCCTACACCTATTTTTTTCATGTTGCCCCTCCATTTGTCCCGCTTTAACGGGCAGTAAGATTCCTAACTCAAAATTCAGTGAAAGCTAAGGAATTAGGTGAGGAATCAACTGCTTGTTAAAGCCCGATTGGTTCAACTAATAATCAGTGAGGATGAAGAAACTCCCCATTGATTAAAGTTTCACTTTATGAGAACGATTTCATTCAGTTATTATAACAAGATTATTATTTACATAATAAATTGCCTAGAAAAAAGCATCTTGCTACTATTCATAGCAAGATGCCCTCTTTATTCTGGTCTTTTCTTCGTCCACGTTTCTACTACTTCACCAGTATCATTAACATCTAGCACAAGGCTACCATTACTATACCGGTCTTTATTTCGATACGCTTTCGGATCAATCTCTTCTACAATGTTTTTCTCTGTCTTCATGTAAACTAATTCATCGTCCCGAACAATTTCAATACCGACAATGCGGTACGGATTACGTTTTAATTCTTTGAAAATAACAAGACCGCGTTTCGCCCTCGTTGACTTTTCAATTTCTGATGCTTTTAGACGTTTTACAGCACCGCGCTGTGTTACGAGAATAAGTTGATCTTTGTCACCATTTAACGGTTTACCAGAAGCGACAT
Organism: Bacillus sp. EB V-12; assembly: GCF_056158125.1. NCBI lineage: Bacteria > Bacillati > Bacillota > Bacilli > Caryophanales > Bacillaceae > Bacillus > Bacillus sp. EB V-12. The sequence goes on along the minus strand of NZ_JBUXJL010000001.1, from coordinate 1,028,732 downwards.
AGTCATCTTCTTTTAAATTAATTGCTTTAACACCAGCAGCTCTTACACCGACTGGACTTACTTCATCTTCATGGAAAATAAGTGCATATGCACCGTGTGTAGCAAGAACAATATCACTCGTTCCATCTGTCGCAAATATATCGACAACTTCATCATCTTTTTTCAAGTTTACAGCAACGAATGCCCTTGAATAACGCTGAACTTTATATTGATTTAATTCTGTTTTCTTTATCATACCATTTCGTGTTACAAATACGATAAATCGTTTTTCTTCCTCAAAGTTCGGTACAACCGTTGCCCAAATGATTGTTTCATCCCGGTCGAGTGAAACGATATTAGCAACGTGCTGACCTAAATCTTTCCAACGAATATCTGGCATTTCGTATACTGGCAGATATATATAGTTTCCTTTATTCGTAAATAAGAGGACTGTCTCTGTCGTATTCGTATCGAATCGTTCAAGTAAGATGTCACCCTCTTTCATACCGAAGTCTTTGCCGTTTGAGGCATTATGTGAGCGCCATCCAGTACGTTTCACATATCCTTCTTTCGTTACAGTAACGATGACATCTTCTTGTGGGATCATCACTTCTACATCGATTTTAATTTCCTCGATTTGATCTTCAATAATCGCGCGTCGATCATCACTATATGTTTTCTTAACTCTCTTTAAATCTGTTTTAATTACTTGAAGTAATCTTTTTTCACTTTGTAAAATTGCCTGTAGCTCAATAATTTTCTTATTAAGCTCATCTGCTTCTTCTTGTAACGCCGTAATGTCTGTATTCGTTAAGCGATATAATTGCAAGGAAACAATTGCTTCTGCCTGTGCTTCTGTAAAGCCAAATTTTGCACTTAAATTATCTTTCGCGTTACGTTTATCTTTTGAAGCTCGAATTGTCTCAATTACTTGGTCTAAAATCGATAATGCTTTCTTTAAACCTTCTACAATATGTTGACGATTTTCTGCTTTTCTTAATTCATATTGCGAACGTCTCGTAATAACCTCTTTTTGATGTCCAATATAAGCATCTAAAATTTTCGGTAATGTCATAAGTGTTGGACGACGATTATTGATCGCTACCATATTAAAGTTATATGGAATTTGCAAATCTGTATTTTTATATAAATAATTTAAAATACCTTCGGAGTTTGCTTCTTTCTTTAATTCAACAACAATTCGTAAACCAGTACGATCTGTCTCATCACGCACTTCAGCAATACCATCTAACTTTTTATCTAGACGTAATTCATCCATTTTCTTTACAAGGTTTGCCTTATTCACTTCGTAAGGAATTTCAGTGATTACAATTTGTTGTTTCCCACCGCGCACTGTTTCAACTTCTGCTTTTCCGCGAATAATAATTTTACCTTTACCTGTTTCATACGCCTTTTTAATACCATCAATCCCCTGAATAATACCGCCTGTTGGGAAATCTGGTCCTTTCATAACTGTTAATAAATCGTCAACAGTACTATTTGGCTTATCGATACGCATCATTGTAGCATCAATAACTTCTCCAAGATGATGCGGAGGAATTTCTGTTGCATAACCAGCGGAAATCCCTGTAGATCCGTTCACTAATAAATTCGGGAACGCTGCTGGTAATACAACTGGTTCTTCACTCGTATCATCAAAGTTTGACACGAATTCAACTGTTTCTTTATCAAGATCACGTAATAATTCAGATGCGATTGGTGATAAACGAGCTTCCGTATAACGCATCGCTGCCGCTGGGTCCCCATCAACACTACCGTTATTACCATGCATTTCAACTAAAACATTACGTACTTTCCAAGTTTGGCTTAAGCGTACCATTGCTTCATATACAGAGGAATCTCCATGTGGATGATAATTACCGATAACATTACCTACTGTTTTAGCTGATTTACGAAACGCTTTATCATGTACATTACCTTCTACATACATAGAATATAAAATACGTCTTTGTACTGGCTTTAAGCCATCACGTGCATCTGGAAGTGCACGATCTTGAATAATATATTTACTATAACGTGCAAAGCGATCACCTAACACGTCTTCAAGCGGGAGGTCATGAAACTTCTCTGCTTGCATGTTATTCCACCTCCGTCTCCATAATCATTTCATTTTCTAAAATATTTCCTTCTTCTTGCATACCAAACTGTACATTACGTTCAATCCATTTACGGCGCGGTTCTACTTTATCGCCCATTAATGTTGTAACGCGACGCTCTGCTCTTGCTGCATCATCAATTTTCACGCGAATTAATGTACGCGTTTCAGGATTCATTGTTGTTTCCCATAATTGATCCGCATTCATTTCACCAAGTCCTTTATAACGTTGTAACATATAGCCTTTTCCAACTTTTTTCGTTACACCGTCTAATTCCTCATCTGACCAAGCGTATTCAATTACCTCACTCTTACCTTTTCCTTTACTTACTTTGTATAAAGGAGGAAGTGCGATAAATACTTTACCAGCTTCGATAAGTGGCTTCATATATCTGTAGAAGAACGTTAATAACAATACTTGAATATGAGCCCCATCCGTATCGGCATCGGTCATAATTACAACTTTATCGTAGTTAATATCTTCAACATCAAATTCATTTCCTACACCGCCGCCAATCGCATAAATGATTGTATTAATCTCTTCATTTTTAAAGATATCAGCAAGCTTTGCTTTTTCTGTATTAATTACTTTACCACGTAACGGTAATACGGCCTGGAAACGTCGGTCTCGTCCTTGTTTCGCAGAACCACCGGCAGAGTCACCCTCTACTAGGTACAGTTCATTTTTTTGCGGGTTACGTGATTGTGCAGGTGTTAATTTCCCGCTTAACGTACCTTCTGATTTTTTCTTTTTCTTACCACTACGCGCTTCTTCTCTTGCTTTACGGGCTGCTTCACGGGCTTGTGCTGCTTTAATTGCTTTTCTCACAAGAAGTGTAGCTACATCAGGGTTTTCTTCTAAAAAGTATGCTAAATGCTCAGATACAATGGCATCAATTGAAGAACGCGCTTCACTTGTACCTAGTTTCCCTTTCGTTTGCCCTTCAAACTGAAGCACTTCTTCTGGTACACGTACCGAAACGATAGCCGCTACACCTTCACGAATATCTGTACCTTCTAAGTTTTTATCTTTTTCTTTTAATAGTGCTACTTTACGAGCATACTCGTTAAACACACGCGTCATCGCTGTTTTAAATCCAGCTTCGTGTGTTCCACCATCTTTTGTACGTACGTTATTTACAAACGAAAGAATATTTTCTGAGTAACCATCATTAAACTGGAATGCTAGTTCTGCTTCAATCCCGTTTTGTTCACCAGTGAAATATACAACCGGGTGAATTGAATCTTTTTCTTCGTTTAAATATGAAACGAAAGCTTCGATTCCTGTTTCATAATGAAATATATCTTCTAAATCATTACGTTCGTCTTTTATCGAGATTTTCATTCCTTTTAATAAGAATGCAGATTCACGTAATCTCTCACATAATGTTTCATAATTGTAATTTGTCGTGCTGAAAATCGTTGTATCTGGTTTGAAGTGCATTGTCGTACCAGACTCTTTTGTTTTCCCGATTTTCTCTAACGTTGTTGCAGGAACGCCACCATTTTCAAAACGTTGTTCATAAATGTTACCATCACGCTTAATTGTTACTACTAACCATTCTGACAAAGCGTTTACAACTGATGCCCCAACACCGTGTAAACCACCACTCGTTTTATAGCCACCTTGACCAAACTTACCACCTGCATGAAGTACAGTTAAAATAACTTCAGGTGTAGGTTTCCCAAGTTTATGCATTCCCGTAGGCATTCCTCGCCCTTTATCTATAACGCTAATACTATTATCTTTATGTATTACGACTGAAATTTCGTCGCCAAATCCCGCTAACGCTTCGTCAACGGAGTTATCTACTATTTCATATACTAAATGATGCAATCCACGGCTATCCGTACTCCCGATATACATACCCGGGCGTTTTCGAACGGCTTCAAGTCCTTCTAACACTTGAATCGCATCTTCATTATATTGGAACTGATGCTTCGCCAAACTCCTTGCCCCTTTCCTAATCCAAAATCAGAACATATGTTTCTATTATAGAATAACGCCTCGACTATAGTTTTGGCAAGTTATCTTATCTCTTTTATATACCATCTTCAATAGAAAAATCCTTGTTTTCTCACAAGGATTCCTCTAGGCTACTATTTCAGAAAAATAATCGTTTGTCAACGAGAAATGGATATGTATTCCAAGATTACACATTCCAAACCTTTATTATGATCCAAATGATCAAAATCCAAAATGGGATTACAAATAACAATCCCCAAAAACAGCCTTTAAAAAATCTCATGATGAACACCTCGTTCATCGGCCCTACTTATCTATAATGAGGGCTGAATCAATCTTTCTACCTTTAAATCTATACTATTTTGTCATCGCATGTTCTACTTTAATACAACGATCCATTATTACAGTATAGTCTTTTTCTTTTAAAAGTTTATATGTATCCTCATCTTGTACTCCTAATTGTGCCCAAAAAACATCTGCATCAATCTCTACAAATTCTTTTGCAACATCCATTAAAAACTCTGAGCGACGAAATACATTTACAATGTCAACGTGTTCCTTAATATCCTTTAGTGAAGAAACTGCCTTTTCTCCGAGCACCTCATCTACTGTTGGATTAACTGGAATAATGCGGTATCCAGCATCTTGCATTGCTTTTGAAACCATATACGATGTACGTTCTGGCTTATCTGATAATCCAACAACCGCAATTGTTTTGCTTTTCTTTAACACTTCACCAATTTCCGTACGAGTTGGGTTTTCAATTGTCATAATTAATCCCTCCTATTCCTTTAGTATAGCCGATAAAGAAAGTCTCTTTCAATATGAAAGAGACTTTCTTTTATTTCGATTATTGATTCTTTGTAGCTGAATTATCTGCTAAAGTAGCCGATTTCGTCATTTTTTGACCGTTACGGTAGAATGTAACTTCTACTTTCTCGCCTACTTTTTTCTTTTCATATAAATATTTACGGAATTGAAGAGCATTCTCTACTTTTTGGTTATCTAATGCTACTACAATATCATATTGCTCTAAACCAGCTTTTTCAGCTGGTGATATTGGGTAAATTTTACCTAATACAACGCCGTTTGTTACTTCTTTCGGTACTTTCAATTGATTGACTGCATAAGCTTGCACATCTTCTAGTGAAACAACACCTACTCCAAGAGCTGGACGTTTTACTACTCCATCTTTTTCAAGAGATTCAATAACTGGTTTTGCGATGTTAATTGGAATAGCAAATCCAATTCCTTCAACTTCTTGTTGTGCAATTTTACTTGAATTAATCCCAATTATTTCACCATTTTGGTTAAATAATGCACCACCACTATTACCTGGATTAATCGCTGCATCCGTTTGAATAACTTGTGCTTGCCAATCTGGTCGTTTATCCCCATCAATATCAACCGGAATTTCGCGTTCTTTACTACTGATTATACCTTCCGTTACACTTCCATCAAATCCAAGTGGATTACCGATTGCAATGGCTTTTTCACCCGCACGAAGTTTACTTGAATCACCTAAAGTGGCAACTTTATTTACATTAGATCCATCAATTTCAACAACCGCTAAGTCTAACCAAGGGTCCTTACCAACTAATTTCGCATCAACTTGCTTTCCGTCGCTCAGCTTCACAGCAAGTTTATTTGCTCCATCTACTACGTGGTTGTTTGTTACAATATATGCTTTATTTCCTGCTTTTTTATAAATAACACCTGATCCTGAACCGGCTTGTTGTTCTTGACCTGTCGGTTGCATTGCAAATGGATCAACACTTTGTTGCATATTAATAACACCTACAACAACATCTTTCGCCCCTTCAATCATACCAGGTAAATCAGTTTCATTTTTCGCTTTATTTACAACAGGAACTACAGTACCTTCTACTTTTGAATCCGAACTAAATGATGATACTGGCGCTCCATTATTTTGAGCCCATGGCATATATGGTGCTGCAAAACTAATCGAAACCGCTCCGACTACAGCTCCCACTAAACCTGTGAAGAAATAGCCTTTTTTACTACCTGATTTTCTCACTTCTCTCGTTTCACTATGCTCTTCATTTAAATTTGGTCCGTCGTAATATCCCATGTTTTATTTCCCCTCTCTGGTGAATTCGTATTTTCAGTATAGTCACGTTTTGTGTCCTTCTTGTGAACTCATCGTGAAATCCAATTAAAAAAATACACTTATCTAACATTGTAGATAAAAAAGTATTTTTTGTACATTTTACCTTCAAAAGAGAGTATAAAATTACCATTTCCCTAGGCTAAATTACACAAATCGTTCTAGATTATTCTTCAAATTTATAACCAACTCGAATAACAGTACCGATATGCTTCGCTTTATCTCCTAGCTTATTTCGAAGTTTTTTAATATGGGTATCAACCGTTCGGTCATCACCGTAATAGTCATATCCCCATAACTGGTCTAATAAATGTTGACGTGATAACACAATTCCTTTGTTCTCCATTAAATACACAAGAAGTTCAAATTCTTTATGTGTCAATATAATTTCTTCTCCATCTACTAAAACAGTTCTAGATAGACGATTCACTTCTATTCCAGCTAAAGACATAGCATTTTCTTCCGCTACTCCTACCGCACCATCCGCACGTTTCAATAACGTCTTTGCACGAGCTACTAATACTTTCGGGCTAAATGGTTTCGTTACATACTCGTCTGCACCTAATTCGAAACCTAGCAATGTATCATCCTCATCCGAACGCGCTGTCAACATAATAATTGGTACTGCTGATTCTTTTCTAATTCTTCTACAAACAGACCATCCATCTATTTCCGGTAACATAATATCTAACATAATTAAATCAATTTCATGCTCTGCAAATAACTCTAACGCTTTTTTTCCATCTTCTGCTTCGATTACTTCAAAGCCTTCATTACGAAAATAATCACTAACAATTTCACGTAATCTTCTTTCATCTTCAACAAGCAATACCGTTTTGTTCATATAATCTATCCCGCCTTTTTACTCTTTCAATCGAATAATACGTTGATTGGAGCTTCCGCGAAATGGAAGTGTTAAATCTTTTTCCTCAATTTCAAACCTTCCATCGACTAAAACATCCCCATAATGTAACAACTCTATCATATCATTATTTTGAGAACTCTGTATCTCTTCTAACGTATAACCTGTATACATCCATAGGTTTTTTTTCAAATCTTTCACGATTTTTGCTACCATTTTCACTTCAGCAGCTTGAAAAAATGGATCTCCACCTGAAAATGTTACATCAGTTAATGGATTACTTGCAATCTCTTTCACAATTTCTTCTACTGTCATTTCCGTTCCGTTGCAAATATTCCACGATTTCGGATTGTGGCAACCAACGCAACGATGCGGACAGCCCGCAAAAAACACGACTGTCCGCAATCCTTCTCCATCTACTACACTATCATGAATAATATTCATCACTTTCATTTATGTTTCACCCGATCTATCTCTTCACTACGTTTCGCACTATTCCACTTTGACATATCTCCTACAAGATAGCCTGTTATACGGCGAATTCTTTCTATATTAGCCTCATCTTCATTCCCGCAACTTGGACATTCATTCCCAATAACCCCGTGATAACTACAGCACTTACAACGGTCAACAGGATGATTAATTGAACCGTATCCAACGCCATGTTCTGCCATGGCTTGTACAATTTGTTTTAATGCCTTTTTGTTATGCATTGCTGCTCCGTCTAGTTCAATATAAGTAATATGTCCCCCGTTACATAGAGCATGAAACGGGCCTTCTAAACGGATTTTATTTATCGCTTGAATGTTATAATAAACTGGAATATGGAATGAATTCGTATAGTAATTATGGTTCGTTATACCGCTAATCACGCCAAATTCTTTTCTATCTTTTTTCACAAACTTCCCTGATAATCCTTCTGCTGGAGTTGCAATTACTGAGAAATTCAGTTGATGTTCTTCTGTCGCTTTATCCATTCTATCTCTCATAAAGGAAATAATTTCATACCCAAGTTTCCATGATTCTTCATCTTCCCCATGATGCTTTCCTGTTAAAGCTACTAAACATTCCGCAAGACCGATAAAACCAATACTTAACGTCCCTTGTTTTAAAATCGAGGCTACGGAGTCTTCAGGCTGCAACGTTTCTCCACCACGCCATACACCTTGTGAATATAAAAACTGAAAATCTCTTGCTCGCTTCGTACATTGATACGCAAATCTTTCTAATAACTGCTTAATTCCTAAATCTAAATAATAGTTTAGCGCTTCAAAAAACGCTTCTTTTGAACCACTAATTAACGCTAATTTCACTAAATTAATAGACGTAAATGATAAATTCCCTCTACCAATCGCTGTTTCTTCTCCATGTATATTAGACATAACACGAGTACGACATCCCATGTAACATACTTCACTTTCTGGTCTTCCATCATAATGCACTGCATTAAACGGAGCATCTAAAAATGAAAAGTTAGGGAATAATCGCTCTGCGGTTGTCTCTAATGCTAATTCAAATAAATCGTAGTTCGGATCACTTTCTTCAAAATTCACACCTTTTTTCATCTTGAAAATTTGAATCGGAAAAATCGGTGTCTCTCCTTTACCAAGTCCAGCTTGTGTCGCTTTTAAAAGTTGTTTAATTAACATTCTTCCTTCTTTCGATGTATCTGTTCCATAATTAATAGAAATAAACGGTACTTGTCCTCCGCCCCTACTATGCATACTATTCGAATTATGAACGAAAGCCTCACACGCTTGATACGTATCATTTTCCGTTTCTTTCCATGAAAATTCTTCTATTTGTTCTTTCGTAAGCGGATATGATTGTAATCGTTTTTTATGTCTCTCAATTGTTTTTCGTACATAAGGTGCTAAATCAATATCAAAGAGTGCAAACGATTGACCACCATGCTGCATATTTTGATTCGCTTGAAAAATAATAGACGAAAGAGCCAATGCACTTTTAATGTCTTGCGGTTGTCTCATATGTCCATGTCCAGTATGAAAACCATTAGCAAGCATTTGCGCTAACGGAATTTGTGAACAAGTCGTCGTTCCTGTTGCATAAAAATCTAAATCATGTGGATATAATATATTTTCATTTATCGCTTTTTTCACTTGATCTGACAATAAATTCTCAACAGCATAATATTTTGCACTCTCAGATGCGAACGTTCCCATTACGCCCATTGGAGAGCGGCCGTCTACATTTGCATTTTCTTGCATCAAATCTTGTTCATTGCCGTGGACTATTGTCTCAAACACTTTCATTAATTCTTCTTCTCCACGTGTATTATTTTGTAACATTTATAACCCTCCACCAATATGTTGTTATCTTTTGATTAAAATGTTACTACATATAGTCTTACTGTTTCTGTGAGAAATGTAACATTACTGTGAAATTTTTTTCACGAAATAATGAATTTTTCATTTACAAAAAAGAAATGTGCTCTTTACAAATGTATGGTACAATATACGGGAAAAACTCTTTTTACCCTTTATCAACACATTTGAATAAAGGAGACTGAACTTATGGTTACTACATATCTTTTATTTATCGTTGCCTACTTACTTGGCTCGATTCCATTTGCACTAGTTGTTGGAAAAATCGGCTACGGAATCGATATTCGTGAGCACGGGAGCGGTAATCTAGGCGGAACAAACACATTCCGCACATTAGGGAAAAAAGCAGGTTTTACCGTTACAATTGCTGACATTTTAAAAGGGACATTAGCAACAAGTCTACCAATGATTTTCGGATTAGATATTCATCCACTATGGTTCGGGTTAGCGGCTGTTCTTGGACATGTCTATCCAATCTTCGCGAAATTCCGCGGTGGTAAAGCAGTTGCAACTTCTGCTGGGGTGCTATTATGCTATTCACCAGTTGTTTTTGCAATATTGGCTGTTGTATTTTTCACCCTTTTATTTACAACAAGATACGTATCACTTTCTTCTATGGTAACAGCAGTTGTTGCTGTTATTGCATCCATTGTTAGCGGGGATAAAATCTTCATTATTGCGATGTGTTTATTAGCAGGTATGGTTATTTATAAACACCGTGCAAATATCGGACGAATTATAAATAAAACTGAACCAAAAGCAAACTTTTCAAAAAAGCAAAAATAAGATCGTAACCCACATAACGCAAAAAGAAAACGTGAAGCATATTAATAGCGTCTTTTTGCGTTATTTTTTATACTAAAGAAAAAGCAACATAATTTGGAGGAACTATACATGAATCTTTCCGTAACAAAAGAAGCAGCACAATGGTATAAAACTGAATTAAACTTACAATCAAATGAAACACTACGCTTTTTCGTACAATACGGTGGTTGCAGTACTGTGCAAAAAGGACTTTCTTTAGGTATTCGTAAAGATGATCCTGCACATCCTGCTGTTCAAATTCAAGAAGAAGGTATTAATTTCTTTATTGAAGGCGATGATGAATGGTTCTTCGATGGACATAATTTATCTGTTACACTTAACGAAGGTGACGACTTCCCACAATTTAATTATGAAAAATAAAAAAACGTGGCTTCTGCCACGCTTTTTTATTTTTTCTTAATTTCCTCATATTTCGCATACCACTCAGGATATAACTTTTTAAATGATACAGGGCGGAACCCTTCTTTTTTCGCACAAATATTCGTTGTGCTTGCAGTAATACACAGTTCACCATCACCATTATATATTTCATATCCATATACAACGCGAAGTGGGCTCACAGTATCTACCCATGTTTTTACGCTTGCTTTTTCTCCGTAACGCATCGCTTTACGGTATGAAATTTGTAAATCTAACACAGGAGAAATAATTCCTTCTTTCTCCATTTCAACATATGAAAAACCTAAATCTTGTATAAGTTTCGTGCGACCTAACTCAAGCCACACTAAGTAGTTTGAATGGTAAACAACACCCATTTGATCTGTTTCCGCATAACGGATTTCAACTTCATGTTCTGCTACAAACATATGTATTCGCCTTCTTTCACTTCTGCTACCTTGCATACATTTAATCATAATACAGTGACATCAAAAATAAAATAAAAATAGTGAATCTTTTCCCGAAAGGAGCAAGCATATGATTCAAATTGTAACGGTTCGTAGTGGTGATAGCGTATATAGCTTGGCATCAAAATATGGATCAACACCTGACGAAATAGTAAAAGACAATGGATTAAATCCAGCTGAAACGCTCGTTGTTGGTCAGGCACTTATCGTTAATACGAAAGGGAATAATTATTATGTACAGCCTGGTGACAGCCTATATCGAATCTCTCAAACATATAATGTCCCCCTCGCTAGTTTAGCTAAAGTTAATAATTTATCTTTAAAATCTATTCTCCATGTCGGACAACAATTATACGTACCAAAAGGTACAAAACGAGCTGTAGAATCCATCGCTTATTTACAGCCTTCCACTATACCGATTAAAGAGAGTTTAGTTAATGCTACACGTGCCATCAATCCATTTTTAACATACTTAGCTTATTTTAGTTTTGAGGCAAAAAGAGATGGCACATTAAAAGAACCTACTGAAACAGCTAAAATCGCTAATATTGCAACGCAGGGTAAAACAATCCCTATGCTCGTTATTACAAATATTGAAAATGGTAATTTCAGTGCCGATCTAACATCGGTTATTTTACGCGACGCAACGATTCAAAACAAATTTATTACTAACATTTTGCAAACAGCTCAAAAATATGGCATGCGAGACATTCATTTCGATTTCGAGAGTGTAGCACCTGAAGACCGCGAGGCGTATAATCGCTTTTTACGAAATGTAAAAACACGCTTACCTAGCGGGTACACATTGAGCACAACTCTCGTACCGAAAACAAGTTCAAATCAAAAGGGAAAATTTTTCGAAGCTCACGATTATAAAGCGCAAGGGCAAATTGTTGATTTCGTCGTCATTATGACATATGACTGGGGATGGCAGGGCGGGCCACCGATGGCGATTTCTCCTATCGGTCCGGTGAAAGAAGTACTTCAATATGCAAAATCTCAAATGCCTCCCCAAAAAATTATGATGGGGCAAAATTTATACGGGTTTGATTGGAAGCTTCCATTTAAACAAGGAAATCCACCCGCAAAAGCAATTAGCTCTGTCGCAGCTGTTGCACTAGCTCGTAAATATAATGTCCCTATTCGTTATGATTTCACAGCCCAAGCTCCTCATTTTAATTATTTTGATGAAAACGGCGTGCAACACGAAGTTTGGTTTGAAGATTCACGGTCTGTTCAAAGTAAATTCAATTTAATGAAAGAACAAGGTATAGGTGGTATTAGTTACTGGAAAATCGGTTTACCATTCCCACAAAATTGGCGTTTACTTGTTGAAAACTTTACGATTACGAAAAAGGGCTGACAAAAGTCAGCCCTTTTTGTACATTTTGTTAAGATTCATCTTTGATTTCACTTTTTAATGAGTCAATACTTTCTAAACGTCTTTGATTTTTTGCTTCAATAGCAGCACGATCTTTTTCATTAGAAAGTTCCGCTGTTTCTTTTGCTTCATTAAAGTTATCAACTGTATTTTGCACCATTTCTTGTAACTTTTCAGCGTTGTCACTTCGATTATCTGGATTTGGCATGTACTTCCCTCCTAATATTGTATATACACACCATCTTAAATTACCTATCTTTCCTCAAATTTATACATAAAAAAGAAGAATGATAACATTCTCCTTTTTAACCGTTATCAACAATCGGTTGTTTTCCCGTTTGGTCTTGCATTTGCTTTCCTTTATTTCCACCAGCTTTTTTCGATTGTGTTCCAATATGATTTGGCGCAAAGTCTTTTGAATTTTTTTTCGGATTACCCATTACTATCGCCTCCTTAACACTAGTATCGTACTAGTGTTAAGAATTATTCAGCTTGCTTAAAAAGTTTCATTTCATAACGTTTTTCAATGCGCTCTTCAATGCGATCAATTGCATCACGATCGCTTAATAATTGTTGTTTATTTTCATTTACCAGTTCTTCAAACGATTTACGGCGACTTCTTCTCATGTTGTTCACCCTCTCTCCTTCGCTTTCTTATTACATAGTATAAGCAAACGAAAAACTCTTTAATCAGATTTGTAAGAAAATTTTATGTTTTAGTACTCCTAAAAAAACTCCGTGTACAATATATTGCACACGGAGTTTTTCATACCATAATATTTAAATACTCTTTCAACTTTTCATCTGCATTCATTTCATTTTCTTTATAATCATGAAGCGCCTGTAATACAAAATCATACTGTTCTAAAATATAACTTTCTAATCTCATAACATCCTCTAAGCTATTAAGCATAATTCTCGTATTACCAACTTCACTTTTTAACGCTGGTTCACATTTTAAGCTTGTACATATTTCTTTCACATCTTCTTCTAATATCTCTGTTAATACATATTTCTTTCGCCCTTTTACCTTTACTCTCATAACTGGATAAAAAGCTTTTATATCTAAATAACTTCCTACGTTCATACAACGTAGCCATTCTACATTCCGTTTATTACATGCAAGTATTTCTTTCACCGCTTCATATACCGCAGTTTCATCAAGCATAACCTTATTTACTTTTCGTTTCCCTTCTTCTTCAATAGCTGCACACTTTTGATAAACAGCAGCACACGTAATGCAATCGTCAAATGCATTATGAGAGCTTAAACGAATGCCAAGCATTCGTTTTAACGTTTCAAGTTTATGATTAGGCGCATGCTTCATGTATTTCTTCGCTAAAAATACAGTATCAATTACTTTATTTTTAGGTTCAGGCAACCCAAGCATATTTACATTACTTTTCAAAAAGCGCATATCAAAAGAAGCATTATGAGCCACAATAACATTTGTATGTAAAAATGCTAAAAATAAAGGTAACACTTCTTCAATCGTCGGTGCATCTGAAACGCGATAATTGGTAATACCTGTTAAACTCGTTATTCGGTCCGGAATTGGCCGCTCTGGATTCACGTATGAAACAAATTGATCTACTAATTCATGATTACGATATTTCACTGCTGCAACTTGAATAATTTTATCATTATAAGGGTTAAATCCTGTTGTTTCAAAATCAATTACAACATAATCTAACGGTAAGGATACATTCCCCACTCCATACACTCCTTTATCTATAAACGGTTATATTTCTTACATCATATCATGAAGTGATTACTACTTGAAAAAGAAAAGGCAGAAATGGGAACTCTCCACCTCTACCTTTTCACCATTATTTTAATTTAGCAACTCTTTTCTCCATCTCTTTTTGTGTCATCGGCCCAATAAACTTATCTTGAATGACACCTTTTGTATCTATAAAATACGAAGTTGGAATCGTAATTACTTTATACGCTGTTGTCACATCAATGTTCTTGTCCAATAAAACAGGAAAAGTAATTCCTTTTTCTTTAATAAAATTGCTTACCTTCTCTTCCCCCCCACCTTTTTCTGAAGGCGTATAATTGACCGCTAAAATTTCTACGTTCTCTTTATGTTCTTTATAGAAAGCCTCCATATCAGGCATTTCTTGTTGGCAAGGTCCACACCACGTTGCCCAAAAGTTTAAAATCACTTTCTTTCCTTTTAAATCTGATAGCTTTACATTCGTTCCATCTAACTTCGTTAATTCGAAGTCTGGCGCACTCTTCCCTATTTCAATACCATTCCTTGCGATAATCTCTTTCATCGCAGCTTCACTTTTTTCTTGCTTCACTTTTACCGCCTGCTCTTTATTACCAAACTGTTCATAAGCTGCATATCCCGCTAAACAAAGTAACACTACAATAATCGTAAGCTTCCGCCACATTTTATATCACCCTAACGTATTATCTTCTTTTAACACATTCATCAAAATACTATATAGCTTATTTTAGCTTATACGGACAAGCTTGGAAATATTCACATTCTAAATAATCAGAATTTTTATAACTATTATGAAATATTTACCTTTCCATCATATAATTAGAAATAAATATAATATTTTACAATGAAAGGAGCTCTCATGAATTTATTTGAAAAAATACTTCTATATATTCTTAGTTTTATATTTTCCCCAATCGGAATTATCACATGGATTATCTCACTATTTAGTAAAGATCCTGAAAAAAAACAAGTTGGACGTATTTGTCTCTATATCGCATTAATCTCATTTATCCTTTGGGCAGGCCTCGGCATTATTACTTTTTTCACGATGACTACCATTACTACTATAGAATAGTTATAGAAAGGATGATTATTTTGGGAGAACACCCTATCACCAAAGAGCTACGCTATATACGAATATGCTTAGTTATTTTAGTAATCGTTCTTTTATTTTTCAACAGTGAAAAAGTCGTTGAAATTTCTACAAATCATGATTCCATAGAAAATGTTCCCACCAGTAATATGACACAAATTGCGGAAAATACATTCGCTATTCAAGAATATAATCCATTACTAAGTAGCGAACATACAATTAAGATTTTCAAATATAATCCAGATACAAATCAACTTACTCTCGTCAAAGAAGTTAATTCTAGTGATCCGAATTCTTATACTTATCAACTTAATGAGAACGAATAAAGTGAAACTTTAATCAGCCCTCACCAATCGGGCTGCCCGGCAAATAGCGGAATAAAGATAAGGGCATTACATATCTCTTATCTTTTTGTTTGCAACTCTTTGTACAATGAGTTGCAATTTAATAATTCTCTAGGATTCCCACATTCCACAATAGTCCCATTCTTTATGACAACAACACAATCTGCTATCATCGCTCTCTCTACATCATGTGTTGCCACAATTCTCGTTACATTTCTCCCTATCCCTTCAATTATATTCCAAACCAGTTCTTGATTGCCTGGATCTAACCCAGCCGTCGGTTCATCTAAAATAATAAGAGTTGGATTTGATACAATCGCTCGCAATAATGCGAGACGTTTTCTTTCGCCTCCTGAAAGCTCTTCACCGCTTTTATGTAGCACAGTTTGACTCCCTTCAGGTAACCCTCTAATAATCGGCGTTACATTTATAAGTTCACTATTTTTTTCTAACTGATTTTCTAAACACTCTTCCCCGAAATACATATTCTCTGTTACCGTCGTTCGGAAAAAACGTGGTTCTTGCCAAACTGTAGTCATACGAGCTTCATTACCATAATAAGCAATGCTACCGTTAGATGGTTTATACAAGCCCGTTATTAACTTTAAAAGCGTTGTTTTTCCTGCACCGCTTTCTCCCACAATAATAACGAGTTCACCAGGACGAATTTGCAAATCAATATTACGAATTCTGCATTTCTCTTCGTCATTCTCCTGAAATGAAACATTTGTTATCCTGATACCCATCGCTCTTTCTACATTGTTATCTGCTGCTCGTTTATTTAAAAAGCAAAAAGTTCTATTTGCCGAAGCGACTGCAACTTGTGTCATTATTAATAAATCGCCCACATAACGGACAGGGAAAAAGAGCATCTCAATTGTCGCTAACACTGCAATGAGTGAACCAACTTCTATTTCTCCCCTCATTATTTTTTGTGCACCTATAATGAGAACAAGGATATATGCTCCTGTTTCAATCACCGTTCCAACTACTCCAATACAATGTTGCATCATCGTCTTCTTTACTTCCGATTTATACGATTGTGCCGTTACTCTTTTAAATAAGCGAATTGCCCATTTTTCTTTTTGTAAACTCCGCAAATCTTGTATCCCCTTTACAAACTGTGACACCATCTCTACAACACTTGAGTGATTTTTTTGAGCAACGCTTGCAATATCTCTTACCTTTTCTCCCATCAGTATTGGAACAATTGTACTTAAAAATAAAAACGGAGTTACCCACAATATAAACTGTATATCTATATGTTGTAGTGCTATGAAAGCTCCAATAAATTGGGCAATAGCGTGTATATATTCTATTAATATAGAGCCATATAATCTGACCCAGTTCGGAATATCAGACACGACCAAAGTTTCTAACTCTCCTTGCTTAATCTTCTCACTCTCTTCAAACGGTAATGAGAAATAGTGACGCAATAATTCTATACGTTTCGTTTGTAATATACGTTGACTCGCTTTTGAACTTATATAATCAAATAAAAGATTGTTCGCCCACATTAAAAAGCGACTACCCGCAAACAAAGCTATATATAAATACGCACCTTTTAGCTCTCTTTGAATAAGATTGTCTACAATTAATCCCATGAAAATTGGGCGTGATAAATTTAAAATGGCAGCAATTATCCCACTACATACAGCTGCTATTACTAATATTTTCTCTTGTCGTAACGGCAACAATATTCTTTTATACTCTGTCATGACGTTTCCTCCATTTTTATAGTAAAAAGAAAGGGATGAAACCAAATGGTTTCATCCCTTTCCATAAAATAAGGAAGCTAACTATTGTTAGCTTCCTTATTGTTCATTTCAATTATTTAGTTCGACACTTTTGATTCTTCAATTTTCTCACGAAGAACCATTTGCAGAATACCACCGTGACGGTAGTAATCAATTTCAACTTCACTATCGAAACGAGCTACTACTTCAAATTGTTTTTCGTTGCCATCTAAATCAGTTGCAACTACTTTTACAAGATCACGTGGTCTAACTGATTTGTCGATTTGAATTTCAAATGACTCGTTACCAACAAGACCTAACGTTTCAGCACTTTCGCCATCTTTAAATTGAAGTGGTAATACACCCATTAACACTAAGTTACTGCGGTGAATACGTTCGAAGCTTTCTGCGATTACTGCTTTAATACCTAATAAGTTAGTACCTTTCGCAGCCCAGTCACGAGAACTTCCCATACCATAATCTTTACCAGCAACAACTAGAAGACCTGTGCCATCTTCTTTATATTTCATAGCAGCATCATAGATTGATGTTACTTCACCAGTCGGCCAGTATGTTGTATATCCGCCTTCTGTTCCTGGTGCAATTTGGTTTTTAATACGGATGTTCGCGAATGTACCACGCATCATAACTTCATGGTTACCACGACGAGAACCGTAAGAGTTAAAGTCAACTGGTTGTACGCCGTTTTCTAATAAGTAGCGTCCAGCTGGTGTGTGCTTACCGATTGAACCTGCTGGTGAAATGTGGTCTGTCGTTACAGAGTCACCAAATTTACCAACTACACGTAAGCCTGATAACGTTTCAACTTCACCTGGTTCTTTAGATAAACCTTCAAAGAATGGTGGGTTTTGAATGTATGTTGAATCATTATCCCAAGTATATAAAGCTTCGTTTGAAGTTTGGATTTCATTCCAACGCTCATTGCTGTTAAATACTTGTGCATATTCTTTCTTGAACAGTTCAGATGTAACAACGCTTTGAACTACATCTTCAATTTCTTTAGCTGATGGCCAAATATCGTTGAAGTAAACAGCATTGCCATTTGCATCTTTACCGATTTCATCATTTTTCAGGTCAATATCAACAGTACCTGCAAGTGCATATGCCACAACAAGTGGTGGTGATGCTAAGTAGTTTGCTTTTACAAGTGGATGAATACGACCTTCAAAGTTACGGTTACCAGATAAAACAGATGTTACTAGTAAGTCGTTTGCTGCGATTGCTTCTTCTAATTCTGGCGCTAATGGACCAGAGTTACCGATACAAGTCGTACAGCCGTAACCAACTGTTTGGAAACCTAATTGATCTAAATATGTTGTTAAACCAGACTTATCTAAGTACTCTGTAACAACTTTAGATCCTGGTGCTAATGATGTTTTTACATACTCAGGTACTACAAGTCCTTTTTCAATTGCTTTCTTCGCAACTAGACCTGCTCCAATTAATACGTATGGGTTTGATGTATTTGTACAGCTTGTAATTGCTGCGATTGCAATTGCACCTGTTTTCATCGTTACTTCTTTATCTTCTAATGTAACCTTCACTTCTTTATCGAACTCTTGCTCATTAAATCCAAGTCCTTGTGTTCCAACTGGTGCTACAACAGCTTTATGGAACGCATCTTTCATATCTGAAAGTGGAATTAAATCTTGTGGGCGTTTCGGTCCAGAAAGGTTAGATTCAATTGTATTTAAATCAATTTCAACAAGATCAGTATAGATTGGATCTTTACTGTCTGCTGTATAGAATAAACCGTTCGCTTTACAGTATTCTTCAACAACGCGAATTTGTTCTTCATCTCTACCTGTTAAACGTAAGTATTCTAATGAAATATCATCGATTGGGAAGAATCCACAAGTTGCGCCGTATTCTGGTGCCATATTTGAAATTGTTGCACGGTCAGCTAAAGGCATGCTCTTTAGTCCATTACCGAAGAACTCAACAAATTTACCAACTACACCTTTTTGACGTAATACTTGTGTTACTTTTAATGCAACGTCTGTCGCTGTAGTACCACTTGGAAGTGTACCAGTTAATTTCACACCGATTACTTCAGGTACTGGGAAGTATGAAGGCTGTCCAAGCATTCCTGCTTCTGCTTCAATACCACCAACGCCCCATCCAAGAACGCCGATACCGTTAATCATTGTTGTATGTGAGTCTGTTCCAACTAATGAATCTGGGTATGCAACTAAGTCACCTTCAGCATTTTTCACAGCATGAACAACTGGTGCTAAATATTCAAGGTTTACTTGGTGTACAATACCTGTAGCTGGTGGAACCGCACGGTAGTTATCAAATGATTTCTGTGCCCAGCTTAAAAATTTATAACGTTCTTCATTACGTTTAAACTCTAAGTCCATGTTGAATGCAAGCGCGTCTGCCGTACCCGCTCTATCAACCTGTACAGAGTGGTCAATTACAAGGTCTACAGTAATTTCAGGATTAATTTTGTCAGGATCTCCGCCCATGTCTGCCATTGCTTTACGAAGCGAAGCCAAATCAACAACAGCTGGAACACCAGTGAAATCTTGTAAAATTACACGAGATGGTTTAAATGGAACATCGATATCTTGAACATCTTTCGTTCCCCATTTCGCTAAATTTGTAACATGCTCTTCTGTGATTACACGTCCGTCTACTTGACGAAGTACTGATTCAAGTAAAACTTTCACGGAATATGGTAATTGAGATACGTTGCCAACCCCTGCATTTTCAAGCGCTTTCAAATCATAATAATGATACGTTTTTCCATCTACTTCAAAAGTTGCACGTGATTGAAATGGATTATGTTTTACCATTATGTTTCCCCCCTGTTAAACGTGACTAAGTTGTCTGAATATAAAATGTAGACAAACTTTTCAATACCTTACGATAATATCTTATTACAACTTTCTAAATAAGTAAATAATAAGAAACTTATAGATTATCATAAGTTTTCTTTATGTTTCTAAATTTGAATAGCTTTCATGCTCCTTATGAATACTATTATCATAAAGTAAAGTGCTCTATCCGCGGTTTACTTACAGTTCGTACATACTATGAACTGCTCATCATTCAACATACAAAAAATGTTATAGAGGTGAAATAAAATGGGTAAAAGAAAAGCAAATCATACTATTTCAGGAATGAATGCTGCATCTGCACAAGGACAAGGAACTGGTTACAATGAAGAATTTGCAAACGAGCCTTTAACTCCAGCAGAGCGACAAAATAATAAGAAACGTAAAAAGAACCAGTAAAGAAAAATCCCAAAAGGTCTATTTTCCTTTTGGGATTTTTTCTAATGTTTATAACGTAGTAATTCCGAAACCGTTACAAATCGATAGCCCTGCTTTTTCAGTTCAGGTAAAATTTTTGCTAGTGCCGCTACCGTTTGACTACGATCATTTCCTCCATCATGTAACAATACAATATCGCCACTTTTAGCATTTTTCACTACATGATTTACAATGGATTCAACCCCTGGATTTGCCCAATCACGTGGATCTTGATGCCACGACCATAGAACAGTTTGATAACCAGCTTCTTTCGCTGTTTTAAATACAGCGTCGTTAATATATCCGCCAGGAGGACGGAATAACAAAGGTTCTTTCACCCATTTTTCAAAAAATTTCTTTCCATCTAAAATATCATTTTCTAATTTTTCATCTGATGAATTACTCGCATACAAATGATTCATCGTATGATTTCCAATTTCATGTCCCTCTTTTAACACTTGTTTCACTAAATATGGATTGCGCTGAACTCGAAATCCAATCATAAAAAATGTCGCTTCAGCCTTATATTGACGTAATAAATCTAAAACTTGTGGTGTATACGTTGGATCTGGTCCATCATCAAATGTAATTGCAATAATTTTTTCATTATTAGGTACTTCCCATGTTACATAACCAGTTGGTTCTAACTCTTTTCTGAGCAACATTTTCGCTTCCACTTTTTCCACTTGAAATATATGTACTGCACATAGCAAAGAAAAAACTAATAGAAAAATTTTCTGTTTTAGCATAACGTTTACTAAAGCAGCAAGGTTGTCGAATAAACAACAACCTCATTTACTTTTCTAATTGATCTACATTTCGCATTATATTTTGGAGATTATTTTCATATTGCTCAAGTTGTGGACGTTGTGTTTCTGAAGCTACCTCTAGTGCATTTTGAATTTGTTCATATGCTTCCTGAACCTCTTGGCGTAATTCTTTTAAATCATGACCGTAGTTTGGATCATTTTTCACAATGTTGTTAAATGCATTTTCTGCTTGTGTAACGCCTTGCTGCGCTGCTTGAAACGCTTGTTGTTTATCTTTATGATATGGCATTATATAATCCCCTTTCTGTAATAGTTAGTCCCAATTATCTTTACCTTTTTTTCTAAAAACATTCTCGTATAAATTTGCAAACTTCTCTCATTCTAAAGAGGAAGAGGAGGTGTCACATACAATGGGAAAAAACAATCGTGAAGCGAAAGAAAAAAAAGGACAACCTGAACCATTAAGCGGATCTCATAAAGTAAAAAACCGTAACCATTCACGCCAAAAACATCATGCGCATCATGATATGTAAAACAAAAAGTGCACACTAGCTATCTTTTCCACATACAATGTTTATATTTTTCCATTTATTCTTCACCCCTAATTCATTCATGCATAACATAGTATGAATTGAGATTTTACGGAGGGTGTCTTACATGGGCAAGAAAAAGAAGGATTGTCTTTTTCATGTTGATGGTTTCGAAGAATGGATGGATCAATTTTGTTCTGACTCTTGTAGTAACTTTAGTTTCCCAAATCAAATTCATATTGACCTTTGCGAAACGGAACAAGAATACATTTTGGAAACAGATGTACCAAATGTAACTGAACAAAATGTAGTCATTAAAAAGATGAAGACAGGCCTAACCATTTGCATACTTCATAATAATATTTCTTTACAGCGGATCATTCCTTTACCCGATAATATTATTTATAAGAAGATGCTAGCCTGCTTAGAAAATGGATATTTAGCCATTCATATTTCCAAAAATGAAGTTGCTGATAAGCATGAAAAGAAAGTTCTTTTTTCAAATTAAGAGTTAATATAATACACACTAAGCCCCAGTTGGTTACTGGGGCTTATGTTATTTCGCATGCATTTCTATATTAGAATTTCTATCATATCTTTTTTTCGATAAACCTTTTGTAACTAAAAGCACAGGAAATGCCACAGTTGAAAATATAGCTAATGCTGAAAATACTGCAAACCCATTTTGGTACCCGTAGTAATCGAGAAGTACTCCTCCAAACCACGGACCTATTACTGCTCCAATTCCCGAAAAACCCATCGCACCGAAGTATGTTCCTTTTAGATGCGCAACAGCAATATCATCAATAAATACATCCGTCATCGAAAACATTAAGACTTCTCCAATTGTAAAAATAATTGTACAAACGGCAGCACCTAGCATAGATTCTACTATTCCAAAGCCAAATAATCCCCCGCTCACAAATAAAGTCCCAACCATAATTGATGTTAACGGTGTATACTTTTTGCACATTTGAATAACAGGGTATTGGATAATCACTACAACAATTGCATTTAAAGCGAGCATATATGAGAATAGCTTCACCCCATCCTCAAATATATGTGCATTTGCAAAATATTGAGATACTGTCGTCGTTAAATGTGAAAAACCGCAATTACTCAAAATAATACCGACTAAAGCAACTAAAAATACTATATCTTTTCGCAATATACGCATTGCATTTAACATTGTAACAGGTTTTTCTGTACTCACTTTCTTTTTTTCCATTGGATACTTCTTAAATTGGAACGCTAATATAGCTGTATATAGAATATATACCCCAGCTGCTACTAAAAAAGGAATTGTTGATTTTGCACTTCCAATCTGTAATCCAACAATTGGTCCAATAGCAACTCCAACATTTATTGCACCGTATCGTAAGTTATAGACGAGTAACCGATACTCAGGCTTTGTTAAATCTGATAATAATGCTCTTGATGTTGGCTCAAAAAACGACCTACATAATCCATTTAAAGCGTTTAATAAAAAGAAACTTAAAACATGATCCGCAAGTGAAAAACCTATAAACACAAAAATCCAAACGATCATGGACCAGAGCATAATTGTTTTCCGGCCAAATCGATCTGATAAATTCCCTCCGATAAAACTAGCAAAAACACCAACAAGTGCACTCGTTCCGATAATAGCACCAGTCATTCCAGCTGATACACCTTTAACAGTCGTTAAATAAATCGCTAAAAAAGGGATACTCATTGAAGTTGCAAACCTAGCAAACAATGTCCCTAAAATAATACTCATTCCAAGCGGATGAATATGCTGTAGCTTCCCCTTCATCGTTAAACCTACTCTCTCTATTTTCACAAAAAAAAAGAAAGCAAAGGATCTGCTTTCTTTTCCTTTTTCTATACTTGAGCTGTTGATACCCGAGTTGTTCTCGTTATGTCCATATCAATTCCATATGTGAACTGTAATTCTTTACACACATCTTTAATTAAGATTGCGACATTATACTTTTCATTAAATTGTAAAACTATGTTTTCTACTTCTTCATATGTATACTTATATTCCCCTGTAATGACACTTTTTAGATCAAAGCATTCGTTAATACAAAGTTGTACAAGTAGCTGGTCATATTTCTCTATTACATCTTCTTTCTTCCAAAGTAACTCTTTTACATATAACCGATCAAACTTCACGCTTTCTCGATTACAATCCGTTAAAATCCGGGTCATTTCATTTAATTCTCGATATAATTCAGAAATATTTCTGCTT
Source organism: Bacillus sp. EB V-12 (assembly GCF_056158125.1). Taxonomy (NCBI): domain Bacteria; kingdom Bacillati; phylum Bacillota; class Bacilli; order Caryophanales; family Bacillaceae; genus Bacillus; species Bacillus sp. EB V-12. The sequence goes on along the minus strand of NZ_JBUXJL010000001.1, from coordinate 1,004,557 downwards.
AAACTAAGCAGTTTATCTACGCCGTTTTCATATAACATATTCATTCCACCCCCGCATTTTCTTTTTCTTATTATAGCAAGAAAATTCTAAAAATAGTTTCTTTCTTCTGAAATATTAGGAAACTAATTTCAATTGCTTTACAATGAAACTAGTTAATGCGAGAGGAGAAAGAAAATTGGAGCACAAATTATATTACACTGACGCTTATAAGCAAGACTTTACTACTAAAATTATAAAGCAAGATTATGATAAAGACGGTAACTTATACGTTGTTTTGAATGAAACAGCATTTTATCCGACAGGTGGCGGACAACCATATGATACTGGTACATTAAATGATATCAATGTAATCAATGTAGAAGAGATAAACGGAGAAATTCGTCACTACATTGCAGAACAATTACATACAGAAGACGTAGAAGGTAAAATCAATTGGGAGCGCCGTTTTGATCATATGCAACAACATGCAGCTCAGCACATTTTATCTGCTGCTTTTTGGGACCATTTTAACATGCCTACAATTGGATTCCATCTTGGTAAAGAAACAGTAACAATTGATTTAGAAACAGAAAATCTTCATGCAGAAACGGTTGAAAAAGCAATACAAATTGCAAACAAAATTGTTTTTGAAAACCATCCAATCCGCATCCAGTGGATGAACTTAGAAGAAGCGAAAAGGTTGCCCCTTCGTAAAGAACCGACTATGACAGAAAATATACGCGTTGTTATGATCGAAAACTTTGACTACAACGGCTGTGGTGGAACGCATCCGAAACGAACTGGTGAAGTTGGTCCTATTCAAGTACTAGGATGGGAGCGCAATAAAGGTGGTATACGCTTAACGTTTATCGCTGGTTGGCGTACACTTAAATTAATGGGACAACAGCAACAAATTATGAAAAATGTTTCTAAACAATTAAACAGTAGCGAAACTGATATTCTAGCAAAAGTGGCGCAACTGCTTACTTCTCAAAAAGAAAACGAAAAAGCAATACAAACAATGAATGAAAAATTATTATTTGCAGAGGCAAATGAACTACTTCTACAACCTATAAAAATTCATGCCGGCATACTTATTTCTAAAGTATTTACAAATCGTTCTATGCAAGAAATCGCAAAGCTTTCCGCTATTATTACAGAACAACAAGAGCATGCAATTACGTATTTCGTCATCGAAAATGATGACAAACTACAATGTATTCTCGCTTGCGGAAAATCAGTATCGCTCGATATGAATGCTCTTTTAAAAGATGCTCTTCCTACAATCGAAGGAAAAGGTGGCGGAAATAAAAAGAGTGCCCGCGGTGGCGGGAAAGCAATTATGAGTGGAGATGAATTTTTAAATCAGCTTGTTTCTTCTTTACAGTCAGCAGTTTAAAACATGTTATGAAGGATAGCGAAAGGCTATCCTTCCCCTATATTTACAGACCTATATTTTGTTTCAAACCTTGATAACTCCCTGCATTTACAAAACCTTCACTTATAAGATTGATAAAAGTTTCCGAAAAACCATAATGACTTAAATCTTTAATCGGCACCATTTGCACATCATGAATTGGATTATGATCAAACTCGTTAGAAGGTAGCATAATTTCACCTTCAATCCTTTTAAGCAAAAACGTTATATGTAATAAAGACGGGCGAGCATCTGGTTTATCACAAACATAGAGTAGCTTCTGAATGTTAACTTCTAACCCTGTCTCTTCTCTCATTTCTCGAATCATTGCTTCCTCTAACGTTTCGCCATTCTCCACTCTTCCTCCAGGTAAAGACCAATTCCTATTAGCAACTTTTTGCTTTACTAGCAATAATTTTTCACCTTCAATTAAAATTCCCGTAACACGAACTTGCATTACATTTTCCATATGTAATCTCCTCTTCCCATTATATTTACAAATTAACCCTTCCATAAAAAGAACATACGTTTTATAATTAAAGAAAATTATGGAAGAAAGTAGTTGTTACATTCATGCGTCCACCTTTAACAAAGTCTATACAACTTGAAGATTTCCAAAACTATTATTGGTTAAAAGCAGAACTCCAAACATTTTGTCGTGAGAATAGGTTGCCAGCTAGTGGCTCTAAGATCGAAATAACCGAGCGTATCTCACATTATTTAACTACTGGTAAAATATTAAAAAACAGCTCTGTTCAAAAGGTGAGTAAAGCTTCCCTATCCTATAAAGACCTTTCTCTTCAAACGATTATTACTAACAATCACCGCTGTAGCGAAGAGGTTCGTGCTTTTTTCAAAGAAAAAATCGGAGCAAACTTCCGCTTTACAGTAGCTCTTCAAAAGTTTTTTAAAGACAATGTTGGAAAAACATATGAAGACGCGGTAGCTTTTTGGCATGAAGAAAACAAACGAAAAAAAGACCCTGCATACAAAACAACTATCGGTGCACAATTTGAATACAATCGCTTTACTCGTGACTTTTTCGAAGATCCAAATAATAAAGGGAAAGCAAAAGCTGATGCGATTGCTGCTTGGAACGAAATGAAAGCGAAACCTGGTAGTAATGTTTATGTTCCTCAAAAAGTAGAAAACTAGTTACCTCGCTAGTCTTCTACTTTCTCAAATAATAGCGCAATCCCTATCCCGCCTCCAATTCCTAATGTAGCAATTCCATATTTCATAGACTCTCTTTGTGCCTGATAAAACAAACGTGTTACAAGCATAGCACCAGATGCGCCGTACGGATGACCGAGCGCAATTGCTCCACCATTTACATTTACTTTTTCGTACGGAATTTGTAACTCTTTTGCGCAAGCAACAACTTTTGAGGCGAATGCTTCATTTATTTCAAAATAATCGATGTCCTCTACTTTTACATTCATTTCGTTTAATAATTTGTTCACCGCAAATATCGGACCAGTCCCTGGAAGATTAGGATCCACTCCCACTACAGCACTACGAACGAAACGAAGGACAGGTTTATACCCTAACTTTCGGGCTTGTCCCTCTTCCATTACAAGAACAGCACATGCCCCATCATTTACACCACATGAATTACCTGCCGTCACTGTTCCATTTTGTAAAAATGCGGGCTTTGTTCTTTTAATGATTCGTTCATAATTCATTTCTGGCTTTATAGATTCATCTAATAATCCATTAAAAGAAAATATTTCATCATGTATATATCCTTTTTCTAACGCTTGCAGTGTCCGCTTATAACTAAGACAAGCATACTCGTCTTGCATTTCTCTCGTTATATTATAACGCTCCGCAACATATTCAGCCGCTACTCCCATGTCAGGATTACCAATTGTTTCAGGTGAAAATCGTGCTCTTTTTTGAAAAGGTGACGTACTTGTACTCTCTACTCCCCCGGCGATATAACACTTACCTGCCCCGCCTTGAATGAGATGACACGCAGTTCGAATTGCTTCTAAACCAGCACCACATTGCCGATCAATCGTTACACCAGGAATATGATAGCCAAGTCCCGCCTCTAAAGCAGATAGTCTCGCAACATTCCCTCCTGGCCCAACAACATTACCTAATATGACATCATCTATTTCCCTCTCAATCCCTTTACTTAAAAACGTAAGAAGCGGCGTTGTTAATTGCTGAACTTCATACTCTTTTAACATCCCATTCTTCTTACCAATAGGTGTTCTTTTCGCCTCTACAATAACTGCTCTATTCATATATTTTCTCCCGGTTTTCAATCATACTTTTTGCTTCCATACGAGCGATTTTCCCACTATTTGTATAAGGTATTCCATCTACAAAATGCCATTCTTTCGGTATTTTAAACGAGGATAATCGTTGTAAGCAAAAACTCTTTAATTGTTGTTTTGTAGCACTTCCTTTTACGATCGCGACCGGCTTTTCACCCCAGTAACTATCTTTCACACCAATTACAACTATTTCATCAACAGCTGGGTGTTCATGTAATACACTTTCTATTTCTTCTGGATAAATATTGATTCCTCCAAATAAAATCATATTCTTCTCTCTACCAACAATATATATGAAGCCTTCTTCATCTTCATAGCCTACATCTCGCACTGTCATCCAGCCTTCTGCATTCAACTCCCGTGTTAAAACCCCATCTATTATGTATCCCATAAAAAACTGATCACTTTTCACATAAACAGTTCCTATTTCACCTTTTTGTACTTCTTCGCCTACTTCATTACATATTCGAACTTGCACATTATGACAAGGTTTTCCTACTGAATTTGGCCTTCTTTCGCTTTCTGCATCGACTAGTGCTGTTACAAAACTTAACTCTGATGCACCATAAAATTCATATCTTTTCGCATAAGGAAATATATTCTTTATTTTTTCTTTCGCTTCAGCTTCCCATTTCGCTCCTGATGAAATAATTTTCATTTTATTTTCTATTAATCTATTTTCTTTATATAAAGATTCAAGCATTGTCGGAACTGTATACATAACCGATATATTTTCAGTTTCTAACTTATCTAATACTTGATTCGGAATGAACTTTCTCATAATGTGCACTGTTTGTCCTACATATAATGCACTTATTGCCCCGTATAAGAAAAGAGAATGAACGAGCGTCCCAGCTATTAAAATTGAATCCTCCCTTTTCATATGAAAGTCATGTACATTACAATCAAAACTATGAACCCACGATTGCTGTGCACGTAAAAATGCTTTTGCTGTTCCTGTTGATCCTGATGTAAATCCCATATAAAAAGGAGCATGTTGTACACTTTCTACAGTGGAATATGTAGGAAGATATTTCTCTATCATTCTTTTCCACTCATCAATTTCAATTACTCTTCCTTCTTCATCCAATAGATCATTCACCTTATATCGTTCTGTCACAATCATATCCGGATTACTAATTTCAATTCTTTCTCTGAGCTCATCTTGTTTCCACTTTATATCTAACGGAACACAAACCCACCCGGCTATAGCGGCACCAGAAAATAGTTGTAAAAACTCTATACGATTTTCTAATAGGATTGCTATCGTTTTATTCTTCGATTTTTTTTCATTTAACCAGCTTGCTACTTTACAAACTGATTCAAACCACTCTTTATATGTTAAAACTCTATCATTTTCCTTTATCGCTATTTTATTTGGTTGTAAAGAGGCATGCTTTTTATATTCTTTTGTAATCCCCATATGAGACGTCCTTTCTTTACAATAATAATAAAAAGAAACACGCAATTAACGTGTTTCTTCCCTTTATCATCCCGCATTTGTATATTTTCCATTCTTTAAAGCGGGCGTAATAATATGTTTCAATGAACGATGTAATTTTGTTACGAGAACTGCCGCAATAATTGCTTTTATACAATCCCCTGGTAAAAACACAGCACTCACTTTCATTATCTCCCATACAGAAACATCCATTAAGAACGCTTGTACAGTAATACCAAATACATAAACTACGAAAATACCACCAATTATATTAATACATAATACTTTTATAATAGAAACTTCACGTAAACGCTCAATTAAATAACCAATAACAAACGCCCCAATGATGTAACCAAGTAAATATCCTGCACTTGGTCCAACAAATACACCAAGGCCACCACGTCCACCAGCAAGCAATGGTGCTCCAACTCCTACAATAAGTAAGAAAATAAGCTGACTTAACGCACCTAGACGTGATCCTAACAACCCACCCGCAAGCATAACACCGAGTGATTGCAATGTAATTGGAACTGGTGTAATAGAAAGAGCAATCGGAGGTATTAACCCTAACACTCCCATAATAGAACTAAATAAAGCGACGAAAACTAAATTTTTTGTATTCATATTTGCTTCTCCTATTTGTAAACTTAAAATTGTTTTTAGATAACATATCACAAAAATTATATTATCTTTCCACCCCTCTTTTGTCAACCGTTAATGTATTATAGTTTACAAATAGAAGTTCACTTATTTCTCTCTATGCAAATGCTCCAGTTCTTTCCGAAGCGCCTGTTTTAAAAACTTCCCAACAGATGTTTTCGGTATTTCTTCCATAAAGACAATATCGTCTGGCAACCACCACTTCGCAAACTGTGGTTTTAAAAACTCATATATTTCTTCTTTTGTAACCGTACTATTTTTCTTTTGAACAACGCAGGCAATTGGTCGCTCTTGCCACTGAGGGTGAGGAACTGCAACGACAGCCGCTTCAAATATAGCATCATGTGCCATTAAAGCATTTTCAAGATCGACCGAAGAAATCCATTCTCCCCCGCTTTTAATAACATCCTTCGTACGGTCAACAATTTTCACGCAACCTTCCTCATCCACTGTGACAACATCACCAGTATATAACCATCCATCGCGAAAACCTTCGACAGTACGATCATCGTTATAATAGCTTTCAGCGATCCAAGGTGCTCGTAAACATAATTCTCCCATCTCAGTACCATCCCACTTCACGTCACCATTTGTACCGACTACTTTCATCTCGACACCAGGTACAAGATATCCTTGTTTAGAGCGAATTTCTAGTTGCTCTTCATACGATACTTCCGTTTCATAACTTTTTAAACGCGCAAGTGTTACGAGTGGACTCGTTTCAGTCATACCATATGCATGTATGAACGGAACATTATGTTTCTGTTCAAATGCTTTAATAACACTTTTCGGCGCAGCTGCACCTCCGCATAGTATTCTCGTCATACTAGATAAATCGTAACTATTATTTTCTAACTCTTGTAATACGCCGAGCCAAATTGTCGGCACACCCGCAGCTAACGTCACTTTTTCTGATTGAATCATCTCTAATAAAATTTTCGAAGTAAACATCGGTCCTGGAAGAACTTGTTTTGACCCAAACCAAGTAGCAGCGAAAGGAAGTCCCCAAGCGTTCACATGGAACATCGGTACAATCGCCATTGCAGCATCACTTTCCGATAAAGCAGCTGTATCCGCTAAACCGAGTGCCATACAGTGTAATACAGTACTACGATGCGTATATACAACACCTTTCGGATTTCCTGTAGTCGCTGACGTATAACACATACCAGCTGGTGTATTTTCATCAATATCTTTTACAAATTGGAAATTTGGATCGCCTTCTTCTAATAGCTTTTCATAATGATATACAGGCTTCAGCGTAGTGTTTGGGAGTTCATCTTTATCAGTCATAATAATGTAAGCTTGTACAGTTGATAATTGTGATTGAATATTTTCAACAAGCGGTACGAGATCTTCATCTATAAGTAGAATTCGGTCTTCTGCGTGCTGAATAATATATGAAATATGTTGAGGAGATAAACGAATGTTAATTGTGTGCAAAACAGAAGCAATACCTGGAATAGCAAAATACGCTTCCACATGCCGATGATGGTTCCACGCTAATGTTCCTACACGTTCACCTTCTTTAATTCCAAGCTTTTTCAACGCACTGGAGAATCTTCTCGTCCTTTCCCCTAACTGCTTATACGTTAACGTTGTAACTGTATCATGCGTCCGTGAAACAATTTCTTTCTTCGAAAACAGTTTCTCTGCTCTTTCCATCATAGAACTAATTGTTAGCGGTACATTCATCATCATATTGGTTATATCCCCCTTTAAAGCGTTTTCATTTTTTCGTTTATTATAACAGACTTCCGCAAATGATTACGACATTTTTCTGTATTTTCTGAATTATTTCTTTGGAAATAATTCAGAACGATAAACTATCTATCTTTTTTCTTACTTTCTTTTTCAGTTTAAAAATAAAACGATTACTGTATTCCTTATTTTCTACTAAAATTCGATATATCTCCCATACTCCTAACACACGAACAAAAAGATAAACTCCGATTTGTTGTTATCAAAATAAAAAAACTCCTTGATTCATTTAAAGGAGTTTTCAATGTAAGATATTTCATTGATTCATATATCCTTCTCTAGATATACAATATCTTTTTGTATCGCGATTCTTACCTTTAATAAACATATCCTTCTGAATTGTATATTTGTACTCCATATTCAAACGTTTCATTAATTTTTCAGATGCTTCATTTTCTGAATCACATCCCGCTTCAATACTATTAAGATGCAACTCATGAAAACCATAGTAGAAAAAAGCTAATGCAGCCTCCGTGGCTAATCCTCTTCCCCAATATTTTCGAGATAAGGCGTATGCAATTTCTGCTGTATGTGTGACCAAATCATATTTTATAAATCCACACGTGCCTATAAGTTTTTTCTCCTCTTTTAATACAATTCCAAGAGGTGCTACTTGCCCTTCATTATATTGCCCCACAATTTCTTCTACATCGTTATATGTGTCACATAACGATTGATGAGCATCCCATACAGTAAAAGTTATCATCTCTTTATCTGTAGCATACTCATATATATGTAAACTATCACTCATATTCATTTTCCTTAACATAAGTCGTTTCGTATACAACGTTGGATATGACCATTTCTCAATGATCATAACGGCTTCTGCTTAAACTTTTCATAATGTCGTACTTTTAATAGAAGGATATTCCCGCAATCTGTACAAATATAAGCATCCACCGGTGAAGATGTGAACATCGTTTCCTTTTTCCGTATTTGTGCATATCCGACAAACTCACCTTCTCCTATGTTTTGAGAACCACAATTAGAGCATGTCTGCACGGTTTTTTGTTTCATGAGAGCACCACCTTTAATCTGTTTCCACTCCCTTCGACAGCTCACTTCCATTTCCCTTCCAAAAAACCTCTTATTCTCTCACATTTCAACAGGAATCTCAAAACAAAAATCGTATATGTACTATGAAATATATTTATTAACGGAGGAATTTTATGACTACTGTTATGACACTCGATATAGCAACAGAAATTGAAAATGCAGAAATTGATATGCTCTCTTCTAGATTAGAGAGACTACAAACAATGAGCGGAAACCCAATGCAAGTGCAAATGAAAAATTTCGGTAGTGCCACTGCCTTTTCATCAAAAATAATTGCCGGTCCTGCTTTTAATACGGTAAAAGGTATTACAAATGCAGATGCGATTGATGCAATTATTTCTTATTATGAATCACTACAAATTCCTTGCCGTTTTGAAATTACACCAGCGCAAGGCACAACTGAACTATTTCAATACTTATCTCAAAAAGGTTTTTACCAATCTAGCTTCCATACTGCTTTGTATAGTATACCGAGAGAGAGTTCATCACTTCTTCCTTCTAATATTACATTACGAAAACTGAAAGAAAATGAATTTGATATTTTTGCAGACATATATGTACGTGGATTTAATATGCCATCCTTTACAAAAGATAGCGTACGCCAAAATAATGAAATTCTTTACAATGAACCAGGATGGCATTTTTTCATAGCTGAAGTTCAAAATATCCCTGCTGGTATTGGTGTCCTGTATATAAATAAAGGTGTCGCATCATTAGCTGCTTCTGCTACTTTACCAGAATTTCAGCGTAAAGGCTGTCACACTGCATTAATTCAAAAACGAATTAAGACAGCTATTGAATCCAATTGTACTTTAATAGTTGGACAAGCAAGGTTCGGTAGCGGCAGTCAAAATAACATGGAACGTGCCCACATGAAAATTGCTTATACAAAATCAATATGGACCGCAAAAGACATATAATTTACTTTATTTCTCCTTCCGTTACATTTTTAAACATTTTATGACAAATCCTTTTCTAGCCTATTAATCATTTGAATATTCAAACTAGATTTGTTACGATATTACTAGATACATCATTCAACTTGCAATATGAAAAGAGAATTCTAATCAAACTACAAGGAGGAGAAATGTATGACTAAACATGATCATGGTTTAAAAGAAAAAGTAGAAGGTGCCATTGATAAGGTAAAAGGTGAAGTAAAAGAAGTTGTTGGGAAAGTAACTGACAATAAGAAATTACAAGCTGAAGGAAAATGGGATAAGGTGAAAGGCACTGCTAAAGATACAGTTGGTAATGTGAAAGAAAAAGTACATGAATATAAGGAACATAAGAAAGAAAAATAAAAAAGAGCCCATCGGCTCTTTTTTTATTTCGCTTCATTCTTCTCTAACACGTATAAATCTTCTTTCATATTCGTTAATTTCTCACTTACAAGCTTTCTTGCATCTCCAATTGCTTGATTGTATGCAAATGGTCCAACTAATTTAATCATTTCTTCTATTAAACGCTCTGCTTGGAAACGTCCAATTTCATCTAGATCTTCTTCCATGAAAAATTGCTGAATTTGCGCTACAAGCTCTTCTTTTTTATCATTTGGTATTTTTATATTCATCATCGTTGTTACTCCTCTATATTTAAGATAATATCTTCCTTAACTCTACCATAGAAAAACGATTACCAGGACAGCTTTTTGTAACTCCTTCTAACTCCCTATGACCTAGTATATTTTCTTTCTTTATAGCAAATTGCTTCATAAACAGTTTACATAAAGAATATAATGCATTCACTTGTGCAGGAGTTGGATCGTATTTATCGAAATTTCCCGTCATACATATTCCAATTGTATGGCGGTTATGGTCTTTCGCGTGCGCTCCAATATGTAAACCTCGTCCTTCCACTACAGTTCCATCCTTTTCGATAAAATAGTTGTAACCAATTCCGCTCCACCCCCTTACAGTTTGATGAAATTCATGCGTTTTATACACGTCCCATCCATCTTCAGCTGTATGGTGAATAATCAGTTTATTTACTTTTTCTAAAGGAACTAATTCATCTTGAAATGTTAGATTGACACGTTTAATTTCCATTTGAACTGCCTCCTCTTAAAAATCAATCATAATAATCGTTTTATCATCTGGCCTTATTCTCTTTTCCGCTTCTAGCTCTTCAATAATTGCTATATATTCGTTTATACTATTCTTTCTTATATATGCAACAGTTTGTTCTAATGACCAATCTGGGTGAAATAACCCGTCTGAACAAATAAAAATCCCACTCACTTCATCTGTATGTAATTCACCATGTTGTAAATAATGTATCGCTTCTTTCATTCCATTTGCAACTGAATAACCATTTGGCATATTTGCAAGATAACGATTGTATTTTAACTGTTCTCGAACATCTTGAAAAACATATTCTTCTGGTACAGATAACCCTTTTTTACGATCTTCTTCCCTCTTCTTTTTTGCTCTTTTACTAATTCCTTCAACTGTGTCTTTCGTTAATACTTGCATCGTTCCATTTTGAAAAGTTGCGACAATCATACAGTCCCCAAGCTGCGCATATTCAATTTTCTCACCAACTATTTGGACTGCCGCGATACATGTGCACCACAAATGCTCTTTTTTTCTCGTGTCTACTTCATATTCTAACATTTTGCTTTGCAATGCTTCATTTGCTTTGGCAACTGCAAATTGTAAACTATGATTCTCTCGTAATGCAGTAAAATAACTTGCAAATAAATGCGAAGCGATGTATGCTCCATTATGTCCCTTTTCATCACGAAACGGGACAAGTGGTGTTGCACCGTCACATACACCATAAATCTTTTTTTCTTTATTACAAAAATAAGAATCCTCACATTCTTGCTTCAACGGGCTTTTCTGTTGATATGTTTTTATCTTCACAACTGTATCCCCTTTCAAATGATAAAATACTCAAATTCTTTTGATTAATCTAATTTACCGAAATAAACTGTTTTTACCCAAAACTTTCAATATCATATATAATCTTGAAATAATATGAATTTTTCAGTGAAGGACGGGAAAGAAATGGTCAGATTCCTTGGTGTTATTATCGGTTCTATTATTATTGCAGTTGCCTTTAATCTTTTCCTTATCCCCCACAAAATTTTAAGTAGTGGAATTGGCGGAATTGCTATTATTTTAGGGATTGTAACCCCTGTAAACACAGGCATTATTAACTTTGTATTAAACTTACCTATCCTTATTTTAGGGTACATAGGTCTTGGAAAAAAAGTAATTTTTAACACAGTTGTCTCTGTAGTTGTATTATCTGTTGCATTATACTACGTTCCAGTAAAAGTCGTAGCAACAGATCCATTGTTATCTTCTATCTTCGGGGGTGTCATCGCCGGAGCTGGTATTGGTCTTGTTTTTAACTGTAATGGATCCACTGGTGGATTTGATATTATCGGTATGCTTTTATCCCGCAAGCGAGACATTAAACTTGGCGGATTCCTTATTATTTTAAATGCAGTCGTTGTAATAATCGCAGGATTCTTCTTCACTTGGGATGTTGCACTTACAAGCTTACTTTCAATTTATGTAACTGGTAAAGTAATTGATGCTGTTCATACAAAACATCGTAAAGTTACACTTATGATTGTAACAAATGAAGCAGAAAAAATGAAAAAACAACTTCTTTCAACTGTTGTACGTGGAATAACGTTACTTGATGGCGAAGGTGCTTATTCAAGCGAGAAAAAGCGTGTACTTATGACCGTCGTTTCTCGTGAAGAATTAGCAAGTATGAAACTAACAATTTCTGAAATCGACCCGAATGCTTTCGTTAATATTACAGAAACTGTAGAAGTGTTAGGACTTTTCAGAAGAAGTTAAAGACTAGGTGGGAATCCACCTAGTCTTTATTTTGCATAAATTCAATTCGGTTTCCAAATGGATCTGACACGTAAAATCGAATTACATCTGGCCGTGCATAATCATCAATCACTTTAACACCTTGCTCTATAAGTGTTTGCTTAAATTCATTAATTTCATTCACATAAAAAGCTGGATGAGCCTTTTTAGCTGGTATAAAGTTCCGCTCGACACCAATATGGATTTCTTGATTTCCGCATTTAAACCAACATCCACCTCGTTTTTTCAACTCTTCTGGCTTTGGAATTTCTTCCATACCAATCGTATTCCCATAAAAATCACGCGCCTCTTCTTCACACCCTACAGGTGCAGCTACTTGCACGTGATCAATCCCTTGAATATAATTTTTCATTTTCTCTCCCCCTCCTCTACCCTAATGTTATACGGAAAACAGCCGTCTGTAACTTACAAAAGGTTTATAAAACAATATAAGCTCCCCTTATTACCATCCTGCATTCACCTTGCAAAAAATAAAAAAAACAAAATTTATTCTATAACTTCCATTTTTTATAGAAATACACATTACATCTATATTATAGTTATGAATAGACAAATCTTTTTAGATGCTATTTGTACGGAGGAACTATTATGAGTCGTAAAAAATATTCACCAACTCAAAAAAAACGTCATCCGAACATTTCTAGACGTTTGCGAAACCATATACAAGATCGTTCATTAACAGAAATGTACGCATCTCTGTTCGAACACAATCCTGATAGTATTATTTCATTAAATTTAGAAGGAGTTATTCTACATATAAATCCTTCTGCCGAAAGAATATTAGGTTACACTTCTTTAGAATTAGAACAGAAAAATATTACCTCTATTTTAGAAGCCCATATTTCTGAGCAAGTATTACAAAATATAAAGAATACTGAAGCGGATAATCAACAAGAGTATATCTTATCTATTTATCATAAAAATGGATTCTTATTAGATGTTGTGACAAAACTAGTTCCTATTTTTGTTCAAAATCGTCTTACTGGCGTATATGCTATTATGAAGCCGCTTGAAAAATCAGAAAGAATTGAGAATATGCTAAAAGAAAGTGAGAAGAGATTACGTACATTAGTAAACTCCATGCCTGCGTTTGTTATATTTAAAGATCATGAAGGGCGCTGGCTTGAGGCAAATGACTACGCACTTTCTTGCTTCAATTTCCATCATGTACCTTACCACGGGAAAAAAGATAGCGAACTCATTCAATATAATGAAGCATACCGAGAAGCTTTTTTACATTGTGAAGAAATCGATGAACTAGCATGGCAACAAAGACAAATTCTTCATGGTGAGGAATTTATTATACATAGAGATGATTTCGATCTAATCTTAAGTATATCAAAAGTTCCGCTTTATCATCCTGATGGTTCTCGCAAAGGTCTTATCGTGATGGGGAGAGATGTTACTGAGCTAAAAGAAACTGAAAAGTTACTACGAAAATCAGAGAAGCTCGCAGTAGTCGGACAACTGACAGCTGGAATTGCCCATGAAATTCGAAATCCACTCACTTCTCTAAAAGGTTTTCTAACGTTGCTCCTCCCTGAAATAAGTGAAGAGCAGAAATGGTATATCGATGTTATGTTAAGTGAGATTTCACAAATGGAATCCATCACGAGTCAATTTATGGCGATGTCTAAGCCACAAGTATTATCTATCCAAACTTGTAACATACAAACTTTAATTGAAGAGGTAGTTACATTTATTTTACCGACTGCAATTATGCATAGCGTTCATATCATCATGGATCATTTTGATTACGTATATGATATTCAATGTGACGGTAACCAATTAAAACAAGTGTTTATAAACATATTAAAAAATGCGATAGAAGCAATGCCAAATGGCGGAAATATTTTCATCCAAACAAAACCATTAGAGAATAATTTCATCTTAATACGAATTATCGATGAAGGTTGTGGCATTCCAGAAGATCGTATCTCCCGTCTAGGCGAACCTTTTTATAGTTTAAAAGAAAAAGGCACAGGACTAGGATTAATGATGTGTTACAAAATAATTGAAGAACATCATGGTAAATTACACATTTCAAGCGAATTAAATAAAGGTACAATTGTTGATATTGAGCTACCACTTTCTTCATCTCACCTTGCAATCCAGTCTTAAATAAAAAAGAAGCATCTGCTAATCGTTAGCAGATGCTTCTTTTTTAAAATGCTTTGTCATACCACTCTTTTGCTTTTTCTACTTCACCCATCGTTAATTGATGCCCTCGATTTTCCCAATGCATTGTTACATTCGCATTTGCATTTTCTAATAGTACCTTCAATTCCTCTGACTCTGCTGATGAACAAATTGGGTCATTTGTCCCAGCAGCAATAAATACAGATTTCCCTGCTAAATTTGCTAATTGCATTCCTCTTCTTGGTACCATTGGGTGATGAAGCACAGCACCTTTCAATGCATTTTCGTAATGGAATAATAAGCTTGCTGCGATATTTGCCCCATTCGAATAACCGATAGCTACAATGTTATTTCTATCGAATTTATATTCTTTAGCCGCTTCATCTAAAAATTCATTTAATTCCTTCGTACGGAAAATTAAATCCTCTTCATCAAAAATGCCCTCTGCTAATCGGCGGAAGAAACGCGGCATCCCATTCTCTAACACATTTCCCCTAACGCTTAATACCGACGCTTCCGGATCAACTATTTCTGCAAGTGGTAGTAAATCTAATTCATTACCACCTGTGCCATGAAGTAATAACAACACTGGTTTTGACGTATCTTTTCCTTTTTGAAAAACATGTTTCATCATAATCCTTTTCCCCCTTCAATCACTTTAATCTAAATTTCTCACTTCAAATGGTAAAAGCGTTTGTTCAATCTGTTTTCTATGTTGTTCATATTGTTCCGGTAACTTTAATTCCTCACCCATCGTCTCTAACGATTCATCATGAGCGAAACCAGGAGGATCTGTTGCAATTTCAAATAAGATTTCACCATGTTCTCTAAAATAAATCGCATTAAAATAATTTCGATCTTGTACAGGAGTTACGTGATATCCAAAACGCGACACATGCTCTTTCCAGTCTAGCTGATCAGCATCGTCACTCGCTCTCCAGGCAATATGATGAACTGTGCCAACGCCCATTTGGCCACGACCGATTGTTGATAATTTCAAATCAATAATATTTCCAATGTCAGCAGAAGAACGGAATCGAACAAATTCACCCTCTTCTCCAATTTTCTCAAGACCCATAATATGTTCTAACAATTCAGCAGTTTTTTGAGGCTGTGTAGATAAAAGAACAGCACCTCCAAACCCTTTAATTGCTACTTCTGGTGTAACTTCTCCAAAACTCCAATTATTTAATTCGCCTTTTTCTCTTTCAACTAATTCTATATGCAAACCATGCGGATCATCAAATTCTAAATACTGCTCTCCAAAACGAGTCATTTTTGTATACGAAACATCGAATTTTTCTAATCTATTTTCCCAAAACTCCATTGCACCTTTTGGTACAACGTAAGATGTAATTCCTACTTGACCATCTCCAATAATACCTTGACGAGCACCTGCCCATGGGAAAAACGTAATAATTGTTCCAGGCCTTCCTCCTTCATTTCCAAAATAAAGATGGTACGTACCTGGATCATCAAAATTCACTGTTTGTTTCACTAAACGTAACCCCAATACACCAGCATAAAAGTCTACATTTTCTTGTGGATGCCCTACAATCGCTGTAATATGATGGATTCCCGTTGTTTTCTTTTCCATTTCTTCCACTCCTTTTTTATTTCATTATAAAAATTCTTTTACATTTAAATTCATTATTCATTTTGTCCATGCTACAAAGTAAAATCCGTCATTATAATTTTATCTCGAATTCGAGATATTAATCACAAAATTACGTATCGGCGTCTAACCTATCGAATTATCTCGAATTCAAGATAATTCACAAAAAATATTTGTTCGATTTATAACCATAATAAATTTTCATTATGAACATTATTTATCTCGAACTTAAGATTTATTATAAGTTACTTATTTTTTATTGTCAATAAGTCCTTACTTTCATTTTACATGTAAAAAGAGTAAACGCTATTCACCGTTTACTCTTTTTGCAAATCATTTCTTTTCTTCTTCCAGTACTGCTTCCATCTCATTAAATTCACGATGAACTGCCTTAACGGGTTCTTTCGTTAATAAACTTACAACGATAACAGTTAATAAACTACAGAAGAATCCCGGTACCATTTCATACATAGTCGCTTTTAAACTTGGAATTTGTACCCAAGTGATAACAACTAATGCACCGACAATCATCCCAGCAAGAACGCCCCATTTGTTCGTTCTCTTCCAATATAAACTTAATAAAATTGCTGGTCCAAATGCTGATCCAAATCCTGCCCAAGCATATCCAACAAGCGTTAAAATTGTATCACTCGGATGATACGCTAAAACAACTGCAATCATCGCTACAACTAATACTGACAGCCTACCGATAAATACAAGTTCTTTATCACTTGCGTTACGATGGAAAAATGTTTTATAGAAATCTTCCGTTACTGCACTTGAAATAACAAGTAATTGTGAGGAAATACTACTCATAATCGAAGCCAAAATAGCTGATAATAAAAATCCTGTAATATACGGATGGAATAAAATATTTGAGAATGTTACAAAGACCATTTCTGGGTCTTGTAATGTCGCATTATTTTTAGCATAATAGGCGATACCAATTAGACCAGTAAGCATTGCACCTATAATTGAAATCGTCATCCAACCGATACCGATTCTACGAGAAGTTTTTAAATCTTTAATAGAGGTAATTGCCATAAAGCGGACAATAATATGTGGTTGACCAAAATATCCAAGGCCCCATGCTAAAAATGAAATAATACCAAGTATTGTGGTCCCTTTAAACATATCTAAATGCGATGCATCGACTTGCTTAATCGTATTAAATGTTTCTGTTACACCACCGACATCCGTAAAAGCAACAATTGGCACTAGTACAAGCGCAATAAACATAATACAACCTTGCACAAAGTCCGTCCAACTTACGGCTAGAAAGCCACCAAATAGTGTATACGCAACAACGACACCTACTGTTACAAATAAACCAATTTTATAATCAAGGTTAAAAGAATTTTCAAACAAACGTCCACCTGAAACTAAACCAGCCTATGCATAAAATGTGAAAAATACTAAAATGACGATAGCGGAGACAAAACGAAGTATTTTCGTACGATCTTTAAACCGATTCTCTAAAAAGTCTGGAATCGTAATTGAATCATTTGCCACTTCTGTATACGTTCGTAAACGCGGGGCAATGATTAAATAGTTTGCATACGCACCTATTAATAAACCTATCGCAATCCATACACTTGATAATCCTGTTGCATACATCGCACCAGGTAATCCCATTAGCATCCAACCACTCATGTCAGAAGCACCAGCTGATAAAGCTGTAACTGCTGGGCCGAGTCCCCTCCCGCCTAACATATAATCTGATAAATCGGATGTCTTCTTATAAGACCAATATCCGATATACAACATACCTGCCATATAAATAGCAAGCGAAACCATAATTTCAATCTTCACCAAATCTCTCCCTTAGTCCATAAGCCATTCAAAATTTCGAAAAATGACTTTTTCTATTTTCTTGTTTTCGCTTATGGTTCCCTACCTTAACAAACATTTTTTGTTCTTTCAAGTGAACGAGCACTTTTCATTACATGTGAAAACCTTTATAAACGCCTTTATCCCAGTGGATTACAATGATTTTTCAAGAGATTAAAGTAATAATATTCTGAAAATTAAAGGGTGTTTTTTCACACCTTATTTTCATTCCTTTACCCGATAAATTTTAAAAACTAAAAGCCATACAAATGTATGACTTTTAGCTTATTGACGTCTCAAATTTTGCTTTCTCTACATATACTTTACGAAATTTCATATAGCATCCAATACGCCAAGGTACTATATAACAAACCGCAAGAGTGTAGAAAAGAATGCCGATTGACTTTGGATCTAGACCTTGTAAATGTCTTCTAAAATAAGCACGTAAAAGAACGATAACTAAAAATGTAGCAATAAAAGCGATACTTTTTTTTGCATAAATTTGACCATCTTCTCTGACTTCATACCCACTTAAAATAATAAGTGGAATTGACAATAACAGTCCGATCCCAGCAGCTATACCAATTTGCCAACCAGCAAGTTGTATCGGTGCTGCGTATAAAGAAAAACCTGGTAATAAGAAGAATAATGGCAATAGTAGTCGTCTTCCTTTATTATTAATTGGTCGATTCATAGAGCGCATGCGTCTAAATATAACGAGCCCTATGACGAGTAAAAAAATTGTAATACTGTACGAACCTTGCTGCAAGTGAATCTCTCCCTAAAAATAGTCATTTTTAAAAATACTTCCCTATTATACTCCTAATTTTTCCAAAAATATGATTATTCCTTAAAAAAATCTTACATATCAAATATACTTTTAGGTTTGATTTACTATAGGAAACAATTCCGAAAGAGGAACTACTCTCCCCACCTCGTCTTTAAAAACAATATGCTCTCTAGTTAAATGGCGCGGGCTCTTCACTCCCGCCGCTGCCGCTAATGAAAATAAACTATATCTCATACTAATAATATAATTCATGACTCGCCACTTCTTCTCATACGGATCTAACGCTTTTTGATAATGCGGATTCGTCGTGGCTACACCAGATGGACATTGGCCAGAATTACATTGAAGGGCCATAATACAGCCGCTTGCCATCATAAATCCGCGGGCTGAACTTACAGCATCCGCCCCAATCGCTAAAGCAATCGCCACTTTATCTGGTGTGATTAATTTACCCGATGCAAATACTTTAAACTTGTTACGAACACCATAATGGTTTGCTGTATCAATAAATGTAAGTAATGCTGGAATAAGCGGCAGTCCCATATAATCTGCCATCGATTTATACGTTGCCCCTGACCCGCCTTCTGAACCGTCGATTGTAATAAAATCTGGGTAAATGTTTAGTTCTTTCATTGTTTTTATTAAATCTTCCAAAGGCTCCTGCTGACCAATTACAATTTTCATTCCAACTGGTTTACCGCTGTTTTCTTGCAACTGTTGAATAAAACAAAGTGTATCCGCTGCATTCTTTAAAAATGAAAATCGATTCGGTGAATTAATCGTCTCTCCCTTTCGGACGTTGCGAACAGAAGCAATTTTCTCATTTACTTTTTGCCCCTCTAAATGACCACCACGTATTTTAGCACCTTGCCCAAATTTCAATTCGAATGCTCTAATATTACTTTCTTTCGCTTTCTCCATGAATTTTCCCATTGAAAAATTACCGTCTTCATCACGGTATCCAAATAACCCTGGACCAATTTGCGCAACGATATTCGCTCCTGTATGTAAATGTTCTGGAATAACGCCACCTTCACCCGTATTAATCCACGATCCGCCTGCCATTTTTGCTCCAAAACCACTCGCTAAAATATAATTTTCTCCAATCGCACCGTAAGAAGTCGCAGATGCACCAAACATGCCATGTAGCTTCCACGGATATTTACGGTTCTCACCGACTATAATTGCATCATCTTCTTCGTACAGCCAAAGATTCGTTGTATCCGCTGTCAATTTTTCTCTTCTTGAAAATAACCCTTCTTTATGAATCACGTACTTTTTACCTTCCCGCTCTTGCGTGAGATTCACACTTAATTCCTCAGTTAATATCGGAAATAATGTATTAGCAATATAATATCCAGAAGCTTCAAAATCTCGTTTTGATCCAAAACCAAGTATTTCAGAGCGATATTTCGCTAAAAACATAACACTTTGAAAATCATAACGTGAGAAAGGCTTTCCATCCGTATCATGATCAAACCAATATTGTCGAAATTCAGGCCCTATCTTTTCCAGTAAGTAGCGCATTCTTCCTAAGTACGGATGTAATTTTAAAATAGAATGGTGTGTTCGTTTTTTTATAAAAAATGTAATGATAAAAAAGACGATTAAAAGCAACATTAAAAATAGTAATATACTAATAATAACGAGTAGCGTTTCACTCATCCCGCTTCCCCCTATGAAATTCCATAATAAAAGGAGAACACTAGATGTGCTCTCCTTTTATCTTTATTCATACTAACGTAGCAAGATGCTCTTTCGCGTCATATTCAACTAAACTTTCAGCGTGTTTAATTCGATGAACAAAGTCTGGATTAGCAATTAACGGTCTTCCGAATGCCGCTACATCAATCGTTCCTTCTTGCAACGCTTCTTCGGCCTCTTTCGGATTTAAATTACCAACCCCAACAATCGTACCATCCCAATATTTTCTTACTAGTTGATGAAAATTCTTTCCGTCAGCAATCTCTTGGGTATAATTCATCGTTGAAGGATGGATCATCGTTAACCCAACCTCTTTAAACATATTTATGAACGTTTCAATTGCAAACTCAGGGTTTTCCCACATATAAGTAGGATTATCACCTTTGAAAGCAGAGAAACGAAGAAGTGTTTTATTAGCTCCAACAGCTTCTATTACAGCCGCCGTTACTTCTTTCATAAACGTTAACCTTTGTTTTAAATCACCGCCATATTTATCTGTTCGCTTATTCGCAAACTCATACGTAAATTGATCGATTAAATATCCGTGTGCACCGTGAATTTCTACTCCATCAAATCCAGCTTCGATCGCTTTTTTCGCAGCTTGTGCGTATTGCCCGATCACTTCTTGTATTTCTTCTAACGTCATTGCTTCTGGCGTATCAAACGGTTTACGAAAGCGTGGAACATTTCCCTCTGCAGCGATAGCCGACGGCGCTTGTGGCATTTGACCACCAATTATTTCATGATGACTCATACGCCCAACATGCCATATTTGAGCAATAATCGTCCCGCCTTCTTTATGTACCGCCTCTGTAACAGGTTTCCAAGAATCGATTTGTTCTTGTGTATAAATACCTGGTACTCCTGGGTTTCCTTTTGCTCTCGGACTAATGACAATTCCTTCTGTAATAATTAGTCCAATTCCATCTGCAGCACGTTTTCTGTAGTACTCCACTACATCCGCACCAACTACTCCAGTCTCATTATCTGCAAAGCATCTTGTCATCGGTGCCATCGCTATACGATTACGAAGAGACCAAGCTCCAACTTGAATTGGATCAAACAACTTTGTTTCTTCAACGTTTTCAAAAAATCCCCCAGCATTTACATTTGTTCCTTCATAAATACTCGCTGCTTTATTACTTGAACTTGTCATTTTTCTTCCCCCTAAAAAATCTTACTATAATCGCATCATACTTACTTTTAGATAGTAACGTCAATTTTTACGACTTTACAATAAAAAATTCGAATATCCAAAAAATAAAATGCTATAAATAATATTAAAAAGGTTTCCTTAGGAGGAAACCTTTTTTGTTGACCATATATGGCTGTCAATTCGTTTATCTCTTTAATAAAAAAACACCTTATCAATAGAAGTGAAAATGGTTCAGTATTCTTCTAAAAATAATAACTTATATACCTAAAACAATGAAAGCCCTACCTCTCTTTCATCCTTACGGCTCCTCGTCCGTGCCAGTGTGAATCAGGATTGCAAAAATCAAGTAACTATTTTATCGAAGTATTCAATTAAACTTCGAACATTCATAAATGAAATTAAAAAATAAAAATGGATTTGATTGTAGTAATAACAATAGAGGTAATGCTCTAAAAGTGGTTTGAAAGAGTTGAATGTCTTTGAAATGCTAAATTTTCTATAATTATGTTCCCAAAAAATTCAAGATCTTTTTTGGGATATAATACATTATTTGTAATGAACCTTAACAAAAGCTTTTTATCTGATTTTCTGTGATACCTTCAATTAATCCCAGTTCACTAATCAAAAATTCATATGCGTTATCTAACATCTTCTTTTCGCTTGCATTAAGTGCTTTTTCTTTCTGTATACGCATTAAATCACGCACAACTTCAGCACCTTCTTGCATTTTACCCGTCTTTATTTTATCAGTGTTCAATTTATACCTTTGTTTCCATGTAAGTAATCTATCTGATTCCCCATGTTGAAAAATATCCATTATGTGTGCTAATGCGGTTATATCCGTAACTGGACGTATATTCGAATTCAATATTCTCCCTGCTGGAATCATTAGTTCCATATTACTAGCCGACATTTTTATAACATAATACTGTTGTTTTTCTCCTGAGATTTCCTTCTCTTCTATGGCTTTAATTATACCTGCTCCCTGCATTGGATAAACAATGTTATCGCCAATTTGAAACAAATAATCCACCTCCATATATGGTAACCTTCTCAAGCTTAACATACTTTTAGTTTTTTAGCAAAATTTTTATTTTATCATAAAATTATTTTACACGTCAACACTTCAGAAGCAAGAAATTAAATTTATACAATACACTATAAAAATCGCAATTCCATTAACGGTTCCACACACATTCATTCTCTTTTAATACAAAAACACATCACTACATTTAAGTAGTGATGTGTTTTTGTTAAGGCATAAATAAAGATCTACTTTTCCGTCTATATACTAACTTGCTTACTAACCGTTTCCCTCGCCAAAAGAAAACTCATAATCACTTGCGCAGCTACTCGGCTCGTCATATCTCTGAAATCAAGGGTTGGATCAATTTCTACAATATCCATCCCTTGAACGAGAGGTTCTTTACCAAGAAATTCAATCGCATCCAGTAAAGTCGCACTGTCCATTCCACCAGGACCGATTGCTGGACAACCTGGTGCGAATGCTTGATCTAGTACATCCATATCAAGAGAAATGTAAATAGAGGTCACGCCTTGCTTTCTTAATACTTCAATACTTTCTATAATAATATCTTTGATTTCTCGCTCTCGTACATCTTTCATTGTATAAACTGTCACACCGTGTTCTTTTGCATATTCATGGTACGCTCGTGCATTTGAAAAATTACGAATTCCGATTTGAACGAGTTGTTTTCCTGTAATAATATCATTTTCTAGTAAACTACGGAACGGAGTACCATTTGACGGACCACCATCATCTAAATTACGTAAATCATGATGGGCATCAAATTGAATAATCCCGACCTTTCCTTTACTGTTTGCAAATCCTGTTATACTCGGAAAACTAATTGAGTGATCCCCGCCAAGAACGATTGGTATCATGTTCGGATTTACTTTCGTTACATGACCAACTGTTTTCGCAATTCGGTTATGACTTTCTTTTATATCCGTCACATGCATCGTAATATCGCCGCAATCATATAAGACACTTTCTTTCATATCATGTTCTTCTGTAATTGCGTATGTGCTATATGCATCCAACATCGCACGAATCGTTTTTGGCGCAAAACTTGCTCCTGAATGACTAATAGATGGTTTAGAAAGGGGTGCTCCAATTAAGGCAGCACCGAAGATTTCCACGCCTTCCTCCCAATCTTTAATCATTTCACTCCATTTCGTCACTTCACGATCGATAAACTTTGCATTCTTCTTTAAATAGTGGCCGTGCTCCACGATTGTTCACCTCTTGTATATGCGATATTACCATTCTTCCATACTGTATTTACATGACTTACGCCGTAATGATACGGTACGTAAGCATAATTGTAAGCATCCCATAAAACTAAATCTGCCTTACGACCAACTCTAATTTTCCCAGCTACATCGCCTCGGTTAATAGCATAAGAAGAGTTAACTGTTACCGCGTTCCAAACTTCTTCTGGTGTCATTTTCAGCTTCAACATTGCGATGCTCATAATAAGCTGAATGTTTTCAGTTGGACAGCTACCTGGGTTAAAGTCTGTAGCTAACGCAACTGCAACACCTTCATCGATCATTTTACGACCGCGGGCAAAGCTTTCTTTATTTAAATAGAAAGTTGTTCCTGGTAATAAAGTGGCTACTGTATTAGAGTTTGCAAGCATTTCAATTCCTTTATCAGAAGCACCAACTAAATGGTCGGCTGATGCTGCACCAATTTCAGCCGCTGCTTCCGCACCACCAAGAGGATCAATTTCATCTGCATGAATTTTCACGTCAAAGCCAAGCTCTTTCGCTTTTAATAAAAACTCTTTCGACTCTTCAACAGAGAACACACCTGTTTCACAGAAAATATCAACGAATTCAGCTAATTGCTTCTCCTTCATTTCTGGTAGTAGGTCTAACATCCATTGTAAAAATTCTTTCGATCTACCTTTATATTCTTTCGGAACTGCATGAGCACCTAAAAATGTAGAAACTAAATCGATGGGATGCTCTTTTTGTAATTGTGCAGTTGCCTCTAATTGTTTCCATTCTGTCTCATCATCTAATCCGTAACCACTCTTCGCTTCTACAGTTGTAACTCCGAAAGATAGCATACGGTCTAAATGGAATTTCGCTTTTTGAACAAGTTCTTCTTTCGACGCCTGTTTCGTTGCATTTACAGTTGAAAGAATACCTCCGCCTTGTTCTAAAATTTCTAAGTACGGAACTCCTTGTAGTTTTAGTGCAATTTCATTTTCACGAGATCCACCAAATACAAGGTGAGTATGCGGGTCAACAAGACCAGGAGAAACCATTTTCCCGCCACAATCAATAACTTCTTTCGCCTGAAGTCCTTTTGCTTCTTCTGCTGTTCCAACGAAAGTGATTACACCATTTTCAATTCCAACCGCACCGTTTTCGATAACAGGAAGCGTATCCATCGCTTCCCGTCTTAACAAGCCATCTTCTTGATCCATGGTTAGCAATTGACCGATATTTATTAGTAAAGTGTCCAGCATGTTTTTCTCCTCCTTATTTCATCATTGGAATATTAACGCCTTTTTCTTTCGCAGTTTCCACAGCTAAGTCATACCCTGCATCCACGTGACGAACAACACCCATACCAGGGTCAGAAGTTAATACGCGCTCAATACGTTTTGCTGCTGCTTCTGTTCCATCTGCAACGATAACCATTCCCGCATGAAGTGAATAACCCATACCAACGCCACCACCGTGGTGAACAGATACCCAGCTCGCACCGTTTACACTATTAATTAATGCATTTAAAATTGGCCAGTCAGCTACTGCATCACTACCGTCTTTCATCGCTTCTGTTTCACGGTTTGGAGATGCTACTGATCCGCAATCTAAATGGTCACGACCAATAACAATCGGTGCTGATAATTCACCATTTGCAACCATTTCATTAATGATGCGACCAAATTTCGCACGCTCACCGTAACCTAACCAACAAATACGTGATGGAAGTCCTTGGAACTCAACTTGTTGACGTGCCATACGAATCCAGTTACATAAATGTTCATTATCAGCGAACTCACGTAAAATTACTTCGTCTGTTTTATAAATATCTTCTGGATCACCAGAAAGTGCTACCCAGCGGAATGGGCCTTTTCCTTCACAGAATAATGGACGAATAAATGCTGGAACGAATCCTGGGAAATCGAAAGCATTTTTCAAACCTTCATCGAAAGCAACTTGGCGAATGTTATTTCCATAATCAAATGTAATTGCACCTTTTTCTTGCATCACAAGCATCGCTTCCACATGTTTTGTCATACTTTCTTTTGATAATTGTACGTAACGTTCTGGATCTTTTTCACGAAGTTTCGCTGCTTCTTCTAATGTGTAACCTACTGGAATATAACCGTTTAATGGATCATGAGCAGATGTTTGATCTGTAACTAAATCTGGCGTAATATCACGCTTCACTAGTTCTGGTAAAATCTCTGCCGCATTTCCTAGCAAGCCAATTGAAATTGGTTCTTTCTTCTCTTTATACTCGTTCGCAACAGTTAATGCTTCTTCTAATGATTCTGTATATATGTCACAATATCTCTTTTCAATACGACGATCGATGCTACGCTTATCAACATCAATAGCAATGACAACACCGCCGTTCATCGTTACAGCAAGAGGTTGTGCACCACCCATACCACCTAAACCAGCAGTAAGTGTTAATGTACCTTTTAATGAACCGTCGAAATGTTGACGAGCTGCTTCACCAAATGTTTCATATGTTCCTTGTAGAATCCCTTGTGTTCCAATGTAAATCCAGCTACCAGCTGTCATTTGTCCGTACATCATAAGACCTTTTTTCTCTAGTTCTCGGAAGTGATCCCAGTTTGCCCATTTTGGTACTAAGTTTGAGTTCGCTAACAGAACGCGAGGTGCATCTTCATGTGATTTAAAAATGGCAACTGGTTTTCCTGATTGAACAAGTAACGTTTCATCGCTTTCTAACGTTTTTAATGAATCTACAATCGCCTGATAGCTTTCCCAGTTACGAGCTGCACGGCCAATTCCGCCATACACAACTAATTCTTCTGGTTTTTCAGCAACTTCCGGATCTAAATTGTTCATTAACATACGAAGTGCAGCTTCTTGCACCCACCCTTTCGTTTGTAACTCTGTACCTCTTGGTGCGCGAATTGTTTGTTGTACTTTTTCCATTTCAATCTCTCCCTTTTCTCATTTTATAGTGCTGCGTTTACGTCTAATCTTTCTTTTATTGAATAATTCGTTTTTAACCAGTGCGCAATATTTTCAATATCCGTTGAGAATATACGGTCATTTTTAATAGATGGCACCTGCTGACGACCTTGATGGTAGAAGCTCTTCGTCACTGTACTCATGTTTTCAATTCCGCGATATTCTGCCGCTTGCATCGCACAAATCATTTCAATTGAAAGAACACGTCTTACATTTTGAATAATTTGGTGTGCATGACGTGAAGCGATTGTTCCCATACTTACGTGATCTTCTTGGTTAGCTGATGACGGAATTGAATCAACACTCGCCGGATGTGCTAACGTTTTATTTTCAGAAACTAGCGACGCTGCAGCATATTGCATAATCATTGCACCAGACTGAAGTCCTGGTTCTGGACTTAAAAATGGTGGTAAATCGTTTAACTGCGGATTTACTAAACGCTCAATACGACGCTCTGAAATGTTTGCAAGTTCCGCCATTCCTACTTTTAAGAAGTCCATCGCAAACGCAATCGGTTGACCATGGAAATTACCACCTGAAATTACTTTTTCCCCGCCATCAAAGATTAGCGGATTATCTGTTGCGGCGTTCATTTCAATTTCTAATTTTTCTTTCACATAATTCAAAACTTGCCAAGAAGCACCGTGTACTTGCGGGATACAACGAAGTGAATAGGCATCCTGTACACGTAGTTCTCCTTGTTTTGTTGTTAACTTACTATCATGAAGAATGTCACGAATTCTGCTTGCTACATCCACTTGCTCTTTATAACCACGTGCTTTATGAACATTTTCATCAAATGCATCAATAATGCCTTGTAACCCTTCAATTGTCATCGAAGCAATTAGTTCAGCTTGATACGCCGTTGCTTCTGCTTCTATATAAGAAAGAACTCCTTGTGCTGTCATCGCCTGCGTACCATTAATTAACGCAAGACCTTCTTTCGCTTCAAGTTCAATTGGCTCAAGCCCTTCTTCTGTAAGAGCAACCATTGCATGAACGCGTTTCCCTTTATAGAACACTTCACCTTCGCCTAATAATACGAGCGCAAGATGAGATAAAGGTGCTAAATCTCCACTTGCACCAAGTGAACCTTGTTGCGGAACGACTGGATGAATTTTACGATTTACAAACTCAAGAAGCATATTTACAACGAGCGGCCTTACGCCTGATACTCCTTTAAGCATCGTGTTCGCTCGTAAAATTAACATTCCGCGCGATACTTCTTCCGGGAATGGATCACCAATTCCACATGCATGTGACTGAATTAAATTATGTTGAAGTGCCTTTACATCATCTTTTTGGATAAGCACATCACTAAACTTTCCAAATCCAGTTGTAATACCGTAAACGACTTTTCCGTCCTCTACAATTTTCTCAACTACTTCACGGCACTCCGCTACCTTTTGCATACTAGTTGGACAAGCTGTTACACCTTCTCCTTCCAGTAATAACCTCTTCATTTCTTCAACTGTCAATGTATGTCCTGTTAACGTAATCATCATTTTTCCTCCTTAAAAAGGCAAAAGGGGACCTTATCTTTTTAAGACAGACTGCTGTCCTAAAAAAGTAAGGCCCCCTTCTAACTAATAGACTATGGGCAAATCATATGTGATTAATTCCTAAACCAATCGCCTCATGCTCAGATCCTTTTACAGGTGCACCAATCGTTCCATATAATGCAACAGCAACCCATTCGCCTTCTTTTTTTCCGTCGTATGGTGTACCGCGCACAATCGCAAAACGAAGTCCTACTGTACGAAGAACGTCTGCTAACTGAATTTGACCTCTCGTCACTCCGTACAAAGCTTCCATAATTGCATGATAAAGTGCATGTGTTTCTCTGTAAACGTCTGTTTCAATAACTTGGTTGCTTTTAGCCGCTGTTTCCATTGCTGCGACAACCTTTTGCGAATTCATCGAACCCACTTTCCCCGTACAATACTTCCAACCTTTTGGAATGGATAATACAGGACTTTCATTCTCATCCGCAAGTGCCAACAGCATGGCCATACGACCAATTCGATGTGTTCCTTGAAGAAGCATGTGACTCTCTCATTTCTTTTGAATTATTTGAATATTACTTAATTTAAGAATATATGAAAACGGTTAAATCGTCAATAGTTTAAAATCATATTCAAACATTTTTTTCATCCCCCTAATTTTGTGTACACAAATGATTTACACAAAATTTCCAGACGTGCTATAGTCTCACTAACAGATGCAAAGGGGCGAAATTTCAGTGACAAAACGAAAAGATATTCATTTTCGAATTGAAGAGAAATTACTTGAAAGGTTTGAATCAGCACTCCATTACGAAGGTTTAAAGAAAACAGATGTATTAACACATGCAATCCAACAATTTTGCACAAAGGTGGAATGTGACAAAACGAATGATGTAAAACGTCAATATAACGTTAGCAACCATTTACAAACACGCATCGACACACATACACATTACGAAGAAAAACACGTAGATTTAGATAAGATCGTCATTGAACATTTACACCTTCAAGGGGATGAAAACATATTAGAGGTTGGGTGCGCTAGTGGAAAATTTCTTTCCCTTTTACAAACAAATGGTCATAAAGGCCCATTAACCGGGTTTGATCAATCCGAAGCTATGCTTGCTGAAGCTGTTAAAATAAATAACTTAATAGAATGGAAACGAGGGGATGCTAGTAAACTTCCTTTCGAAACAAATTGTTATGACCTAATAATTGCAAGACATATGTTATACCATGTGAAAGATGTTGAAAAAACAATTCAAGGCTTTTATAAAGTCATTCGTCCTGGCGGAACACTTTTAGCTACAACAAATTCTAAAGTTTCATTACCTCGTATAGTTGAAATGTGTAACAACATGCTTGACGCATTTGATCTACCGAAAACATCACCAGCAGTCTCTCCGTTTTGTTTAGAAAATGGTAAAGAGATAGTAGCATCTGCTTTTCCAACGGTTGAAGAAACAGTTATTCATAATGCGCTCGTTTTTCATCATGCTACCCCAATAGTAAACTATATTTCCAGCATGTTTCCATCGCTAAATATACCCGATAATATGTATCTTCAAGCCGAGATGAAAGAATGGCTAACAGAAGAAATCAACAAGGAATTATCGCTCCATAACGGTATATGGCGCGATCCAAAAACGTTAGTAATTTATCGGTGTAAAAAAGAAAAAAGCTAGCGTTTGCTAGCTTTTACACGTTTTCTCGTAAAAGTTTCTCCATTACTACATTACCTTTACCACAATAAAAATCTGTATTATGTTCGTCTGCCACTCCAAAATAAGAGGCAATTGCTATTCCAAATGGTACAAATGCATGCCCTTGTGCTGTAATAATATTTGAGTGTTGCACAACTTCTTCATACACGAAATTTTCTACTGGAAAACAATCGAATTTTTGATAATCTATAGTCGCAGTATAAGAAATCTCTTTAAATAACCCTGCTTTTGCTAGCGCATACGGTCCAGCACAAATTGCCGCCACTAATTTTTCTTGTTCATGAAATTGACGAATGATTGAAAAAAGAGGTTTTGCATCTTCCAACTGTACTTCTTCTCCACCTGGAATAAGTATCCCCTCATACTCATCTACACGTACTTCACTTACTTCTATATGTGGCTGCACTTGCAACCCAGTTTCACTTATAACCAATTCATTCGTTAAGCCCGCTGTAATGATTTCATATTTATTTTTCAGCAATGCCGTTGCTACTGTTATTTCAAACTCTGCAAATGTTGGGTATACAAATAAAAATATTTTTTTCATAGCCCTCTCTCCTTTAACCAATCCATAAAATATACCTCTAAATCGTCCACTATTAATCTATTCGTGTCCACATAAGTTACAGGAAATTGTTTATACCAGTCTTTTTCAGTTTCTACTAATTTAAATTGCTCCTCAAATGTACTTCTGTTTCTTGTTCTATCATTATTTTTTCTATCATATAAATTACTTTCCGATACATCCAAATAAAAAATAGCATCCGAACGGCATTCTCTTAATTTATATAATTCATCTTTCAATTCAATTTCTATATCCCACTCTTTCCCTATAACCATTGGGTAAAAAAGTGTATAAAATTCGATGTCTTCTGGCCCACGATCAAAAATCACGACTGAACCTTTTGCATTTTGAAAATCTTTTATTTTAGCTTCTATAAACATTTTTTGATTTGCTATAAACCCTTCTTTTGAATTCATATCCAACTTTAATCGCTTTCGCTTTTCTACAATTGGATAAGGATTTTCATATATAACTGAAAACCCACATCGCTCTAACCTTTTAGCCAATGTCGTTTTTCCGCTTACCATCGGTCCTTGGAGTGAAATTACATATGCCATTCCTCTCATTCCCTTGCGCTTTAGTAAAACTATAATATACAGAATCTTGAAAACTATCAACAAAATATATATCATCTTGTTTCTTATTCTTATGTAACTTATAATAAAAAATAGAGATTATGACGGACGCATCAATAATGTAAGCTTGGAAATCCAAGCTTACATTATTTTTTGCTTTCCCTTTTCTAATAAAAAGAGTATACTAGTTTAGAACGTATGTTCTTAATGATTACATACAGTAAGGAGATAAGACAATGGTATACGATACAAAAGCAATTTCTTGGAATGAGTCTTTAAAACAACTTCAACGCCGCTATACAAACAAACAAGTTGACCGAAAAGAATTTGAGGATATTGAACTGATGGAATTCTTCCGCGATAACGACTACATTTCTTTACCTACACATATAAGTGGCCTATCAAAAACACGTTTTACTTCTTACTCTATTTTCACAACTGAAGATAAAGATCGTAAAGTTGGCACACTTATT
The DNA here is from genome assembly GCF_056158125.1 of Bacillus sp. EB V-12. Taxonomy (NCBI): domain Bacteria; kingdom Bacillati; phylum Bacillota; class Bacilli; order Caryophanales; family Bacillaceae; genus Bacillus; species Bacillus sp. EB V-12. Next base: position 972,802 of record NZ_JBUXJL010000001.1, on the reverse strand, counting down.
ATTGAGTATGTTGAAGACGATAATAATAATTTATGTGTTGAACAACTATACTTCGTTTAAACTATAACGCTTGGTCAAAATGACCAAGCGTTCTTGCTTTCTATGAATCTCACTGTATATAATATGAATAAAAGAAAACCGCTATCATTAAGGGGGGATATGCTTGCTCGAAGGATGGTTCAGTTGGTTCATTGTATTATGGACGGTTATTTTATTAGGGCTTATGTCTATTGGTGGATACTTTATGTTCAGAAAATTTTTAAAACGATTACCAAAAGAAGACGGCATGTCCATTTTGGATTGGGAAGAACACTACATAAATAAAACGAGACATTTATGGGCTGACGAACAAAAACAATTGTTAGAAGAGCTTGTAAGCCCTGTTCCAGAACTATTTCGCGATGTTGCAAAATCAAAGATCGCTGGAAAAATCGGTGAACTAGCATTACAAGAAAATGCCTCTCAAATTACACAAGACTTAATTATTAAAGGATATATCATTGCCACACCAAAGCGTGATCATAAATTTTTAATTAAAAAACTACAAGAAAAAAAGATTGATTATTCTAACTATCAATCTTTACTCGCAAAGTAACTTCATATTATTTTCGATAAAAAAGACAGCGCCTTTGACGCTGTCTTTTTATTTGGTACATATACAGTTTTTAAGTTAGCTTCATATCTTTTTCATTATAAAAACCATCTTCTTTTTCCATTTCCTTCTGTAATTTCGTAAAGGAACGATACATTGCAATTCTCCATGACACAATCATCGCGAACGCAAGTAAAAAGAACATGCCACTAAGTTGTCCTAAATCAAGAGATTGGCTTAAGTATGTTTTAAATACAATCCGCACTACAAGTAATCCAATTAATATAAAAACAAAGGCTTTTGAACGCTTCAAATAAATCTCTTGTCCTCTAATTTCAAATTTAGATGTTTTAATAAGAAAAATAGAGAAAAACAAACCGACGCCAATTGCTTCTAACATTTCCGCTGGAGTTAATCGAAATTCAGGAAAAACATACATCAATGCTCCCGTGCTCATAAAAAATGGCGGAAGTATAATTTTTTTCAATGTTGCAGGTTTCTTAGCTGCTTTTAAACGAATAAACATCGCACCGACAGCCATACAAACAGCAACGATACTTGATAAAAGAACTATGTTCATATTTTCTCATCCTTTTTTGTGGCTATATGCAAAATATACTTTCATTATATGCTTTTCCGTTAGTATTTCCAACATTTTCGCAGAATAATACTAAAAACCGGTAAAACCACCAAATAAACTTGAGAAATATACGATAATTTTCGTCATCCAGTTAAAGTATAGGAAGACCCCCATAACAATCATAATATATCCTCCGACTTTCATGAAGGCCATACTATTTCTTTTAATCCAAGACATTTTCGTAATAAAGAATGACAGTACGAAAAACGGGATAGCAAATCCAAGTATGTAAGCAATCATGTAAATCATTGCTGATTCTGGGTTTGTTGCTGCTAATCCAATTACAGACACTAGAATTGGTCCGGTACATGGCGTCCACCCTGCTGCAAAGGCTAATCCAATTAGTACTGATCCAAAATAGCCACTTGGACGATTTTTAAATGTAAATTTACGGTCTTGCATTAAAAATTTCGGCTTAAACACCCCGACAATAATTAAGCCGAACACGATGATAAATATACCACCTAACTGTCTGATTAAATCTTTATAGTCAGTAAAGATTCCTCCAATAAAACTTGTACCAAATCCAATTGCAATAAATATAATTGAAAATCCAAGTAAGAAAAACGCTGTATGTATCATACTTCTTTTGCGAAGCATTGCATTTTCTTCTTTCAATTCAGAAACCGACATACCTGTTATGTACGATAAAAATGCCGGATAAAGCGGTAAGCAACATGGGGAAATAAATGATAAGAACCCGGCGCCAAACGCTAAAAAAATACTAATATCTTGCATCATTCCACTCCTCTCCCTAAATATTGTAACAAAAACACATAAAAATACTATGAACAATTCGTGAAATCACTTTTACAACGTGGCAATAAGAAAAACCGTACTTCCTCACAGTTTCTAATAAAACGTTTTCATTTCCTTCTATTATATAGAAAAAACTCAAATGGATTATGAAACTCCTTTAATTGTCACTACCATAACAAAGGTAACATAGTTTCTCAAATAATTAGCACGTTACTAGTACGTCTATATACATATTGGTTTAAAAAATATTTTTTTCAAATGCTAGCTCTATACAATGCAAAGTTGATTTTATAATACTTCTACTATTAATAATTTCAAGATTATGCATAAATATCATACTTTTATTATTATTCTATAAAATGTCATACTTTTCTTTCATTTGACCCTTTATTTCTAATTTTGTATACTTCCCTCTAGTTATATATTTTCGATACGGAACAACTTCATATAGATGGGAGGAATTTTTCATGCTTCGTTATTCTCTTTTAGTTTTATTAGGAGCGTGTAGTTATGGAATTTTAGCTATTTTTGTTAAGCTTGCATATGCAGAAGGATTTTCACTTGGAGAGGTAATTGGCAGCCAATATTTGTTCGGTTGGATTATTTTGCTTGCTATTACACTTCTATTTTCTAGACATCGCGTTCCTTTAAAGCAAGCATTACTTTTATTCGTTGCAGGAACATCTGCAAGTTTTACCGGAATTTTTTATTATGCTTCATTAAAAACTGTACCAGCTTCTATTGCAATTATTCTTTTATTCCAATTTGTTTGGATCGGAATTATCATTGAAGCAGTCGCAACAAAAACATTACCTTCAAGAGAAAAAGTTATTTCTGTTATTTTCTTACTTGTAGGGACATTTTTATCAAGTGGTTTACTTGAACAATCAGTAGGTGCTTTCGATACGACTGGGATCATTTTAGGTTTATTATCTGCAGTTACATTCGCAACATACATTTTCGTGAGCGGAAAAGTTGCTGTTGAAGTACCTTCATTACCGCGCGGTGTTCTCTTAATGACTGGTGCTTTAACTTTAGTCATGATTGTATTCCCACCAACATTTATTTTTAATGGTGCCATTTCTCAAGGTCTTTGGAAATACGGTTTAGGATTAGGAACATTTAGTATCGTAATTCCATCTATTGCCTTTACAATCGGTATTCCAAAAATCGGTTCTGGCTTAGCAACTATTCTTGGTGCAGCGGAACTACCAGTTACAACAATTATGTCAGTATTCGTTTTAAAAGAGGCTGTACTATCTTCACAATGGTTCGGTGTATCACTTATTTTAATCGGGATTGCAATCCCGCAAATTGCATACGCAATGCGTGGACGTTATCGTAAACATCATACGCATAAAAAAGTCGCAGCATAAAGTGAAACTTTAATTAGTTGAACCAATCGGACTGCCCATTAATACGGGATAAACGAGAGAGGATTTTCATTTGAGAATCCTCTCTTTTATTGTTGTATACTTATGATAAATATTTTGCTGAAGAAAGAAGGCATACTACATGGTATCTATTTCAAATCAACTAAAAGAAAAACTTATTTCCATCCGTCGACATTTACATGAGTATCCAGAACTATCATATGAAGAGTTCGAAACAACAAAAGCAATAAAAAATTGGTTAGAAGAAAAAAACATTACTATTATTGACTCCAATTTAGAAACAGGAATTATCGCTGAAGTGTCTGGTAATAAAAACGGACCAATTGTAGCAGTTCGTGCTGATATTGATGCCCTTCCTATTCAAGAAGAAACACATTTGTCCTATGCATCTAAAGTACGAGGGAAAATGCATGCTTGTGGACACGATTTTCATACAGCTGCCATTTTAGGTACTGCTTTCTTATTAAAAGAAAGAGAATCTTCCCTAAATGGAACGGTTCGCTTCATATTCCAACCAGCTGAAGAAAGTAGTAATGGCGCTTGCAAAGTTATTGATGCTGGACATTTACGTAATGTGCAAGCGATTTTCGGCATGCATAATAAACCTGATTTACCAGTAGGTACAATTGGCATTAAAGATGGTCCACTGATGGCTGGAGTTGATCGATTTGAAATTGAAATTCACGGAGTTGGTACACACGCGGCTGTACCAGATGCTGGCGTAGATCCTATTGTCGCATCCTCTCAAATTGTGATGGCACTGCAAACAATTGTAAGCCGAAATATAAGTTCATCTCATAATGCGGTTGTTAGTGTTACAAATATTCACGCAGGAAATACGTGGAACGTGATTCCTGAAAAAGCTACGTTAGAAGGAACGATTCGCACGTTCCAAGCTGAAACACGTGAAAAGATTCCAGCACTCATGGAGCGTATTATTAAAGGTGTATCTGATGCATTAGGTGTAAAAACGAAATTCCGTTTTTATTCAGGTCCTCCTGCTGTTCACAACGATAAAGCTCTTACAGACTTATCTACTCAAGTTGCCACAAAGATGAATCTTAATATCATCTCGCCTAGTCTATCAATGGCTGGAGAAGATTTCTCATTTTACCAACAGGAAATACCAGGTTCATTCGTCTTTATGGGAACGAGCGGTACACATGAATGGCATCATCCTGCTTTTACAATTAATGAAGAGGCACTGCCTATAAGTGCAGAATACTTTGCTTTACTAGCCGAAAGAGCACTTAAACAATTCTCATAAAAAAAGCCGTTCAAAGTGCATCTCAGCACCCTGAACGGCTTTTCTTATTAAGTTAAATCACGTTTTAAAAACACAGTATATGAAATACATAAAAATACGAACAAATAAAGTAGCAACATACATGATGCAAACGGGAATGTTACTCCATCAATAAAACTTCCGTTCTTTGAAATACTATATAAATCTGTGTTTGCTGGCAATAAATATTTCGCCCAGTTATATCTAGTGGCTGCTAATAACGCAATATTGCCTGATAAAGCAAGGAATAGTGAAATACCAATTGCACCTCCACTAGATCTCGTTAACACAGAAATCATAAATGCAAACGATGCGTACACAACCGTTGGTAACCACGATAAAACATAATATTTACTTGCTTCTACAAAAATGTTTTGTTTTATTATATTTCCATCTTGGAAAATAAACTCACTCCATGCAGGCTGTTGGAATTTATAAATAACAAGTCCACATAAAGCGGAGAAGATCATATTAAATATAAATAATAAAGCTGCAAATATAACGATTGCTAAAAATTTTGCTGTTAAAATTTTAAAGCGACTCGCTGGTCGTATCGTTAAAAATTTATATGTTCCCCAGCTATATTCATTCGCAAAAATTGTACTTGCATACACGAGGATAAATGGGAGCAAAATTGGAAATACGATAAAACCTGTATCTCTCATGAAAGAAAGTGGAGAACTGCTTGCCGGTGCTGTATCCGTATCTAAATGCTTCATCTTAAGCTGGTATTCTTTTACAAGCTCATCCCCTGATTTTTCTGCTAAAATAGCTTCTTTTTTCATGCCAAGCTTTTTCTCAATTTCTACAGTTCGTTCTGTATAATCTACTTTCCATCCTTTTGTTTCCGGTTCAAAATACTTTACCGTAACCCATCCTAATCCGATTATTAATACTGCAATAACTGCAAATGGAATAATCGTTCGCTTCCGCTTAAATATTTTATACAGTTCGTTATATACTAAATTAAACAATATCTTTTCCCCCTGTTAATTCTAAAAATTGCTCTTCTAACGTTTTTCTTTCTTCATATACACGATACACTTGAATATTTTTCTCAAGCAATGTACGAATAACATTTGGGATTTCTTCATCTTTTACATTAATAAGTAATTCATTATCTTTTACTAAAACATCATGCCCTAATATTTCTGCTGCTTTATTCGCATCATCTACACGTATACGGATCGTCTCCATCTCTTCGCTTTGGCTATGCTGAATATTTTGCGTAGCCACATATTCCCCGTGCTGAATAATGATAACTCTGTCACACATTAATTCAACTTCTGAAAGTAAGTGACTTGATACAAGTACAGCTTTTCCTTGTTCATGTGCAATTTTTTTTATGTACATTCTCATTTCATGTATTCCACTAGGGTCTAATCCATTTGTCGGTTCATCTAGTATCAACACGTCTGGATCGTGAATAAGTGCCTGAGCGATTCCTAAACGTTGTCTCATGCCGAGGGAATACGCTTTTACTTTGCGATCAATTACTTGTCCCATCCCTAACAATTTCACTACTTCATCGATACGTTCTTCGGTCACATTACCATTCATTCGTCCGAAATATGTTAAATTTTCATAGCCGCTCAAAAAAGGATAAAATTCAGGTGTCTCAATTACCGCTCCAATTTTCGCAGCTGTTTTTTCGAATTGCTGTTTCACAGATTGACCATCAATCCATACTTCACCTTCTGTCATACGAATCATACCAACCATCATTCTCATTAAAGTCGTTTTTCCAGCACCGTTTGGTCCGAGTAAACCGACAACCTCGCCTTTTTTCACTTCAAAACTAATATTTTGTACAAGTGTCTTTGATCCGATTCGCTTCGTTAACCGATCGACTTTTACAATTGATTGTTCATTTGTCATTCTATACAACCTTTCCTTCCCATTCTTTGTCAGGTCTTTTCACTGTAACATGATTATTTTTATGTGTAAAATGGAAAAAGGCATGATTTCTCATGCCTTTTTCTTGAAATGCAACGAATTTTTATCTTGTAAACTTTGAACAAATCGAAAACATTGCACCATCGATAATAGAAGGATAACAATCATAATTATACTCACTACTACTATTGCATATATTGTAATCGGTGCACTATTTATCCCTTGTATTCCTGCTATTCTTATAAAGATAATCGTAAATAATTTTAAAAATAACATCCCATTAACTAATCCAAAAACAAACGCTGCTCCATAAAGGAATAATTGCTCCTGACATAATAAACATAGTACATCATTTCTCTTCCTATTCTCTGCTACATAAGATTTAACTTCTTCTTTCCTCACTTGCAGAAGAGAATAAGTCATTTTATATGTAATAAACGTACATATGAAAATGACTACGATAAACAACGTGTAAAAACACATTTGAAATAAAAGCGTAGTCCCTAATTCCCCAGCAACTACTTCATTAAATTGTAGCGATATCATAAAAAACAAAATCATAGTACTCATAGCAATCCACATAAATTGTTTTATCCTTTTGGTAGCAAATGTTCTAATATTTTTTCTCGCTAACCTACATAAAGACATAAAATTCTTCCCCTACCTTATTACATACGCATTCTATACTACTAGTGTATAAAAATATGACATTTTAAACATCGCACTACAATCGGAATTTCTTCTAAGTCTTTAGTCCTAGAAAACGAAATGATAAAAAATCACATTTAGAATATAATTGTAAAAAGGAGGAGATTGTATGCGTATAAAATTACTATCAATCTTGTGTTTATTATTACTCCCAAGTTGTAGCCAAATAAAAAACAATGAAGTTGCCATTGTTGAGCCATACAAATTAACAAAAGAGCAAGCTTCTATTTTACAAATGACTCCTTTTCAAGAAGGAAATAGCATGTTTTATAACGTTACGCTTAAACATGATAAAGATGAAATAAATGCTACAATTGATTATTATAACAATGGTAAAAAAACAAAAGAAATTGCTAATATAGCTACCTCACATTTTTCAAAAAAGAAAGTAAAGCTTTCTTTTTTACCACCACATTTCCAATTCGATAAAGATATACAAGAAAAAAGGCAGTGGTATATGAATATTGAAGGTGATTCAACGCTTGTTCATGAAGAAGCACCAACAAGCGTAAATAGCTCCGCAACTACTACAATCCAATCTATAAAAAATTTAAAATACAATCAAAAAACAATTTTAGCTGCTGTAATCCAAACAAGTAAAGAAACTGTAAGCGTCCCTACAATTGACGAAGACAAAGGTATTGATTTACTCTTAAAAGAAAATGAACACGTTTATCTATTTAGTATCGAGCTAAAAAAAGAACAATAAAGCGGAAATGCAACTTAAGTTGCATTTCCGCTTTATTGTTTAACAAGGTGTACTTTTATAAATCTGAATTAACTCCATTTTCTGTTACTACTATTACTCATCTTCTACTTCTATTCTTTTCTTCTCTCTTGCAATTTTTAAAAACTCTAGTAGCTCTGGATTACTATTCATTTTTTTGTAAGCCACTGACATTTCTGCCACAAAATTAGAATCATATAATTCTTTATATACAACTTCTGTTTTATATAACTTATTTGCCGATACGGGTATTACTGTAATTCCAATCCCTGCTGCTACAAGCCCCATAACTGTTTGATACTCTGTTGCTTCTTGTACAATACGTGGACTAAATCCAACTTCTCTGCAAAGAGATAAAATTGTATCATACAAAGCTGGCCATACTGGTCTCGTAATAAATACAAACGGCTCATCTCGTAAATCTTCTATATGTATTTCATCTTTCTCTGCAAGTGGATGTGCCTTTGGTAAACATAAGGTGCAAGATAACCTTTGAATTGGCTCTAATTCTAATAATTGTGTTGGAATTGGTGGACGTAAAAAGCCAATATCAATACGGTTATCATGAAGTGCATGAACTTGATCTGGTGTTGACAATTCATGTAATGCAACAGACACTCTCGGAAATTTCTTTCTATATTCCCTAACAATTGATGGTAAAATATCATATATCGCCGCACCTACAAAACCAATTGAAAGTGATCCTACTTCTCCCCTTTGCGCACTTTGTGCAACTTCTACTGCTTTTTCAATTTGTTCAAACGCTTTTTTTACTTCTTTTAAAAACATTTCTCCTGCTTCTGTTAGTTCAACCTTTCTTTTCGTTCTTGAAAATAATGTAACTCCCATTTCTTTTTCTAATTGCTGTATTTGTTGACTAAGTGGTGGTTGTGTCATTTGTAAACGAGCAGCTGCCCGTCCAAAGTGTAACTCTTCTGCCACAACAACAAAATATTGCAAATGCCGTAATTCCATTTTTGGACACCCTTTTCACTTTCGATTAATATGTCTAATATATTAATAACATATAATTTATATATTAGACAAATATTTTGAATGAACGTATAGTAGAAATTGTTAATTCTTTTTTACAATTTTTATGTAAAAAAAGAAAGAGGTGGTTACTGTATGAAATGGTGGAAGTTAAGCGGACAAATTTTATTACTATTTTGTTTCGCTTGGACAGGTGAATGGATTGCAAAACAGGCACACCTCCCAGTTCCAGGAAGTATAATCGGTATTTTTTTATTATTAATTTCATTAAAATTTAACCTAGTTAAAAAAGAATGGATACAGGACGGAGCAGATTTTTTATTAAAAGAACTTATTTTATTTTTCATCCCTTCTGCAGTCGCTGTCATACGTTACAGAGATACACTAACACAATATGGAATCGATCTCATTTTAATTATTATGATTAGCACTCTTTGCGTTACCTTAGTTACAGGACTTTTAACAGAATTGCTACTAAAGCGGAAAGGATCAACGCAATGATCGGATTTCTTTGTTTACTATTAACACTATTCACATATTGGATATCAAAAAAAATGTATCAACGTTGGAATTGGAGTCTACTTTCTCCTCTTCTCGTCTGTCCCATTATTTTAATTGCTTTATTGCTCGGATTAGATACACCTTATGAAACATATGAATCTGGTGGTCACTGGTTAACTGAATTATTAAAGCCCGCAACAGTTGCTTTTGCATGGCCAATCTATAAATATTTTGATTTATTAAAGAAACATGGAATGGCTATCTTACTTAATGTCATTGTCGGTTCGTTTTTATCAGTCATTACTTCAGCACTACTAGCAAATTATTTTCAAATTGATTCATCACTAGAACATAGTTTAGCGCCACATATCGTAACAACACCAATCGCAATGGCTATTTCAGAAATGATTGGTGGTATGTCACAATTAACTGCTGTATTTGTCGTTTTAACTGCCTTAACAGGAGCATTGCTCGGTCCTTCTCTCATACGTATTTGCCGTATTAAAACAGCAATCGCAAAAGGTATTATGTTAGGAACGAGCGCAAATGGAACCGGTACATCAAAAGCATTCGAAATCGGTCCTGTGGAAGGAACAATTGCAAGTTTATCCATGCTTTTAACAGCAGGCGCTAGTTTAGTTATCGTTCCGCTTTTCTTGTCTTGGATACATTAAAGAAGCAAGTATTTACATACTCGCTTCTTTATCTATATATTGGCACAGCAATTCATAATCCTCTGGAAAAGCTAAACACAATTGTTCAACTTCATGTATCCCTTTCCAAGCAATTTCATGTATTAACTCATCAGGATCTTGGATTTTCATATTACCGCCTATTTGTTTAACAAAATAATAATGGACATACACTGGAACACCGTATGTAATACCCTCTTTTTCATATATTTTATTTACCACTTCCACATTGTAACCTGTTTCTTCCCAAACTTCCCTGATACAACATTCTTCTAGTGTCTCTCCCTTTTCAAGTCCTCCACTTGGGACAGACCATCTTTTTTCTTCTCCCTCTTTGCCCTGCAGTACCATTAAAACTTCATTTCTTTCATTTACACATACCGCTGCACTACCTATCCATCTCTCCATAAACATCCCTCCCCTACTAAAATTCGCCCTCTTTTTTATTTTCCCCTTGAAAAAAAGAGGAAAATAATAAAACAATGACGAAAAATTACATCAACTTCATAGACAATCCTTTTTAGAAATTAAAACTGGAAGGATGAAAATATGATTTCTAATTATGTTGTGGAATGTGTCTTTTGTGAAGAAAATCGAAAGGCTCGCCAAGCTATTGTCACAGTTCCCGCGACTACTCAGCTACTAGCCATTGAAAAAGTGCGTGCGGAATGCAAACGTCGCTTCGGAAAAACTGTATTATTACAAACAGAAATTAAAGAAAAAATTGTTTTTGAACAAAAAGAAAGCCGACCATAAATTGGTCAGCTTTCTTATCCGATCATATTTTCACATGAAGATTAGGGGCATCCTCTTTAAGGATCGGGATTTTCCCATTATGTACGTTCCATAATGGTCATCGAACAATATATTTCTATGCAATTAACTATTGAATAGAATAGGGCAAAACTTGTTCGCATTTTTAGAAAAGGGATAGGGATATAATTCAAGTAGTACTTCGAATACTCGAACTTTACACTCATAATATTAAAACAAATCCTTTTATATGGGAAATATGAATTACCTACATAATTCATTCGTAAAATATATTAATAGTTTGCTATATTAATTTTATCCCGCTATTTGTAAGCAGTAACCCCCTACTTATTATAATTTCACCTTATTCCATCAATAGCATACATCCAGCTAAAACCGGTGTCATAATCATCGAAAACCTCAAAAGCATTCGCGGTGCATAATTTGTAAACTTCGCGCCAATATATGCCCCTAACATGGTCCCAATTAATACTTGCAATAACAATATATAATCTAAATATCCTTCCGAACTATATCCTAGACCGCCTCCAATTGCAATCGGTAATATAACAAGCATTGTTGTCCCTACAGATTGCTGAATCGTTAATCCCAATAGAACCATTAATCCAAGCTGAATAAACGGTGCAGAACCAATCCCAAATGAACCAGCCATCATTCCAGTAACTAATCCAAGGCATATACATTTCAACAAGTAGTTCATGGAAAACTCTTTATGCTTATATAAAGATGACTGTTCTTTGTTTTGGAACATAATTAATTTAATAAACATAAAAATCGCCGATAAAAATAACATCCCAGCTGTAAACCAATGAAGAAGATGTGCTGGTATAAGTGAACCAAATTTAGAACCAATATAAGAGCCAATTGCGCCAAATCCCCCAACAATCCCGCCTATAATAAGTGCTACATTACCTTCACGGTAATGACTGACAACACCTGATAATGTCGTAAACGCCATTGCAGTTAAAGATGTTGCAAGAGCAACATGAATAGGAATATGAAATACTAAAGTGAGTATCGCGATAATAAACCCAGCTCCTCCAGCTCCAACAAATCCTAATAAAATACCCATTACTAACATTGTTATAATAATTGCCACAGACTTTCCCTCCAGTAACACAATTATCCATCATATTTATCCTTACATACAAATAAAAAGCATCCTAGATGGATGCTTTTTATTTCAATGATATGTACTTAATCTTGATTAATCAAAATAACCGCTGGACCAGCTACTACTACTCCAGCTACTTCTATTTTTTCAAATTCCTTTACTGTAATAGATATAACTCCTTCTCTTTCCATCAATTCTTTACTCAGGACATCAGTCGGGATTGCTTTCACCGTCTTACCTCCTTTTCATTTATACAATATGATAAAGTGAAACTTTCATCAGTGGGGTTTTTGTCCGTACTTATTGATTATTAACCCTCACCAATCGGGCGAATAATCGCCCAATGCATCTATATATATGCATCACCTCCGCTTTCATTCCTTATTCCACTCAAAAACCTTCTCCCCCTTCCTTGACATATTGAAAAATAAAAAAGAAGCTATAACATATAGCTTCCCTCCACGTTTCTTTAATCTTTATGCACCGTATATTCCATGACTTTACCATCTCTATCAAATTGTAAAATAAGCTGTTCGCTATCTATTGGAATAAAGCCACGTTCAGTCCCAAGATAATACAAAGTGATAACTCCTTCTTCCCCACTTCTCGTTTCCGTTGGGGCTCCTAACAATTGTGTAATTTCTTCATTTGATTTCCCTATTAATTTATATTTTTGTAATAGATCATCTACCATATGTACCCGCTTATCTGCATGATTTAACCATCTATTTTGATTAAACTTTGATGTATATTCATTTACACTTAGTTGTACATTGCACACTATTAATGGTATGAGTGCTACTATTAACCCCCCCAACATTTGCTTCTTTTCTTCATTACGATTTTTAGAAACATATAAAATAGCCCTTTGAATCATGACTAATAAAACAAATGGTATGAATACTACAAAAATGCTCCTTACACTTAAGGGTATATGGACCATATCAATGACGAATATAAATACAATGTACATTACTATATATAAACAAAAAGAGACATACAAAATGCCACGTAGCATAGCGTTCAGAAAGATCTCCCCTTTTAACTCACTATATAATTCATCCGGCTAATCATTTCTTGAATCTGTTCTAATTCTTGCACTGTATATACTACTTCCCCTGCTAATATTTCATTTCTAAAGAACGTTACAATTTGCTCCCGATCTTTTAATCTAGGTGTTTCCTCACTAGAAAGGTCTACTATTTCTTTTCCATCTTTATTATAAAAATATACAACTGGTTTTACTTTTTCTTTTATACTATTAGCCTGCATTTCTTTCAAACCACTGTATAAAATTTGAGATAGTTTCTTCGCCCTATATACTGGATTCCCTTCATTTTTCACTTGTATAGTTGACGAATCTTTACCTACTATATATTCAAATGTCTCTTCTTTTTCAACTTCTTGTTGATACTTACCCATTTCATCAATCATAAATGAATATATACCCGCATTTTCTTTCGTTAAACCATGAATTAATTTCTCTTCCCATTCTTTCGTCTCAAGTAGATAAATACCAGTTTTGCACAAGATGAGATGATGGATTCGATTATCGTTTATTTCACTATTATTTTTAATAAAAACATTCGGCATGATTTGAATTTCAGCATCTAATATGGTGCCTTGCTCTATGAATCCTCGTTTCATATAATGTAATGTTTCGTACGTATTCATTTCAGCGCCGTTTTTAGTATATTCTCGTAGATTTGCAATTAGTTTTTGAAACATATGTATTTCGTTATTATGTTTGTTTTGCATTTCACTACGTTCTTTACTATGCTGCACAGCTAATTGATTTTTCATCATACGCATATTTTCAATTTCTCTATTTGCACTTACTTGTAAATCATTGTATTTTTTCTGTTCCATATTTTTTAAATTATTTTGTTGTTCTTTATGCTCTATCACCGTAGCTGCAATTTCATTTTTATACGTTTCAATCGCTTGTTTCTTTTCAAATTCTACTTGCTGACTCTCTGATTCTAACTGTTTATTTTTATAAAACAGCACAAATACTACAGCTAATAATATTAAAACCGCACCTATTAGCACATAATTCATATTTTTACCCCTTTATTTCATTTTCGATTATTTTTTTATAAATATATCTATTATAGTATACTATGGTTTCGATATAGACTTTGTAAAAGTTGTATATTTTTAATAAAAGGCACCTCTGACGGGGCACCTTTTATTTTCACTCTATTGTACACCATACTGAATATAACTTGGATCGTAGTATATCCATTGATTTGTCCCTAAGCAAAGCCATCCATCTTGCTTGCTCCATACTCGATACGATTCACCATGATGTAACTGTCTTATAACATTTCCATTTAATGATGGAGCATCACGCAAATTTACATTATCACCAGTAATAGTCGCCACATAATGTTTATACTGAATATAACTCGGATCATTATATACCCACTGATTTGTCCCTAAACAAAGCCATCCATCTTGTTCTCCCCAAACTTCATATGTTTCGCCACGATTCAATTGGCGAATTACACTAGACTGCAAAGATGGTCCACTTCTCAAATTCACATGATCTCCATTAATTATAGCAACCCCGTACACTGGAGTTGCATTATTAGGCGGGGAAACATTACCTCCACCACTTGCTCCATTCCCTTTTAAAGCTTCTAATGAAACTGCAGCTGATACATCACAATTTCCTACGCCTGAAATTTGTCCAGAATCTGTGTACTGCCACGCTGTCCACGCTGTCCATCCACCAGCATCAGCAGGCGGTGTACTCGAGTATTTAGCAATCCAAAGCGGTATATCACTTAATCCGCTAATTCCGAACTCATTAATATACCAAACTCCTGTATATAACATTACATCTTTTCCAGTAGCCTGTTTCACATAATTTATGAAACTTCTTGCCCAATTCGATATAGCGTTACCAGTTAAATTACTGTTACTCGGATCTGTTGGTGATTCTAAATCCAGAACTGGCATTAAGTCTGTCTGGTTATTTTGTAATATACTCACAAAATATTTTGCCTCTGAAATTGCATCATTTTGTTCTGGGCGTGCAAAATGGTATGCACCAATTAATACATTCGCATTTCGTGCTGCTTGTACATTCTTAGTAAAAGTAGGATCAATGTAGTTTACACCTTCTGTCGCTTTTGCATACGCTGCTGGAATTCCAGATGCCTTCACTGCATTCCAATCAATATTCCCTTCCCAATGAGACACATCAATAAACGTAACATTTGAACTTGATCTGTTTTGCATATAAAATCTCCTATCATTTTTTTACTTCGTATACATACAATATGTACAAGTTTCATAAGAGGACACGACATTTATGCTATAGAAACAAAGAGTAAACATATTTTGTATACAAAATAAAAAAGACCTTGTATTACAAGGCCTTTTGCAAACTCACTTTATTTTGTAGCAAATACATATTATAATACAAACCTTGCTCACTTAATAATTCTTGATGTGTCCCTCTCTCTATTATCTCTCCATCATGCATCACAAAAATTTGATCCGCATCTTGAATTGTAGATAACCTATGCGCAATGGCTATCGTCGTTCTACCTTTTCGCATTTGTTGCAACGCTGTTTGAATAGCCTCTTCTGTTTCTGTATCGATATTAGCTGTTGCTTCATCTAATACTAATACTTTCGGATTCGTTGCTATCGTTCTAGCAAAAGCAATTAATTGTCGTTGACCGCTTGAAAATGCTGCACCTCTTTCTACTACTTCTGTTTCATACTGTTTTGGTAACTTTTCAATAAACGTATTCGCTTGCACAAATCGAGCAGCTTCTTTTACTTCTTCATCCGTAATTTCTTCATTATACATACGAATATTTTGCTTTACATTTCCAGCAAATAAAAATGCATCTTGCAATACGAGTCCTATTTTCTTTCTAATTTCTCGTTCTTCAAATTTTTCTAAATCTACACCGTCTATTACAATATTTCCTGACTTAATATTATAAAATCGCATTAACAAATTCATAATCGTACTTTTTCCGCTACCAGTATGCCCAACAAAAGCAACCGTTTGCCCTTGTTTCACGTGAAATGATACATTTTTTAAAACGTCACGCTTTCCATCATATGAAAAAGTAACATTTTTAAATTCAATATCTCCATCCACGATTTGAGGATTCTCATTGCCTTTTTGAACCGGTGCTAAATCTTTCTCGTCCATTAAATGAAATACACGTGATGACGAAACAAGTGCCTGTTGGAAGAAGGACAATTTCATCATCATCTCATTTACAGGTTGGAAGAAACGATGTATATAGTTAACAAAAGCATATAAAACTCCTACTTCAACAGGACTCTTTAAAGCATCAATCCCAAATAAACCTAGTACTAACGCAATAGCTACAATATGTACTAAATCCGTAGCTGGTCGTAAAAGTAATGCGTCTAACTTCAAAGTACGTCGCCCTGCACTATAATGTTTATTATTCACTTCTTCAAACTCTTTTCTCATACGTTTTTCTTGTCTGAACACTTGAACAATATTCATTCCTTGTATGGACTCGTTCAACTTTGCATTTAACACGCTTAGTTGATTACGTACTTCTAAATAAAAAGCTGCACTTTTCCGGCGATATAATACCATAATCGCAAACATTATCGGAATTAATACGAGAGAAAATAGCGCTAATTTTACATCTAATAAAAACATCGCTACTAAAATACCTACTAAAAAGACTACATTTTTTACAAATGTTGATAATACACTGACATAAAAATCTTTAATCGCTTCCGTATCATTTGTTATACGCGATACAAGTGTACCAATCGGCGTACGATCAAAGAAACTTAATGACAGCTTTTGAACATGTTCATATACTTCAACTCGCATATCTTGAACAATCTTAAAAGCAATGTTCTGAAAGTACAATAGATTTAAATACGTAAATAGTACTTTTAATAAATGAGCAACTATGTAAATTACAAATAAAGTAACGAGCGCTGATCGTTCAAAATCCCGCGGTACTAGGTGTTCATCGAGGAATTGTTTAATTAAAAAAGGACCCATCATTTCCGTTACTGTCGCACCAACTAAAAAGATAAATGCTAAAGATAGTAACCCTTTATATGGCTTCATATAGGAAAGCAATCTACTTAAATCACTTCGCTTCTTCTCTACCATCATACGCCTCCTTTCTCGACTAAAGCTTCTAATTGCTGGCTTTCATACATTTCCTTATACCAGCCGTTTTCCTTCATTAATTCCTCATGTGTACCTCTTTGTACAATTCTACCTTCATCAACAACAAGAATAAGATTGGCATGCTGAATTGCACTTAATCGGTGTGCAGTAATAATCGTCGTTTTCCCTGCTCTCTCCCTCTTTAAGGCACTTAAAATCGTCTCTTCTGTTTTTGCATCTACCGCTGATAAACAATCATCCAAAATTAAAATTTCAGCATTTGTTAATAAAGCACGAGCAATAGAGATTCGCTGTTTTTGACCACCAGATAACGAAACACCTCTTTCCCCTACTACTGTTTCATATCCTTCTGAAAATTGGAGGATGTCATTATGAATACAAGCAATCTCTGCAGCTTTGGTAATTTCATTATATGTAGCATCCGCCTTTCCAAAGGCAATATTCTCACCAATACTTGCTGAAAATAAAAAATGATCTTGCGGCACGTATGAAATGGCAGAACGGACACCATGAAGTGTTATATCTCGAATATCTCGCTCCCCAATTTTTAATTCACCATTAAAATGATCATACTCACGGATTAAACATTTTAATAAAGTCGTTTTCCCTGCGCCTGTACGTCCTACAACTCCTAGCGTTTCGCCCTTCTTCAAATCAAAGTGAATATCGTTTAAATGTAACAATTCATTTTTCTTATACGAAAATGAATCAACGGCAAACGAAACATTACCGCTCGCTATTGTATGTACAGCATTTTCGCTATTTACTACATCTGATTTTTGTGAAAGAATTTTTTCTACACGGTCATATGAAGCACGCCCACGCTCCATAATATTGAATAACCATCCAAACGCTAACATTGGCCAAACGAGGGTACCTAAATATGTCGTAAATGTAACGAGATCACCTACTGTTAATTCACCTCTTACAACTAATACTGATCCGTAACATACTGCGATTAAAAAAGAAAATCCAACGATAAGAGAGATTGTCGGATCAAATAACGAATCAATACGTGCAACTAACACATTTTTATGTACAACATCTTCTGATTTTCTTCGAAACGCCTGTAAATCTTCTTTCTCTTGTCCAAGCGAGCGAATCACTTTCATTCCACTCATACTCTCTTGCACTTTATCATTGATTTCCGAAAACGATTGCTGTGCTTTATGAAACCTTTTATGTAATAAAGTTCCATAATAATTTGTCGAAATAGCTACAATCGGCATTGGAATTAAACTTAATAATGTTAACTTCCAACTAATTGTAAAACCCATCGCTACGAGTACACATCCTCCGACAGCTAATGAGTCAACAAGCGTCAAAACACCTGCTCCAGCAGTTTGCTGGATCGCTTGAATATCATTGGTCGCATGTGCCATTAAATCACCTGTTCGATTTGACTGATAGAAAGATGGACTCATCTTTGTAAAATGTTCATACAAATTTTTTCGTAATTGGCGAGCTAATTTTAATGAAGACCCGAAAATCATAATACGCCATATGTAACGTAATATGTACATCGTAATACCTACAATTACTAATAGTACAACCCATTTTAGTAACTTATCGGTCGTCAATGTTCCATCATTAATTTCATCTACAACGATTCCAATTACTTTTGGTGCTACAAGTTCTAAAAGTGCAACGCCAAACAATAAAATAATTCCAGTTATGTACGCTCGTTTTTCTTGTTTAAAAAACCATGCTAAATTCATAAACACTTTCATTTTTTTCCTCCTCCCTTAAAATGAGCGATGTTTTCAGTTTACCAAAAATACAGAATTTTTAAAAGTTTTAAAAACTATAACTAACAAAAAGAAAGACACTCTTAGCGAGTGTCTTTTAGCGCTTATTTCATTTGTTGCTTGTTCATTGCGCTCATCATTTGATTGATTTTCTTTTGGGAAGGTTTTTGTCCCATTTGCATCATCATCATTTTTAACATTTGTTCGTTAATTGGTGGATTTTTTTGTAAGTAATTCATCATGTATTTGCGGGCAATGAAAAATCCTAACGCCACGCCTGCTACTAGTGCTACTACGCCCACTAGAATACCTAACCAAATTGGCATATATTTTCCTCCTTCATGTTGTCTACCTTACAGTGTACTAAAACCTTTTCAATAAGACAAGATACAATTCGACATTTTTTACACATATGTTCGTACTTGTTTTAGAGGATTCAGCCATCCGTACTTTGTATTTTCATAATCCATAGCTAAAAATGTTAATTCACACTTTCTTAACACCTCAAAGAACGTCGTTTCCATAGAGACATTTCCAGAGGTATTCATACGAATATAGTGCGGTTTCACCATTATTTCGCCGTACTCCGCTCCCGTATAAAGTGTATGTGTATGATGTGTTCTATCATATTTACCAAGAACGCGCAAAGCTTGTTCTAATTTATGATGAATTTTCATTACTTGCAATGGCATCGTTATATACATCATTTGCTTATATAACACTTTTTTCTCCGAAAGGGACCCAGATTCTGAAAATCGAGCAAATAAATCAAAAAACAAATATTCACGACCAAAATAAGCTTTCGCAATATCCTCTTGAATTAAATACAATTCATACGTTTTCATTTTTCCACTCCCAATCTGGACAACCTTTTCTCTTCATTATATATAAGAAAATTTGCAATGATTGTCTGACTGCGGAGAGATAAAAAACTTTTTCTGTCGAAAAAACTCATTTACATAGAAAAACCTCTCCATGCCGGAGAGATTTTTCTGAAATCATTAAAGCATTTCTTTTACTTTACGAACAACGTTCTCTACAGTAAATCCATACTCTTCCATAATCTTCTCACCAGGAGCAGAAGCACCGAATGTATCGATACCTAACACATCTCCTTCAAGACCTACGTAACGGTGCCATCCGAATGTAGCACCCATTTCGATTGCGAAACGTTTTGTTACTGCTTTTGGTAATACAGATTCTTTGTACTCTGCAGTTTGAGCTTCGAAGCGATCCATAGATGGCATGCTGACAACAGCTGCGTCAACGCCGTCTACTGCTAATGCTTTTTGAGCTTCAACAGCTAGGCTTACTTCAGATCCAGTTGCAAGTAAGATTACATCAGCCGTTTCTTTCTTGCTTGCAGAAACTACATATGCACCTTTTGCTACTTTTTCATACGTATCATCTTTTGCACCTTCTAATGTTGGAAGGTCTTGACGAGTTAATACTAAAGCAGTTGGTTTATTTGTAGATTCTAAAGCTAGTCTCCAAGCTGCAACAGATTCGTTACCATCAGCAGGACGAATAACAGAAACGTTTGGCATTGCACGAAGCGCTGCTAATTGCTCGATTGGTTCATGTGTTGGACCATCTTCACCAACAGCGATACTGTCATGTGTGAATACATACGTTACTGGCAATTGCATTAATGCTGCAAGGCGAATTGCTGGACGTAAGTAATCAGAGAATACGAAGAACGTACCACCGTAAGTTTTTAAACCACCATGTAGTGCAATACCGTTCATTGCTGCACCCATTGCGAACTCACGTACACCGTACCAAATGTTTTTACCGCTGTAATCATCTCTTGTAAAGTCTTTTTCGTTATTCATGTATGTTTTGTTAGAACCAGCAAGGTCAGCAGATCCACCGAAGAATGATGGTACAGACTCTGCAATTGCATTAATTACAGCACCAGAAGAATTACGAGTTGCTGCTTTTGATCCTAATTCATAAGTCGGTAAGTTTTGCTCCCAACCTTCTGGAAGTTGACCGTTCATTGCTGCTTGGAATTCGTTTGCTAATTCTGGGTATGCTTGTGCATATTCACCTAGCATCGTGTTCCACTCAGCTTGCGCAGTTTCACCAACATCTTGTACTGTTTTACGGAAGTTGTCATATACTTCTTCTGCTACGTGGAAGTCTCGCTCAGCAGTCCAAGCATATGCTTCTTTCGTTAATTTTGTTTCTTCTACACCAAGTGGAGAACCATGTGAAGCTGATTTTCCTGATTTGTTTGGAGAACCGAAACCAATTGTCGTTCTTACTTCAATTAGCGTTGGGCGTTTTTCGTCAGCTTTCGCTTCTTCAATTGCTTTCGCGATTGCTTCAATATCGTTTCCATCCTCAACACGGATTACTTGCCATCCGTATGCTTTGTAACGATCTTCTACACTTTCAGAGAATGAACGATTTAAATCGCCATCTAATGAAATATCGTTTGAATCGTAAAGCACAACAAGACGACCTAATTGTAAATGAGCAGCTAATGAAGATGCTTCAGCAGAAACGCCCTCCATTAAATCTCCATCACCACAAATAGCGTATGTATAATGATCTACTACATTATACGCATCACGGTTATATTTAGCAGCTAAATGTCTTTCAGCCATTGCCATACCTACAGCAGTTGCAATACCTTGTCCAAGTGGACCAGTCGTTGCATCTACACCAGCTGTATGACCGTACTCAGGATGTCCTGGAGTTTTGCTTCCCCATTGACGGAAGTTCTTTAAGTCATCCATTGTTACATCATAACCAGATAGGTGAAGTAGACTGTATAATAACATTGAACCATGACCTGCAGATAATACGAAACGATCACGGTTAAACCACGTTGGGTTATTTGGATTGTGTTTCATAAATTGAGTCCATAATGTATAAGCCATTGGTGCTGCACCCATTGGCATTCCTGGGTGACCAGAGTTTGCTTTTTCAATCGCATCGATGGATAATGTGCGAATCGTGTTGATAGAAAGTTGTTCGATTGAATGTGACATGCTATTCTTCCCTTCGCTTATATTAGTAAACGTTTTATACATTTATATGATAGCTTCCCACGCAAGATTATACAACATGTATCGACAAATATGTTGATATTTTTTTGATTTTTTATAAAAAAATCAATGTTTCCGGGAATGTATGGGCATTCAATATGACATACTTTTTCATTATTTTTATTTTAAAAAGAAAGGTAATTATCTGTATATTTATACAAATTCCTTCTATACTTACTTTTTTAAATAAGTTTTTAAAAACATAAAAAAGCATCTAACTTCGATGCTTTTCAAATAAGTTAAACAATCCGTTTCCGAATCGAGCTTGAAATCAAATCAATTATAATTACCATTAAAATAATACCTAATAAAATAATACCAACACGAGACCAATTCCGTGAACTCAGCGCAAAAATTAAAGGTGTACCAATCCCTCCTGCTCCAATAACCCCTAAAATTGCAGCGGATCGTACATTAATTTCAAATCTGTATAACGTATACGATAGAAAATCTGGTAACACTTGCGGTAACACCGCATACCAAAGTATTTGAAAACGATTTGCTCCTGTTGCTAGTAACGCTTCCGTCGGTCCTTTATCTATGTTTTCAATTCCTTCTGAATATAGTTTTCCTAACATTCCAATAGAATGCAATCCTAAGGCTAATACTCCTGCAAAAGAGCCTGGACCAACAGCTTTTATAAATAAAAGAGCCATAACTAATTCAGGAAACGTACGAACAAAACTAAGTACAATTTTCCCAGATCCTGAAGTTAATTTTCCACTACTCATATTCGTTGCCGCCCAAAAGGCAAACGGAACAGATAAAAATGCAGAAATAAATGTACCTAATATCGCAATTGCCAACGTATCAATTAATCCATGTAATAAATCTTCACCATCTGGCAAAGATACATACGACCAGTCTGGACTCAATATCCCTGTCATAATTGCTTTTGTAATTTCTCCCGCCGTTTCCTTTATTCCCTCTAGCGGTACTCCTGAAAAAGCCCATATATAAACAAATGTAAGTGCTATAAAAATAAACGAGCGATACACACTCGGTTTCTTCGGTTTTGGTACGATTATCGTCGTTTTACTCATTATAATTTCTCCCGCAACAATGTACTTACATAATCAATTACCAATACAACAACAAGAGTATAGATGATAATAGATGCAGTTTGTTGATATTGTAAAAATCCAAGTGTACGATCATAATATAGTCCAATACCACCTGCTCCTACTAAACCTAGGACAGCCGCTGCCCGTACATTCACCTCAAATGTATATAGTACATAGGAAACAAAGTGTGCTTTTACTTGTGGAATGACTCCATAAACAATCCATTGCACCTTATTAGCCCCTACAGCTGTCATCGCTTCTAGTGGGCCAGGGTCAATTGATTCAATTGATTCATACAACAATTTCGCCACGAGCCCAATTGAGAAAAAAGTAAGAGCTAAAATACCCGGAAGTGGTCCTATTCCAAAAATAGCTACGAAAATTGCCGCTAATAATAAATCTGGTATCGTTCGAATAAAATTTAAAATCAATCGAGCTGGACTGTATAAAAATGTACTAGTAAACACATTACTTGCCGCAAACAGTGCAAGTGGAATAGCTAAAATCGCTCCTAAAGTCGTCCCAATAATCGCCATACGTATTGTATCTAACATTGCTGTTGTAATAACTTGAAAATAACTCCAATCTGGCGGCACCATTTCTTTTAACAAATCCATTATATTAGGAAAACCAACTACTAGCTTTGAAAATGATGCGTCGACCTGTATACTACTTCCCCACAACAGTAAAATGAATAGAATAAACGTTAACATATGTTTTAACTTACTCGGCGGCTTCGGTATCGACTTCGAATATATCGTCACATCATTCATTTAACTGCCACCTCTAACAATTCACTTTTCTGTGCTACGTCACCATAAATTTCAGCAAACTTTTCATCCGTTGCTGCTTCTACTAAACCATCAAAAACAATTTCGCCTGCATGTAATCCAATAATACGCGTCGCATATTGCCTAGCTAAAGCAATAGAATGTAAGTTTACAATTGTTGTAATTCCAAAATCTTCATTAATTTTCTTTAAATCATCTAATACTTGCTTTGTTGTTAGCGGATCTAACGACGCAACAGGTTCATCTGCCAATATGATTTTTGCTTCTTGCGCCAATGCTCTAGCTATCGATACACGTTGTTGTTGTCCTCCTGATAATTCATCAGCACGTGCATATGCTTTTTCTAAAATATTCACTCTTTTTAACGCTTGAAATGCGAGCTCCACATCCTCTTTCGGAAACAAACCTAACGTTGTACGCAATGTCGAATGATATCCAACACGGCCAGCTAATACATTCTTCAATACTGTTGATCGCTTTACAAGGTTAAAACTTTGAAAGATCATACCAATATCCCGGCGCATACGTCGTAAATCTTTTCCTTTTGCAGCAGTAATAGACTCACATTCAATCATGATTTCGCCTTCTGTAATCTCATGAAGACGATTTACCGATTTTAGAAGTGTAGACTTTCCAGCTCCGGACAGCCCTACCATTACAACAAACTCACCTTTTTGAATTTTCAAGTTTATATTATTCAATCCTTTTGTACCATTTGGATACACTTTGGAGACATTTCGAAATTCTATCACACATCTTACCTACCTTCTATGTATTCAAAACGGCAAACTAACTGAAAACATTCCCTTTCAGCTAGCTGCCATTTCCATATGTATTATTGCGTTTTTACTTTCTTCCCATATTCACGAACGATGTCAAATTTACTATCATCAGATTTAACATATCCTTCATGTGAATATACTTCTTTAATGATTTTGTGACCTTCCTCATTTTTTCCAATTTCAATGAAAGCATCCTGTAATTTCTTGCTCCACTCTTCATCTAAATCAGAACGTACCGAAATCGTATCGTTTGGAATTTTCTCCGTAAATTTCACTATTTTCGTTTGCTCGAATATATTCGGATAATCTTTTTTTACAATATTACGAGCATCTTGGAATACAACAGCTGCATCTACGTCACCATTTAAAAGAGCAATAAGCGACTGATCGTGACCTTTTAATGTAACAGGTTTCACATCTTTTAACGGATCAATTCCCTCTTTTAATAGAACAGCTGCAGGCCATACATACCCTGCTGATGATGTTACATCTTGATAACCAATCTTTTTACCTTTTAAATCTTTTACACTATTTATATTAGAGTCTTTTTTAACAACAAACTCAGATTTATAATAATCTACTAAATCTTTTGTAGGAGCTCCTGTTTCATCCTCTACTCCAAAACGTTGTGCTTGTAAAATTACATTTGCAGCCTTCTTTTCATGTGCTAATACGTACGCTGTTGGCGGTAAAAATCCTACATCTACTTGTTTAGATGCCATCGCTTCTACAATTGTATTGTAGTTCGTTGAAATACTAACTTTTACTGGAATATTTAACTTATCACTTAATAGCTTCTCAAGCGGTTTTGCCTTCGCCTCTAACGTATCTGCATTTTGAGAAGGAACAAATTGAACATTTAAAGTCTTCGGTACATACCCTTTTTTCGTATCTTCATTTTTACTTGCACTTGATTCCTTCGTTCCACAGCCACTTAATAATCCCGCTGCTAGTACAACTGTTGTGCTCATTGCAAAAACTTTTTTCAACATATTAATGCCTCCATTTTTCATTGTTATAAAATAACCTTTCATAAACATGAAGAAATATATCACATATTTTTACAAATAATTGATTATTTACAGAATCTTTACACATTCTATACACTCACATTAAAATTCTCTTCACATATTTGATATGATGAATTGGAAGATAACAATAGAAAAGGTGAGTCATATTGGAACAAAATCAAACTGTAACTTTAAACATCTTATTAACAAGCGATATACATGGCACTGTTTATCCTATTCACTACCAAGATAACTCCCCAGCAGAACTTGGTTTAGCTAAAATTTCTACTCTTATAAAAAAAGAACGTTCCCAAAATACAAACGTTCTTTTAATTGATAATGGCGACTTTATTCAAGGAACACCATTTACTTATCATTATGTTACATACGAAAAAAACAAAAAAAACCCAATGTCCTTATTAGCGAATTACTTACAGTATGACGCTGCAATTATCGGCAATCATGAGTTTAATTACGGGATGGGTATATTAAATAACGCTGTGACTACTGCGAACTTCCCGTACCTATCAGCAAACATTTTAGATAAAAACATAAAGAAGCCTTATTTCGGAAAACCTTATATAATCAAACAGATTGAATCCAATATAAAAATTGCTATTTTAGGGGTGACAACGCACTACATTACCAATTGGGAACAACCCCATCACATTAAAGACTTACAATTTGAAGATGCATTAGAAACAACGAAAAAGTGGGTTTCTTACATTCGCAAACATGAGAAACCAGATTTACTAGTCGTAGCGTATCACGGGGGAGTTGAACGAGATTTACAAACCGGGGTACCGACTGAAGTTTTAACAGGAGAAAACCAAGGATATGCAATGTGCCATGAAATTGAAGACATAGATATTTTATTAACAGGCCACCAGCACCGGGAAATTGCTCACACAATGGCTAACGGTGTAACAATTTTACAGACCGGATGTAATGGAAACTCAGTTGGAAAAGTAAAAATAACATTCGAAAAAACAAAACATAAATGGGTTAAAAAAGAGAGTTCTTCTGAATTATTATCTGTACAAGGAGTTGAGGCTGACCAAGATGTACTTTCATTGGTAGCCGATTACGAAGAGAAAACACAAAAGTGGCTTGATCAACCTATTGGAATCATTCAGGGGGATATGCAAATTTCAGATGCTATGCAAACTCGTTTGCATGATCATCCTTTTATCGAATTCATAAATAAAATACAGATGGATATAGCTAATGTATCAATTTCTTGTACAAGTTTGTTCCATAATACATCTCCAGGTTTCCCGGAACATGTAACAATGCGTGACATCGTTTCTAATTATATTTATCCGAACACATTAAAAGTAATTAGACTAACTGGAGCGGACATAAAAAATGCTCTTGAACTCTCTGCTTCTTATTTCACATTAAAAACAGATGGATCCATCACCGTAAGTCCTACCTACATAGAACCAAAGCCACAACATTATAATTATGATATGTGGGAAGGGATTTCATACGTATTAAACATTTCAAAACCAATTGGTGAAAGAGTAGAATCTTTACAGCATAACAGTGCTCCTCTTAATATGAATGAAGAATATGACGTTGTAATGAATAATTATCGTGCAAGTGGCGGGGGAAATTTCTTTATGTTTCAAAACAAACCGGTAGTAAAAGATATCCCCACAGATATGTCTGAACTTATCGCTAATTATATATTGGAACATAAAACGATAGAAGCAACAGTTAATAACAACTGGAAAGTTATTAAATAACGATTTTTACATATAAAAAAGATGGGCTTCGCCCATCTTTTAATTTAATCTTGCATTATCTTGCTTTTTTAAAGCTTTTAATTTCGTCGGTGTAACATCTGTACCTTCTTCGTTAACAACTTTAATACCTTTAAGTTCGTTTAACATATTTTGACGAAATCCTTTTAAATATTGTTCACGTAGCGATTGACGCTCACGTTGCTCTTCTTCAGTTAAACCTTCAGCTTTTGCTTTTTTCGCTAAGAAGTTAATGCGTTCAACGAGTTCGTGATTAATCATCTCGAATCCCCCTTCTAATCAAAACTGATTATTATCATACAATAGTTACTCTTCTTTATCAAGTAATTGCTTCGTATACTCTACATATCTACGATGTACAGTCGCCTTTGAAACATTATGACCAAATCCACGTAATGTTGCTGCAATTTCTTCAAACGTGAGTTCACTTTTTCGCAAACGTACAATTTCCTCAATTGGCACTTCTTTTTTCTCTCTTCCTACACTTAAATGACGATTTTTTAAATTTTTTTCTGGACGATAACCTTTTTCTACTGCACGTTGCATACCTCGTTTAATTTTCAAATTATGAATCTTTCTTTGATATTCTTCAACAATACCAATAATATCTAATACCATTGAATCAGAATCCGACAATTGTAATTCACCATTATGTGTATGCGTATATACTTTTATGCCTTCTTTATGTAAACAATGCATTAACGCGATCTTCGCATTTCCTCTACCAAGACGCGTTTCATCTTGTATAAGTAACACATCAATTTGTTCGTCTCGAATTGTATCCAACACCTCTAATATACCGTCACGTTCAATTGTATATCCACTAGCCTGCTCTTCAATCACCTTAGTAACATTCATTTGATAGCGCTCAGCTAAATGCAATAATTCATCTTTTTGACGTAATAATGATGTTTCTTGCGCTTCTTTCGTTGTACTCACACGTGCATAAATAATTGCATTCATTTTGAACCCCTCTTTCTCCCTATTATTTCCCTATAGTGTAACATAAATCCGCCATTTGTTCGAACTTATGTTTGTAGAATGTTTTTTCACATGTTATACTTATTAATAAGAAAAATGAAAGAAAACGAGGTGTTAGAAAACATGGAAAAGTTAACGAAACGCCAGCAAGACATTCTCGACTTTATTAAGCTAAAAGTACAAGAAAAAGGATATCCACCTTCCGTACGTGAAATTGGTCAAGCAGTCGGCCTCGCTTCTAGTTCTACAGTGCACGGACATTTATCACGATTAGAAGAAAAAGGATACATTCGACGCGATCCAACAAAACCACGTGCCATTGAAATTTTAGGTGAAGACCGAATGGATACGGAAACACAATCTGTTATTCAAGTTCCAATTGTCGGAAAAGTCACTGCTGGTTTACCAATTACAGCGGTCGAAAGCGTAGAAGAACATTTCCCACTTCCAGCTAGTATTGTTGCTGGAGCAGACCAAGTGTTCATGTTACGTATTTCTGGAGATAGTATGATTGAAGCTGGTATTTTCGATGGAGATTTAGTTGTTGTTCGCCAACAGCAGTCTGCATATAATGGTGAAATTGTAGTCGCTTTAACAGAGGATAACGAAGCAACAGTTAAACGTTTCTATAAAGAAAAAGACCATTTCCGTCTACAACCAGAAAACTCTTCATTAGAACCTATCATTTTAAAACAAGTGTCAGTTATCGGGAAAGTAATTGGCGTATATCGTGATTTACATTAAAAATAACAAAAAGAAGATAATTACCTTATTTATATACGGTAATTATCTTCTTTTTGTATTTTGATAGATTTCCATGCATTCTATTTCTTATTAACGAGTTTCAATCGTCACATCTCCCGCAGCCGTTTTACCGCTAATCTTTTTACTACCATTTCCAATTGTTACATTTTTATTTTCTTCATTAAAAATCGTTACATCTCCCGCAGCACTTTGCCCAGTAATTACCGCATCTTGTGGTTTTTCCGATAAAGTAATATCTATATCTCCCGCAGTTGAACTTGCTTCTAGATTATATTTAGAATCATGATCTTGAATATTTATTTCCCCACTTGTTGTTTTTGCGGTCACTTTCCCTAATACCTTCTTAAAGTTCACCTCACCAGCTTTTGTCGATCCCTCCACATTCTTAGCCGTTACTTGTTTCAACTCTACTTCTCCAGCAAGTGTTCTAACACTTACGCTATCACTTTTCACATCACTCATTTCGATTTGTCCAGCAGATGAATTTACTTTTACATCTTGGTAAGAGCGTTCGGGCACAAGTAGAGTCAATTTAGACGTTTGAAACCTAAAATCGTAAAAAGAAAAATCAAATGAAGCACCTTTTTCTCTTTCCCCAATAATTTTTAATGTGTCACCATCTTCTGCGATACGAATCTCTTGTTTACGTACATCTCCCGATTGCTTTACATAAAAAGAAGAGTCAGGAGATTTTTGAACAATAATATCCCCGGCATCTAACTTAACTTCTATATTTTTTAATGTTTTGTTTTTAATTACATTTTCTTTATCGCCTTTTTCAGCAGTTTGTACTGCTTTTTCATATGTTTGGGAAATTCCTATTACTCCAATAACGATACAAGCGATAGCGATTAAAAATAGTTTTTTCATCATTTACTCTCCTTTTATCATTTTGAAGTTCCATATTACATATCGTACACACAATCTCTTAAACCACTTTGTACTATAAAAAGCGATAATACATAACAATAAACCTACTCCAACAAACGTTATACTAACGAAAAGATCCAACCATATAAAAGTACCCATAAATACTTTTCCAATAACGAAAAGTGGTGTTACTACACTAGCAATACCACCGATCCAAAAAGAAAATATAAAAGCAATAATTGCGACTAACGGGCCTAACACAATAATAAAATTAAACAAACTAAGTCCAATCGCTGCCATAACAGCTCTTGTCACATTTGAAGTCGATGGATTTTTTTTCATTTCATCGAAGCGATACATCGCAAGTAATTCTTTCGCGATTACTTTCGGAGAACCAAGGCCCTGTATTATTTCCGATTCAGTTTTCCCCTCTTCTAGTCCAAACTGAAAGTGCTCTTCATAATCCAATAAAATATCTTGCCTCTCTTCCTCTGGTAACTTTCTAAGATAACTTGATAATTCTTTAAGAAACCCTTCTTTACTCATCCCATTCCACCCCTTCAATAATTTCTTGTACCCCTTTCGCAAAATCACGCCATTCTGTTACTAACAAATGAAATTGCGTCTCCCCTTGCTCTGTTAATTGATAATATTTACGAGGTGGCCCTTCCGTAGATTCCTTTAAATACGTTTGAAAATACCCTTCTTTCGTCAAACGACGTAATAAAGGGTATACTGATCCTTCCGATATTAAAAATTTATTAGAAATTTGCTGAACAAGTTCATAACCGTAACTATCTTTACGTTTTACAAGTGCTAATACACAAAGTTCAAGCACACCTTTTTTAAATTGAACGTTCAAGTGCCATCCTCCTTTCCTATCTTAGTACTGTTCAATACACGGTACCTGTTTTATCCATAATATACCACTTAGTATTGTTTATTGCAAGGTACTAAACTATATTTATTCCCTAAATTTAGAAAATGAACTAACAAAATTCTGAATAAAACTATGTTATAACTAAGCAGCATTCAAAGTTTCATTTCATTTACATTAATATTAGACTTCATTCACTCTTTCCTCTTGAAAAATCCACCACAAACTTATTCACTATAGCTAATGAGAACCTGCATATGCGACAAATACTTTAATACCATATTTTATTTCTCATCATCGTTCCCCAAGATTTTTCGCTTAACATCTGATAAATCCTTCGACAACGAACTAAATGCTTTTGCTTGTTCTTCAATGACCTGTTGATTTTTTTCAATAACTTTTTGATATTGTTCTTCGCGCTGTTCATTCTTTTTTTGCGTAGTAAACAGCATCCATACAAATAAAGCTGCGAATGCTCCTTGTTGAATCATTGAATTGAAGATTTGTTCTTCCATCGTTCTCATCTCCTTTTCAAAAATTAAAGAGAATCATACGAGTGATCCTACTCTCATATCCTTATCTCACATTAAAATGTTCTTCTTTTACCCATGTGTTTTGCCCAATATCGATATAACCATCTTTTCTTGCAAAAATCCCATATGGATAAGATCCATCCACATTTCCTTTATAATTTCCATTTGGACCATCATATGTGTTAATGCCATAACCTGCGGGATATTTTGAGTAAGCATGGAACCACTCTACTTCAAAGTGTTCTTCTTTCGCCCACGCTTCCCAACCTAGACATAACATATTTTCATTCCCACCATACCAAGCAGCATCTATAATTAAATATGGCATTTTTGTATTAATGACATGACCTGTGAACCAAGCATCTTTTCCAGGACCACTATATAAATTGATGCCCCATCCTTCTGGGTATTTAGACGTTGCAATTCCCAGCCCTTTTGGTTGTAGTGGTTTATTGTTATCTTCATTAAATGCTTTGTTTATCTTCTCAATGAATTGATCCACTCTTCCTTCATCGAGCATTCGATGTGGGCAATGCTTTCCACTCCACGATTTATGTGTACGTACATTACTAATCGGTATATTGAATTGTTTCATTAACTGAGCAATAACAATTGCTGCATTATCCTCCGCCTTGTAATATCTATCCCCACCGCTTAGAGAATAGCAAATTTCCACTCCGATAGATTTACGATTACCATTTCCGTTACCATCACCTGCATGCCAAGCATTACGATCAAACAGAATACCTTGTACTGCTTCTTTGTCATCTACTGCAACATGAAACGACACTGAATTATTATTCCCAATCATATACGATATCTCATTTTCTGCTGATGCATCATTGTACGTATTATGTACTGTGATGAATTCTGGTGTCATTGTATTGGGACACTTTATACCATATTTACTTGGATCCACTAATTTTTTTCTAATTTCCATTACTGATTATCTCCTTTTTTATTTTTTATCATTTAAAATTCCACTGAATTATTAAGTACATCTAGAAACTAAATCCTCAGACAGGCCATATTCTATATAATGGGTTATGGTCCTCACATTCAAAAAAAGAAAAAGAGCAACTTTTTACATCAGTTGCTCTTTCAAAAATCGCACTCTATATTCCGCCCAGCATTTTACAGATATTACTCTCATCTCAAGAGGTATGATAACAAGTTTTTTCATCCTACTTAATACATGCTGATTTAAAGATATTATCTTACATTAAAATGCTCTTCTTTTACCCATGTGTTTTGTCCAATATCAATGTAACCATCTTTTCTCGCAAAAACACCATATGGATAAGATCCATCCACATTTCCTTTATAATTTCCATTTGGACCATCATATGTGTTAATACCATAACCTGCTGGATATTTTGAGTAAGCATAGAACCACTGCACTTCAAAGTGTTCTTCTTTTGCCCAGGCTTCCCAACCTAGACATAACATATTTTCATTCCCGCCATACCAAGCAGCATCTATAATTAAATATGGCATTTTTGTATTAATGACATGACCTGTAAACCAAGCATCTTTTCCAGGACCACTATATAAATTGATGCCCCATCCTTCTGGGTATTTAGACGTTGCAATTCCCAGCCCTTTTGGTTGTAGCGGTTTATCAGAAGGTTCAGTTGTACCACCACCGTCTCCTTTTCCTAAGTAGTCTAATGGATTCACAGCATTACTCTTATTGATGTTCCAAGACCCTTTATGCAATTCAAAATGCAAGTGTTGACCACTAGAATCCCCTGTGTTCCCCATAACCCCAATAGTTTGTCCTTGTGTAACATAATCACCTTCTTTTACTGTTCGAGAACCGCTACGCATATGGGCATATACTGTTTCCCATGTAACCCCATCAATAGTGTGCACAATCATAATACATTCACCATAACTGGATGAAATATAAGAACGACTAACTCGTCCGCTAGCTGCTGCATAAATTGGATGATAGCCCGATTCAGCAAGATCTATCCCATGATGATCTGGTCTGCTCCCCCGAAATCCACTTGTTACTCTCGTTGTATCTGTTGGATAAATAAATTTTGCCATAATAATCTTCCTTTCTATTCATACGTAATATAAAAAGGCACTTAAAAAAGCACCCTTTTATATTTTTTCTATATATTAAAATTTATAATTTAAAATCAAATAATAAAAAACTTTGTTATTACCTTACATTAAAATGTTCTTCTTTTACCCATGTGTTTTGTCCAATATCAATGTAACCATCTTTTCTCGCAAAAACACCATATGGATAAGATCCATCCACATTTCCTTTATAATTTCCATTTGGACCATCATATGTGTTAATACCATAACCTGCTGGATATTTTGAGTAAGCGTGGAACCACTGCACTTCAAAGTGTTCTTCTTTTGCCCAGGCTTCCCAACCTAAGCAAAGCATATTTTCATTCCCGCCATACCAAGCAGCATCTATAATTAAATATGGCATTTTTGTATTAATGACATGACCTGTAAACCAAGCATCTTTTCCAGGACCACTATATAAATTGATGCCCCATCCTTCTGGGTATTTAGACGTTGCAATTCCCAGTCCTTTTGGTTGTAACGGCTTATTGTCACCGCCACCAGTTCCTCCATCAAAATCTACATATTGTTTAACAATTTCAGAGTAGAAGAAATTCCCCCCGTTTTTATATCGATAACCACCATTGTAGGCAACAGCGATAGGGTTACTATATTTCACCATAGCACCGGTCGTATTTCCAAGTGATGGCGCAACAACCGTTTTAGAATACAGATCTGCCACCGGTAATGAATGCTGTTTATTGTTAGAAGCTAACCAGCGAAGGTAAGCTCGTCCAAAATTATACGATTGAACAATGGCACTTAAATCTGTAATGCCATTTTTCTTCGCATCATCAAAAGCACCCTTTAAATGCTTCACTCCGTAATAAATTGAATCTTTCGGGTTTTTAATTGTATTCATTGCCCATCCTTGTGATTCACTAGACTGCATAATATCAGGTGTCGTTTCAGAATTCCCTCCACTTTCCACCATAATAATTCCAAGCACGTAAGGAACTAACTCAGGTACACCTTGTGCAGAACATTCGCTTTCTACCATTGATTGCCAACGTAATACCTGTTGTGGCAAATTCTTTGTTTTGACTGAAGCAGCTAATAAACTCATCATTAAACATCTCCTCATTTTTCTATTATTTTCGCCTGTAAAACTACTACTTTACTAAATATAACTAGAAGCTAAAGACCTATTAATCCATCAAATCACTTCATATTACTCACCTTCTTTCACAACAAAAAGAGCAACCATAAAAATAGTTGCTCTTTCGTCGAAATCTTATATTACTACTATAAATCACTTTTTCAATACTTTCTGTACACTACATGTATCCTACAAAAAGGTAACACTAAAATCCATCTAAAAACTTGACAATCTTCCTTATTTCAGCATGTTTTCGGCGTATATAGCCTGTACTATAATGTAATTCAAACGCAATTTGCTCTAAAGTCATTCCATCAACATATTTCATTTTAAGTATTTGATGATCCAGTCCTGTAAACTTATTAATCAAAAGCTTTAAATCATACTCTTCATTCATTTTATGAGCTAATTCATATTCAATTGCTTCAATCCGCCCTTCTACCTTAGCCCCTTCCGATTCAGCGGTTAATCTTACATTTTGCAAATCACCGCTAATCCAACGCTTCAATTCGGCTTTTGATTTATCTAAGTTGTATTCTAAATAAGCAATTTCTTCTTCTAACTTCTTATAATCTTTGAGCCATTCGAACACTTACTGATTCACCCACTTCCGTTCTTTTTACAAAGTCTCTTAATACTAATTTAATAGCATGAATATGCTTATTAGCCTTTTCAATCTTTATTACTTGTAAATCATCTAGCATTTTTTCTTATGACCTATATTTATTTAACACTTCTTGTAATCTCTCACGCTCTTCATCAGTAGACTGCACGGTTTTTCTTTCCTCTTCTAGATTTGTTGATTCATCATCTTTATATAACCAATCGGGTACAATCTCTTTTCTATTTGAATACTTCCTACCTGTCCCGTTATATTTCTTTTTCTTGCTCATTTCGAAACGTCTATCTAGTATGGCCACATCAACTAATGTTTTAACTTCTTGCTCCTTCCAATTCCTCAATATAGCCTTAATGTAGTTCCATCTTGGCGCATTCTCATCAACGGCTTTATTAATTGCATGCTGAATTAACTCCCCACTAAACAAATTACAAAAACTCCCCAACTCTGCAATTGCAATTTCACTTAACGGAATGCCCATCCCCTTAATAAAGTTACAACTTACTTTAACCCTCTCATTGATGAATACACGAGATTCTAATTTATCCATATCATCATTATTATTTCGTTTATTAGTATTTAGTCTATTAGTATTTAGTAGTTTCTGATTTTCCTCATATGGCTTTACCACATCTTGGTTTTCCATTTGTGGCATGTTCCTTTGTGGCGTTTCGTAAATTTCCGTATCCCACCTTGTAATTTTTTTCGTATTCCCATCACGAATAGGATAACGTTTTACATAACCTAATTCTTTTAATTCCTTAAAACCTGTACGGAGCGAATCTTCTCCATCCTTAGCATGTCGAGCTAATTCGCTAATATGAAAAGTCCAATCGTCTGGTAATGTAAGCGCATAGGCTAAGATTCCTTTCGCTTTCCATGACAACCTTTCATCTTTTAAACCAGTATTATTTATAACGGAATAATTACTATCTTTTTTCACTCGAATAATCCCCATACTAGCCACCTCATCAATTCTCAAAAACGGTATTCAATGTTATACTTATCTAGAGATATTTTTTCTTATAGAATCCGCTGCAACGGATTCTTTTCTTATGCATTCATTCAAAACAATCATGCTATCCATATCTATTTTCTTCTAAACCTCTCTTATTCCTCAAGTTCAACATCCACTTGGATTTCGATATTCATTGGAATTTCTTGTGTTATACGAATCACATTTTGACTCATTCCTTTTTGAATAAGCTTTCTAACCTGCTCTTTTGCATCTTCTTTTGTTTTAAATTCACTGACAGTTGGTAACCCTGCTAAACTGCTAGTAATTACTAAAATCTTTCTTTGCATGTTCTTTCCTCCTACTGAATGTCTGCCATATTTATTTGTGAGTTTTTAACTGTAATTTCTTCATTTAAAACAGTTGGAATTGAATATTCTTCATTAATCATTTGTATTGCTCTATCCAAATGATAACGTTTAATAGCTTTATAACTATTCACACCAAATTCCCGATGTAACTGACTATAAATATCTCTATATAACTTCCTTCTAAGACCGATATCCTGATAAGAATTTGAATTTTTACCTCCCAATAACATAACACCTAACCTTTTTACAGCCCTTGTTATCTCTTCACACTCGATAGCATAAAGCGGCGTATTTTCTCGCAAACCCTTCACCTCAGACTTTATCTCTTGTATCTCCTGAGTATGTCCTTCTAACGCAGCAAATGTTAACTTTAAAACCCCCATTGGATCCTTTGGCACATTTTGTTGATTTTGTATATATTGCTTCATTCGTTTGAACTCTTTCATAAATTTGATTTTCATTCCAACCGCTTCTCTACTGGTATATCCCATAACAAGTAACGTGAATGCTTCTTCTGTTAAATCATATTTAGGGATTCGCCTATTCTTTGAATTAAAATAAGTGGACTCGTGAAAATTTTCTCCTCCAAACTCTTCACCTACATATACAATTTGTTTTCGAACTTCCTTCAAAACGTCGAAGTGATTTTTTTTGAATATCTTCGCAATTATCAAACTATCCGTTACTACTTTGCCATTAACTTCAAATACTAATGAACTATGTACTGATGAGTCAATTAATTGCCCCATCCTCATCTCCTCCTCACTACTAATTTTGGACTATCTTTATTGCATTGAGATAATTTCGCACTACGCATAATTCTTTACTTTCTTTTTACAAATTAACTAGTTATCGGAATTTAAATTAAATACTTTGATATGAACCCTCTTATTAAATCATCATTCAATAATTCGATTATAGGGTTACATTTTAAGTAAATTTCCTCCGATTTCAATTCGCTTCATTTTCTTCAAATTCAAAAAGATATTCCAAACTATGTTCTGGAAAAAAAGTTTTCTTAATTTCAAAAGCTTCATCATAATAAAAACGAAATTTACCATTTATTTTGTCGCTCACTGTTGCGTGGCGAAGTTTCAGATGCGAAGAAATTTGTGTAATCATAATTCTTTTTCTCGCCATCTCTGCACGCAAATTCGGATACATTGACTCACCACCTGTTTTTTGTACGATATTGCGTTCATTTCCATTTAAATATAAACTCAGTTTCGTATTTAGTCAACAAAAAAACGTATTTAAATACTCAATTTCGTATATTTTTCTATTTACTAACAATTTTAGTTAGGTTATGATATATACAGAAATACGCAATATCGTATACATTTTAATAAGAAAGATGGTGAAAGTAATGAAAAAAGCAGAGGTTGTAACACGCTTAATAAAAGAAGCTGGCTATAGCAAAAGAGCCTTCGCCGAAAAAATAGGTCTCCCCCCCACAACACTGCAATCCATGTTATCAAGAGGGATTGGTAAAGCGTCTGTTGATAATGTCATAAAAGTTTGTAAGGGATTAGGAATTACTACTGATGATTTAGAAAGACTCGCAACTCAAGAGGACAATACTGTTAAAGAAGAAGTTTCTATTTATGAAACCATCCAAAACGATCAATCAAACATTCTTCATATTCCTATCATTGGTTCTGTAGCAGCTGGTACACCAATATTCGCTGAAGAAAATATCGAAGGCTATTTACCCATGCTGAGTACATTTTTAAACAAACGTAAAAAGTATTTTTATCTTACTGTAAAAGGCACTAGCATGAATCTCGAATTCCCTGATGGTTCTTATGTTTTAGTAGAGGAAACTCCTTATGTTGAAAACGGACAAATTGCTGTTGTAAAAGTCAATGGTTATGATGCTACCGTGAAAAAGATTTCAAAATCCGGAAGCATCATTACTTTAATACCATTGAGTAATGACCCTATCCACGAACCAAAAACTTACGACCTTTCAGCTGAAGATGTAAAAATAATTGGTCGCGTTGTACAGGCAGTAAAGAATTATTAAGTTATAGCACAAGTGATTTAAAAAAGATAAAATCAATTCTTTTGAAAAGATTTTCTTAGTAACATGATTTAAAATAACCAAAAACAATCCATTATCTAGTAGTTAATATATCCAATAACTTCACTAAAAAAGCCCTGATACCGTAGTATCAAGGCTTTTTTAGTTCATAAATTATATAAAACTTACGTTTATCTGATAATGTTTTTCTATGATATCACTACTTGTTATTAATTATTGGCTTTTATGTGGCTATTTTTCATTTTGCAACCACATAAAATTGTAATAATAGGGAATTAAAAAACCCTTGATACGAGTTGTATCAAGGGTTCAAGCCTCTTAGTATAGAGACATATATTGATCGCGTTCCCATTGGTGAACTTGTGTTCTAAAGATATCCCACTCAATCTCTTTCGCTTCGATGAAGTGCTCAAGTAAGTGTTCTCCTAGTGCACCGCATACTACTTCATTAGATTGTAATGTAACTAATGCTTGCGCTAATGTTGCTGGTAAGTCAACGATACCTGCTTCTTCGCGCTCTTCTTTTGTCATTACATAGATGTTACGATCTACTGCTGCTGGTGGAGTTAATTTGTTTTTAATTCCATCAAGACCTGCAGCTAATAATGTAGCCATTACTAAATATGGGTTTGCAGCTGGGTCAACACTACGCACTTCTACGCGTGTACTAATACCACGAGATGCAGGGATACGTACTAACGGACTACGGTTTTGTGCAGACCATGCTACGTAACAAGGCGCTTCATATCCAGGTACTAGACGTTTATATGAGTTTACAGTTGGGTTTGCTATCGCTGTAAATGCTGGTGCATGTTTTAAAATACCTGCGATGAAGTGACGAGCATCATCACTTAATTGTAAGTCACCGTTTGCATCAAAGAATACGTTCTCACCATTTTTAAATAATGATAAGTTACAGTGCATACCTGAACCGTTCACACCGTATAGTGGTTTTGGCATAAACGTTGCGTGTAAACCATGTTTACGAGCAATTGTTTTTACAACAAGTTTGAATGTTTGAATGTCATCACATGAGCGAATTGCATTTGCATATTTAAAGTCAATTTCGTGCTGTCCTGGAGCAACCTCATGGTGAGATGCTTCAATTTCAAATCCCATTTCTTCAAGTTCAAGAACGATATCACGACGACAGTTTTCCCCTAGATCCATCGGCGCAAGGTCGAAGTATCCACCGTTATCGTTTAGTTCTAATGTTGGATTTCCTTTTTCATCAACCTTAAATAGGAAGAATTCTGGCTCTGGTCCAAGATTGAAGTCTGAAAATCCTAAAGCTTCCATTTCTTTTAACACACGTTTTAAGTTGTTACGTGGGTCTCCATCAAATGGAGTGCCATCTGCATTGTAAATATCACAGATTAGTCGAGCTACTTTACCTTTTTCAGCTGTCCAAGGGAAAATTACCCAAGTGTCTAAATCAGGATATAAATACATATCAGACTCTTCAATACGTACGAAACCTTCAATCGAAGATCCATCAAACATCATTTTGTTATCAAGAGCTTTCGTTAATTGTCTCACTGGAATCTCTACGTTTTTAATTACCCCTAAAAGGTCCGTAAATTGTAAACGGATATACTTTACATTCTCTTCTTTCGCCAAACGGAAAATATCTTCTTTTGTGTATCTAGACATTATAAATTCCTCCTTAGTCCCTCTAATCGCCTTCAGAATCAGTTATCTTTAGTGAAAAAATCTTGAAATGTCACCTTGTCGCAATGAAGTTCGATTGAATCTACCTGTATGTTGTAGTTCATCTCGAAGTATTTTGCGAAGCTCAGTTTTTGAAATTTCTTTCGTTTCTTCTTTTACTTTCACTGCTTCTGTTTGATTTTCTTTCATTAGTAACACTTGTTTAATACCAGCCATATTCAGGCCTTGATCTAACAAATCTTTAATTTCTAACAACTTATCTACATCGTTAAATGAAAATAATCTACGATTCCCCTTTGTACGGGTTGGAGAAACAAGATTATGCTCTTCATAGTAGCGAATTTGACGTGCAGACAATTGTGTTAAATCCATAACAATACCAATAGGAAACAGCGGGGCAGAACGTCTATCTTCTTTCATTTTTCAGTTCCTCCTTCGCCTTAACTGCTTCTCATTTTATACCATGTTATGTTTAGTGTCAATAGATGTTAGCTTTTCTTACATGATTTTTTATAATTTTTTTATGAATTTTTTCATTCTTTTTTCTAATCGCATAAATCATTACTTTTATACGAAAAAAGCTGCCAAAATCGACAGCTTCCCATTAAGAAATTATTAATAAATTCTTTTCAATCAATTCGTCAATCGCAGAACAAATCGCAATTTTAACATGCGAATACGTTAAGCCACCTTGCACATACGCAACATACGGTGGTCTAATTGGACCATCAGCAGACAATTCAATACTTGCACCTTGAATAAACGTTCCCGCCGCCATGATTACATCATCTTCATAACCTGGCATATAGTTTGCATACGGAGTAAAATGCGAATTAATTGGAGATGCATATTGAATCGCTTGGCAGAAGGCAATCATACGGTCTTTATCATCAAATTGAACCGATTGAATTAAGTCTGTTCTTGGCGCATTCCACGCTGGTGACGTGTTCATTCCTAACTTTTCTAAAAACGCAGCTGTAAAAATTGCACCTTTCAGCGCTTGTCCTGCAACATGTGGCGCTAAGAAGAACCCTTGATACATTTCTTGCAGACTGTATAAAGACGCTCCAGCTTCCGCACCAATTCCCGGAGACGTTAAACGATATGCACACGCTTCAACATACTGTTCTTTCCCGACAATATAACCACCAGTTTTAACAATTCCGCCGCCCGGGTTTTTAATAAGCGAACCCGCCATTAAATCTGCACCAACATGACATGGCTCTTGCTCTTCAATAAACTCGCCATAACAGTTATCTACAAACACAACAACATCAGGTTTAATTTCTTTAACAAACGCGATCATCTCTTTAATTTGAGAAATAGTAAACGATGGACGAGTAGCATAACCTTTCGAACGCTGAATACCGATCATTTTCGTATTATTATGAATCGCCGCTGCAACAGCCTCAAAATCAACAAGCCCAGCACTAGTTAGCGGAACTGCATTGTAACCGATATTATATTCTTTAAATGAACCTACACCTTTCCCACGTACACCAACAATTTCCTCTAACGTATCATACGGTTTCCCAGTGATATACAATAACTCATCTCCCGGGCGTAAAATACCAAATAACGCTGTAGAAATAGCGTGAGTACCTGAAATAATTTGCGGACGAACAAGTCCAGCTTCCGCCCCAAATACATCAGCATACACTTTTTCTAACGTATCACGGCCAATATCATCATAACCATAACCTGTTGTCGGGATAAAATGCGAGTCACTAATTTTATGTTTCCGAAAACTTTCTAATACACGAAACTGATTGCTTTCAATCACTTCATCCGCACGTTTATGTACTTCTGTAATCTGACTCTCTACTTCTTTTACAATTGGAGCAATTTTTTCTCCATTTTTCAAACGATCAAACATTTTTATTTTCTCCTTCTTCCACTAAAAATCTCTTTAATTGCACATTAAGCGATGAATGAGTAAAAATATACCCTGCACAATCATATACAAATTTATCTTCTAGAAACTCCATCTTTGCTAATAGAGTTTCCGTCTTTAAAAGCGTTAACAACTTACCTTCACTCGGAGGGATTTCCACTCGATAACAATCCATTTCTTTCTTCATCTTCGTTTCTATCGCTTCTTTTATACGCAATAAATCACTTTCTTCAAAAGCACTAGTCATTAAGAAATCACTTTTCGGAAACGGAATAAAGTTTTGATGTAATTCATCTTTTTTATTATATAACGTAATAATAGGAATATGGTTAATTTCAAGTTCTGATAATAATCGTTTTACTGTTTTTTCATGCCCTATGTAGTTAGGATCCGCGGAATCAACTACATGTAAAATGACATCTGCTTCCCCCGCTTCTTCTAGTGTCGAACGAAAAGCAGCGATTAATGAAGTGGGTAAATCTTGTATAAAACCAACAGTATCAGTTAGTAATACTGTATAACCAGAAGGTAACGGCATCTTCCTCGTCGTTGGGTCTAATGTTGCAAACAGAAGGTTTTCTTCAAACGTATCAGCTTCCGTTAATCTATTAAACAGTGTCGATTTCCCTGCATTTGTATACCCTATTAACGAAACTTGAAATACTTTATTATCTTTTCTTCTCTCACGATATCTTTTTCGATGTTCCACAACAACTGCAAGTTGTTTCTTTATTTCATCAATACGGGATCGAATATGACGACGATCCGTCTCTAATTTCGTCTCACCTGGTCCTCTCGTTCCAATACCACCACCAAGACGCGATAAGGACAATCCTTGCCCCATAAGACGCGGCATTGTATATTGCAACTGAGCTAATTCTACTTGAAGCTTACCTTCCCTCGACTTCGCACGTTGCGCAAAAATATCCAGTATTAGTTGCGTTCGA
Organism: Bacillus sp. EB V-12; assembly: GCF_056158125.1. Lineage (NCBI taxonomy): Bacteria > Bacillati > Bacillota > Bacilli > Caryophanales > Bacillaceae > Bacillus > Bacillus sp. EB V-12. Next base: position 929,620 of record NZ_JBUXJL010000001.1, on the reverse strand, counting down.
TCAATTACTCTCGCATTTAATACTGAGGATAAATTCCGAATTTGACTCGGCGTTAATTCATTATTAAATACAATAACATCCGGCTCTAATTCTTCAGTTAACATTGTAAGCTCTTCTAATTTCCCTTTACCTATGTAAGTTGCCGGATGAAACTTTGGTCGTTTTTGCGTTGTTGACACTAACAATTCTGCTCGTGCAGTCTTCGCTAGTGATGCAAGCTCTTTCATGGAATGCATAAATTTTTCATCATCATCTTGTGGCAATTGACAGCCTACTAATATGACTTTTTCTTTTTCTTCCATCAAATATGTTCACTCATCCTTTTCGAAATTTAAACCTTCTAATATAATAGCAGAGGAAGCACATTTCATCTAGTTAGCGGGGGAGAAAATTCATGGCATGGGAGATTTTTAGCATCATAGGCACAATCGCTTTCGCACTAAGCGGAGCCATTGTTGCAATGGAAGAGGATTATGATATTTTCGGGGTGTATATTTTAGGAATGGCAACCGCATTTGGGGGAGGTGCCCTTCGTAATTTATTAATCGGTTATCCGATTGTCGCGTTTTGGCAACAAGACATGTTATTCCAAATCGCACTTTTATCAATGACTATTATTTTTCTTTTTCCAAATAAGTTAATTAGACATTGGAAAAAGTGGGAAAATATCACTGACGCTATCGGCTTATCAGCATTTGCTGTACAAGGAGCATTATATGCCCAAAAATTAAATTTACCAATTAGCGCCACAATTGTAGCAGCTGTTTTAACTGGTATTGGCGGCGGTATCATTCGCGATCTTTTAGCCCGCAGGAAACCTCTCGTTCTTCGAGCTGAAGTATATGCCTTTTGGACAATTTTAGCAGGTTTTTTAATTGGCGCTCAAATTATTGTTAGCGATTGGGCTCTTTACATTTTATTCATTTTAATTGTTTGCTTCCGCATGGTTTCTATTCATTACAAATGGCATTTACCACACAGACGTATCGAAACGAAAGAACGTTCAATCCATAAATAGCAATCTAACCTCTTTACATATCGTAAAGAGGTTTTTCTTTTCTAACGATTTTTTCTTTATATAATGTTTATACTAATTTTTAAAGTGAGGTGAATACAAATGACAAACCACGTTAATAAAGGAGCTCAAAAAAGTTCAGTAAACCAATTTGGACACGATCCTAATTCAGCACACGAAAAGAGCGCTAAAATGGAACGCTTCCATAAAGCGCACCAAGAAAAAGCAAAAAAAGAGTAAACGAACTTATACACAAAAATAGACGCACAGTTTATGTACTGTGCGTCTCCTCTTCGAGCATCAAATCCATACTCGATATTCCAATTAAATCATTTTTATCATACGTATCTTCTTGCAACAACCGCATCGCCTGTGTACGAATTGATTTTTCAACAATATTCCGTACATACCGCCCATTACTAAACGATGTAATTTGCGACGAATACTTCACCGCATGTAAATGATCCCTAAATTTCCATTCAGCTTCTTTTGATAACTGATATTCACGATCTTCATACATTCTCTTTCCAATTTCCAATAGCTGATTTACCGAGTAATCCGCAAATTCAATAATAAATGGAAAACGAGATTGCAGCCCTGGATTTAATGAAAGAAAGTGATTCATCTCTCTTGAATATCCAGCTAAAATCAATACAAAACCATGTTGTTTATCTTCCATATGTTTTACAAGCGTATCAATTGCTTCTTTTCCAAAGTCCTTCTCTCCTCCTCGAGCTAAAGAATACGCCTCATCAATAAACAAAATACCTCCCATTGCTTTTTTTATTAAGTCTCTTGTTTTTTGAGCTGTATGGCCGATGTACTCTCCTACAAGATCAGCACGTTCAGCTTCAACCAAGTGGCCTTTCGATAGAATATTCATCTCAAACAGCAATTTTCCTATCATTCTAGCAACAGTTGTCTTCCCTGTACCCGGATTCCCTTTAAACAGCATATGAAGCACTTGCTTCTCAGACTTCAATCCCTTCTCTTGTCTTTTTTTATTCACATAAATCCAAGCATATATTTCTTTTATTATCTTTTTTATATCATCCATCCCAACAAGCTTCCCCATCTCTTCTTCAATTCTCTGCAGCATTTCATGTTTAATTGTAGTTTCATTTGAAATTACCGTTTTATTTTCTGCGGCTGGCAAAGAAATTTTCTTTCGATGGTTTAACACAATATTAATTTGATTGTTGTTTTTCTTTCGCATCGATTGTTCCATACAATCACCTCATTTTATCCACTCACCAAATATTATTATTCCTGTCCCCCTTGTAAATGCCTATTTTCAGAAAAGTTTGCTATAATATAAGAAATAATTAAGGTGGTGGGACTATGGAGACAACGGAATTCCATGATACAATACAAGCCTTTTCTATTTTTTTATTGAATAAAGGCCGAAAACCCTCAACTATTAAACGTTATGTTTATGACGTTGAAGACTTCGGACATTGGTTAGAAAAAAACAAAAAGCTCCCTTCCAGTAATATATGGGCTACACTTTGTACAAAAGACTACGAAGATTACTTTTCCGATTTAAAAACGAATCGACATTACTCAGAAAAAACGATGCATCGTGTATTTATTGTACTAAATAGAATGCATCATTTTCTAAACATTCCTAACCCATTGAAAAATATGGAAATTTCTATTCAACCAGACCGTACACTTCGTAACGAAGATTTCATTTCACCTGATGAAGAAAAAAGGTTAAAGTATATAGTCACTTCATTAGAAGGACTTTCAGAAAAACAACTTCCTGTGCGCCCTTTATTAATGGATCGCAATATTGCTATTTTAAATCTATTGATTGACTACGGTTTATCCTTACAAGAACTTACAGCATTAACAATGCATCACGTTCACTTTGAAACTAACACATTATCAATCCCAGCAACCGCAGGTGTAGAAAGAACAATTACATTAGCAAAAGAAGACAAAAAACAACTATATAATTATTACAAAAGCATCCCGGAACCAGTTCGTCCTAAATACCATAGTGATGATCCATTATTTGTCGCATTCGATTTTAACCGTGGAACATACAGGTGGGTATATGAAAATGATGCACCAAAGGCATTAACGGAAATTGCTATACAAAAAATGATTCGCCTCGAAGTGGCTAGAGCCAATTTACGTAAAGGAATTTCAGGACAACATTTTCGTAACACCTATATTTTAAACTTAATAAAAAAAGAAACTCCTGAATCAGAAATTATAAAACTCGCTGGATTCAAATCAAAAATTTCATTAAAGCGATATTATCAATACGCAGAAAATAGAAAAAACGCCTTATTGTAAGGCGTTTTTTCTATTTTTTCTTTAAACAAACGATTTTATTATGACCATTTAACTAATTTCTGCATCTACTATGATGAGTTTCGTTCACATTTTCGTGAGAAAGGAGAGATTTAATGTCTCGTTATAACGACAATCAAAACAAATTCTCCAAACCATGCTTTCCAAGTAGCGCCGGACGAATTCCAAATACTCCATCAATCCCAATTACTAAAGCTCAACTTAGAACATTTCGTGCGATTATTATTGATTTAACAAAAATAATCCCAAAACTTTTCGCAAATCCATCTCCCCAAAATATTGAAGATCTAATCGATACATTGAACCTACTGAGTAAATTTATTTGTTCACTAGACGCTACTTCCTCCCTGAAAGCACAAGGGTTAGCTATTATTAAAAACTTAATAACTATATTAAGAAATCCAACCTTTGTAGCAAGCGCTGTATTTATTGAGCTTCAAAATCTCATTAACTATTTACTATACATTACAAAATTATTCCGAATTGACCCTTGCACACTTCAAGAGCTCCTTAAATTAATAGCAGCATTACAAACTGCTCTAGTTAATTCTGCTTCGTTCATTCAAGGACCTACCGGACCTACTGGACCAGCAGGCGCTACTGGTGCCACTGGGCCTCGAGGTAACACGGGCGCTACTGGCGCTACCGGTGCCACTGGGCCTCGAGGTAACACGGGCGCTACTGGCGCTACCGGTGCCACTGGGCCTCGAGGTAACACGGGCGCTACTGGACCTACCGGTGCCACTGGGCCTCGAGGTAACACGGGCGCTACTGGACCTACCGGTGCCACTGGGCCTCGAGGTAACACGGGCGCTACTGGTGCCACTGGACCTCAAGGTAACACGGGCGCTACTGGACCTACCGGTGCCACTGGGCCCCGAGGTAACACAGGCGCTACTGGCGCCACTGGACCTCAAGGTAACACGGGCGCTACTGGCGCTACTGGACCTCAAGGTAACACAGGTGCTACTGGTGCCACTGGGCCTCGAGGTAACACGGGTGCTACTGGCGCTACTGGACCTCAAGGTAACACAGGTGCTACTGGTGCCACTGGACCTCGAGGTAACACGGGTGCTACTGGCGCTACTGGACCTCAAGGTAACACAGGTGCTACTGGCGCTACTGGACCTCAAGGTAACACAGGTGCTACTGGTGCCACTGGACCTCGAGGTAACACGGGTGCTACTGGCGCTACTGGACCTCAAGGTAACACAGGTGCTACTGGTGCCACTGGACCTCGAGGTAACACGGGCGCTACTGGCGCTACTGGACCTCAAGGTGTTCAAGGTAACACAGGTGCTACCGGCGCTACTGGTGCCACTGGACCTCAGGGTGTTCAAGGTAACACAGGTGCTACCGGCGCTACTGGTGCCACTGGACCTCAGGGTGTTCAAGGTAACACAGGTGCTACCGGCGCTACTGGTGCTACTGGACCTCAAGGTGTTCAAGGTAACACAGGTGCTACTGGCGCTACTGGTGCTACTGGACCTCAGGGTGTTCAAGGTAACACAGGTGCTACTGGTGCCACTGGACCTCAGGGTGTTCAAGGTAACACAGGTGCTACCGGCGCTACTGGTGCTACTGGACCTCAGGGTGTTCAAGGTAACACGGGTGCTACCGGCGCTACTGGCGCTACTGGACCTCAAGGTGTTCAAGGTAACACAGGTGCTACCGGCGCTACTGGTGCTACTGGGCCTCAGGGTGTTCAAGGTAACACAGGTGCTACCGGCGCTACTGGTGCTACTGGACCTCAAGGTGTTCAAGGTAACACAGGTGCTACCGGCGCTACTGGTGCTACTGGACCTCAAGGTGTTCAAGGTAACACAGGTGCTACCGGCGCTACTGGTGCTACTGGACCTCAGGGTGTTCAAGGTAACACAGGTGCTACCGGCGCTACTGGTGCTACTGGACCTCAGGGTGTTCAAGGTAACACAGGTGCTACCGGCGCTACTGGTGCTACTGGACCTCAAGGTAACACGGGTGCCACTGGCGCTACTGGTATAGGAGTTACCGGACCTACTGGACCTTCTGGCGGGCCTCCTGGACCTACTGGACCTCAAGGTGTTCAAGGTAACACAGGTGCTACTGGTGCTACTGGACCTCAAGGTGTTCAAGGTAACACAGGTGCTACCGGTGCTACTGGACCTCAAGGTGTTCAAGGTAACACAGGTGCTACTGGTGCTACTGGACCTCAAGGTGTTCAAGGTAACACAGGTGCTACTGGTGCCACTGGACCTCAGGGTGTTCAAGGTAACACAGGTGCTACTGGTGCTACTGGACCTCAGGGTGTTCAAGGTAACACGGGTGCTACGGGTGCTACTGGCGTTACCGGTGCCACTGGACCTCAAGGTGTTCAAGGTAACACAGGCTCTACCGGGCCTCAAGGCATTCAAGGACCAACGGGTGCTACCGGCGCTACTGGCATAGGAGTTACTGGACCTACTGGGCCAACTGGACCTAGCTTCCCTATAGCAACAATTGTTGTAACAAACAATATTCAGCAAACAGTACTGCAATTTAATAACTTTATTTTTAGTACTGCAATTAACATAAACAATATTATCTTCAACGGCACAGATACAGTTACTGTTATTAACGGTGGTATTTATGTAATTAGCGTATCCATTTCTACAACTGCGCCAGGATGCGCTCCACTCGGAGTAGGAATTTCAATTAATGGAGCAGTCGCAACTGATAATTTCTCTTCAAATTTAATAGGCGACTCACTTTCATTTACTACAATAGAAACATTAGCAGCTGGTGCAAGAATCTCTGTCCAATCTACTCTTAATGAGATTACGATCCCTGCGACAGGAAATACTAACATCCGCCTTACTGTATTTAGAATCGCTTAAATTTCACTATATATTGTTTATGACAAATAAAAAAAGAGCGAGGAAACTCGCTCTTTTTTGTTATGTACAATAATTCATTACTATTCTAATTCAATTGAAACATTTTTTTGTGGTACAAATGTAGAAATTGCATGTTTATAAATAAGCTGTTGCTTACCTTCTGTTTCCAGCAGGACTGTAAAATTATCAAATCCTTTAATTAGTCCACGAAGCTGGAAACCATTTAATAAGTACAGCGTAACAAACGTATTTTCTTTACGGAGTTGATTTAAAAACTGATCTTGAATATTGATTGATTGCTTCATGTCGAATCCTCCTCTTTTTCTCTACTTACTATTATTCGACTTTACTTGTAACTTTCCTTCTATGTATCGTAAAATTTCTGACGTTTTTTCACCGTTTGTAACATCAAACCACGTGACATCCATTTTATTACGGAACCACGTTAATTGACGCTTTGCATAACGACGCGAATTCGTCTTTAATTGTGATACCGCATCTTCTAAAGAGACTCGATTCTCAAAATAATCATAGATTTCTTTATATCCAATCGCTTGAATAGATTGACAATCTCGTATCCCTCTATTATACAGCCCTTCTACTTCCTCTAATAGGCCTTGTTCCATCATCAAATCCACTCGTAAGTTAATGCGATCGTATAGCATTTCTCGATCCATTGTCAAGCCAATTAATGAAACATCATAGAGTAACTCTTTTTCTTGTTTCTCAATTTGTTCACTCATTTTTTCACCCGACGTGTGGAAAATTTCTAATGCCCGAATGACACGTCGTACATTATTTGCATGAATACGCTCCGCACTTTCTGGATCTACTTCTTGCAATTTTTTATGTACATATTCCACACCGCGTTCTAAAGCTAACTTTTCCATTTGCTCTCGGTATATCACATCACCAGCATCATCTGTAAACTGATAATCGAATAAAACAGATTGTATATAAAGACCGGTCCCACCAACTATAATTGGTAATTTACCACGTTCTGTAATTTCTCGAATATGCTTGCGAACACGTTCTTGAAATTCCGCGACAGAAAATGAATCTTCCGGATTTTTTATATCGATCATATAATGTGGAATTCCGTCCATCTCTGCTTTTGTTACCTTTGCAGTTCCAATATCCATCGTTCGATAGATCTGCATGGAATCACCACTAATAATTTCACCGTTCAACGCTTTGGCAAGATCGATACTTAACTTCGTCTTTCCAACAGCAGTTGGTCCAATGATGACAGCAACTTTTTCACGTTGCACTTCTCCCATATCATTCAACTCTCTTTATGTAATATACTCCATCTATTGATTATACCCAATCTTACCAATTTTAACGGCATGATTGCAAGTTCTTTCATTTCGGTACATGAAATTACACAGAAAAAAGAACATAGTTTGTCCAATTCTGCATATACATGATAAAAATAGTTTCGAGAGGATGAGTTAACTATGAAACAATCCACCATCAATTTTTCATCTTTGACAAAAGACCTCATTTTAGCCACTTCTACAAAAGAACAAAATTGTTCACAAGAGGAATTATACTTCGCCCTAAATTGTTTACTACGGGCTTTTCATTCTACTCTCCATGAAACAACATTACATCCAGAAAATAAAAATACAGAATATATACAAACGCAATTTTGCAGTGCATATAAAATTATCACAGGTAAAACTATTTATCCATTTCAATAATCCATAAAAAGCGGCTGCTTACATAGTTTCAAGCAACCGCTTTTTATATTAATATCGATAACCTATTGTATAACTTTCACTTTTACAGATTTGCGCCCCCAGCTATTAGCACTACCATCTGAACCGACTAATACATCAATACGATTTCCTTTAATCGCACCACCGGTGTCTCCAGCAATCGCTTCTCCATATCCTTCTACCCATACTTTTGATCCAAGCGGAATTACTTTCGGATCAACAGCAATTACTTTCATATTTGGATTTGCTGTTAAATCATGCCCCATTGCAGTTAATACACGACCACCATACGAACCATTCTCACTCGGATCTGCTGTATATGCCGTCGCTTCTACTGTAATTTCACGACCACCAGTAGGCGCACTTGTTTCAGTAGATTTTGCAACTGGTTTTGCAGCCGGTTTTTCTTTTACCACAGGTTTACTTGATTCTACATTCTTAATAGAATCGTTACTCTTAACAGACTCTTTATTCTTAACTACTGTATTATTTTTAACTGGCGTATTTGTTCTAGCTGGCGCTTCTTCTTGAGCTACAACCTCTTTCTTTTCGATTACAGGTGCTGTTCCTGTTAAAAATGGCACGTGAACATATCCAACTTTTCCATTGTAGTCGAATTGTAACCATTCATTTTGAACTTGATTCGTCGTTTCAATCACATCATTTTTATTAAGTTTACCTAAAATTTCAGAATCAGTATTCGCTCCAGCACGAACATTTAATACGCCCGCCGTTACATAATATGTGCTCTTTGTAAAATCGGCACTTACAAACGCTTCCTTACCGTTCAACTTAATTTTTGTCCATCCATTTTCTGTATTTATAACATCTAGTGTATTCCCACTGAACACTTTACCTACAAGCTTTGACTCTACATTTGGGTTTTCTCTAACATTTAATACGTCTGTTGTTACAATTGTTTCCGCTTTAGCAGAACCCGCAAAAATCCCAAGACCAAAAACTGCTGCTGTTGCTATACCTAATAATTTTTTCATGAATAGCCTCCATTTGCTTTGTTTTCGTATTTTCATTATAGCAACAGATTTTTAGAATTTTTAGAAATCACACAATTACAAAGCATTCGTAATATACGATTAACGAGTTGTAACATAAATTTCCATATTAATAAAATGTATTCCTCATACAATCTCCAGTGGTTTTCATATATTTTTCATATACGAGCACAAGAACTTTTTTCCAGAAAAAATTACAGTGTTACTTTTTTGTTACAAAAAATTCACAATTCGTTACATCTTTTACCAAAAAACATCAATATTCAATTGTTAACCTATTTTTTTGTAATAAAAAGAGAGCAGCTACTAAAAACTGCTCTCTTTTTATTTGTTATTGAACTTTCTTTTTCCAAACACCTAGCATAACAGCCGAAACAATTGTTCCAATTAATATAGAGAAAATATATAGTAACGGTTTATTTACTAACGCTATTACAAATAATCCACCATGCGGTGCCGGTAATGTAATTTGGAATAACATAGATAACGCACCTGCAATACTTGAACCAACAACACAACTTACGATTACTCGAACCGGATCTGCAGCAGCAAACGGAATCGCACCTTCTGTAATGAACGATGCTCCCATAATATAATTGGTTAAACCAGATTTACGTTCCGCTTCTGTAAACTTTGATTTAAAGAATGTAGTTGCGAATGCAATCGCAAGTGGCGGTACCATCCCACCAGCCATAACTGCTGAGTGCACTCCAAAATTCTGTGCTTCTATTGCAGCAATACCAAACGTAAATGCCGCTTTATTAATTGGCCCCCCCATATCAATTGCCATCATACCACCTAAAATAAGACCTAGTAATATAGCATTCGTACCGTTTAAACCATTTAACCACCCTGTCAACATTTCATTTAATGCTACTACAGGCGGAATTACTACTTTTTGCATTACAACTCCTGTAATCAATAATCCAAAGACTGGATATAACAATACAGGTTTAATTCCTTCTAATTGTACTGGTAGTCCTGAAAATAATCTTTTCAACCCTAAAACAACATATCCAGCTAAGAAACCAGCAATTAACCCACCTAAAAATCCAGCATTCGCATTCGCCGCTAAAAATCCACCTACAACACCAGGCATAAAACCAGGACGATCAGCAATAGAACTTGCAATAAATCCAGCTAAAATTGGTACAAGGAATAAAAACGCACCTGTTTTTCCTCCACCAATTGACATGAATAATTCAGCTAAAGGACCTTCCGCCTTTATACCACCAAACGAAAACGCTAGCGCTATTAAAATCCCGCCGCCAACAACGAATGGAAGCATATTACTTACACCGCTCATTAAATGCTTATAAATTCCTAATCCTTTTTCTCCCTCAATACTTTCTGATTTCCCGTCCTCTTTTACACCTTTAAAGATTGGTGCATCTTGTTTGACAGCTCGCTTAAGCAGATTTTCCGTTTTTCGAATCCCATCAGCAACTGGCACTTGAATGACATGTTTACCAGCAAAACGATTCATTTCTACTTGTTTATCCGCCGCAACAATAATAGCTGTTGCACGTTCAATATCCTCTTTCGTTAAACCGTTTTTAATACCTGTTGATCCGTTTGTTTCAACTTTAATCGCTATTCCTAACTCTGTCGCTTTTGCTTTTAAGCTATCCGCTGCCATATATGTGTGAGCGATTCCAGTTGGACAAGCTGTAACAGCAAGTACGTACGGTTCATTTCCTTCTGGTTTTGCGACTTCAGTCTCTTCTTCTTTTTCATTCTCTTTTTCATCAAATAGTTGAAGAAGCTCACTTTCATCCTTTGCTTCTAATAGTTGCTTGCGAAATCCTTCATCCATTAATAATGTCGATAAACGAGACAACGTTTCTAAATGAGTATTATTCGCTCCTTCACTTGCAGCAATCATAAAGAATAAGTGTGCTGGCTGTCCGTCAAGCGACTCATAATTGATACCGCTTACACTTCTACCAAAACAAATCGATGGTTGTTTAACAGCCTTTGTCTTCGCATGAGGTATTGCAATACCTTCCCCTATTCCAGTCGTACTTTGGGACTCCCGCTTTAAAATAGCTTCTTTAAATTCCGTTTTACTATTTAAACGATTTGCCCCGTTTAATTTCTCAACTAATTCATCTATGACAGCTTCTTTATTTGAAGCTGTCAAATCCATAATGACTGTATCCCTTTTTAATAGTTCTGTAATTTTCATATGTTGCTTCCCCCTATCGCTTAGCTACAATTACTTGCGACAATAATTCTTCTACTTTTTCCTTCTTACATAAATCAGCTGAAAATGCTGTTGCACTCCCTGTTGCAACGCCGTATTGAAATGCCTTTTCAATATCTTTTGTCTGTTCATATTTGCCTACAAACCCTGCAACAAGAGAATCTCCGGCCCCAACTGAATTAATTACAACACCTCTTGGAACAGTCGCTTCATATATACCTTCTGCCGTAAATAATAAAGCTCCCTCTCCAGCCATCGATACGATAACGTGTTTTACACCTTGTTCAATTAATTTTCTTCCATAAGGTAAAACGTCCTCTACTGTTGAAAGCTCCACTCCAAACAACTCACCAAGTTCATGATGGTTTGGCTTAATTAAAAATGGCTTATTTTTAATTACATGTTGCAGTGCGCTTCCACTTGCATCTACTACTACACGAATACCTTTTTCAGCTCCAAACGCAGCAATTGATTCGTAAAAGGTACTTGGAATAGAGACCGGTACACTCCCAGCAAGTACAACACAATCTCCAGGTTGCATACTCTCAATTTTTTTCATTAACTGTTCGAACTGCTCTTTTGTTACAATAGGACCTTGGCCATTTAATTCTGTTTCTTCTTCCCCTTTTATTTTCACATTAATGCGAGTATCTTCATCTACTTGGACGAAGTTTGTTGTTACACCTTCCGTCTGTAATACCTCTTTAATAAATTGACCAGTAAATCCACCAGTAAATCCAAGTGCTATATTTTTAACACCTAAACGCTGAAGAACACGAGAAACATTAATTCCTTTTCCTCCAGGAAACTTCATATCTTTCTCCGCTCGATTTATTGTTCCTAAATCAAAAGAAGAAACTTGCACTACATAATCAATAGATGGGTTTAAAGTAACTGTATAGATCATTGTTTATCAGCCTCAATTACATTGGTTTGTTGTTTATATTTTTCTAAATCAATTTCTAAATGGTTTGTAATAATATTTGCTTCTTCAACATTTGCAATTTTCGCAAATGCAACTTCTGAAAACTTACTTTCATCAATTAAGAAATATCCTTCGTTTGCTAATGTTAATGCCATTTGTTTTAAGAGCGCTTCTTCTGGATCTGGCGTTGTAAAGCCAAGCTGTTCATGTACACCATTTGCACCTAAAAAACATTTATCAAAACGATACTTCTGCATACTTTCCTGTGCCATAGCACCGATTAAAGCTTTCGTCCTACTCTTCATCATTCCGCCTAGTAAATACGCACGAATATTATTTTCAACTAAAGCTTCAATATGCATAAGTCCATTCGTAACGACAGTAACATCTTTATTTATTAAAAATGGAATCATTTCAAATGTTGTACTTCCTGCATCTAAATAAATACAATCACCTTGTTCAATAACGCTAGCCGCATACTTAGCAATTTGTTGTTTTATTTGAATGTTTTTGGATGATTTTTCAACCATCGTTGGTTCTTGCCCTTTTCCTGTTAAAACAGCGGCACCACCATGAACTCTTTTTAATAACCTTTGCTTTTCCAATTGCGCTAAATCACGGCGAATTGTCGATTCAGAGCTTTCTGTTCTTTCAACTAATTGCTGTAATTTTACAACTTTCTGTTCTTTTACAAGTTGCAATATCATTTGATGACGTTCAGGAGTTAACATTTTATTCACCTCTTCTTTGATTACAGTATAATGAAAACGGTCACAAAAATCAACCGTAAACAATCAAAAATAATCAAAAACATCCAAAAACGTTTATAAACAGCAAAAAGAAACCTATTCGATCAAACAATCAAATAGGTTTCTTTTCTAAATTCACTTATAAAGAAGCTTTATATATACTTAAAACATCATCTTTATTTAATTTTTTAAAGTTACCAAATTCACCATACGCCATCGCTTTATCCGCCATTAAATCAATTTCATTTTCTCCAATAGCGTAATCAGATAATGTTACTGGCGCCTCAATTGAAGTCCAAAATTGACGTAACGCCTGAATTCCTTCTAACGCAATTTCTCGATCAGTCTTTCCATCTGTTTCTACATTGAATACTCGAATAGCAAACTGTTTAAAACGACTTACATTTTCCTCTACAACATGCTTCATCCAGTTCGGGAATAAAATCGCAAGGCCACCCCCGTGTGGTATATCATGAACAGCAGAAACTGCATGCTCAATATTATGAGTCGCCCAATCTCCTTTTACTCCCATTGCTAAAATGCCGTTTAACGCCATAGTACCACAATATAAAATAGTTTCTCTATGCTCATAATTTTCTAAATCACTTAAAAGCTTAGGAGCTGTCTCAATTACTGTTTTTAAAACAGCTTCACAATAACGATCTTGTAGTTCTGTATTCGTTCCATGATGGAAATATTGTTCTAATACGTGCGACATAATATCTACCATACCGTAAATTGTTTGATCTTTCGGTACAGAAGTAGTATGAACTGGATCTAAAATCGAAAACTGCGGGAAAGTAACCGGGCTACCCCATCCATACTTTTCATTCGTTTCCCAGTTTGTAATTACCGAGCCTGCATTCATTTCAGATCCTGTTGCTGCAAGAGTAAGTACAGTACCAAATGGTAATGCCTCATTAGCAAATGTTTTTTTCGTTACAATATCCCATACATCTCCATCGTACTTACTACCAGCTGCAATTGCCTTCGTACAGTCGATTACACTTCCTCCACCAACTGCTAAAATAAATTCAACACCATTCTCTTTACAAATTTGAATCCCTTTCTTTACAGTTGATACACGTGGATTCGGTTCAACACCTGTTAATTCAAATACTTCTGCATTAATATCCTTTAAAATAGAAATTACATTATCATAAATACCGTTTCTTTTAATGCTGCCTCCCCCGTATACGAGAAGAACTTTTTTACCGAACTGTGGAATTTCAGTTTTTAACTGTTCTAATTGACCTTTACCGAAAATAAGTTTCGTTGGATTACGAAATACAAAATTTTGCATATTTCTTTACCATCCCTTCTATATGAAAAGCAACTATACTTTTGTATACCATATTTTTTTCATTTCACAAAAATATTTGCTTAATAAAAAAATCCCAGCCTACAGGCTGAGATTTTTTTATTGGTAATAAGGTGAGATCATTAAGTAAACAATAACACCAGATAAACTTACATATAACCAAATCGGCATCGTCCAACGTACAATTTTACGGTGACGTGTTAATTGATTTGTAAAACCAAATACAAGCGCAAACAATGCAAGTGGTACGATAATTGCTGCTAGGATAATATGTGTAATTAAAATGATGAAATACACATATTTAATGAATCCTTCTCCGCCAAAATGTGTTGCCGGTGCTAAGTAATGATACGATAAATACGACACACAAAATAGTAAAGTTGTCGTAAATGCTGCAAGGATAAAACCACGATGCATTTTCACATTCTTTTTAATAATAGAGAATAACGCTGCTAATAAAAATACGAACGTAAAGCTATTAAAAATCGCGTTTAACATTGGTAAAATCGTTACATCAAAATGTACTTCTCCTTCATAGCCAACAGGTCCAAAGAACAAAAATAAAATAATCGCATTTACAATTACAGAAAGCGTTATCACAATAGGAGCATAGCTTTTCTGATTTGTTGATTGATCCACCAAAATGGTCACTCCCTCTTCCTTCAAGTATGTATACATAACCTCACTATTTTAACATATTATTCACAGTGTAAATGTGACAATAGTTTGACACAGCAAGACAAGACAAAGAAAAAAATCCTTCTTAATAAAACTTCTTAAGAAGGATTTTATCGCTTTATTATTCAAATAGCAATGCGATTAGTTTTTGTTAAAAAATGTATCGCTATATGCTTGAAAAATTTCAGACACTTGATATCCCATTAATGAAATTGCTGTTAATGAAAAGAAACCAATCATAAGAAATCGAAACCACATATAAATCTCCTCCTTGTATTTAGCTTAAAAAACATTCGCTATATTACAAGTTGAGTGGCACTCTTCATCGTCACTTTCCTTTTTCCTTACAATTGCTGTAATAAATCGAATCATAAAGAAAACTACAAAAGGAAATTGTTCGTAATTCACATTGGCATAGTTTAGCAACGGCTCGCGCTGCACATCGAACGGAGATGAGAAGGAATAGAACATACCTTGCTCTTCCATATATACAATTACAATTTTCATGCAAAATACGATTCCTAGAAACGAAACAATATCTTGCCATTCTGTCGTATATAACAGGTTATACAGCTCTAATACGTACTCTTCCATCATCATCCCCCCTTCCTTTTTTACCATTTTGCTCGCCTTCGTATAAAAAGTCAAGAAAAAAGTTTATATTCACTATGACAATAGTAATTACTTGTTTCTATGATTATATATGATTCTTTTATAGCAATGATTGGGTGTAACTCTCTTCGAAAATAAGAAAATTAGAATCAAACAGATTCCTCATTCTTACTTTTAGGATGCAAAACTGTGATATTTTTATTTCTATTAAAAATAAAATAAGAAAGTATGATAAGAACAGTAACAAACATTGTTAAAAATGCTTGTGAACGTAAAGTATCAATTGCGAACATCGCAACTAAAACTGCTATAATAGCAGCAATTGTAACATACGTTACATACGGAAAAAGCCACATTTTCACTTTCAAATTTTGTTGTTCTACTTTCCCCATTTTTTTACGCATCTTTAAATGCGAAACTGCAATAACGAGATAAACTAGTAACGCAATCCCGCCAGATGCATTCACTAAAAACAAAAAGACTTTATCTGGAGAAATGTAACTAAACACAACTCCAATATAAGCGAAGAAAGTTCCAAATAAAACCGCTCGAACGGGAACACCACTACTGTTCAATTTTAAAAATGACTTTGGAGCATCTCCTCTTTCTGCCATTGAAAAAAGCATTCTTGAATTTGTATATAAGCCTGAATTTAAGCAAGAAAGTACAGCTGTTAAAACGATAAAATTCATAATTTGTGCTGCCGCTGGTATTCCTATATGTTCAAGTACAGCTACAAATGGACTTTTTAATATGTTTGCTGAATTCCATGGCAGTAGCGTAACAACTACCGCTATAGACCCAATAAAAAATACAAGAATACGCCAAATCACACTGTTTGTTGCTGTTTTTACTGCTTTTACAGGTTCTGCAGATTCACCTGCGGCTACTGCTACAATCTCTGATCCCATAAATGAAAATATAACAACAGTAATTCCAAGCAGGACCGAACTTATACCGTTTGGCATAAATCCACCTTGTCCAATTAAATTCGAAGTGCCGGGTGCTTCTGTTCCTGGAACAAATCCTAAAATAACAGCAAGACCTAGACAAAGGAACAAAACAATACTTATTACTTTAATAAAAGAAAACCAATATTCAAACTCTCCAAATGATTTCACCGAAAAAACGTTCGTCAGCGTTAATAAAATTGTTAATATTAAACTTAATAACCAAAGCGGTATTTGTGGAATCCAATATTGGATAATACCAGCACCTGCTGTGGCTTCTATTGCAATAACAATTACCCAAAAAAACCAGTATAACCAGCCTATTGTATAACCCGCCCAAGGACCAATCGCTTCTCTTGCATACGTTGCAAATGAACCACTTGTCGGATTAACAGCTGCCATTTCTCCTAGCATTCTCATGACGAAAATGACTAGAAGTCCTGCTAATGCATATGAAACGATAGAACCTGGTCCTGCCGAATGTACAACTGCACCACTTCCAACAAACAAACCAGCCCCTATTACGCCGCCAATTGAAATCATTGTAATGTGGCGTATTTTGAGGTCTTTCTTTAGATTTTTATCCAAATCTTGTACATCCCCTTCCAAACTAAATTTTGAAACTTATGTAAGAGTACTGTGCGAAAGATTTTGTTCTATACGTTAAAATATATCAAAATATTCTGAATTTAACAATTACAATTCAACCTTCTTCAAAAATTATTACATTAGGTTTAATACTTTCCCATACACAATTGTTGAGAAAATTATAGTCCCCTTACAAAAGAAAGAATTTTCAGATATTATTAAATAAACAAGATTATACATCTAGACAACTTTTTGTATAGGAGTGTTGATATGTTAAACAAGTTCAAATTTTTTTGTTGTATTTTAGTAATGTTCTTACTTCTACCGCTATCCCCTTTCCAAGCACAAGCAGCAAACAATTTAGGTTCAAAATTACTCGTTGGATATTGGCATAACTTTGATAACGGTACTGGCATTATTAAATTAAAAGACGTTTCACCAAAATGGGATGTAATCAATGTATCTTTTGGTGAAACTGGTGGTGATCGTTCCACTGTTGAATTTTCTCCTGTGTATGGTACAGATGCAGACTTCAAATCAGATATTTCTTATTTAAAAAGTAAAGGAAAGAAAGTAGTTCTTTCAATAGGTGGACAAAATGGAGTCGTTTTACTTCCTGACAATGCCGCTAAGGATCGTTTTATTAATTCCATACAGTCTCTAATCGATAAATACGGTTTTGATGGAATAGATATTGACCTTGAATCAGGTATTTACTTAAACGGAAATGATACTAATTTCAAAAATCCAACTACTCCCCAAATCGTAAATCTTATATCAGCTATTCGAACAATCTCAGATCATTATGGTCCAGATTTTCTATTAAGCATGGCTCCTGAAACAGCTTATGTTCAAGGCGGTTATAGCGCATATGGAAGCATATGGGGTGCATATTTACCAATTATTTACGGAGTGAAAGATAAACTAACATACATTCATGTTCAACACTACAACGCTGGTAGCGGGATTGGAATGGACGGTAATAACTACAATCAAGGTACTGCAGACTACGAGGTCGCTATGGCAGATATGCTCTTACATGGTTTTCCTGTAGGTGGTAATGCAAATAACATTTTCCCAGCTCTTCGTTCAGATCAAGTCATGATTGGGCTTCCAGCAGCACCAGCGGCAGCTCCAAGTGGTGGATACATTTCGCCAACTGAAATGAAAAAAGCTTTAAATTATATCATTAAAGGAGTTCCGTTCGGAGGAAAGTATAAACTTTCTAACCAGAGTGGCTATCCTGCATTCCGCGGCCTAATGTCTTGGTCTATTAATTGGGATGCAAAAAACAACTTCGAATTCTCAAATAACTATAGAACATATTTTGATGGTCTTTCCTTGCAAAAATAACAAAGTAAAACTATAATTAGCCCCCATCAATCGGACATTTATGGGCAATCAATGCAGGATAAAAACAGCAATAGGACCCTTTATAGGTCCTATTGTTGTTTTTTATTTATGAAAACTACTTTGTCACATCTAAAGTTTCAAGAAACTGTTTTCCATCGCCCAACATCGCACGTTCCTTGGAATCGTATTGTTAAATATTCTAGTCACTCTTTTGCTTCAACACAAAAACTGAAAGTTCAGGTACACTACAAAATCTAACAGGCATCCTAGTAGTCCCAATACCACGATTTACATATAAATATAACTGCTTACTCTTCCCCTCCACTTCATACATACCTTCAACATAGCTCTCAGCTAGTTTGGTAGTAATTAACGGACCTACAAAAGGGATTTGGACTTGTCCTCCGTGACTATGTCCTGACAGTTGAAGATTAACTGGGTAACGATTTATTTTGGTTACAACATCCGGCTCATGTACTAATAACATGTTAAAATCATTTTGTTTCAAGTTTTTTAAAGTTGAATCTATTTTCGGCTTCCCTAATAGAAAATCATCCAAACCTGATATTGTAATATATTTGCCGTTTTCCACTTTAATTTTCTGCACTTCATTTACTAATACAGAAAAACCAGCTTCCTCCATATATCTTTTGTAAAATAAACTACCGCCCCCGCCCCTATCATGATTCCCAAACACAGCATATTTCCCTAAGGGAGCATAAATTTTCTGCAAAATAGCCTTCGCTTCCTCTCTTTCTGCACTATAAGAACCAAATTTATCTATTAAATCTCCGGTAAAAACTACTATATCTGGATGTAATTCATTCATCTTCTCCACCAAATGTTCAAGTTGCTTCAATGTAAACTCTGGCCCTAAATGTACATCTGAAAACTGTAACATTTTTTTATTATTAAATTCTTTAGGAATTGCAGAAGCTTCTATTTCATTCCACGTAACTGTTACTAGTTTTCGTTCTATTTCTGTCGCATAATAATACAAACTTACTGGTATCATTAATATACTTATAAAACTAATAATAAATATCTTTACGATTGATTTTTTTCGTTCTTTTTTTACATGATTCGTATTCATGTTTTCACCTCTAGAAACACTTTAAATCCTTATTGTTACATTCATGTGACAACATGAACAATGTTATCAATATGTAATTCCCTCTCTATTCACTTTGACAATTTTATACAGAAGTCATAACATATTTTTATAATACATAGATTTTCGAAATTTTTTCTATTCATTCCATCATTTTATTACGGAGGGGTTATTCATGTCTGTATTTACACCAGAAGAAATTACGGAACTTGCTGCGAATTCCGGAAGGAAAAAAGCTCATTTATCATTACTCCCTATGCTAATTCTCGGTTTTTTTGGCGGTGCTTTTATCGCATTAGGGTATTTACTCGATATTCATGTTATTGGGACAATGCCAAAATATTGGGGATCATTTTCTAGTTTTCTAGGCGCTGCTGTATTCCCTGTTGGTCTTATTCTCGTTATTCTTGCAGGCGGTGAACTAGTAACTGGTAACATGATGACAGTTTCTATGGCCTGGCTCCAAAAGAAAATTACTTTATTTTATTTCATACGAAATTTAGTTATTGTTACATTTAGCAATTTCATAGGAGCTGTATTTGTAGCCTATTTTTTCGGTCATATCGTTGGCTTAACTGAAGGAGCTTTTTTAGCGAAAACTATTTCTATCGCTCAAGTGAAACTACAAGATACACCATTGCAAGCATTTATTTCTGCAATCGGATGTAATTGGCTCGTTTGTTTAGCTGTTTGGCTCAGTATGGGAAGTAAAGAATTTATCGGAAAGATTATCGGTATTTGGTTCCCAGTTATGACTTTTGTTGCGATTGGATTTCAACACGTTGTAGCAAATATGTTTGTCATCCCAGCCGCAATTTTTGCCGGTCATTTCACTTGGGCTGAATATTTTCCAAACTTTATTTTTGTTTTCTTTGGAAATTTAGTAGGAGGTATGTTATTTGTAGCACTACCTTACTTCATATCTTATAATAAGAAACTATCTTCTTATCAAGAGAAGACTGAAATGAAGAACAAATCTCTGTCGGCTTAAATAGAATGTCTATAAAGAACCCTAAAAATATTACAAATTTCATTTTTTTTGCGAATATATGTACGTACACTTGTTCTCGAATGTTTTATACGTTATAATAACAACTTAAATAGCATTATTTACATATGAGGTGAAAAACATGAACAAAACAGAATTAATTAAAAACGTAGCACAAAATGCTGAGATTTCTCAAAAAGAAGCTACTGTAGTTGTACAAACTGTAGTAGAATCAATCACTAACACTTTAGCTGCTGGTGAAAAAGTACAACTTATCGGATTCGGTACATTCGAAGTTCGCGAAAGAGCTGCTCGTACAGGCCGTAACCCACAAACTGGTGAAGAAATGCAAATCGCAGCTTCTAAAGTACCTGCTTTCAAAGCTGGTAAAGAACTAAAAGAAGCTGTAAAATAATGAAAAATATCCTTCTCATAAATGAGAAGGATATTTTTTCATAACATAATTAATAAAAATCTGACCATTATGCTGTTTCTTTTGTTCTTTTATGCAAATAAAATCTTTACTTTCAAAAAAAGGTTTTGCGGTAATGCTCGCCTCTGTATATATCTCCCTATGTCCCAAGTTCACTGCTTCTTTTTCTAACTTCTGTAGTATGTATGAAGCGACTCTTTTCCCTTGATAATCTTTATGCGTAAATAAACGATCTACGTAACGATCATCGTTATAATCCCCAAACCCCACAATCATACCTTTATGATCGGCTACATAGCTAATATTCTTTTCTAAAGACTGTAACCAATTTTCTCTATCTAGTCGCTCCGGTGCCCACGCCTGTAGCTGTAACTCATTATAATCTTTTGCATTAACCGTATGAACTGTTTCATAAAACAATTGTAATACTTGATCTAAATCTTTTTTCTGGAATGTTCTAATTATAATATCTTTTAACATATATAAGTCTCCTTACCAAACTACCTCTTAACTTTTCTACTACATACGATTCTATATTTCTGCTTTATTATATCGTTTTAATTTCTATACGAACAAAAAAACAATACTTATTCAAGTATTGTTTTTTAATTCTATTCAATTACTTAATGTAGCTTTTTAAGATTTTAATTTAACTCTTTGTAATCGTAATGCATTTAATACAACGGATACAGAACTAAATGCCATCGCTGCTCCAGCAACCCAAGGGGCTAAGAAACCTAATGCCGCAATTGGAATTCCTAACGCGTTATAAGCTAATGCCCAGAATAAATTTTGTTTAATATTTCTTATCGTCATTTTACTCATAAATATCGCATCAGCAATACTATTTAAGTCACCACGGATTAACGTTATATCCGCTGCTTCCATCGCTACATCCGTTCCCGTTCCAATTGCCATACCAATGTTCGCTGTAGCAAGAGCAGGAGCATCATTTATCCCGTCTCCAACCATCGCTACTTTCTTACCATTTGCTTGCAGTTTTTTCACTTCTTCTGCTTTTCCTTCTGGCAATACTTCTGCAATTACGTGATCAATACCAACTTGCTTTGCAATTGCCTGAGCAGTTTGTGTATTATCTCCTGTAATCATCACAACGTCTAGACCCATTTTTTTCAGTCTTGCGATAGCTGCTTTTGAAGTATCTTTCACAGTATCTGCAACGGCAACTATACCAGCATATTCTTTATCGATTGCAATAAGCATTGCTGTTTTTCCTTCTCGTTCTAGCGCTTCCATTGATTTAGAAACTTCTTCAATATCAATATTGAATTTCTTCATTAATCGACGTGTACCAATTAATAAGTGTTTTCCTTCTACAACTGATTGGATACCAAATCCCGGAATCGCTTCAAACGTTTCTGAACTTGGGATATCAATTTTCTTTTCTTTAATTCCTTCTACAATCGCTTCTGCAAGCGGATGTTCAGAATTTCTTTCTGCTGCCCCTACTAATCTAAGCAGTTCATTTTCATTGAATCCATCTGCTACAATTACATCTGTTAATACCGGCTTCCCATTTGTCACTGTACCCGTTTTATCTAAAATAACCGTATCTAATCGGTGCGTTGCTTCTAAATGCTCTCCACCTTTAAATAAAATACCATACTCAGCCGATCTTCCTGATCCTGCCATAATAGATGTAGGCGTTGCAAGACCTAATGCACATGGACAAGCAATAACAAGTACTGCTATCATTTTCTCAAGTGCTCCGCCAAAATCACCAGGTGTAACAAATATCATCCATACTGCAAATGTGATAATCGCAATCACAACTACAACCGGTACGAAAATACCTGAAATTTGATCTGCTACCCTTTGAATAGGAGCTTTTGAACCTTGTGCCTCTTCTACTACTTTAATAATTTGAGCTAATGCAGTATCTCTTCCTACCTTAGTTGCTTTCACTTTTAAAAATCCATTTTTATTTATTGTCGAACCTATTACTACATCCCCAATTGACTTATCAACAGGAATACTTTCACCCGTTAACATCGATTCATCAATTGCTGACTTTCCTTCTACAATCTCACCATCTACTGGTATTTTTTCACCAGGCTTTACATAGACGATATCACCAGCTACTACTTCTTCAATCAAAATTTTTATTTCTGTTCCATCTCGCACAACTGTAGCTGTCTTCGCTTGTAAACCCATCAATTTTTTAATTGCTTCTGATGAGCGCCCTTTTGCTTTCGCTTCAAATAATTTACCTAAAATAATTAATGTAATAAGTACCGCACTCGTTTCAAAATATAAATCTGTCATATGTTTCGAAGAACCAATAGATTGAATACTTAAATATACACTATAGAAATACGCGGCCGACGTTCCAAGCGCCACGAGAACATCCATATTCGCACTTTTATTACGTAACGCTTTATAAGCTCCAACATAAAACTGTCCACCAATGATAAATTGAACAGGAGTTGCAAGTGCTAGTTGCACCCAAGGGTTCATTAACATATCTGGTAAATAAATAAACGACGTAAATGAGAAATGACTAACCATTGCCCACAATAATGGGAAAGATAAAATAAACGAAATAATAAACTTCTTCTTTTGTCTTTCAATTTCTTGTAATCGATGATCAGTTGATGCATCTTGATCATCTGGTTTCACTTCTAATTTATATCCTAGCTTCGTAATCGTACTCTTCATTTCATTTACATTAACTTCATCAGGATTAAAGTCTACTGTAGCTGATTCTAAAGCAAAATTTACTGTCGCTTTGTTCACACCATCTAACTTATTTAAACGCTTTTCAACTCTATTTGCACATGCTGCACATGTCATTCCTGAAACAGTAAATTCAGCTTTATCACTTACAATTCCATATCCTAACGATTCAACTTTTTCTTTAAACTGTTGCGGATTTGTTTTAGTTGGATCGTACATTATTTTTGTTTTTTCAAGTGCAAAATTTACATTTGCCTCATGAACACCTTCTACTTTTTTTAGACCTTTTTCAATTCTATTTGCACATGCCGCACATGTCATTCCCGATATTTGAAGATTGGCCTCTTTTTTTTCATTCATGTCTCTCACCTCTATATACCCTTATGAGGTATAATGATTAGCAAAATAAATCGTACTTCATTTAAAGTACGATTTATTTCCATATCTAAAAATAATTATTGAACATCGTATCCTTGGTCTTCGATTACAGCAACGATATCTTTTAATGTTACGGCAGACGAGTCGATAGTAACTTCAACAGTTCCTTCTGCTAATTGAACCTTCACTTGTTCAACACCGTTTAGCTCTTTCACACTGCTTTCGATAGCATTTACACAATGTCCACAAGACATACCTTCAACCTGTAATGTTAACTGTTCCATTTAAAATCCTCCTCTTGTTTATTCATTGTTTGTTAATCACAATTACATCTTACCATACCCCCCTAAGGTAATCAATGGTTTTATATCATGATTTTTCAATTATTTTCTAAAAGTTTATTTTACACACACTTTTTCATATCAATACGCCGAGATCTTATTATGAAGGTAAACAAAAAAACAAGCCAGTGACATACTAGCTTGTTTTTACGCTTTTGAAAAACGTTCAAATACAGTCATTAATTCTTCAATTGCTTCGTCACCATTGCCATCTTTAATAGCACCTGAAACACAATGACTTGTATGGTTTTTTAATACACCCATTCCTACTTTTTTCATCGCTGCATTAATCGCTGAAATTTGCACTAAAATATCCACGCAATAACGATCATTTTCAATCATATTTTGAATACCGCGGACCTGTCCTTCAATTCTCTTTAATCTATTTATAATCTGTTCTTTTTCTTTTTCTGATCTATGTGTTACTGCTTCATGCTCTTTATGATCCATATTATCACCTTCTTAAAGTTTCTCTTCATTCAATAAAACAATTGTTTTTTATGAGTATACCAATTATAGCATTAAATATCTACGCATGATACCCCATAAGAGTATATTTACACTTTATGATTATTCTTAACAACTCCTTAGCTTCTTAATCTCAATTTTCAGTATACCCTTTCCTTTTTGTCACAAAATCATTATATCTCTCATCAAAATTCAATAAAGTGAAACAAGAATAAGCGGGGATTAACCGCCCCCGCTTATTCTTCGTCTATAATTTTTTAATTTTAATTTTCAGATATTTAACCCTAGAATTTTTCTTTCCATATATAATTATTGCTGATCACATACTTTTGTATCATTCACTACTGAAGTTCCTTCAACGGTTACCGTATGAAAACAATCATTCACTCGAACTGTCACAACATTATCTTGCCGATTAATGATATGATATTCATTAAAATTTTTATTCAGAGCACTGCGAATTTGTTCTCCTTCATAAATTGGGATGCCATGCGATAAAACCCAAATAAGTCCAGCGATAGCAAGAATTGTTTTCATACGATCTACCTCCTTGGGAATATAGTGAACTTTTAATCCATGCTTTTTCAACTCTACGAATCATGATTGAAATAAACCAAGCCTTTTTGGAAATAAGTTCATTTCGTCTATTTTATGTTTATGCTAATTGTGACCGATTTGTGACAACTTTTTGTCTCTTTAGACGAAAAGTTGAAACAAAACTTTCGAAAAGGACAATTCTACATATTAAAAAAGGTTATGGAATGTTTTATCCATAACCTTTTTTCCTATACGTAACTAATAAACCTCAATCCTTTACTTAAAGACGTCGGCACAACAGATGCATGATTCTCCCCTTCAGCTTCATAAAACTTAAATTTAAGTTTATCGTGGTTTACTTGGAGAAGGCGCTCTGATAATTCATTTGCACCTACAACCATATGCTCTCGTTCTAGTGACCCAACTGTAAGGAACACTCCTGTTTCAAACTTAGCATTGTTTAATTCATGTATAAGGTTCTCTTCTTTTTCAAGTACGGATTTATTATTCCACCATATAGATGGACTACTAATAAAATAATTTTGAAAAGCATTTAAGTTTGTAAATAGTATATAAAGAGCAAATAGTCCACCTAAAGAATGTCCAAATAACGTTTGCTTACTTTTATCAATCTCAAAATTCTTTTCAATTTGTGGTTTCAGTTCTTCTTCAATAAAAGTATAGAAATTATGTGCTCCTCCTGTTTTAGGCCACGGTTTACCGTCTGGTTTTAAAGGGGCATCTTTTGAAATTACGCTAGGCGTAAAATCATAGCACCTTTCTTCCCCTGAAAATGCGCCTTCAATTGGATAACCCACTCCTACTATAATAGCTGGTGAAACACCGGTTTTTTCCGCTCTTACTGATTGTATTTTAACTGCTTCATGAAATGTTTGAAAAAAGGCATTGCCATCTAATACGTAAATGACAGGATATCCTGAATCCGGTGCTGGTTGCCTCGGCTTTGAAATATGAATTTGATATTCCTTACCTTCTAATTTTGAATACATTTTCCACTGCTCTGTATTAGATGTTATAATCTGCTGTTTTTCAACTGTAGTATTCACCCTATTCCCCCTCTTTTTTAACTTGTTACATATATTTCGATTTTTTCTTCTTCAGATACAACGCTATCATAACCGAAACAAACAGGAGCCCCGTTATACGGATCAATCATGACACGTGCATCAATATGAAATACTTCTTTTAACACTTCATTTGTAATGATTTCTTCCGGGCTACCAGTTGTAACAATTTCTCCTTCCTTCATTGCAATAATTTCATCTGAAAATCTTGCTGCATGGTTAATATCATGTAATACCATAACAACCGTACAATTATGTTCTTTATTTAACTTCTCCACAATTTGTAATACATCTAATTGATGAGACATATCAAGGTATGTAGTTGGCTCATCTAATAGCAACACTTCTGTCTCTTGTGCTAATGCCATCGCTAGCCATACCTTTTGTCTTTGACCACCTGATAAATTTGCAATTTGTCTCGTTCGAAATTCAGAAGTTTTCGTTATATTTAATGCCCAATCAATCATTTCTTTATCTTTTGTGGTTAACTTATTTACGTTATTTCGATGTGGATAGCGTCCATAAGAAATTAATTCTTCCACTTTAAGTTCACCTGGTGCAATTGGAGTTTGCGGGAGTAAAGCTAACTGCTTCGCAATTTCTTTCGTTGAAATTGTATGTAAATCTTGCCCTTGCAAGTATACTTTTCCGCTTTTTTGTTTTAAAATTCTTCCCATTGTTTTTAACAATGTCGATTTACCGCAACCGTTTGGCCCTATAATTGTCGTTACTTTTCCTTCTTGTATTTCCACATTTAAATCGCGAAACACTGTAAGCTTTTCATAACTTGTTTCTAAATTTTTTGCACTTAAAATACTCACTTTTATTCCTCCTCTTACGCTTTCGCCTTATAAAGTAAATATAAGAAATACGGTACACCGACAATAGAAATAACGATTCCAACTGGTAACTCTACAGGTGTGAAAACTGTTTTTGCAATAAAGTCTGAGGCAATTACAAGAAACATTCCGATTACGCCGCACGTAGGAATTATATACTTATGTTGAATACCGACAAGTCTTTTCGCTATATGCGGTGCCATTAAGCCAATAAAACCGATACTCCCTGAAACAGCAACACATGCACTCACAAGCCCGATACTGCTTAATAATAAAATCGATTTCTCTCTTTCTACTGAAACACCTAAACTTGTAATACTCGTTTCTTCCAATTGGAATAAATCTAATAAATAAGCTTTCTTTTGTATAAGTGGAATTAAGATAATAAGCCATGGTAACATAGCCACAATATACTTCCAGTTCGCACTATATATGCTTCCAGACACCCACACTGCAGCCATCTCGAAATCAGTTGACTTCATTTTGAGTGATAAGTACATAGAAAAAGCTCCAAATCCCGATCCAATTGCAATCCCTGTTAATAAAAGTCGCTGCGAATCTAATTTACCGTTTTTCCAAGAAAACAGATAAATGATGATAGCTGCACCTAATCCGCCTACTAAACCAAACATTGGCATCATCATAATAGAAACCCAGTCTGTGCTTTTTAATTGTCCTTGAAAGAAAAACATAAAAATGACAATCGCTGTTCCCGCTCCGGCATTTACGCCTAAAATACCTGGGTCCGCCAATCCATTTCTCGTAATCCCTTGAATAACAGCACCTGCAACACCAAGGCCTAATCCTACTAATCCAGCAATTACGATACGCGGAAGACGAAACTCAAAAATAACTAAATCATGTTCTGGTACTGGATCAATTCTAAACAGTGTTTTAAATACATCTGTAATCGTAATGTCGAACGTACCATTTGTTAAACTAATATAAATAGCACATAGTATTAAAAATATAATAATCC
Source organism: Bacillus sp. EB V-12 (assembly GCF_056158125.1). NCBI lineage: Bacteria > Bacillati > Bacillota > Bacilli > Caryophanales > Bacillaceae > Bacillus > Bacillus sp. EB V-12. Next base: position 901,450 of record NZ_JBUXJL010000001.1, on the reverse strand, counting down.
CCATCGTCATTCCGAAACGTTGACTTGAACTTTTAAGCATGTCTCTCTCCTCCTCTAGTACGGATTAAATAAAGGAAGAAAGGAATTCCAATTAAAGAGGTAACGACTCCAATAGGTGTTTCAAATGGATAGTTTACAAATCTACTCAAAACGTCACATAACGCTAAGAAAACGCCACCAATAACACCTGCACATGGCAAAATCCACTTATAATCTACCCCAATTATAAAGCGCGTAATGTGCGGAATAATTAAACCTACAAAACCAACTTTCCCCACTAAAGCAACTGCTGTTCCTGTTAAGAAAATTACCGATAAAATTGCCATCGCTTTAACTAGTTTTGTACGTTGCCCTAAATTAATAGAAACCTCTTCGCCTAATGAAAGAATGGTAATTGATTTTGATATTAACAATGCTAAAATTATTCCAATTATCCCAAACGGTATCGTGATTTTAATGATATTAGGATCTACTTGATCTAACTTTGCATTAAACCAAAAACTAACATTTTGAGAAATTTGGAAATACGAAGCCATTGCAGCCGATACACTACTTAAAAATGTTCCAATAACTGTTCCTATAATCGCTAACCTAACTGGTGATAAGCCATTTTGAAGGAGCGAACCAAAACCAAATACGATACCGGCTCCTAGTGCAGAACCAATCATTGAACATACAACCATACCAATTGATGACATTCCCGGAAGAAAAATCATGCTAAGTGTAATAACAAAGGCAGCGCCATCCGTCACACCCATAATAGAAGGGGATGCAAGATAGTTTCTTGTCATCCCCTGCATAAGTGCTCCTGATATGGCTAGAAATGCTCCGACTAAAAGAGCTGCAACTACCCTTGGTAAACGTGAAGTAATAATAATATTATGATTTACATCGCTTGAATCAAAATGAAATAATGCGTTCCACACTGTTTCAGCGTCAATACTTTTTGCCCCATACAAAATCGAAAGTATAATTGTAAATAAGATGAGTATGGGTGCTATACATAATATAGTTACTGGTACTGCATTTGTTTTCTGCATATCATTCAACGCACCTTACTTATTGTATTATTTAGATAAATTTTTCACGGCTTCTTTTAAGAATGCTGTTTTACTCCAAGCTGTACCACCTTGTGCCATTGGATCTACAACATTTACAAATACTTTCTTTTCCTTCGCAGCATTCATACTTTGCCAAATTGGATTACTTTCAATTTCTTCTAACACTTTCGGGTTTTTATTTTCACTTGCCTCATATTGTAAGAAAATATAATCTGGGTTAAGTTCAGCAAGTTTTTCAAATGAAATTTTCTCTTGTGCTTTTACAGTTTTCAATTGTTCTGGAGCAGTTAGTCCAAGATCTTTATAAATTACAGGGTTGAAGTATACTCCTTCTGGATATAGGAATAATTCATTTGCTCTTAGTCTTATGACAAGTACTTTTTTATCTTTTAACTTATCTCCTAGTTTTGCTTTTGCTTTTTCAGCGTCCGAATTGTAATCCTTAATAATTTTTTCTGCTTTATCTTTTTTACCAGTTAATTCTCCCATTAACTTTAAGTTATCTTCCCAATTTGTTGAAACGTGTGATACCGGGAATGTAGGAGCTACTTTCGTAAACTTTTCAGCTGTTTCTGCTGGGAATTTCGTACTCGATGTAATAACATCTGGTTTTAATTGTAGTAATGTTTCGAAATTGGGTTGCATTTTCTCACCAACAGATTTAGCACCTTCTAACTCTTTTTCAAGATATTTTGGTAATTTACCACCTACAGTAATGGCACCAACTGGTTTAATTCCAAGTACTGCCGCATCTTCCATTGACTCTAAACTAGCTGTCGCAATTTTATCTACTTTTGCTGGCACTGTATACTCTTTACCTAAATATGTGATTTTTCGTTTTTCATCTTTTTTCGTTTCCGTAGCTTTTGTCTGTTGTTTTTGCTCGCCTGAAGTTTTATCCGCACTATTACATGCCGCTAAACCTACACTTAAAACTGTAACCATCCCTAAAGTAAATAATTTCTTGTTCATCTTTATATGTCTCCTCTCGAATTTTCAAACTATATTCTCAATAAAATTTAACTATATGAACCTTGTCCCATATATATATTTCATTAGATTAATAATTTTATCCAGAACTCATTCCCGTTCACTTCCCCTAGACTATAATTCTTTTACGCCTTCATCACTTGATAATCATTTTCACTGATAATGATTATCGTTACTAAGTATATATTTAATATGAAATTATTTCAAGAATGATTTGAAAAATTTTAACAAACTGAATTAAAAAAAGAAGTATCTCCCTAATATTAGGGAGATACTTCTTTTTTTTAGAAATTTATATGTAATTCAACTGGACAATGGTCTGACCCCATTACTTCACTATTAATTTTCGCTTCTGTTATTTGGTCTTTCATTCGTTCCGAAACAACAAAATAATCTAAACGCCATCCAATATTTTCACCTTTGTAATCTTGCTCTTACATTTATGAATACATACATACGCACTTTATTCAGGTTATACTAATTTCAGAGGTGATGTTCTATGCACAATGAAGGAGTTACATTAACAAATGAGTATTGGCAAGCAATTATTCATAATGATTCTTCCTATGATAGCAAATTCTTTTATGCTGTGAAATCAACTGGAATCTTTTGCAGACCATCATGCAAATCAAGAATACCGAATAGAAACAATGTACGAATTTTTCATCATGCAGAGCAAGCATTAAGTGAGAACTTTCGCCCGTGCAAACGTTGTAAGCCAAATGGGATCACTTTACCTAATGAAGAGTGGGTAGAACAAATTAAAGACTATATCGAAAAGCATTATGACGAATCCTTAACTCTCGACATGCTTGCGGAAATGTGTCACGGTAGCCCTTTTCATTTACAACGTACTTTCAAAAGAATAATAGGGTTAACTCCTATAGAATATATACAACAATTCAGGGTTCTTAAAGCAACCGAATACCTTTTACAAACAAATCAATCTATTAAAGAAATTAGTACTGCTGTCGGGATAGAAAACCCAGAGTATTTCGCTACTTTATTTAAAAAGAAAACCGGATTTACTCCTACTGAATATCGAAAAAAGAACGAAATGAAAGAGGGATACGATAATGAATTCCTACAAAAATAATTATATATATTGGACGCTACTTACACATAAAAATTGGCGATTTCATATTGCTGCAACTGAAAATGGACTATGTTTCATTGGATCACAAGACGAAAACTTTGAAGAATTAAATATATGGGCTAGAAAAAAACTGCCCCAACATATATTGACCCATAGTCCAGATTACTTGCAAATATATACGCAAGAAGTTATCGAGTATTTAGAAAACAAGCGAGAAACTTTCACATTTCCTATCGATGCTTATGGAACTAATTTTCAATTATCTGTTTGGAATACGGTACGTGAAATTCCTTATGGAAAGACATATTCTTATACAGAAATTGCTGAAAGAATTCAAAAACCTAAAGCTGTGCGCGCCGTTGCTTCTGCTATTGCTGCTAACCCTCTTCTTATTACCATTCCTTGTCACCGCGTTATTGGGAAGAATGGGAAACTAACCGGATTTAGGGGCGGATTAGAAATGAAGAAAAAATTGCTTACATTAGAAAAGTTGCAGGTGGAATTCATATGACAACAGAATATAATAGCGCATTATCTATAGCAGTTCCAAAAGAATTTTGTTTCCAAGAAAATTTACGTTATCTATCACGTTCTAACAATGAATGTATGTTCCATATTGAAGATAACAAAATTTATAAAGTTATCCCTGTTCAAGATGTAAATCCTTTAGTTGAAATTAGTGTGAATACAGATGGAAATATTCAAATACGTTGTTTAGAAGAACCATATACATCTGAAAAATCGATACGTGAAGCTGTAGTTAACTATGTAAAAGAATGGTTTGATTTAACTACTGATTTAGCCCCATTTTATACATTAGCTAAACATGATTTACTCCTTCAAGGACCAATTGAACAATATTATGGCCTTCGTACTTTAGGCATTCCAGACTTATTTGAGGCACTTTCCTGGGGAATTATCGGTCAACAAATTAACCTAACATATGCTTATACGCTAAAAAGGAGATTAGTTGAGCAATTTGGAAGTTATGTAGAATGGGACGGTAGAAAACATTGGATATTCCCATCACCTGAAACAATTGCAAATCTACATGTAGAAAATCTTCAACAATTAAAAATGACGACTAGAAAATGTGAATATTTAATCGGTATTGCGAAGCTTATTACAGAGAGAAAATTATCAAAAGAGGATTTACTGCAAACACAAGATGTAAAGGTTGCTGAGAAACAATTAACTGCTATCCATGGTATAGGACCATGGACTGCCAACTATGTTTTAATGCGTTGTTTAAGATTTCCTTCGGCTTTTCCAATTGATGATGTTGGTCTGCATAATGCAATTAAATTTATAACAGGTTCCGAAAATAAACCGACAAAAAATGAAATAAAAGATTTCGCGGCAAACTGGGCTAATTGGGAGTCTTATGCGACTTTTTATTTGTGGCGAGTACTATATTAAAAGAACCAAGTAGCACATTCGTACTACTTGGTTCTTTTTTAAGCTTGCTCCTCAAAACGTCTTGCAATTTCCACAATGACTTGAACGGCTTTTTCCATAGTATCTACCGAAACATACTCAAATTTACCGTGATAGTTTTCACCACCAGTGAAAATATTCGGCGTCGGTAATCCCATATATGATAATTGTGATCCATCTGTGCCTCCGCGAATCGGATGAATATTTGGTTCAATGTCTAAACTTTTCATTGCTTCATATGCAATATCAACAATTTCTCTTACCGGTTCAATTTTTTCAAGCATGTTATAGTATTGATCATTCATTTCTAAAACGACTGCATCTTCGCCATATTTTTCTTGCATAGTCTTCACAATATTTTTAACGTTATTTTTACGTGCCTCAAAATTTTCACGATCAAAGTCTCGAATAATATAATACGCTTTACTTTGCTCAACATCACCATTTAAAGAAAGTAAATGATAGAATCCTTCATAGCCTTCTGTATATTCTGGCGCCTCTTCTACTGGTAAATACCCATTAAACTCCATAGCAAGTTTAGTAGCATTGCGCATTTTATTTTTCGCTGTTCCAGGATGTGTATTCGTTCCGTTAAACGTTAACTTAGCACCTGCAGCATTAAAACTTTCATACTCTAAACCACCTAATGGACCTCCATCCATCGTATAAGCGAATGATGCACCAAACGCTTCTACATCAAAATGCGCTGGCCCACGACCAATTTCTTCATCCGGTGTAAATGCTACTCTTATTTTCCCGTGCTTAATTTGCGGATTATGTATTAAATGGTTCATTGCAACCATAATTTCTGTAAGACCAGCTTTATCATCTGCTCCTAGAAGTGTTGTACCATCAGTTGTAATAATGGTATGTCCTTTATATGATGGTAATTCCGGGAACTGCTCTGGTGTTAACACAACATTTAGCTCTTCATTTAACGTAATTGCATTACCATCAAAATTTTCATGAATTTGTGGTTTGACGTTTTTCCCTGTAAAGTCTGTTGCCGTATCTAAATGGGCTAAAAATCCGATTACAGGAACATCCTTGTCCGTATTAGCTGGAAGTGTTGCCATTACATAGCCATTATCATCCATCGTTACTTCTGTTAAACCAATTTCTTTTAGCTCTTCCACTAATAACTTACCAAACTCAATTTGTCCTGGTGTTGTTGGTACTGTATGACTTTCTTCATTTGATTGCGTATCAATTTTTACATATCTCGTAAATCTTTCAATAAGTTCTTGTTTCAAGTTCATTCACTCCCTTTTATGTTTCTCCCTCCATTATAATCCTTAAAACGAAATATTTTAACTTTTTTGACTGTGAAGATGTATATTTCATTTACATAGTTAACACTTTTAAACGAATGATAAAAAGACATAATATTTGTACATTAAAACTGTAACAGGTAACATACATAATTATAAAATATGGGAGGTTGTAAAGATGAGGCTAACTCTCTTTCGCTATTTTCTTTTTTTCTTAGGATTAATTTTCTTTGGCCTTGGAAACGCTCTTGCAGTCAAAGTTAAATTTCTCGGCTTGCACCCTTGGGAAGTTTTAAATATGGCTCTCTACCAAAAGTTTGGATGGACCATCGGTACGTGGAGTGTCATATGTGGGTTATGTCTCGTTCTAATATCTTTACTAGTAGATCGAAAATATATAAATGTGGGGACATTTTTGAATGCACTACTTATCGGTCCCATTATGGACTTTTTCTTACAATCAAACATGCTTCCAGACGCTAGTAATTATTTATGGATAAACTTACTCATTTTATTTTCTGGTATTGCCATTACAGGTATCGGGGGAGGTATGTACGTTGCGGCTGGGATTGGCGCTGGACCCCGTGATGGATTCATGCTTACTATTTCAGACAAAACAGGACTTTCTATTAGCCGTGCTAGAATCATAGTAGAATGTATTGTACTAGTTATTGGATTTATGCTAGGAGGTCCTGTTTTCATCGTAACTTTTCTGTACACCTTTATTCAAAGTCCAATCTTTCAGCAATCATTTAAGATGTTTCAAACACTTTTACATACTTTACATGGCAAAAAGAAAATTAGCGAACATATTTAAAGTACAGCTTAATACAAATAAATCCACCCTATTTACGACTCTCATCGCAAATAGGGTGTTTCTGCTTTTATCTCGCAATTTAAGAATATATACTACTCATTTACAATAAAAGTATATACATCATCATAAATACAGCCATTTACTTTAATCACATACTTCCCAGGTTTATTAAAACTAATTGTGTATTTATTTACCTGAATTGCTTCTTTATCTCCAGAAAGAATATCAATGCTTCTGCCACTTAATACATACAATTCATTTAGATTCATCGTTACATCAATTGTATTGAAATTTTCTACTTTCACTTGCTGTGCTTCCGCAACGCTTACACTTGGTTCTAAAAACAGTAGTCCACTTAATCCAATCGTCCCCGCTAAAGCAACTCCCGCAAACTTTTTAATCTGTTTCATTACAATGACCTCCTTATAGATTTTGCGTAAAGGTAATGTCCTCCCTTACACCACAAAGCCTATATGTAATGAAATGAAAAGTAAACGGGGACTGTAAGACAAAATTCTACATCTTTTTCTCCTATTGAATATAAATCCAACGTTTGGAGTTTTGACACATTTAAAATTGTTTCCCTAAACCAATTTCCCAATAATTTATTCAAATACTGAATAATTACTTATTGATTTAACATTCTAAAAATAGTTGATAAAGATGCTTTCTATTCAAAAAAAGACTTTGCTATAAAAGTAACTTTTACAACAAAATCCATGCAACTAATTTTATTCCGCTTTCCATAATCTCTTTATATTCATTAATTGTTCTTCTTTAAACTCCATCTTATATATATCCGGTTTTGACGTATTCATTAAAAATTCAAAACCATATTGTTTATCAAAATAGTTCATCATTAATGTCATAACAAGCCCATGTGTACCAATTACAATTTTGCATCCTCGAAAATCCATTAAGATTTCTTTTAATACTTTCACTACTCTTCTCTGGCAATCTGCATATGACTCTCCTTCCGTTCGTGCAAAGTCCGGATTAGAGAACATCTTCTGTACAAGTGGATACACCTCCTTGTCTGATATAACCTGATCCTCACTTGAAAACATACACTCTTTAAGATTTTCATATACTACTATTTCTTTTTCATGGAAATTAGCTGACTCCTCTATCGTTAGCATAGCCCGATTATAAGGACTGGAAATAAAAGTATCAATCCTCTCCGCTTTTAATATGTCAGTTACTCCACGGGCATCCATATGTCCCCTCTCAGTTAATCCACGCATTCTTTCATTTCCTTCTAGTTTTGGTGATTCACCATGTCTAACCATATAAATATATGTGCTCATAATTTCTCCTTAAAATTTTTTATAAAGTGAAACTTTAATCAGCCCTCACTAATCGGGCTGCCCGGCAAATAGCGAGATAAGTTAATAAATCACGTTCATTTATCCCATTTCAACACTTAGGGGTAATACTAAAATACTTTATAAACTGTGCTGATTTGTTCGTCTAATCCATTCTCCTACTAAACTCTCAAATAATTCAGGCTGCTCAATTTGTAAATTATGCCCTGCCATATCTAACACTGCTAATGTTGCCCTTGGATATTCTTCAATAATTTCTATAATATTTTGATAACCTACTGATATATCTTGTCTTCCAGTCAGTAAAAGAACGGGATTTTCATATTTTTCATGCTGAAAATCCATAGCAAGAGAGTAATTCTTTTGCAACCTTTCAATAAATTCATAATTAGCAACATCTAACCCAGGCTTAATTTCTTCTTTAAATCGCTTATATGTATATTCATTTGCTATTACAGCTAACTCACAAAACCCCTCTCTTTCTGCGGAAGTGAGCGTATTTAAAAATTCCTGATCTTGTACAATTACCTGTTTATCTGGAAGAATCCTTTTTTCTGGCTCCGCTACAACAACAGGACATACTAATAATAATCCGCTAACTCTCTCAAACATCTTTGTAAGTATACCTTTGGCTAAATAGCCTCCATATGATTCTCCTACCAATAAAAATTTTTCAGTAGAAATGATTTCCTCAATAAATGTGATAAGCACTTCTACTATACGATCTGAACTATTTATCCAATTTGGAGCATTCGATTTTCCCATTCCAGGTAAATCAATATATATTCGCTTATAACCTTCATATTTCTGAAATACTGATTCCATACATTTCATCATTAACCTATGGTCAGGGGCGCAGCCATGTATGATAATGACCGGTTTACCCTCTCCCACAATTTCATAGTATATTTCTGCATCTTTAATTCGATATATCATAAAAAAGCCTCCCTATTTAGTGGCAATACTATTCCACTCTGTAAGAATACACGTTCTTATTTTATATCTTTTCTCAACATTTTCACAAATATTAATTTTTAGATTAAAAATAAAAAGCTCACCAAAAAAGATACTCATCATTTTATATGCAATTTTGCATCTCCACTTACAAATCACTAAAAAAACTTTACAATTCAAAGGATGACTAAATATACAATTTCTATTTAAAGTCTTGATACAGTCTATACTATCAACCGCAATATTTTTTCAACCTTAAGAATACTTACACTCTTTAACACTTTCCTTATAAACATGATTTTTATAAGGAAATCTGATACAATTCTTAAATAATATTATTATGTATAGATATAACGAACATAGTGCATAATTAAAGAAGGTGATTTCATTGAAATTAAATAAAAATTTACAATTATGTATATTAATCGGAACATTAATATGCTATTCAATCTATTTTATGTTTTTCTATCTGTTCCCTACTCATTTTTCAAATTCAGATGTACGCTTCGCTTCACTTATCATCGAAGCTATTACATTTGTATCACTGATTTACTCTATATATTCTAAAAAAGTCAGTTCAAATCCATTTTGGATATGTATTACAATAGCAATTGGTAGTTTTTTATTAGGGAAAATAGTATATACATATCAAGATAGCTTCTTCGAAATTCCAATAGATCGTTTTACTATTTCTGATGTATTTTACATGTTTTTTCTATTTTTCTGTCTTATCGCTTTCTGCTATAAAATCTTAAAGGAATGCAATAAATGGGAAAAAGCGTTCTTTATTTGTGATATATGCATAGTGCTTACTTCCATATTTACATTAGAATGGTATTTATTTAATCAACCAAATTTAAATATATTCGCTCTTTCACTAGGAGATGTTTTCCTTTCATTTTTATATCCAATTGCAGATTTATTATTTCTACTGCTAGGTGTTAGTCTCTTTTTCCGTCCAACAATTTTTAATTCCAAACGGAAAATTTATATCTTTATTTTTGTATTAATAAGTTCTGCAACTTTTAACTATATTTATTTTTACTTAAATAACCACTTATCAACTGAAACGATAATATTATTACGTCTTTTATATAGAATACCTATATTACTTATTGCAATAGCTGGCTCTATTTCAGAAGATCATAATAGCCATAAAAATTATTTCATTGTAAACCCTATAATAGGAAAAAAAGCTTTAGTTGTATTTCCCTATCTTGCTGTTGCAATACTAATCGGGTTTACATTAAAAGAACAAACATCATCTTCAACTCTCATTACAGGGAATTGTATTACTTTTATTTTCGTACTCATTCGTCATTCTATCGTACGTATGCAAAACAATTCCTTAACAAAACGTTTACAGGCATTTAATGCCCAACTAGAAGAAAAAGTTACTGTACGGACGTCTGATTTAGTTCATAAATCAGAGGCTCTTTCTCAAAAACAACAAAAGTTTAAATCATTATATGAATATCATCCTGACCCTATTTTCACCATTGATTTAAATGGAACATTCTTAAATGTAAATAAGGCTGGGAGTGTACTACTTGGGGCACCAACGGATGAGTTACTAGGCGAAACTTGTTTTTCGATCATTTTAGATGAAGATAAGCATAAGCTAGCATTGGCATTAGAAAAAGTGAAACAACAAGAATCGGCATTCTTACAACTTAGTTCTCAATATAAAGATGGCTTTACTTATTTTTTATACGTTACAATCATTCCTATTATAATAGACGGACAAATTTCAGGAAGCTATATTATGGTGAAAGATATTACTGCACTAAAAAAACAGCAAGAAGAAATAAAATATTTAGCATTCCATGACACTGTAACGAAAATTGGGAACCGTGCCTTTTTCCATAAGAAATTAAAGAGAGTTATAAAAAATGCTAAAATAACAGAAAGCGAGTTTGCATTATTATATTTAGATTTAGATCGCTTTAAAGCAATTAACGATACACTTGGACATTCGTCAGGAGATTACATTTTAGAAGAAGTAGCAAAGCGATTCCAATCATGTCTTCCATCACATACTCATCTTTCAAGAATCGGTGGCGATGAATTTACAATCATAATTGAAAACTATACTGACGAAGATTACTTATTCCAATTATGTAACCAATTATTTGAATGCATGAAAAAATCATTTATCATACATGAGCATAAATTAACTTTATCACTGAGTATCGGTATCGCTATTTATCCACATTCCGGAATCGATACCGCTACACTTCTGAAAAACGCTAATGTTGCAATGTATGATGCAAAAGCAAAAGAGCTTAATTCTGTCTCTATTTATGACGATGTAATCGCTAAAAAAATTGAAAGACGATTACGATTAGAAAAAGATTTACCAAACGCACTACAAAATGAAGAATTGTTCCTTTTGTATCAACCTCAAGTTGATAGTGAATCTAATAAAATTATCGGTGCAGAAGCTTTAATTAGGTGGAATCATCCTGAATTAGGTATTATTTCTCCATACGAGTTTATTCCGATTGCAGAAGAAACACTACAAATTATTTCAATAGGTAAATGGACATTAGAGCAGGCTTGCAAGCAAATGAAACGTTGGCACGCACTCGGATATTCACATTTAAAAATAGGTGTAAATTTATCTGCTAAAGAATTTGAACAAGAGGATTTTGTAAAATCTATTTCTTCTACTTTAACAAATACAGGTTTACCAGCAAGCTCTCTTGATCTTGAATTAACAGAGCGAATTGCAATGATGGATGAGCGAGAAACATTGATAAAACTGCGTACACTAAAAAGTTTAGGGATTCACATTTCTATCGACGATTTTGGTACAGGTTATTCTTCGCTAGCCTACTTACCTTTGTATCCAATTGATACGTTAAAAATCCCGAGAGAATTTATTACAATGTCTGAAACATGTGATGATGGAATGGAAATTATTAAAACGATCATCACATTAGCAAATACATTAGGAATGTCTGTCATTGCTGAAGGTGTAGAAACGAAAGAGCACGTAAATTTCCTTCAAAAAAATAAATGTCAGTTTATTCAAGGTTATTATTACAGTAAACCTATCCATATTCATGCATTTACTGAGCTATTAGAAAACGGCATTCACCCATAGTACATAACTAATTAGAACAAATATAGCAAAAAGGAAAGAAGATACCTTCTTTCCTTTTGTTTTTCTATTTACATTTCTATTACTTCACCACTTCATTTATTATATCTATTATTTGATGAATTCCCTCATCATTTGTTTTCTTATATCCATTCATGTTTTGAATATATTTCTCCTTATTTGTATACAACTTATTTACTGCATGTATAAATGTATTCGTACTTACTCTGTCTTGGAGTATAACTTCCGCATATCCTTGCCGTGAAAAATATTCAGCATTTAAAACTTGATCTCCCCTACTAGAACTGTTAGTTAACGGGATAAGCAACATCGGTTTCTTCAAAAATAACAATTCAGAAATAGCAGTAGAACCCGCTCTAGAAACTACAACACTTGCCATATTTAGTATATGCGGCAACTCGTCGCCTATATATTCAAATTGCATATATCCCTCCATGCCAATAGATGGGTCTACCTTCCCTTTACCACATATATGAATAATATTAAAGTTTAATAGTATTGTATCTACACATTCCCTTACCATATCATTTATCCACTTAGCACCCTGACTCCCACCCATAATTAATAATACTGGTTTATCTTGCTGAAATTCACAATATCTTCTTCCTCGTAATACGTTACCCTTCTCAATTTCTTCCCTTACAATTGGTCCTACATAAACCTTCTTCTCATTACTTACATTTTCTCCTGTCTGAGGAAATGTTGTGCATAGCTTTGTAGCAAAAGGTAATGCTATTTTATTGGCAAGCCCTAATGTGCTATCTGGTTCACGTATAATTATAGGCACACGATTTAACCATGCTCCTATAGCTACAGGAACTGAAACAAATCCTCCTGCTGAAAAGATAACGTCAGGCTTTGTTTTCTTAATTAAATTATAACTTTGTAAACAACCGCGTATAATTTTAAAAGGATCTTTAAAATTCTCCCAATCCCAATATCTCCTAAGCTTTCCCGTTGAAACACTATTGTATTTAACATTTTGCACTAATGATTTTTCAATTCCATTTTTGGATCCAATATACTCGACTCTCCAGCCTTTCTCTATAAATTTAGGAATTAATACAATATTAATCATAACGTGTCCGGCTGTACCGCCCCCAGTAAAAAGAATCGTTTTGCTCATAACTTATACCCACCTTTATTATTAAAAATCTAGCTTTCTCTTTACCTTTTAAATGTAAATAAACTTATTATTTTTTATATAAATCTTTAACTCCACCTCTATATCTTGTAAAAGATCGTTAATGAGTTCATAAAAATCATTTCCATACTCACTACACTCGTATTGAGCAAAGATTTGAATCACATACCTAGTTTCCGTCTCTAATGCTGACTTTATTTGATTAACCCTTTTTTCTTCTACATACGCTTGATATTTATGTATTGCCTCATACAGACGCAATACATGCGCTTCTTCATCTCTCCAATCCAACGTATCAACAATTGAAAGAAATAGCGTATTTTGATTATCTATTATTTCATAATCATTCATATATTTCTTACACCCTTTTTTGTTTTTCATTGCATGCAGATGTCACTACACTTCGCATACTCAAGTACATCTTTTAATGATTGATGAAATTCAATTTCTGGGATCCAACCTAACCTTTTTATTTCCTCTATTGCTAAACTCTCATTTGAGTCGCTCCCACTTTTCCCTGTTTCCTCTATAAAAAAATTTAGCTGTGTTAATTCTTTATATTGTTCTAGTACATTTAATAAAGATTGTTTTACTCCTGATCCGATATTATATTGTTTTCCATTTATTCCATCTCGTAATAACACATGATACGCTTTAATCGCATCACGTACATCTAGAAAATCTCTACTATCTTTCAAACTGTTTACTTCAATAATGGCTTTACTTCTACCTGATTCTATATCTATCATTTTCTTTGCGAGAATCGAACAAATGCCATTCGATTCCCCTGGACCAATTAAGTTTGAGGGCTTTGCAATGATAATATTTGAATCCATTAATCCTCCCCAAGCCTCTGCAATAATGACTTGCATCGTTTTACTTAAACTATATGGATTTGAAATTTTTATTTCGTTCATACTATCTGCTTGCAAAGCAGATCCTATAACTAATGTTCTACAATGCGAGGCTTCTTGCTTAATTGCTTCTAATAAATATAACGTTCCTATTACATTAATCTCTATATACTCAAGAGCAGCTGTCCAAGATTCTATAACCGAATTCCTTCCTGCTAAATGCAATACGTAGTCTGGCTTTATTTGTTTCATTACCTTCATTACTTCGCTCTTATTAGTTAAATTACACGTAATACCATTTCTAATTTTTTCTCTATGTGCACGATTTTGAAACATAGGAATTACATGAAAGCCCTGCTCTAAAAAATAGTGGCAAGCATGGCGTCCTGTGAAACCATTTGCACCAGTTATTAAAAGGCTCGCATTTTTTTTCATCGCAAAAACCCTCCTTTTAATAGCATTTGTTTCACCTCATGTTTTGCAAGCAAGTCTTGTTGAGAACTAAAACTCTTCACATCCACTAGCGGATAGCTAGAATAATATTCTTGAAGTCCTTCAATAGGAATCGTCGGTAGTACCACAAAATAATTTTGATCAAAACTTATACTTGTTTTACTCTCTACCTCAGATAGAAGCATTTCACTTAATTTTTCACCCGGTCTTATCCCTACCTCTTTCACCTTAATATTTTCTTTTTTTGAATCTTCAATTAATATTTCTGCTAAATCTGTTATTTTACATGCCGGCATTTTCATAACAAAGATTTCCCCGCCTCTACCTTGATATACTGCTTTAAATAACAATCCAACAGCATCTTCAACTGTTAAGAAAAATCTAGTCATATTCGCATCGGTAATCCCTACTTGTGAAGATCTTTTAATTTGTTGTTTAAAAAGTGGTACTACACTTCCACTCGTTCCTAAAACATTTCCACCACGAACACAAATGAATTTTGTTTTCTTCGTTTGTATATTCGCATGAACCATTAATTTTTCACCAATTGCTTTTGTCATCCCATACGTATTTGATGGATCGGCTGCTTTATCCGTTGAAACATATATAACTTTTTCAACTTGCATCTGTATAGAGGCTTCAATTACATTTTGCGTACCATGTATATTGGTTTTTATAGCTTCATAAGGATAATACTCACATACTGGAACATGTTTTAAAGCTGCAAGATGGAACACATAATGTACACCTTGGCAAGCATAGACTAGTTGATCTTTATCACGAATATCTCCAATAATAAATTTTAACCTATCATCATTTATATACTTTTGCTGCATTTCAAACTGAACCGTTTCATTTCTTGAAAAAATTCTAATTTCTTTCGGTGATTTTTCTAATAGTTGTTTTATAAGTTCATGCCCCCACGAACCTGTCCCACCAGTAATTAAAATTATTTTATTTAACATTCTTTTTCCTCCTACGAAACATCTCAATTTAAATAATATTTATTGAATTATTTTCAATTGATTCAAATCATAATCGTCGTTTGTTACATTTAATTGACAAAATAAAAAAACAGAAACTATTAAACATAGTTTCTGTTTTTCATTTCACCTCACAACAGTAAGATTTTTTATACTGTTTGCATGATAAATAAATTCCTTGTAAAAAAACACCGCTCATTTATTTCTTATACTCGTAATAAAATAAATAGAATGATTCATAGCCAATAATCATGTTTAAATTTATGAAAAAGGGAGGTAACGGAATGGACCGAAGCAATTCAAATCATACATATAACGGACCTTCCAAAGCACTGCCTCTCTCCCTATTCGACGTAAAAAATGAATTAAAACAAAAAAGCAAGCTTATTCCTTCTGACACCATGTATAAATTAACGAAAGAAGAACAACTCATCATCAACAAAATAAAAATACAAACAGAACAGCTAAATAAAAATAATGTTACAAGAACACGCGCATACTACCAATTTTACATTCAATATCCAGAAATACATTGGGCACTGCTTGGACATATGGTATCACGTAACGGCGGTTGGAATATGACTGATTTAAAGGGGGATTTATATACGAGAATTTTATCAGAGAAAGATCAATTCATATTTTTTTCTTTTTTAGAAAGAGGGAATTGGCTTATTTTCCAAGATGTATACCCTCAATTTTTACTTTACGAACAAAGTGTAAAGAGATCACAAAAGTTATTTCACCTTCTTTCTCACCTAAATGTTTCTACATTTATGGAAACGATGTGGAACCATTTTTGGAAAACAGGTAACAAAAAAACTTTAGCGATTGCAACTATTATTAATGAACAAAACTACTTAGAAAAAAGAGTGATTCAAAATGTACAATTTAAAAAGACTGTACTAAATAGTATTGGATTTAAACTCTTTGATTTCTTTCAGTTTAATCATATTCTTTTCCCATTCTACGAAAATGATAAGAAACAAAAAGTATTACTATTTGGTGATACAATGAAACATTTCACTTCCTTACATGAACGGATATTAATCGGAAAAAGATTGTACTCATTATTATTTCGAGATACACATGTTTTATCTCAAATAATAAGCTGGGCTCAACACCATCCACATACAGGATCAAGGAAAGATTACTGGCCCCATTTATTTTCAAGTGTAAATGAATCTTTTTCCCGTGAGTTTTATAAGCGCCGAATAAAGAAATGCCAGTTACGAAATGGCGCTTATCGCATATACAGCCCTGCACTCATCTATGCATGGCGAGATATGAAGCATGACGAAGTTGACAGTGAAGATTGGTTTACCGATTGGCAAGTTGTAAATTACTTAGTTGATAAGGAGGAAAATATAAATGGACAAATTACAGAAGACTACTGCAAAACACTCGAAAAAATTGAACTCGCCATTCTCGCAAAGAAAAATGTCCTCCTCCGAGAAGAAGAATGAGTTTCTAGCATTAGTAGTTACAATCTTTCTCTCTTCTATTATTGGAACTTGCTTAGATGCCTTTTTTGTTCATAAACAAATATATTCCTTTCCGGCTAGGCCCTTCTCATCCACATTTTCGGTTAATATAGCTTTTACATTGTTCGTACTGCCGATTTTAACAGTTATCTTTATACACATTTCAAAAAAATTATCTAAAGTTTCTAGAATTTTATTTATTATTTCAATCGGTATTTGTGCTAGCCTTTTTGAACAGGTTGCTGAAAGTTTAGGTTTATTTGTACATAGCGCGAATTGGAACCATACATATTCTTTATTTGGTTATATGATTTTTCATTCTTTTATTTGGAACGTATATAATTGGATAAAAAAATAAAGAGACCATTATAGGTCCCTTCTTAAGCATACTCTTCCGTTATTGCTACTGGTGCCAATGTTTGAAGGCTTTTAGAGCGTAAACGATAGGCAACGACTTTCTTCTTATATTGCTTAATGACATCAACATGTTCCTCATAGCTATATAGAGAAAATCTAATCTCTTTATTCCCTTTCTTCGTATCAATGACTATTGGTGTCCCTTCTCCTTGCGGCGGGAAATAATGTTTATCTAAAAACAAAGCCTCATTAAATTCATGAATAACTTGTAGTTTCATTTCTCCCTCTATATTTTTTCCATCTATCGATATAGAAGTATTTTCCGCCTCAAGCTTTTGATGCAATTCAAATCTACTAATAATTGATTCTACAACAGAAGTGGGCATACTAGAAACTAGCACTTTAAGAGCGCCAAAAATAAATAATGTAACTATAAACCATGTTGTCATTTTCATCATCTCCATTACATTTTAAAATATAAATTTCGTTCCATACGGTATGAATATACTAATGAGTATTCCAGTTACAATCATCGTCACCGAACCGATTGTCGCCTCTTTCTCGCCTTCCTTCACGAGACGGCTCACACCGATAATATGTGATGCACAGCCCATTCCAACTCCTTTTCCAATCGTACTTGTTATACTGAAAAACTTAAGTACTGTTGGTCCGATCATAGCGCCTGTTATTCCTGCAACAACTACAAAACTAGAAGTCATAGATGGAATACCACCAATTTGATCCGCTAATGATAGGGCAATAGGCATCGTTGCTAACTGTGGTAAAGTAGTTAATATAAGTTCCTTATCTATATTTAAAATTCCGCCAATCACTACATTCATACTCGTTACAGCCACTATACCTATCACTACTCCAATAAGTATCGATAAAAAATTTTTCATAAGTATCTTTCGCTCTTTAAATAGAGGTATGGCTAATGCTACAATTGCAGGGCTCAATAAGCTTGAAAGAATGTCTCCTCCATTTTCCCTATACTCATGATGAGAAATACCAAAAATGAAAAATAAACAAATCATAATTGCCGTAACTGTTAACACCGGTAACGTAAATGCAAACGTAAATTTTTCATATAGCTTTGTCGCCAAGAAATAAATTGCTACAGTAATAATAATTAAGACCATTTGAATCGTGCACCTTGTCGATTTTATTTTTTTGTTGTTATTAATAATTGACTTATATACCCTGAAACAATCAAAGTTACTACAGTACTTGCAACTACTAAAAGGAATATAATACTCCCCTTACTGAAAAGAAAAGACCCGTATTCCATCAGCCCTGTTGTCGAAGGGATTAAAAATAACGGTAAAAATACGATTAACTTTTCCGCACCTAACTCAAACCATTTTAACGGTAAAATGCGAGTGGAAAGGAGCAGGAACAGCATTAACATCCCTATTAAACTTCCTGGCATTGATAGATGGAATACTCCTTGAATCCACGTACCCACTAGGCTAAATACATATAGCACGCCTACTTGAAGTAAAAGCGTCACGTACTTCATTTCTTTCCCTCATTTCACTATCACACATCCATATTATGAAATCTCATGTAGCGTGTCGGCAAACCGTTTAATTCCAAGTTGAATTTGTTCTATATTCGCTCTACCAAACGTAAATCGTATATATTCATTTTTCGAACCTAAAACACTGCCCGGAACAAATGCGACACCATTCCGTATAGATTCACCTAATAAGTGATATTCATCAAACTTTCCTTTCACTTTACACCATACATGTATTCCACCCTCTGGCACGAAACATTCAACTCGGTCTCCCAATGTTCCTTCAAGCTCTGCAATTAATTCATCTCTTCTTTGCTTCAATTGTCCACGAAGTATCGTAATATGTGTATGAAAATCCTTTGATTCTAAAAATTGATTTGCTACCCACTGCGTAAATACACTATGGCCAAAATCAACTTGTTGCTTTGCATCTGCTAAACGCTCAATTACACGTGTAGGACCAATTATCCATCCAATACGTAATCCTGATGCAACAATTTTTGATAATGAACTTATATAAAGAACATTTCCATTTTGGTCCATTGATTTTAATGTCGGGTTCACTTCTCCATTAAAAGAAATTAAACTATACGGATCATCTTCTACAATTGGTATACCGAACTCAGAAGACAGTTCTAAAATTTTTTTACGTCTCGCTAATGAAAGCACAGTACCTGTTGGATTTTGATAATCTGGATTCAAAAATACCATACGAATGCGATGCTTTTTGTGCAAATCTATTAAGTCATCTGGATTCATTCCATGCTCATCAACAGGTAAATGAAATATGTTTAAACCGGCCGATTTAAACATTGGAAGCGAAAAACAATATGACGGATCTTCAATCGCAATCGCATCGCCAGGTTTTAATAAACATTGAACGATAAGATTAAGCGCCTGTTGTGCTCCTGACGTAATAAGAATAGAGCTTGAATCTGCTTCAATTTGTTTATATTGCTGAACATGTGCTGCAATTGTTTTTCTCAACATCTCATTTCCAAGTGGATGGTCATAGCCGAGGTTTTCCATAAATGTTTTCTCCGACAAAATTGTTCGAAATCTATCACTTGGAATTAATTCTGGTGACAGTTCACCACTTGCTAAATTAATTAAATCATCTTTTTGTGTTTCCGTTCGAATTTGTTGAACGAGTGGTACGTTAGGTAAGAACGATCCATCCTCCACGTACCTACCCCAGTTCGGTATTCGTTTATGTGAGACACCCCATATATCTGTATTGACCCGTGTTCCGCTTCCCTTTTGTCGTTCTACTACTCCAAGTGATTTTAATTCTTCATACGCAGCTACTATTGTACTCCGGTTCACCTGTAATTTCTTTGCTAACATACGCTCAGAAGGTAACTTACTATCAGAAGGAAATTCGCCTGAAGAAATGCCTCTTTCAATATAATCCGCAATTTGTTTATATACAGGTGTCTTATCTGCACGATTTGGTTTCCATTCCATATAGTTGCCCCCTCTCAAAACTAACTATATTTTACTCACTAATAACAGTATTGACTGTAATAATAGTATTAATTAATTAATTAATTAATTAATTACATGATTTAAAAATCTTTCTACTGTCATATTAAAGCTACTTGGCTTTTCTAAATAAGGTAAGTGTCCACTATTTTTAAACTCAATAAAAGTTGTATTTTTCAAACGGCTTTCAAACTCTCTTACATATTTCTCGGGGACAAAATCATCATTTTCCCCTCTTATAATTAAAGCGGAACATGTAATATTCGAAAGAAATGGTCTTTGATCATAATCTACTAATTCAGCAAATAATCTTTGAATATGCACCGGATTAATAAACTGTAAAGATTGATAAAATCCCCTGACAATTACTTCATTATTCGCTACTCCCATCGCCTTCAACAATGTATCCGCCCATTTTTTCCCGTTATCATGTAAGCTAAGCAAATCATATACTTCAAGCCGCTTCTTTCGATCCTCAGGCTCCAAATAGGGAAATGCATTTACAATAATTAAGCTAGAAACACATTCTGGATATTGGATAGCAAAATCAACACCTACTCTAGCCCCTTTTGAAAGTCCACAAATGACTACTTTTTGTAACTTTAAATAATTGCATAACTCATACAAAACATTTACATATTCTTTAAAGTTAATTTCTAGCCCTCCAGATTTTCCATGTCCTGGTAAATCAAGTGAGATCACTGTCCATTTTCCCTTAAAATATTGCCTTTGATATAACCAATTATTTGCGTTTCCTCCAAGCCCATGTAAAAACAATATGACTGGACCTGATCCTTCTATATTATAAAAAACCTTTCGATTCTTATATACAAAATACATATTCATCACCTTCAGCTGTAGCATCACTTATTTTTATCTTTGAATGAATATATCCAAAACGGTTCTCTTTCTAACCACTCGACTGTTTCCGGTACACCATCTTCATACTCTCTTTTTAGTTCTGTTACTTTAGTCGTAAACTGTGATGCATGTGCTTGCAATGCTTCTAGCTTTTTTGGAACATATTCTTTCACTTCATTTTTAAAATGTGGCGGACCTATTTCCACTTCATGATTATTTGAAAAAGCTACCGCATAAAACGTTGGTCTTTTATTTTCCTGAATAGTAGCTAAAGCCGCAGCCACCGCTTCTCCTGTTGCATCATGATCTGGATGAACTGCATATCCCGGATAAAAAGAAATGACCAATGAAGGATTCAATTCTTCTACACATTTTTGTATTACACGTCTTAACTCTCCAGGAATTTCAAATTCAAGGGTCTTATCACGATATCCCATCATACGTAAATCTTTAATACCTAAAATATTTGTAGCCCTCTTTAGTTCTTTCTCTCTTATAGCATATAATGATTCACGTGTTGCAAAAGGAGGATTTCCCATCGCTCTCCCCATTTCACCTAACGTTAAGCAAACATAAGTTAGAGGAACATTCCGCTGGACATAAGCTAAAATTGTACCCGCCACGCAATATGACTCATCATCTGGATGCGGAAAAACAATTAAAACGTGACGTTCATTTTTTATCAAAATCATCTTCCTCCATCATACACAATATTAACCTTTTTCTTTAAAAACTATTAAATCACTACTGCATACCACGTTACTCCAACAAGTAGTACAAAAAGAAGGATAATATAAATAGTTGATAAGTTTTTCACATTTCTCTTTGTAGACTTTCCGTAATTCTCCTCCACGTTTCTTGCAACTAGTACAGTCCCAAATAGCGATACAATTACAATAATAACGACTAGTGAAATTGCAAAACTCATTGTCTTTTCACCTCTCTAAGACCCATCTATTTTAATTAAAGAACTTACATAAAAACCTTCCTCTTTAAAACGTTGATAACATACTACCTTTCTTCTCTTATCATAATAGATGTTTGTAAAAAGCGGACCAACCACTTTCGTGTTTTTTTACTCATCCACTTTAAAAATAAAAAGAAGCGATATATTTTATCGCTTCTCACTCTCATCATCTTTATTCTTTTATTAATGACTTATTCGCTCTTATAACTTCTTGATACAATAATGGTGACCACTTTTCATTTATGTAGTCTTGAATTACCCAGCCTACTCTCGCAGGATTCTTTTGTTTTATATGGTTTGCAATTTCAGGATTTATATAAGAGGCATAGTAATATGGACTATTCCATGCTGTACCACCAGAAGACAAGCTTGTAAAATTTATATATAGATGATTTAAATCCTCACTATTGTTCATCGTTTCATTCATTGTATCTTTAATAGATTTTACTTTCTCATCATAACTCACTTTATATTTATCTTGTACTGTTACATTTACATTTTGATTTACAGTTGTGGTAAACGTCTCATTATCCGGCCAATAAAAATTATTATATCCTCCAGATTCATTACTACCACTATATCTTTTTAGTAGTACAATTTTCCCACGAGCATCTCCAAGTTTTATATTTCCTTCTGTTTTTAAAAAGATAGGATCAACAAAATAATTTTTTTCAAACGTACTACTAAATGAATCTTCTGCCCCTTTCATATCCTCATACTCTTTTTTTAAGGACATAATAATCGTTTCACTCGGATTATCTCTTAAAAATTGTTTCGCTTCGTTTATGAATTCATGCAGTGTTACATAAAGATATAATGGCCCATGATGAAGAACTATCGTATTATCATCTGTTAAACGTCCTCTTATATCAAAAATGCGAGCTCCATGGTCCATTTGATAGCGAAAATCATATTCTTGCGTCATTCCCCATACTTGCTTAATCGGATTTTGCAACTTGAACGTCCCACTATCGTGTGTTCCTGGAATTGAAATTCGTGCTAACGGGATATTATCAGGTATAGGTTGCATCCATTTCGACCAATTTTCAAGCTCATTAACAGAGCTAGCTGCAACTACTTGCTTATCATGTAAAGCAAATACAAATGTGATAAATATTGTACTACATATGAATAATTTCAAAATTAACTTCTTATTGCTCATTATTATCCCTCTCTTTTTCTGTTTTTATATCAAACTTATTGAATATAATATAAGCTAGTTCAGAAAAAATAAATAACATTTCATCAATATGAAATATTGCATAGAAGTAAAGTTAAAAAATCATTCACATATACTAAATTAGAAAAATTTAAAGGAACTTCATCTGAAGTTCCTTTTACTTATTTTATGTTCAATACGTATGAACCATCTTTATTCTCATATTTATAGACGTATAAATAATATTTACCTGGCTTTGCATTATAAGTTCCTTTAACTACATTGCCTTCATTTTCACCATATGCTACATAGTTATTTAAATCTGATTCATGATGAAGTACCCATGTCATTCCGATATTTTGTTCATTTAGTAAAGAAATATTAATATTTTCCGGCGAGTCAATTTGGAAAGTAAATACATCTACTCTATCACTATTATGTAGCGTTCCTTTCACCGGTGTATGAAAGTTAACTTTATTTGCCTGTCTAGGCTCATTATTTGGTTCATTTTCTGTTACTTGTAATTCATTCCCACCGTTTGGTTTTCTTTGTTCATAGCCTAAGTTTACTAGTATAGACTTCAAATCTGGTAAAACACCAATTTTATCTGCATATGGATCTTTAGATTTTGTTCCTGTGCTCTGGTTGCTTAATATTGCTCTTAGTTCACTAGGTCTATATGGTTGTCCTAAATTTTCTTTAGCAATGCTTTGTACTAAAGTCGCTGCCCCAGCAATAATTGGCGAAGCACTAGATGTTCCGCTAAAGCTTGAAGTATAAAGATTTACAGCACTTCTACTTTGTTCAGCTGTAGTTGTATCTACATTTTCTCCCCATCCGTACACATCAATACGGCTTCCATAATTCGAAAACCACATACGTTCATGAGGGAAAGATGAAGAGCCAGCGCCTACCATAATTGCACCCGAATCTTTAAAATCTTTACTATTACGATTTAAGACTTGCTTACCTTTTCTATCTTTGAACTGGTCTAAATCATTCCACCCATTTGCTCCAGCCTCTATAATTACAATCCCTTTATCTGTACCAGCACGAATTGCATCAAAGATATCTGGTTGTACTTCAACAGGTAAATATTTATCACCATATCCATCGAAAGATGCTTGCGCCTCTAACAATAAAACATCCCCAGCTTCTAACTGATTTACAGCGCTTAATATTGCATCAGCCGTATTATACTGTCCGTTATCTCTTATTTGAGAGATAACCTTTGCTTTCGCTTTTGGCGCAATCCCAATATTCCCGACTTCATTGTCCTCAGAGGATACAATTCCTAGTACAGACGTCCCATGACCGACATGCTGATCTATATTTCTTCCAGACATTAATTCAATATTTTGATGTAATAAATCCTCATGATTTAATAGCCATCCGTATTCCATATCAACAAAAGTGATACCATTTCCATTACCGCCTTGAATTTCCCAGGCGAAAGGCGCATTAATACCGTATGGGGCCGCTTCAAGATAACCTTGCTTTTTAAATCTAGGATTGTTACTAGGATTAAGAGCTACACTTGATGATTGCACTTCAGGTGGCATTATTTTCTCTTTTCTCTTCATATATGCATCTTCTATTAAAGAAGATGCCTTTAACTTATCTACTATTTCTTCTTCATACCCACTATTTTGATTTTGAAGAATATAGTAGTTTAATAAACTTGTAGATACATGATTAGGTGCTTTCACTTCAAGGTTTTGTATTTGTTCCGGGCTTACAGATGTGAATAAACGAGTAAATGTTACATCTGGATATTCTGTCAAAAGATCTTTTATTACTTTATCATTCGTTTGAGATTGTATTTGTTTTTCAATACCATCTTCATATGGCAAATCCAAATCCGCTTTAAATTTTACAATGATTTGCTTATCTGTTTCTTGTTCTATCCCTGATTTAATCTGCTGTTCTATAGAATCAGCATGTACACTATTGATAGTACCTCCTGTTCCTAAAAGTGCTGTAATGATTACAGTTGACGCACACATTTTTTGAAATATTTTCATTGCATTAATCCTCCTATTAATAATTAATTATTATATTAATCTATAATGATTTTATTTCTATAACGTATTCCCTTTCTACTAAATAGATTATAGTAATCAGAAATATGAACTTCAATGTATTTTCATATGCAATATTTCATATTCGGACTCTACACTACACGAATATGAAACTTATAGTGATTATTTATTTTATATGTGCTAATATACTTACATTAATATATTACGCATATATACATTTCAAACTACATTACTTAATAGTTTCACCTTAATTTTTTCTTAGGAGGATTTACAATGAAATTACTAAAACTAAAACATATAATCCCTTTATCTGCAGCTGCAATTACATTCGTATGTAGTCAAAGCACAGCTGAAGCTTCTACCATTCATACAGTAAAAAAGAACGATACACTTTGGGGCATTAGTAAACAATACGGAGTTTCAATACAATCCATTAAACAGGCTAATAATAAAGGAAACGATCAAACCTTTATTGGCGAACAGTTACATATTCCAGGGTCCGTGAAATCAAATGAAATCACTGTTCCTCAAAACGCCAAGCCAGCGAACATTTCTGGACAAATTATTTATCAAGTACAACCGGGAGATTCATTAGAAACGATAGCAAGGCGTTACAATGTCACTGTCCAATCTATAAAACAAATGAACAATACAGTCGGAAACAAGCTTTATACAGGACAACATTTAAAAATCAACTCAACCATTTCACAAAAAGAAAAAAACTTAATGGCACGCTTAGTTACTGCTGAAGCAGGTGGCGAATCGTATAAAGGAAAAGTAGCAGTAGCGAAAGTTATACTAAATCGTGTAAATGCAAAAGGTTTTCCAAATACAATAACAGGCGTTATTTATGAACCTATTAAATACGGATATGCATTTACTCCTGTTACAGATGGAAGAATTAATCAGCCTGCAAGCGCAGAAGCAAAAATGGCTGTAGAAGAGGCTATCTCCACAAATGGAGTACATTCTGACTGGCTTTATTTCTACAATCCAAAAACATCAACAGACAAGTGGATTACGACACGTCAAACAGTAGCAGTAATTGGTAACCATGTGTTTGCTAAATAAGATTTAAAATCATTAACAGACCTCTTCACTTAAAAGGTCTGTTTTTTTCTATGTAAGATGTTATTAATCATATGACATAGTTATTTTTCAAACTATTTTTTCTTTCAAATAAAAATTTTTGTATTTACTCCACCACTCGTAGAAATTAATAAAGCATCAAGTTCAAAAACTCCCACTTTATTAATAAAAGCTATTTCTTAACTTCATAAAATTGTTATACACTAGAAAAATAAAAAACAAACTATTCGTTAGCAGGTGGAAGAATATGTATGATGTTACGATTATCGGCGCTGGAGTAAGTAGCATTTTTATGGCTTATTCACTAGCTAAAAGTAACAAAAAAGTTTTAATTCTTGATAAAGGTAAAGCGCTAGAAGATCGCCATTGTCCTTTAGACGAAGGAAAAGTGTGCAATTGTACTACATGTGATAAATATTTCGGGTTTGGTGGTTTAGGCAAATCTGAAGGGAAATTTAATTATACAAACGGATTTGGCGGAGAACTTGAGAAAAAAGTCGGTAAAGAGGGTTTTATACAACTCATGGCTGAAGTAGATGAAATTCTATGTCAGTTTGGTGGAAGTTCGGTTTCAAAATATTCTACTGAAAATTCAAGTCTCACTAAGAGAGCTGAAGCGTGTGGTTTACAAATGCTAACAACAGAAGTAAGACATCTTGGTACTACACTTTCCAGTAACATTTTTCAGCAGCTCTATGAATTTTTACTGACGAAAATAAAGATCCAATTTCATATAGATGTACAACATATTCTGAAACAGGAAGATCATTTTACAATAGAGACAAATCAAGGAACAGTTCAAACTAAGCAACTAGTATTAGCAACTGGGCGCTCTGGAGCCGATTGGTTAAAAGAAATGTGCAGTTCCCTAAATATTTCTCAGGAGCAAACACGTGTAGATTTAGGAATTAGAGTAGAAATGAAAGAACATCAATTACGCTCTATATTAAAAGATACTTTTGAAACAAAACTTTCTTATCAAGGTGAGCATTTCATAGCAACTACTTACTGTATGAATCCAAAAGGACGCATCATTCGAAAGTACGAAGAAGGTTTAGTTATGCCTGACGGTCAAAATTTTCGAGAGCAAGGAACTGGCACTTCTAACTTAAATTTCACTTTATTTATTCCTCGCTATTTTCCAACTCTCAAAGAAGCAAATGTATACGCAAGTTCAATTATTCAAGGCATTAACCAAGGACGAGATCGGATTGTTATACAGCGCTTAGAGGACTTACTAAAGAAACAACCTACGGTGGAAAACAGCATGGAACATAATCGTATACAACCTACACTACAGGGAGATTATGGAGATTTGAATCAAGAAATTCCTCAATTATATATTGAAGGGCTAAAAGAATTTTTATTACGTTTAGAACAATTTATACAAGAGCCTATCGATCAACATACTTTACTATATGGAATTGATGGAAAGTTCTATGCTCCTACGATAAAAATTAATAATCATTTTGAAACTAGTGTACATGGGCTATTTTTAATTGGAGATTGTTCAGGCGTTACGCATTCATTATCTCAAGCAGCTGCAAGTGGTCTGTATGTTGGAAAGTACTTATCTGACATTTAATTTTTATCATTAAGATGTCAATCAAATATTTTCAATTTCAAAACACTTTACTTATATAGTAAAAGTATATTAATAAGTCCCCTACCCTTCACGGCTAATGATTAACAGACAAAAGATTTTGATTTTACAAAATACATATGTAATATAACTGTATATTTAAAACGATTGACATTCAATTCTAATAAATTGAATGTCAACCGTTTTAAAAGTCTCTATCCATTTTCACTTTTATTTGTTCGATATTTTGTAACATCATCATAGTGTTTAATATGGTAGGATGTCTATAAGTCAATTTCACTACAACTATGACTTGTTCTGCCCGTTTCTCAAAAAGAGTTATATTTATGCTACTACGCTTTAAAAAACCCCATTATATATATGAATACTTCAAATTATTCCCTTTAGAAAACAAAATCTAAATGGTTCATCACACTCTAATAGTTATAAAAACATAATATATAACTTTAGTTAAATAAATTATATAAAGAAGGTGTAAAAATGAAGAACAAAATAAATTTACAAATACAAAATATAAGTTTTGTTATAATAATGGGTTTAGCAGTATGGTTAAAAACATATCTTATTACGCGATTCAGTTTTGATTTAAAAATCGAGTCTTCGACGCAAGAGCTCATTTTGTTTATTAGCCCTCTAGCCGCATCATTAGCATTTGTTGGATTAGCATTATTTGCAACTGGTGAAAAGCGAAATTATATAGCGCTCTGTATTAATTTCTTATTAACAATCGTGCTTGTTGGAAATGTAATGTTCTATGATTTTTATAATGATTTCGTTACATTACCAGTACTTGGACAAACCTCAAACTTTGGCCAATTAGGCGGCAGTATTATAGAAATATTAAACTACAAAATTATACTCGCATTCGTAGACATTGTTTTCTTCTTTATTTTATTAAAAAAGAAATCATTGGTCTTTAAAACAGAACGTGTAACTCATTCTACGCGCTTGTTATACTTTCTTTTAACGATTGGTGTATTCTTTGCGAATCTACATCTTGCAGAAAAAGAGCGCCCTGAATTATTAACAAGATCATTCGACCGAGTCATGCTTGTCAAAAATTTAGGCTTATATACTCACCAAGTATATGACTTAACACTGCAAGTAAAAGCTGGGTCACAAAAAGCACTTGCTGATAGTAGTAAATTACAAGAAACTGAAAACTACGTAAAAGCAAATCAAAGCGAGCCAAACCCTAATATGTTTGGTGCAGCGAAAGGAAAAAACGTAATTGTCGTCACTCTTGAATCCTTGCAGACCTTCTTAATAGGCGCATCAGTGAACGGGCAAGAAGTTACACCATTCCTAAATGAATTCATAAATGAAAGTTATTACTTTGATAACTTTTTCCATCAAACTGGTCAAGGGAAAACATCTGATTCTGAATTTCTAATCGATACGTCGTTGTATCCATTAAATCGAGGAGCTGTATTCTTTACACACGGTAACAATGATTATACTGCAACTCCAGAAATTTTACGTCAGCAAGGTTATTTCACTTCTGTATTTCATGCGAATAACGCAACATTTTGGAATCGTAATATTATGTACTCCACTCTTGGTTATGACCGTTACTATAATGAACTTGATTACAAAATCACGCCAGAAACAAATTTAAATTGGGGATTAAAAGATATCGAATACTTTGATCAATCAGTAGATATATTAAAAACTGTTAATCAACCATTCTATGCTCGTTTCCTTACTTTAACAAACCATTATCCATTTACGTATGATGAAGATACAAAATTCATTGAACCATACAACTCTGGTAATGGCGTATTTGATCGTTACATCGTAACAGCACGTTACTTAGACGAATCCATTAAAAAATTTATTGAACGTCTAAAGGCCGAGGGGCTTTACGATAATTCTATTATTGTGTTATACGGTGATCATTATGGCATTTCCGAAAAACATAATCGTGCAATGGCACAGTTTTTAGAAAAAGATCAAATAACAGAATTTGATACTTTAAATTTACAACGTACACCTTTATATATTCATATTCCTGGACAAACAGAAGGTCAAACTATTTCAAAGCCTACGGGACAAATCGATATGAAACCTACTATTCTAAATTTATTAGGTGTTGATTCTACGAATGATATCCGTTTTGGCCATGATATGTTTTCAGATGAATATACTGGCTTTGTTGTTTTACGTGATGGTAGCTTCGTTACAGATAAGTATGCATACAAAAACAACACTTTCTACGACCGTATAACAGGTGAAATTGTAGATTTACCAAAAAAAGAAGCTCAAGCCCTCATTAAACGTGCACAAAATGAATTACGAATGTCTGACAAAATTATTGAAGGCGATTTATTACGTTTCTCAGAAAGTAATAAAATTAAAACTGGCGAAGTACAAACTAAAATTAAAGAAACAGAAAAATAATCTATATGAAAAAGGAGCAACTTATTACAGTTGCTCCTTTTTACTTTCTTATAACACATCAGGTTTTTTATTCTACGTTTGTTTCTAAAACTACATCCGCAAAAGTATTATCATCACCTATATTTAAAATCACTTCACATTGACGCAATCTCAATTCAAAGAGCATGATAGAATCGTGATAGATTTCAGGATTTGATTTCATCTTATGTAATATCTCTTGTTTTTCTTGTATTTCTAAATGCGTGTTTTCTACAGCTTGCTTTAAGGAGTTAAATGGATTCCTAAAGAATATATTAATATCTCGCTCTTGTGTGTTTTCAAACAGCTCAAATTGCAAGAAAAATTTCTTCATAATAGAAGCCGTTACTTCAGTATAATCTTCATTTTCTACATACTGTTTGTATTTGTTATATAGCATAGATTTATTTTTAGGAAGAACTCCAAATAATTTACCGGCACTTTTCAGTAAAAATTGTGCTGGCGTAAATCGACGTAAAATATTTACTTCATCCATTTGTATTCTAGTCGTCATCCTGTCAGTATCTCTGCGCCAGTCATCAAGTACTTTAAAGTCACATTCTAACTGTATTCTATTTTCTCCAAATAGTGAATTAAGCCCTTCACTAAGTTCTTCTAAATACGTTTGACTTTGAAGAAGCTCATTATTAGAAGTTGCAATCCAATTTTGCATAGAAAGAGCCAGATTAGGTAACACAGTTTGTTCTAAATATTTATGCACTCTTTCATTCATTGCTTTATTTAGTTCCGTATCCATGTGCCCGAAATCACTTTCTTCACTAATTAAATTAGAACAGCTCTTTAATATCTTCGGAATATTTTCAGTAAGATCATTTGTAATTTCAGTCTTCATTGAACGATATGATTGTGTAATGAAATGAATTTTTTCCCTCTCAAATGTAGTAAGGTTATTAATGCTACCGTTTAGTTTCACTAGCATATCTTCATTCCAATTAATAGCATCCACCAGATTATTTTCTTTCTCAACACGTTTATCCAAAAGATATGTAATTGTTTTTCGAATGAAAAATAATAACTTTTCAGTACGTTCTGCATCGATATTTTTATGATTAAAGTTAAAATGAATAAACTCAGTTAAATCATTTAATTGTTGACTACTTGTATATAACGAGGAATAAGGGACAATTCTCGCATACGGGAAATATGTGTTTATTCTCGTTGCCGTATCATGTAATACCCTTTTCACTTCTGCTTCACTGTAAATGTTATCGATTTTATTTAATAAGAAATGAATTTGTAAATTTGGCGTATGCTCTTGAATACTTAATAGAATGTCACGTTCTTTATCAGTAAAAGGTGAATCCGCATTCAATACGAACAGTAATTCGTCTACAGAATTTAAATATTCGAATATCTCATCTCTAGTGTCGTTATTCCTATTAAAGCCAGGTGTCACTACAAATGTAAGTTTATTTTCATTTAAAAATCTACATGGTAATTTAAATTCAACACACGCTCTATCTCTATATGTTTGATAGTGCTGAGACATCATATTATGGTAATCAGAGACATCTTCCGTTGTTGTAATTGCTGAGTCTGTTATAGCGTTTATTTCTATATGAGCATCATTTTTTAAAACTACTACATTTGAAATTGATTTTTCTAATATATTTTCTCCTAATATAGAGTTAATAAATGTAGTTTTTCCGCTCCCTGAAGTTCCCGTTACTAAAATACGATTTGTTCTTAAATCTGCGAGCTCGTCAACTAACCATTTAAATCGGTGACCTATTTCTATATTCTGCTTTTGTGCCCACTGTGTAATAGATTCAAAAAGGTGTAAGCTGTAATCTAAGCCATTTACATGATTAATAGAATGTGACAGTAAGTTTTCCGCATGTTCTATATTTGCTGAATCTATTTTGGAAGGGAAAATCTCATCCCATGCCAATACAGCTGCAGATGGAAATACAGCATAAGATGGATTGACTACCTTTAACCAATTTGCTAACAGATTTGGAATGATATCGTTTAATTGTCTAAGCGTATATTGACCTTGAATTAATGCAAAGTACGTTTCTTCGTAAAGAGCAGAAACTTTGTTCCATATATCGGACGAATGTATTTCAATATGTAAGAAAAATTCATTTATTGTGTTAAGCCACAATAAGTAATTTTTTTCATTTTTATAACTGTTCCAGAGTGATGAAACCATTTGCGTAAATTGTACTTGATCTACATTATTTAATGTAGCTAATGCATCATAAAAATAGTCTGGTGAAATATGTTTAGTAAACCCTTTATCGATATATCCTTTTAACACCTCAAACCAAGGATACGATTCTATGCGAATTAACTCATTCACAGCAAGCTCTACTGCACTATCAAAATCTTGCTGTTCCTCATAAAAGGAACGGGCAATTTTTGTGACATTCGGATAATCAGGATTTAAAGAAACTGCTTCTTTAATAACACCGAAAGCTGAGTCAAAATTATTTTGCTCAATGTAAAGAGAAAGTAATTGTAGTCTAATTTCGGTCATCAATATTTTATTATCAGTAGTAATAGAAGTATAAATATTTTCAGCAAATGATAACTGATTCAGTTCGAAATAAGCATCCGCAATATTTTTTTGTGCCCATGGTGCTAATTCATTACTAACCTTCTCCCATTTAAAAATAGCTGCTTCAAAATCTTGATGACGATAATAAAATTCACCTTGTGCAAAACGAATATAAGACCCATCAGAAATCTCATTTTTTTCTTCGTTTACATAAGCTTGTCCAAGTACGTCAAGAGTTGGTTTTGTTGCATTCTCCATTAGGAATGTTTCATAATACATCTTTTTTATTAATTGTTTTTCTAATCTCATCTTTTCCCCCACTATATCTTGAAAATACATTTTTAAGATATGTCAATACTTTTTGTATGTATGCTTTTTATCTTAACAAAGAATATCTTTTGGAAAATTTCATTTTCCTTTCATTTTTCAAGTTAGATTGAATTTTTATGAGAAAAGTTTCAGTTTTTTTTCAATTCCCTTTCAGTTATGAAACAGCATTAAATGTTCCTAATAACCTAATAACACTATAATATTCCACATTATATTATCAGGAAAATCCCATATAAACCATATTATAAAAACAATCTATACTGAATTTATATACATAATTCACTGTGCTGTCAAACAAAAAAACAACAATAGGAGCCAACAGCTATTCATACCATTTCTTTCTCAAATTGTTTTCCTTTAAAATGTTTCAGTAGTTATGTAATTAAATTCCATTAACCTATATAAATAACTAGTCCAAAAAATATCTATATGCATATCATGTTATAGTAAAGAATTTAGGAGATCCTAAAAGGAGGCATTTTCATGTTTGAAGATAAATCTAAAATAAATTACCCATATGAATTTACTGAAACTACAACAGTTCCTCTAAAGAACCCCATTGATAAAAAATTCAAGAACGGCACAGGTACACATAACTTCCCAATTAAGAAGCACTATAAAGAGCAAGTTCTATACACTGAAAAAATTAATAATAATAAAAATAAGTAATTGTATAGACCTTTATAACAATTAGCCAAATAAGAAGCAACATTTGGCCATGCATAGTTATTTAGTTAGTAATGATACAATTCATGCACATTTTAAAAAGTGCTGTATACAGCGCTTTTTTATACATAGATAAATTTAAGCTAACACAACCAAGAAATAAACTGTAAAATTACTCCACCATATTCTCGTTTAACTATTAAATCTACATATGAAAAGGGAGCAACAGTAAATGTTGCTCCCTTTTGAAATATAATTTATTCACTCTACATAACCCTCTTAAACATCTTCTCCAACTCATAAGTAGAATGATGCACAAGAATCGGTCTTCCGTGTGGGCATGTGTATGGGTTTGTTGTTGTACGTAATTCTTCCAGTAAGGCAAATATTTGATCGTTCGTTAAATATTGATTCGCTTTAATGGATGCTTTACAGCTCATCATGATAGCTGCTTCTTCACGTAACTTTTTAATATCCACTTTTTTTAGTTTAACAACTTGCTCCATCATTTCATCGATAATTTCTGTTTCTTGTCCTTTCGGGAACCATGTTGGATGCGAGCGGACGATAAAGGATTGATGGCCGAATTGTTCTAAAAATAGCCCAACTTTTTTTAGTTCTTCTAACTGTTCTTCGACACGTAAAAATTCAGTAAGAGATAGATCAATACGGTACGGTACAAGTAACTCTTGTACTTCTTGCGCTACCCTTCCTACTTTATCACGGAAGTATTCATAATTAATACGTTCCTGCGCGGCATGCTGGTCAATCATATATAAGCCTTTATCATTTTGAGCGAAAATATATGTTCCATGCATTTGTCCAATTGGATAAAGTGGTGGTAAGTCATTCCCGTTCATTTCAATCTCTTTTATTTCCCGAACTTCTTCTTCTAATTCCTCTAGTTCAAAATCCTCTTCATTACTGTCCCACGATTTCTCTTCTTGAATTGGTTCTTCGATTATCGGTTTAGTGGATGGTTGCCAACTTTGTTCTTCTCTTATGAGCGACTGTGGTGGTTGCCATTCTTGTTTCGGCGGTTGCCACAGTTGTGGTGGCTGTTTCACAGCCTGCGGTTCTTCTTGTTTTGCATCCATGCCAGTTGGTAAAACAATGTCCGGCATAGATGGTTCTTTCGGCTTCGCATGCTCAAACTGGAACTGTTCTTGCACACTTTCGTCTTTTTCTTTTTTCTTCGTTGTTACGCCTGCATCTGGAATGAGCTGTATTTTTTTAAATGCAGCTTGCAATGTTTCTTCGATCAGCTTTAGCAATTCTTGTTCTTTACTAAAACGAACCTCTAACTTCGCTGGATGTACGTTAACGTCAACTAGCATTGGATCCATTTCAATCGATAAGAAGCCAATTGGATACCGGCCGACTGGCAGTAATGTATGGTATCCTTGCTGAATTGCTTTCATTAGTACAAAGTTTCGAACGTAACGACCATTTACGATCGTTGACATATAATTACGAGATGCTCTCGTTACTTCTGGTAATGTTACATAGCCTTTAATTGTAAAGTCTAAAGATTCAGCTTCAATTGGAACAAGCTTCTTCGCAACTTGAATACTGTAAATCGATGCAAGTACTTGTCTTACATCACCGTTACCTGATG
The DNA here is from genome assembly GCF_056158125.1 of Bacillus sp. EB V-12. Taxonomy (NCBI): domain Bacteria; kingdom Bacillati; phylum Bacillota; class Bacilli; order Caryophanales; family Bacillaceae; genus Bacillus; species Bacillus sp. EB V-12. Next base: position 865,816 of record NZ_JBUXJL010000001.1, on the reverse strand, counting down.
TATGAAGCAATTTCTTTTCATTATGAAACAGTTTTAACGATACTTCTGGATGTGACATTGCAATACGATACACGATATCTGTAATATTCCCGAGCTCCGTATGAATGGTTTTCATATATTTAAGACGCGCTGGTGTATTAAAGAATAAGTTTTGTACTGTAATATCTGTTCCTTTTCGGCTCGCAGTCTTCTCTTGCTTTATAATGTCTCCACCTTTAATTATGAGGTGTGTACCAGGCGCATCACCTGTGCTAGTAATTAATTCTAATTCACTAACAGAGGCAATACTCGGCAATGCCTCACCGCGGAAACCGAGTGTTCTTATGCGAAACAGATCGTTTTCATCTTTAATTTTACTCGTCGCATGGCGTTCAAAAGCGACGATACAGTCTTCTTCTGCAATACCATCACCGTTATCAATGATACGAATTTTCGATAACCCAGCTTCTTCTAAGTGGATTTCAATAGATGTACTATTCGCATCGATAGAATTTTCCACAAGTTCTTTTACGACTGAAGCAGGGCGCTCTACTACTTCCCCTGCCGCAATTAAGTTAGAGAGTTGGTCATCGAGTTTGCGAATTTTCCCCATCTACTTACTCATCCTTTCTTTAACTTTTTCTGTAAGCGATACAATTCGTTCATCGCTTCTAAAGGTGTCATATCAAGTAAATCGATTTTTTTAATTTGCGCCAATACTGCTGTTTCTTTTTGATCTAGCAGAGGTTTGTCTTGTTTCTTCGAAGACTGTTCTCCTCCAAAGAAAGATAGTTGCGATTCTTCTTCAGTCTCTACTTTCGTTTCCTGTATTTCTGCTATTTCCTCTTTTACAACTACAGGTTCTGGAGCAGCTTCTTGTACTTTCACTTCTACTCGTTTTGGAATAATAATTTCTTCCTGTCCTTCTAGCTGTGCTAACACTTCTTTCGCGCGGGCGATTAAGCTATCTGGAAGCTCTGCAAGTTGCGCAACGTGAATTCCGTAACTTTTATCTGCTGCCCCGTCTTGAATTTTATGAAGGAATACTACTTTTCCATTCTCTTCAATTGCTGAAACGTGTACATTTTTCAGTTGATCTAAACTCTCTTCTAACACCGTTAATTCGTGATAATGCGTAGAGAATAACGTTTTTGCACCAATTTGGTCATGAATATGTTCAATAATTGCTTGTGCAAGTGCCATACCATCATAGGTAGATGTACCGCGTCCAATTTCATCGAATAAAATTAAACTTCTTTCTGATGCGTTTGCAATTGCATTTTTCGCTTCTAACATTTCGACCATAAATGTACTTTGACCTGATATTAAATCATCCGCTGCACCAATTCTCGTAAAGATTTGATCAAATACAGGTAATACTGCTTCTGTTGCTGGTACGAAACAACCGATTTGCGACATAACCGTTACAAGTGCTAATTGTCTCATATACGTACTTTTACCAGACATGTTCGGCCCTGTAATTAAAAAGACATCCATATTCTCTGGCATAATACAATCATTCGGTACATACAATTTCCCGTTCAATACTTTTTCAACGACAGGATGACGACCATCTTTAATAAAGATTTCGCGCTTCGTTGTCAGTACAGGTTTTACAAACTGTTCTTCTTCACTAACTGTCGCAAAACTTTGCAGTACGTCTAATTCACTAATTACTTTCGCTAAATGTTGTAATTTCGGAATAAATACTTTTACTTCTTCACGAAGTGCTGTAAATAAATCGTATTCTAGCTGTACGATTTTTTCTTCAGCTTCCAAGATTAACGTTTCTTTTTCTTTCAGTTCATCTGTAATGAAACGTTCAGCATTAGCAAGCGTCTGTTTACGTTCATAGCGACCTTCTGGAAGTGCTGCAAGATTCGCTTTCGTTACTTCAATGTAGTAACCGAAAATACGGTTGTATCCGATTTTTAACGATTTAATTCCAGTAATATCACGTTCTCTTTTTTCAAGCTCAGCAATCCACGTTTTCCCGTTTTTACTCACGTAACGATATTGATCAAGCTTGTCATTATAACCATCTTTAATAATATCTCCATCTTTAATTGAAAGCGGTGGGTTTTCTTGAATACTTCTTCCTAGTAATTCTGTTAAGCTTTCACATGGATCTGCACCTTGAATTAATCTCGATGCATAAGCGTTATCTAACAAACTAATTGCTTCTAAAATAGCTGGCACTTGAAGTAATGAACGTCTTAATTGTAATAAGTCTCTTGCATTTACGTTACCAAATGCAACTTTTCCTGCTAAGCGTTCTAAATCATATACTTCTTTTAACTTTTCTTTTAAATCTTCACGTAAGAAGTAATCATTTACAAACGTTTCAACCATTTCTAAACGCTCTTCAATTCTTTCTTTCTGTATAAGTGGACGTTCCATCCACTGTTTTAACATACGACCACCCATAGCTGTTTTCGTCTTGTCCAATAACCATAATAGTGATCCTGTTTTTTCTTTCGTCCGAAGTGTTTCTGTCAGTTCTAAATTTCGCTTTGAATGTACATCAATTTTCATAAATTGATTCGTATAATAAATTTCTACTGGTTGCAAATGATCTAAAGAACGTTTTTGCGTTCTTATTACATAGTTAAATAAACGTCCAACTGCTTTAATTAATTTTGCTTGTGAAACATTTTTCACAAGATGTTCTAATCCTTCCGGAATTGCCGTTGCATCTTCATACGAAATCGTCATTTTCAATGTTTCAGTTAACTTGTTTAGTTCATCTTTAGAAAATGAAGAATCAACAACAATTTCTTTCGAACCAGTTGCATACACTTCTAATAAAATATCTTCTACTGAACCAGTCAGTAACGTTACTGTATTTTGTCCAGTCGTTAAGTCGTTACAAGCTAATGCATATGATCCATCTTCAAAATGTGTTAATGCGGCTAAGAAGTTGTTTTCTTTCTCATCAATTGTACGCCCTTCCATCATCGTTCCTGGCGTAATTAATTGTACTACTTCACGACGTACTACACCTTTAGCTGTTTTCGGATCTTCTACTTGCTCACAAACAGCTACTTTATATCCTTTTTCAACAAGTTGTTCAATATAGTTTTTAGCCGCATGATATGGTACACCGCACATTGGTATACGTTCACTACTACCGCCATCTCGGCTCGTTAATGTAATTTCAAGTTCATGGGCTGCTTTAACAGCATCCTCAAAGAACATTTCATAAAAATCGCCTAAGCGAAAAAATAAAAAGGCATCTTGATAATCTGCCTTAACCTTTAAATATTGCTGTATCATAGGCGTATATTGAGTCATACTTTTCCTCCATAATTCTTACATGATAATCTATTTTCATATATGTCGCATTTCACGGACACTCTTATCTCCTATTTCAGGAGTCTTTCTTCATTATAACATATTTCATAAAGAATCATGTTCATTCAGCGCCACTTATATAAAGTAAAAAGCTAGGAAGAACTTCTCCCTAGCTTTCTATTACTCTTCTTCTGCATCAACGATAAAGTTCGGATCTAATTCTTCAAATTCATCATCAGCAATTTGGAAATCATCATCTGATTCTACGCAGCCTTCAGGATTTACACTTACACAAATTTTCGTTTCTCCAACTACTTCTGTTACAAATTCACGTTCTACAGTTACAACAATTTTATTACCATTTGGTGATACAAGTGCTTCTAAACAATTTGGCGGCTGAATAACACGAGCAATAATTTCTAAATCGTCACCAGAAAAGTTTTTATCACGATAACCAATACTTACTTCGTCCGTGTAGTTCACACGTTCTGTTACAACTTCAGTCTTTGTATTTCCATCAAATGAATACCAAGTGTTCACATCATAGAAACCTTCAATTTCCACATGTTTTCCATTCTTTCTTGCTTCGTACGAGTGGTTAATTACCCAGCACCCTAAAATACTTGTTGGCTCATTATTCGATTCACATGTATGCGTTGACTTTGTATACTTACGTCCTTTTCCAACCACTGCTTTTGTAATAATCTCTCTAAATTCGGACATTCGTAACCCTCCTCAATCACTATTCACTTAATCATATGCGTGACAATAGCGGAATGTGTCATTCTTTTTTTGAGAAGACCTTACGTTTAATCCACAAAAAAAGAGATGTCAATATGACATCTCTTTAACAACCACAATTTCCTTTTTTACTTTCTACCGCTGCGCCAGTTTCACCCTTTAGTACATCACCACCAGTTGAAATTAATATTTCATCTGTTACGTTGTTAGAAATTGTACTAGCAACTAACTGTAATAAGTCATTTACGTATGTTTGTGAAGATTTAAATTGTTGTACGACTGGAATACTGTCTAACTTATCTTGCAATGCATCAATTTCAGCTTCTACCTTTTTTAAAGCTTCCCATTTCCCGTAATGTTGCAAGTTTACTGCTTGTTTTTGCAGTGCTTTAATTTCATCGATTGCGCGCTTTACATTTTCATTTTTATGAATTTGCGCCTCTGCTTTCTTAAAAAAATCAACTTCTTCTGTTTCAGAAATCATTTTTGCTAATTCTTTCGCTTGTTCAACAATGTCATCTTTCGAATATACTTTCATCTATTATTTCACCTCAATCGGCTCTTCAACTAATTCCCCGTTAAGAGACCAAGTTTTTGCTTCCGTTATTTTTACTTTCACAAGCTGACCAATTAAAGATTTTGAAGCGACGAAGTTTACAAGTTTATTCGTACGAGTATAACCTGCAAGTACTTCCGGATTATTTTTACTTTCCCCATCAACTAACACTTCTACAATTTGACCTTTGTAACGACTATTCTTTTCAATTGCCAACGTATTTACTAGTGTATTTAAGCGTTGAAGACGTTCTTTCTTTACTTCCATCGGTACATTATCTTTCATTTTTGCAGCTGGTGTACCTTCGCGAGGAGAGTAAATGAATGTAAAGGCAGTATCAAACCCTACTTCACGATATAACGACATCGTTTCTTCAAATTGCTCATCTGTTTCATTTGGAAAACCAACGATAATATCTGTTGTTAATACTGCATCTGGAATTGCTTCTTTAATTTTTCTTACAAGTTCTAAATAATGCTCACGCGAATATTTACGTGCCATAATTTTCAGCATATCCGTACTTCCAGATTGAACTGGTAAATGGATATGTTCTACTAGGTTGCCACCTTTGCCAAGCACTTCAATTAAGTGATCATCGAAATCACGTGGATGGCTCGTTGTAAAACGAATACGGGCAATATCAACTTTACGAAGTTCGTCCATTAAATCGCCAAGACCGTATTCTATATCTTCAAAGTCTTTACCATATGCATTTACGTTTTGACCAAGTAAAGTAATTTCTTTATAACCATTTGCAGCTAAATGACGAATCTCTTGGATAATATCTTCTGGACGTCTACTTCGCTCTTTTCCGCGTGTATACGGTACAATACAATACGTACAGAATTTATCACAGCCATACATAATATTTACCCAAGCTTTAATATCACCACGACGTACTTTCGGAAGGTTTTCAATTACGTCACCTTCTTTTGACCATACTTCAACTACCGTCTCTTTCGAGAACATCGCATCTTTTAGAATGTACGGTAATCTATGAATATTATGCGTTCCAAATACCATATCTACATGCTGATTTTTTTGCATAATTTTATTTACAACAGATTCCTCTTGAGACATACAACCACATACACCAATTAAAAGGTCTGGATTTCTTCGTTTGAGTGACTTTAAATGGCCTAGCTCACCAAACACCTTATTTTCAGCATTTTCACGAATTGCACAAGTGTTTAATAAAACTACATCTGCATCCTCAGTTGAAAAAGTTGGTTCATATCCAAGTGCGGTGAAAATACCTGCCATTACTTCCGTATCATGCTCATTCATTTGACAACCATATGTACGAATATAGAACTTTCTTCCTGTACCAAAATTGCGAAACTCTTCAGGTAAGCCAAAATCCCGTTCAATTTTAACTTCTTCTTTCCCGCGCTTTTTCGCATCCTTTAAGGAAGGTGGTTGATATACATTTTCAAAGTATTTACTATAATCTTTCTCTTCTTTTTTCGTAGAGGAATTTGCTTGTTGACTTGCTAATCGTTGTTGCTCGTTCATCGGTAATCTCCTTTCACCCTTAACTATACATACTCTATAGTCCATTTTAATGCGCCTAGACTCACCTCAAAAATGGTTAGATAGCTTGAGAGATAACTTGTCCTTTGAAACTTGAGTAATCAATCTAATCATTCATAAGAATGAAGTCTTCCCCACGCAAATAGACATTCCCTTTTTATCATTTCTTGTTGTCCTACCAAAAAGCATATTGCTTTATCCCTATAAACATTACCATAGTATGATGTATTTCGCCAATTTTAACAATAAAGAGGCCCTTTATGATCTTACATTTCATAAGCAATGAACTTGCCATTTTCATACAACGATTTATATATTATTTTATCATTCTGAATTTTCTAAGTAAATAAGGCTACCCTATATTTTTGTACATAAAAAAAGGTTACCAAATCGGCAACCTCCTCTTCTTACATTACATAAATTCAGCAACAAGCTCATCAAACATTTTCTGATCCATATTTAAATCAGATTTCACTAAAGGCTCTTCACTATAGCCTTTAACAAGTTCTTGATATGATGGTTGCTTAGTATTTTGATAAATTAACCCTGTTACTAAACCGTTATTTTCCATTAAAGTTTGCATAGCCATCATGCGATTAGATGGATCATATCCCTCTACTGTGCTTAGTTTCGTTAAATTCTCTTTAAACCAATCGTAAGTATTTACTTTATTGTAAGTAACACATGGGCTAAATACGTTAATTAATGAAAATCCTTTATGGTTAATACCAGCTTCAATAATTTGTGTTAATTCTTTTAAATCACTCGAAAAGCTTTGCGCCACAAATGTCGCACCAGCTGTTAAGGCCATTTCCATTACATTTAGTGATGGTTCAATTGAACCTTGTGGTGTGCTTTTCGTTTTAAATCCAGCTTCACTACGTGGTGAAGTTTGCCCTTTTGTTAATCCGTAAATTTGGTTATCCATTACGATGTACGTAATGTCGATATTACGACGAATAGAATGGATTGTATGACCCATACCAATCGCAAACCCATCACCGTCACCACCTGAAGCGATAACTGTTAAATCACGATTTGCCATTTTCACACCTTGCGCAATTGGAAGGGCACGACCATGAATACTATGCACACCATATGAATTAATATAACCTGAAATACGGCCTGAACAGCCGATACCAGAAATAACAGCAAGTTCATCTGGATTTAGGCCAACGTTAGCTGCCGCACGTTGAATTGCAGCTTGCACTGAGAAGTCTCCGCAACCTGGGCACCAGTTTGGCTTTACACTGTTACGAAAGTCCTTAAATGTTGCCATTTAATACAACCCCTTTTTTGCATTCGTTGTAAATCTCTTTCGGCAAGAATGGGTTTCCATCATATTTTAAAAGACTAGAAATTTTCTCACCATTACCAAGATTCATTTTCATAATGTTAGCAAGCTGACCTGTTGCATTGTTTTCTACTACTACAACACGCTTCGCCTTTTTCACAAGTGGATCGATTTCAGCTGTTGGGAACGGGTGAATTAAACGCACATGAGCATGGTTTACTTTCATACCCTCTTGTTCTAAACGCGTCATTGCCTCTTCGATCGCACCACGAGTTGAGTTAAATCCAACAAGCAATACGTCTGCTTCTTCATGCTTAACATTTTTATAAACAGGGGTATTAAACTTCAAGTTCTCCATTTTACGGAAACGTTTGTCCATTTGATCTTTACGGTTTATTGCTGATTCCGATGGTTTTCCAGTTTCATCATGTTCTACACCTGTAACATGGTGAACACCATTTTTCATACCAGGTAAAACACGTGGTGAAACGCCGTCTTCTGTTACTTCATAACGCTTGAAGTATGCTTTATTTTCACGTTCTGGTAATTCTACTTCTAAATCAAGCTTACCACGACGAATTTCCACTTTATCTAATTTAAGTGGTTCTACTGTTTGTTTTCCTAAAGAAAGCTGTAAATCTGTTAAGAAAATAACAGGAACTTGATATTCTTCAGATAAGTTAAATGCTTCTACAATGTCATAGAAAGCTTCTTCAACTGTACTTGGCGCCATTACGATTTTTGGAATTTCACCATGCGTACCGTAAATCATCGCCATTAAGTCAGACTGTTCTTGCTTAGTTGGTAATCCTGTACTTGGGCCGCCACGTTGTGTATCAACAATTACTAATGGAGTTTCTGTAATACCTGCTAAACCGATTGCTTCCATCATTAATGAAAGACCTGGACCAGCAGATGCCGTTAATGTACGAACACCAGCATAGTTTGCACCGATTGCCATTGTACAAGCTGCGATTTCATCCTCAGTTTGGATTACTGTTCCGCCGACTTTCGGTAATTTTTTAATTAAGTATTCCATAATTTCTGATGCAGGTGTGATTGGGTATGCTGACATAAAACGAGCACCACCAGCTACCGCACCAAATGCGATTGCATCGTTTCCAATCATAAACATGCGTTTTTTACCATCAGCTTTTTCAAGCTGCATCATGTTTACTTTCTCACCTAGTAATTCTTTCATATATTGAGAGCCGCGTTTAATTGCGTCCATATTCTTTTGAACGACTTGCTCTCCTTTACGACCAAAGATTTCTTCAACAACATCTAAATAAGCTGTTTCATCTAATCCTAATACTGCACTTGATGCTCCAACAGCAACCATGTTTTTCATTAATGATGTGCCTAATTCTGAAGCAATATCTGTAAACGGTATCACATATAGATTTACATCTGTATTGTCAGGTATTGTTGGATTAAATTTCGCATCCGCAACTACAATTCCACCTGGACGTAGTTCGTGGAAATTAAAATCAATTGTTTCTTGGTCAAAAGCAATTAAAATATCTAAATCATCTGAGATCGCTCGTACTTCTGTTGTACTTACACGAATTTTATTATTTGTATGGCCGCCTTTTATACGTGATGAGAAGTGGCGGTAACCGTATAGGTAATATCCTAATCGGTTTAATGCAATACAGAAGATTTCTCCTGTACTTTCAATTCCTTCACCTTGTTGGCCTCCAACTTTCCATGAAAGTTGACTAATCATCTCCTACACCCCTTTTGGCTGCATTCATTGTAGTGTATTTTTTTACAGTAATAGTTTAGCATTTTTTATGCAAATAAACTACAACGGACGCAAATTATGCCTCTTCTGATTTCCCTGAATCTTTAGTATAAAGCTATTTTGTTTTTCATTCTAGTATTAGGTCTTAAAAAAAGCAATAAAATCAAATGAATTAATTTTAATTTTTCTGAATTTTAAACCAAAACTTAAAAACTCATATGTTCTACAAAATTATCATATAAAAATCGTTCTACAGTAGATGCAGCATAGTGTTTACAAAGCTCATTCATTACATTTTCATAATCTCGATAAACTGATACATTTACAACTGTTTCTAAAATCCCATCAAAATCTGAACCAAATCCTATATTGTACTCTCCACCTAATGAACAAATATATTCGATATGTCTTACTATATCTGTTATATTTGCTTCATTTTCATTCGTTAAAAACTGCGGTACAAAAGTGACACCGATCATGCCATTTTTCTTTATAAGAGCTTTAAGTTGTTCATCGTTTAAATTACGTGGGTGCTCGCAAAGTTTCATACAATTTGAGTGGGAAGCAATAGGATTTTTTGCAATCTCTATAACATCCCAAAAACTTCTTTCATTCAGATGAGACACATCAGTCCATACATGTAGCGCATTCAGTTCTTGTACAACCCGTTTACCAAAATTCGTTAAACCCGCCCCACGTGTCTCTAGCGCACCATCAGCTAAGAGATTGGCATAATTCCATGTTAGTCCAAAAGAACGTACTCCTAGGCGATACAACAACCGTAATTTCATTGCTTCTTTTCCAATTGCTTCGCATCCTTCTAGTGTTAATATCGCTCCAACCTCGTCCTGTTTTAACATGTTAATATCATCTTTTGTCTGAATAAACTTTACACCTGGTAGGGATAAAATTTCATTATAAAAAATATCTACCATTTGTAATGCTGCTTCAAATCGGTTTTCATATGCCACTGTTTCTGGTACATATATAGCAAAACATTGTATACTTCCTTTTCTTCTCTTTAACTGTTCAAATGTAATATGTAATTGTGAATCATCGTTAAAATTCCTTTTCCCTTGTGCACTCCATAACTGAAGAAGCACGTCACAATGAGCATCAAAAATTTTCATTTTCATTCCTCCATTATAAAAACAACCTGTTTGCATACTGCAAACAGGTTGTTTAAAACTTAACGAGGTTCTACAATTAATTTTATTGCTGTACGCTCTTCGCCATCAATCATAATATCTGTAAACGCTGGGATACAAATCAGGTCCAAACCACTAGGCGCTACAAATCCTCTTGCAATTGCTACTGCCTTTACCGCTTGGTTCAATGCACCTGCACCAATAGCTTGAATTTCTGCTGTTCCGCGTTCGCGAATAACACCTGCAAGTGCACCAGCTACAGAATTAGGGACCGACGTTGCTTTAACTTTTAATATTTCCATTCCGCGTTTCCTCCTCGTTTCTTTAAAAAGTATTAGCAATTATTTCACTTTAACTTATATTCACGAGGAATGGCGCGTATTCCTGCTAAATTTTCGTAATTTTTCTAAAAAATTAAAATATAATAACTTACCTAAAATTTAACGAGAATTTACTCAAAAAATGGTTGATCGTCATTAATTAAAATACGTTCAATTTTCTTTGCTTTTCCTGTATTTGGATCCACATCAATTAACACTGCACTTAATTGCGTTCTACCATTTGTTACTTCAAATCGTACTGGTAAGTTTGTTAAAAACTTCTTCAATACTGCTTCTCTGTCCATACCTAATATTCCGTCATATGGCCCTGTCATCCCAACATCTGTAATGTATGCTGTTCCGCTTGGTAAAATACGGTTATCTGCTGTAGGGACATGCGTATGCGTACCTACTACTGCTGTAGCACGCCCATCTACATACCAACCTAGCGCTTGTTTTTCACTTGTAGTCTCCGCATGGAAATCAACAAAGATAATATTCGTACGTTTTTTCGCAATATTAATTAATTCATCCACTTTACGGAATGGACAATCAATCGGAGGAAGGAAAGTACGTCCTTGTAAGTTAATAACTGCAACTTCTGTTCCATTACAGTTCACAAAGATAAGTCCTTTTCCTGGAGTTCCTTCTGGGAAGTTAGCTGGTCTTGCAAGATATTTTGCATCATCGATGAATTCAAATACTTCACGATTATCCCAAGCGTGGTTTCCAAGTGTAACTGCTTGCGCCCCACATTCTAAAAAGTTTCGATATATTTTTTCTGTAATCCCACGGCCACCTGCTGCGTTTTCTCCATTAATGATTGTTACTGTAGGTGTATATTTTTTCTTTAATGCCGGTACGTATTGTTGAATCATACCTCTACCAGGAGATCCTACTACATCCCCAACAAATAATATTCTCATATGTCTTACCCTTTCTATGTACTGCATTTTTTATTGCTATAGCATCAAGTAAATTCCTTATAATATGTTTATTATAAGTTTGTTTCACTTTTATACTATATAACTAACTGTCTTTATTTTATCCAATTCCAACACAAAAAAATAAAGTGGTGTTTCACCACTTTATTTTGCGTATTCCACTGCACGTGTTTCACGAATAACAGTTACTTTAATATGTCCTGGGTAATCCAGTTCATTTTCAATACGTTTTCGGATATCACGAGCTAAGCGATGAGCTTCTAAGTCATCGATTGTATCTGGTTTTACCAAAATACGAACTTCACGTCCTGCTTGAATTGCAAATGACTTTTCAACGCCTTCATAAGACTCTGAAATCTCTTCTAACTTTTCAAGACGACGAATATAGTTTTCAAGTGTTTCACTACGAGCTCCCGGTCTTGCAGCTGATAAAGCATCTGCTGCTGCAACTAAAACTGCAATGATAGAAGTTGGTTCTGTGTCACCATGGTGAGATGCGATACTGTTTATAACTACAGGATGCTCTTTATATTTCGTTGCAAGTTCAACACCAATTTCAACGTGGCTTCCTTCTACTTCATGGTCAATCGCTTTTCCGATATCATGCAATAGACCTGCACGTCTTGCTAGTTTTTCATCCTCGCCAAGCTCTGCCGCCATAAGTCCAGTTAAATACGCAACTTCCATAGAGTGTTTTAAGACGTTTTGACCATAACTTGTACGGTATTTTAAACGACCTAAAATTTTAATTAAATCTGGATGTAATCCGTGAACACCCACTTCAAACGTTGTTTGCTCTCCGACTTCGCGAATATACTCGTCCACTTCACGTCTTGATTTTTCGACCATCTCTTCAATACGCGCTGGGTGAATACGTCCGTCCTGTACTAGTTTATCAAGAGCGATACGAGCTGTTTCACGACGAATTGGGTCGAATCCAGAAAGGATTACCGCCTCTGGTGTATCATCGATAATTAAGTCAATACCCGTTAACGTTTCTAACGTACGAATATTACGACCTTCACGCCCGATAATACGTCCCTTCATTTCGTCATTTGGAAGATTTACAACCGAAACGGTTGTTTCAGCAACATGATCAGCTGCACATCTTTGCATTGCAAGAGATAAAATCTCTTTTGCTTTCTTATCCGCTTCTTCTTTCGCGCGAACTTCACTTTCTTTTACCATAACAGCGATTTCATGAGAAACTTCACTTTCTACTTTACCAAGAATAATTGCTTTCGCTTGTTCGCGTGTCAGATTGGAAATGCGCTCTAATTCTGTTTGTTGCTTTTGAACTAACTCTCCCACTTTGCTTTCCAACTCTTCAATCTGTTGTTGTCTCGCTACAAGAGATTCCTCTTTCTTCTCTAACTGTTGCTCGCGTTTATCGAGCGTTTCGTCTTTACGATCAAGGTTCTCTTCTTTTTGCATTAAACGATTTTCTTGTTTTTGTAATTCGCTTCTACGGTCACGAATTTCTAATTCAGCTTCTGTACGAAGTGTATGAATTTCATCCTTTGCTTCTAAAAGCGCTTCTTTCTTAAGTGCTTCAGCATCACGATTCGCTTCGTCTAAAATACGTCTCGCTTCATTAGCCGCACCATTAATCTTCGCTTCAGCAATAGACTTTCGAACAAAAAAGCCAACAACTGCACCGACTGTTGCAAGCAAAATGGAGATGAGTATCCAAACTGTACTCGTCATGATTTCACCTCCCCTTGCTATGAATGAAAAAAGACTGTCGGCATGTACATTGAATTACAACATACAGCAAAGACCGTCGTCCCGCTTTTTTAAGGGACTTTCTTCATTTCACAATTAAAATGTCATATTATTATTTCGGTAAGATTTAAACCTTACTCCGAATATTACTTCTCTTCTTGAGAAGAGTATATTGTATATAAGAAAAAAATATACATTCTCATTGTATCTATCGTAATTTTCATTGTCAAGCGTTGTCTACTTTTACTTTCTTTGCCTTCAGCCTTGAATGTGACCTAAATTTTAAAAGTAAGGAGCCTACTATACTGGAAAACCTTAGTAATTCCCATTTCTTTTACTTAAAATATTTAAATATCCCTCTTTACACAACGCATTTGAAGTAAAAAAATATTTTTTATCTATAATATTATGCTCCTTAATAGTAGATAAAAAAATAAAAGACACGAGGCCGTGTCTTTTATTTTTTTAATCAAGAAGAGTTGAATCTTCTGCGCCCTCAGCACCAGAATCTTCACTAATTCCGTGATGCTCACGAATAAAGAAGGCAATTTCTTCTCTTAAATCTGTATTTTCTTTTAAGAACTGCTTCGAATTTTCACGACCTTGTCCTAGGCGTTCTTCATTATAAGAATACCAAGCACCGCTCTTTTGAACGATATCAAGCTCAGAAGCCATATCCAAGATTTCACCTTCTCTTGAAATACCTTCTCCGTACATAATATCAACTTCAGCAACACGGAATGGTGGTGCTACTTTATTTTTCACTACTTTTACTTTTGTTTTATTACCAACGATGTCGTTACCTTGCTTTAATTGCTCCGCACGACGCACTTCAAGACGGACAGTTGAATAGAATTTCAACGCACGACCACCTGGAGTTGTTTCTGGGTTTCCGAACATAACCCCAACTTTTTCACGAATTTGGTTAATAAAGATTGCAATTGTTTTTGATTTGTTGATTGCTCCTGAAAGCTTACGAAGTGCTTGTGACATTAAACGTGCTTGTAAACCTACGTGTGAGTCACCCATGTCGCCTTCAATCTCTGCTTTCGGTACAAGAGCTGCTACAGAGTCAATTACGATAATGTCAACCGCACCACTTCGTACAAGTGCTTCCGCGATTTCTAATCCTTGCTCCCCTGTATCAGGCTGTGATAATAGTAATTCATCTATGTTAACGCCTAATTTTTGTGCATATACAGGATCCATTGCGTGCTCCGCATCGATGAATGCTGCTTGTCCACCTTGACGTTGTACTTCTGCAATTGCATGTAATGAAACTGTCGTTTTACCTGAACTTTCAGGTCCGTAAATTTCGATAATACGGCCACGTGGATATCCGCCTACCCCTAGTGCCACATCAAGTGCTAAAGAACCACTAGAAACTGTAGAAACTCTACGCTCCGCTTGTTCTCCTAATTTCATAATTGAACCTTTACCGAATTGCTTCTCTATTTGTTTTAACGCCATATCTAACGCTGCTTGACGATCACTCATTCAAAATTCCTCCTTAACTGAATTGCTAATCTTATTATACCTATTTTCAATTCAATTTGCCAACAAAAATCGAACATTTATTCGATTTTTTTATTTTCTATCAAATAATATCTAAATTTAACCGTAAAAAAACTAGAAGAAACTTATATCTCTTCTAGCTTTTTATATAAATGATAAAATCCATATTTTGCTGTTCGTTCTCTAATTTGTTGACGACTTCCGCTTAAATTAAGAGGAAAGACTACAGTTGGTTCATCCTTAATAGAAAGCCCAACAAATACTGTTCCTGGTTCTTTCTGTTCTGAAGCATCTGGCCCTGCTACACCAGTGAAACTAATTCCGATATCCGCTTTTAGTACATCCTTAACATTTTCAGCAAGATAACGAGCACATTCTTTACTAACTGCACCATCAGTATGCAACACTTCTTCAGGCACACGTAAAACATGTTGCTTCACATCATTATGATAACAAATGACACCGCCTTTAAACACAGAAGAAACACCAGCGTTTTCAGTTACTTGATTTCCAAAAAGACCACCTGTTAAACTTTCTGCACACGCTAAAGTTAACCCTTTTCTCTTCAATAACTCGATTGCCTTATAATGCAAAAATTCTTGGTCATATCCGTAGAAAAATTCTCCTACTCTTTCTAAAATCAAATCTTCCACATATTGAATTAGTTTCTCCGCTTCGCTAACATTTTGATGCTTAGCGGTTAAACGTAATGTCACTTCTCCATCATTTGCTAATGGGGCAATTGTTGGGTTTGTTTGTCCATCAATTAAATCTTGAACTTTCACCTCTAATTGGGACTCCCCAATACCGAAGAAACGAAGCACACGAGAATAAATGTTTTCTCCTGTTGTAAAATTACGTAAAAAAGGCTCTACGTAACTTACATACATTGGTTTCATCTCTTTTGGTGGCCCTGGTAATAAAATATAAACTTTTCCGTTCTTATTTACCCCCATACCCGGCGCCATACCGTGGTCATTTGCAAATACTGTTGCTCCATTTAAAACGAGCGCTTGCTTTTTATTATTCTCCGTAAATTCACGGCCTGTACGCTTAAAGTAATTACTTATTAAGGCTAATGCCTTTTCATCATACACAAGCTCTTCATCTAAACTAGTAGCTATCGTTTCTTTCGTTAAATCATCTTTTGTCGGTCCTAATCCACCTGTGAAAATAAGTATATCAGCACGTTCTTCCGCAGCTTCAATCGCCTTTTGCAATCGCTTATTATTATCACCAACAACAGTATGATAGTACACGTTAATTCCGATTGAAGCTAACTTTTCAGATAAAAACTGGGCATTTGTATTTGCAATTTGTCCAAGTAATAATTCAGTTCCAACCGCAATAATCTCAGCATTCATCCCAATTCCCCCATAAACTTCTATTTTGAGTTTACAAAAGCAGCTCTATTTTTCCAGAAATAATCCCATCCTGAAATAACAGTAAAGATTAATGCAATCCATATGAAGATATCCGCAACTGGAATATGGATTAAATTTAAAGGTACATCGTGTAATAAATATGCTGCAATCGCAATAATTTGTGTCCATGTCTTAATTTTTCCTAGCTGGTTTGCTGCAACTACTTCCCCTGTTCCAGCAAGTACAAGACGTAAACCAGTTACCGCAAACTCACGACTGATAATTACAATAACAATCCAAGCCGGTACATATTGCATCTCTACCAATGTAATAAGTGCTGCCGAAACAAGTAATTTATCAGCTAACGGGTCAAGAAACTTCCCTAAATTCGTTACAAGATTATATTTTCTTGCGTAATGTCCATCAATCCAATCTGTAGCTGAAGCAATGATAAAGATAAGTGCCCCCACTAAATGTTGAATCGGTAAATCAACATCACCAATTTTGTATGAACCCCAATCAAAGGGTGCTAACATAATTACCATAAAAATTGGAATTAAGAAGATTCTAGATATTGTAATTTTATTTGGTAAATTCACAGCTATTCCTCCATCATATCAAAAACATTTGTTCATCGAAAAAAAGTCATCGAAGCGATGACTGTTATTGTGCAGGTTGCTCTATCCCTTGGTTTTTTATCACCAATCTTTGGTGAAGTTCTTTTTCTGGATCCAATGGATAAGCGACCACTTGGCCATTCAGTTTAACTTCAACATTCGTTGCATTTCCAATATTAAGTCGCACTTCTTTTAATGTTGATACATCACGTTTTTCTATTTGGCCCTCTTGTACTGTAGCGTTTAGAATCACATTCCCAGCTTCATCTTTAACATCTACATAACTCGCACCTTTACCCGATAATTCCAGTTCTAATGTTTTATTATTATGAATTTCCAAAGTAGATACCTTTCCAGTTGTTCCAACTACTTTCACTTCTTGCTGTCCAGTTGGTTGTGCTGGTTGCTCCTCTTTCTTTGGTTCTTCTTTCTTTGGTTCCTCTTTTTTTGGTTCCTCTTTTTTTGGCTCTTCCGCTTTCACTTCATCTTTCTTCGTATCTAACGGAGAATCTTTCGCTTTTTGAACTTCAATTTTCTCACTTTGAGCGCTCGGAACTTTTTCATCATCTTTTCCAGTTAACGCTTGAAACACAAACCAGATTACCACTCCAACTGCGATTACTAACAGCGCAACTAAGATTTTCGGCATGTGATCTGCAATTGGCCATGATGAAGATTTTTGCATTGTTTCTTGTGTTTTTTGTCCCGTTGATACTTGTGGAACTTCACGCTTTTCAGATTGTGGTATCGTACTCTGATGTTCTACGAGCAGTTCCTCTCCATTTAATCCAACCGCATCTGCGTATTGTTTAATGAATGCACGCGCATAAAAAGCTCCTGGCAATACATCATAATTGCCTTCTTCAATTGCCACTAAATGGCGTTTTTGAATTTTTGTAATCTCATGCAGCTGATCAATAGACAAGCCTTTCGCTTCTCTTGCTTCTTTCAGCTTTTGTCCCAATTCCGTCACTACTAACACCTCAATATTTCTTTAAAAGTCAAACATAGAGAAATTATTTTGCGTACCTTGCTCAATTTCATCTACTAAATTATATTGAATTTCTTCATCATAATCGTTACGCAACTCGATAATATAATCAAAATCATCCAATGTGTATTCTGACTGACTCACAAATACATCAGGATGTTCCACAACTTTCGTTGCAGGCAATCTCATAATTTCACGAACGAGCTGCCAATGTCTTTCGTTAGCACGCTTCGTTGACACAATTCCATCTAGGATGAAAATATTGTCATCGCTATACTCATCTTCAATTAATTGACTACGAACAGTTTGCTTAATAAGAGTAGATGATACAAATAACCACCTTTTATTTGCACAAACACTTGCAGCAACAATGGATTCTGTTTTTCCGACACGAGGCATTCCGCGTATCCCAATTAGTTTATGGCCTTCTTTTTTCATAATTTCTGCCATAAAGTCTACAAGTAAGCCTAATTCATCACGCACAAATCGAAATGTTTTCTTATCATCTGCATCTCGTTGTATGTACCTACCATGCCTAACCGCTAGCTTATCTCTTAGCTTGGGCGGACGATATTTCGTTACCGTTATGTTATCCATCGTATTTAAAATTGATTCAAGTCTAGAGATTTGCTCTTGATTATCACACATAAGAAGTAACCCACGTCGTGCATTATCTACACCATTAATTGTGACAATATTAATGCCGAGCATACCGATTAACGAAGAAACGTCACCAAGCAAGCCAGGTCGGTTTTTATGTATTTCATATTCAAAATACCATTCAATCATCCAAGATCACTCCCCTTGCTTACTTTACACCTACGTACTATATTATATGATTTCACCTTAATAGGGAAGCTAAATGTATAATCTACCCTGTGTAATTATTATACAAAAAAAGTAGAGAGGAGAATCTCCTCTCTACTTTTACTTATGTTGTACGAACTTAACCATTAAATTTGCAATTGTATGTTGCTCCTGTTCATCAGCAACTTTCCAAAGCTCAGCTAATAATTTCTCTTGGTCATTGCGTCCTTCTACTTCATTAGCAAGATAGTCGCCAACACGAAACGCCATATCTGATACCGCACCGCCATCTAAACCTTTGTCTTGCGCTTGCTCTAAACGTTCTCCTAAAAAGCTCTTCCACTGATCAAAATTATCTAATACTGACATAATTAAGCACCTCACTATTGAGTAATAAAATCATCCTTAATTTGTGCAACTATTCATTTTTTATGTAAGAATTTTTTAGCAGTGCCAACCGCCATTCACTCCGATAATTTGTCCAGTTATGTAAGACGCTCCTGGTGATACGAGGAATGAAACTGTTTTCGCTACTTCTTCTGGTAATCCTATTCTACCTAATGGTATATCTTCAGCAATTCCCATTTTATCTTCTTCAGAAAAAACACTTAACATTTCCGTTTCAATTGCTCCTGGTGCTACTGCATTCACACGTAATCCACTTAAAGAAACTTCTTTCGCTAAAGCTTTCACATATGAATTTTGTGCCCCTTTTACCATTGAATAAAGCACTTCACAAGAAGCCCCTATTTGTCCCCATATAGATGAAACAATTACAATATTACCACTTCTTCTCCCGATCATAGGCGGAAGTGCCATAGAAAGTAATTTATATACGTTCTTCACTTGAAGTTCTACCATATAATCCAATTCATCGTTTGTTACATCTGTTACTAGTCCAAAAATACTCTTCCCAGCTGCGTATACAATAACATCAATAGGATGTTCAATTTGTCCCCACAATTGCTCTGCTCCATCACTAGAAGCTAAATTCGCTTGAACAGGGATAACTTCTCCCCATGCCTTCTGCAATTCCAATACCTTTTCTTCATTGTTATTGTAATGAACATAAACTGTATATCCATCTTGAATTAATTGTTTCGAAATAGTAGAGCCAATTCCTCCGCTCCCTCCAGTTACTAACGCATACTTTTTCATAAAGTCCCTCTCTTATCTCTACAAGTTCAATTTTCACATAACTAAATAATACCCTCATCTTACAATTTTTCAATGATAAGATGAGGGTATCTTTTTAATTTTATTTTTTCGGTAACACCTGACAAATACTCATTTTGTCTTCTGATAACAATAATTTCGCTACTTCTTGTAAGTCTTGAACGGTTAGTCCTTCTAATACAGTCAATGCGTCAAACAGGCTAGATTCATTAAACGCGTATCGTGTAAATTGATTTGCAATATATTCTGGTGAATTCAACGAGCGTAAAAAACCACCAATTTTCTTTTTCTTCACTCGTTCTAATGCCGCCGCATCTAATTGATCATAATCTGTTTTTAATAAAATATCTTTTAAACGATTTGCCAATTCATCAGGTTGTTTCGTATCACCGCCAACCATTGCAAAACCGAAGTTATTTTCTTCTGTATAGTCATACGAGAATGAATCATCAATAAGCCCTTCATTATATAAAGTTTCGTAATGAACAGAACTTTTTCCAAATAAATAATCTAAGAGTAACGTAAGCGCAATTTCTTGTTTTAAAAGCGCTTGCCCCTTTTCCTTTAAATTAGTCGCTTTAATACCAACTAAACATTTCGGTGTTTGCACAGGCATTGAAATAATTTTTTTCTTTTCATTTACCTCATTTGGTTCTTTTTCAAATGAACGCACAATTTCTGGCTGGTTTTTATAATCTTTTTTCGCTTGATTTTCACGTACTAAATCCATTGTTTTCTCTGGATCAATTGCACCCACAACAAATAATAACATATTGCTCGGATGATAAAATGTTTCATAACATTCATACAATAAATCTTTCGTAATTTTACTAATAGATTCGATTGTCCCTGCAATATCAATTTTAATTGGGTGTTTTACAAACAAGCTATCAATTAACCCGAAGTACAAACGCCAATCTGGGTTATCTTGATACATTTGAATTTCTTGCCCAATTATCCCCTTCTCTTTTTCAACCGTTTTTTCAGAGAAATAAGGCTCTTGCACGAAGTTTAGCAATGTATTTAAATTTTGTTCTACGTTTGAAGTACATGAAAAAAGGTAAGCTGTTCGTGTAAAGGATGTAAAAGCATTTGCCGATGCTCCTTGTTTACTAAACAATTGGAAAGCATCGTGATCTTCTTTTTCAAATAATTTATGCTCAAGAAAATGTGCAATTCCATCAGGCACACGAATCATTTCTTCTTTCCCTAATGGTACAAATGTATTATCTACAGAACCATATTTCGTCGTAAACGTCGCAAATGTTTTATTAAATCCTTGTTTCGGTAAAACATATACATCTAATCCATTAGGAAGTTTTTCATAATAGAGTGTTTCTTTTAATTGCTCATAAACAATTTTCTCCATTTACTCTCCCTCCGTTCCTTGTAAAAAGTAAATTGTATCTAGTTCAATATTTTTAGCAACTTTTACAATTTCTTCTTTCGTCACACTTTCTATACCTGTAAGCCATTCTTCAACTGGACGTGTACGATCTGAAATAATACCATGATATAGCATTTCTACAAAGCCACGTGGTGTATCAATTGCCTCTAATATTTGATTTTGGATGACACTTTTTGTTTGATGTATTTCTTCTTCAGAAAACTCTCCGTTTTGCATCGCAAGCATTTGTTCTTTAATAATCTCAACTGCTTTTTCATAATTTTTCGCTTCGATTCCTGACATAACAAATAATAAACCTTTATGACTTTCAAAGCGCGATGCTGCATAGTACGCTAAACTATTTTTTTCACGCACATTTACGAATAACTTCGAATGAGAAAAGCCACCAAACAATCCATTGAACAATTGCAATGCAAAATAATCTTCATCTTTATATGTGACAAATGTACGATAACCGATGTGTAATTTACTTTGTTTTAATTCTTGTTTTTCAACAACTTCTTTTTCTTCATTGTTTCGTCTATGAAGGAGTACATTTCTTTCTCTCACTGGACGAGTTGAAATAGAAAAATACTTACTTACAAGATCAACGGCGTTTTCTGAAATATCACCAATAATATATAGATCCATTTCATCTTCCGCTAACACCTTTTGATAATACTGATACAAACTTTCATTTGTAATAGACATAACACTCTCTTTTTTTCCATTTGCACTTAAACGATACGGTTCTACTTTGCACATTTCTTCAATTAAACGCTCGTTTGCATAACGCATTTTATCATCATAAGTAGCTTCAATTCTCTGTAACAGTGCTCTTTTTTCACTTTCTACGATAGAAGATAGGAAACCGTTCCCCTCCGTTGCTGGATGTAACACAATATCTGACAACATAGAAAGCGCTTTTTCAAATAACGGTGGTGCATCATGTAAATAAACTTCATTTGCAATGTCTACATAAATGGAGATAATATGGTCTTCCCCTTTTTTACTTACATCTACCGCTAAAGAAGATCCGTATAATTCTTCTAAATATTGACGAAGACGAATTACAGAAGGTAATTTTTCTGTCGCACTTTGCAATACGTATGGCAATAGGGCACGCTCTGTCACCGTCTCCTCATTTAAAGGCGCTTTAAAACGAAATACAAAGGTATTCGTTTTATATTTATCAGTCGGAATAATATGTACGCGCAAACCACCTAACTCATGTAGTTGTTGTTCCATTAGTTTCATTTATAGCCCTCCTTTACGTATATAGGAATATTCCTCTTCAATATACAGTTTTTAGAAATAAAAAATCAACTTTTCTCCCTTATTATGCTTACATATGATTCTTTCTAAAAACTTTAATATGTAAGGAACATAGTAAAATTCCGTATTAAATATATTCTATGTAAAAAAGCCCACACTAATGTGCGAGCTTTTTTATACTTATAAAATACTTATCGTTTTCCTTTTTCATAAGGAGCTCCTAATGCTTTAGGAGCTTCAGAACGACCTACAAAACCGACAAGCGCTAATATTGTGAATACATATGGTAATATCGTTAATAAAACACTTGGAATTTGGTCTAATACAGGGATTGTTCCGCCCGTTACACTTAAAGATTGCGCAAAACCAAAGAATAGAGCTGCACCTAGTGCGCCTAGTGGATTCCACTTTCCAAAAATCATAGCAGCTAAAGCTAAGAAACCTTGTCCTGTAATAGTTGCCCCTGAGAAGTTATTAGAAATTGACATTGCAAAAATCGCTCCACCAATTCCAGCAAACACTCCTGAAATACAGACTCCAATATAGCGCATTTTATATACGTTAATCCCCATCGTATCCGCTGCCATTGGGTGTTCACCAACAGCACGTAGACGAAGACCGAACGGTGTTTTATAAATAACATACCAAACAACGAATGCTAAAATAATGGCAATATATGACGTTATTGGTACGTTCGAGAAAAATATTTTCCCTAAAACCGGAATATCCGAAAGGCCTGGAATATCAATCTTTTCAATACGATACTGAATAAAGTCAGTCTGCCCTTTATCAAAAATCTTCTTAATTGCAAATACTGTTAAACCAAGAGATAAGAAGTTAATGGCTACACCACTTACAACTTGATCTGCTCGGAATGTAATAGAAGCTACCGCATGAAGTAATGCAAATAATCCACTACCAATTGCCGCAAATAGTAACGCAATCCACGGAGTCATCGTTCCCCAAGTATCACCCATTAATAAGTTTGTAACGACTCCAATAAATGCACCAAATAGCATTAGTCCTTCTAATCCGATATTTACAACACCCGATCGTTCACTAAATACACCACCTAGTGCCGTGAAAATGATAGGTGCCGATGTATATAACGTACCCGTCACAAGAATGGCTAATATATCTAAAAAGCTCATTTATTTCCCCTCCTTGCTCATGCGTGTAAGCGCCCATCTTAACACATAACTACATGCAACAAAGAAGATGATACATGCAATAATTACATTAATAAGCTCTGACGGTACATCTGCCTCAAAGTTCATTTGAGGGGAAGCACTTTTCAAACCACCAAATAATAAAGCTGAAAGGATTATACCAAACGGATTATTCCCTCCAAGTAATGCTACGGCAATCCCATCAAATCCTACTCCTGTAAACGAAGACATCGCTGTCATACTCTGGAATGTCCCTAATCCTTCCATCGCTCCACCAATCCCCGCAAATGCACCAGCAATTGTCATGGAGAATACTACATTACGAGAAACTTTCATACCTGCATATTGAGAAGCATGCTGATTAAATCCTACTGACTTTAATTCGTAACCTAAAGTTGTTCGATCTAATAAGAACCACATTAAAATAGCGATTAAAATTGCTACAATAATTCCCCAGTGTAGACGTGAACCATCAGTAATAGAAGCAAGCCAGTCTGAAGATAGTGACGCACTCTCTTTAATATCATACGTTTTGTCATTACCCGCATGTAAGAAACGCTTAATGATGTCATACGTTACATACAACGCGATATAGTTCATCATAATAGTTACAATAACTTCATTCACTTGAAACTTCCCTTTTAAATATCCCGGAATGAAGCCCCAAATTCCGCCCACCAATGCTGCAAATAAAATAGATAATGGAATATGAAGGAAAGCTGGTAGTGAGACTGCATAACCGAACCAAACCGCTGCAAGCCAACCAACTAACAATTGACCCTCTACCCCGATATTAAATAAACCTGTACGAAATGCAAACGCCACCGATAAGCCAGCAAGAATAAGCGGTATCATTGTACGAAGCGTTTCACCAATCGCACTTGCGCTGCCGAACATTCCTGTCCAAAGTGCACTATAACCAACAATTGGATCATAGCCACTAACTAGCATTACAATCGCTCCTACAAGTAAGCCGAAAATAACGGATAGTACTGGGACTAAAATATTTATCGTTCGTTCTGTTAAAAGCTTTTTAGCCATTTGTACCCACCTGCTCCTTCTTTGTTCCTCCAGCCATTAACAATCCAAGCTGTTGTTCATTCGTTTCTTTCGCATCAACTATTGCTACAATTTCCCCTTCATAAATAACAGCAATTCGATCGCTAACATTTAAGATTTCATCTAACTCTAATGATAAAAGTAATACACCTTTTCCTTTATCCCTTTGCTCTATTAATCTCTTATGAATAAATTCAATTGCTCCTACATCTAAACCACGTGTTGGCTGTGCCGCAATTAATAAATCTGGATTTCGGTCTACTTCACGTGCAATAATTGCTTTTTGTTGATTCCCCCCAGATAGAGCGCGTGCTAACGTTTGCTCACTAGGTGTACGCACATCAAACTGTTCAATAAGAGCCTTTGCTTTTTCTGTAATTTTGCTGAAATTTAAAATCCCTTTCTTTGAAAATGGATTTTTATAATACGTTTGCAGAACTATATTATCTCTAACAGAAAAATCAAGAACGAGTCCGTGTTTATGACGATCTTCTGGAATATGACCAATTCCTTCTTCTGTTATTCTTCTAACAGGCCAATTTGTTATTTCTTTTCCTTTAATTGCAATAGAACCTGACTCAACTTTTCGTAAACCAGTAATTGCTTCTATTAATTCACTTTGTCCGTTTCCATCAATCCCTGCAATCCCAACAATTTCCCCCGCACGAACAGTTAAGTCAAGGCCTTTTACAGCAGGTAGTTGACGTGCATCGTGAACAACAAGGTTTGCAATTGAAAGTACCTCTTCTTTTGGCTTCGCGTCTATTTTTTCTGTTTTAAAATTCACTTGACGTCCGACCATTAATTCTGCAAGTTTATTTTCATCCGTATTTGCAACGTCAACCGTTCCAATCCCTTTTCCTTTACGAATAATCGTACAACGATCGCAAACTTCCATAATTTCTTTCAACTTATGTGTAATAAGAACAATAGATTTTCCTTCTTGCACAAGCTTTTTCATAATTTGAATTAGCTCATGAATTTCTTGCGGTGTTAACACAGCTGTTGGTTCATCAAATATTAAAATTTCTGCACCGCGGTAAAGAGTTTTCAAAATCTCAACACGCTGCTGCATACCAACTGAAATATCCTGTATTTTCGCATATGGATCTACAGATAAACCGTATTGTTCAGACAGTTTTTGAATTTCTTTAGCAGCTTCCTCAACAGCAATTTTCCCTTTTTTCTTCGGTTCATTTCCGAGAATAATATTCTCTGTAACTGTAAAATTATGAACAAGCATAAAGTGTTGATGGACCATTCCAATACCAAGGTCATTTGCTATATTCGGATTTGTGATTTTTACAGGTTTACCTTTAATTTTAATTTCACCCTGCTCTGGTTGGTACAAACCAAATAGTACATTCATTAATGTGGATTTCCCTGCACCATTTTCTCCAAGTAAAGCATGTATCTCACCCTGCTTTACTTGCAGCGTAATATCATCATTCGCTACAATGCCTGGGAATACTTTCGTAATGTTATTCATCTCAATTACGTATTCCATTGTGTTCCTCCTTTTAACAGGGAACATTCCCTATTACACTATTAACTTATTAAGCAATTCGGAAGTTTTATACATACAAAGGTTAGTTCTATGAACTAACCTTTGCTATTTCTCTATTTATTTTTTTAGAGAAGCTTCGTATTCTTTATACTCTTTATCTGTAGCTGGCACTTTAATTTCACCGGCTGTAATTTTCTTTTCAAGCTCTTCTACTTTTGTTAAAATTTCAGGGTTAACTTTTTTCACGTTATCAGTTGTTTTTGAAATACCAATACCGTCATCTTTTAAGCCAAACTCTTCAATTTTTCCACCTTTTAAATTCCCATCTTTTGCTTCTTTAGCTACTTTTTCTACTGCTACATCAACACGTTTAATCATTGAAGTTAATGTTACATTTTCAGGCATACCTTCTTGATGTTGGTCACGGTCAACACCGATTACCCAAACATTTTCACCTTTTTTCTTACGGTTTTTCGCTTCTGTGAACACACCGTTACCTGTACCACCAGCAGCATGATAAATTACGTCTACGCCTTGACCATACATTGCTGAAGCAAGAACTGTACCTTTTTCAGGCTTATCGAATGCTTCTGCATATTCAGATACGATTTCAATGTTTGGATTTACTGCCTTTGCACCAGCTTTAAATCCATTTTCAAATTTACTAATTAAATCACTTTTCATTCCACCAACAAATCCTACTTTATTCGATTTTGTTGACATAGCTGCTACCGCACCTACAAGGAATGATCCTTCATGATCTTTAAACGTAATGCTCGTTACGTTCGGTGCATCTACAACAGTATCTACGATTGCAAATTGTTGTTTTGAAGATTCTTTTGCTACTTCTTTAATTGCACCTTCTAATTTATAACCAATTCCGAATGTTAAATCATATTTATCTTTTGAGAATTTTTTTAAATTCGGAATATAATCAGCTTCTTTTTCAGACTGAAGGTAACGATAATTTGTCTTTTCTTTTAAACCATTATCTTTACCAAACTTTTGTAACCCTTCCCAAGAAGATTGGTTAAATGACTTATCATCAACGCCCCCAACATCCGTTACAAGACCAACCTTGAAATCTTTATTGTCTTTCGTGTCTTTCTTGTCACTGCTCGCCTTATCCGAGTTACCACATGCACCTAAAACTGTACTTGCTGCTAAAGTTAATGATAATAAAAGGCCTGCTTTTTTCTTCATACTAGAAACCCCTCCAAAAATGATATATATTTATTTATTCTTACGCTGCTGTTCCTTACTTCTTGCTGTCACCTCCCTAAAAAGGAATTTACCTACATACGCTTTCTTAATACGTGGAAGCTAAATTTATCAGCTCTAAAGTAATTGATAGAATATAAGATTGGCTCATCATTTTGATCATAGTGCATTTGTTTTAATACAAGCAGTGCTGTTTCAGGCTCACATTCTAAAATTGGTGAGATTTTAGGGTGATAGCCAATTGGCTCAATGTGAGCAACCGCATATGTTATGCGCTTATGCGTGTTATTATGTATCACCGTTAATAATGATTCCTCATTGTAACCCGATAAGTCTGGCAATATTTCTTTTGCAAGTTTATCGATACAATACACAACAGGTTCCCCATCTGCTGTACGCACGCGTTCAATCATCACTGCATTAAAACCATCTTCACTATTAAACTTCTCTTTTTCCTCTTCTGTTAAAGTTGTAGTAGATGATGATAAAAAGATTGTTCCTGGTGTTTTCCCCACACTAGAAATCATATCTGTAATACTAGAAAGTTGTTCTATTCCAGAAGAAAATAATGGCTTTGCATTTACAAATGTCCCTACACCATGTCTACGAATGACAACATTTTCTTCTTCTAAAATACGCAACGCTTCCCTTAAAGTCGCTCTACTTACGCCAAGTTCTTTCGCTAAATCAAACTCTGATGGTAACTTTTGTCGTTCTTTATAAGCGCCATCTTTAATTTTTTCTTTGATGTGATCAATCACCCGTAGATATAGGTGACGACTATCAGATTTTACTGACATAAGACTCCCCCGCATTTCAATTATTCGACCTCTGATGTAAGACTTCTTTTCTCTTTTTTCAACTTACAACATAGTACAAATGACTAAACACCAAAATAAGTGTAATTGTCGAATAAATAATAATAATTTTTTAAAATAAAATTTTCACTCTTTATTGCATAAAAAAAACTTTGCACCATAAACATTCCTCATTTCGAGAAAAAGTTCGGCACAAAGATCCTTTACATCCTTTGTTACACACTTTTCCCCTCATAGTCTAGCAATTCATGGTTGCCAGGTAGAAACTTATGGACCTTATCTCCAAGATTATATGAGGCAGTGATTCTTTTCGAAGTAATCTTACCACTTGCTCTCATACGTGTCAACAAAATCTAACATTTTTCTGCATTAAATATCGAACATTTACATAAAACATACTAAAAGTATTCGTATTCTAAAGGGCACCCCTAAATGTAAGCCCTTTCTTTATCGCTGAGTATAGTATATAACAAAAACACTATATAAAAAAGCCTAATTGTAAAAACAATTAGGCTTTTTTTAAGAACTTTTTTCTTGTACATCATTAATGAGTACTTCCCTCGGTTTACTCCCTTCATACGGACCTACTACACCATTCATTTCCATTGCATCAATTAGGCGAGCAGCTCGCGTATAACCTACTCTAAACCTACGTTGTAACATAGAAACAGATGCTGTTTGCATTTCCACTACAAGTTGAACCGCTTCATCATATAATTCATCTTCTACTTCCTGCTTCGTATCAGGAACATCTTGCGGAATCATATCTTCTTGATATTGTGCTTTTTGCTGTCCAATAACATATTCTACAACTCTCTCAACTTCATCATCTGATAGAAATGCGCCTTGTACACGTACAGGTTTCGATGCACCAATTGGTATAAACAGCATGTCTCCACGACCTAGTAGCTTCTCTGCACCACCACCGTCAAGAATTGTACGAGAATCTGTTTGAGAAGATACAGCGAATGCAATACGTGATGGAATATTTGCTTTAATAACACCCGTAATAACGTCAACTGACGGACGTTGCGTTGCAATAATTAAATGAATACCAGCAGCACGAGCCATTTGCGCTAGACGCATAATCGCATCCTCTACATCAGACGAAGCAACCATCATTAAATCTGCTAACTCGTCCACAATTACTACAATATAAGGTAATTCGGGTTGTTTCGCTTCTGATTGACTATTATGCTCTTTTATATAATCGTTGTATCCTTCAATGTTACGTGTACCACTATGAGCAAACAATTCATAACGACGTTCCATTTCACTCACAACTTTTTTCAATGCTTGCGATGCTTTTTTCGGATCAGTTACAACTGGCGTTAACAAATGAGGCACACCGTTATATACATTTAGCTCTACCATTTTCGGGTCAATCATCATTAATTTTACTTCATGTGGTTTTGCACGCATTAAAATACTAACAATAATACCGTTAATACATACACTTTTCCCGCTACCTGTCGCACCAGCTACGAGTAAATGAGGCATTTTATTTAGACGGGCTAATACAGCTTCACCTGTAATATCTCGGCCAAGACCAATTAACAACTTCTCTTCCGGATGATTATTAGCCTTAGAGTCAAGAACTTCCCTCAGCGTTACCATCGAAACCTCTGAGTTTGGAACTTCGATCCCTACAGCTGATTTCCCGGGAATTGGCGCTTCAATACGAATGTCCTTTGCAGCTAAAGCAAGGGCTAAATCATCACTTAAACTGACAATTTTGCTTACCTTTACCCCCATATCAGGATACACTTCATATTTTGTAACTGCAGGACCTCTATGCACTTTTGTTACTTTCGCTTTCACTCCAAAACTTTGGAATGTACGTTCTAATTTACGAGCATTCTCATAAATTTCCGCATTTTCATTTGTAACTTGCTTATTCTTTGGAAATTTTAATATATCAAGTGAAGGAAGCTTATAATCTTTATTTTCTACATTTGAAAATTGCATAGGAGGTGCTTGCGCTTCACTCTCTAACGATTCAACAATTTTTTCTCCACGCTTTTTCTTTGGTTCTTCAATTGGCGGAGTCTCTTCAATAAACGGTGAAGTGATCAACTCTTCTTGCTCTACTTCGATTCGTTTATCCTCTTCTTCATTTACAGGATAATTCTCAGTGAAATTCGAAATAATCGGAGGATCAATTGAGATTTCTTCCATCGGCTCAATAATTTCTTCTTGTTCTGCAGCACGTTTGCTTCTTGTGCTTCTTGTTGTTTTTTTCTTTTCTGTTTGTTCAGCCGTTCTTTTGGCTCTCCAATCTTTATAATCCCCTTGCATCACTTGAAACTGACTTCTAAGAATTCTACCAACTGGAGCTAACACTTCTCCAATATGCTTATTTGTTATACAAAGTATACCGAGAATAACTAGAATAATACCAATGATATAAGCTCCTACTTCGTCAAATAAGAAGTAACATGTTGCGAACATAAGCGCACCAAACATACCACCACCTAAATGAACGCTATCTGGCCCCTTTTTCATTTCAAGAAAGAAGTTATCTTTCGTACTCACAATAACAGAAGTATTTTGCACTGCTCCATCTTTTGTAAGAAGGTTAAATAATGTAATATGACTAAACATTAATATCGCCAATACAATTAAATAAAATCCAATTAATCGTTTATTTAAAAGGTTCGGCCATCCGCGTTTTATAACAAAGGAAACCGATAAAGCTATTACACCTAACACACCAATTATGTACCACTCACCAAAGAAGAAGCGAAAAAATAACACAAACGATTTCCCTACAACGCCTAGCTGTAAAATCGTAATGATTGAAAGTGCAAAAAGAGTTAAACCGACGATTTCATAATACAAAGTTGGCTTTATCGTACGTCTTGCCTTTGCCTTCGTCCCTCTTTGCTTTTGTTTTGCCATTTCTTCACCTCGTGTTCTACATATAAGTAAAGCTCCCTTCAAAATGCTCTATTTATATGTCTGTTTTCTCTATTTTTCAGGTCTTTATATCTTCTATTTTTACACTTCTTGTAAAATGCTAAATAAACAGAAGAAAGCAGCCTACTCATGGCTGCTCAACCGTCTTGTTTTTTATATTATACCATAGCTTCTAAACAAAATCCTTCTTTTTGCTAAAAGGTTATTTTCTGACCGGGCTCAAACTCTAAATAGTGAAGTGGGTCCGTACTTAGCACACGTACAATAGAATAACATCCATGTTCCTCTTCAGAAACCATTAATTCCACACCATTTATATTTACAACTTTTTGACTTTCACATTGTGAATAATCGACCGGATACACAAGTTGCTCTGGCATAATTGTATATAAAATCATTGTAGCATTGTCCCTTCTGTACTATCTTCCGCACGAACATCTATTAATTCGTTTAATTTTCGAATAGCATTTCCAATACCGCCGACATCATCTATAAGACCGTACTTTACTGCATCTCCACCAATTACATTCGTCCCAATATCTCGCGTTAAATTTCCTTTCGCAAACATAAGCTCTTTAAAACGATCTTCTGTTACTTTCGAGTGCTTCGTCACAAAACGAATGACTCTTTCTTGCATCTTATCCAAATACTCAAATGTTTGTGGCACACCTATGACAAGACCTGTTAAACGAATTGGATGAATTGTCATCGTCGCAGTTTCCGCAATAAACGAATAGTCAGTAGAAACAGCAATCGGTACACCGATGGAATGTCCCCCACCTAAAACTAGAGATACTGTTGGTTTTGAAAGTGAAGCTACCATTTCAGAAATTGCTAGCCCAGCTTCAACGTCACCTCCAACTGTATTTAATATTAAAAGCAAACCTTCAATTTTCGGATTTTGTTCAATCGCAACAATTTGCGGAATGATATGCTCATATTTTGTTGTTTTATTTTGCGGTGGTAATTGAACATGACCTTCCACTTGTCCGATAATCGTTAAACAATGAATACGTGATTCATTCATCTGTGGTACATTTGTCTGTCCAAGCTGTTGAATTTTTTCAACTATTGAAGCCTCTTTTCCAGCTTCTTTTGGCTCAGCTTCTTTTTCTTCATTTGTATATCGATCACGTTCTGTCATTTCGCATCCCCTTTCACTCGTATATAACTATTATTTCTTAAGTTATAAATTTCATTCAATAGGGTTAAAAAGAAAAAAGATCACCCATAAGGGTGATCTTTTTATACTTCCATAATAATCGGTAAAATCATAGGTTTTCTCTTTGTCTCTTCGTACAAGAACTGTCCTAATAATTCACGAATATTTTGTTTTAACATTGACCATTCAATTGAATATTCTTTAATTGACTGCTCAACAATCATACGTACAATCTCTGTAGATCGTTCAATTAACGCTTCTGATTCACGAACATATACGAAACCACGTGAAATGATTTCTGGGCCAGAGATAATTTTCTTTTCATCTTTACCAAGCGTTACAACAACTACTAGTATTCCATCTTGAGATAACATCTTTCTATCTCGAAGAACGATATTACCAACGTCACCTACACCTAATCCATCAATTAAAACATTACCAGCTTGTACTTTACCGACTAAGTTTGCTTCATCGTCACCAAAAGCAATTACATCGCCTTTTTCTACGATAAAGATATTTTCTCTTGTAATACCTACATCTTCAGCTAAATATGCATGTGCTTTTTGCATACGGAACTCACCATGTACGGGTACAAAGTACTTTGGTTTCATTAAATTTAACATTAATTTTAATTCTTCTTGGCTACCGTGACCTGACACGTGAACTTTTCGTTCGCCGTAATAAACAACTTCAGCTCCAGCTCTAAATAACAAATCAATAATTTTTGATACAGATATTTCATTACCCGGAATTGGCGAAGCAGCAATGATAACAGTATCACCTTTACGAATTGAAATTTGTTTATGTGCTTGTTTTGCCATTCTAGATAGAGCAGCCATCGGTTCACCTTGACTACCTGTCGTTAAAATAGCTACCTTTTTCTCTGGGAAGTTGTCTACTTCTTGTAATGAAATAACCATACCTTCTGGAACATTTAAATAACCAAGACGTCTTGCAATGTCTACTACTTTCACCATACTACGTCCTACTACCGCTACTTTTCGCCCTGTTTCAGCAGCTGCATCAAATACTTGTTGAATACGATGTACATTCGATGCAAATGAAGCAACGATAATACGACCTTCTGCACCGTAGAACACTTTAGAGATTTCTACACCAACTTCTTTTTCTGAACCTGTATAGCCTGGGCGCTCTGCGTTTGTACTATCAGATAATAAGCAAAGTACGCCTTCATTTCCGATTTGCGCCATTTTCCCAAGGTCTGCTCCACTATTTCCAATTGGAGTTTGATCGAATTTAAAGTCTCCCGTATATACGACTGCACCTTTTGATGTATGGAAACAAACGCCAACAGAATCCGGAATACTATGTGTCGTTCCGAAGAATGACACCGTTGTAGTGTTAAATTCTACTGTTGAATTTGAATCGATTGTTTTTAGGTCTACACGGCCTAACATGCCCGCTTCACCAAGTTTTTCTTGTATAAGTCCTACTGTTAATTTCGTTGCATAGACTGGAATAGATAATTTACGAAGTACATACACAATTCCACCAATATGATCTTCATGACCGTGAGTAATAAATAAACCTTTTACTCGCTCTTGATTTTCCACTAAATATGTAATATCAGGAATAACGATATCAATTCCAAACATTTCATCTCCCGGGAACATTAACCCTGCATCTACGATAAAGATTTCAGAATCAATTTCAACACAGTACATGTTTTTCCCGATTTCACCTACTCCACCAAGAGCAAATACTTTAACAGACTCATTCTCTTTTCTCTTCATGTTGTTGCCTGGTTTAAAAATCTTGCAAACACTGATTTCACTAAAATTGCAGAGACACCAGGGGAAACTCTACAACCACCATATTTTCACCGTCCAAGACGAATGTCCTTACCGTTATGCGATATCATGTCCTTGTTTATTTTTTAAACCAGGTTTCACCTCTCTTTCATTATATAAATCAAATATCTTATTCGATATGATATGAAAATTTAATTAAATTATAATTTTTCCCAATTTTGCTAAGCATACCCGTACTAAGCTACTTAGCCATATTATACCTGATACAAGAAATAGAACACAAGTTAAATCGTGCGAAAGAAAGAGTAAAAGAACGGAATGACAACAAAAGTATCGAACGTATTTCCTTTATATTTACTCCGATTTTATACTCCATATTATTTTTAAGAACTAGCCATACATACGCTAAATTCATTTCATAATAGGAAGTTTCAAGATTTATTTTTCTAGAATCCAACAAAAACACTTACAAAATGGAGTTTTTTTATGAATTACGTCACATTTGAGGGGATTTCTCTAAAAACAGACACCGTAGTTTATTACGTTTATGCCATAATATCTATCATTTTTTGACTCAGTTAAAGGGGTACGATTATTTTCTTATACACATAATGAAGAAGCGATTAATATTCTTATAAGAACACATATAAGTGAGAAAAAGAGGAAAAGATTTGCATATAATAAAAAATGACCTAGTTCTACACTAGGTCATTTTTTATTAACGAGGGATAGATTGCATTACAGATTGTAACGTTACTCTTTCTTCTTCTGTTAATGGAAGAAGTGGTAAACGTACAGAACCTACATCTAATCCAACCATTTGTAACGCTGTTTTTACTGGAGTTGGACTTGGCGCCATAAATAATGAATCAGTTACTCTTACAAGTAATTGATGTAATTTTTGTGCCTTCTTAAATTCTCCTGCTTGAAATGCTGTAATCATTTCTTGCATTTCGTTTCCGATAACATGAGAGGCTACCGAAACGATACCTTTCGCTCCAACTGCCATAGCTGGTAACGTTA
Source organism: Bacillus sp. EB V-12 (assembly GCF_056158125.1). NCBI lineage: Bacteria > Bacillati > Bacillota > Bacilli > Caryophanales > Bacillaceae > Bacillus > Bacillus sp. EB V-12. The sequence continues at coordinate 830,753 of NZ_JBUXJL010000001.1, read as the reverse complement.
AACCGTCATCACCGCTGTATACCGCAAAGTCGTCCGCTGTTTTTTCAATGATTTCTGTCATTGTTAACACATCGCCGCCGGCATCTTTAATAGCAACAATGTTTTCTATTTCTGATAAACGAACAACTGTATCAACGGAGATTTGTACAATAGATCGTCCTGGAACGTTATATAGCATAACCGGAAGCGGCGTGCTTTCAGCAATTGCTTTAAAATGCTGATACATTCCTTCTTGACTCGGTTTGTTATAATACGGTGCTACTAGCATTACTGCATCCACACCAACTTCTGTTGCCTTTTTAGTTAAGTCAATAGAAGCATGCGTATTATTGCTACCTGTTCCAGCGATTACGGGCACTCTTTTATCGACAACAGATACGATATGGCGATATAACGCTACTTTCTCTTCTGAAGTTAATGTAGGAGATTCTCCTGTCGTTCCTCCTACCACGATTGCTGTTGTACCGTTATCAATTAAATAATTTACCAATTTCGTTGTCTTTGCAAAATCGATATTCCCGTTTATATCAAACGGTGTTACCATCGCGGTTGCAATTGTCCCAAAATCTATCATGGTCTCACTCCTTATTGTTCCAGTTGCTTTTCTTTTGAAAGCTCAAACGCACTATGTAATGCATTTACAGCCTCCACTAAATCAGTTTCTTTTACAAGAACCCAAATTGTTGTATGACTATCTGCCGATTGCAGGATTTGAATACCTTTTTCCGCTAAAGCTGTAACGATTTTCGCAGTAACCCCTGGGTATCCTGCCATTCCAGCCCCAACGATAGATACTTTCGCACAATGTTCTGTCACAATTGGCTCATATCCAAGGTTCTGTAATAATTTAACTGCATGACTTGATACATTATCACTCACCGTATATGCTACGCCAGTAGGTGAAATATTAATTAAATCAACACTTATTCCTTCGTTCGCCATCTCTTTAAACACATGTTGTTGCAAATCATATGCCGTTTCTTTTGCAAGCACTTTAATTTGCGTTACGTTTGATACGTGGGCAATGCCTGTAACAGGACGTTCTTCTACATCACGACCTCTTGTAGCACCGTCATATGCTGAAATAAGCGTACCTTCACTATCAGAATACGTAGAACGTACACGAAGTGGCACTTTTGCATGCATCGCAATTTCAACTGCACGTGGATGAACGACTTTCGCACCTTGATAAGCCATGTTACAAATTTCGTTATACGTTACAGTTTGAAGATGACGTGCATCTTTTACAATACGAGGATCCGCAGTCATAACACCTTCTACATCAGTGAATATATCGATGTATTCAGCATGAAGTGCAACACCTAATGCTGAAGCTGAAGTATCACTACCTCCGCGTCCAAGTGTTGTCGTATCACCTTTTTTCGTTTGTCCCTGGAATCCTGTAACGACGATTACATCTACATTTTCTAACTCTTCATGTATACGATCGCAATTCATTTCAATAATCTTTGCATTCGTAAAGTCATCATTCGTTACAAAACCAGCTTGTGCACCATTTAATGCTGCTGCTTTTATACCGTTCTCATTCAACATATTAGAGAAAACAATTGCAGAGATTAACTCTCCACACGATAATAATAAATCTTGCTCACGCTTAGAAATAGTAGATTCTTCTTGATTTACAAGACTTAATAACGTATCCGTTGCATATGGTTCACCTTTACGGCCCATAGCAGATACGACAGTAACTACTTTATAACCAGCAGCTAATGATTTTTTTATATGATGAAGCGCATGCTTACGTCCATTGTCATCACGTACTGATGTGCCACCAAATTTTTGAACAATTATTTTCATATTTTGCACCTTCTCTTAGCCGTTTACACTAATTGTAATTTTACTAAGCGCTCTGCAATTTGAACAGAATTCCATGCAGCGCCTTTTAATAAGTTATCAGATACGACCCAAAGATGGAATCCTTTATCGTTATTTAAATCTTTACGGATTCTTCCAACGAATACTTCGTTTTTACCTACTGCAGTAGCTGGCATTGGATATAACTGCTCTTCTGGATTATCTTGTAGAACAATACCTTCCGCATTTGCAAGTAAGCTCTTTAATTCTGCTACTGTTACGCCTTCTTTTTCTACTTCGATGTAAACAGACTCAGAGTGTCCTGATACAACTGGTAAACGTACACATGTTGCCGCTACTTCTAATTCAGGCATATGCATAATTTTTTTCGTTTCGTTAATCATTTTCATTTCTTCAAACGTAAATCCATTATCTTGGAATTTATCAATCTGTGGAATCGCATTAAAAGCAATTGGGAAATGCTGCTTATCACCTGATACAGGAAGAACATTTGCCTTAACTTCTTCGCCATTTAAGATTGCTTGTGATTGTTCATGCAGTTCTTCAATAGCTGCCGCACCAGCACCTGATACAGCTTGATATGTGGAAACGATTACTCGTTTTAAACCATATTGCTGACGAACTGGCTCAAGAGCTACTACCATTTGAATTGTAGAACAGTTTGGATTTGCAATAATACCATTATGTTCTTTTAAGTCGTTTTCATTTACTTCAGGTACAACAAGTGGCACGTTTTCTGTCATACGGAATGCACTTGTATTATCAACAACAATCGCACCGCGTTTTGCTGCTTCTGGCGCTAATTGTTTCGATACAGATCCACCAGCACTAAATAGTGCAATATCTACTCCTTCAAAGCTTTCAGGAGTTGCCTCTTGAACTGTAAATTCTTCACCTTTAAATACAAGTTTCTTACCTGCAGATCGTTTAGATGAAAGTAACGTTAATTTCCCGATTGGAAATTCTCGTTTCTCTAAAGTATTTAACATTTGTTCACCAACTGCGCCGGTTGCTCCAACTACAGCGACATGAAAAGTTTTTTGCTTTTCCATCACTATGCCCCTTTCTAGATACCAATCCTTCTATAACTTAGAATCAGAAGGAGTATACAATACCCCTTCTAATCTTAATAACGTTAATTTTATCATATTCTACAGTAAGAATGATGGTTTCATCAAAAATTGTCCGTTTTTTTTCGTTTTTTAATTCATATATCTGAATTTTTCTACGACCACCGGTTGCAATTGCTTTCCTTGCAGCGCTTCTAATACTGTATCTTCCAGTAACTCCATACGAGCTACCATTGAGTTCGGTTTTTTCTCTGGCGCATCTTGACCGAACGGAACGAAGTAGATGTTTTTTGTTGCCATTAGGCGCATGAGATTTACCCCATTTAACCCTAAAGCATCATTCGTCGAAACTGCCAATACGACAGGCTTGCCATTTCTTAGCGTCGCTTTTGCTGCCATTAGTACTGGAGAATCTGTCATTGCATTTGCAAATTTACTCATAGAATTTCCTGTTAAAGGAGCGATTACCATGCAGTCTAATGGAATTTTAGGTCCAAGTGGCTCTGCTCCAACAATTGAATTAATTGCTTTAAAACCTGTTATTTCTTCAATCTTCTTAATCCACTCTGCTCCTTCTCCAAATCTAGTATTTGTTGATTGAACAGTGTATGAAACAACAGGACGTACTTCTGCTCCTTCAGCAATTAATTTTTCTAAGTGCGGCATAACTTCCTCATACGTACAATGTGAACCTGTAAATCCGAAACCAATTCGTTTCCCCTTCAAACTCATTTCTTTTCCTCCTCCTTTGCGATTGCATCTGCTGCTAATAACTGAGAAAGAACATTTGCTAAGATTTGCCCAGCCGTTTTTGGGGCAACAATACCTGGTAATCCAGGTGCTAGCAATGCTTTGACTCCTCTTTTTTCCGCATATCTAAAGTCGGTACCGCCTGGTTTAGAAGCTAAATCAATCACTAACGTATGAGCTGGCATTTTTGCAATAACATTCGCTGTTACAACGAGGTGCGGAATCGTATTAATTACAATATCGATATTTCCTACTTCTTTCTCTATGTCTTGCATATGAAAAGGAGAAAACATCATTTCTGTAATACGTGCAATATGTTCAGATCGTCTTGCTCCAACTTTGACATGGGCTCCTAATGATTGAAATGCTCTCGCAACACTCATTCCTGTTCTACCAAATCCTAGAACCATTACATTGGACCCATGAATTGTATAGTCGGTATGTTGAATTACCATCATTAATGTACCTTCTACCGTTGGAATAGAATTGTATATTGCTACATCATCACGATCAAATAATTTAACAAGTTTTCGGTTCGTAGTAGATACGAGATTTTCCAAGTAAGGTGTACCAATACCTGAATATATAGTAAAGTGTTCTGGTGTATTTTCAATTTGTTCTTTCGTTATTGAAACTTTTTCATTTGAAAAAATAGTATCTACTTCTCCTTTGGCATTTGTACCGGCAACCGGCAAAATAATTGCGTCTACAGAAGTGAAATCTAAATTTTGTATACTTTCTTTTGCTGCCCCTGTGAAACCATGATCTAACTGATCAAAACCTATCAAAGAAAGTTTCGCATCCAATTCAACTAGCTTACGAATTACTTCTAGCTGTCTTGCATCTCCTCCTATGACAGCAATATGCATCTCAGTCAACATTCCCTAATTCACCTTCTTTTTCTGTCATTTATAAGAAAAGTGCCTACTTTTTCTTTTTCCTCCACATCATATGTAATGTACGAGTTTATGGTGATTGAAAATCCAAATACACATATGATTTATCAGGTTTCTATGTAGATACAAAAAAAGATGACCAAAATGGCCATCCTTCACTCCGAATTTGAACGATCTATACTATCACAAAGAAGCATATCGTGTCCGACTTTCTTTATTTGACTCCATGCCACCCTTACTTCTTGTGGTTCCTTTTTAAAACCTCCCCACTTCCCTACAGGTATTATAAGTGTTTGTATTTGCCCGTCTTTCTCATTAATCTCTAAATCCATATAACCTAAGACTCCCATTTTTTCCGCTTTTTCTATATCTACAACCTCTTTACCACTTAATTCACTTAATCGCATACACACTCCACTCCCCTAATGAATTTTTCATTTGCATTGTCTATAATTAGTACCTATTCTATATGTATAAAAAAAATAACCTTCTCTCATTTAAAAAGAGAGAAGGTTATTTTTTATACATCGTAAAAATTGATTATAGTTTTATTCCTTTTGGAAGTTTTCCGTCTGGACTAATAAGTGCCGCAGAGAACTCGTCAGTAAACATATTACGAATTAATCCGTCCACATTTTCTTTTGTTACAGTGTTTACACTTTCAATAATCTCATCAAGTGAACGATGTTTACGAAGAAGCAATTCATTTTTACCGTTACGGCTCATACGGCTATTTGTACTTTCTAAACTTAACATTAAATTTCCTTTTAATTGCTCTTTACTATTCATAAGCTCTTTTTCTGTAATACCTGTATTTTTCAATGTCTCTAATGTTTCTTGCATTGTTTCATACAATGTATCTAATTGTTGGCTACCTGTTCCACCGTAAAGTGTTAACATGCCTGTATCTTCATAAGAAGAGTGGTAAGAAAATACTGAGTAAGCTAATCCACGTTGCTCACGTACTTCTTGGAATAAACGGCTACTCATGCTACCGCCTAAAACATTATTTAATACAATTAAGTTATAAATATCTTCGTGTCCCATTTGTAAGCCTTTATATCCTAGACATAAATGAGCTTGTTCCGTTTCTTTTTTACGGGCTACCTTATTGAAATGGAAAATTGGGCTATGTACTTGTTCACGGTTTGTTGTTCCTTCATAACTACCGAAATATTGCTCCACTGTTTGTAAAAATGCTTCATCAATATTTCCTGCGATTGATACAACTACATTTTCAGGTGTATAATGATCTTTTATATATTGACGTAACGTATCACCTGTAAACGTATTAAGCGTTTCTTCTGTTCCTAAAATAGGATATCCAAGTGGATGCGTTTCATATGTTGCTTTCGTTAACATATCATGCACAATATCATCTGGAGCATCTTCGTACATTTTAATTTCTTCACATACGACATTCTTCTCTTTTTTCAGTTCTTCCTCATCAAATGTTGAATTAAAGAACATATCTGCTAAAACATCTAAAGCATATTTAGCATGCTCATCTAATACTTTTGCATAGTAACATGTATATTCTTTTGAAGTAAATGCATTCACTTGACCACCAATGCTATCAAATGATTCTGCAATCTCTCGTGCACTACGTGTTTCTGTCCCTTTAAAGAACATATGCTCTAAAAAGTGAGAAATCCCATTATTTTTTTCATTTTCATTTCTTGATCCCGCATGGATCCAAATACCAATTGCAACCGATCTTACAGTTGGTATATTCTCCATAACTATTCTTACACCATTTTTACAAGTATATTTTTTAATCAAAAACTTTCCTCCTACTGCCAGTTTCTCTAAATAAAACGCTATTATTTAATGATAACAAGTTTAAGGATGAATGTCATGCAAATGTATTTAATCCACACGTTTTTCATCCAGTAATTCAGTTATATTCCCCACTTTATATCCTTGTTCCTTCAATTTTGTAATCATTATATCTAAAGCCTCTGCTGTAGACGAAGTAGGATGCATTAATATGATAGCACCTGGATGTATTTTTCTCATTACTCTCTGCAATAGTACATCCGGCTCAGGTCGCTTCCAATCAATCGTATCTACAGTCCACATAATCGTTCCCATTTGAAAATCATCTGCAATCTTTACGACTTCATCTCGAAAACTTCCACTCGGCGGGGCAAACCATCTTACTTTTTGATTCGTTACTACTTCTATCATTCGATTTGTTTTTTGTAACTGCTCTCGTATTTCATCAGACGATAACGTTTTCATATTTGGATGTGTGTATGAGTGATTTCCAACTTCTTGTTTTGCATCGACAATCATTTTTGCAAATCGCAAATTTTCTTTCACCCAACGTCCTTCTAAAAAGAAAGTGGCCTTCACATCATGCTTTTTCAATATCTCTAATATGCGAGGCAAATACTCATTTCCCCATGCCACATTTATTGTTAATCCTACCATCTTTTTATTTGGATGCCCTCTATAAATTGGAGCTGGTGATAAATCTTCTAAATGAACACTCGGTGAGACTTCTTTGAATTCAAGATATTTTTGATCAAATTCCTTTAGCTTCTTCATATTATTATACGATGCTTCAATATCCACTTGTCTTCCATTATATCCAGGTGTTGCCTTCCATATTTTATCAATCATCGCATTTTGAGGTGCAATCTCATACTGTTTTGCATGCTTTTGAATTTCTTCATGCAAGTTATCTTGCGCAAAAACAGAATAAGAGCCTAAACTGACATATAAAGAAAATATACATATGTATGCCAATATACGAACTTTCATATAAACCCTCCCAAATTAACTATATAAAAACATTTTCTTCTTATCTTTGTTAATTTGAGCGTTATAATGAAAACTATACCTATACCGACATAAAAATATATTGAACATCATGTTTTTTACATAACAAAAAAAGCCAGTTAAACTGGCTTTTACTTATTGCTGCTCTTGTTTGTTTTCTTCTTTAGCAGCTTCTTTTTCTTGCTCTTCTTTTAGCAATACTTTTCTAGATAGATTTACGCGACCTTGCTTGTCAATCTCGATAACTTTAACCGTAATTACGTCACCGATTTTTACAACGTCTTCTACTTTACCTACACGCTCAAGTGCAAGTTCAGAAATGTGAACTAATCCATCTTTACCGCTGAATAATTCAACGAAAGCACCGAATTTCTCAACACGTTTCACTTTTCCTTCGTAGATTTCACCTACTTGTACTTCGCGAACGATATCTTCGATAATTTTCTTAGCTTTGTCGTTCATTTCTTGGTTTATTGAAGAAATAAATACTGTGCCATCTTGCTCGATGTCAATTTTAACGCCAGTTTCTTCAATAATTTTATTGATTTGTTTACCGCTCGGTCCGATAACGTCACGGATTTTATCTGGATTAATTGTCATTGTAATAATCTTTGGAGCGTACGCTGATAATTCAGTGCGTGGCTCTGGAATAACAGATAACATATGATTTAGAATGTGCACACGACCAACTTTCGCTTGTTGTAATGCCTCTTCTAAAATTTCACGAGATAGACCATCGATTTTAATGTCCATTTGTAGTGCAGTTACACCTTGTGCTGTACCTGCTACTTTAAAGTCCATATCACCTAAATGATCTTCCATACCTTGAATATCAGATAAAATTGTGTAATGCTCACCAGTTTTAACTAGACCCATTGCAATACCTGCAACTGGAGCTTTAAGTGGAACACCAGCATCCATCATTGCTAAAGTACTACCACAAATACTTGCTTGTGAAGTAGAACCATTTGATTCTAAAACTTCAGATACAAGACGTACTGTGTATGGGAAATCTTTTTCAGATGGAATTACAGGCTCAAGTGCGCGTTCTCCTAGTGCACCGTGACCGATTTCACGACGACCTGGTCCACGCATTGGTCTTGTTTCACCAACACTAAATGATGGGAAATTGTAATGGTGCATAAAGCGTTTTGATTCTTCTACACCAAGACCATCTAAAATTTGCACATCGCCTAATGCACCTAATGTACAAATACTTAATGCTTGTGTTTGTCCACGAGTGAACAAACCAGAACCGTGTGTACGAGATAAAATACCAACCTCTGATGCTAATGGACGGATTTCGTCACCTTTACGGCCATCTGGACGGATTTTTTCAACTGTAATAAGACGACGTACTTCTTCTTTTACAATTTTATATAAAATCTCATTTACTTGTCCTAATGTATCAGCGTCAGCTTCCTGCGCTTCGTAATGCTCAATAACACGCTTTTTCACTTCGTTAATTGCATCTTCACGTGCATGTTTCTCATGTACTTGAATTGCTGAATGCATATCTTCTTCAGCCATTTCACGTACAGCTTGGTTAAGATCAGCGTCAACTTCATAAAGTTTCACTTCTGATTTCTCTTTACCTACAGCTTGTACAATCTCTTCTTGGAATGCAATTAGACGTTTAATTTCGTCATGACCAAACATAATTGCTTCTAACATTGTTTCTTCAGGTACTTGATCTGCTCCTGCTTCAACCATGTTAATCGCATCTTTCGTACCAGCTACAACTAAGTGGATATCACTTTGTTCTTGCTGTTCTACTGTTGGGTTAATAACGAATTCGCCATTAATACGGCCAACTGTCGCACCAGCGATTGGACCTTCAAATGGAATATCTGAAATCGATAACGCTAATGAAGAACCAAGCATAGCTGCCATTTCAGAAGAACAATCTTGATCAACACTCATTACAATGCTGACAACTTGTACTTCGTTACGGAAGCCATCTGCGAATAGCGGACGAATTGGACGGTCGATTAAACGACTTGCCAAAATTGCTTTTTCACTTGGACGACCTTCACGCTTAATAAAACCGCCAGGAATTTTTCCGACTGCATATAAACGCTCTTCATAGTTTACTGTAAGTGGGAAGAAATCTACATTTTTTGCTTCTTTTGATGCAGTTGCTGTAGATAGAACCGCTGTATCGCCATATCTTACTAATACTGCTCCGTTCGCTTGTTTTGCAAGCTGACCAGTTTCAACTGTTAGCTGGCGACCAGCTAAATCTATCGAGAAGACTTGCTTTTCTTGACTCATTTAAGTACCCCTCTCAATTTAAAGTATTCAATTCTTCTATGTAAATGGATAGTATATCACAATATTCTACCTCTAGTATTGCCTAAAATTAAGTAAGCTATAAAGCGTAGAAGATATATTTTTACCTAACAAAAAAGCGGGAATATTCCCGCTTCTTTGACTATCGACGTAAGCCAAGCTTTGTGATTAATTCACGGTAACGTGTGATATCGCTATTACGAAGGTAAGTTAGTAAGTTACGACGTTTACCAACCATCTTTAATAGACCACGACGTGAATGATGATCTTTCTTGTGAGTACGTAAGTGCTCGTTTAGAGTGTTAATTTGCTCCGTTAGGACAGCAATTTGAACCTCTGGAGAACCAGTATCAGTCTCATGAGTTCTAAATTGTGCAATGATTTCATTTTTACGTTCTTGTGTTAAAGCCATCCTATTTCACCTCCTATTAATTAAACCCCCAATTACCTAGCAAGCGTCGGTGAGTCGCAATGCCAAGCAATGGTTGTCATAAAGTACATAACATAGAATACTACTTTTCATTTGAAAAAGCAAGTATATTCTTTTCGCTCATAAAATATTCTTGTGCTGTTTTCTTATCTTTTGCGATTTGTTCAACTAACTCATCAATACCGTTGAATTTCTTTTCTGCTCTTATACGCATATGCCACTCTACTGTAACATTTTGATCGTATATATCTTTGTTAAATTCAAATAAGTGCACTTCAATTGATAATTGACGCTCATCTTCTTTAAAAGTCGGTTTATATCCAATATTACATACACCATCGTACCATTCATCGTGAACTTTTAATCTCACTGCATAAACACCTACAGGTGGCAATAAATACTCATCACTTAAACCTACATTAGCTGTTGGAAAACCAATTTGACGCCCACGTTTGTCGCCGTGTATAACTGTTCCCGCTACAGTATAGGCTCTACCTAAAATAGATGGAATTTGCTCCATTTCGCCATTTCGAATTAACTTTCGTAATGCTGTAGAACTTACTTTCTCTTCTTGAAATTCAACTTTTTCAATCACAGTCTGTGTAAACTCCCCTCTTGCATGAAATGGTAAAGTCTCCATCTTTCCTTTTCCTAAACGTCCATATGAATAATCAAACCCCGCTACTACATGCTTTACATTTAAACCAATAATATAATCATCTACAAATTGTTGCGGTAATAACCCTGCAAATGATTCATCAAATTTAATCACATATAATATATCGATTCCTAAGCTTTCGACTATTTTTTCTTTATCGCGCATTGGTGTAATATACTCCACATGCGCATCCTTTTTCCCTAAAACAACAGATGGATGAGGATGAAATGTCATAACTGCACTTTTATATCCTCGTTCGTCCGCTATTTTTTTCGCAGTTCGAATTACACATTGATGTCCTAAATGAATGCCATCAAAAAATCCTAATGCCATTACAGTAGGTGGTAATTCTAATTTATTTTGTTCATGTGGATGAGTTAAATGAATAAGTTTCACGCTTGAATTCACCTTTTTCTGTAATAATCCTTCCAATAATTCATTATAGCTTTAGTTCTTGATTATTCACAAGTACTTTCATCGGCTTTAACATGCCAGGATGTTTCGGATGATGTTCATAAATTGCTAAGCAACGATCATTTTTATCAAACACTGTAATAAATGGTGCTGTTATTTCTAATTCATTCTTTAAGAACATACCATTCTTTATTTTCTCTGCTTGCTTTTCATCTACAACCATTTTTGGAAACTTACTTAATGCTTCATCAATTGAAATGAAGATAGACTCTACTGTTCCATTTTGCACGTTTTCTTCAATTTCTTCAAATGATATGCAATCTTCTAATAAAAATTCACCAGATGCCGTTCTTACAAGGTGAGACATATGTGATGGGAAACCAAGTTTCTCCCCGATCATTACAGCTAATGTTCTTACATATGTTCCTTTACTACACGTTACACGGAAACGGAATGAAATATTTTCACCTTCAAAAACTTCACGATCATCAAGTAATACGAATTCATGAATTGTAATTGTACGAACTGGACGTTCCACCTCTTGTCCTGCTCTTGCATATTCATATAATTTTTTCCCGTTTACTTTTACAGCCGAGAACATTGGTGGCATTTGTTCAATCGTGCCTGTTAATTCCGCAAGGGCTTTCTCTACTTCCATACGAGTAATAGTACGATCTACATTTTTCGTTTCAACAACCTCACCAGAAGCGTCTTCAGTTGTCGTCGAAAACCCTAATGTTACTTCACCTTCATATGTTTTCGTTTCACTTGTTAAAAATTGTGCAATTTTCGTTGCTCGTCCCACACAAATAGGTAATACTCCTGTTACATCTGGATCTAATGTTCCCGTATGACCAATTCTCTTTTCTCGCAATATCTTTCTTAATTTAAATACACAATCATGTGATGTCATGCCTTTTGGCTTATGTAATAATACTACACCTTCCATATATGTTCACCTCATCATAATTCTTTCGTATTAAATATCCAAAACTTATTTTGCATTGAAAAAATGGATAGACAAATGTCTATCCATTATTCTTCACGTTTACCGTCTTTATTAATTTCATGTAAAAGTGTATCAATTCGATGACCATATCCGATAGACTCATCAAACTCAAAGGTAATTTCCGGTGTTTTACGAAGACGAATACGTTGGCCAATTTCTGAACGAATAAAGCCTTTTGCCTTCGCTAAACCTTTTAAAGTATTTTCTTTCTGTTCTTCGTCACCTAAAACAGAAATATATACTTTAGCAATTTGTAAATCACCACTCACTTGTACATCTGTTACTGTAACAAATCCAATACGTGGGTCTTTAATTTTACGACTGATAATATCGCCTAATTCTTTTTTCATTTGCTCGCCCACACGGTTCGCACGTAATTTCATAACTCTTCACCTCATTCAATACCATTCCAAATGTGTTATTGTACGTTCAATTTCAGGAAATGAATCGATGTACTCAAGTACACGATTCATTTCTTTTTCACAGATAACACGATTTGAGGATACGGAAACAATTGCAATTTCTGTACGTTGCCATACATCTTGATGCCCAACTTCAGAAACAGCTACATTATAGCGCTGTTTCACACGAGTTAACACACGTTGTAAAATTGCACGTTTCTCTTTTAAAGAATGCACATCGTAAATCATACACTCGAATGAGAGTGAAGCGATAATCATCGCTTCACTTCTTCCATAATGTACGCTTCAATGATGTCCCCTTCTTTAAGATCATTATATCTCTCAATTGTAATACCACACTCATAGTTTTGTGCAACTTCTTTTACGTCGTCTTTGAAACGTTTTAACGTATCAAGTTGTCCTTCGAAAATTACTACGCCGTCACGGATAATACGTACGCCACTATCACGCGTAATTTTACCGTCTGTTACGTAACAACCTGCGATTGTTCCAACTTTTGTTACTTTAAACGTTTGACGAACTTCTGCTTGACCGATTACTTTTTCTTCGAATTCTGGATCAAGCATACCTTGCATCGCTGCTTCAATCTCTTCGATTACTTTATAAATAATACGGTGTAAACGAATATCAACGTTCTCTAATTCAGCTGTACGCTTCGCGTTCACATCTGGACGTACGTTAAATCCAATTACAATTGCATTAGATGCAGAAGCTAAAATGATATCAGATTCTGTAATCGCACCTACACCAGTGTGAATGATTTTAACTTTTACACCTTCAACATCAATTTTACGAAGTGATGCTGCCATCGCTTCAACAGAACCTTGTACGTCTGCTTTTACGATTAAGTTAATTTCTTTTACATCGCCCTCTTGGATTTGTTGGAATAAATCTTCAAGGCTTAATTTAGATTTCTCACCACGTTGTGCAACTAAAGCTTCTTGTGCACGTGATTCACCAATTTGACGAGCTTTCTTCTCATCAGCGAATGCCATGAAACGATCTCCAGCCTGTGGTACTTCGTTTAAACCAGTAATTTCAACAGGAGTTGATGGACCAGCAACTTTTACACGACGACCAATATCACTTACCATTGCACGAACACGTCCGAATGAAGTTCCAACAACGATTGGATCTCCAACTCGAAGCGTACCGTTTTGAACAAGTAATGTCGCGATAGTTCCTTTACCTTTATCAAGCTGTGCTTCGATTACTGTACCAGTTGCATAGCGGTTTGGATTTGCTTTATATTCTTCTACTTCACTTACAAGAAGGATCATTTCTAGTAAGTTGTCAATGCCTTCGCCTTGAATTGCAGAAATTGGTACGAAAATAGTATCTCCGCCCCAAGCTTCTGGAACTAATTCATATTCTGTTAGTTCTTGCATTACGCGATCAGGGTTTGCAGCTGGTTTATCCATTTTATTCACAGCAACAATAATTGGTACTCCTGCTGCCTTCGCATGGTTAATTGCTTCAACCGTTTGTGGCATAACACCGTCATCCGCTGCAACAACAAGGATTGTAATATCCGTTACTTGTGCACCACGAGCACGCATCGTTGTAAATGCTGCGTGACCAGGTGTATCTAAGAATGTAATCTTCTTATCGTTTACTTCAACTTGATATGCACCGATATGCTGAGTAATTCCACCCGCTTCGCCTGCAGTTACTTTTGAGTTACGAATAGAATCCAGTAATGTTGTTTTACCGTGGTCAACGTGTCCCATGATTGTAACTACAGCTGGACGTTCTTTTAAGTTCTCTTCATCATCTTGCTCATCAATGAATGTTTCAAACTCAGTCTCGCTCACAATTACTTCTTCTTCTACTTCAATACCGTAGTCGTTAGCAATTAACTCAATTGTATCTTTATCCAAGTCTTGGTTAATTGTTGCCATAATTCCAAGCATGAAGAGCTTCTTAATAATTTCAGATGGCTCTTTGCTTAATTTTTTAGCAAGATCTCCTACTGTAAGGCTTCCAGAGAAAGTAATTTTATCTGGTGTTTCTACAATTTGAGTTTGTTGTCTACCAGCAAAGTTCTCTTGACGTTTGTCTTCGTTCCCTTTGCCTTTTTTCTTTTTCTTATTGCTGTTCTTTTTACTGCGAACAACTTTTTCTTCTACTTCAAACTCATCTGCAACAGAAGGTTTTTCAGTTTGATATTCATTATCTAATTTATTTACTACTTCATCGTCTAACATTGTCATATGATTCGAAACCTCGATATTCATTTCTTTTAGTTTTGTCATAAGATCTTTACTTGAGATATTATGTTTTTTTGCATATTCATGCACTCGAATTTTACTCATACCTTCACCCCCGGTAATTTGTATCGAGCATGCTACGCAGCTTTTTCGCAAAGCCTTCATCTAACACAGCTACAACGACTCGCTCATCTCTCCCAATCGCATGCCCTAATTGTTGTCGATTTTCGACCTTTCTCATTGGTACGTTGTAGTACGTAGTTTTATCTGTGATGCGTTTTGTAGTATTTACTGACGCATCTTCAGATAGCAATACAAGTTTTGCTTTGCCACTTCGTACTTCTTTTAAAACGAGTTCTTCACCCGAAATAATTTTCCGAGCCCGGTTTGCTAGTCCTAAAAACGATTTCCAATCGGACACTTATTTCGACTCCTTCTCAACAAGCTCAAGAAGCTCTTCATATAAAGAACCGTCGATTTTCGCTTTTAGATGATGTTCCAAAACATTTTTCTTTTGAGCTTGAAGAATGCTCTCCTTGTCCTTCGACAAGTAAGCACCTCGTCCTGATTTTTTCCCAGTTAAATCAATGGACACTTCTCCCTCTTTGGAACGAACAATGCGAACGAGCTCTCGTTTTGATTTCATTTCTTGCGTTGCAACACATTTTCGTAACGGAACTTTTCGATTGCTCATACTCATCACCTCTATTCGATTTCGTCTTCCACTGAATCGAATCCAAATGCGATTACGCTATCTTCTTCTGTTACAATACCAAGTTGTTTCGCATCAGACTCACTCTTAATGTCAATTTTCCAGCCTGTTAATTTAGCTGCAAGACGTGCATTTTGTCCACGCTTACCGATAGCTAATGATAGCTGGTGGTCTGGAACAACTACTGTTGTCGCTTTTTCTTCTTCATCTACAAGTACTTTAACAACCTGTGATGGGCTTAATGCATTTGCAACATATTCAACTGGATCATTTGACCAGCGAACGATGTCAATTTTTTCACCTTTTAATTCGTCTACAATGCGTTGTACACGTTGCCCTTTTGGTCCTACACAAGAACCAACTGGATCAACATCAGTGTTCTCTGCATATACAGAGATCTTAGAGCGATCGCCAGCTTCACGTGCTACAGAACGAATTTCTACAGTTCCATCATAGATTTCAGGAACTTCCATTTCGAATAAACGTTTTAAAAGACCAGGATGTGTACGTGATACGTAAATTTGTGGTCCTTTTGTCGTTTTTTCTACTTTCGTAATGAATACGCGAATACGATCATGTGGTTTGTATTGCTCATTAGGCATTTGCTCACTTACAGGTAATAAAGCTTCTACTTTTCCTAAGCTTACATAGATGAAACGAGCATCTTGACGTTGTACAATACCTACCATAATATCTTCTTCACGGTCACTAAACTCAGAGTAAATAACACCGCGCTCTGCTTCACGCACTCGTTGTGTTACAACTTGTTTTGCAGTTTGTGCTGCAATACGACCAAAGTCTTTTGGTGTTACTTCAATTTCTAGTACGTCACCATCTTGATAGTTTGGATTAATTTGTCTTGCTTCCTCTACAGAAATTTCAAGACGTGGATCAAACACATTGTCTACTACGTCTTTACGTGCTAAAACTTGAATTGTTCCCACTTCTGGGTTAAAGCTCACACGAACGTTTTGTGCTTGATTAAAATTGCGCTTATAAGCAGAGATTAAAGCTGCTTCAATCGCATCAATAATAATGTCTTTGCTAATGCCTTTTTCAGATTCTAATACGAGCAAAGCATCTAATAACTCAGTGCTCATGAAGATCCCCCTTCTAACTAAAACGTAACAGCAAGTCGCGCATTTGCGACTTTATCCATCGAAATTTGGATTTCTTTTTTACGTGTTTTAATTGTTAATAATAATGTTATTGTTGTACCATCGTAAGAAAGCAGCTTTCCTTCAAACATCTTTTCACCATCAATCGGCTCATATGTTTTAATTGCCACTTGTTTTCCTACCGCTTGCTGGAAGTCTTTTTCTTTCTTTAATGGGCGTTCCGCTCCAGGAGATGATACATCCAAAAAGTAAAGATGAGGAATTGGGTCCTCTTTATCTAAAGCTTCGCTTAAACGTTCACTTACCGCACCGCATTCTTCAATGTCGACTCCCTTTTCAGAATCGATGAATACGCGTAAGAACCAGTCTTGTCCTTCTTTCACATACTCTACATCTACAAGTTCAAGATTTAACTCTTCAACGATCGGCTGCGCAAATGCTTCTACAACTTCTGTGACTTTCTTATCCATAAACAGCCTCCTTCCTGCCGTCATGTACCATTTAAAAGAAGAAGACCCCGCCAATTTAAAAACGGTCTATCTTATTCTTTCTCGTTAGCTAACAAAAGCCCCTGCTGTTCAGCAGGGATTATCTGTCTTAGTATTACCAAATTTAAGAAGTAAAACTTGTAACAAAATATGTATATACGACAGAAATCTTTTACCTATCTACGTAGATAAAACATAGACAGTAACACGAAAGAGTGGGTTTCCCCACTCTTTTCTTTACACAATATACATGACATGGTTATCTCGGTTAATAGTATATCATAGGAAATGTTGATTTGCAAAGACTTTTCCTACCTACTAGAACAGTGATAACTGGTTTTGATCCGGTAAGTCTCCTAAACAACCTTGGCTATCTAAATACTCAATAATTGTTTTCGAAACCTTACTTCGCTGTTGCAAGTCTTCTTTTGATAAGAAGTCTCCATTTTTACGTGCTTCTACAATACTTAAAGCTGCGTTTGTGCCAAGACCAGGTACTGCATTAAATGGAGGGATTAATGTATCTCCATCAATAATAAATTCTGTTGCATGTGAGCGGTATAAATCCACCTTTTGGAATGAGTATCCACGCTCACACATTTCAAGTGTCATTTCTAGTACCGTTAATAAACTCTTCTCTTTCGGCGCAGCATCGAGTCCCTTTTGAGCAATTTCATCAATTCTTGCACGTATAGATGCTGAACCTTTCGCCATTGCCTCTACATCAAAATCATCTGCACGAACTGTAAAATATGCGGCATAGAATAACAGTGCAAAATGTACTTTAAAGTATGCGATACGTACAGCCATAAGTACGTAAGCAGCCGCATGGGCTTTAGGGAACATGTATTTAATCTTCTTACATGAATCAATATACCAACCTGGTACATTATTATTTTTCATGTCTTCTTCCCATTCTTCCGGTACACCTTTACCTTTACGAACCGACTCCATGATTTTGAAGGCTAATGATGGATCTAGACCTTGATAGATTAAATATACCATGATGTCATCACGACAACCGATAACTTCGCTCAGCGTACATGTACCGTTATAAATTAACTCGTTTGCATTACCAAGCCATACGTCAGTACCATGTGATAGTCCAGAAATTTGGACTAACTCTGAGAATGTCGTCGGTTTTGTCTCTTCTAACATCTGTCTTACGAATTTTGTACCAAACTCTGGTATACCAAGTGTACCTGTTTTACAGTTAATTTGTTCTTCCGTTACCCCTAACGATTCTGGACCAGAGAAAATTTTCATTACTTCTGGATCATCCGTTGGGATTGTTTTCGGATCAATACCACTTAAATCTTGTAACATACGAATAACAGTCGGATCATCGTGTCCTAGTATATCAAGTTTCAATAAATTATCATGAATCGAGTGGAAATCAAAATGCGTTGTTCTCCATTCAGCACCAATTGAATCAGCTGGATACTGTATTGGTGAGAAATCAAAGATATCCATGTAATCTGGCACAACGATAATACCGCCTGGATGCTGTCCTGTTGTACGTTTTACACCGGTACACCCTGCTACTAAGCGATCAATCTCTGCATTTCGAATCGTTAAGTTATGATCATTTGCATAACCTTTTACATATCCGTAAGCAGTTTTTTCCGCAACTGTACCAATCGTTCCTGCACGATATACATAGTCTTCACCGAACAGTACTTTCGTATAGTTATGGGCACGTGGTTGGTATTCCCCGGAGAAGTTCAAATCGATATCGGGTACCTTATCTCCTTTAAATCCAAGGAACGTTTCGAACGGAATGTCATGTCCATCTTTTACATATGGAATATTACAAGCAGGGCATTCTTTATCTGGTAAGTCAAAACCAGAACCTACAGAACCATCATTAAAGAATTCTGATTGCTTACACTTCGGACATACATAGTGTGGTGGTAATGGGTTTACTTCTGTAATTTCCATCATCGTTGCAACAAATGATGACCCTACCGATCCACGCGAACCTACTAGATATCCGTCTACTAACGATTTTTTCACAAGCTTATGTGAAATTAAATAAATTACGGCGAATCCATGCCCAATAATACTTTTTAATTCTTTTTCTAAACGTGCTTCTACAATTTCCGGTAGCTCTTCACCATAAATGCTACGCGCCATTTTATAACTCATATCACGCGTTTCATCATCAGCACCTTCAATTTTCGGTGTGTATAGATCGTCTTTTACTGGATGCACATCACCAATTAATGACGCAATCTTTTGTGTATTTGTTACAACAACTTCTTTCGCTTTGTCTTCACCTAAGAATGAAAAACATTCTAACATTTCATCAGTTGTACGGAAATGTACTGGCGGTAATGAATGTCGATTTAACGGATTGGCTCCGCCCTGCGAACTGACTAAAATTTTACGATACATTGCATCCTCAGGGTCTAAATAATGCACGTTTCCTGTAGCAACAACTGGTTTATCTAACGTCTCACCTAGTTTTACTAAGTTAGAAATAATTGTTTTTAATTGACCTTCGTCTCGAACAAGTTCACGTTCTACTAAATGACGCAACACCTCTGGAGGCATTACTTCAATGTAATCATAGAACTGGGCAATTTCTTCTACCTCTTCAGGTGCCTTTTGCATCATTGCCTCGAACACTTCACCTTTATCACAAGCCGTTCCTACTAAAATTCCTTCACGGTATTTTTTTAATAGTGACCTCGGCACACGTGGTACACGGTAAAAGTAATTAAGGTGAGAATATGAAACAAGTTTATATAAATTTTTCAATCCAACATCTGATGTGGCAAGTAACGTCATATGACTTGGACGGCCACGCTTATACGCATCCCCTTGTCCCATGCTATCATTTAATTGATCGTGATATTCAAATCCCTTTTCAATTACGTCTTTCAACATTTTCACAAGTAAATATCCCGTCGCTTCTGTATCATAAATCGCACGGTGATGTTGTGTTAATTCAATATCAAGTTTTTTACACATCGTATTTAATCGATGATTTTTCATTTCTGGGAATAAGAATCGTGCAAGTTCTAACGTATCAATAACGGGGTTATTCGTTTTTTCTAGTCCAGCCTTTTTAAAACCTACGTTAATAAAGCCCATATCAAAGCTCGCGTTATGAGCAACAAGTGTATGGTCGCCCATCCATTCCTCAAACTTTTTAAACACTTCGTCCACTTCAGGTGCATCAGTTAACATATCATCTGTAATACCTGTCAATTCAATAATCGTCGCTGATAATGGTTGATGTGGATTTGCGAAAGATTCAAAGCGATCAATAATTTCGCCACCCTTTACTTTTACGGCAGCCAACTCAATGACTGTATCGTATACAGCTGATAAACCTGTCGTCTCAACGTCGAAAACAACATACGTTTCCTCTGCAAGTAAACGATGCGCTTCGTTATACGCTATCGGTACACCATCATTAACTAGATTTGCTTCTACACCATATATAACTTTAACTCCAGCCTTCTTCCCCGCAGAATACGCCTCTGGGAAAGACTGAGCCACGGCATGGTCTGTAACCGCAATAGCCTCATGTCCCCATTTACCAGCTTGAGCAACAAGCTTAGAAACTGGAGTGACAGCGTCCATTTGACTCATCGGAGTATGGAGATGCAGCTCTACTCGTTTTTCGCCTTCTGGTGCTTTATCTTTACGAGACGGTCCTGTTATTTCATTAATATCATTTGCAATCATTACTAAATCTCGAACGAATGTATCGTTTTGAACAGAACCACGCGCTTTCACCCACATTCCTTTTTTCAAGGATTGCAGCATTGGAATATCTTCTTTGTCACGCGAAAACATTTTGATCATAATAGAATCCGTATAATCCGTTATTTTTAAAGTTAATAACGTACGTCCACTACGAAGCTCTTTTGTTTCTACATGGAAGACATATCCTTGAACCGTTTTTCTTCTTTCTTCATCTTGAATTTCTCGCATCGGTGTAATCTCTTCATCTGGCTTAATAAGATACCCGAGTGTAATCGGTCCTTCATACACAACGCTGCTTTCTTCAGCTTGCTTCTTCGCCATTTCTTCCATAGCTTGTATAACACGCTCGCGGTCTTCTTGCTGCGTTTGTTCACGAAACTTTTGCATTTCTTCTGTATTTTGCTGTATATGTGTGTCTAACTGAAAACGCGGGAATCCAAAAACTTCGTATTGATCCCCTACTGGTTTCGCAACGTTTTTCTTTAAAGCAGTAGACTCCAGCTCGTTATTCACATTTATTAGCAACTTCACTCCATTCACCTGCGGAAGCTGCTTCTTTAAGTATGCGAACATAGGTGAAAATGTAATTCGTTCCGTACAAAGCGGCCAATACGCCCTCACTTCTTCTTCTGTAAATTGTTTATTCTCTGTTTCTAATGCAAATGTTGTTCTTGCAATATGAGAAAATGATTGCTTAAGCTTTGTTTCTAGCAATTCATATAATTCTGTAGGCAAAATACGTGGCACCTGTAAATCAAAATGCCAACTTTTATTCGCTTTATCAATAACGAGCCTTTCAATACCACCGCCTTGTAAATATTGATTTATAAGGTCGTCTGGTATTTGCAACTGCTGGAGCAAAATTTGAAATCGCTCTTGTTGTTCATTTGTTAAAGACATAAGCACTCTCCTTCCATTTGCTATTATAAATTGAAACGTACCACAAAGAAAGATTTCTCACCTCTTCTTTTACAAAATACGTTTACAAAGAAAGAGAAGGTACCCCATTACGAGGTACCTCTTCTTATTTTAAAATATTTGCAATATATGTTTGAAGTTCTTCTACGTTTACTTCTTCAGACTCACCTGTAGCACGTACTTTCACTTCTACAATACCTTCGTCTGCTTTTTTACCAACTGTAACACGAACTGGAAGACCGAATAAATCTGCATCTGCAAATTTAACACCTGCACGTTCTGCACGATCGTCTAATAACACTTCATAGCCTTGTTCTTGTAATGAGTTGTAGATATTTTCACCCATTTCACGTTGTGCATCCGATTTCATATTTACTGGAATTACATGCACATGGAACGGTGCTACAGCTTTTGGCCAAACTAAGCCGTTCTCATCGTTAAACTGCTCTGCAATTGCTGCCACTGTACGAGATACACCGATACCGTAACAACCCATAATAAGTGGTTGTGTTTTTCCGTTTTCATCTAGGAATGTTGCGTTCATTGCTTCACTATAACGAGTTCCTAATTTGAATACATGACCAACTTCAATTCCGCGTGCAAAAAGAATTGTTCCGTTTCCATCTGGAGATTGGTCTCCTTCTTGGATGAAGCGTAAATCTGTATATTGACTTACTTTAAAGTCACGTTCTGGATTTACATTTACATAATGGAATCCTTCTTCATTCGCTCCTGAACATCCGTTAACAATTGATGCTACAGCATGATCAGCAATAATTTCGATATCACCTGTTACATTAATCGGTCCTAATGAACCAACTTCACAATTTAATAATGCTTTTACTTCTTCATGAGAAGCAAGCTCAACAACTGAAGCGCCGTATACATTTTTCACTTTCACATCGTTTACTTCGTGATCACCACGAACAAGTACCACTACTAATTTCTCATCTACTTTAAACACCATAGACTTAATGCACTTGTCAGCTGCAATGTTTAAGAATGCAGATACTTCTTCAATTGCTTTTTGGTCTGGTGTTGCTACTTTTTCAAGTGCTTTTTCTGCTTCGTCACTCTTCGTATACGTAGCTACAACAGGAGCCATTTCGATGTTTGCTGCATAATCAGATGTGTCAGAGTATGCAATTGTATCTTCACCAACATCAGATAATACCATAAATTCATGTGTATCTTTTCCGCCCATTGCTCCAGAATCAGCAATAACTGCACGGAAATTCAAGCCACAGCGAGCAAAAATGTTAGAGTATGCTTTATATAAACGATTGTATACTTCATCTAAGCTCTCTTGTGTAGCATGGAAAGAGTATGCATCTTTCATTAGAAACTCTCTTCCACGTAATAAGCCGAAACGAGGTCTTTGCTCATCACGGAATTTTGTTTGAATTTGGTATAATGTTAACGGTAATTTTTTATATGATTTCACTTCATCACGCACAAGATCCGTAATTACTTCCTCATGTGTCGCTCCTAATGCGAATTCACGAGCATTACGATCTTTCATACGCATTAATTCAGATCCGTAAGAATACCAACGACCTGATTCTTGCCACAATTCCGCAGCTTGCATAGCTGGCATTAATAATTCTACAGCTCCTGCGCGCTCCATTTCTTCTCGAACGATACGTTCTACTTTGTGTAATACTTTTAATCCAAATGGTAGAAAGCTATAAATACCAGAAGCATTTTGACGCATAAAACCTGCACGAAGTAATAGCTGATGACTCTTAATTTCAGCATCAGCTGGAACTTCACGTAATGTAGGACTGAATACCATACTTTGTTTCATTTATTTGCACCTCTTCATTTTACTCTTACACGCAGTAAAACCCCTCACCTCGAGTTAGGTGAGGGATTTTATTCTACGAGCTCTATTTCATTATAAGTTTCACTTTATTTTACAAGAAAAACTTACGAATGTCATTCCAAGTTACAACTAACATAAGTAACATTAATAATGCAAAACCAATAAAGTGAACCATTCCTTCTTTTTGGCGATCAATTGGTTTCCCTCGTAACGCTTCAATTAAGAAGAAGAATAAACGGCCACCATCTAAAGCAGGAACTGGTAATAAATTAAATAAACCAAGATTAATGCTTAGAACTGCAGCTAAACTTAGTACACGCGTAAACCCATAATCTACAACTTGATCTGTTAGATTATAAATTCCTACTGGACCTGATAACTCATTAATAGAAAATTGACCAGTTACTAATTTAACAAGAGATTCAAAAATTAGTTTCGTCCATTGGTACGTTTGTTCAAATCCTGATTTAATAGAACCCATTACTGTTTTCTCTACAGGAGAATACACACCGATTCTACCAACTTCGTCTTTTCCTTCTTTATCGAGTGTTGGCGTTACTTTCACATTAAACTGTTCATTATCACGCTTTACTTGTAACGTAATTTCTTTATTTGGGTTTTCACGTACAATAGTAACAACATCTTTCCATGTACTTGTGTTTTTCCCATCAATAGCTTGAATTGTATCATTCTCTTTCAATCCAGCTTGCTGTGCTGCACTGTTATCCATCACTTTTCCGACCATTGGTTTGTCAATAGGAACCCCTTGTACAAATCCAAGAATCACAAAAATAACAAATGCTAAAATGAAGTTCATTGCAGGACCCGCAAAGATTGTTAAAGCGCGTTGCCCTAGTTTTTTCGAGCCAAATTGTCTATTATACGGAGCAATTTGAATTTCTTCCCCCGCAGTAATAATACGAGCCTTTTCATTCACTCGGAATGTTTGAAGCTCTTCCTCGTACTCTTCATAGCCCGAAATTGTTAAATTATGCTCCAAATCAGCTTGTTCGACTTCAATAACACGAACATTTGGATACTTTTCATATCCATCAAAAACTAATTTCACAACTTCGTCTTTTTCATTTAATACAAGGCCAACCTTTTTCCCAGGCTTTAACTCAACTGTGTCCGCATCCTCGCCAGCCATTCTTACATAGCCACCAAGGGGCAGTAATCGAATCGTATACACCGTTTCATTCTTTTCAAATGAGAATATTTTCGGACCAAAACCAATCGCAAACTCGCGGCATAAAATACCTGCTCTTTTTGCGAAATATAGATGCCCTAGCTCATGGAAAAATACGAGTGCACCGAAAATTAATATAAAGGCAATCGCTGTATTCAATTCCATAACCACCTTTGCTAAATTTGTTCCATCACAAACCGTCTTGTGGCCGCATCAATTTCCAAAATTTCCTCTAAGCTCGGTCGTGCAATGACATTGTGATGGTTCATTGCTTTTTCAATGAGGTCTTCCACTGTTAAGAAACCAATTCTCTTTTGTAAAAAGGCTTCAACAGCAACTTCATTCGCTGCGTTCATTACAGCTGGCATACTTCCACCTGCTTTTCCAGCTTCATACGCAAAACGTAAACAACGGAATCGTTCTTGGTCCATTTTCTCAAAATGCAACGTCCCTATTTCCCATAAGTTTAACTGTTTTGTGTCTGAAAGAGGCAATCTATCAGGATATGTAAGTGCGTATTGAATTGGTACTCGCATATCAGGTGAACCAAGCTGCGCCATTACACTACGATCTTCAAATTCAACCATAGAATGGATAATACTTTCTTTATGTAAAACAACATCGATTTGCTCATAAGGGATACCAAAAAGCCAATGTGCTTCAATTACTTCTAGTCCCTTATTCATCATTGTAGCAGAATCAATTGTAATTTTCGAACCCATTGACCAGTTTGGATGTCGAAGCGCATCTTCTACGGTCACATGATGCAATTCATCCCTCGTTTTATCACGGAAACTTCCACCAGAAGCCGTTATAATAAGACGAGAAATTCTTTTTTCATTTTCACCATTCAAGCACTGAAAAATAGCCGAATGTTCACTATCTACTGGAAGTAACGAAACATTATGTTTTCGTGCTGCTTCCATTACAAGATGTCCTGCAGTTACTAACGTTTCTTTATTTGCAATTCCAATTGTTTTTTTCGCCTCAATTGCACGAAGTGTTGGTAACAACCCTACGCTACCTACAACAGCATTTACTACAATCTCCGCATCTGGATGTAATGCTACTTCTAAAAGCCCTTCACTACCATATACAATTTTTGTATTACCAGAAACAGATTGTAATTTTAAAACATCTTCCTCTCTTTGCACAGAGACGATTTGCGGAGAAAATTCTTGAATTACCTTTACTGCGTAGTCAATATTTTTCCCTACAGAAAAAGCAACGAGACGGAATTGGTCTGGGTGCGAGCGTAATACATCTAAAGTTTGTGTACCAATTGATCCGCTTGCACCTAATAAACTAATGTTTTTCATGACTCCAACCCCTCGTTCATTTATTAATTGTATTGTAATAAGAAGTAGAGAATTGGTAAAACGAATAACCAACTATCTGTTCGGTCTAATATACCACCATGCCCAGGTAAAATTGTACCTGAATCTTTTACGCCATAATGACGTTTAAAAGCAGATTGTACTAAATCACCAATTTGTCCAAAAATAGAAATGATAATTGTCAGCACAATTAAAATTACTACATTCGATTCGACTGGGAAGAACACGTTGTAAACAAGTGCCACAATAATTCCACAAACGATGCCGCCTAATGAACCTTCAATCGTTTTATTTGGACTAATTTCTGGCCACAATTTTCTCTTGCCCAATGCTTTTCCTACGAAATATGCGCCTGAATCAGTAGCCCATATAACAAATAATGCGCAAAATACATATTTAATTCCTAATATTCTCGTTTCATTTAAATATAAGAATCCCATTGCTACATATGTCGTTGCCATCAGTAAAAATGAAGCATTATCAAAAGTAAATGTATTCTTAGAAAGGACTGTATATGATAAAAGTAATAAAACAATCACAAATGTGATTTCCAATTTACCTAATCCAATCCATGTAAACAGTTTTGATGCACTACTTGGAATTAAAAGAATCCACAATAATACTGCAGCTAAAACTGTCGGTACTGAAATAAGCGTAAGCTTATTCATACGAATTAATTCATATAAACCTATAGAAGCAAGTGCATACACTAAAACCGTAAAAGGCACGCCACCGTATATTACGATGGGAATGAATAGCGCGGCAGCAACCACTCCAGTAATAATTCTCTGTTTCACTACCAAACCCTCTCTTTCTACACGCCTCCGAATCTGCGCCCTCTATGTTGAAAGTCAGTAATCGCATTTAGCAAATGTTCTTCTTTGAAGTCTGGCCAATACACGTCTGTAAACCAAAACTCCGAATATGCAATTTGCCATAACATGAAATTACTAATACGTAGCTCTCCGCTTGTTCGGATTAACAACTCTGGATCAGGTAAAGAACTCGTCATTAAGTAGGAGGAAAGCATTTCTTCACTTACCTCTTCAGAACGAATTTTTCCTTCCTCATTATCTTTCATCATATGTTGCACAGCAGAAACGATTTCATCTCGACTTCCATAGTTTAACGCGAAATTAAGAATTAATCCCGTATTCTCTTTCGTATCTTCCATGGCTTTCTCCATCGCTCTGCGTGTATGCGTAGGAAGACGATCTTTTTGCCCTATTACTCGGACTTGTACGTTTTCTTCAATCAATTCTGGTAAAAATGTACCTAGAAATTCTTCTGGAAGCTTCATTAAATAATCAACTTCCTTTTTCGGTCTTTTCCAGTTCTCAGTTGAAAAAGCATAGAGAGTTAACACTTTCACATTAAGTTTACTTGCAAATTTTGTAATTTTCTTTACAACTTGCATACCTTCATGATGTCCCGCAATACGAGGCATTGCTCTCCTCTTTGCCCATCTTCCATTCCCATCCATAATGATGGCAATATGTTCTGGGATATATCCTTTTTTCACTTCTTCAACGAGATGATCAAACGATGTGTCCTTTTTACCTTTAAAAAAAGGAAAGTTTTTAAACATCATTCATACCCTCCAGCAAGCAGACGTATGCCTAAAAGTGTAAAAAGACCCCCTTAAGAAGAGGGTCATATTTGCGAAGTTATCGCTATTACACTTCCATGATTTCTTTTTCTTTGTTTTTTGCGATTTCGTCAACTTTTGCAATATATTTATCTGTTTCTTTTTGGATATCTTCAGTATATCCTCTTAAATCATCTTCTGTAATCTCGCCAGCTTTTTCAAGCTTCTTAAGATCATCATTTCCGTCACGACGTACGTTACGAACAGCAACTTTTGCTTCTTCAGCATATTTTTTCACAACTTTTACAAGATCACGACGACGCTCTTCTGTTAGTGCAGGAAATGCAATACGAATTACAGTTCCATCATTAGAAGGGTTTAAGCCTAAATCTGCTTTTAAAATTGCTTTTTCAATATCACCGATAGAAGTTTTATCATAAGGTTGAATTACTAGTAAACGTGCTTCTGGAACTGTAATGTTCGCTAATTGCACAACTGGTGTTGGTGCACCGTAGTAATCAACTTGTACCTTATCTAATACAGACGCGTTTGCACGGCCAGCACGAACTGTTGCTAATTCACGAGAATAAGCAGCAACTGCTTTTTCCATTTTTTCATTTGAAGACTTCAATACTTGTTGTCCCATATTTATTTCCCCCTTACCACTGTTCCGATATTTTCGCCTAAAACGGCACGTTTAATATTACCTTTTTCCATAACTGAGAATACAATTAATGGAATATCATTATCCATACATAGAGAAGAAGCTGTAGAATCCATTACACCTAAACCTTCTTTTAATACATCTAAGTAAGTAAGCGTTTCGTATTTTGTAGCTGTTGGATCAATAGATGGATCCGCATTATATACACCATCTACATTGTTTTTCGCCATTAAAATTACATCTGCTTCAATTTCTGCCGCACGTAATGCTGCTGTTGTATCTGTAGAGAAGTATGGGTTACCTGTACCTGCTGCAAAGATAACAACACGTTTTTTCTCTAAGTGACGAACTGCTTTACGACGAATGTAAGGTTCTGCAACTTGACGCATCTCAATTGAAGTTTGTACACGAGTTTGAATTCCGATATTCTCCAAGCTATCTTGAAGAGCTAATGAATTCATAACTGTCGCTAACATGCCCATGTAATCTGCCCCTGCACGATCCATGCCCATTTCACTTCCAATTTTCCCACGCCAAATGTTACCGCCACCAACAACAACAGCAACCTCTACATCAAGTTCTGCAATTTCTTTTACTTGTTCCGCAACTGACTTAATAACAGTTGGGTTAATTCCAAATCCTTGCTCTCCAGCTAAAGCTTCTCCACTTAGCTTTAAAACGACACGATTATATTTCGGTTTACTCATAATGAACCTCCAATTGCTTACATCTTTATTTTAAAAAAGGGAACACAATGTGTTCCCTAATCTGTATTAGTTACTACCTTTTACTTGGTTCATTACTTCTTCAGCAAAGTTGTCTTCGCGTTTTTCGATACCTTCACCAACAGCGTAGCGAACGAATCCTTTTAATGTTCCGCCTTTAGACTCAACGAATTGACGAACTTTCATATCAGGGTTTTTAACGAATGCTTGGTCAAGTAAGCAAATCTCTTCGAAGAATTTGCCTAGACGGCCTTCAACCATTTTCGCAACGATTTTCTCAGGCTTGCCTTCGTTTAATGCTTGTTGTGTTAATACTTGACGCTCATGCTCAACTTCTTCAGCTGTTACAGCATCGCGGTCGATGTATTTAGGGTTAACTGCAGCGATGTGCATTGCAACATCTTTAGCAGCAGCTTCATCAGTAGAACCTTCAAGAACTGTTAATACACCAATGCGTCCACCCATGTGTAGGTAAGCGCCGAATGCATCTGCATCAGTTTTTGATACGATTTCGAAACGACGAAGTGTAAGTTTTTCACCAATTTTAGCGATTGCTTCGTTGATGTGCTCTTCAACTTTTTTACCGTTTTCCATTGTTTGAGCCATAGCTTCTTCAACGTTAGCTGGTTTGTTAGTTAATAAGTGAGCAGCTAATTCTTTAATTAGTGTTTGGAAACCTTCGTTTTTCGCAACGAAATCAGTTTCAGAGTTTAATTCTAAGATTAAAGCGTCGTTACCGTTTGTTTCGATGAAAGTTAAACCTTCAGCAGCAATGCGGTCTGCTTTTTTAGCAGCTTTCGCAATACCTTTTTCACGTAAGAAGTCAATTGCCTTCTCCATGTCGCCGTTAGTTTCTGTTAAAGCTTTTTTGCAGTCCATCATACCTGCGCCAGTTTTTTCACGTAATTCTTTTACCATTTGAGCAGTGATTGCCATACTTTTCATCCTCCTAAAATATGTATTTATACCTTTTATAAAGGTGTTTATACCTTAAAAAAGGTGATAAAAGGCCGAACCCCTTATCACCTTTCCAACTTTGTTACGCAGTAACAGTTTCTTCACCTTGTTTTGCTTCAAGGATCGCGTCTGCCATTTTAGATGTAAGAAGTTTTACAGCACGAATTGCATCATCGTTTGCTGGGATAACGTGATCGATTTCGTCTGGATCACAGTTTGTATCAACGATACCGATGATTGGAATGTGTAATTTGCGTGCTTCAGCAACTGCAATACGCTCTTTACGAGGGTCTACTACGAATAATGCACTTGGAAGACCTTTCATATCTTTAATACCGCCTAAGAATTTCTCAAGACGCTCTAACTCTTTTTTAAGTTGAACAACTTCTTTCTTAGGAAGTACTTCGAAAGTACCATCTTCTTGCATTCTTTCGATGTCTTTAAGACGCTTGATACGCTTTTGGATTGTTTGGAAGTTTGTTAAAGTTCCACCTAACCAACGTTGGTTAACGAAGTACATACCAGCACGAGTTGCTTCTTCTTTAATAGCTTCTTGTGCTTGTTTTTTAGTACCTACGAATAAGATGTCTCCGCCTTCAGCAGCGATGTCGCGCATCGTTCTGTAAGCTTCCTCAACTTTTTTCACAGTTTTTTGTAAGTCGATGATGTAGATACCGTTACGCTCTGTGAAAATGTAACGCTTCATTTTTGGGTTCCAACGACGAGTTTGATGTCCGAAATGAACACCAGCTTCAAGCAATTGCTTCATAGAAATTACTGACATAATATAGTTCCTCCTAAATGGTTTTTGATATCCTCCGTTTACTTCATCTCTAAGCGAAACTACAAACGTAGCACCAACACTTAAATCAGTAAACGTGTGTACTTTGTACTGACACCACTGCTTACTATATCATACTGAAATATTACAATCAAGTCGAAAATGCGAACAATGTAAAACTTTCTTTGTTCATACTCGAATTCTAGTATTACCAACCTTCTTTTCTTTTAAGCAAAAAAGTAAATACAATTAATAGTTTTCCCAGAAAAAACGCTTATGACACTTTTCACAAGCATCTTCTATCCATTGCACAAAAAAACTCTCCTCAATTGAGGAGAGTTTTTTATAAATTAGTTTGTTTTTAATTTAGCAAGTTCTTGTAGAAACTTGTCGTTTAGCACTTTAATGTATGTTCCTTTCATACCTAAAGAGCGAGACTCAATAACACCAGCACTTTCTAATTTACGTAGTGCATTTACGATTACAGAGCGAGTAATTCCTACGCGATCAGCAATTTTACTTGCAACAAGTAAACCTTCTGTTCCATTTAATTCTTCGAAGATATGCTCAATTGCTTCTAACTCACTGTAAGATAATGAGCTGATTGCCATTTGAACAACAGCTTTACTACGCGCTTCCTCTTCGATTTCTTCTGCTTTTTCACGTAAGATTTCCATACCTACAACAGTTGAGCTGTACTCAGCAAGGATTAAATCATCATCTAAGAACTCTTGACCAAGACGAGCTAATACTAATGTACCTAGACGCTCACCGCCACCAACGATTGGTACGATTGTAGTTAAACCTTGACCGAATAATTCTCTGTTTTCTACTGGGAATGCTGTGTAAGCACTGTTCACATCTAAGTTTGAAGATGTTTCTGTAATGTTGAATAAGCTTTGTGTATATTCTTCTGGGAATTGACGTTCTGCAAGCATTTGCTTCATGCGTTCGTTTTCGATTTGTTGGTGAATTGCATAACCTAGTAATTTACCACGACGGCTAACTACGAATACGTTTGCTTCGATTACTTCACACATTGTGTCAGACATTTCTCTAAAGTTTACAGGCTTCCCTGCTGCGCTCTGTAATAACGCATTTAATTTTCTCGTTTTTGCTAATAATTCCATTTCAAAAGTTCCTCCTACATGTTACTCACATATTTTTTCATCACTTGGAAACTAGGGCGAGTCACCTGATGACACTATTACAAAATAAACTGGCTCACATCTTTATTTTTAGCAATTGTTGCTAATTTCTCCTCAACGTATTGAGGTGTTATCGTTATTTTCTCTAACGTAATTTCAGATGCTTCAAACGATAAATCTTCAAGGAGCTTCTCCATAATCGTATGAAGTCTTCTTGCTCCAATATTATCTGTATCCTGATTAACTTGATAAGCAATCTCAGCAATCTTACGAATAGCTTCGTCTGAAAATTCAATTTCTATACCTTCAGTCGCTAATAATGCCATATATTGTTTAATTAACGCATTGTCAGGCTCGATTAATATTTTAACAAAATCGTCTGTCGATAATTTTGTTAATTCTACTCGAATCGGAAATCTCCCTTGCAATTCCGGAATTAAATCCGACGGTTTAGACATATGGAACGCTCCAGCTGCAACGAATAAAATATAATCCGTTTTTACTGATCCGTATTTTGTCGCAACATTCGACCCTTCTACAATTGGCAGAATGTCACGTTGCACACCTTCACGTGATACATCTACGCTATTCGACTGCTTACCAGCAATTTTGTCAATTTCATCGATAAAAATAATCCCGAGCTGTTCAGCACGATAAACAGCCTCTTGTGTAACTTCATCCATATCAATTAAGCGCTGTGCCTCTTCATTTGTCAAGAGTTTTCTTGCTTCTTTTACAGAAAGTTTACGTTTTTTCGTTTTTTTCGGCATAAAACTTCCTAGCGCATCTTGGAAATTCATTCCCATTTGTTCCATGCCAGTTCCTTGTAACATATCAAACATGGAAGACTGTTGTTCAGTCACTTCAATCGATACAATTTCTTCTTCAAGAAGCCCTGCAGCAAGCTTTCTCTCCACATCTTGACGTTTCTTTTCGATTTCAACATCTTCTTGCGTATCAGACGTTTGATTCGAATTTTGAGCGCCTCCAAAAAGCATCTCTAATGGATTTTTGAATCCAGATTGCTTCTCCGGACTCGGCACTAAAATTTCAACAAGACGTTGATTCGCTTGCTCTTCTGCTTTATCTTGAACTTTCACTACCATTTCTTCTTTTACGATACGAACCGATGTTTCCACCAAGTCACGTACCATCGACTCTACATCTCTACCCACATATCCAACTTCTGTGAATTTTGTAGCCTCAACCTTAATAAAAGGTGCTCCAACGAGTTTCGCCATTCGTCGTGCTACCTCTGTTTTCCCAACACCTGTCGGTCCAATCATTAAAATATTTTTAGGTGCAATTTCGTCACGTAAATTTTCAGCTAATTTACTGCGGCGATATCGATTTCTCAACGCTACAGCAACCGCTTTCTTTGCGTCTTTTTGACCGATGATGTATTGATCTAATTTTTCCACAATTTGGCGCGGAGTAAAATGTAAATGCATATAAAATGCCTCCCTTACGATTCTACAATTCTTCAACAATTATGTTGTGATTCGTATAAACACAAATATCGCCAGCAATCTCTAAACTCGCTTTCGCAATTTGCTTCGCTGTTAAGTGTTCACTTGCATATTGCTTTAAAGCACGACCTGCAGAAAGTGCATAATTCCCACCAGATCCAATTGCTAAAATACCATCATCCGGTTCAATCACTTCTCCTGTACCTGAAACAAGGAGCATAGTTGTTTTATCCATGACAATGAGCATCGCTTCTAGCTGACGTAACATTTTATCGCCACGCCATTGTTTTGCCATTTCAACAGCAGCACGCTGCAAGTTGCCATTATACTCTTCTAATTTCCCTTCAAACATTTCAAAAAGAGTAAATGCGTCAGCAACTGATCCTGCGAAACCAGCTAAAACTTTACCTTGGAAAAGTTTACGAACTTTACGAGCTGTATGTTTCATTACAACAGCATTTCCCATTGTCACTTGGCCATCTCCAGCCATTGCACATTCTCCATTATGATGAACTGCAAATATCGTTGTAGCGTGGAAATTTCCCATAGAAAAAACTCCTTTATTTGTTTTTATAGCTTTTAAAGCAATTTATGCCCGCGGGTGATGCTTCATGTAAACAGAACGCAATCTTTCTTTAGAGACATGCGTATAAATTTGTGTCGTCGACAAATTTTCATGGCCTAATAGCTCCTGTACAGTACGTAAATCCGCCCCTTCATCTAGCATATGTGTAGCAAATGTATGCCTTAACATATGGGGACTTATCCGCATTGTCAGCGAAGCCTTTTTAATGAGTTCATTTAAAACATAACGAACCCCACGACTTGTTAGCGGTGTACCTTTCGCATTTAAAAATACCATATGAGAATCTTCGTCAGTCTTATTAACTAACTGTTTTCTCCCATTCTCTATATAAGTAATTAAAGAATCTTGCGCATAGCTTCCGAACGGAATATACCTTTGTTTTTTTCCTTTTCCCATTACTAAAATTGTTCCCACCGCAAAGTCAATATCGGTAAGTTGTAAATTGACACATTCACTCACACGGATCCCAGTCGCATACATCAACTCTAATAAAGCTTGATTCCTTTGGCCTAATGGCGTTTCCGTGTCAGAAACTTCAAATAATTCCTCTAACTCTTCAGCATATAAAAACTTTGGGATTGACAATTCTTTTTTGGGGAGTGACGCAAGTGCAAACGGATTATCCTTTCGATAACCTTCACGCATCAAAAAACGATATAAACTTCGTAAGCTTGATACTTTTCTTGCGACAGATTTACGGGCTAACTTTTCATCGTGCAACGTCGTTAAGTACAAACGAACATCCGCGTATGTAACGTCTAAAAAAGAGGATATGCCTTCTCGTTCCATAAATTGCACAAAATGTTCTAAATCATTTTGATAACTTGCAATTGTATATTTTGAATAATTTCTTTCAATTTGTAAATATCCAACGAATAATTGTAACAATTTCTTCACATTCACACAACTCACCTCAATAAAGGCTACTAAATCGTATCACAACTTAGTAGCCTTTGCAAGAAATTTAACTAAATATTTACAAAATTTCGAATCGTTTCTAAAGCGCGTGCTGCGTTCGCTTCATTTCGTTCTGCTTTCTTTTTAATCTTCTTCTCTAACGGTGCAAATAGACCGAAGTTCGCATTCATCGGCTGGAAGTTTTTAGCGTTCGTTGCCGTAATGTAATTTGCCATGCTACCCATCGCAGTTACTGGCGGTAATACAACTGGCTCTTCACCTTGCACAAGACGCGCAGCATTAATTCCTGCTAATAATCCTGATGCTGCTGATTCAACATATCCCTCTACTCCAGTCATTTGACCAGCGAAGAATAAATCATCACGTTGTTTATATTGATATGTTGGACGAAGCAAATTAGGTGAATTAATAAACGTATTACGATGCATTACACCATAACGTACAATCTCTGCATTTTCCAATCCCGGAATTAACTGTAGCACTTCTTTTTGCGGTCCCCACTTTAAATGAGTTTGGAAACCTACGATATTGTATAAAGTTCCCGCTGCATCATCTTGACGTAACTGAACAACAGCATATGGCGTTTTCCCTGTTTTTGGATCTTCCAATCCAACAGGTTTCATAGGTCCAAATACTAACGTCTGTCTCCCTCTACTTGCCATAACTTCTACTGGCATACAACCTTCAAAGAAAATTTCTTTTTCAAACTCTTTTAAAGGCACTGTCTCAGCAGCAATTAGAGCCTCATAAAAACGATCAAACTCTTCTTCTGTCATTGGGCAATTTAAATATGCAGCTTCACCTTTGTCATAACGCGATTTTAAATATACTTTATTCATGTCAATACTGTCTTTTTCTACGATTGGGGCTGCAGCATCATAGAAGTAGAAATAATCTTCTCCTGTTAATTCTTTCAATTTTGCAGAAAGATCAGGAGATGTTAATGGACCTGTAGCAATAATTGTCGGTCCCTCTGGAATATCTGTAATTTCTTCATTCATTACAGTTACATTTGGATGGTTCTTTACGTATTCTGTTACTTTAGCTGCGAACTCATGACGATCTACAGCTAAAGCACCTCCAGCTGGTACAGAGCACTCATCCGCCGCACGAATAATTACAGAATCCATTAAGCGCATTTCCTCTTTAATAACTCCAACTGCATTTGTTAAAGTGTTTGCACGAAGTGAGTTACTACATACTAATTCAGCGAATTTATCTGTGTGATGAGCTGGCGTTTGCCTTACCGGTCTCATTTCATATAATCTAACTTGGACACCACGTTTTGCAATTTGGTAAGCCGCTTCACTTCCTGCAAGACCTGCGCCAATGACGTTTACTACTTGTGTTGTCATTTATATCACCTTTCCTTTTCTTCCCGAAAAAAATGTGAGCAGTTACGCTCACATTTGTTGTTCTTCTTCATAATCGCACGAAATACATTGTACTTGCACGCCTTTTTTCAACTTTTTCTCTACAAGCATGCCTTCGCACTTCGGACACTTACGACCAATTGGCTTATCCCAAGATACAAAGTCGCATTCCGGATACGTACCGCACCCATAGAAAAGACGTTTCTTTTTATTACTACGGCGTTCAATAATTTGACCCTTATCACACTTTGGACAAGTAACACCGATTTCTTTCACAATCGGCTTTGTATTACGACAATCTGGGAAATTCGAGCAAGCCATAAATTTCCCGTATTTACCCATTTTAAAGACCATTGGGTGATTACATAATTCACAATCTTCCCCAGCTGGTTCATCTTTAATTTCCACTTCACGCATTTCTTTTTCCGCTTTTTCTAAACGCGGTTCAAAACCTACGTAGAAATCATCAACAATTTTTACCCAATTCGCATTTCCTTCTTCTACTTCATCAAGGCTTTGCTCCATATTGGCAGTAAATTCAATGTTAATAATTTCTGGGAAAAACTCTAAAATAAGTTCAATTACTATTTCACCAAGTTCAGTCGGAACGAAGCGTTTATTATCCAAACCTACATACCCACGCTTTTGAATTGTTTCAAGTGTAGGTACATATGTTGACGGTCTTCCAATTCCAAGTTCTTCAAGTGTTCTTACTAGGCGAGCCTCTGTATAGCGCGGAGGAGGTTGTGTAAAATGTTGCTTTGGTTCTAAATCCTTTGAAAATACAGTTTCCCCTACTTCTAAAGGTGGCAACATCTTATCCTTTTCTTCAGCACCATCATCTTTTGACTCTACATACACTTTCATAAATCCTGGGAACTTTACAACCGATCCACTTGCACGGAACTGAACATTGTTATTAATGAGTCTCGCTGTCACAGTATCCATTATAGCAGACGCCATTTGACTTGCAACAAATCGCTCCCAAATCAATTTATATAATCGAAGTTGATCACGACCTAAGAAACTTTTTAGTTCCTCTGGCTTTCTCATTACTGAAGTAGGACGAATTGCCTCATGCGCATCTTGTGCATTTGACTTTTTCGTTTCTTTCTTCTTTTCTGTTCCTATGTATTCCGTACCATACGCTTCAGTGATGTAAGTACGAGCCTCTGTTTGAGCTGTTTCTGAGATACGTGTTGAATCAGTTCTCATATACGTAATAAGACCTACAGTTCCTTGTTTTCCAAGATCTATCCCTTCATACAATTGCTGTGCAAGCATCATTGTTTTCTTTGCTCGCATGTTTAACTTACGTGCTGCTTCTTGTTGCAAGGAAGATGTTGTAAACGGTAATGCAGGATTACGTTTTCGCTCTTTGCGCGTTACATTTTCAACTGAAAACGCATTGTCTTTCATCTGTTCAA
Source organism: Bacillus sp. EB V-12 (assembly GCF_056158125.1). NCBI lineage: Bacteria > Bacillati > Bacillota > Bacilli > Caryophanales > Bacillaceae > Bacillus > Bacillus sp. EB V-12. The sequence continues at coordinate 793,036 of NZ_JBUXJL010000001.1, read as the reverse complement.
TTATTTCATTCACTTGCGTTTCATTTGTTAATTGAACTTTTTCACCATCTACACCGTAAAAGCTTGCTTCAAATGTGTCTTTTCCTTTTACAAATTCTGTTTTAATTGTCCAGAATTCTTCAGGTTCAAAGTTTTGAATTTCCCTTTCACGCTCGATGATTAAACGAACTGCTACAGATTGTACACGTCCTGCACTTAATCCTTTTTTTACTTTCTTCCATAATAAAGGACTAATATTGTAACCAACAAGACGATCAAGTATACGTCTTGCTTGTTGTGCATCCACTAAATCCATATTAATTGCACGAGGATGTTTAAATGATTCTTTGATTGCATCTTTCGTAATCTCATTAAACACAACCCGACAATCTGATTCAACGTCCACATTTAACGTATTCGCTAAATGCCAAGCAATCGCTTCCCCTTCACGGTCTGGATCGGCCGCGAGATAGACTTTCTTCGCTTTTTTCGCCGCTGATTTTAAATCTTTTAAGACGGGACCTTTACCACGAATGGTAATATACTTCGGGGTGAAGTTGTTCTTTACTTCTATCCCCATTTGACTTTTTGGCAAATCGCGAACATGTCCCATAGACGCGACAACTTTGTATTTTTTCCCTAAATATTTCTCAATGGTCTTCGCCTTAGAAGGCGACTCCACGATTACGAGGTAATCTGACATGCTAGTGCCTCCTTAAGAGGTGGATTCAAGTCTTCATTAATCTTATTGATTTCTCTTGTTTTTGTCAATCAAGAATGAATATACCATACAGTGCCAATCTACCATTTGTCAATAATTGTTTAATAAAAACATAAAAATATAAGATTAATTTAAAATCTCTTCCAAGATATCTTCTGCATTTCTTACTAGTTTTGCTCCTTGCTGAATAAGATGATTCGTTCCCGATGCCCCCTCTATAAATATAGGTCCAGGAAGCGCAAACACCTCTCTATTTTGCTCTAACGCAAGGTCTGCAGTAATAAGTGTTCCACTTCTCGATTTCGCTTCTACAACTAAAACACCTTTACTTATACCACTAATAATCCGGTTCCTTTTTGGAAAATACCATTTTTTCGGTGCATAGTGCGGCGGATACTCTGTCAATAACAATATATATTCCTTCCACATTTCATATAAATGTCTATTTTCTTTCGGATACATAAAAGACAATCCATGCCCTAATATCGCAATAGTCGGGCGATGATGCCTTACTGTAATCTCATGAGACATTGTATCTATCCCTTTTGCAAACCCACTGACAATAAGCCACTCTCTTTCTAATAAGGGGTGTAAAATAAACTTCAAACTCTCATGACCATATAATGATGGTTCTCTCGTTCCAACAACTGCTAATTTATTTACTTTATTCAGGAAATCTTTCTCTCCTTTTCCATATAAAACGAAGGGAGGGTCTTGTATTTCACGTAATAATTGCGGATAATCTTCATCCCATATCGTTATATAAAAAATACGATTTCTCTCTAAATAAGATATATATTGCGGAAGATTTGAACTTTGAAGAAATTTTACTAGTTCTGAAGATTTTTTCGAGGATATTCCAGTGTAGTGTTCCATTTGTTTTTCGTTAAATTTATATATGTTCTTTAATTCTGGATCGACATATAGTAGCCTCTCCATCGCTTTCCAATAATCTGCTAGCAAGTAATGAAGATGTAATAATCTCTCTCTTTTCATCTTGATTCTCCTTACCCATAATTTTTATTATGTAAACAGAAAAAAGTGTAAAAAGACACCCTCAAGTAAGAAGGTGTCTTTCAACAGATTAATAGTTTTTACAAGTCTCAAATAAACCTTTTTCTTTTAAAACAGAGATTAGCGTTTCTCCCATAACTGCTGGAGTTTCAGCTACTTTAATGCCACAAGCTTCCATTGTTTTAATCTTTTCAGCAGCAGTTCCTTTACCGCCAGAAATGATTGCACCAGCATGGCCCATACGTTTGCCAGCAGGCGCTGTTTGACCACCAATGAAGCCTACAACAGGTTTTGTCATATTAGCTTTTACCCATTCAGCTGCCTCTTCTTCTGCTGTACCGCCGATTTCACCAATCATAATTACAGCATGTGTTTCTTCATCTTCATTAAATGCTTTTAACGCATCAATAAAGTCTGTACCGTTAACAGGGTCTCCGCCGATACCTACAGCAGTAGATTGGCCAATACCTTCTTGTGTTAACTGATGTACAGCTTCATAAGTTAATGTACCAGAGCGAGATACGATACCAACATGACCTTTTTTATGAATATATCCTGGCATAATACCAATCTTACATTCATCTGGTGTGATTACACCTGGGCAGTTTGGTCCAAGTAAACGTGTATGTTTACCCGCCATATATCTCTTTACGTTTACCATATCTAATACAGGAATCCCTTCAGTAATACATACTACTAAATCAATTTCTGCATCAACAGCTTCCATAATTGCATCTGCCGCAAAAGCGGGTGGAACGTATACAACTGAAGCGTTTGCGCCTGTTGCTTTCACTGCATCTTCTACTGTATCAAATACTGGTACACCTTCAATATCAGTGCCGCCCTTACCTGGTGTTACACCACCGACAATTTTCGTACCGTATTCAATCATTTGTTTTGTATGGAATAAACCTTGAGAACCTGTAATACCTTGAACAATAACTTTTGTATCTTTATTAACTAATACGCTCATTTTTCTCCCCCGCTTTCTATTAGCCCACTAGTGAAACAATTTTTTGTGCACCGTCTGCCATAGATTCTGCTGCAACAATATTTAAGCCAGACTCATTTAAAATTTTCTTACCTAGTTCTACGTTTGTGCCTTCAAGACGTACAACTAAAGGTAACTCAAGACCTACTTGTTTCGTTGCTTCAATAACACCTTCTGCAATAACATCACACTTCATAATGCCACCAAAAATGTTAACGAAGATACCTTTTACATTTTTGTCAGAAAGGATAATTTTGAATGCTTCTGTAACTTTTTCTGCAGTTGCACCGCCACCAACATCTAAGAAGTTAGCTGGGTCACCGTGGTAATGTTTAATGATATCCATTGTAGCCATCGCTAAACCTGCACCATTAACCATACAACCGATATTTCCATCTAAAGGAATGTAGTTTAAATCGTATTTTGAAGCTTCAATTTCTTTTGAATCCTCTTCATCAAGATCACGAAGCTCTAAAATGTCTTTATGGCGATATAACGCATTAGAATCAAAGTTTAATTTTGCATCTAATGCCATAACTTTACCTTCGCCTGTTGTAACAAGTGGGTTAATCTCAGCGATAGAGCAATCTTTTTCGATAAACGCACGATATAAGCCCATCATAAACTTCACAGCTTGTCCTACAAGCTCTTTTGGAATATTGATGTTAAATGCAATTCGGCGCGCTTGGAAACCTTGCAAGCCTACTGCTGGATCAATATATTCTTTAAAGATTTTTTCAGGTGTTTTTTCTGCTACTTCTTCAATTTCTGTTCCGCCTTCTTCAGACGCCATTAAAACAACTTGAGAAGTTGCACGATCTAAAACTAGACCTACATAATATTCTTTTTTAATATCGCAACCTTCTTCGATAAGTAAGCGTTTTACTTCCTTACCTTCAGGACCTGTTTGATGTGTCACAAGTGTAGTTCCTAAAATGCTTTCTGCATATGTACGAACTTCATCTAAATTTTTTGCAACTTTTACTCCGCCAGCTTTGCCGCGTCCACCAGCGTGAATTTGTGCTTTCACTACACATACATCTGTTCCTAATTCTTTCGCTGCTTCTACAGCTTCTTCTACTGTAAATGCAACCTTCCCGTTCGGAACGCTAACCCCATAGCTTCTAAGGACTGCCTTACCTTGGTACTCATGGATATTCATGGTCCCATCCTCCCCTGTTTTCCTGTTTTACTCGAAAAGTTTTTTAATGTTTAAAAAACATTACATTGCCATTGTATAAGATGATTGGCACGCTGTCTACAATAAAGTGTCAGAAAACTGAAATCGCTTTATTCTTTTTCGAAAATAGTAATGTTTATATGCCAAAATAAAAAAATAAGCTGTATATTTACAGCTTATTTTTGAATCATATCTTTAATTGGTGCGAATGACTTGCGGTGTTCATCTAGTACTCCATGCACTTCAATTGCCTCTAAATGTTGCTTTGTGCCATATCCCATATGTTGCTCAAATCCATATTCAGGATACTTCTCTCCCAGTTCTTTCATCATACGATCTCTCGTTACTTTTGCTATAATGGATGCTGCTGAAATCGAAACACTTTTCGCATCACCTTTAATAATTGATGTTTGCGGAATTGGTGTAGGAAGCTTCATCGCATCAATTAATAAATGTTGGGGTGTACAAGATAAATTTGCAACTGCATCTAACATCGCTTGTTTCGTTGCTTGGTAAATATTAATATCATCAATAACTTGCGGTGATACAATTCCTACTCCAATTGCAATTGCTTGTACTTTTATTTCATCATAAAAACGCTCACGTTTCGCTTCACTCAACTTTTTCGAGTCATTTAACCCTGGAATATAAAAATCCTCAGGAAGAACGACAGCTGCCGTCACAACAGGCCCAGCCAATGGCCCACGCCCTACTTCATCAATACCCGCGATATATGTGACCCCTTTTTCACGCAAAGCATTTTCATACTTGGACATTTCAAAAAACTTCTCTTTTTCTTTCTGTTCTAACTCTTTTTGTTTATACCACTTCAAAACGAGCTTTTGAACACCTTTTCGATCATCTTTCATTAACAGTTGAAAGCGATCATCTTCTTCATTCATAATTTCTTTCAATACATTTTCCGCTTCTTTTATCGTCATAGTTTGCATTTATACAAGCTCCTTTTTAAACATATCCAAAAAGAAAAGACGCACAAACGCACGTCTTATACTTCTTCTATTTTTTCCACATCTTCCACTTGCTCTCCAAACTCTTCCGGTGTTTCAAACGTCATTTTTCCAAGTTTGCCACCACGAAGCTCACGAAGCACAAGCTCAGATGTCTTATCATAATCAATCATTCCGCCGCCCATTAAGCAGCCTCTATTTTTTCCAATTGCATCGAATAATTCCACAATATCTTCTGGAATCTCATTTAAATTATAGCGTTCTTTCAAGCGTTCTGGATAATGTTTCTCCATAAAACGTAATGCGTAAACAGCTACATCTTGTAAATTTAAAATTGAATCTTTAATTGCACCCGTTGTCGCTAAACGAAGACCCACTAATTGATCTTCAAATTTAGGCCACAGAATACCTGGTGTATCTAACAATTCCATTTCCTTCCCAACTTTAATCCATTGTTGAGCTGTTGTCACACCTGGACGATCTCCTGTTTTAGCAATATTTTTCTTTGCCAATTTATTAATCAATGTAGATTTACCAACATTTGGTATACCTACAATTAATGCACGAATCGCTCTCGGTCTAATACCTTTTGCAACCATTTTATCAAATTTTTCTTTAACAAGCACTTTACAAGCTGCTGCAATTTCCTTCATACCTTGTCCAGCTTGCGCGTTAATCGAAATTGCCATATGGCCTTTTTCTTTAAAATATGCGATCCATTGTTTTGTTAAACGATCATCCGCCATATCCGCTTTATTTAAAACAACAAGCCTTGGCTTATGTGTAATGATTTCATCAATCATTGGGTTTCGAGATGATAATGGTAATCGAGCATCTACAAGTTCAATTACAACATCAATTAATTTTAATTTCTCCGTTACTTGGCGTCTAGCCTTCGCCATATGCCCTGGAAACCATTGAATTACCATGTTGCCACCTTCTTTTTCATTTATTTCACAATACGTGCGTCTTCTAACGGCCAATATAACATATTAGCTTTACCAATTACTTGATCCATTGAAATCGTACCGATTGAACGGCTATCTTTACTAAAACGACGATTATCACCTAAAACAAATAATTGATCTTTTGGAACGGTTTTCTTGCCTGTCATTTCTTCAAGATTAAAATCATATGTAAGCGGTCCATCAGCAATTTGCTTTTTCTGCTTGTCTAAATACGGCTCCTCATAAGCCTTTCCGTTAACATACAGTTTATCATTACGATACTCTATTTCATCGCCTGGCAGGCCTATAATGCGCTTAATGTAATCTTTATCTTCTGTTGCTCGAAATACGATAATATCAAAGCGTTTTGGATCTCCAATGTGATAACCAATTTTATTCACAATCATTCGATCACGATCATGTAAAGTAGGTGCCATCGATACCCCGTCTACGAGAATTGGCGCAAAGAAAAACTGTCTAATAACACCAGCTAATACAACAGCAATCAAAATTGCTTTAATCCATTCCCAAAGTGAACTCTTCTCTTTTTTCATGCATTTCCCCTCCACGGTTATGTAAACTGCTCGTATTATACCAAAATTTCATATAGATTGGAAAAAGGGAGCTTGTGCATTTACAAGCTCCCATACATGTCTTATCGAATTTCTTTAATACGTGCTTTTTTACCGCGAAGGTTACGTAAGTAGTATAACTTAGCACGACGTACTTTACCACGGCGAAGTACTTCGATTTTCGCGATTCTTGGCGTGTGAACTGGGAATGTACGCTCAACACCTACACCGTAAGAAATCTTACGAACTGTGAATGTTTCACTGATTCCGCCACCACGACGTTTAATTACAACACCTTCGAAAAGCTGAATTCTTTCACGAGTTCCCTCAACAACTTTTACGTGTACACGTAAAGTGTCACCAGGACGGAATGAAGGAAGGTCAGTTTTTAATTGGCCTTTTGTAATTTCTGCGATTAATTGTTGCATATTAAATTCTCTCCTTTAAACAGATGCTCTTATAAAGTCTTAATAAATTACAGCGGAACATCGTTAATACGGCTACTGATTTCAGTAGCACAAATGTTATAATAGCATATTACTAGGCCTGTTGCAATAGCAAATATATGAAGTTATTACTGCTCTCGCTTTATTTCCTCAAGCCATTTTTTCTCTTGTTTAGATAACTCTCTCTCATCTAACAAATCAGGTCTACGCGTATACGTTCGACGCAAAGATTCCTTATGTCGCCATTCATCAATGTTTTTATGATTCCCTGACATTAATACATCCGGTACCTTCATACCACGAAAATCAGCTGGACGTGTATAATGAGGATGCTCTAATAAACCTGTACTAAACGAATCCTCTACTTGTGAAGCATGATTTCCTAGCACACCTGGCAAGAGACGTACAACACTATCAGTAATAACCATAGAGGCTAATTCTCCGCCCGTTAATACATAGTCACCAATAGAAATCTCATCCGTTACGAGATGCTCACGAATTCGTTCGTCATACCCTTCATAATGCCCACATACGAAGATCAAATGTTCTTCCCCTGCAAGCTCTTCCGCTTTCTTCTGCGTAAATCTTTCGCCCTGCGGACACATTAAGACAACTCTAGGCTTACGCTCTGTCTCTTTCGTCAAATCTTCTACAGCATCAAAAATAGGCTGAGGAGTAAGCACCATACCAGCTCCTCCGCCGTAAGGATAATCGTCTACGCTATTATGCTTACTTGTTGTATAATCACGAAAGTTAACAACACGAAGGTTTACCGCTTCTTTTTCTTGCGCCTTCTTTAATATAGAAGATCCAAATACACCGGTAAACATGTCTGGGAACAACGTTAAAATATCAATTTTCATTATAGCAGCCCTTCCATTACATGAATGGTTACTAATTTATTTTCAATATTAACTTGAAGTACAACGTCATCGATATAAGGAATTAAAAGATCTTGACCCTTCGGGCGTTTAATTACCCAAACATCATTTGCACCAGGAGATAGAATCTCTTTGATTGTCCCTAGCGCTTCTCCTTCTTCCGTTACAACACTGCAACCAATAATTTCATGATAGTAGTATTCACCTTCAGCAAGTTCACCTAACTGCTCTTCTGGTACTTTTATTAAAGAACCTTTAAACTTCTCTACTTCATCTACATTGTTATATCCTTCAAATGTTAATAAATCGAATGTCTTATGTTGGCGATGAGAAGTTACCTTCACCGGAAGGTAGTCTGTGCCTTTCTCATTCGATATGTATAACGTGTTTCCTACTTTATATCGCTCTTCTGGAAAATCAGTACGAGAAATAACACGGATTTCCCCTCTTACGCCATGAGTATTTACAATCTTCCCTACGTTAAACCATTTTGTCATAAATAGTATGTCACCCCTGGTTTCTATATAAATTAAGCATCTCCATTTCACAGATGGAACATGCACTCTCTATTTAAATGTTAAAAAAGGGAGAGGAATAACTCCTCGCCCTTTTTTACGTTTATTGAATTTCCAGTGTTACTTTTTCATCATTATGATGTCCCACTGAATACAAGAGCATTCGAATCGCTTTCGCAACTCTCCCTTGCTTTCCAATGACTTTTCCAACATCCTCAGGATGTACAGTTAATCGATACTTTATCTCTCCGTTGCAAAGTTCCTGTGTAACTTTTACATCTTCAGGATAATCGACAAGAGGCTTGACAATCGTCTCGACTAACTTCTTCATAGTCATTGCCTCAATTACTTACCTTGTTTAGATAAGTGGAATTTCTCCATGATACCTTGGTTAGAGAATAAGTTACGAACTGTATCAGATGGTTTAGCACCATTTCCTAACCATTTTAATGCTGCTTCTTCGTTGATCTTAACTTCAGCTGGTTGAGCAACTGGATTGTAAGTTCCGATTTCCTCAATGAAACGTCCGTCACGAGGAGAACGAGAATCTGCAACAACTACACGATAGAAAGGAGTTTTTTTAGCTCCCATACGTTTTAAACGAATTTTAACTGCCATTTATAAAGCACCTCCGAATTTATTTCACACAGATAATTATATTAGCAAAAAGACTATTACTTTGTAAAGTATTTTTTCTTAACAGAGCCATCTTTTTTTCCTTACATGAATGGAAACTTCAATCCACCTAGTCCTTTTTTCTTACCTTTTTGCATTCCCGTCATCGTCTTCATCATTTTTTTCATGTCATCGAATTGTTTAATTAGACGATTGATTTCTTGTACAGTTGTACCGCTACCTTTGGCAATGCGCTTTTTGCGACTAGCATTGATTATTTCCGGTTGTTCTCGTTCTAATTTAGTCATAGAACGAATAATTGCCTCAATATGCCCAATTTGTTTTTCATCAACTTGTGCATTTTTCAGCCCTTTAATTTTATTTGCACCAGGAAGCATTCCTAACAATTCATCAAGCGGCCCAAGTTGACGCACTTGTCCAAGTTGTTCTAGGAAATCGTCAAGCGTAAACGAAAGCGTACGCATTTTTTGCTCAAGTTCTTTCGCTTTCTCTTCATCAACTGTAGCTTGCGCTTTTTCAATCAATGTTAAGACATCGCCCATCCCTAAAATACGGGATGCCATACGCTCTGGATGGAACGCTTCAATTGCATCTAGTTTTTCACCCATACCAGCAAATTTAATCGGCGTGTTTGTTACAGCCTTAATAGATAATGCAGCACCACCGCGCGTATCACCATCTAATTTCGTTAATACAACACCTGTTAAACCTAACTGTTCATGGAAACTTTGTGCAACATTTACCGCGTCTTGTCCCGTCATCGCATCGACAACAAGGAAAATTTCATCCGGTTTCGCAACTTCTTTAACTTTCGCTAATTCATCCATTAGTTCTTCATCAATATGCAGGCGACCCGCTGTATCGATTAAAACATAATCGTGATGATCTTCTTTTGCTTTTGCAATCGCTTGTTTCGCAATTTCAACAGGACTTACTTGATCTCCTAAAGAGAATACAGGCATGTCCAATTGCTTCCCTAATGTTTCAAGCTGTTTAATCGCTGCTGGACGGTAAATATCCGCTGCAACAAGCATCGGTTTACGGTTATGCTTTTTACGAAGCAAATTCGCAAGCTTACCTGTCGTCGTTGTTTTACCCGCACCTTGCAGACCAACCATCATAATAACAGTCGGTGGCTTATTAGCAACAGCAATTTTGCTTTGCTCTCCGCCCATAAGTTCTGTAAGTTCTTCCTGTACAACTTTAATTACTTGTTGTCCAGGTGTCAAACTTTTCATTACATCTTGTCCGACAGCACGTTCAGACACACGCTTCACAAAATCTTTTACTACTTTAAAGTTAACATCTGCTTCTAAAAGAGCTAGACGAACTTCTCTCATCATTTCTTTCACATCGGCTTCAGAAACTTTTCCTTTGCCGCGGATTTTTTGCATTGTCTGTTGAAGTCGGTCGGCTAATCCTTCAAATGCCATATTGCCGCCCTCCTAATCTAATTTTTCGATAGCTTCAACAACTTGTTTCATTTCTTCATTCACATGCTCTTCTTCGCTGATTAGCTGTTTTAGCTTTGCAACAAGTCGCTGTCGCTCTTGAAACTTTTGAAGTAATACTAATTTTTCTTCATATTCTTCAAGCATCGCTTCAGTCCGTTTAATGTTATCATACACGGCTTGGCGACTTACATCAAATTCTTCCGCAATTTCACCAAGAGATAAATCATCTAGATAATAAAGCGACATATAACTTCTTTGTTTTTGCGTTAACAACGATTGATAAAAATCAAATAAATAGTTCATTCTCGTTGTTTTTTCGAGCATGTTGGATCATCCTTTGTTAAGTGATTTCCCTTTACATGAATTAGTTTACATGTAGTCCAAAAGAGTGTCAAGTTTTTTTCTTAACATCATATATTTTTTATAGAAAAAGAAGCGGAAATACCGCTCCTTTCACTTATACTTCTTCTGTTTCTACTAAGTTCGCAAATAAACCATACACATATTGTTCTGGATCAAACTGTTGCAAGTCATCCATTTGCTCTCCTAATCCAACAAACTTCACTGGTACATCCATTTCGTTACGAATCGCTAATACAATACCACCTTTAGCAGTTCCATCTAACTTCGTTAAAACAATACCAGTTACATTCGTTGCTTCACGGAATGTTTTCGCTTGGCTTAAACCGTTTTGTCCTGTTGTTGCATCAATAACAAGTAATACTTCATGAGGAGCACCTGGTACTTCACGCTCAATTACACGCTTCACCTTCTCTAATTCTTTCATTAAATTTACTTTATTTTGCAAGCGTCCTGCTGTGTCACATAGTAATACATCTACCTTACGTGCTTTCGCAGCTTGTACAGCGTCATACATAACCGCCGCTGGATCAGATCCAGATCCTTGTTTAATCACTTCTACACCAACGCGATCGCCCCATACTTCTAATTGTTCAATCGCTCCAGCACGGAATGTGTCTCCTGCCGCTAATAGGACTGACTTACCTTCTGATTTAAACTTATGCGCCAGTTTACCAATTGTCGTCGTTTTTCCTACACCATTAACACCAACAAATAAAACAACCGTTAATTGGTCCTCTTGCATATTAATTTCGTTACTAAAATCGCTGTCGCCTTTGTAAATTCCTACTAGTTTTTCTGAAATAACAGCTTGTACTTCTTTTGGATCTTGAATGTTACGACGTTGTACTTCTTCTTTCAATTGGTCAATTAATTCCATTACCGTCGCAACGCCAACGTCTGCACCGATTAAGATTTCTTCTAACTCTTCGAAAAAATCTTCGTCCACTTTACGGTAACGATACACTAAATCATTCACTTTATCCGCAAATGAATTTCTCGTTTTTTCTAATCCTTGTTTAAATTTCTCTGTAACTGTATCCGTTTGTTTTGAAATTTTTTCTTTTAGTTTTTTAAAAAAACTCATACTTTCCCATCCTTCCTATTCACTTGCAACAAGTTCTTCTCCGGCGTCTAAACGAACCGAAACAAGTTTAGATACCCCTGATTCTTGCATTGTTACACCGTACAACACATCAGACTCTTCCATTGTACCTTTTCTATGTGTAATTACAATAAACTGCGTCTCATTACTGAATTTCTTTAAATACTGTGCAAAACGAGCTACATTCGCCTCATCAAGGGCTGCCTCTACCTCATCTAGTACACAGAATGGTACTGGGCGTACTTTTAAAATACCAAATAAAAGCGCAATTGCTGTTAAAGCACGCTCTCCACCTGAAAGTAAACCTAAGTTCTGCAGTTTCTTCCCTGGCGGTTGTGCTACAATATCAATACCCGTATTTAGTAAATCCTCTGGATTAGTCATTACTAAATCCGCTCTACCGCCTCCAAATAATTCAGAGAATACCGATTGAAACTCCATTCTAATGCCTTCAAACGTAGTAGAAAAGCGTTTTTTCATTTCTTCATCCATTTCGGTAATAAGCTGGTGCAATGTCGCTTTCGCTTCTTCTAGGTCATCTCTCTGCTCTAGTAAGAATGTATGACGCTCCGCTACACGTTCATATTCATCAATTGCCCCTAGGTTCACTGTACCTAACTCTTCTATAGATAATTTGATTAATTTTACTTTCTTACGCGCATCTTCTGCAGGCATTGTCATTGTATATTTTAGTTTTGCCGCTTCAAATGAAATCGTATATGTTTCACGTAAATGTTGTAATCTATTTTCCAACTCTACATCAAGTCGATTTATTCTCACTTCTTGATCTTTCAACATTTCAAGAATATATTTATGTTTACCTGTCGTTTCTTTCAAATTGCGCTCTAAATGTTCTACCCTCTCTTGCAACGATACACGTTGTTCACGACGAGAGCGAATTAATTCTGAAGTTTGATTACGATCATATGCTTTCTTCTCAATCATATTCGTAATTTGCTCTTCACCACTTGAATTAGATGTCATTTCTTGTTTTAAGAACGCTAAATCCTCTTTCGTTTTTACAAGTGTCGCATCCGTTTCTTCTTTTTCCTTCGTCAATCGTTCAACTTTTTCTTTTTGATTAAATAAGCGTTGTTGCTTTTCAGCTACCAGAACTTTTAACTCCGTCATTTCTTTTTGAACTTTTTCTTTCGAAGAATGTTGCTCACTTTTTTGTTTTGTTAAAGCTACAATTTTACTATCTAACTTAGTGATATCAGCTTGAAGATTCGTTAAAATCCCTTCTAACTCCTCTTTACGCCCTTGCATTTTTACTCGATCTTGTAAAAACCCTTCAATCTCTAAATCATAAATAGACAATCGATCATTAATACGATGTTCTTCTAATTCTAGACGATTAATCTCTTCTCTTAATTTCTGCTCATCTACACGATCTACTTCTACAGTTTGCCTTAGTTCGCGTATTTTCACTTCTTTTTCTTGAATCTCTTGTTTTACTGCTTTAACAAAGTTTTCTAACTTCATTGTTTTTTCTTCCATATCAGTTAACTTGCGAGTCCACTCTTCCAGTTCACGTTGGCGTCCTAATAAAGAAGATTTCGCTTGCTTTACCGCCCCACCAGTCATAGAACCGCCAGGATTCACTACATCACCTTCGATTGTTACAATGCGATAACGGTATTGCAGTTGTTTCGCCAACTCATTTGCTCCGCGTAAATCTTTCGCAACAATAACCGTACCTAATAAATTTGAAACTACATTTTCATATTTATTGTTGTACTGCACAAGTTCTGCCGCCACACCTACAAACGATGGGTGTTGATTTGCAATGCGTAATTGCTCAAATGATAAAGACCTGCTTTTAATAACAGCTTGCGGTAAAAACGTTGCACGTCCATGTTTATTTTGCTTTAAAAATGCTATCGCATTACGAGCATGCTCCTCTGTTTGTACAACAATGTGCTGCATCGCTGCACCTAGAGCAATTTCCATTGCAACTTCGTATTCTTTCGGTACCGTTAACAGTTCCGCAACAGCACCCTCGATACCTTGCAACCTATTTTCTCTAGCTTTCAATACTTCACGTACACCTTGATAGAATCCAGAATAATCTTCTTGCATCTCTTCAAGCATTTCTTTTCGAGAACGTGCCTGTTGCACAAATTGATATGCTTGATACAGTTTTGTTTCATTTTCACTATACTGCGTCTTACATTTCCCAAGCGCCGCCTCTGTCTTCTGTATGTTTGAGAGAATGCCAGCTACTTTTTCTTTCGCTTGTTCGTAACTTTCTACAAGTTTCGTCTTTTTCGCTGTAATTTCCATACGCATTTCTACATATTTCGCATTCTCTTCATCTAGACGCTCGTTTTTAGACGTTTGCTGTTTAGATTGTTCTTCAATCATAGATAATTCATTACGATGACTAGCTTGTTGATTTAAAAGCTCAATATAGTCACCTTTTAAATTCTCAATCTGTTCCTCTAAATTGTCAGCAAAAGTAGCAAGCAGTTGCTCATTATCATGCAATTTTTGCTCCAACTCTTTTACTTCATTCACAAATTGCATTAAAGCTTCTGTACTTGACTCAATCTCACCATCGTAACTTTTAGCTTTCTCTGTTAATTCAACAATTAACTGCTCAAGTTGCGCACAATGCGTCGTAGCATTTTGCTTTCTCTCTTTTAACAACTCACGCTGCCCTTCAAGTTTTTCTAGCTCTTTACTAGAAAGAAGAAGTACTTCTTGCAACGAGTCTACAGACTCATCTACCGCTTGTAATTGTCCTCGTAATTCCTCAAGCTCTTCTTCACTTTTTTGTAAATTCGTTGACATTTTAGCTTCTTCGTTTTTATTATGCCCAAACTGATTTCGAAGCGCTTCCCATTTCTCGTGCAATTCTTCAATTTCATGGACAATAAGCGCGGCTTCTACTTTCTCTAATTCTTCTTTATTCTCAAGATAATCTTTCGCAATAGAAGCTTGTCTTTCTAAAGGTTCTACTTGACTACTTAATTCATGAATTATATCTTGTACACGATTTAAGTTTTCTTGTGTTTCTGCTAATTTCCCTTCAGCTTTCTTTTTGCGAAGTTTGTATTTTAGTACGCCTGCCGCTTCTTCAAATACACCTCGACGCTCTTCTGACTTACTACTTAAAATCTCTTCCACTTTCCCCTGGCTAATAATTGAAAAAGCTTCTCTTCCCATACCAGAGTCCATAAATAAATCGATAATATCTTTCAATCTACATGATTGTTTATTAATATAAAAATCACTATCACCTGAACGAGATACACGACGTGTTACACACACCTCATTGTATTCAATTGGTAAACGTTGATCTTCATTATTTAAAGTTATTGTTACTTCAGCAACATTAACCGCTCTCCTCGTATCACTGCCTGCAAAAATAATATCCTCCATCTTTGCACCACGTAATGATTTTGCAGATTGTTCACCAAGTACCCAGCGAATTGCATCAGTAATATTACTTTTCCCGCTTCCATTAGGTCCTACTACAGAAGTTACACCTGGGACAAAATCAACAGATACACGCTCAGCAAAAGACTTAAACCCTGCTATTTCTAATCTTTTTAAAAACACGAAAGGCCTTCCTCCTATTCTCCGTCGTTATAAATGTTCTCTATACAAAAACAAGTATTATACGGATTTACCTTCTTTTTCATTATAAACAAAAAGAAAGTTTCATTCTATGCACAAGGAATCCCCCTCATTCAAAGGGGGATTCCTTATAGTTGTTCTTTTAATTTTTTCAATGCTTCTGCAGCAGCTTGTTGCTCTGCTTCTTTTTTCGACTTACCACTACCAAGACCTAAAGCTACGTTATTTAACGTAACACGTGACACAAATTCTCGATTGTGAGCTGGTCCTTTTTCTTGCAAAATTTGATACTCAACATTGCCACTGCCATCACGCTGAATCAATTCTTGCAACTGACTCTTATAATCCATCACATGAGAAAAAGCACCCTCATTAATTTTCGGATATACAATTTCTTTTAAGAATTCCCAAACTGTTTCTAGCCCTTGATCAAGATAAAGGGCACCAATAAACGCTTCAAAGACATCCGCTAATAAAGCTGGTCGTTCACGTCCACCTGTCATTTCTTCACCTTTTCCTAATAAAACAAGGCTACCAAATGACAATTCGTTCGCAAAACGAACAAGAGATGGCTCACATACAATAGCTGCACGTAGTTTTGTTAACTCTCCTTCGCTCATTGTCGGATATTTTTGAAACAGATACTGCGATACAGTCAGTTCCAATACTGCATCTCCAAGAAATTCAAGACGCTCATTATCTTCATGCGGTTTTTTTCGATGCTCATTCACATACGATGAATGCGTAAATGCTTGAATCAATAATTTTTCATCTGTAAACGTAATACCTATCTTTTCTTGAAACACTTTAAATGCTTCACGATATTTTGTTTCGTATTTTTTTTCTCTATATTTTCGGTACGGCATAGGTCCCTCCAGATATAAGCCAGAAAGCCCCGCTAAAAAACGGGACTTCACTTAAGCATTATAGATGACTCTCTATGTAAGTCACAGCATCGCCAACAGTAGCAATCTTTTCAGCATCTTCATCAGAAATTTCCATTTCGAATTCATCTTCTAATTGCATTACAAGTTCTACTACATCTAGGGAGTCTGCTCCTAAATCTTCCTTGAAGCTTGCAGCTGGTACTACCTCAGTCTCTTCTACTCCTAAACGATCAACGATGATTTTTGTTACGCGCTCTAAAACATCTGCCATTCCATTCACCTCCCCTCAAATATTATATTAAATATTGACCAAAAAAACTAGGTGAAATCGATTCTTTTATTACATTACCATACCGCCATCAACATTTAACGTTTGACCTGTAACATATTTGCTTTGATCAGAAGCAAAAAACGTTACAGCATTCGCGATATCTTTCGCTTCACCAAATTGAGCAGCTGGAATAACTTTTAACATTTCGGCTTTAATATTCTCATCTAGTACATCCGTCATATCAGTCGCAATAAAGCCCGGCGCAATTGCATTCACTGTAATATTTCGACTTGCTAACTCTTTTGCAGATGTTTTTGTTAATCCAATAACACCCGCTTTAGCAGCAACATAGTTAGCTTGTCCTGGGTTTCCTATAACACCAACAACCGAAGCGATGTTTATAATTCTACCGTGACGTTGACGCATCATATAACGAGATACTGCTTTTGTACATAAGAATACACCTTTTAAGTTTGTATTAATAACTGTATCCCATTCTTCTTCTTTCATACGCATTAATAAATTATCTTTCGTTACACCAGCATTATTTACAAGAATATCAACTTGTCCAAATGTATCTACTGTTTGTTTCACCATATTTGTAACATCATCAGCATTTGCAACATCTGCTCTTACCGCAATTGCATCAGAACCTAATTTTTTAATTTCATCTACTACTTCATTTGCTTTTTGTTCATTACCAGCATAATTTACTACTACATTTGCCCCTTGTTTCGCTAAATCGATCGCAATCGCGCGACCAATTCCACGTGAAGCGCCAGTTACTAATGCTACCTTCCCTTTTAACATCAGTTTTCTCCTCTCAAATTTGAAATGGTATCTTTTAATGTCTCTTCATCGTATATCGCATATGCTTTTACTGATGAATCAATTGACTTCATAAGTCCAGCAAGTACTTTTCCAGGTCCAATTTCAATAAACGTATCTACTCCCTGGCTCACCATATATTCAATAGACGGGTACCATAATACAGGCGAATAAAGCTGTTCAATTAACTTTTCTTGAATGTCTGCACCACGTGTAATAACTTCCGCCGTAACATTTGCAATAACAGGAATATTCGTGTCATGAATTGTAATTTCATTTAAAACACTTTGGAACTTCTCAGCTGCCGGCTTCATAAGTGAAGAATGGAATGGCCCACTTACTTTTAGTGGAATCGCTCTCTTTGCACCATTTTCTTTCGCTCTTTGAGAAGCAACCTCTACGCCTTGCTTCGTTCCAGAAATCACAATTTGCTTCGTACTATTCATATTAGCGATTTGCACTGCATATCCTTCACTTGTTACTTCTTCTGTAACTTGTTTCAGCATATGTGGGTCAGCACCTAATATAGCTGCCATTGCGCCTTCCCCGCCCGGAACAGCTTCTTCCATATATTCGCCACGTTTCCTTACAGCATATACAGCATCTTCAAAAGTTAATGCACCAGCTGCTACAAGAGCACTATATTCACCTAAACTATGACCAGCGACAAAGTCAGGTGTAATGTCATACTCTTTCAAAGCTGTCAAAATAGCAAAACTCGTTGTTAATAATGCAGGCTGCGCATTTGTTGTTAATGTAAGCTTTTCCTGCGGTCCTTCAAAAATCACTTCTGAAAGTGAATCTTCCAACACCTCATCTGCTTTTGCAAACACTTTTGCAACCTCTTTATTATTCTCTGCTAATTGTTTACCCATTCCAACTGCCTGTGAACCTTGGCCCGGAAAAAGAAATGCTATTTTTCCCATTTCAAATCCTCCTCTTATTGGAGTGACTCTTTCTCCATTACGCTTGAAATCGTAAGAATTACTTCTTTCGCTACCATTTCTCTCGTTTGACGAATCGCACTAAATATCGACTGGTCATTAGAAGAACCATGAGCCTTAATGACAGGTGCTTTCAATCCAAATAATGCAGCTCCTCCATACTCCGAATAATCCATTTTATCTTTTAATACCATAAGTTTTGGCTTTAATACCGCCGCTGCTAATTTGCTCGTAAATGAACTCATTAACTGTTCTTTCAACATAGAGAATAGCGCAAGTGCTGTTCCCTCTAATGATTTCAACGCTACATTCCCTGTAAAACCATCACATACAACAACATCTGCTACACCTTGCAATAAATCTCTTGATTCAACGTTCCCAACGAAATTAATTGGCGCATCTTTAAGCATTGCAAATACTTGCTTTGAAAGCTCGTTTCCTTTTCCATCCTCTGTTCCAACGTTTAATAGTCCAACGCGAGGATTTTCAATTCCTCTTACCTTCTCAGCATAAACAGATCCCATTACTGCATATTGATATAAATGAATTGGTTTTGCATCAACATTTGCTCCAACATCTAACATAACAAAACCTTTTCCATCTACAGTTGGCATTGTAGGCGATAAAGCTGGTCGCTCAATTCCTTCCATACGACCGACTACAAATAATCCAGCTGCCATTAAAGCTCCCGTACTACCTGCGGATATACAAGCGTCTGCTTCTCCATCCTTTACTTGTTGTGCCGCAAGCACCATTGAAGCTTGTTTTTTTCGACGGACCGCTCTTACTGGTTCCTCCGTTGATTCTATTTTTTCGTCTGTATGAAGAATAGTAATTCGTTCATCACTCGTTAAGTATTGACGAATTTCCTCTTCTTTCCCTACTAACGTAATATGTAAATCAGAATATTCCTTAATAGCTTTCATTGCCCCTAATACTACAGCCTTTGGAGCGTGATCTCCGCCCATTGCATCTATTGCGATTTTCATAAGTTGTTACCTTCCTCACTATAATTACTAGATCGATACATTTCAAAAGTGCCTGTAAAAACAAGTTCTTCTCCAACGAAGCTACGCACTTTGACAACCGTCCGTCCCTTATCATTCTCTACATCTTCAACGCGCGCTTTTGCAACAACACGCTCTCCTAATTTTACAGGGCGAATGTATCGAATGGTAGACTTTGCAGTTAAAGCTAATTCTTCATCAATAACCGCAACAGCTAGTGAGTTTGCTTGCGCAAACAGATGATGCCCACGAGCAATTTGATTTCTTTTAAATACATGTTCTATCTTTACTTCAAAGATAGAGATTGCATGTCTATCTAATTCAATATCAATAATTTCTCCAACAACCTCTTCTAACGGTAAAGATTTCACATCTTCTTCATGTTGCTTTGTAGCTACATGTTTAATTCTCTCTCTTAATTCAGGAATAGACAATTCCATACGATCAAGTCGTACTGTTTGTATACTCACTTGAAATTTTTCCGCTAAATCTTCATCCGTAATAAAAGGATTTGATTCGATTGTTTGTTGTAATAACTCTTGTCTTTCTTTTTTACTTCTTCTTTTTTTCATACCGCACCATCCATTTTTATGACTAGGTACTAACAGTAGTATATAATCATTAAAAGTAGAATGCAACAAAAACTTTTGTTGACTCCCTTTAATCGAGCTTCTCTCCTTGGAAAACACCTGTCCCATCAAGATACGTACGCAAGGCAGCATACTGATCATTATGCCAAAACGCTTCTGAATCTACTAGTATCGCCGCATCTTGCCTTGCTGTTTCTAACGCTCGATAATCATGTACCATGTCAGCAACCTTAAATTCTGGTAAGCCACTTTGCTTACTCCCAAAGAAATCTCCAGGACCTCGTAATTCTAAATCTTTTTCTGACAATACAAATCCATCATTTGTTTCAGTCATTATGCGCATTCTTTCTTTCCCTGTTTCTGATTTAGGGTCTGCTATTAATAAACAATATGATTGTTCACTACCACGGCCGACACGCCCTCTAAGCTGATGAAGCTGCGATAAACCGAAACGTTCTGCATCATAAATAACCATTACAGTCGCATTCGGTACGTTCACACCTACTTCAACAACTGTTGTCGATACAAGAATTTGTACTTTATTTTCACTAAACTGTCCCATTATCTCTTCTTTTTCCTGAGACGATAATCTCCCATGCATCAATCCAACTTGGCATTTCCCTTGGTAATGATGCGTCAGCATACTATGTAAGTCGATAGCATTTTGCACATCAAGTTTCTCAGATTCTTCAATTAAAGGACAAATAACGTATGCCTGTCTTCCTTTTTTTATCTCCTTTTCAACGAAACCGAGAACGCGATCTAACATATCATGTTTTGCCCAGTATGTTTCAATCACCTTTCTACCTGCTGGCATCTCATCGATTATCGAAACATCCATCTCTCCAAATGCAGTAATTGCAAGCGTACGCGGAATTGGTGTCGCTGTCATAAATAATACATCTGGACTTTCACCTTTCTCCCGTAAAACTCGGCGCTGCGCTACACCAAATCGATGCTGTTCATCTGTAATAACGAGACCCAACCTATGAAATATAACTTCATCTTGAATTAAGGCATGCGTTCCAACAAGAATATCTATTTCTCCTTGTTCTAACTTCGCTAAAATTTCTCGACGTCTCGCCCCTTTAACAGAACTTGTTAACAGTTCCACCTTCATACCAAAATGCGAAAACGTTTCAGCAAGCGACTGATAATGTTGCTCAGCTAAAATTTCTGTAGGAACCATTAAAGCACCTTGATAATGGGCTAATTTCGATGCATAAAGGCCAATCGCAGCAACAACTGTTTTCCCAGAACCAACGTCACCTTGCAATAGTCGGTTCATCCGATAAGGAGATGTCATATCTTTCAAAATTTCATCTACAACTCGGCGCTGCGCACCCGTTAATGGAAACGGCAGTGCATCGATAAATTCTTGTAATTCTACTGACGGAATCTCTTTCTTCGTCCCTTTTGAATTTTCCCTCTCCATTTTCCGGAGCGTTTGCATTTTCAGCTGAAATAAGAAAAATTCTTCATATACAAAACGGCGACGCGCTTGCTTCAAATCTTTCTGTCCTACCGGAAAATGCAATGCCCTGAGCGCTTCATATCTTGGTAATAATTTATATCGCCCTAACAAACCATCCGGTAACACTTCGACTATAGAATCTCCATATTCCTTTAACGCTTGAGCAATAAAACGACGCATCTGTTTTACTGTAAGTTTCCCCTTTACTGAATAAACAGGTTCCACTTCTTGTTGACGTACAACCGGCCCAAAATGAAGTTCTGATACAGCAATTGTTTGACGATGTTGATCCCATTTACCAGTAATCGTTACCGTTTCATCTAACTTTAATTTTTGCTTATAGTAAGGCCTATTAAAACATACCGCCGTAATTAAATAACGACCGACGAGAACACGAACTGTTAAACGCGATTTCTTCTTACCATAATATTGCAGCAAAGGAGCACTATGAATCTTCCCTTCAACCGTTACACGTTCATCATGCTTTACTTCAGCAAGATCTTTCATCGCATAATCTTCATAACGGTATGGAAAATGTTCTAATAGATGAGAAACTGTATAAATACCCATCTCATGTAGTAACTCAGATGTTTCTCCTCCGATCCCCTTTACATCCGTAACAGGAACTTGTACAACATCATTCAAGATTCTCACACCCCGTCACATTATTTTCTTTATTGCATTTTATTTGAGTACCAATTAGCATCTGTAATCGCTCTCTTTCACCTTATATATTCTATCATAGGCATTCTAAGAGAAACTACTCAAATCCCTTATATAAAACAAGTAAAAAAGAGCCTCACTATTAGCAGCAAGGCTCTTTTCTCTCTTCAATATGCTAGCCTTTTGAATAAAAACTAGTAATAAACTTCATATTACTACTTCTTATCCATTAGCAAGTAAGTAATCCATTTATTTTCAAAACGAATCTTATCTTATTCTACAGAGAAGATGAAAGAATACACTGGTTGGTTTCCAGCATGCACTTCTACTTCTGCATCTTCAAATTTCTCTTCTACAAATTCAACTAACTCCGCTACTTCTTCGTCAGTTGCATCCTCACCTTGTAGAATCGTTACGATTTCAGAATCTTCATCAATAAGCGCTTCTAGTAATTGCTTCGCAGCTCCTACTTTTTCAGCATTTGTAGATACAATTTTCCCATCTGCAATACACATGAAGTCATCTTTTTGAATTGCTACACCATCAATTTCCGTATCACGTACAGCATACGTAATTTGACCTGTTTTCACATGAGATAAAGCTTCTTGCATGTTTTCTTCATTCTCTTCTAACGTTCCAACTGGGTTAAATGCTAACATTGCTGCCATACCTTGAGGAACTGTTTTCGAACGAACAACAATAACTTCTTGATCTACAACTGATGCCGCTTGTTCTGCTGCCATTACAATATTTCCGTTATTCGGTAAAATAATGATTTTTTCAGCATTTGCTTCTTCAATTGCCTTCACGATATCCTCCGTACTTGGATTCATCGTTTGACCACCTTCGATAACTTTCGTTGCGCCGATGCTCTCAAATAAAGTTTTAATACCAGACCCCATAGCTACAGTTACGATACCATATGGTTGTTTTTCTTTCGATTGAGCTGGTTGTTCAGGAACCATAGTAGGTTCATCTAATAAAGCAGTATGCTGTTCACGCATATTTTCTACTTTAATCTTAATTAAACTACCGTATTTTTGCCCGTAGTTCATAGCGTCTCCAGGATGTTCTGCATGGATATGAACTTTTACAATTTCATCATCAGACACAACTAGTAGAGAATCACCATATACACTAATATCTTCACGGAATTTTTGTTCAGAGAAATTATGCTCTTTCACCTTTTCAGCCTCTAATTTCACCATGAACTCCGTACAATATCCATACTTAATATCTTCTGTACTCAATTGGCTTTGTACACTACGGTGATGTTCTGCGCGTACCATTTCATTCATAGATGGTTGCGTCGGTGCATCAGAAGAAATCGTTTCTCCTTTTAAGTCAGCTAAAAATCCTTCGTATACCACTACAAGACCTTTACCACCGCTATCTACAACGCCAACTTGTTTTAATACAGGTAATAAATCTGGCGTACGATTTAACGATGCGTTTGCTTCTTTCACAACGTCTTCCATAAACAAAACAAAGTCGCGCTGTTTTTTCGCAACTGTTACTGCATATTTACCCGTTTCTCTTGCAACCGTTAAAATCGTTCCTTCAATCGGTTTCATAACCGCTTTATAAGCCGCCTCTACTCCAGCTTCTAGTGCTGCAGCAAAATCAACTGTTGTTAATTCTTCTTTTTGTTCAATGGATTTAGAGAAACCACGGAACAACTGAGATAAAATAACTCCAGAGTTACCACGAGCTCCCATTAATAATCCTTTGGCTAAACTTACGCCGACTTTACCAGCATGCTGTGAAGGGTTTGCTTTCACTTCACGCGCACCTGAAGTCATAGATAAGTTCATGTTTGTACCGGTATCGCCATCTGGAACTGGAAATACGTTTAATGCATCAACAAGCTGAACATTGTTTGTTAAATTATTCGCTCCTTGCATGATCATTTGTGATAAACGTTTTCCATCAATTTTTTGAATTGACACAGATTTTCCTCCTTAATGCACATTACAAGTTTATTACTTTAACTCCTTGTACGTAGATGTTTACAGAATCTACTGCTAGTCCTACAGTTTGATCTAATGTATATTTCACTTTCGTCTGCACATTATGTGCCACTTCTGAAATTTTCGTACCATAGCTCACAATAATATACATATCAATATGTACTTCATCTTCATCTTTACGAACAATAACACCTCTAGTGAAGTTTTCTTTTCGTAAAATGTCTGTTAATCCATCTTTTAACTGATTTTTTGATGCCATACCTACGATACCGTAGCAATCTACCGCGGCACCTCCAGCAATTGTTGCAATTACATCTGTACTAATATCAATTTGACCGTACTTCGTTTTAATTTCAATTGACATCTCGTTTCCCCCTTCATAAATGGTGAAAGTGAGCTAGACTACTTTAGTTACTATCATATAATCTTTTTAAAGAAAATTCCATCGTTCTTTCTTTTCACTCTCATATTTTATGTTTTAAATTACACTTTTTTATGATGAGCAAAATAGTCCATTGTTATTATACAACATGTACCACTATAATATGTCAAGCAATTTTTATGGATTTCAACTTTTCTTCATTAACATATAGTGTCAAGTAAATTTTCTTGATTTCTTTTTTCTACGGTGTTGCATTCTCTTTTTAGTTGTGTTAAATTATAGTAGTGTTTTTAGCATCGCATAAAAGACTAACATTGAAAAATTACGTATGGTAAGGTATCAAGGGAGGGAAATATAAATGGCTCGTGTTTGTGCTATTACTGGAAGAAAAGCTCGTTCTGGTAACTCTCGTTCTCACGCAATGAACGCTACAAAACGTAAATGGGGCGCTAACCTTCAAAAAGTTCGCGTACGCATCGACGGAAAAGTTCAACGTGTTTACGTTTCTGCTAGAGCATTAAAATCTGGCAAAATCGAACGTGTTTAATAATAAAAAAAAGAGCCGATAGGCTCTTTTTTTACTATAACAATGGAAAAAGCACCGGTGATAGGTGCTTTTTTTAATCTTTTTTGAAGGTATTTAACATTGCACGAACTATTCCACCAAGAAATTTAGGTAACTTAATTGTATAAAATCTCATGGTTTCCCTCCTAATCCCCATTACTCCACTTGGTCACTATATGATGTAAGGAGCAAAATTGTTTCTTCAATCAGTGCTTCTTATCAACATTAATATGCCAGAAGTAAATGAAAAAGTACCTTTTTCCTCAACGAGTTCGTTACTAATACAAAGTGTTGATCCCCACTCTATTGTTTTATTAGTAAGAGGGTACTTAAAACCAAACAATGTAATCCCTTCCACTATTTCAGTAACTGGTACAAAAGATACATAAGGAAAATTTTTATTTTCTTCAATTATATGTGTACCCATTTTTTTAACTGTTATTTCATTTTTATTGTCCACAATACACATTTCTATCTCTACTTCTAACCCTTTTAAAAGCATCTGTATATTTGCCAAACCGTGATCAAGCCTTCCACCAGTAGCACCAAAAATACGAATTAGTGCCGGCTTCTGTTCTAATGCCCAGTTGATTGCAATTTCTAAATCCGTTTGATCTTTTTCCCGCGGAACAATATGTAATTCGTTCGTTTGCTGTCCCATCCATACTAATTCTTCTTCAGTAACTGAATCGTAATCTCCAAACGCAACAGCCGGGGTAATCCCTTTCTTTAATAGACGGTATACTCCCCTATCAACCGCTGCCCACACTACTTCCTCATTCTCGTATCGAGCAAAATCTGCGCAATATTCCGAAGGTCCTCCTGCCAAAATATGAATAATCATTTTTTCTTCTCCTTCCATTGTAAAAAGGCAATCTGCCATTCGGTAGATTGCCTTTTTACATATTTTTATCCTATCCTATAAATGCCTTACTAGGATAAAAGTTCATCACTACCCACGAATTACGCGAATTGCTTCACCGCGGTCTTTTTGATTGTATACTGCTGACCCAGCTACAAGTACATTTGCTCCTGCTTCCACACAAAGTCTTGCTGTTTCAGCATTTACACCACCATCAACTTCAATTTCCACTTCTAGATTGCGCTCTTTCACCATGTCTGCAACTTGTTTAATTTTCGGTAATACAGAATGGATAAACTTCTGTCCACCAAATCCAGGGTTTACTGTCATAAGTAATACCATATCTATATCTTCTAATACATGCTCAATCACTGAAACTGGCGTATGTGGATTTAATACAACGCCCGCTTTAATACCATGAGATTTAATTAACTGAATTGTACGATGTAGATGCGGACACGCCTCTACGTGAACAGTAATAATATCCGCTCCCGCTTGTGCGAAAGTCGGGATATAGTTATCAGGATTTTCAATCATTAAATGTACATCTAATGGTAATGATGTAATCGGACGGATTGCTTCTACAATTAACGGTCCAATCGTAATATTTGGTACGAAATGTCCATCCATTACGTCAACGTGAATGTAATCCGCTCCGCCCTTTTCTACATCTTTAATCTCTTCCCCTAATTTTGAAAAATCTGCTGATAAAATCGATGGTGCAATTTTAATCATAACTAATACCTCGGCTTTCTCTCTCTAATTTCTTCTACGAATTGTTTATAGTTCTTATAGCGATATTCTGTAATCTTCCCTTCTTCAACCGCAGCTTTCACCGCACATTTCGGTTCAGAAAGATGTGTACACCCTCTAAATTTACAGTATTGGCTCGCTTCTTTCAACTCTGGAAAACAATATGTAAGATCTTCTACTTCTATATCAATGAAATCTAGTGAACTAAAACCCGGTGTATCTGCTACTAGTCCACTCCCAATTGCAATTAATTCTACGTGTCTTGTCGTATGCTTCCCGCGTCCTAAATGGGAAGAAATATCATTTGTTTTCAGCTCTAATTCTGGACGTAGCACATTAAGCATTGAAGATTTCCCAACACCAGATTGGCCCGCAACGACAGAAACACAATTTTCTAAGTATGGTTTTAATATATCAATACTTTCTGACGTATTAATAGAAGTAAATAAAACATCATAACCCATCTCACGATAATCATTCGCATAAGCTTCAACAGTTGCTTTCATCTTTTCATCTACTAAATCCATCTTGCTAATACAAATAATTGGCTTAATGTTATGATATTCAATCAGCACTAAAAATCGATCTAACAGTCCAGGATTAAAATCTGGTTCTACTGCAGAGAACACAAGGATCGCTTGATCGACATTAGCAATAGGAGGTCTAACAAGTTCATTTTTTCGATCAAACACTTCAAGCACATAACCTTCAGTTGGATTATCTGCCTGAAAAACAACTTGGTCTCCTACAAGTGGTGTAATTTTATTTTTTCTAAATACACCTCGCCCACGACATTGCGTAACCCCTTCTTCATGCTGCACGTAATAAAACCCACTTAAAGCTTTTATAATTTTTCCTTCTGGCATAGAATTCTCCTTTTTTGTATAAGGTGATGCTGAATTTAAAAATGAATGGATTTAAATTTTCCAAATAACGATTTCAAAACCTACTATATATACTTTCGCTAATATACATTGAATTTCCCATTAAATGCAAAAAAATATTTACAGCTGCATCACTTTACTAGCTTTTTGAATCATATATTTTTGCCTGCTATACCGTCCACTTTGTAGACAGCATAACAGGCAATAATAATAAGTAGACTTTCACTATTATTGAGTTGGATATGGTACTTCTTTATCAATAATCGTTACTCCATCCCGTACAATTTTATAGTGTCCCTTTGAACCTTCTTGAATTACAAATTCTAAAGAAATAGTCGCTGATTCAGTAATTGTTCTCGTTTCAACCGGTCTATCCATTTTTTGCTGCATGTCTTCTTTATAAATTTCTATTGTTTGCGGCTTTTTTTCACCTGTTACAGCAGGCTCATATGGGATAGAGATATTGTCCAATTTTACCGTTTTAGTCACTTTAGGCTTTTGACCATCAGAGATAATAATAGTTACTTTATCTCCCTCTTTTAATGGTGTACCTGGTTTTGGAAATTGCGAAATTACAAGTCCTTTTTCGACTGTATCTGAATACTCTCGTTTTATATCTGACGTTAGTTTTCTCTCATTCAAATAACCAGTTACACTATTTTCAGTCCACCCCGAAAAGTCACCTGGTCTAATTTGATAAGGACCTTTACTTACCCAGATTTTCAGTTCTTGCTCCGCTTCTATAACCATCTGATCAGGCGTCGGAATTTGTTCTACAATTTCACCTTTCGGCTTATCATTTTCAATATAATTTACCGTAACTTGTTTATATTTTTCTTCTAACTCAGCTTTTACACTCTCAAAGTTTTGACCTGTGAAATTTGCCATCTTACTTTTCTTTTTTCCACCTGATTGATAGATAGTAATTTTAGCGTTTTCTTTTACGACTCTTCCTGCTACAGGGTCCGTTTTTATTACATCCCCAACTTCAACATCATCTGTATATACAATATTAGGCTCCGTCACCTCAAAGCCCTTTTCTACTAATGTATTTACAGCTGTCGTGTATTTCATACCAGCCACATCAGGAACTTTCACATCTTTCGGAATAAATAATCCTGGAATAACCGTAAGTGCTAATGTTATTCCTATTGCTAAAAATAAAAATGTTGAAATTAAAACTTTAAGCCACTTGTTACTCCGTTTTTTCTTCTTATCTAACTCAGCTGCTTCTGCTCTTATCGGTTCTTCCACCTTACTCCCTTTTAAAACAATCGTTTCATCACTTACATTTTCAAATAATTGTTCTTGTTGAATAATCGGAATCGCTTTCGTCGCTTCCATATCTTCCGGTATGTAAAATGGTTGCTCATTTATCCTCTCTGGATATAGCGCAGTTTCAATATCTCGCTTCATCGCATTGGCAGATTGATATCGGTGAAACGGATCTTTTGCAGTTGCCTTTAATATAATATTTTCAACACTTTGCGGAATATTTTCATTCCATCTTTTTGGTGATGGGATTTCACTTTGTAAATGTTTTAAAGCTATAGCAACAGCAGATTCGCCAGAAAACGGTTGTCTTCCTGTTAACAATTCAAACATAACTATTCCAAGAGAATAGATATCTGATTGTTTATTTGCTATCCCGCCACGTGCCTGTTCTGGTGATAAATAATGGACTGAACCGAGCACTGAATTTGTATGTGTAATTGTTGTTGCACTTGTAGCTGTCGCAATTCCAAAATCTGTTACTTTTATTATTCCATCAGCTCGAATTAAAATATTGTGCGGCTTTATATCACGATGCACAATTTCAAAATGATGGGCATGTGCCATAGCGGATGTTAACTGCTCCATAATATCAAGAGCTTCTCCTATAGGTAACATCCCTCGCTCAATTATGTATTGCTTCAATGTTTGCCCTGGTACATATTCCATGACAAGATAGTATATACCATCTTCTTCTCCGACATCATACATATTCACAATATTTGGATGCGACAACGTTGTAACAGACTGCGCTTCTCGATGGAAACGTTTAATAAACTCTTCGTTATTTGAGTAGTCGAGTCTTAATATTTTTACCGCTACATCTCGGCCAAGTATATCATCATGAGCTAAATATACATTGGCCATTCCGCCACCACCAATCATTTTCAGCAGCTTATAACGGTCATTTAAGCGTTTTCCAATCAGCACGTTGCACTTCACCTACTTTCGTTTGTCGAACCCGCATAATCAATAAGAACAAGTGTGATATTATCTTCTCCACCGCGATCATTTGCCAATTGAATGAGACACTGCCCTTTACCTTCAAGCTGTTCATTTAACTGTAAAATTTGTCGCATATCATCAATAGAAACTTTGTTTGATAACCCATCAGAGCAAAGAAGTAATTGATCATCTTCCTCAATCACCAACGTTTTAACATCTAACCCAACTTTTTCTTCTGTTCCTAATGCTCTTAATAACACATTCTTTTTCGGATGATACTCTGCGTCTTCCTTTGAAATTTCACCATGTTTCACAAGCTCATTTACAAGTGAATGATCTTCCGTTACTAGCGTCATTTCTCCTTCTGATACCATATAGCAACGACTATCTCCTATATGCCCTATTGTCACAAAGCTTGGTGTACAAACAGCTATTATAAGCGTTGTTCCCATACCATTACATTCTACATTTTGCTGAGCGTATTCATATATACGCTCATTAATAATCCCAACACTAGTATGTAACCATTGTTCTACTTTTTTCGGCTCATTCATATTATGTGTTTGCTTCCAATAATCATGGAATAATTGAATGGCCATCGAGCTAGCTACATCACCAGCTCGATGACCTCCCATTCCATCTGCTACTACCGCTAATACATTTCCATCTAAATTGTGAAAAACTCCTGCACTATCTTCATTATGTTGACGAACTTTTCCTTTATCCGATAGAAATACGGCTTTCATCTCGTCACCTCGTCTCTTCTTTGCGCTCCTTCGCACGCAACTGACCGCAGGCTGCATCAATATCATGACCTTGTTCACGGCGAATCGTTACATTCACTCCACGATCTTTTAACGTTTTCTCGAACAAGAAAATTTGTTCACGTGGCGTACGTACATAATCACGTTCAGGTACGTAGTTTACCGGAATCAAGTTCACATGACATTTTACACCTTTTAAGAGCGCAGCAAGCTCTTCAGCATGCTCTACTTGGTCATTTTCTCCTCCAAATAATCCATATTCAAAAGTAATACGACGCCCTGTTCTATTTACATAGTATTTAATAGCTTCCATTAAATCTGGTAATTTATAAGCACGGTTAATCGGCATTAATTTTGAACGTAATTCTGAGTTTGGAGCATGCAATGAAATCGCAAAATTAATTTGTAGATCTTCTTCAGCAAACTTATAAATTTTCGGGATAATTCCACTCGTCGAAACAGTCATATGTCTCGCACCAATATGAAGTCCTTTTTCATGGTTAATGATGCGTAAGAATCCCATTAAATTATCATAGTTATCAAATGGTTCTCCAATCCCCATAACAACAAGAGAACTTACACGTTCTTCCGTTTCATCAAGCGCACGCTGAACTTCTACTACTTGCGCTACGATTTCTCCAGCTTCTAGGTTTCGCTTTAATCCACCAAGTGTCGAAGCACAGAACGTACACCCAATACGACAACCCACTTGCGTTGTTACACAAATGGAATTTCCATATTCGTGTCGCATTAATACCGTTTCAATAGAATATCCGTCATATAATTGGAATAAGAATTTAATTGTTCCATCCGAAGACGTTTGTTTTACTAACGTGTTTAAAGTAGTAATATCAAAGGAATTCGACAATTTATCACGCAATCCTTTAGAAAGGTTTGACATATCCTCATAATTTTTTACACGTTTTTTATATAACCAATCAAAAATTTGTCCAGCACGGAACTTCGGTTCTCCTTGTTCCTTTAACCAATCTTGCATTTCATGAAGTTGTAAAGAGTAAATTGATGGTTTCTTCGTTTCTAAATTTTTCTTTTGTTTTCTTACAGTCGTTTCCATGATGCTACACCTTCTTCCTTAAACAAGCAATATAAAAGCCATCCGTCGCAAAATAATGCGGTAAAATTTGTACTTGACCTTCATCAATATACGGAGTTAATTTTTCTGGCATACGCTCTTTAAGCGTAGTATCCCATTCAAATTCAGGATGTTCTTGTAAAAATTTCTCTATTACTTGTTCATTTTCTATTTTCTCAATTGTGCACGTACTATAAACAAGACGACCGCCTTGTTTTAATAATGGTGCTATTTTTTCTAGTATTGCAATTTGAATCATCGATAATCTTTCACTATCGCCTTTATCTTTTCCTAACTTAATATCAGGTTTACGTCTAATTACACCAAATCCAGAACACGGTGCATCTACCAATATTTTATCAAACGTTTCATTTGCAAAGTGCTCTTGCACTTTTCTAGCATCTAGCGCTTTAGTTTCGACATTTTCTAGACCAAGTCGCTCTGCTTGCTGTTTAATTAAACGTACTTTGTGTGCATGTAAATCAAGGGACATGACCTTACCAGTTCCCTTTAATCGTTCCGCGATATGCGTTGTTTTTCCGCCTGGAGCAGCACAACTATCAAGAACTGCATCTCCCGTATTCGGTTCTAAAGCGCGTGCTACAAGCATAGAACTTTCATCTTGAATAGAAAGAAATCCTTTTTTAAACGCTTCTGTATGCGCTACATTTCCTCTTTCAATCTGAATTGCATCATCTGATAAGTCACCACGTTTTGCTTCTATACCTTCACTTGCCAACAACTCAATCGCTTCTTCTACCGTTACCTTATCAACATTCACACGCGCTGTTGGTACAGGGGGTAACATGTTTACTTCGCACATTTTTTCTGCAGTTTCTAAACCGTATTCTGAAGTCCACTCTTGGACAAGCCAAACTGGATGACTTGTTGTAATTGCAAGACGTTCTACTGGATCCTTGATTTCATCTACAGAAGGTACACCTTCTCTCTGAATCGAACGTAATACACCGTTCACCATACCAGCAATTCCTTTATGCCCGCGACGCTTTGCAATCTCAACCGCTTCATGAATAGCCGCTCTTTCTGGCACTCGGTCTAAATAAATCATTTGATATAAAGATAAGCGAAGCAATACTCTTACCCACGCCTCAACCTTCTTTTTTAAAAAAGGCTGTAAATAATAATCTAATGTGTCACGACGTTGAATCGTTCCATATACAATTTCAGTTAATAAACCAATATCTTTTCTATCAATTGCACTTTTTTCAATTAGATTATTTAAAAGTAAGTTGCTATATGCACCACTTTTTTCCACTTGAATTAAACCATCAAGAGCTAATTCACGAACATTTTGTCTCATGCATTTTCTCCTAACTTCGTTCCAATTTCAGGTTTTGTTCCACGTAAAAATTGTGAACAACTCATACGCTTTTTACCAGATGGTTGCAATTCAGTAATTTTAACACCTGTTTCATTACTCGTTGCTACAACAAAACCATCTTCTGCGATTGCAACAATCGTACCTGCTTCAGCCGGTTCAGTTATAGGCACTTTTTCTCCCCACCATACTTTAACAACTTGTCCTGCTAAAGTTGTATAAGCAACTGGCCATGGATTCAATCCGCGAATGTGATTGTATACTTCTTCACCTGTTTTTGTCCAATCAATTTTCTCTTGCTCACGTTTTATATTGTACGCAAACGTTACTTCTTCTTCGTTTTGTTTAATCGGTTCTAACTTACCTTGGATTAATAAAGGTACTGTTTTAGATAGAAGGTGTGCTCCTGCTTCACTTAATTTATCAAATAATGAGCCTGTCGTTTCACGCTCTTCAATTTCAACTTCCACTTGCGTTAAGATATCACCAGCATCCAATTTTTCTACCATATACATAATTGTAATACCTGTTTTTTCTTTACCTTCCATAATTGCATAATGAATTGGTGCACCACCACGAAGTTCAGGAAGTAAAGAAGCGTGAACATTAATACATCCATACTTCGGTGCTTCTAAAATTTCATTTGGTACAATCTGCCCAAATGCAGCTGTTACAATTAAATCTGGCTCTAATGCCAATACTTTTTCATATTCATCTTTTTCACGAATTTTTAACGGCTGTAACACAGGGATACCATGTTTTTCCGCTTCAACTTTAACAGGTGTAGGTGTTAATACTTTTTTTCTACCTACTGGACGATCAGGTTGCGTCACAACACCTACTACCTCATAGCCATCTTCAATAAGACGACGAAGCACCGGCACTGAAAAGTCCGGTGTTCCCATAAACACTACTTTTATCATTTAAAAACCGCTCCTTTTAACACCTATTCTAGTTCGTTTTCTTCATAATATCTTGTCACTTTCGATGTAAATAAAACACCGTGTAAATGATCAATTTCATGTTGAATTGCACGCGCTAAAAATCCTTCCGCTTCTAATAAGAATACTTTCCCACGGCGATTTTGCGCTCTTACTTTAATATAATCGGCACGTTCTACTTCACCATAAAGTCCCGGGAAGCTTAAACAGCCTTCGGGACCTACTTGTTCACCACGTTTTTCTAATATTGATGGATTGATTAACTCGATTTTCCCAGTATCATCATCGACATCAACAACCGCTACTTGCAAGCTTACACCTACTTGAGGCGCAGCTAAACCGACTCCGTCCGCAATTAACATTGTTTCATGCATATCTTTCAACAATTTCACTAACTTTTTATCAAAGTTAATTACTCTTTCGCATGGTGTTTCTAACACTTCATTTGGATGCTTTATTATTTCTAAAACTGCCATATTTCCCTCCGCTACATTAACATTGTTGGATTAAAATCAATTGAGATTTGTAGCTCTTTTTGCATTTCTGCTTGATAATGTTCATTTACCATTTTGAGCACGTTCTTTAAGTTTGGTTCCCGTTTGTATTTTATCATGCATTGATAACGATATCTATCTTTTATCCTTGGAATCGCTGAAGCAACTGGTCCTAGCACCATTGTTTGCTGTGAGCAATGCGTTCGTAAATACGAGGCAATTTTTTCCGTCACTTGTACCGCTTTTAATAATTCTGGATGAGATACAGTTACGAGTACAACATAGTAATATGGGGGATATTGTCTTGTTCGTCTCATTTGCATTTCTTGGTCAAAAAACACATCATATTGTTGGTTCTTCGCTAACTCTATGCTGTAATGTTCTGGCGTATACGTTTGAATCACAACTTCCCCTGGCAATTCATGTCTACCCGCTCGTCCACTTACTTGCGTCAATAACTGATATGTCTTTTCACTTGCCCGAAAATCAGGTAAGTGAAGCATCGTATCTGCAGTTAAAACCCCAACGAGCGTTACTTTCGGAAAATCTAATCCTTTAGCAATCATTTGTGTTCCAAGTAATATATCTGCTTTTTCTTCCCCAAACGCCTTTAATAATTTTTCATGCATTCCTTTTCGACTTGTCGTATCTACATCCATTCGAATGACTCGCGCCTCTGGAAATAGTTTTGTAATTTCTTCTTCTACCTTTTGTGTACCTGTACCAAAGAAACGAATGTATGTACTTTGACAAGCTGGACACTCAGTTGGCATATTCTCTTCGTAACTACAATAATGACATTTTAAACGATGATTCATTTTATGATATGTCAATGAAATATCACAATGCGGACATTGTACAACATACCCACAATCACGGCACATAACAAATGTAGAATGACCTCTTCTATTTAAAAAGAGTACCATTTGTTCTTTCTTTTCTAATCGATCTGCTATTTTTTCATGCAGCGCCTTAGAAAACATTGATCGATTCCCGTCACGAAGTTCTTCTCGCATGTCAACAATCTCTACCGTTGGTAAAGCTTGTTCATTCATACGTTTTTCCATTGTTAGTAGTTTATAAACACCTTTTTTCGCCCTTGCAAACGATTCAAGTGTTGGCGTCGCACTACCAAGAACGATAGGACATTTATGATATTGTCCTCTCCAGACAGCTACATCTCTTGCATGATACCTCGGATTATCTTCTTGTTTGTAACTTGATTCATGCTCTTCATCAATAATAATAATCCCTAAATTCTCAAAAGGCGCAAAAACAGCTGAACGCGCACCAACTACAACTTTCACTTCTTTTCTTAAAATCTTACGCCACTCGTCATACTTTTCTCCAACAGACAACGCACTATGAAGAACTGCAACTTGCGAGCCAAACCTACCTTTAAAACGATCCACCATTTGGGGCGTTAGTGCAATTTCAGGGACAAGAACGATAGCTTCTTTTCCTTTCTTGAGCACTGCTGCTATAGATTGTAAATATACTTCTGTCTTTCCACTTCCTGTAACACCATATAGTAAAAATGGATTATAAGTTTCATTTGTAATTGATGATAAAATCGGTGTAATAACTTGTTTTTGTTCCTCCGTAAGTGGAAATGGTTTTGTTTGTTCAAAATCATCATCGTCATACGGATTTCGGTATACTTCCACATACTTTTCTGAAATGAATCCCTTTTTAACAAGTGCTTTTATTGGAGCATCTGTTATTTGTAACTCTTCTGTAATTACTTTCAACGGTGCACTTTTATAATTTTCCACAAAATAATAAAGTACATCTTGTTGTTTTTTACTTTTCAGTTCAAATGCCGCTAATTCCAATTTATCTTCTGGCAACTCCGGCTGAACCACTCTTTGCTTCTTCTTTTGTACTTTATCTTTCACTTGATAAACGACTTCAACCGTACCATTTTTAATTTCTTGTTGAATAGTTCGGTATAAATGTGGCTGTTGCTCGATTACTTCAAAATCAATTGCTTCTTTATCCTGAAATAAATATAGTATTTCTGGTGCTATTTCTTCCTGTTTACAAAGTTGTAGACGTTTTTTATACGTTGCTTTTATCGCAGTTGGAAGCATCACTTGAAAAGCTGAAATCATGTAGCATAACGTTTCACTTGTAAGCCAATATCCAAGCTTTAATAATTCATCATTTAAAACTGGTGTTACATCTAATATTTCATGGATTGTCTTTAACTTCTTACTTTCTACATCCACCGAATCTTTAATCCCAATAATAAAACCTTGCAATTTTCTTGGCCCAAACGGAACTACTACACGCATTCCTGTCTGTACAATATCTTCCCATTTTTTAGGGATAATGTAATCAAATGGTCGATCTGTCTGACGGGCAGGTACATCAACAATTACACTTGCAAATTTCATAAACGATCATCTTCTAACATCATTTCAATTTGCTTCAATATTTCACGAGCTACCTCTTTTTTCATTAAAAGTGGCAACTCAATAACTTTTCCATCTTTTCTATACATTGTTACAATATTCGTATCCGTGCCAAATCCAGCTCCTTGTGCTTTTACATCATTCGCGACAATCATATCTGCATTTTTCTCACGTAGTTTTTTCGTTGCATATTCCTCTACATTTGTCGTTTCAGCAGCAAAACCGATAAGTAACTGTTTATCCTTTTTCTGACCTAACGTTTTTAAAATATCCACCGTTCTTTCAAGTTCAATGACAGCATCACCATTTTGCTTTTTCATTTTATTCTCATGCACATATTTCGGACGATAATCTGCAACTGCTGCTGTTTTAATGACAACGTCTACGTTTTGATAATGTTGAAGAACTGCTTCTAACATATCTTGTGCAGATTCCACTTGTACTGTCGTTACATGTAACGGTGGATTTAATGCTGTCGGTCCTGAAACGAGTATAACATCAGCGCCTAAATTCGCTGCCACTTCCGCAATCGCATACCCCATTTTTCCAGAAGAAAAATTCGTCATAAAACGAACTGGATCAACCTTTTCACGTGTTGGGCCAGCAGTTATTAATATTCTTTTTCCCTGCAATGGTTTGTGTTCTGAGAAAGCTTCCTCTAACCGTGCAATAATTGCTTCTGGTTCTTCTAGTCGTCCCTTCGCTACATATCCACATGCTAAAAAGCCTTCCCCAGGCTCAATAAATGTATATCCTAGCGTTTTCAATGTCATCATATTTTTTTGAACTATTTTATTTTCATACATATGCACATTCATAGCAGGCGCAATCCATACCGGAGCTGTAGTAGCTAACAAAGTAGTTGTAATCATATCATCTGCAATACCACCAGCTAACTTTCCAATACAATTGGCAGTAGCAGGTGCGACAAGTACAACATCCGCCCAATCTGCTAAATCAATATGAGCAATAACAGCTGAGTCTTTCTCATCAAATGTATCCGTATATACATCATGGCGAGAAAGCGCTTGGAATGTAAGAGGCGTAACAAACTTCATTGCCGACTCACTCATCATTACTTTTACAATCGCGCCAGATTGTGTCAATTTACTCGTTAACGCAGCTGCTTTAAAAACCGCAATGCCTCCTGTTACACATAGAAGTATCTTTTTCCCTTTTAGCATATGACTCGTCCTCTTTCTTTTTCAAACTTATAATACTGAAATAGAATTCTCAGCTCGTCAGTACCGATATTTCATTCCTTTCGTAAAAAAATAACAACCTACTTGTAAATAGGTTGTTACCGTTACATAGAAAATTATAAAGTCTATGTTTTATTTTGTCGAAGGCAAAGGCTTATTCAGCTACTTTATCTTCACTTGGTACGTAGCTTAATGCTTCTGCATCGATTTCTTCTAATGCTTTACCTACACATTTATGAGAAACAGGTTTTTCTACAACACAGTTATTAGCAAGTTGCATTTCACGTGCGCGTTTTGCAGCCACTGTTACTAAAGTGTACTTAGAATCGATTTTTTGTAGTAATGAGTCAATTGATGGATTTAACATAATTATAGACCCTCCGTCATTTCTTTATAATATTTTGCTACCCTTTCGCGGCGGCAATGTTCGCCAACCACAATTGCTTTAATTCTATCACAAGCTAATTCAACTTGATCGTTTTCTACTACATAGTCGTAAGCGTCCATCATCTCGATTTCTTCTTTCGCTACAGTTAAACGATTTTCAATAACATCTTCAGTCTCTGTACCACGTCCGACAATACGGCTCTTTAGTTCAGATAAACTTGGAGGTGCTAAGAAAATAAATACACCTTCTGGGAAAGCTTTCTTAACTTGAATTGCTCCTTGCACTTCAATTTCTAAGAATACATCTTTTCCTTCTTGTAATGTTTTTTCAACATAGTCAATCGGTGTTCCGTAATAATTACCTACGAACTCAGCCCACTCAAGTAATTTTTCATTACGAATCATTTCCTCGAATTCTTCTCTTTCTTTAAAGAAATAATCCACACCATCTACTTCACCTTCACGCGGCTTACGTGTCGTTACTGAAATAGAGTATTGAAAACGTGTATCCTCATGGCTAAACAGCTCTTTACGAACCGTCCCTTTTCCAACCCCAGAAGGCCCTGAAAGAACGATGAGCAATCCTCTTCTACTTCTCATAAATATGTAAAACCTACCCTTCCTCACTTAAATCTTCTTTATTATTCAAACGATGTGCAATCGTCTCTGGTTGAATTGGACTTAATACAACATGCCCATCATCCATAACAATAACCGCCCTTGTTTTTCTCCCATAAGTAGCATCAAGCAAAGCATTATGTTCGCGTGCTTCCTGTACTGTTCGTTTAATAGGAGCTGACTCCGGACTTACAATAGCAATAATTCGATGAGCAGATACAATATTTCCGTATCCAATATTTAAAAACCGCATGGCCATAGTTTGCGCCTCCTAGTAAGTCTATCCGATTTCTCCACCACGTATAACTTTATATATTTTTTGAAAGCTACTCAATATTTTGTACTTGTTCACGAATTTTTTCAAGGTTATTTTTCATTTCTACAACATATTTTGAAATTGTTAAGTCATTTGCCTTAGAACCAATCGTATTAATTTCTCTATGCATCTCTTGCACGATGAAATCCATTTTCCTTCCAACAGGCTCTTCAATCTGCAATGTTTCACGAAATTGCTCTAAATGACTTTGCAAACGAACTAACTCTTCATGAATATCACAACGCTCTGCAAAGATTGCGACTTCTGTTAGCAATCTTTGTTCATCTAGATCTTGATTATGTAATTCTTTTAAGCGATTTTCTAATCGTTCACGATATTTTTGTGTAACAATCGGTGCATGTGGAATAATTGCATTTACACAATTGCTAATTTCTTGTAAACGATACGCTATATCTTTATGTAATCGTTCTCCTTCGCCATCTCTCATCGTTTTCAACATATGAGCAGCTTGACGAACAGCCTCATATAAACTGTTCTCAAAATGTTCATTTACATTTTCTATTTCTTCAATTGCTGTTACTTCTGGCATTGCCATTAATTGTTCGAGTGTAATAGAATCTTGTAATTGAAATTTCCCTTTTATATCTTCCATCATCGATTGGTACTGCTCAAGAAGTGACCAATTCACACTTAATTTTCTTTCAACAAGTCCTTCACCTGCTATACTAATAGACACTTCGATGCGTCCACGTCGAACTTGCTGTGCAATTATTTTACGAATTTTGTCCTCAAATACCATCATTTGCTTAGGAAGTCGAATACTCATCTCTAAAAAACGGTGGTTCACCGATTTCATTTCTACTGTAATTTGAAAAGTATCACTTTCTACTTTCGATCTTCCAAACCCTGTCATACTAGAAATCATTTTTATCACATCCAAGCCATAAAATAACTCAATGAAAAAGGTAATAGAGACAAGGCTCTACTACCTTCTGTAAATTATATCACATTTTCATAACATTGACTATTTCAAGTTTAATCCCTTCTTATATAACATCGGCTTTTTCTTCTTAGCCTTTTTCCCTGTTAATAAAGAACCTACTAGTAAGAAAGTCGGAATTGATGACAAACCTCCAATTAATAACCAATCTCTTGCTTGTATCGGCATTGTGCTAAAGATCGGTTGTAACGGTGGATAATATATAACCACTAGCATAAGTAGTAACGAAATAATAACCGCCCCTACTAAATACACGTTCCCAAATGGATTACGGTGAAAGACAGAATGCTCACTACGACAATCAAATACATGAATAAGCTGTGCAAGTACCAACGTCGCGAACGCTACAGTTTGTGCATATTTCAGTTCATTTGGATGTTGGTTATACGCAATAATAAACGCCACTAACGTCACTGCTCCAATTAAAAACCCTCGACTTATTATTTTCCACGCAAGCCCTCTAGCGAATACCCCTTCTTTCGGGTGACGCGGTGTTCTCTTCATCACATCTCCTTCAGCCTTATCCAAACCTAATGCCATCGCTGGTAAACCATCAGTAACTAAGTTCACCCATAAAATTTGAATAGGAACCATCGGCAGTGGTAATGCAAGTAACATCGCAAATAACATAACTAAAATTTCTCCAACATTTGACGCCAATAAGTAGCGAATGAACTTACGTATGTTCTCGTATATATTTCTTCCTTCTTTAATCGCTGACTTAATTGTAGCAAAATTATCATCTAGTAAAACAAGTGAAGAGGCTTCTTTTGCAACATCTGTCCCTGTAATCCCCATCGCTATCCCAATATCCGCTGTTTTTATAGCTGGAGCATCGTTCACTCCATCACCTGTCATCGCTACTATATGTCCTTGATTTTGCAATGCTTTAACAATTTTCAATTTATGCTCAGGTGATACACGAGCGAATACATACGTATCTTCTACAACATTTTCTAATTCCTCCACATCCATATTCGCGAGTTCTACTCCTTCAACAACGCGTCCATCTGGTGGTAAAACTCCTAATTGTTCAGCAATCGCCATTGCTGTCACTTTATGATCACCTGTAATCATTACTGTTCGAATACCAGCTTCTTTACACTCTTTTACCGCCTGCGCGACTTCTGGCCTTGGCGGGTCAATCATACCTTGTATCCCAACCAACATAAAATCTTTTTCAACGTCTCTTTCATGTTCAATAGAATCCGTGACTTTTAAAGGTTTAAACGCAACTGCAATTGTTCGAAGCGCTTGACTACCTAAGCTATGAATAGCCGCCTGTACTTCTTTTCTATATAGCTCACTTAACGGCTGCTGCTTATCCCCCCATAAGATTGTTTGGCTCATTTGCAAAAGAACATCCGGTGCTCCTTTCGTAACAATAAACTTTTTCCCCTCTCGATCTCGTACAATAACACTCATCATTTTTCGAGTTGAATCAAATGGAAATTCACGAATAATTTCAAATTTCCCTTTCAATGCCTCACGTGTTATCCCAGCTTTCATTGCTGCAGCTACAAGCGCTCCCTCTGTTGGATCTCCATCTAATACGTACGCCTTTTTCTTTTGCATAATATTTGCATTGTTACATAGTGAACCAAATGTAAGTAGCTGATAAAGTGATTTTGTCTTAGCTGGATTCACTTCTTTTTCACCTTTCATAAAAGAGCCATTAGGTTCATATCCTTGCCCTGTCACTTTCCACAATTCTCCGCCTGACCACATATGTGTTACCATCATTTTGTTTTGCGTCATTGTTCCCGTTTTATCAGAGCATATAACAGAAGCGCAGCCTAACGTTTCTACGGCCGGTAACTTCCTTACAATTGCTCTCTTTTTTATCATACGCTGTACACCAAGTGATAAAGCTACTGTAACAATTGCTGGCAATCCTTCTGGAATAGCCGCAACAGCTAGCGATACCCCAGCTAAAAACATATGATATACTTCATTCCCTTGATACACACCAGCCAATACAACGAGCGCTGTCAAAATAAGAGCTACAATAATTAATATTTTTCCGAGCTGTTCTAACCTTCTTTGCAGTGGCGTTTCCATTTGCTCTGCATTTTGCAACATATTTGCAATTTGCCCCATCGCTGTATTCATACCAGTTGCTACAACGACTCCTGTACCAGATCCTCGCGTAATCATTGTCCCCATAAAAGCCATATTTTTTTGATCACCAATTGCAACATCTTGCCCTTGCAATGCTTCTACCTTCTTTTGTACAGGTACGGACTCCCCTGTCAAAGCAGACTCTTCAATATATAAACTTGATGCCTCAACAAGACGCACATCAGCCCCAATACGATCACCACTGGAAAACTTAATAATATCACCTAAAACAAGTGCTTTAGATGGTGCTTTTACCCACTTTCCATTCCGCATTACAGTAACTTGCGGGGCGGCTAGTTCCTTTAAAGCTTCCAATGATTTTTCAGCTTTTCTTTCTTGAAAAAAGCCGAGAATACCATTGATAATAACAATGGCAACAATAGCAATAGAATCAATGTATTCACCTAAAAACGCAGAAACAATTGTTGCTCCAAACAAAACGAGTACCATGAAATCTTTAAACTGTGCTAAAAATACCATTAGTGCAGAAGGCCTTTTTGCTTCTTCTAATTCATTAGTACCAAATTTCTTTACTCGCCCTTCTGCTTCTTTCTCTGTAAGTCCAACCTTTACATTCGTATTCGTTCTTTCTTCCACTTCATGTGCTCGCATTCCATACCAGTTCATCCTGCTATCGACCTCCTGATTCCAGACATACTCTATTGAAAGCTTATTCAGCCTCGTCCAAAAAAATGCTATAATTAACATTTAGTTAGAAAGGAGTGTTCATTTATGGCATTCGATGGATTATTTACAAGAGCGATTACACATGAAATTGAAAATTCTCTTTACACAGGAAGAATTTCCAAAATATATCAACCTTCAAAATACGAGATTTTATTACATATTCGAGCGAATGGAAAGAACCAAAAACTAATTCTTTCATCTCATCCTACATATGCGCGTATGCACTTAACGAATCAAAACTACGATTCGCCAGCAATACCGCCGATGTTTTGTATGCTTCTTCGCAAACATTTAGAAGGTGGATTTATTGAAAAAATTGAACAAATCGACTTAGAACGCATTATTCAAATTACAGTTCGCAGTCGTAATGAGATCGGAGACGAATCATTAAAAACATTAGTAATTGAAATAATGGGACGACATAGTAACATTATCTTATTAGATACGAAAACAAACGTGATTTTAGATAGCTTAAAACACGTTTCATTAGCCGTAAACCGTCACCGAACTGTATATGCTGGTGCTGAGTACGTCGCGCCACCAGCCCAACATAAAATCAATCCTCTGCAAATTGAAACCGCAGATGATTTTATTAGACCGCTAGACTTTCTATCTGGAAATATGGATAAACAACTCGTCGGTGCTTTCATGGGAATATCCCCATTATTTGCAAAAGAAGTAGTAAAGAAAGCCGGTATGGTAAACGAGAAAGCATTATCAGAAGCATTTTTCTCTGTACAAACACCATTACTATCTCATGCATATACACCTACAATGATTACTGCAAATGGAAAAGAATTCTTTTATCTTTTCCCTCTTACACACTTGCAAGGAGAAGAAAAAACATTCTCATCAGTGAGCGAATTGTTAGATCGTTTCTTCTTTGGCAAAGCAGAACGTGATCGTGTAAAACAACAAGCTCATGATTTAGAACGCTTTATGCAAAACGAAAAAAATAAAAACGAGAAAAAACTCATTAAACTCGAAAAAACACTGCAAGATGCTGGAAAAGCAGATAAGTATCAACTATTTGGAGAGCTACTTACAGCCAATATGTACGCTTTAAAAAAGGGCGATAAAGATATTGAGGTCGTTAATTATTACGATGAGAATGGTGGAACTGTAAAAATCACATTAGATCCTTTAAAAACACCATCTGAAAATGCACAACGCTATTTCCAAAAGTATCAAAAAGCAAAAAATTCAGTTGTTGTTGTAGAAGAACAAATTGAAAAAACAAATGAAGAAATTCTTTATTTTGATAGCTTACTTCAACAAATGGAAGCTGCTTCTTCAAAAGACATTGAAGAAATTCGTGAGGAATTAGCTGAAGAAGGTTATGTGCGCAATCGCAAAACGAAAAACGCAAAGAAAAAGCCTACTAAACCAGTATTAGATAAATATGTAGCAAGTGATGGCACAGAGATTTTCGTTGGTAAAAACAATAAACAAAATGATTATTTAACAACGAAGTTTGCCCGCCGTGATGAAATTTGGTTACATACGAAAGATATACCTGGCTCTCACGTTGTCATTCGTTCTTTAGAGCCTGCTGAAGAAACTTTACTAGAAGCTGCCAAAATTGCTGCCTATTACAGTAAAGCGAAAGAGTCTAGCTCTGTACCTGTTGATTTCACCAAAATACGCCATGTCAAAAAACCGAGTGGTGCAAAACTTGGTTTTGTTACGTACGACAATCAGCAAACCGTA
Source organism: Bacillus sp. EB V-12 (assembly GCF_056158125.1). NCBI lineage: Bacteria > Bacillati > Bacillota > Bacilli > Caryophanales > Bacillaceae > Bacillus > Bacillus sp. EB V-12. The sequence goes on along the minus strand of NZ_JBUXJL010000001.1, from coordinate 748,335 downwards.
TATGTAACACCAGATGCTGATATTGTAATGAAATTAAAAGCATAAATAAAAAAATGCGTTGCTTGTATGCAGCGCATTTTTTATATGTTTTCAATTTCGTTGCTATATCCATTCAATATTGTCAAAAAAATTGACAGTATCATTTCACATTTGTATAAATTTTTTTACAGCATGTAAATAAAGTACAAGTGTAACTCCAATCATTTTTCCCCATCCCCCTGCTATTCATTGAAGCAATCTAGATTTTATGAACAAACCGTCTCCCACAAATTACGGGCTATTTTTTTATCTCCCCTAAAATATATGTTGTCCCTACTATCCTTTCTTCAAATATACATTTTGGCACGCTATTTGCTTTATTCAATACTATGAATAGGAGGAATTAACATGACTTTAAAAATTAATAAAATCCAAAATCAACTACAAAACTATGAAATTGACGGGTTACTTATTACAAAAAAAGAAAATCGCCAATATGCAACAGGCTTTACAGGTAGCGCTGGCGTCGTCTTAATCTCTGCCGATCAAGCTGTTTTTATCACTGATTTCCGCTATGTAGATCAAGCGAAATCACAAATAAAAGATGCTGAAATTATTATGCATAAAGGAAATTTAGAAAAAGAAATTGCACATCAAGTATCGAAATTAAACATTCAAAAACTTGGAATTGAAGAAAACAACATGACATTGCAACAATATAAAAACTTGCAAAAATACGTACAGGCGGAAATGATTCAAGTGTGCGAAATTATCGAAAATATTCGTATCATTAAAGACACGCCTGAAATAGAAACAATGAAAATTGCAGCTAATATCGCGGACGAAGCATTTCACCACATTCTTACGTTTCTAAAACCAGGAATAAGTGAAAATGCTGTACGAGATGAATTAGAATTTTTCATGCGAAAAAAAGGTGCTGCATCTTCATCATTTCAAATTATTGTAGCTTCTGGTGTTCGTTCTTCTCTTCCACATGGAGTTGCATCAAATAAAATAATTGAACGAGGCGACATCGTTACATTAGATTTCGGTGCACTTTATGACGGATATTGTTCTGATATAACACGTACTGTAGCAATAGGGGAACCATCGGAAGAATTCAAAAAAATATACAATGTTGTACGAGAAGCGTTAAAACGTGGGACTGAAGCGATTAAGCCTGGAGAAACCGCGAAAAGTATCGATGATGTAACAAGAAACTACATTACAGATTGTGGATATGGTCAATATTTTGGTCATTCTACTGGTCATGGTCTTGGCTTAGAAATACATGAACCTCTTCGCTTATCCCAAGAAAGTAAAGCTACATTAAAAGAAGGTATGGTTGTTACAGTTGAACCAGGTATTTACATACCAAACTGGGGCGGTTGTAGAATTGAAGACGATATCGTCATTACAAAAGACGGATATGAAGTTATTACAAAATCAAATAGAGAACTAATTGTAATCCCTTGTTAAAATCATGGCCTTTTTAAAAGGAGTTTTTCTCTACACATAGAATTCCTTCTCTGGAGTATTCGTTTAAAGAGGAGGAATTTAAATTGAATTTTGTAATTGATAAAATAGAGGGTTTACAAGTAGAATTTTCAAATCTTGTTTCCATGATGAATTACGCTCGCTATACAACAATGCAAGCAGTGGAAGGTTTAACAATTGAAGAACTTGATTATTTATATGATAAGGACGCAAATTCAATTGGTATGTTATTGTACCATATGGCTGCTATTGAATTTTACTACCAAATTCATACCTTTGAAGACCGTGAACCGACGGAAGCTGAATTAGAACATTGGTTACCTGCTATTGAGTTAGGGAACCTTGGACGCGAGAAAATAAAAGGAAAATCTATAAAATTTTACATCAATACATTACAAGAAGTACGTTCCAAAACGATTGCAACATTTCAATCATTACCTGATGAATGGCTGTTTAAAACAACAGACTTTTGGTATGACAAACCAGCTAACAACTACTTTAAATGGTTTCACGTTTTTGAAGATGAAATCAATCATCGCGGACAAATTCGTTTAATTAAAAAAATGCAAAAAGCCCATTCAGTAAAATGAGAAAATGCCACCGAATAAGGTGGCATTTTCTTTTATTCATTAACGAATAACTTTTCGTTTAATTTTTTAGTGACTATCGCTACCAACATTAAAATGTAAATTAAATATAGTAATTTCGCAATAAACAACCATCCTTGAAACATTACAATTCCATCTATTATTTCATTTCCTTTTAATAACAAAAATGGGATCATACTAATTATAATGATAAACTCGATACTGAAAACCATGTTCTTTTTTCGACTATATGCTTTCCATTCATTCCAGCGATACATAGGAGCAAAAATCAATACGCCAATACATAATATAACTGGTACCCATCCACTGTTAAGAAATTGCCCTGAAATAACTGATAATAGTAAACAAACGAGCACACCATAATATCCTATTCTCTCTCTCATTCGTACTCCTCCATTCTACTTCTCCTCAAATTCCATTTTTAGGATTAATTGTATTGTAACATCCATTTATCGTCCTTACCATTACAGTACATGAAATTTTACTTTTTTCTTTTTCCTATACTCACATACTTTCACTGCTTTCATACAATAAACTACACGAATGCCTAAAGGATGTGAATGTTATGGGAGTTGAATTAACGCTATTACACGCTCTCTACATTATTTGTTTACTCACTATTATTACCTTTTTTATTCTCCGGAAAGATACGACGATTATTTGTATCGTTTTTATCTTTTTATTAGCATTAACTGCAACAAGTTCTATCCCTCTTGCCATTAGCGGGATTTTTCAAAGTTTCATTTACGCCATTACTGAGCTATTACCAACTATATTAATCATCTCCATTATTGTATCAATGAGCAATTTACTCGTTCATACTGGCATAAATGATACGATGATTTCACCATTTACAAAAATGATTCGTACACCTACACTCGCCTACTGGATTATCGGCCTTTTAATGATGACCATTTCTTTCTTCTTTTGGCCTTCTCCAGCTGTCGCCTTAATGGGAGCTATTTTATTGCCGGTTGCTGTACGTGTCGGTCTTCCTCCAATTGGGGTTGCAATTGCTATGAACTTATTCGGACACGGCATCGCCTTATCTGGCGACTTCGTTATTCAAGGTGCACCGAAATTAACTGCAGACGCGGCTGGTCTCCCTGTTTCCAGCGTCGTATCTGCAAGTGTTCCACTTGTTATCGTTATGGGCATTGTGACAACTTCCGTCGCTTTTTTCTTCTTACGAAAAGAGTTTCATACAGGCTTATCTATACAAGAATCTATTCCATTAACTGCGTCTTCTAAAACGCTCACTTCATTATCTCCTCGCACAAAGAAATGGCTCGCTATATGTATCCCTACCGTATATATCATTGATATCCTTTGCATGATTCAATTTAAACTACAAGGAAGCGACGCAACTGCACTTATCGGCGGAACGACTGTTATTATGATTATCATCATTTCACTCATCGCCTACAAAGGTAATGGACTAAATAAAACAACCGATTATTTTATAGAAGGGCTCCAATTTGGATTTAAAATCTTTGGTCCAGTTATTCCAATTGCTGCACTCTTTTATTTAGGAGATAGCGGCTTTGTGAAAATTATCGGAGACTATTTACCGAAAGGTTCACATGGAATCATTAACGACTTAGGGATTGCCTTATCTCAAACGGTCCCTTTAAACCAATACGTATCGGCGGGAACATTAACTATCGTTGGTGTCATAACAGGCTTAGATGGATCTGGTTTTTCCGGTATATCGCTTGCTGGTTCCATTGCAAACCTTTTCGGAACAGCTTTAGGTCATGGAACAGCTACATTAACAGCACTCGGACAAATTGCGGCTATATGGACCGGGGGCGGGACGTTAATTCCTTGGGCGCTTATTCCTGCTGCTGCAATTTGCAAGGTAGATCCATTTGAACTGGCACGCCGAAACTTTTTACCGGTTGTTATCGGTTTAATTGTCACCACTATCTTTGCGATGTTTATTTTATAACGTAAGCAAGTGTTCTCTTGCTTACGTTTTTTCTTGTAAAATTCATCATGAATTACTGGTTTTCAACAGGGATTCGTTATCCCTTAGCGAAATTATATTAGGAGAGTAATTTTTTCAAAACGTTTACGAGAAACAGATTACTGCAATTAGAAAAGGGGACATAACTATGAATGAATTGATTTTCGTCTTATTAATTTGTCCGTTACTTATCTTTATCGTTTCTGTTATTGGAACGCGCAAGTCGAAAACGTATTACGTAATGCCGATTGTAACGTTTGCTAGTTTTTTAATAATAGGTGTTATCGCCTTTACTCCAAAATTTTTCTTTTGGGTCGGCATGTATAGCATTTTCTCATTTATTGTTTCTTATGTGACTCTATTGTTTGTAAGAGGATATAAGCTTGCAGAAAGCACTAAGTAGTTAAGGAGATTGTAATATGATTTTCTTTGATATTGATGGAACTTTACTTGAATTTTTAACAATGATATAAAAAAACGACCGCGTTCCCCCGCAGTCGTTTTTTTCGTGTTACGCTGTGATCCAAGCTTCGTTAGCTGGATTTTTACGCCACTCTTGTAATTTTTTCGTTTCAGCTTGTCCAATCATACCTTTTTCTGCTGCTACTTCAGTTAATGCACTGTAATCGCTTAAAGAGTATGATACTACGTTAGCTGCTTCTAGTTTTTCTTTTCCTGCTTCAAGCTCGTATGTGAAGATTGATACGATTCCTAATACTTCACATCCAGCTTCGCGAAGTGCTTCTACACATGTAATTGCACTACCGCCAGTTGAAATTAAGTCTTCTACTACTACGACTTTTTGACCTTTTTCAGCTTTTCCTTCGATTTGGTTCCCTTTACCGTGACCTTTTGCTTTACTACGTACGTAGCACATTGGTAAATCCATACGATCGCTTACCCATGCAGCGTGCGCAATACCAGCAGTTGCTGTTCCTGCAATAATTTCTACAGTTGGGAAGTGCTCTTTAATTAACTCTTCTAATCCAGCTGCAATCGCTTGACGTACTTTTGGATAAGATAAAGTTAAACGGTTATCACAATAAATTGGTGATTTCATACCTGAAGACCAAGTGAATGGATCATTCGGTTGTAAAAATACTGCTCCAATTTCTAATAAATGCGATGCGATTTCTTTTTTCATACTGTTACACCTTCCCACTGTTGTTTTACTGTTTTATACGCTTCAAGCGGATTTTCTGCTTTTGTAATACTACGTCCAACTACGATGTAGCTTGAGCCAAGTTCCCTCGCACGTTTCGGTGTTGCTACGCGCACTTGGTCATTTACATCATCGCTTGCAAGACGAATCCCCGGTGTTACTGTTACAAATTCATTTCCGCATACTTCACGTAATTTTGGAACTTCAAGTGTTGAACAAACAACGCCATCAAGTCCACTTTCTTTCGTTAATTTTGCATAATGAGCAACCGCTTCTTCTAACGTTTTCTCAATGCCGATCTCTTTTTTCATCATAGCTTCCGAAGTGCTTGTTAGTTGTGTAACTGCAATACAAATCGGTCTCTCTTTTCCTTCTTGCTTACCTTCCTCTAATCCCTCAATCGCAGCTTTCATCATGCTGCTTCCCCCAGCAGCATGAACATTTACCATATCAACATCTAGACTAGCTAGGCTACGCATAGCGCTTTTTACTGTATTCGGAATATCATGAAGTTTTAAATCTAAGAAGATCTTATGTCCCTTTTCTTTTAAGTACGTAATAATCGCAGGGCCTTCTTTGTAAAATAACTCCATACCTACTTTGACAAATAACTCTTCCCCTTCAAAGTGGCGTAAGAATTGTTCTACTTCTTGTTTCCCTGGAAAATCTAGTGCAACGATTAACGACTGTGACATGTTTGCTTCCAGCTCCTTCCTTGACATTCCGAAATGTGATCAAATCCTAATTCATCTAATAATGCTGGTAACTCTTCAATAATTGTCGGACATACGAACGGATCGATAAAGTTCGCTGTACCTACTGCAACTGCGCTTGCGCCAGCATAGAAGAATTCAATTACATCTTCAGCTGTTTCAATACCACCCATTCCGATAATTGGAATGTTAACCGCTTGGCTTACTTCATGTACCATGCGAATTGCTACTGGCTTAATCGCAGGACCTGATAATCCGCCTGTACGGTTTGCTAAAATTGGTTTAGCTGTTTTTAAATCTAGACGCATACCAAGCAATGTATTAATCATCGTTAAACCATCTGCACCTGCATTTTCAATCGCTTTTGCAATTTCTACTATGTTTGCCACGTTCGGTGACAATTTCACGTATACAGGTACTTCAGAAACCTCTTTTACTCGCTTCGTTAAATCAGCAGCAATTTCAGGATTTGTACCAAAGGCGATACCACCTGTTTTTACGTTCGGACAAGAAATGTTTAATTCTAGTGCATGGACATTAGGCGCTTTAGAAATTTCCTTCGCAACCGCTACGTAATCCTCAGCTTGTGAGCCTGCAACGTTTGCAATAATTGGAAGGTCAAATTGTTCTAACCATGGTAATTCCGAATTCATTACTTTGTCTAATCCCGGGTTTTGAAGTCCGATTGCATTTAGCATGCCGCCTGGTGTTTCAGCAACACGAGGCGTTGGATTTCCATAACGTGGTTGTTCTGTCGTCGCTTTAATCATGATTGATCCTAGTACACTTAAATCGTAAAACTGTGCATATTCACGACCAAACCCAAAGCATCCAGATGCCGGTATAATTGGATTTTTTAATGATAATCCTGGTAATTCAACTTGCAATCTGTTCATAGTACAACCTCCCCGATTGGAAATACTGGTCCGTCGCTACACACCTTCTTGTAAGAATGTCCACTTGGATCTTCTTGTAAGTGGCATACACATGCGAAACAAGCTCCAATACCACAGCCCATACGTTCTTCTAATGAAATATAGGCTTTTTTCTCTTTGTAACGTCCTTCTAATGCACGAAGCATCGCTAGCGGACCACATGAATAAAGAATATCAAAGTCAATTCCGTAATTATCAATTACATCTGTGACAAATCCTTTTGTACCGTGTGTACCGTCTACTGTCGCAACGTACGTATCACCAAGTTCTGCAAATTTTTCTTCATAGAAAACTACATCTTTCGTTTGAAAGCCTAAGATGTGAATAACACGTACACCTTTTGCAACGAGGCGCTGTGATAATTCATAAAGTGGTGGTACACCAATTCCCCCACCTACTAGTAAAGCTGTTTGACCAGCTTCTGCTTCTTCTACAGGAAAACCGTGTCCTAATGGTCCTAGTACATCTACCATTTCACCTTGTTTTCTAGTTGCTAATGTTTTTGTCCCTTGTCCTTCGGCACGATATAGCATTGTAAATTCGTTCTTCTCTTGATCTACATTACAAATACTAATTGGGCGGCGCAGAAGGGGCGCAATGCCCTCTGCTACCTTAATGTGTACAAACTGCCCTGGTTCGTTCATTTGCTGTACTAACGTTCCTTGAAGCACTAATTCGTAAATATTTTTTGCGATTTCTTTTTGGTTAACGACGATCATATTTTGCTTTTGCATCATGCATGTACCACCTCGTGACGCTTTGTTTGCGTAATTTCTTTCATTGAATGAGCTGAGAATGTCATAGATTCTAATACTCGTAAGATTGCTCTTGTTGTATCAAGTGATGTTAAGCAAGCCACACCATTTTCTACTGATTCACGGCGAATGCGGAAACCATCACGCGCTGGTTGTTTACCTTTTGTTAATGTGTTAATTACAAACTGTGCTTTTCCTTGACGGATAATATCTAGTAAGTTGTAGTCTTCAGAATCAATTTTGTTTACAACTTGTACTGGGATATTTTGCTCTTCTAATGATTGTGCTGTTCCAGCTGTTGCTAATAAGTTATAGCCGATTTCGTGGAAACGTTTTGCAATTTCCATCGCCTCTTCTTTATCTTTATCCGCTACAGTAATGATTACTGAGCCGTGCGTTGGGATGTTAATTCCAGAAGCAACTAATCCTTTATACAATGCTTTTTCAAGCGTTAAGTCTTTACCCATTACTTCCCCTGTTGATTTCATTTCAGGTCCTAATGTTGTATCAACTGAGCGTAGTTTCGCGAATGAGAATACCGGAGCTTTTACATATACTTCTTTCTCTTCTGGGTGATAGCCAGTTCCGTATCCTTGCTCTACTAGGTCTTGCCCTAAAATAACTTTCGTTGCAACATTCGCCATCGGTACGCCTGTAATTTTACTTAAGAACGGTACTGTACGGCTTGCACGTGGATTTACTTCAATTACGTACACTTGATCTTTGAATACTACAAACTGGATATTTAGTAATCCAACAATGTTTAATCCTTTTCCAAGTGCAATTGTATGTTCAATGATTTGTTCTTTTAGTTTTTCAGATAAACTTTGTGGTGGATATACTCCAATTGAGTCACCAGAGTGAACTCCAGCGCGTTCAATATGTTCCATAATACCTGGAATGAATACATTCTCACCATCGGAAATTGCATCTACTTCAATTTCTTTACCAACCATGTAACGGTCGATTAATACTGGGTGATCTGCATGAACTTTAACTGCATTTTTCATGTAGTGCAGTAGTTCTTCTTGGCGATATACGATTTCCATCGCACGTCCACCTAGTACGTAAGATGGTCTTACTAATACTGGGTAACCAATTTCTTCTGCGATTGCTACCGCTTGTTCTACAGTCGTTGCTGTTTTACCAACTGGTTGCGGGATGCCAAGTTTTGTTAAAGCAGCTTCGAATTTATCACGATCTTCTGCACGGTCTAAGTCTTCAAGTGATGTTCCTAAAATTTTCACACCATGTTCTTCTAGTTTCGCTGCTAAGTTAATTGCCGTTTGTCCACCGAACTGAACGATAACACCTTCTGGTTTTTCTAAATCGATAATATGCATTACATCTTCAATCGTTAATGGTTCAAAGTATAATTTGTCAGAAATACTGAAGTCTGTTGAAACTGTTTCTGGGTTGTTGTTAATGATAATTGCTTCATATCCAGCTTCTTTAATTGCCCATACTGAGTGAACTGTTGCGTAATCAAACTCAACACCTTGACCAATACGGATCGGACCAGATCCTAGAACTACTACACTCTTACGATCTGTTACAATCGATTCATTTTCGTCCGCATATGTGCTGTAGTAATATGGCGTTGCAGATTCAAACTCTGCCGCACAAGTATCTACCATTTTGAATACTGGCATCATATTATTTTCTTTACGCATATCGTAAATTTCGCGCTCCGTTTTGTTCCAAGCTGCTGCAATGTAGTGATCGCTGAAGCCCATTTCTTTTGCAGTTTGTAGTACTTCCATATTTCCTACATTCGCTTTTACTTCACGTTCCATATTTACGATGTTTTCAACTTTTTGTAAGAAGAAGAAGTCCATTTCACACCATTCATTGATTTCTTCTTTCGTTACACCTTGGCGAATTGCTTCTGCTACAATAAACAGTCGTTCATCATCCGCTTTAATGATACGTTTTTTCATCGTTTCTTTATCAAGTTCTTTTAAGTGGTCTAATTCTAAGTGATAAATGCCAAGCTCTAAAGAACGAACTGCTTTTAGTAATGATTCTTCTAAGTTACGTCCGATTGACATAACTTCACCAGTTGCTTTCATTTGTGTTCCAAGCGTTCTGTTCGCTGATTCAAACTTATCAAACGGCCAACGTGGAATTTTTGAAACAACATAGTCTAACGCTGGCTCGAAGCAAGCGTAAGTTTTTTGTGTTACTGGGTTTACGATTTCATCTAACGTTAAGCCGACTGCAATTTTTGCTGCTAATTTCGCAATTGGATATCCAGTTGCTTTAGATGCTAGTGCAGATGAACGACTTACACGTGGATTTACTTCGATTACATAGTATTGGAAGCTATATGGATCTAGTGCAAGCTGAACGTTACATCCACCTTCAATTCCTAGTGCACGAATAATTCGTAATGACGTGTTACGTAACATTTGGTATTCACGGTCGCTTAGCGTTTGGCTCGGTGCTACAACGATTGAATCACCTGTATGAACACCAACTGGATCGATGTTTTCCATGTTACACACTACAATTGCGTTATCATTTGAATCACGCATTACTTCGTATTCAATTTCTTTACAGCCAGCAATACTTTTCTCCAATAAACATTGTGTTACTGGGCTATGTTTTAAACCACTTGTTACGATTTCAATTAGCTCTTCTTCGTTATGACAAATTCCGCCGCCCGTTCCTCCTAATGTGAACGCTGGTCGAACGATTACTGGGTAACCAATTTCGTTTACAAATCCATATGCTTCATCAAGGTTATGAATAATTTCACTTGGTGGTGTTGGTTCATTTAAATCTTGCATTAATGTACGGAATAAATCACGATCTTCCGCTTGCTCGATTGCTGATAATTTTGTTCCTAAAATTTCAACTCCGCACTCGTCAAGTACGCCTGATTTTGCAAGTTCAACAGCCATGTTTAAACCTGTTTGACCACCTAATGTTGGTAGGATTGCATCAGGACGTTCTTTACGAATAATACGGCTTACGAATTCTAATGTTAATGGCTCGATGTATACTTTATCAGCTGTTGCAGTATCCGTCATAATTGTTGCTGGGTTAGAGTTAACAAGGATTACTTTGTAACCTTCCTCTTTAAGAGATTGACAAGCTTGTGTACCAGAGTAGTCAAACTCCGCTGCTTGCCCAATTACAATTGGTCCTGATCCGATTACTAAAATTGTGTTAATGTCTAGGCGTTTTGGCATAACTCTTCCCCTTCTTTCTTGAAGTTTTCAATCATTGTTAAGAAATCTTCGAATAAATCATTTGCATCTTCTGGTCCCGCTGAAGCTTCTGGATGGTATTGTACTGTAAATGCCGGGAACTTCTTATGACGAAGACCTTCTACCGTTCCATCGTTTAAAGCAACATGTGTAATTTCAAGATCTGTATTTTCAACTGATTCTTCTTCTACTGCGTATCCGTGGTTTTGAGATGTAATTGCTACTTTTCCAGTTGCAAGATTTTTTACTGGATGGTTTAAACCACGGTGACCAAATTTCAACTTACTTGTATTTGCACCTGATGCTAGAGCGAACAATTGATGTCCTAGGCAAATTCCGAATAAAGGAACTTTACCGATAATGTCTTTTAACATTTCAATTGCTTCTGGTACATCTTTCGGATCTCCAGGTCCATTACTTAACATAATTCCATCTGGGCTAAGGCGTAAAATTTCTTCCGCTGTTGTGTTGTAAGGAACTACAATTACATCACAGTCACGCTTATTTAATTCTCGTAAAATACCATGTTTCATACCGAAGTCTACTAGTACAACTCGGTGACCACGACCTGGGCTTGGGTATGGATCTTTCGTTGATACGCGTTTTACATGATCTGTAAATACTGTCGCTTTTAATTGGCTTACAATGTACTCTACATCTGCATCCATGTTACAAAGGCGTCCACGTAATGTACCGTATTGACGAATTTTTCTCGTTAATTTTCTCGTATCAATCCCTGCTAATCCTGGGATATTTCTTTCTTTCAAGTAATCATTTAACGAAATTTCATTACGGAAGTTTGATGGGTGATCACAAATTTCGTTTACGATTAAACCATTTACAGATGGGTGAATGGATTCAAAATCGTCACGGTTAATGCCGTAGTTTCCGATTAATGGGTACGTGAATGTTACGATTTGACCGCAATATGATGGATCAGATAATGTTTCTTGATATCCAGTCATTCCTGTTGTAAATACAACCTCACCTGACTTTTCGATTTCGCCTCCGAAACCTGTTCCAATTAATACTGTTCCATCTTCTAAGATAAGTTGTCTTTTCATACTAATGCACTCTCCTTTTGCCATGCGATCTTACCACCAACGATTGTCATTACCGGCCATCCTTGGCATTTCCAACCTGCGAATGGTGTATTTTTTCCTTTTGATAAGAATGTTGTTGGGTCAATCTCTTCTTCTTGTTCTAAATCAATGATTGTAATATCAGCTGCTCTACCTTCTTTTAGGCGACCTGCTTCTAAGCCGAATGTATCAGCTGGCTTTTCTGTTAAGAATTGAATTAACTGTTCTAGCGTAATAACTCCCTTTTTCACAAGGTTTGTGTATAGAAGCGGGAATGCTGTTTCAAAACCAGTAATTCCAAACGGTGCTCTTTCAATTCCTTGTGCTTTCTCTTCCGCTGTATGCGGTGCATGGTCAGTTGCGATCATATCGATCGTTCCATCTAATAAACCTTCAATTAATGCTGCATGGTCTTCTTTTCCACGAAGCGGTGGGTTCATTTTAAAGTTAGGATCAGCTGATGGGATATCATCTTCACATAACACTAGGTGATGCGGTGTTACTTCTGCTGTTACTTTAATTCCAGCGCGTTTCGCATCACGGATTACACGTACAGAACCTTTCGTACTTACATGACATACGTGATAGTGGCAATCTGCTGCTTCAGCAAGCAGTATATCCCTTGCAATATGTACAGATTCACATACTGATGGGATACCGTTTAATCCGTGTTTCTCAGAAAACTTCCCTTCATGTACACAACCTTTATTAATAAGCGTATTCTCTTCACAGTGCGCAACTACTGCCATATCTAATTTTGCTGCACGTTTCATAGCCGCTAACATCATGCTCGCATCTTGTACGCCTACGCCGTCATCTGTGAAAGCAAATGCTCCAAGTTCTTTTAATGTTTCGAAATCTGTCATTTCAGAACCAGCTTGACGTACTGTAATTGCTCCGTATGGTAGTACGTTAACATGAGCTTTTTCTTCAATACGTTTTTGCAAGTCTTCCATATGTTCTCTGCAATCTGGTACCGGGCGTGTATTTGGCATTGCGCAAATTGTAGTGAATCCACCTTTTGCCGCTGCTAGTGTACCTGTTTCAATTGTTTCTTTATGTTCACCACCTGGTTCACGAAGATGTACGTGTACATCTACTAATCCAGGTGCGATTAACTTTCCGTTCACATCGATTACTTCAGCATTATCTGCCGTAATATTTTCTGCTACCTTAGCGATTTTACCGTCTTGTACGAGAAGATCCGTTGCTACGATTTTTCCTTCTTCATTCATATAACGACCATTTTTAAACAAATAATTCATGTTTCATTCCTCCTAATACATTTGGTAAGGCGCGTTTTAGTACAGCCATTCTTACGTAAACTCCATTTTCCATTTGTTTAAATATACGTGAACGCTCACACTCAACAAGTTCACTTGCAATTTCAACATCACGGTTTACAGGAGCTGGATGCATAATAATGCTTCCTTCTTTCATACGCTTTTCTCTTTCTACTGTTAATCCGTGTTTCTCATGATATTCTTTCATAATGTCTGTTTCATAATGATCATGACGCTCATGTTGTACACGGAGTAACATCATTACATCAACTTCTGGAACAAGTTCATCTAATGGTTTGTATGTTCCAAATGTGTTGTCTTCATCTTGCCACTCTTCTGGACTTGCAAAGTAAATTGTTGCACCAAGCTTCGTTAATGCTTCTGCATTAGAACGTGCTACTCGGCTATGACGAACATCTCCTACTATTGCAATCTTCAAACCTTCAAATCTTCCAAACTCTTGTTTAATTGTAAGAAGGTCCAGTAGGCACTGTGTTGGGTGGTTTCCGCATCCATCTCCAGCATTTAAGATTGGAATATTCACCTGATCTTTTAGTTCATCGAAGTAGCGATCTTGCTCGTGGCGGATGACCACTGCTTTTGTTCCGATTGATTCTAGTGTTCTTATCGTATCGTATAGAGTTTCTCCTTTTTGTACGCTAGATGCATCAGCTGAAAAGTTTAAAACATCAAGTCCTAATCTCTTCTCAGCAACTTCAAAGCTAAATCTCGTTCTCGTACTATTCTCAAAGAACAAGTTCGCAACAAAAGTTTGCTCTGTCGTTTTGCTCTCTTTTCCATTCGCAAAATCTTCTGCATTTTTTAGGATTTCTGAAATTTCTACTTCCGATAATTCACTCATCGTTAACAAATGGCTCATCGTCATCCCTCATCTTTCTGATTTTTATGTTACCACTTTTGAATTTTTATAACAACCTTTGCATAAAAATACCCTAATCGTGTGAGACTAGGGTGCAAGAAAGAAGCCACCCTTTCCGGTCTCACAGGACTGAATTAAAAGGTTATTATTATGAAGCAATCTGCTTAGATTGTTTTATTTGTTTCGTTTCCGGTAGTAGTAGATTTAACAGTACACCTACAATTGCTGCTAGTGCCATTCCTTCTACTTGGAATGATTCTCCTACATGAAGTACCGCTCCACCAATACCGATTACTAATATTACTGATGCAATCATTAAGTTTCGTTTGTCACTTAAATCTGTTTTATCATCTACCATCATGCGTAATCCGCTTGATGCGATTACACCGAATAGTAAGATTGATACACCACCCATAACTGGTGTTGGGATCGAATGAATCAGTGCAGAAATCTTACCGATAAATCCGAACATGATTGCGAATACTGCTGAACCGATGAATAAGTATACACTGTATGCTCTCGTAATTGCTAGCACACCGATGTTTTCACCATACGTTGTATTCGGTGGCCCACCGATTAGTGACGCGATTAATGTTGCTACTCCGTCACCGAAGATTGAACGGTGTAAACCTGGTTTTTCAATTAAATCTCTTTTAATAACATTTCCAAGAACAATTTGATGTCCGATATGTTCTGATATTGTTACTAGTGCAACTGGTACCATCAAGAGTACAATCTTCCATGAAAACTCTGGTGTGTATGTTACAAATGGTACTGTGAAATCTGGTACAACAAACCATTTTGCCTCAGCTACCGGCTTTAAGTCTACTAGCCCTTGGAAGTAAGCGAAGATATATCCGCCGATAATGCCAAGTAACACTGGTATGATACTGAAAAATCCTCTTCCAAATATCGAGCATATAATTGTAATTGCTAATGTTACTAACGCTACTGAAAAGTGTGTAAAGCTATATTTGCCATCCGCACCGTTCATCGCCATGTTAACTGCTGTATGTGCTAAAGCTAGACCGATTACCATTACTACTGGACCAACTACGATTGGTGGTAGTAATTTCATAATCCACTCTGATCCTGATTTCTTAATTCCGAGTGAGATTAAGATGTACACAAGTCCTGCTAGCAAACCACCAAGCATTGCCGCTCCCGGTCCACCTGCCGTTTTCGCTGTTATAATCGGTGCGATAAAGGCGAATGATGATCCTAGATAAGCAGGTACTTGACCTTTCGTTATAAGAAGAAACGCTAACGTTCCTAATCCACTTGATATTAATGCTACTGATGGATTCAATCCTGTTAAAAACGGAACAAGCACTGTTGATCCAAACATCGCGAACAAATGTTGTATACTTAAAAATAACCATTTTCCCGGTTTCGGTACTTCATTAACGTCTAACACTGGCTTTTGTTCCATTGTTACATCCTCCTTCAGTTTAAATCTTTGCAATAAAAAAACTCTTTGTGCCTGTGCACAAAGAGTCCTACACTTTCGTATGCCAAATTTGACATATGAAAGCCAAGACCCTTTGGCAGCCTCACAGGACTACATTTAAAAGGGCTTTACTTATCGTATATGCTTACTCGATCTTGTTGATCTGTCTCTTGCAAATCAACTTCGATACGCTCTTCACTTGATGTTGGAATATTCTTCCCTACATAATCAGCGCGAATTGGTAATTCGCGATGACCTCTATCAACAAGAACCGCCAATTGGATTTGAGATGGTCTACCTAAATCCATAAGAGCATCCATTGCTGCTCGAACTGTTCTTCCTGTATATAATACGTCATCCACAAGGATAACTTTTTTCTTCGTAATATCTACAGGGATATCAGAACCTTTTACAAGTGGTTCTTTATTTTTCGATTGTAGTGTTAAATCATCACGATATAACGTAATGTCTAACTCTCCAACTTCCATTTCTTTTCCTTCAATTTGACCAATTCGTTCTGCCAAACGTTGTGCAATAAAAATTCCACGAGTTTTAATTCCGACAAGAACACAATTATCGACACCTTTATTTCGTTCCACGATTTCATGACTAATTCGTGTTAAAGCGCGGCGAATCATTTGGTCATCTAAAACGACAGCTTTCTCTTGCATGCTCTACACCTCCAAGCTTTTTTCTTGCGTGAGAGTAATGGTATAAAAAAAGTCCTCTCAGCGTGTGCGAGAGGACTTTTGAAAAAAGGGTACAACATACCCTAAGTATTTCAAACCGTTACCTTCTCAACCTCACGGGGCTGTGTTAAAGGATCATTATTTAACTGTTGTCAGTATCTCAGTTTTCTTATGATTTGTCAATACTATTTTCGTAAAATATTTAATGCGTCTTCAAACACTTCTGGAATCGGTGCCTCAAACTGAATATATTCACCAGTACGAGGATGATCAAAGCCTAAAATACCCGCATGAAGTGCTTGTCCATTCATATCTAACGTTTTCTTCGGACCATACTTCGGATCTCCTGCAAGTGGATAGCCAATATATTTCATATGAACACGAATTTGGTGCGTACGTCCCGTTTCTAAGCGACATTCTACAAGTGTAAAGTCTTTAAAGCGTTCTAACACTTGGAAATGCGTAACAGCGTTCTTACCATTTTCATCAACTGTCATACTTTGACGCTCTTTCTTATCACGAGCAATCGGAGCATCAATCGTTCCCTTATCATGCGGAATCACACCGTGTACAATCGCTTTGTAACGTCTCGTTACTGTTTTTGCTACAAGCTGATTTACAAGCGATTCATGTGCCATATCATTTTTAGCAACCATTAATAGTCCAGATGTATCTTTATCGATACGATGCACGATACCTGGACGCATTACACCGTTAATGCCTGATAAGTCTGTACAATGGTGCATAAGGCCATTTACAAGTGTACCACTTGTATGCCCTGGTGCTGGATGTACAACCATACCACGTGGCTTATTTACAACAAGCACATCTGCATCTTCATAATAAATTTCTAAATTTAAATCCTCTGGTTGAATATCTAACTCTTCTGGTTCAGGAATTGTTACTGTAATTTCATCTTCTTCTTTTACTTTATAATTCCCTTTTACCGCTTTCCCGTTTACTGTCACAACTTCATCTTTAATCCATTGCTGCACTTGCGTACGTGACCATTCGTTATTTATCCCTGTAACGAATTTATCAATTCGCTCGTTTTTTTGCTCTGCTGCAACTGTTACTTGTACTACTTCACTCATTCAATTACTCCTTCGCTTTCTTGCCTTCTAATAATGTTTGAATAATAATTAATACAACACCAATACATAATGCTGAATCAGCTATATTGAATACTGGATAGTTGTACGAGAAAATATACACGTGAATGAAATCCACTACTTCTTGTCTAAATACACGATCAATAAAGTTACCAATTGCCCCGCCCAAAATTAGGCCTAACGAAATACCTAGAAGCTTGTCTGTTTTCGCATACTTTTTCATATAAAATACAATAAACACTACAAAAACAACTGTAATAATGTAGAAGAACCACATTTTATTTTCTAAAATACCCCAAGCAGCGCCTCTATTTCGATGTGATGTTATGTATAATACATTGTCGATAATCGGAATACTCGTACCCAATTCCATGTTCTTTACAATTAACCACTTCGATATTTGATCGATAGCAATGACGAATAACGCTATTACATAATATATCATTTTCATTTCCCCCACAAAGACAGTGTACCTCAAAATTTTAGCATAGCTGCTACCTTTTCACAATGAACCTTTATAGAAGAATAAAATAAATTAAAAAAAGGTAATATAATATCGTTGTGCGTATTCATACATTTACCTTTTCATAAAAGAATTCATGAATCGTACGGGCAGTCGGCATTGTCTTCATTTGCTTTGTCGAAATTAATCTCCCCGTCTCTTCACAAATACCATACATGTCTATTTCCATTTTAAATAATGCGCGTTCTACATCCTTTAAATCCTCTTTTATATCATGTAATAGCAATTTTTTCTTTATCTCTTCCTTAATTTCATATCCAAGCTCTTGGCTGAACTCGACATCATATTTGTGCATTACTTCTTTAGCTAGTCTCTCTTGCAACTCTTTTCTCATCAATTGCAATTCTTCTTTTATTTCCATGTAAATTTCATTCACGTGTACATTCCTCCTAGCTGTAATGTACAGTTAGTGTGTCCGAAATTTATTTGCTTACCTCACACACATTTTTCCTTCACAGGAAAGAGTCTGAAAGTGATTTTGATATGCCATCAACAAAAAAACTGACTGCATCAATAGCAGTCAGCTTTTTTTATTATTTTACATAGTTTTCTTTAACAACTGTTGCACAACGCTCACATAATGTTTCATGTTCAGCATCTTTACCAATTGTTTCTGAAACTACCCAACAACGTTCACATGTTTCACCAGTTGCTTGAGCAACAACAACCGCTGTATGTTCATACTTCGGTGCATCTGCTGGCGCTTCATCCATCATACCACCAAGTTTATACTCAGAAACGATGAATAATTGCTTTAAGTCTTCACTAATAGACTCTAACATAGCTTTCATTTCTGCAGTTGGATATAGCGTAATGCTTGCATTTAATGACTTACCGATTACTTTTTCATTACGAGCTACTTCTAGTGCTTTTAACACGTCATCACGTAATGTCATAAATGCATCCCATTTTGTTTTTAACGCTTCCGCGTCATCTAATTGTACAGCTTCTGGCATATCAGTTAATTGTACACTTTCTTCTGTTACGCCTGGAATGTATGGCCATACTTCATCAGCTGTATGCGGTAAGATTGGTGTTACAAGTTTCGTTAACGCAACAAGAACATCATATAATACAGTTTGAATCGCACGACGATCTTCGTGGTTTGCACCTTCAATATATAAAATGTCTTTTGCAAAGTCTAAATAGAATGAACTTAAATCAATTGTACAGAAGTTATGAATTGCATGATACACAGCAGCGAAGTCGTATGTCTCATATGCTTCTTTAACTTTTGTAATTAAGTCATTTAATTTCACTAACATGTAACGATCTACTTCACGAAGTTCAGCTACAGCTACTGCATTTTCACTTGGCTTAAAGTCGTCTAAGTTTCCTAATAAGAAACGGAATGTGTTACGGATTTTACGATACACTTCTGCTACTTGTTTTAAAATATCATCTGAAATACGTACGTCAGATTGATAGTCAACAGAAGATACCCATAAGCGTAAAATGTCTCCGCCTAATTGATCCATAATTTTCTTCGGTACGACAATGTTTCCAATCGACTTACTCATCTTACGTCCTTCACCATCTAGTACGAAACCGTGACTTAGTACGCCTTTATATGGAGCTTTACCTGTTACAGCAACTGCTGTTGATAATGAAGAGTTAAACCAACCACGATACTGGTCAGATCCTTCTAAATATAAATCAGCTGGACGCTGTAAATCTTCGCGCTCTTCTAATACCGCTTGGTGAGAAGAACCTGAATCGAACCATACATCCATGATGTCTGTTTCTTTACGGAATTCGCCATTTGGGCTACCTGGATGTGTAAATCCTTCTGGTAATAGATCTTTCGCTTCACGCTCGAACCATACGTTAGAACCGTGTTCACGGAATAAATCTGCTACATGGTTAATTGTTTCATCCGTAATAATTGGATCACCATTCTCAGCATAGAATACTGGAATTGGCACACCCCATGCACGCTGACGAGAAATACACCAGTCACCACGGTCACGAACCATATTATGAAGACGAGTTTCTCCCCATGCTGGTACCCATTTTGTTTCTGCTACAGCTTCTATTAATTCTTTACGGAATGCTTCAATAGATGCAAACCACTGTGCTGTCGCACGGAAAATAATTGGTTTTTTCGTTCTCCAATCATGTGGGTATGAATGTGTAATGAATGTTAGTTTCAGTAACGCGCCTACTTCTTCTAATTTTTCTGTAATTGGTTTGTTAGCTTTATCATAGAATAAGCCTTCAAATCCAGGTGCCTCATTTGTTAATACACCTTTATCATCGACTGGGCAAAGTACTTCTAATCCATACTTTTTACCAACAACGAAGTCATCTTCCCCGTGTCCTGGTGCTGTATGAACACAACCTGTACCTGCATCTGTTGTTACGTGGTCTCCTAGCATAACTAATGAATCACGATCGTAGAATGGATGTTTTGCAACTGTGTACTCAAGTTCGCTACCTTTTACTGTTTTCACAACTTCAGCATTTTCCCACTCTAACGTTTTTGCAACTGTCTCAAACAGCTCAGAAGCAATGATATATTTCTCATCGTTTACTTTTACAATGCTATATTCAAGCTCTGGGTGAACAGAAATACCTAAGTTTGCAGGTAATGTCCAAGGTGTCGTTGTCCAAATGATGTACTTTTCATCACCTTCTAATACGTTCTTTCCATCTTTTACAGGGAATGCTACGTAAATAGATGCTGATTTTTTATCTTGATATTCAATTTCAGCTTCCGCTAAAGCAGATTCACTCGTTGGAGACCAGTAAACTGGTTTTTGACCTTTATAGATATAACCTTTTTTCGCCATGTCACCAAACACTTTAATTTGTTGTGCTTCATAAGCTGGCTCTAAAGTAATATATGGATTATCCCAATCTGCACGTACACCTAGACGCTTAAATTGTTCACGTTGACGTTCTACTTGTTCATATGCATACTCTGCACATAACTTACGGAACTCAGCAACTGTCATTTCTTTACGTTTTACACCTTTATTTGTTAAAGCTTGTTCAATTGGTAAACCGTGCGTATCCCATCCTGGAACATATGGCGCACTAAAACCAGTCATTGATTTATAACGAACAATAAAGTCTTTTAATACTTTATTTAATGCATGTCCCATATGAATGTCACCATTCGCATATGGAGGTCCATCATGCAATACAAATAAAGGACGTCCTTTTGTATGTTCTTGTACTTTTTCGTAAATATTCATTTCAGCCCATTTTTCTTGCATTGCAGGCTCACGTTTTGGTAAATTCCCACGCATTGGGAACTCTGTTTTTGGCATCAGTAATGTATTTTTGTACTCCATGCTCAATTCCTCCTTACATGTATAAAAGAAACACTTAAAAAACGGAATAAAAAAGAGACCTTCTCATCCCAAAAAGGGACGAGAAAGTCTCCCGCGGTACCACCCTAGTAGATCATATACGTGTGTATAGAATCCTCTTTATATTCTTAACGCGAATACACGCCTACGCTTACTCTATTTGTTCAGCGCGGAACTCCAGGGTGATATTCCCACTATCTCCTTATCCTGAGCTTACACCATCCTCAGTTCGCTATATAAGGTTTGAAAAGGTACTTATCCCTATCTTCGTTTTTCTTAATAAATATGTTGTTTAAAATTATATGTAATAATGAGAAAAACGTCAAGCTTACACTGTTTCTTCTTTTTTCAACAGTTCATCTACTTCGTCTTCTAATTCAATTAGTTTATCCCAATCATCGTTGTTTAACATCTCAAGCTGTGTTTCTAATAACATACGGAAACGAGTTCGGAATACTTTCGCTTGTTTCTTTAGCTCTTCAATATCAAAAGCAACTTTTCTTGATTTTACTAATGCTTCGTTAATAATACGATCAGCATTCTTTTCAGCTTCACGCACAATTAATTTCGCTTCTTTTTGCGCATTACGTTTTACTTCTTCCGCTGCTTCTTGTGCAACGACGATAGATTTGTTTAACGTATCTTCAATATTAGAGAAATGATCTAACTTCCCTTCTAACTGCGCAACTTTTTCTTCTAAAGCTTTTTTCTCACGAATGACCAATTCATAATCTTTGATAATTTGATCAAGAAACTCATTTACTTGATCTTCATCATAGCCACGGAATCCGCGACCAAATTCTTTGTTATGAATATCTAATGGTGTTAACGGCACAACGCCACCTCCAAGTAGTTATCTAAATTTCCTCTTTCAATTATATCTTTTCTTCGACAAAATAGGAGGATTTCCTTCTAAAAAACCAATCATTTTAGTATACCATACAAAATTCTCCATTTGTCGCGTTTTGTTCTACCTTCTACAGAAAATAATTTACTTCGGCCATATCCTCTAACAGAAAAAACATCTCCTGGATAGCATTCATAAGAAGTTTGCTCCACTGTTTTCCAATTGACTTTTACTAAACCATTTTTTATGAAAGGTTGTACTTTCTGTCTAGATAAATGTAACATTTCAGCTAACATAACATCTAAACGAAGTGAAGAAACCGTTCCAGATTTCTCTCCCCACGTTTCATCTATCTGTAGAATTTGTTCTCCTTGCACTGACGCTAAAGAGACTTTTACTTTCCCTATTGATTGTAAGTTCATCTCAATATACGATACAATTTCTTTCGCAACTACAATTTGGGCACGATTTTCTTGCAGCAAAATATCACCACATTTTTCTCTTGTTAAACCAAGAGACATAAATGTACCTAATATTTGCCTATGTTCTAGCGTATAAAACTTGGAAGGATAGTCAATTTCTAATACTTCTACTTGAAATTCTTCTTCATTTAATTCTAGATAGTCTGGATAAATAAGTGCTCTTTTACGCTCTGCATTAGGCGTTGCACCACCAAATTGCACAGCAACATCACCTTGTCCTATTACCATAGAAACAATTTGTTGTTGCCTAGGATCAAGAAAATCCGTTAACTTCACTTGATGGTATTCCGCCGCTCGCTTCCACTCTAGCACTTTATCCACAAAGACCTCCTCATCAGGCCTAAAATGTTCGTAGATGCTCATGTATTTACCTTCTTACTATAAGAAATAGCTTAATAAACTGAACAAACCAGTTTTAGCAAGTTTCAACGCAAAGATCGCAACGATTGGAGAAATATCAATCATTCCAAGCGGCGGAATAAAGCGGCGGAATGGTTCTAAATACGGTTCACAAATACGTGCCAGGAACTCTCCAAAAGCTGATTCCTTTGCACCAGGAAACCATGATAGGAGAATGTAAATAATAAGTGCCCACGAGTAAATCTCGATAGCATAACTTAACACTATAAAAACTGTTGTCATGGCGTATTACCACCTCTTTATATTTGTTTCTTCTTCTTCACCGAATAACTCTGAAATCGCACCAACAATATCTACATTTTCAGGTGTACACATAAATGTTTTCGGCCCTATTTTTTGAATGTCCCCGCCTATAGCGTATACAGTACCACTTAAAAAGTCAACGATACGTACCGCTTGATCAGTAGACATTCTCTGCAAATTAATTACAACAGCTCGTCTACCTTTTAAGTGGTCCGCAATCCCTTGTGCTTCCGAATATGTGCGTGGTTCTAATAAAACAACTTTTGAAGATTGTTTTGCTGTTTCAATACTCACAACATTTTGCTTCGGTTGCGCTTTCGGAAACGTAACGTCTTGTTGTTCTGGTGGATCTTGCTGCTTTTTCATGTCTGTTTGCTCCTTTTCATAACCATATTGAGCTGCTTCTTTTTCTTCCGGTGTATCAAAAAAGAAGTATTTTACTTTTGACCAACTCATAATAAGATTCTCCTTCCTTTTACGCTTTTCCTACTAAAATCGTTCCCAAACGAATATATGTAGCCCCTTCTTCAATTGCAATTGTGTAATCGTTGGACATTCCCATTGATAATTCTTTACATGGCGCATGTAATAACTCTAGCTCCTGCACCTCTGTTTGCAGCATACGTAATTCCTTAAAACAGCGTCTGATTTCTTCCTCTTCTTCTGTAAATGGAGCCATCGTCATTAGTCCAACCACTTCAATTTTATCGAATTCTTGCAAACTTTGAATAAAAGAAACAACCTCTTCTATTGCCAATCCTTGCTTCGATTCTTCAGATGAGGTTTTCACTTGAATAAAGCATTTCACTTTCTTATCAGCACGTTTTTGAATTTCTTTCGCCAGCGAAAGACGATCTAACGAATGTAAATAATCAATTTCATTAATGATTTCTTTTACTTTTCTCGTTTGTAATGAGCCAATAAAGTGCCAATTAACTTTTGAACCGAAATGCTCGTATTTCTGTAAGAAACCTTCATTTCTATTTTCACCTAAATCGATAATTCCAGCTTCAATTACTTCGTTTGTTTTTTCAATCCCTACAGTTTTTGTAACTGCAACAAGTTTAATATCTTGCAACGAACGTCCAGCTCGAGCGCAAGATTCTTTAATAGCTTCGTTTACAATTACTAAATTTTCTTGTACTGTCACTTGCTTCCTTCCTCCTTAAAACCTATGAAACTCAACATTCTTCCTGTCTTACCTTGATCACGACGATGAGAGAAAAATAGTTGCTCTTCACAGCTTGTACAAAGAGATGACATTACAATATGCTCTTCTTTTATGCCTGCTTGTACACATAATATACGATTAATGTCTTTTAAATTAATTGCGTACTGCCCGTCAGAAATTTTTTGATGAGGAACAGCACCGCTAACTACTTCCTGTGCTGCTGTTAATACACGATCATCCACAACATAACAACAAGATCCGATCGACGGCCCAATTGCAACATGAATTTCATCACTTGAAATACCTTCTGCATTCCACTTTTGAATCATTTCCTTTGCAATCTCTTGTACAGTGCCTTTCCATCCAGCATGCGCAAGTCCTATCATACCATGTGATGGTGCATAAAAATAGAGCGGAACACAATCCGCGTAACAAGACGTTAACAGAACATCTTCATTACTCGTATAAATGCCATCTGTTTTTGAAATGCCGTCCTCATATGAATAGACACCACTTCCCTTTTCCTGTTGCCCTACTTTTTCAACATGATGAGCATGAACTTGTTCAGAGCAAATCCAGTTTTCTAATGGTTTTTGTAACTTATTTGCTAAAATGCGTCTGTTTTCATGAACGTTCTCCACGATATCATTCACATGTAATCCTAAATTCATCGCATGAAAGGAGCCCGTACTTATCCCACCATCTTTTGTCGTAAATCCAGCAGTAATGTTTCCAAGTTCTTTCCACGCTTGTAAATACAGTATACCGTCCACATATTTAAATGGTTCTCTCATAATAAAGCGGCTCCTTTTAATTAAAATAACAGAAAAAAGCATGGTACTTCCTGTCTATTTTACCATACTTTTATTTTTTCATAATCCTAACAGAAAAAAAAGAGGAATTTGTAATATTCTTTATGAAATTGTCGGTGTTTGTATTGATTCTGTTACAGAATTAACAGGATTTACTCTTACAAGTATGACATCCTCCCCAATTTTCACAATTTCCTTCCAAGGAATTACAATCTCAACATCTTTTCCAAAAATACCTAGCATACGTGTCTGTTTGGAAATAATAACAGAACAAACTTGCCCTGTGTTCATATCAATTTCAATATCTCCAATATTCCCAATCCTTTTTCCATCTGAAATATTTATAACATCCTTCATCTGTAACTCTGAAATTCGTATCACCATTTTTATCCTCTCCCTTATATGACAAATTGGAAACTGTTTCTCATATTTACAGGAAGCCATCTATACGAAACACCATGCTAGTTTCATTATATGAACACTAATCCCCTACTATGAGCACAAACCATATTACATATAAAAAGGTCTCACCATAATTGGTGAGACCTTATCCTTGAATCGTTTTATTCATTTGTTTAATAGCTGACTTCTCTAAACGTGATACTTGCGCTTGGGAAATCCCAATTTCTTCTGCAACTTCCATCTGTGTCTTTCCTTGGAAGAAACGTTTTCTAATAATCATTTTCTCTCTATCATTTAAACGCTTCATTCCTTCTTTCAATGCTAATTCTTCAACCCACTGCTCGTCCTTTTGTTTTTCATCACTTAACTGATCCATAACAAAGATAGGATCTCCCCCATCATTATAAATCGGTTCAAATAATGAAACTGGATCTTGAATCGCATCTAAAGCAAATACTATCTCTTCATGAGTTACTTCTAGCACTTTTGCAATATCCATTGCTGTTGGTTCTTTTGAATTTTCTGCAATCAATTTTTCTCTTACTTGCAAAGCTTTATACGCAATATCTCGCAATGAGCGCGATACGCGAATCGGATTATTATCACGCAAATATCTGCGTATTTCCCCAATAATCATCGGCACAGCATACGTTGAAAATTTTACATTTTGGCCTAAATCAAAATTATCAATTGATTTCATAAGTCCGATGCAACCAACTTGAAATAAATCGTCAACATATTCTCCTCTGTTATTAAATCTTTGGATGACGCTCAGTACAAGACGTAAGTTTCCATTCACTAATTTTTCTCTTGCGCTTATCTCTCCACTTTGCATTTCACGAAATAATTTACGCATTTCATCATTTTTTAATACTGGAAGTTTAGCTGTATCAACACCGCAAATTTCTACTTTGTTTCTCGTCAAAGTGTTCCCTCCTATCGGGAGTTGCTGTACAGTGTAAAGTATTTCCTTTGAAGGGGATTTTATGCATGTGGTTTTTTCACGATTTTTTATTTAAATTATCTTTCCTAATACAACTAAATAGAATAAGACCAGCCTACATAACGGCTGGTCTTATTCTTCACACCATTTTATTAAATTCTTTTCGTAATCTTTTTATAATTCTTTTTTCTAAACGCGAAATGTATGACTGTGAAATCCCAAGCATATCCGCCACATCTTTTTGCGTCTTTTCCTCTCCTCCAGCAAGCCCAAACCGAAGTTCCATAATTTGTTTTTCACGATCATTTAATTGGTGTAATGCTTTCATTAAAAGGTGACGATCTACAGTAGCTTCTAAATCTTTTGTAATAATATCATCATCTGTACCTAACACGTCAGACAATAACAGTTCATTCCCATCCCAATCAATGTTTAGTGGTTCATCAAAAGAAACTTCCGAACGATTTTTGTTATTTCGACGTAAATGCATTAAAATTTCATTTTCTATACAACGCGATGCATATGTTGCTAATTTTATTTTCTTTTCTGGATTAAATGTATTTACCGCTTTAATAAGGCCGATTGTTCCTATACTAATCAAATCTTCAATATTTATCCCTGTATTTTCAAACTTTCTTGCTATATATACAACGAGCCTTAAGTTACGTTCAATAAGTAATGACCTTGCTGCCTGATCTCCTTTTGGCAATTTATTCAAAAGAACTTCCTCTTCTTCTTTTGTTAACGGTGGTGGCAACGCTTCACTTCCACCAATATAATAAATTTCATCGGTCTTAATTCCTAATTTCAGCAATACTTTATACCAAAGGTATACTAAATAAAATTTTAATTTCATCATATTATCCCGCCTCTCATTTATTAAGCGATCACCATTTTTTGCGAAATCAACATTTTTGGATGCACAATACATTGATACTCCCCATTAGTAGACAGCTGTTGTGTATTTAATCCAATTAATACTTTGTTTACAACAATAGAACTACCTTCATGGTCAACTTGCACACTGTCAGGCTTAATTGCCCACAAAAATTGACTCTCTACTCCTACTGCACGGAAAGGAATTAAGCGTAATTTGGTCGCCCAACCAGAATCATTTTCTGGTATTTGAGGAATTTCTGTTTTGGAATAAATTTGTTCTGTTAACCAAGATGGTAAGCAATGTTCTAATGATGAAACATGCATAATCATAACAGGTGTTTTTGTTAATGGGTCATAAAGTTGGTTCCCACTGTCAATAAGACCTGCGAGTTCTAGTTCTTCTTCGGCTAATTGAATTTTTACTTTCACAATTTGATCATAGTGTATTTTCGTGACCTCTACGCTTTCAATACGCTTTTTAGAAAAATAATAAATTACTGGAAAACCAAAAATAACAAATAACCAACTAATTGGATCACCGTAAGAAATTGACTGAGATTGAACCAATCCATTTACCATTTCATTCGTTTGCAAAAAGAAATGAGTTCCAATTAATCCTCCGCCAACCATAAAGGTTACAAAGTAAAAAGTAAAAACAGTTTGTGCATAATTTCTAAATGTTGTAAACCCAAATGCTGTATACACAATAAGTAACGAGTACAGTAGTTTCATAATTGGATGTGTCATCATAGAAGCAAAAGGAGTAAAGGCAAAAATAACAATAGTTGAACCTATAAATGCCCCTAACACAAGCCTCCATCTTTTGATTTTCTTTTTTAACACGGTAGCTGTTAATAAAAGCAAAAGAAAATCAATGCAGGCGTTTAACAACCAAACAACGTCGGCGTAAACAACCAAACAATTCACCTCTTTTTTCAAGTTGAGACTAGTATAATGCATATCCAATAGGAAAGTGTGTCAATTTGCGGAGGTGTTTTTTTGTTATTTTGTGATTTCTAGACATAATCTGTCGGTAAAAAATAAAAGTACAAATTCATAGAATGATATACTCTTATTTTCACAAACAAAATATATTGAAATATACGAAATAAAAAAAAAGACCTGCTTAGCAGGTCTTTTCCATAAAAAACAAAAAGGAGCATGAAAGCTCCTTTTTTTATCGTCTACGACGGTTACGTAAAAATGCTGGAATATCGATATCATCTGAATCTGAATGACGCTCATGTACAACTGGCTCTTCACGCTTCATTTCACGTTTTACTTCACGCTGTTTTGAAGGTTGAGCTACTGGTTGTTGCTGTTGTTGCGTGTGGTTCGCATTCGGACGAATAATTGGTTTTGGTGGTTGAGTTGCAATGCTATCATCAAAACCAGTTGCAATTACAGTTACAACGATATCATCTTTTAATCCTTCGTTAATAACAGAACCGAAGATCATATTTACTTCTGGATCTGAAGCTGAAGCTACGATGTCTGCCGCTTCTTGTACTTCATATAAGCTTAAGTTAGCGCCACCCGTAATGTTCATGATAACACCTTGAGCTCCATCAATAGATGTTTCTAGTAATGGGCTAGAAATCGCTTTTTTCGCAGCTTCTGCAGCACGATTTTCCCCATTACCAGAACCAATACCCATTAAAGCAGAACCTCTATTAGACATAATTGTCTTTACGTCTGCAAAGTCTAAGTTAATTAAACCTGGCGTTGCAATTAAATCCGAAATACCTTGAACACCTTGACGTAATACGTTATCAGCTTCACGGAATGCTTCTAACATTGGCGTATTTTTATCAACAATCTCTAATAAGCGATCGTTTGGAATTACAATAAGAGTATCTACATTTTCTTTAAATGCTGCAATACCAGATGCTGCTTGCGTCGCACGCTTACGTCCTTCAAAAGTAAATGGACGTGTTACAACACCTACTGTTAAAGCACCTAATTCTTTTGCAACTTGAGCAACAACTGGAGCTGCACCAGTTCCAGTTCCACCGCCCATACCGGCAGTTACGAAGACCATATCCGCACCACGAAGTGCTTCTTGAATCTGTTCTTTACTTTCTTCTGCAGCTTTTTTCCCTACTTCAGGGTTTGCGCCTGCACCAAGTCCACGCGTTAATTTTCCACCAATTTGCATTTTTGTTTCAGCTTTTGATAGATTTAATGCTTGTGCATCAGTGTTCACAGCGATAAAGTCTACACCTTGTACACCGTGTTCAATCATACGGTTTACAGCATTGTTTCCGCCACCGCCGACACCGATAACTTTTATATTCGCTAATTGATCTTGAGTAGTATCAAACTCTAACATGTCGAAATCCCCCTAGAACCTCATTTTTCGTGTCCAATTTTAATCCCATAAATAACGGAATACACGTTTTACTTTTGACATCATGCGGTCATCATTTTGATTATTATTGTTTTGATTACGAGTTTTTTGTTTCGTGGGTTGCTGTTGTACCGGCGTTGGTGCTGGTGCTGGTACTGGTTCAAAATGCTCTTGCTTTTCCTGCACATTTTTCCCACGTAATTTAGCTTTTTGATAAGAATGTTTAATTAATCCAACTCCACTTGTATATTGGGGCTCACGCACACCAATATAATCAGGAGTTGCTACACGAACATTTTCATGTAAAATATCATATGCAAGATCAAGAACACCTGGCATAGAAGCAATTCCGCCAGTTAGTACATAACCAGAAGCCACTTGCTTTACTCCTAACTTACGCACTTCATCTTGAACAAACATTAAAATTTCCTCTACACGAGCCTCTATTATATCCGATAATTCCAACTGAGAATATTGTTCTGTTTGATCACTTCCCATAATAGGAACCGTAAACATCTCTTCTTCAGATGCTGTATCATAAAAAGCATGTCCATATTTCAACTTAATTTGATCTGCATTTTCTGTTGAAGTTTTCAACCCAATCGCAATATCTTTCGTTATATGGTCTCCACCTAATGGTAATACGCTCGTCGCTTGTAACTCTCCATCTTTAAAAATAGATAAAGTTGTAGATCCTCCCCCCATATCAACAAGGGCTACTCCTCTATTTTTTTCATCTGAAGATATTGCAACTGTTGCAGCCGCTAAAGGTTGAAGACAAATATCAACAATTTCAAGACCTGCTTTTTCTACACAACGAAGTAGGTTATGTAGTAAAGTTCTCGAGCCTGTAATAAGTGTACCTTCCATTTCTAATCTTACACCGATCATCCCGCGTGGATCGTTAATCTCGTCAAGACCGTCTACGATGAACTGTCGAGGTACCACATCAATAAACTCACGTTCTGGAGCAATTGACACAACTTGTGCTGCATCTAGAACGCGTAAGACATCTTCATTCCCGATTTCACGATCTTCATTTGAAACAGCGACTACTCCGTGACAAGGAAGTAGCTGTACCTGGTTTGCATTGACACCTACTACAACTTGCTCAATGTGGATTCCCACCATGCGCTCAGCTTGTTCAATTGCTTTTTTAATTGATCGAACAGTCTCGTCTATATCAACTATCGATCCCTTCTTTAAACCATTTGATTTTACATTTCCAACACCAATAATGTTTAAGCTGTCATTAACCATTTCACCAATGATGACTTTAACATTGGATGTACCGATGTCAAGACTAACATATATTTCATTGCTGTTCATTCTTTGGCACCTCCTTCTTTATTTATACCATACAACTCAATATATGGAACAACAATCGCAACTTTACTATTTATAAGAAAAATATTCAACGTCTTTATACGTTTCCCTTTTTTAACCCTATATTTTTCTTATTTTTATTTAGCATTCAATTAAGAATATCGCAGTAAACTATGAATAACTGCTTATCTTGAAATAATTCTATTTCGAGTGTAAAGTTTACCGCCAAGTATAAGTCTACACTAAGATGTACTCATAGAAAAGTGAAACTTGTACCAATACTAGTATGAATCTAAGAATTTTTACATATTTTTCATCAAATGAACCATTCTTCTAAATTCGTATACACATAATAGAACATTCGTTTCGTTTTTTCTGCTATAAGTAACGAAAACTACCATTCTATTCTTTTTTTTCTTCCGCACCTAATTCTTTCGTATATGCACCTACTTCTAAGTCAATTAATACCTTCTTACCTGGCTCAATTGTTTTTAAAATAAGCGGATAGGCTTCCATACGTTTTGCGAAATTTTGAATTGTAGTGCTCACTTCATAACCTTCATTCATATATAAAGTAAGATGATCTTCATTCGCATTCGTTGGTGAATAGCGAATCTCCGAAATAGATTTTAAAATAGCTGGTGTTAATTTTTCTAGTTCAGCGATTAACTCCTTCATTTTCTCTTCTTTAAAAGGTTCGAAAATCGGTGCTGCAACAGGAAGTTTTCCATTAGGTAGTACATCAAGTGTTTTTCCATTCTCTAATAACGGTTGTAATTTTCCCTCTTTATTTATATAACCAATCGTTACATATTCTTCGATATGAATATCAATATTGTTTGGAAAACGTTTTTTTACATTTACTGCTTTAATTTCTTTTCGCTTCGTTAAGTTTTCTTCAGCTTTATGTGCTGTCACTCGGAAATAACTTGTATCATATGTCACGCCTGAATCCTTCATTACTTGTTCATCCGTCATATAGTGATTTCCAAACACACTAATCTTTTTTATATTACTAAGCGGAGACCGAAAATAAATTAAAAAGAGCACTAATAAAAATAAAATTGATATGTATAAAATCAATCGATGATTAACATTTTTTTTGTTTTTTTTCTTTTGATTTTTCAATTTTGGTACACGATCTTGTAGTTTAATCACTTTACTATTATTCATGTACGATCCCCCTATGTAACATAAAGAACGGCATGTTCCTCATGCCGTTCTTATCTTCTTATTATAACATAAATGATAATGAGCGGAACGAATAACCGTTATCTTCCAATGATTTCTACTTCTGTGTGCATATCTACATCAAATTTATCCTTAATTGTATGTTTTATTAATTCAATTAAAGACAATACATCTTGCGCTGAAG
The DNA here is from genome assembly GCF_056158125.1 of Bacillus sp. EB V-12. NCBI lineage: Bacteria > Bacillati > Bacillota > Bacilli > Caryophanales > Bacillaceae > Bacillus > Bacillus sp. EB V-12. Next base: position 715,916 of record NZ_JBUXJL010000001.1, on the reverse strand, counting down.
CTCCCCCGGTATTAACAATAAAATTGCCATGCATTTCAGAAATTTGAGCTCCACCAATCCTATAACCACGAAGCCCTGCTTTTTCTACTAAATCTCCTGCAAAATGTGGGATTGGATTCCGAAATACACTTCCTGCACACGGGTGATTCCATGGTTGCGTTTCACGGCGGTAATCTTTATTATTTTGCATGCTACGTACAATTTCTTCACGTTTTCCCGCCTGTAATTGAAACACCGCCTCTAAAACAATACCAGGACGTTTCGTTTGCAATACAGATGCCCGATAAGAAAACTCCAGTTCTTTATTCGTTAACCAGTCAATTGTACCGTCTTCAAACAGAATGAGAGCCTTCGATAATACACTCGATATATCCGATTTATGTGCACCTGCATTCATATATACTGCACCACCGACACTTCCTGGAATACCGCTTGCAAACTCCAATCCAGCTAACCCTTGACGACTAAGTAAAGTTGACAATTTAATAAGAGGATATCCACTACCAACTCTTACCTTATGTTTTTCGACCTCTAAGTGATCTAATCCTTCTCCTAAACGAATAACAACACCTTCTATGCCTTGATCAGATACAAGAAGGTTTGAACCGCGACCAATTACAGTCCACTTCGTTTTGTATTGTTTTACTAACTGTAATGTTTTTTCAATACCGGCTACATGCTTTGGCACAATTAAAATATCCGCTGGTCCACCTATTTTCATAGTTGTATAACGTGCTAACGGCTCGTTAACTAAAACACGACCAACGTCTGCTTCTATAAGCTCATTTACTAATTGTTCCATAGACAATCTCCCCCATATTAAGTCTCCTTATGACAATAATATGCAGGGCGTTCACCTAACGTTATCCCTCTATTTACGGGCAGTACAGCTCCTAAATCAAAATTAGGCGATAATAAAGAAATTAGGCGGAATGAGGATACCAGTAAACATCCGATTAGTGAAAGGTAATAATCAACGAGAGAGAATCACTCCCCGCTGATTAAAGCCTCACTTTATTTTTTTACAAGCTTATTCATTACTTCATACAGCTTATTTGCTGCATCTGGAATACCTAGTTGCTTAGCAGCTAGCTTCATATTTTGTAATGTTTGTGCATCTAATAAAATCTCATCAATATCACGAATAAGCGTTTCAGCTGTTAAATCTTTTTCTAGTAACATTTTTGCCGCTCCTTTATCAACAACTGAACGTGCATTCTTTTCCTGATGATTATTTGTTACATACGGACTCGGTATTAACACACTTGGTTTTCCTAACGCTGTTAATTCTGCAAGTGTTGTTGCCCCAGCCCTTGAAACAACAAGGTCTACACCAGTTAGTACCTCTGGCATATTATGAATGAACGGCTTAATAATAACATTGCTTGGGTTCCCTTTTTGCTTCACGGCTTCCATCACTTTGTCATAATGTACTTCACCTGTTACATATAGTATTTCGTAGCTTTTGTTCCCAAACTGTTCAATTGCTTCAACGAAGGCATCGTTAATCGGTCTAGCCCCACGACTTCCACCAAATATAAGTACAGACTTTTTAGGAAGAGAAAGCCCAACTGAACGTTTCCCCTTCATTCCATTTTGATCCATTACCTCTGATGCTCGTGGATTACCTGTCATTACCACTTTTGACTCTGGAAAATGCTCTATAGCTGCTTCAAAACAAACAGCAACTTTATCAACATAACGGCTTAAAAACTTGTTCGTTACACCTGGTACACTATTTTGTTCATGTACAATAGTTGGAATACCTAATTTGGCTGCAGCGTATACAACTGGTCCACATACATATCCACCCGTTCCAATTACGATATCCGGATTAAAACGACGAATATATCGTTTACTATCCTGTACACCTTTTAGAAAACGCATTACTGTTTTCACATTATCTAATGATATTTTTCGTTTAAATCCACTTATAACAATAGATTGAAATGGTATACCTGCTTTTGGAACGATTGTACTCTCTAGTCCATTTTCCGTACCAATATATAAAAATCTTGCTTCTGGATTTAACTTTTTTATTTCTCTAATTAAAGCAAGAGCTGGATAAATATGACCACCAGTACCCCCACCACTCACTAATACACGCACTACTAACTCCTCCGCTTCTCTTTTCTTATTTCCATTATATTTATTTCTATATACATATTGCATTTTTACACACATACGAAAAACCCTGTCTTATAAACAGGGTTAGTAGCGAGAATGGCGACTTATATTTAATAATACACCTACTGCCATTAACATTAATGTCAAACTTGATCCACCATAACTTAAAAACGGCAAGGTAATACCCGTAACAGGCATCAGTCCTGTTACAACACCAACATTAATCATTACTTGAATCGCAATCATCGCCACAATACCTACTGCTAAAAACGTACCATATAAATCTGGCGCTCCTAATGCGATACGAATCCCGCGCCATAATAATAGACTAAATAATAATAACACAAATGAACCACCAATAAAACCTAATTCCTCGGATAAGATCGCAAATATAAAGTCAGTTTGTGGTTCAGGTAAATAAAGAAATTTTTGTCTACTTTGTCCAAGTCCAAGCCCAAATAATCCACCAGGTCCAATTGCAAGTAATGATTGGATAATTTGAAATCCACTCCCGAGCGGATCTGACCACGGATCTAAATATGATGTAATGCGTTTCATTCGATACGGTGCTGATGCAATTAACCCTACAAATCCTGCTACACCAATCAAACCAAACATTGCAAAGTGAAAGACTCTCGCTCCCGAAATGAATATCATAATGATACATGTCCCAACCATTACCGTTCCTGTCCCAAGGTCTGGCTGTAACATAATCATCCCAAAAGCAAGAAACACAAAACTAAGAGCCGGTAATAAACCACGTTTAAAAGATGTAATCAATTTTTGCCGTTCTGCTAAAAACTTTGCCAAGAAAATAATCATCGCAAACTTCATAAATTCTGACGGTTGAATCGAAAATGCTCCGATTCCAATCCAACTTCGTGCTCCTCCTCGAACAAGACCTACTCCAGGAATAAGAACGAGAATAAGAAGAATGAAGCAAACTAGCAAAATCACTTTTGAATACGTACGCCACACCCAATAATCAATTTTCATAATAAAAAACATAGCTACTACACCAAGACCCGCAAACAGTAATTGTCTTTTTGCAAAAAAGAATGAGTCCCCCATTTTATAAGAGGCCCAAACTGCACTCGCACTATAAACCATAATCATTCCGATTGTCAACAATGAAAGTGTTACGATGATGAGAATAAAATCAGGCGTTTTCTTCATTACCCACAAACACCACCTCTTTAGGCAGAACCTTTTGCCCTATGTAACAAAACATCAGTAGGTGTTAGCCTACTGATGTTTTGATTTACTTTATATAAGTTTATGCACAGCTTGTATAAAAATGTCTCCTCTTTCTTCAAATGTTTTAAATTGATCCCAGCTTGCACACGCTGGAGAAAGAAGAACGACATCACCATCTTTAGAATGAGCATAAGCTTTCACCACTGCTTCATCTAAAGTATCGACACTTTCAATTATATCTAATCCCGCTTTTTCTGCCGCTCTTACTAGTTTAGGAGCTGTTTGTCCAAATGTTACAATCGCTTTTACATTTTTGAAATACGGAATTAAATCATCGAATTCATTTCCGCGATCAAGCCCACCTGCTAGTAACACAATCGGTTGTGTAAACGCAGATAGTGCTTTCTCAGTCGCTAACATATTCGTTGCTTTTGAATCATTATAAAACTTACGGTTGTTAATCGTTGTTACATATTCTAAACGATGTTTTACACCCGTAAAACGTTTTAACACGACCGTAATTGCTTCATTAGAAGTACCTAATAATTTCGCAATACTCATCGCAGCTAAAATATTTTCTAGATTATGTTGACCAGGTAAAACGATATCGCTTACTTCAACAACTTTTTCACCTTTGAAATAAAGAGCGTTATCTTTTATACACGCACCATCTTCAATTTCTTTCGTTGTCGAAAACAGGATTTTTTGACCTTTAGAATACGCAGACAAAGCCATCACATCTGCATCATCCGCATTTATTACACTATAATCATTTTCTGTTTGGTTTTTAAAAATATTTGCTTTTGCTAAACCATATTCTTTCTTCGTCCCATGATAATCTAAGTGGGCCTCAAATAAATTTAAAAACGCAGCAATTTTAGGTTGGAACAATTCTACTCCCATCAATTGAAACGATGAAAGTTCTGTAACTACAACTTCATTTTCTTTTGCATCCTGTGCTACTTCACACGCTACAGTTCCAATGTTCCCTGCAATTACAGGATGCTTTTGTCCTTCTTTTAGCATTTCAAATGTCAGCATTGTCGTCGTCGTTTTACCGTTAGACCCCGTAATCCCAACAAATGGTGCTTCTGAAATACGATATGCTAATTCAACTTCCGTAACAATCGGAATTTGTTTTTCTTTCGCAGCAACTAATATTGGATTAGAATACGGGATTCCTGGATTTTTTACTACAAGAGAAATATTTCTCTCTAATAATTCTAAAGGATGACCACCGCATACAACGTCCATTCCTTTTGCTTGTAATTCTGCAGCAAGTACATTCTCTGCTAAAGGCTTTCCGTCATTTACAATAACATTTGCCCCTAGCTTTTGTAACAATGTAGCTGCTGCATAACCACTTTTTGCAATACCCAATACAAGAATATTCTTATTTTGAAATTCAGTTACAGTTTTCAATTACATCCACACCCCGATATAAATTCCTAACACAGCTAATAAAAATCCTGCAGACCAAAACGTCACAACAACACGCCACTCTGACCAACCGCATAATTCATAATGATGGTGTAATGGACTCATTTTAAAGACACGTTTTCCTGTTGTTTTAAATGAAATGACCTGAATGATAACCGATAAAGTTTCCATTACGAATACTCCGCCAATAATTACAAGTAGCAATTCTTGTTTTAATAAAATCGCTACAGCTGCAATGGCTCCACCTAAAGCTAATGAACCTGTATCTCCCATAAACACTTTTGCTGGATTCGCATTGAATACTAAAAATCCAAGTACAGCTCCTACAACTGCCATACAGAATATCGCTACTCCAAATTGCTCTTGTGCCACAGCAATAATACTAAATGCTCCAAATGCAATAGCAGCTGTTCCTGATAATAAACCATCTAAACCGTCAGTTAAGTTAACTGCATTTGATCCACCAATAAGCATAAATAGTACAAGTACGAAATACGCCCAACCTAATTCAAACTTAACATCCGTTCCCGGAATCATGATGTATGTGTGGAACGCTTGCCCTTTTCCAATTAAAAAGAATGCAATAGCAATAACAAGCTGACCTACTAATTTTTGCTTTGATGTTAAACCAAGATTTCTCTTCTTAACTACCTTTATGTAGTCATCTAAAAATCCAATCAATCCGTAACCAAACGTCACTAATAGTAATAACGAAACCTCTGCACCTAAATAATTAAACTTAATCGCCATAATAAGTGAAGTTACCATCATAGATACGTATATGACGATACCACCCATTGTCGGTGTCCCTGATTTTTTTTGATGTGACTTCGGTCCCTCATCACGAATACTCTGTCCGAACTTTAATTTTCTTAAAAATGGAATAAACAATGGCGAAAGGGCAACAGAAATTAAGAATGCTACCCCAGCCGTTACTAATAAACCTTGCTCAAGCACATGTAGTCCTCCTCTCACGTTGTTACTCTTCGTTGTTTAAACGCCCTGTAATTGCTTCTTTAGCAACTTCACGATCATCGAAATGATGAACTTCTTTACCAATAATTTGATACGTTTCATGCCCCTTACCAGCAATAATAATGATATCATCTGCTTTCGCTTTAGCGATTGCATGGTGTATTGCTTCTTTTCTATCAATGATCATTTCATAATTTTTCCCGCTTGCACCATGTACCATATCATCTAAAATAGCCGCTGGATCTTCACTTCTTGGATTATCTGATGTATAAATTGCATGAGTTGCATATTTTGTTGCAACACTTGCCATTATCGGTCTCTTCGTTCGGTCCCTATCGCCGCCACAACCAACGATACAATACACATCACCTTTTGCAAATTGTTTTGCAGTTTTTAATACATTTTCTAAACTATCTGGCGTATGTGCGTAATCAACAATAACTGTATAATTTTGCCCTCCATCAACAACTTCAAAACGTCCTGGAACCCCAGCTAAATCCTTTATAACAGCAATGATTGTTTCTAATTTCACACCCGAAACAAGTCCTGCTGCTGTTGCTGCAAGTACGTTATATACATTAAATTTACCTATTAATTTCATTGTAACATTTACACTTTCATATGGTGTGACAAGCGTAAATGTAGTCCCGCCACTCGTCATAACGATATTTTTTGCCATAATGTCACTTGTTGTATCAATACCATATGTTACAACTGTTGCTGCAGTACTTCTCATATACTCTTCTGTTACATTATCATCGCTATTCAGCACAGCGTACTTTTCACGATTATGATTATAACTATTGCCAAGCTGTGCAAATAGTAACCCTTTTGCATGTTTATATTCTTCCATCGTTTTATGATAGTCTAAATGATCTTGTGTTAAATTCGTAAACACCGCTACATCGTAATCACATCCGTGTACACGACCAAGATTTAACGCATGTGACGAAACTTCCATTACCGTGGTGTCCACACCTTGTTCAACCATTTTTGAAAACGTCTGTTGAAGTGTTAGTGCATCTGGTGTTGTATTTTTCACCTCAAATGTTTCATCACCGATTTTCATATTAATCGTTCCAATTAGCCCTGTTTTATGACCATGTGCTCGCATAATCTCATCCATAATATGCGATGTTGTTGTCTTTCCATTTGTACCTGTAATTCCGATTAAATGTAACTTGTGTGTCGGTTGACCATAAAAATAATCAGCTAAAACCGCTAACGAACGAAAAGTATTTTTCACAAGTACAACTGGAACGTCAACATCAATTGGTCTTTCCGCAACAATAGCAGCCGCTCCTTGTGCCGCTGCTTGCTTAGCAAAATCATGGCTATCAACCGTATATCCTTTCATACATACAAATAAGCTTCCCTCTTTCACTTTACGTGAATCAGCTTCTATAGATGTGATTTCTGGATTTTCTTTTGGAACAACTGGAAAATCATGCAAACATGATACAAGTGTATGCAACTTCATTTCACTAAACCCTCTCTACATTGTTTATTTATCTTTTTTTCAGTAAGCAACACATTACCTCCTATATAAGGAGGTAAGTGCTACTGACCTATTTATGAATGAGACACTTACTGTCTCAAATTAAGTAACTGTTCTATAAAGAACTCACTTCCACCAATTGTACCATAAAACGTACTATGTTACCTTTAATTCCCGAAGTAAATTCTAATTTTTGAGCCTTCTTTTACTTTAGCTCCCGCTTCTGGTGATTGTTTAATTACTTTCTCTCCATCTCCACTTATATCAAGCTTCAAATCGACGAGTTGTGTTTGTAAGTCTTTCTTTTTCATTCCAATTAAATTCGGAACTTCCACAGTTGGTGTATCGCCCCATTTATATTCTTTCTCAACTTGTTCTTTTCTCGGTTTCACTCCCATAACAGGAAGCGCATCTCGAAGGATATTCCCGACAATCGGAGCTGCTACCACTCCACCAAACTGTGTAACCCCTTTTGGATTATCAACAGCAACATACACAACAATCTCTGGATCATCCGCTGGAGCAAATCCGATAAAAGATACTATATAATTATTCTCTAAATATTTACCATCTTTCACCTTTTGAGCAGTACCCGTTTTTCCACCTACACGATATCCATCAATATAAGCACCTTTACCAGAACCTTTCGCTACAACATTCTCTAATGCATAACGAACTTTTTCTGAAGTTTCCTTGGAAATAACTTTTCTTTTCTCAACAGGTGTCTTTTTACTAACAACTTGATTATTTTTCGGATCAATAAACTCCTTAGCTATATACGGCTGATACAATGTTCCACCATTTACAGCCGCCGCTACAGCTGCTACTTGTTGAATTGGTGTAACAGAAACCCCTTGGCCGAATGAAGTTGTTGCTTGCTCTACTGGACCAACTTTATCTAAATTAAATAAAATCCCACTGCCTTCACCTTGCAAGTCAATTCCAGTCTTCTGCCCAAAACCAAAATTACGAATGTATTTAAATAATCGGTCTTTACCAAGGCGATCACCAAGTTCAATAAATCCCGGGTTACATGAGTTTTGAACGACTTCTAAAAACGTTTGACTGCCATGACCTCCTGCTTTCCAGCATTTCAATCTAGCTCCACCTACTTCAGCTGCTCCATCATCATAAAACGTATCCTTCTCTAAGTCTACTAAATTTTCATTCAATGCTGCAGCTAATGTAATGATCTTAAATGTTGAACCAGGCTCATACGTACTCCATACAGGTAGATTTCTGTTATACACTTCTGGAGAGACACTTTGAAAATCCGCTGGGTCAAAACTCGGTCGACTAGACATACCTAAAATTTCACCATTTTTAGGATTCATTGCAATCGCAATCATACCGTCAGGATTATAAGTTGACTCCGCAATATTCATTTCTCTTTCCATAATCCTTGTAATACGCGCATCGATTGTTAATCCTAAATTTAAACCAGCTTCTGGCTTTTTGAAATCATCACCAACATTAGGCATCCTTTGTCCTTTCGCATCTGCAAAAAAACGCACATGACCTTTGTCCCCATTTAGCTCTTTATCATAATATTTTTCTAGTCCCATAAGACCTTGGTTATCGCTACCTGCAAAACCTAATACATGTGATAAAAAGTTTCCAAATGGATAGTACCGGATAGAATCCTCTGCGATATACACGCCCTTCAAACTTAATCCTCGTACTTCTTTCGCTTTGTCATGTGATATTTTCCTTCCGCCTTTATCTAACCTTACAATCGATTCTTTTTTTGTAATCCTTTTATAAATCTCATCTTTTTCCACACCTAATACTGCAGCTAACTTCTCTGCAGTCTCTGCTGGTTTTTCAATTTGCCTCGGTACAACAAAGACAGTTGGAGCACTTTTATTCGTGGCAAGTTCCACACCATTTCGGTCTAAAATTTTCCCACGTTCGGGTTCAAAAGTAATATTACGACTCCATGAATCTTTCGCACGATCCGTTAACATATTCCCAAGAAAAAATTGCACATATCCAAGACGAATATCGATAATAGTGAAAATAAGTATACCTGATATAAGTATAAAAATAAGTCGTTTTCTAACTGTTACATTTGATACACGCATATCGGAACAAGCCTCCCTTACGCCTAGCTTGTTCCAATATATGCTTGTACTTATTTAATTAGAACTTATTCTCTTTTACCATTACGGCTTTTCTGCTTCTTGCTGTGGTTCGAGTGGCGGTACGAGTGTGACACCTAATTCTGTACCAGGTTGTAATAATGTTCCTTCCGCCACACTTTGTTCTGTTACGTATCCTGTACCAGAAGGTTTCAAGTTAAGCTGTAATGTCTTCGCTAAATTCATAACATCACGCAGTGCCCATCCTTGTATATTTGGCATTGTAGGCTTATCTCCTACCAAGAAGACTCGGTCGCCTTTTAATGTTTGTTCAGTCGCTTTTGGTACTTGTTGCTGTACTTTCCCTTCACCTAGTACGATTGGACGAAGTTTTGCTTTATCAATCGCTTTCCCCGCTTCAGCCATCGTTTTACCAGTTACATCTGGAACAGTAGTTTGTTGTTCTTTCAGATGTTTTTTCGGATCTTTCACTTCATTTGGCTTAATCTTTAAATACTCTAAACTATTTTTTGTTACATATTTAAAAATATCAGCTAAAGGTTGTGCGCCGTTCTCGTCATCTTTTAATTTCGGCTGTTTAACAGCTACATACACGACAAGTTGTGGATCGTCCATTGGTGCCATACCTAAGAATGAGAATATATAATTCTGTCTTCCTGTCATATAGCCGCCTTTTCCATCCGGAATTTGCGCTGTACCTGTTTTACCACCAACTGAATATCCATCAATTTTATAAGCTGTCCCTGTACCTTTCGGAGATGTAACAACACGTTCTAATAACTGTCTTACTTGCGCTGCTGTTTCCTTTGTAACAGGTTTTCCTACTTCTTCTGGCTTATGTTCTAATTTTACTTTGTCTGTTATCGGATCTACAATTTTATCAATTGCATAAGGTTTCATCATTTTCCCATCATTTGCAATGGCCGTTGCAGCTTGTACAAGCTGAATTGGTGTTACAGTGGAACCTTGTCCAAAAGCTGTTGTCACTTGTTGTATTTGCTGATCAAATAAAATTGTATTCGATCCTTCACCTGATAAATCAATGTTCGTTTTTTCATCTAATCCAAAACTATGAATATATTTTCGGAAACGTTCTGGACCAAGTTTTTGATCTCCTAAAATTGCAAACGCTACGTTTGAAGAACGCTCTACCCCTTCATCAAACGTGATAGAGCCCCAACCAGCACCGCCATTATGATCTTTTATTTTCCTATTTCCGACTTGATATGTCCCGGATTGATAATAATCTTGTCCTTTGTACACACCTTCATTAATAGCTGCCGCTAACGTAAAAATTTTCATTGTTGATCCAGGTTCAAATGCATTGGCAATCGCGTCATTGAAGAAATATTTAATTTGGCGATCATTAGGGTCATAACTAGGTTTAGTAGACATCGCTAATATTTTCCCAGTTTTCGGATCTGCAACAATCCCTATTAAACTTTCTGGCTCATATTGCTTACTTGCTGCTTTCATCGCGTCTTCTAAATAACTTTGGACACGTTGATCAATTGTTAAATAAGCGTTATCTCCATTTTTAGGTGCCTTTACATTAACTTTTCCCCCATCAAGGGACACACCTTTACGATCACCTGTATATGCTACTTCTCCGTTCGAAGCACTTAAGTATTTATCCAAGCTTTTCTCTATGCCAAATTGACCTACCGAGGTTCCATTCTCATTTGGTTTTGCATGACCTATAACGTAAGATGCAAAATCACCGTTTGGATACACCCTTGCATTTTCTGTAATAAAAGATATTCCCGGCAACTTCAACGCTTCTATTTGTTCCTTCTTTTCTTTCGTCAAATCCTTGCCTAACGTTCCAAATTCGACTTGACTTCTACCTTCCTTGTTTAAAGAAGCTAAAATATCCTCTTCGCCTTTTCCAAGTACTCCTGCAATTTTCTTTGCAGTATCTTCTTTATTCTCAACTGAGTTAGCACCTTTTAGTGCAGCTACCATTTTGTAAGAGTTTGCGTCTTGCGCTAACACATGACCGTTTTGATCATAAATGGTTCCTCGGTTCGCTTCAAGAACTCCTGTTTTACTATGCTTTTGTTTAGCAAGTGCATCTAAATCCTGATTATGAACTGTTCCTGTTGATTGTATGTAAAAAAATCGGGCTAATAACAGCAAAAAGAGCAGGAGGAAAAATATCATAAAATAACCTGCTCCCTTATTGGTATGAAATTTAGTCATATTCTTCTTCATCGTTCCTTCACACCTATTGCCTTATTTGAGGCCTTTCACATTATTCGCATTAATTTCTAGCCCGTGTTTTTTTGCAACTTCAGCGATCCGTTCATAGCGACTTAACTTCTCTACTTCAGCTTGTAATTCTTGATTTTCTTTTTGCTGCTGTACAATTTTTTCTTCTATCGTCGCTGCTTCTACATTAACTTGATAAAGGCCTGCTTTATTTCCAATAAACGCGACACAGGCATACAATAAAAAGCCAATAAACGCTACATACAACAGTTTTTCGATTCTTGTAATTTTCGCTTTAACCTTCGGCTTAGCCATCTGCTGTGGGGGCGTTTGAATTTGCACCTCTTCTTGCGCTTGTTGTTTGTACTTTACAGCTAAATTAGTCATACCTCTCTCTCCCTTTTATCGTTTTTCAGCGATTCTCAACTTCGCAGAACGCGCACGATTATTTTCTTCTAGCTCTATATCAGAAGGTAAAATCGGTTTTCTTGTAATAAGCTTTAATTTCGGCTTAAATTCATCAGGAATAATCGGTAATCCTGGCGGCAATTGTGGCGTTGTACTATTTCGCTTAAACGTTGTTTTACAAATACGATCTTCTAATGAATGGAATGTTATAACACTAACCCTTCCACCTGGCTTAACCATCTCAATAGCAGATTCCAATGCTTCTTCAAATACTTTTAATTCATCATTTACAGCTATACGAATTGCCTGAAACACTCGCTTAGCAGGATGCCCACCCGTTCTGCGAGCAGGAGCCGGAATACCTTCTTTAATTAGCTCTACTAATTCTCCTGTCGTTTCAATAGCTTTATTCTCACGATAAGCTTCAATTTTTCTTGCAATTTGTTTTGAAAATTTCTCTTCACCGTATTGGAAGAAAATCCTTACAAGTTGTTCATATGACCAGCTATTTACAACATCGTACGCTGTTAATGGGGCATCTTGATCCATCCGCATATCTAGCGGTGCATCATGATGATAACTAAAGCCTCGTTCTGGTGTATCTAATTGTGGGGATGAAACACCTAAATCAAATAAAATACCGTCTACTTCTGTTATACCTATTTCCTGCAGTTTTTCAGCTAAATAACGGAAGTTACTCTTTACTGTTATAAACTGTTCACCGTATGAAGAGAACTTTTCTTTCGCGTTTTGAATCGCTATCTCATCTTGATCAAACGCTATTAATTTTCCACCTTCAGTTAATTGGGATAATAAATAAGAACTATGTCCTCCTCCCCCCAGTGTACAATCTACATATGTACCATCTGGCTTTATATCTAAGCCGTCTACTGTTTCCTTTAAAAGCACTGTTACGTGTTTAAACATTGTTGCACCTACTCTTTTTCCAATTAATTATGTTGAATGTATCCCTTCCTCTAAACACATATTTCACGCTTAGAGAATGAAATAATACGAAAGAACGACTCATTTAACTTACCAACAAAGGCAACATACTATACAAATCGCTATTTTCTTTTATTATATACTAAATTTTATCATCTTTTGCGGGAATTTAAATAAAAAACTGTCGAAAAAGCGAATAATACGTTTACATTTTGTGCTATTTTGTCATATATTTAAGTATCCAACACAATTGCCATATTTAACACTTTTTTGATTGATAATTCAGAAAAAAATCACTTCACAGTAAATTCAACGGAATAAAAATAAAATCCTGCTCCAAAGAGCAAGATTTTATAGTTTTATAACATGATGTTTTCCGTCCCAAGAAAAAGGGTTTTCCATTACACGATCAACGAAATCCAAACCAAACTGATTTAAATAATAACATACATTCCACACACGTTCTTGCGGTGCACCTAATGGACGAAGTGCGAATTGTATACGGCGGAATTTATTTAGCTGAACCTCATACTTTTTCTCAACATTTCTTTTCAACATTCTTTCCAGCAGTTCAATTTGTTCATTAATTTTCAATTCGTTTTTCCCTGCAAACGCACCTAACCCTGGCTCTATTTTCTTTACAAATTGCTGTAAAGATGTATGAATATCGGCAATTTCTTTTTTCGCCTTTTCAAAATGAGCATCAATCGGTTCCTCTATTTGATTAGACAACCAGTTTTCACGCAATTTATCGACATCATTTAAAAACGGATCACTTTCTCTCAATTGCAAATCAAATAAATCCGTCGCTATATCTCTCTCCACATAAGTAATTGTAAGACGAGGAACGACAGGTGGCATTTGAAAACCGACAGTATGGAATACTTGTTGTAATTCACTCCAATAAGCTAATTCTCCTGGACCTCCAATAAATGCGAGCGTAGGAAATACATACTCTTGCATAAGAGGACGTGTTACAACATTATTACTAAAACGTGCTGGATTTCTCTCCATCTCTTCAATCAACTCTTCGTATGAAAAGGAATGCGCCCCATCCTTTCCAACAAACTTACCTTGTTGATCTTCAAGCAATACTCGTTCATTATCTATTTCCATGAATATATGCACTGCATGAGACTTCGTTTCAATAATCGGTTTGTATCCTAGTTCTTTAATTACTTCTTGCTGATTACGAAGCCCCTCTTGTATCTCTTTATACTTACTTATAATTCGCTTAAAAAATGGAATTTCTAACTTTCTTAATTCAGGATGATGTGAATCAACAAGGATTAAACCAGAATTAGCAAAGATTTTCGTAATAAGATGAGCAAAGAAATCTACATACGTATTCGATTTTTTCAAAGCATCATCAACAAATTTTAATACATCCTTTGTAAAATTTGTTTCTGGGTATGTTTTAAAAATCTCTTCAATCCAATTTCTACAATCTTCAACAGAAAGTTCAGACTCAGAAGCACTCGCTTTTTTCGGATTACGGTCATAAAAAATAGTTTTTTTCATCTTTTTATTTTTCGCTACAAAAGTATGGTTAATCTCATCCATATCATGGTCTTCACCCGCAATCCAGAAGACAGGGACAACTTTAACTCCTAAACTTTCTTCCTTTTCCTTTGCAAGCTGTAAAATTGAAATAACTTTATGAATTGTATAAAGCGGTCCAGTTAATAACCCTGCTTGTTGTCCAGCTATAACAACATATGTATTTTCATCTCCAAGCGCTTTTACATTTTGAAGTGTAGATTCTCCCGCTTGTAATTTTGTATTATATTCTAATAAATGCGCTACTAAATCTTGGCGGAAAAACTCCCTTTCACGCAAATCATGTAAACGTTGTTTAAAAGCATCTTCTGTTAACATATAATCAAAACATGACTGTATCTCTTTTTTACCGTTCATATAGTCCGCTACAACACCTTGTTGCGGAACAGAGATTTCTTTTATCTCCATATAATTCTTCCTTTCGTATCCAGTTCTCTCACCAATCCACATTGTAGTCAATGTTTCACGTAAAAGCAAAGAATAACACTTATACTCTTGTTTCTAACCCTTTTATTGCATCGAACAAAAATTGAAGTGTCGGAACTGGTAGTTGCTGTTTCTTAGCTTCTTCTAATACATATCCAACAATCGCATTAATTTCCGTCTGTCTATTCGCTCTTACATCCGCTAACATAGAGGATGTATTACGAGACGTTCCTTCACACACATTTCGTACCATTTGCCATACCATTTCTTTTTCTCCTCTAATAAGAAATGCGACCTCCTGAAACACTTGCTCCATCATTTGATAAAAAAAACGATTCGTGATTAATTCACCATTCTTAACTCCCAATAGTGCTGTCAATGGATTGATACATACATTTACTACTAATTTTTTGTGCATAATCTCTTCCCAATCCGTTTCTATTTGAACTGGAAAATAAGTAACAGGAAAATAACGGCATATTTTCTTGAAATGTATAGATTGACCACAAACCACTCCAAATTTTGTTACCCCTATCCCAGTATGATGAACGATATGCCCTCCCTCTTTTTTCGCACCATGTTCTACAATACCAACAGCTATATTTTCACTCCCTATTTTCAGCATCTTTTGAAGATGCGACATTCCATTTTGCAAAAAGATTAATGATGATGCCCCTTCCACAAACGGTAGTACGTCATCTATATGATATTGCTTCACAGAAATAAATATATAATCTAAATTTTGTGCTACCATACTTTCTATCGGTAAAACAGATGGATATACTGTTTCACATCTTCCATCTCTAATACAAGTTACACCTGTTTCATTCAACTCTTCAGCCTGCTTAGCCGTTCTTGTAAACAACGTAACATCTTGGTTACTTTTTTGTAAATAAAATGTATACAATAGACCAATAGCACCTGGTCCGACAATTCCAATTTTCATTTTCACACAAGGGATTCACATTAAGCGCCCTTGCCTCCCCTCCTTTTTATATCTTTTTAAAGTACATGAGCACGCCCTATAATTTCGTTGTCCTCTGCCAAACAAATACACTCTCTTTTTTCGCTATGTATAATACTGCCTATTAATACACTTATACTCTTAGTTTAGCAAATCCTCAAAAAAATAATAAAAGAAATATACTATCTTCTTCATAAAAATAAAAAAATGAGTTATACTATTATTGTAAATATTTTTACTTTTCTGCATTCAACAAGATAACAAAAGGATGTGATGTAATGGGATTCCCAAAAGTTGAGCGCTTGCTCATCAATTATAAAACGTTAGATGAATTCAAAAAATTTAAAGGGTGCGGAGCCCAAGAACTATCTATGCTGGAAGAATTGCAAGCAAACATTATTGAAAACGACAGTGAATCTCCATTTTATGGCATTTATTATGGTGGATCACTAATCGCACGTATGAGTCTATATATGAAAAGAAACGGCGGAGAACCATTCGAAATTACAGGTCCTTACCTAGAACTTTATAAACTTGAAGTATTACCAACTTTTCAAAAACAAGGATTCGGGCAAATGCTTGTAAATCATGCGAAACAAATGCAATTTCCTATTAAAACAATAGCACGTATTCATTCAGCTGGTTTTTGGAATAAATTAAATTTCAACCCCGTATCAGTAACTGATGGTGATTTTTATATTTGGCATCCAGAAACAAATTTGAATGCGGTTACAAACGAAGAATCGGCTTAAGAAATAAAAAACAGCTGTATAACAGCTGTTTTTTATTTCTTAAGCTTCTCTAACTTCTCATTCGAGCGAGCATTGTTTCTTTCCGCTACCATTACACTTCTTTTTTGATCGATATAATCAAGTAATGTTCTATACTCTTCTTCATATACTGATAATCGCTCCAGAAGGCGCTCTCTTTCTGTTTGTAATGATTCAACTTGTTGTTGCAACACCGTTAAAGAGTTTTCATCTTTATAATTTTGCAAGAAATCAATAACATCATTCAACGTAATTGACGTAGGTTCTAACACCTTTGTCTCTTTCACTTCATAATGTTCTACTTTACGAAGTTGCTTTGCTTCCTCAATACGTTCTTTATATTGCTTTCTTACGTAAGAATTCCACCTAAACCCACATGCTGCTGGTGTACGAGATAAATTTTTTCCCACTTCCTTAAAGGCAGAAAGTTGTGTTCCACCTTCTCGAATATGCCGGAGTACTACTTCTGCCAGAAGCAAATCTTCATCATCAGTCCAAGCATCTTGTCTTGTTGTCGCCATCTCTCTAGTCCTCCCTATGCATTTTTTATTAAGCATATGCAGTTACTAGAAAAGATAGAATACAACAACTAAAGATTAAGACAAAAAAAATAAACGCAGAAGATATCTTCTGCGTTTATTTTCCCGCAATTACTTGCTGATTACTTCTTTACCTTTGTAAGTACCGCATGCTTTACATACACGGTGAGCTAATTTCGCTTCACCACAGCTTGGGCACTCTACCATACCAGGTACTGATAATTTGAAATGCGTACGACGCTTTCTTTTTACTGTTTTAGAAGTTCTTCTAAAAGGTACAGCCATTCTTCCCACCTCCTTAAAAGAAATAGTTATTTTCATATGAAGGCCTGAACCAGTCTTCCGATTATTTGTCAAAAAACTTTGCAAGTCCTGCCAATCTTGGATCAACAGTCTTTTCTTTGTCTTCTTCCGAAATCACTTGCCAGTCTTGACCTTGCGTCGGTGCTCCACCAGAAACATCATCACTGAAAATTTGCATTGGAATCTCCAAAAGTATATTTTCCTTGATTACGGGCAGTAAGTCAAGTACTTCTCCTTCTAAAGAATGAATTTCAGCTTCAGTTTCAAATTCTTCTTGTGAAGTTTGGAACACCTCAGTTGTTTTAATGTCAAATGGTAATGTCACATCTACTAAAGAGCGAGAACATGGTAAAACCATGCTTCCAGTTATATGTAGATGAAACGTAAACTTACCGGAGCCAAAATCAACTCTTCCCGTTACATGAACAGGATTAATTTCACGAATATCTTTCTCGACCTCTTTTAGCTCACTTACATCTACCATCTCATCCAATGTCAATCCTTTATTTCTCAATTTATTCAATTGATGGATGGACCATTTCATATCATATCACCTCAAGGCAACAAACAAAATTATAGCTAGCCATTTTATATTTGTCAATGTTTTTTCTTTACACTATAATGAAGTCATCATAGTAAATAATATATAGAGTATCACGTTTTTCAAAAAGATGCTACATCGAAAGGAGAGATTACCATAAAAGCTGGTGGTATTGTTGTTGAATATAACCCTTTTCATAACGGTCATCTTTATCATGTGCAACAGACAAAAAAGTTAACACAATCCGATATAATAATTGCCGTTATGAGTGGTCCTTTTTTACAGCGTGGTGAGCCCGCACTCATTTCCAAATGGTATCGCACTAAAATGGCCTTAGCAAACGGCGTAGACCTTGTTGTAGAGCTTCCATACGTCTTTGCAACACAAAAGGCTGAAACCTTCGCAAATGGTGCTATTTCCATTTTAAATGCCCTACGTGTTTCCGAAATTTGTTTCGGTAGTGAGGATGGACAAATCGAAAATTTTTATAATACCATCTCCATACAAAAAAACGAAGAAGAGACTTTTAACTGCCTTGTAAAACAATTCATGGACGCTGGTAATAGTTATGCAAAAGCAACATCGGATGCTTTCTCACACATTTTAACATCTGAAAAAAACATAGATATGTCACAACCAAATAATATTTTAGGCTTCCAATATATGAAAGCAATTCTGTCACAAAATAGCTCTATACAAGCTCAAACTATAAAAAGATTTGCCTCTCATTATCACGATGAAACATTTAATGACCAACATATTGCAAGCGCGACAAGCATCCGAAAACAACTCTTTAGCGAAGAAGGATCATTTACAACAATTGAACCTTTTCTCCCACAGGCAACCACTTCGCTTTTAGCAAATTACAAACAAAACTACGGGATATTACATAATTGGGAACAATACTTTTCATTTTTTAAATATAGACTCATGACGATGTCTCCAGGGGACTTACGACATATATATGAAATAGAAGAAGGTTTAGAGCATCGTATTTTATCAAAAATACAAAACAGTTCCTCCTTCTATTCATTCATGGAAGCATTAAAAACAAAACGTTATACATGGACTAGATTACAAAGAGCTTGTACACACATTTTAACAAACACAACAAAAGAGGATATACGTAGCGCAAATATAGAACAACACGCACCATATATTCGCCTGCTAGGCATGTCACAAAAAGGACAAACTTACCTTTCAAAAAATAAGAAAAAAATCGAACTTCCAATCCTTACTCATACAAAAACATTCGACCATGCCGCTTTAGATATAGAGAAAAAAGCAAACTCTGTATATTTCTCCATCATGCACGAACCGTTACGCACACAACTATTAAAACAGGATATAACACACCATCCTATTCGCTATGATGAAACAACTACAAAATTCCTATAAAAAACCTCTCTATTTCAGAGAGGTTTTTTCCTTATCCATCTTTTCTAAATATGTTAACGCATCATCCAGCGTATCCACTGGTACAATTTTCATTTTTGTTTTAATATCCTTTGCAGTCTCAAGTGCATCTTTATAGTTCGATTTCTCCGCACCTTTTTCATTTGGCGCAAAGAACACTTCAGCCCCAGCATCGCTAGCAGCCACCACTTTTTGATTTATACCACCAATCGGGCCCACTTCTCCTTTTTCATTAATTGTACCTGTTCCAGCTATTTCATGTCCTTTCGTTAAGTCTTCTTCCACAAGTTGATTATATATTTCTAATGTGAACATTAAACCTGCGGATGGTCCACCAATTTCATGAGAATTAATTTTCACTTTCGGATCGACCACTAATTCTCTTTCCGTAACGATAGAAACACCTATACCGACACGTCCATTCCCATTAGGAATCGTCTTTACATTTAAATTCTCTTTCAATTGTTTTCCATTTCTCATGTACTCAATACTTACAGCATCATTTTCTTTTTTCCCTGTCATATATTCAATAAATTGCTCCGTCTTTTCAAACGTTTTTCCGTCAACAGCTATAATAACATCACCAAGCTTAAGCTTTCCTTCTGACGGCATTCCTTTTGCCACACCAGCAACTAATACACCTTTATTTTCAAAAGATACTGAGCGATTTGCACGTTTATATGCATTATAAATTGCTGCATTTTGTGAATCTTTCATCGCATAATTTTGGCGAAATTGATATTCTTCATCACTCTCACCTTTTTGCAATATTTCTTCCGCTTTCGAAATATGTGTATATTTATTAAACTGTGCCGCTATTAAATTCACCACATTTGCTGGTCCCATTGAAACCGTAACAAGCATAAAATCACCAGATTCTTTCGTTCCACCCTCAACTTGAACATAAGGCTCTAATTTGGCAGCCATTCCTGGTTTTGTTATATAATACGGTAAACGTACGTAAACAAGTAACATCGCCAATATAACCCCTATTAAGATTGCATATATAAACCGAAAACGCTTAAACATTATGTTTCTCCTTCCACTGCTCAATTAATAAATAAATATTTGAAATATGTTTTTCTGCTTCTACTTCTCCAACTCGAATAATGTCTTCAATGTTTGTAAAAGCACGTGAACTAAATTGCTCTACAGCTGGTCGCATCATTAAATCCGATGCAATTTGCCGATTCATTACAAGCTCATGCTGCATAATTTCAATACTTTGCATGATTACGTCATAAATGGACGTAACATCGCCATTTACCTTAATTGGAGATACATCAACAGCGATAACAATATCGGCCCCTAACTCTTTCACAACCGATACTGGGATGCGATCAATGACTCCACCATCCACTAATAATCTTCCATCTATTTTTTCTGGTACAAACACTCCAGGAACAGATATGCTAGCCCTCACCGCATCTGCAACTGGCCCACTTGTAAAAACCACTTTTTCCCCCTTCAATATGTCAGTAGCCACAACAGCCGTCGGGATATCTAACTCTTCTAAATTTTTATTATATGTAAACATTTTAATCATATCTTTGACACGTTTTCCAGCAATAAATCCCATTTTCGGTACCGTGAAATCTAAATAATACTTCCGCTTGAAAACAGATGCCAATTTATACAATCTTTCAACGTTGCTACTTGCCGCATAAAACGTACCTATTAGCGCCCCCATACTACTTCCTGCAATCATGTGAATAGGGATACCCGCTTCCCTTAAAACCTTTATTACACCAATATGAGCAAACCCTTTCGCTCCTCCAGACCCAAGTGCTAAACCAATCTTTGGTTCTTTCATTTTTCTCACCCTTTAATTTTTTTCATTCCTTTTTCATACTTATGGTCTAAATTCACTACGTATCCACGTATACTGAAATGAACGTTTTTTGGGACAAAGGGGGATTTACTTACATGTATGAAAAATGGAAAACCGCTTTCCTTACCATATCAACGCTATTTTTAACCTTTTCTCTTGTACTCCACCCCCAAGCCGCTTTGCAAGCTTCTATTCGCGGGTTAAATATATGGTGGGAAGTTGTATTCCCTTCACTATTACCGTTTTTCATCATTGCGGAACTTCTAATTAGTATCGGTGTTGTAAAATTTATTGGCGTTATATTAGAACCACTCATGCGCCCACTTTTTCGCGTTCCAGGGATAGGCGGATTTGTTTGGGCGATGGGAATGGCTTCTGGTTTCCCTGCAGGCGCCAAATTAAGCGCTAGACTACGAAAAAGCAATCTTTTAACTCAGATTGAAGCGGAGCGCCTCGTTTCTTTCACAAATTCTTCTAATCCACTTTTTATTTTCGGTGCTGTGTCTATCGGTTTTTTTAATAATCCGAAATTAGGAATTATATTAGCCGCTGCCCATTATTTCAGTAACTTTGCTGTCGGATTAATTATGCGTTTTTACGGCGATAATACCGCTTACAAAATTAATACACACACTACAAAAAAACGTCGCTTTCAAAACCCTTTTTTAATCCTTCACGAGACACGCTTACAAGAAAAAAGACCAATTGGTAAATTACTTGGGGATGCCATTGTTTCTTCTATTCAAACATTACTTATGATTGGCGGATTTATTATTTTATTCTCTGTGTTAAATAAAATGATTACTGTATTTCACATTACAGCAGCTCTTTCTTTTATTATGCAACATATTTTATCATTCTTCCAACTAAGTACAGATTTTAGTATACCTATATTATCAGGTATTTTCGAAATGACACTCGGAAGCCAAATGATTAGTCAAATAAATGAAACACCGCTCTTACAACAAGCTATGGTAACAAGCTTCATTTTAGCATTTAGTGGTCTTTCTATTCAGGCACAAGTTGCTAGCATATTAGCTGAAACAGATATCCGATTTAAACCCTATTTTTTCGCACGAATTATTCAAAGTATTCTTGCCCCTATTTTTACATTTGTATTTTGGACACCATTTTATGAGAAAGTGAGTTCTTTCTCGCCTATGCCAAAAGATATTCCTGTATTTTTATCCGAGCATCCTTCTATACTACATGAAATTTGGACATCTTTTATACATTATGGACCAATTTTCACATTATTTTGTCTATACTTATATGTTATTTTATTATTTTTGCGCACATATAAAGAAAAACCCCGTTCACTTTAACGGGGTTTGAAACTTTTCTTTTAAAGCACGTTCTACAATAGGAGGTACAAGATCTACTACACTTCCTCCATACCTCGCAACTTCTTTTACAATACTCGAGCTTAAAAATGAATATTGATTGTTTGTCATAATAAAAAATGTTTCAATATTTTCATCTAATTTTCGATTCATAGAAGTAATTTGCATCTCATATTCAAAATCAGAAACTGCTCGTAAACCACGTAATATTGCATTTGCATTACGCATTTTTGCATACTCTACTAATAGCCCACTATGCGAATCTACTTTTACATTCGGAATATCCTTTGTCGCTTCTCGAATTAATTCTAATCGCTCTTCAACTGAAAAGAATGGTTTTTTTGATGAATTGTTTAAAACGACTACGTACACCTCATCAAATACTTTTGCTCCCCTTTTAATAATATCCAGATGCCCAAGGGTAATTGGATCAAAACTTCCTGAAGAAATAGCTATACTTGTCATTCTGTCCCCTCACCTTCATACTTATAAATCGATATTGCAGTAATCCCATAATTCTCAGCTCGTACTTTTACAAGCCTTCCTATTGAATTAGGTAAAACTACATCATTACCATGCTCTGCCATAATTAATCCATCACTATGTAGCAATCCATGTTGATCCATTATACTAATTAAAGATACAATTTTTTGCTCTTTATATGGAGGATCTATCAATATAAGATCGAATGACATTTCACGTTTTATTAGCGCCTTTACTGCACGTTCAGCATCATTTCGATATACTTCAGCTTGTTCCTGTACTCTACAACTTTCTAAATTTTGATGAATTACTTTTATCGCTTTACTATCCCGATCAACAAAAATTGCTTTATCAATCCCTCTGCTCAAAGCCTCAATTCCAAGACCACCACTACCACCAAATAAATCAAGGGCGATACCACCATCAAAATAAGGACCTATCATATTAAAAATAGATTCTTTTACTTTATCTGTCGTTGGACGTGTTGTATTACCAGGAACCGCTTTAAGTGGGTGTCCTTTACATTTTCCTGAAACTACTCTCATCTGTTGTCACTACCTTTATTTCAATCTATCGAGCGATTATAGAAAGCCATTCCCACTTCGGTAACCGTTAACAAACCACATTCACCTAACTATAGGAAAACTCGGCCTCAAATAACCTCTCGTTATTTTTATGTATTCATCTCATCATTCACTAATATGAACCCAATATGTATATTAGTTCCACTTTATCTTTTTTATCCTATCACAAAATAAAAAAAAGAAAAATAAAAAGCCCAACATAAAATTTAATTTCATTATGTATATCTTCATTTAGATTGGACATAAATAATTATAACAACATCATCTTCGATGTTGTTGCCAACCGCGGAGAAGACTTACGTTTCCCCATAAGTTCTTCCTCCGGTTTCTCCTCTCCCTTTGCCTTCTTACTAGTACATGCTAGTATAAGAAGGGCCCTGCTATGCAGGGTTTTTTTTCTTTGTGTGCTTTTCATTTAAAAAGTGAAATGGTACAGTAAAAGAAAGAGGAGGAAAAGATATGATTCAACGCTTTATAGAACTTGGAGAAGGCTACTCTGATTTATATGAATTACTTGAAATTGCCAAAACAAATCAAGAACGTATAGCACATATGTTACAATTTGAAACGATAAAAAACGATAAAAAAGTATGTTCGCTTGTTGTAATATTAAAACCAACTACTACTGGTGATTTCCAACCATTATACATATGTCGTGAAGGCATTCCTGTATTTGAAAATAAAAAAAGTAAACGTGTCATTTTATTTGAAGAAACGGCAGAACAACTCGGAAAAAAAGTGGCTACCTTTACTGTAAAACCATCTACAACTTTCCCAGAAAAAGAACTATTTTTTAATCATTTAATTGGTATTTTACGAATGAACAATTTCATTCCTCCGATGAAATAACACGTTATTTCAAGTGAAAAATCCCCGGCTAAATTTAGCCGGGGATTTTTTCTATTAGCTATAATCGTATTCTTTTGCTCGATCAGGACGGGAATTTTCAAATTCCGTTTTTAAATACGGGCGATACGACTGTTCTATCTTTTTCACAAAAGGAAGTTTGTTCAACTTATGCATCATATGCTCAATTTGTTCCATATCACAATATACTACAGCATATTTTAATCGTTTTGATATGTAATGTATGTTACCATATTTCCTTAAAATCTTGGCATGTTTCAATGAATGTAAATAAACAATCATACTTTGTCGTTGCCCGAACATAATCTTCTCCATCTTCTCCTTTTAAAAACATATATTTTATATTCTATGAAAACCAATCAGAAATTTATAACATTACAGGACAAACTCTGTATACGTTTTCTTCCAACTTCTAAAAAACGGGGTACATCACCCCGTTTTTTTACAACCACAACCTCCGCCAGTACCACAACCTCCACCACAGCCACCAGCATCAAAGAATGGATTTCCTGTTGGCACTTTAATGGAAGAAGACACTTCCGAACCGATTGCTACACTAACTTCGTCTAATAACTTCTGCAAAGCAGTTTCTGCTCTTTTAAAAGCTGCAACCTTATCATGTAAGTCCACAGAACGCTTTAATTCTCTCATTTTCATTGACACGGTAGTATAGTCAGGATGGTATTTTCCAAAACGCTGTACTTCCTCATACCGTTCTTTCATCGCTGTAAATTGCTGAATGAGCGTCTGAAGTTCCATATCTTCATGTAATTCTCTATAATACTTACGATAATCTTCTGCTATATCTGAACAGATAATCGCTTTTGCAAGCTGCTCTGCCTTATCTAATATTAATACGCTTTCTAGCGTCGCTACAATCATGAGAGACACCTCCGAGTATCCATCATACCACATTTAGATTAGAACTACTAATTGAAGTGACTTACTCAAAAGAAAGATATAATGAAACTATTTTTACACTATATCCGTACACACTTATACATTAATATGTTCCGCTATATTATATTTAAGAACATCCCACTTTCCACTATTTTGTTTCACATAACTAATACACGCATTTTTTAATGGTGTCTTAAATGTAATTTCATCTGGTTCAATGGCATGTAAAATCGCTTTTATCGCGTGTGAGTGAGCAACAATAATAATACGTTTGCCAAAATGAGTTGTCGCAACATCTTCTAAAGCAGCAAAGCAACGAGCTACAATCTCTTCATCTCGCTCCATACCTTCTACTTTACCTTCAGCAATCAACTCTCTAACAGCCGCAACCGGCTTCCCTGAAGCTTCTCCAAAATTCCGTTCAACAAATCGCTCATCTAATAAAATCGATTGTAATCCAACTGTCTTTGCAATTTCATTAGCCGTTTCTTGCGCTCTAATTAACGGGCTACTTATAATGATATCCCACGTTTCTTCTTGTAAAGCAGCTGCACTCTGACTCGCTTGCTTCTTACCAACTTCATTAAGCGGAATATCTTCTCGCCCCTGAATAATTTCTTGAAAATTCCAATCAGTTTGTCCATGTCGTACTAAACAAATTTCCGTCATGCTGCAACTCCTTTTTAAATAATCAACCTCTATTGTAACAAAAGTTCTGCATGACGGACATATTTTTCACTTCCAATTAGGTTGCATTTTGTTGCTTCATATACTGAAACATATCAATCATGATCGAAGCAACGGCCAATTGATTTTGAAACTTTTCCACTTTATCTGGTATTGTTTTTTTGAAATGTTGCATCGCCGCTAACTCAAAAGCCTCTTTTTCTTCAGGATTTCGTGTTAATTTTCTATACCAGTACGGTTGCTCTCTAATATAGCGAGATAAATCCTCATCAGCCTTTATAAACTCCATAATTTCTGCTCTCATCATCTTTCCCCCTAATCCTTTTGAAAGAAAAACGGGTTATTTTCTGAAGTACTTTGCTCTTGCTGCGTACGGTTACCTTGAAATTGCTGAATAACTTGTTGCACGCTCCCAATTGCACTCGTCACATTGGCTAAATGGTTCTGCATTTGTTCCACGTCCAACTTTTTAAAAAAAGAAAGCATTTGCCCCATCACATCAGCAGTTTTTTCCTCTTCAGTTCGATTATCTTTTTCTTTTTTATTTTCTTTTACCGAAGAAAACGCAGGCGCTCCATCCGGTCTATAAGTTGCCCATATTGGATCTTCTTCACCAAGTAAGTACCATTCTTCATAAAATTGTTGCCATGTTTTATGACCACTTCTAACCTCATGAACCATTTTAGGGTGATGGTTTACAAATTCTTTAAACTGTTGAACCGATGGATGTAACGGTCCTTTTGTTGTTGGCATAATCCTCACCTCTCCATGTATATCTACTATATAGTAAGAAAAAAAAGGCGCATGGTTCGCCTATTTTTAGACGATTCATGCACCTTTTTTTCTGCTATTTGCATACGGTCAGATTCCCACCTACAATTCAGTGAATACGAAGTAACTAATTTGGTGATGTTAACACCCCACCGCTTACAATTTCACTTTATTTTCGAATAAAGTTTTGTGTATAAAATTTATCGTATACACCAACACCTAATCCTGTAAATTGTTCATTTAATAAATTCTTTCTATGCCCCTCACTATTTAACCAACCTTGCACTGCCGCAATTCCATCACTATGTTGCGCCGCTATGTTCTCACCAGCAAGTTGAAATCCTACTTTCCCGCGCTGCAAACGATCTCCTAGTGTACCTAATGTAGGTGAGTCATGAGAAAAATAATTATTGTCTTTCATATCTTTACTGTGACCAACAGCAACATCTGCTGTTTCCTGATCCCATGTTAATAATGGTAATTTATGACGACTTCGAATGATATTTGTTAAATCAAAAATTTGTTGCATATTCCCATTTTCTACTTGTTTTATTTTTTCTGGAGTCAATGGTTGTTCTGCTATTAATTCACCTGAATAAACGAGCTGATACGGTCTTTGGCGTAATAAAGTTTCATCATCCATATAACGAACACCAACAAGCTCATGTGTAAATTGATCAAAATACAATTGCGCCCATCCATCTTCTACAGGTATTAACGGTTGTTCCATGACTTCGGTATCAGATAGCTCAAATTGATAACTATTTTTCCCTCTTTTTAATGAAATTTCATGCGAAAGCGGACTTTTTTTATATACTTCTTCATATTTTTCATTTATATAATAAGGTGGAACCTTAACTTGTTCACCAGCTGCGTATGCCGTTACAACTTTACGTTCAGAAACTCCAAATTGAACATACTGAGTTAAATCCTGGTTGTATACCCACCATTCATATCCGTATGCAGATGGCTCTATTCGAGAGGGTTCTCCCCACTTCGCTAATAAGTTTTCAGAGTCTTCACCAATCATATTTAAAACAGTGTCTGAGGAGTCTTCCTTAATTTGCTTTTTCTTTTTCACAATTTTATTTTCTTGCTTTGATTGAGATGGGGTTAATATATATTGTGAAACGAGTAATTTCCCGTATAAATCAACAGCTAAAATTAAAAATGTAATCATTACGATACGCAATAATTTCTTCAAACGATATACCTCCTGAACAAAACATAAAATTGAGATATACACAAATCCTTTTCTTTCTTTTTGTGTGTACCGTACTCTTTTCACTATATCATATTTTTGTGAAAAAAGTCTGGATTATCCCTTTTCTCTCAATATGAATTGCACTTTCTTATTATTCATACTATTATAAAAATAATGGTGTAACATTAAAAAAGGAGGTATTATATGCAATTTAAAAATACGAAATTTAATGGAGCCGTCGTTGAATTAACTCTTTTAACTGAAATCATGGAAAACAACCACTTCGTACTTGCCGGACAGTGGGATTATGAGCGAGTTACATACGATTATAAATTTGAAATATTAAAGGATGTTTATTATTTACGAGTGCAAGGAGTTGCTGTTGAAGGTGACATTGGCAGTAGACACGCTGAAGTAAAACTACTTCCCCCCTTATTAGGAAAACATTATTATCCTCACGGCGTTGAATATGGTGATGATGAGACTTTCCCAACGAATGTACTTCAAAAAAGCGAACAACTCCTACAAAATGTCGAAAAAGAGTTAAAAGAATTTCAAATTATTGATTAACAAAAACAAGCGCATCAATATGATGCGCTTGTTTTATTTCCCTTTCCTAAGAATGAATCGTTTTTTTTACTGGATATCCATAAATAGATCCATCTTTTACTTTAATCTCATCTTCCCAAGGAACCTTATATTTACCTTCAGCTAAATCTTTTACAAACGTATATGGATTTTCTTTCACCCCACCAGGAGTTGCTACATATCCTCTTGAACCTAGATTATATATATTATTTTCCAATCCCCATCCTAATCTAGCCTGATCTGCTAGTTCTGGATATACTTCAGCAGTAACAATCTCCCAAGGATTTCGATGTCCCTGTACTAAAGTAGTCCCATCAAAATTACATACTTGTCCTTCACCAAAGTAATAAAATACGCCATCATAACCCGCTAAGTTTACCGACAATGTATACATTAAATTCTGCCATGCATTTGAACGATTGGTTAGCATCCATTGTTCACTAACTTGTGTACTATATCCAGAAATACGAATTAAGACATTTGCACCTTTATAGGCCGCTTCACGAGCTACTTCAGGGAACATGCCATCATGACAAATACAAACAGCTAATTTACTTCCTCCAGGTCCATCACAAACAGGTAAGCCTAAATCTCCAGCTTTCCAAGGCTCGACTGGCACCCAAGGATTTAGCTTACGATACTTCAAAATCATTTCACCTTGTGGATCAATAATAACTGCTGTATTATATGGCTCTCCACCATCAGGATTTTTCTCCATTATTGAAAAAACACCATATACTTTAGATTCTTTACATGCCTCAGCAAATAAGTCTGTTTCTGGCCCAGGCACTGTGCATAAAAATTCTTCTGTA
Source organism: Bacillus sp. EB V-12 (assembly GCF_056158125.1). Lineage (NCBI taxonomy): Bacteria > Bacillati > Bacillota > Bacilli > Caryophanales > Bacillaceae > Bacillus > Bacillus sp. EB V-12. The sequence goes on along the minus strand of NZ_JBUXJL010000001.1, from coordinate 686,424 downwards.
GTCCATTTTTTTGTATTGAGCCCTTGTGTACTATATTCAGGAAATACTATCAATTCTAAACCAGGGTAACCTGATTTGGTCGAATGAATTGTTTTTATGATTTGTTGAATTTGTTTATCAATGTCTGCACGCGATTCAACTACTGGTACTGGATATTGAATTAGTGCTGTCAAAAAACCACTAATCGGCTTTACCATACTTCCACTACTACCCATTTAAACTCCCCCTTAAAATAGTTCGTGTTTATTAAAGATAACAATATATATTTGTAACTCTCTAAAAAACTTGCACTACATATGGAATTATTACGCATGAAAGCTAGTAGTAAATTTTATCTCCACTTTTAGTACACGCCTACACTAACTTAACATAAAAAGTTAGAAAATTCAATCTTTTTAAGGTAGCTAAAAAGAAAAAGCGCATGGAATCCCATACACTTTTTTACTTAATCTGTAAATACGGCGGCAATTGTTGCAACTGCTCCTTATCCTTTTCACGTTCTCTACGTGCCCATCTAAAGAATACATAGCCTATAATTGTACCGTACACTATTTCCTGGACAATTTTCATTATGATACCACCAGTTTGCTGATCTTGTACGACTGGCATCCAGTGCAAAAATTCTGGTCCCGTTATATTTAAATCTGATAAAGTGCCCGCTGGTACACATAGTTCCATCGCTTTCATCCAAGCAGCCGGATCCGTATACGTTGCAAATAACGGGGCTGTCGCAAAAATGATTAACGCACATGCAGGCGTTAATAATATGCCGTTAGCAAACATATAACCAAGTTTCTTTATATCACTTAACGTTTGATATTCTGGTAATGGATTTAACATCGGCCACCACATCATGATTGCTGTAAAAAACAATATAGCGAGACAAATAGGATGAGCTATTTGACTTTGTTTTACCGTATCAAAAACAACTGGTAAATGATAAAAAGAAAACAGGCCGTTAAATACAAATAACGCAATAAGCGGTTTAGCAAATGCCTTTAATATAATTTGAACAAACTTAAAAGAAGTAATGTAACGATATAACCAAATTGGTATACCAAGCAACAGTAACGGTGGAACTGCAATATACATGACTGCCATTTCAAACATATGAGCACTAAATATAATATGGCCAATTAAATCAATAGGCCCTCCCTTTACAAAATACAAAAGAACAATACCAGTCGTAAAATAAAAAATTTGCTTCTTACTTACCTTCGTCGCATTTTCAAATCGCATTCTATATGGCCCAATAATTAAGAAGTACCCAATAAGAATCGAAAGCATAAATAATAAAAAGATTGGACTCCATAAAGCCTGAAAACCAAATATCCACAAGTTACTCATTTTCACACCTACCTTCGTAAGGTTATCTCATAATATGAAGAGGGAGCTGTGACAACACAAGCTCCCTTATTTTTCACTTTTCAAATCCACACGATTGTCATAAAAGCTAAAATTGTAATTAACCCTATTAGCAGACCAGAGTAAAGAAAGAAACTTGCTGCTTCATGTCCTTTATGACTCATATGCATAAAATAATACAATTGAAAAATTACTTGTACCACTGCTAATAGTAAAATAAACGGTACAGAGAAAATCGGACTAAAAGTTTTTGGATACGCCACCGCTACAAATGCAACTAATGTTAAAAAAATCATTAATGCAAACGTAATAACTTGATGCCTCATTTCCTCCGCACTTTTTCTCTTCCGATAAACAAGATCAACTTTAGGATTATTCGTTTGCTTTATCGCCATTGTTTATCCCACCATTCCCATTAAATATACTACAGTGAAAATAAACACCCAAACTACGTCAATAAAGTGCCAATAAATCGATGCAACATAAAACTTCGGTGCATTGTATAAATTTAGACCTCTCTTCGCATTTCTAAAGATTAATGTTAAAATCCAACATAACCCAAACAATACGTGGAGTCCATGTGTACCAACAAGAGCATAAAACGCAGAGCCAAACGCACTACTTCTCATAGTATGCTTAAATTCATGTGTATAATGATAAAACTCATATATCTCAAATCCTAAAAACCCTAAACCTAGCAATACTGTTACTAGTAACCAAAGCTGCATTTTCTTAAAGTTAAAGTTTTTCATGTGATACATCGCATATACACTCGTTAAGCTACTCGTTAATAAAAGCATCGTCATAATGAAAACGAGTGGCATTTGGAACATCTCTTGAGATGTTGGTCCACCATTTGTAGAATTCTTTAACGCTAAATATGTTCCGAATAAGGAAGCGAACAACACTGTTTCGCCTCCAAGAAATAACCAAAAACCGACAAACTTATTTTTCCCTTCAAGGGTTGCTTTTTCAGGCTCTGCTGGAAATGTTTCATTCGTTAATTTTTCATCTACGTGCATTATGCCTTGCCCCCCTTATCCTCTAAATCTTCTTTATGAATATGATACCCATGATCATCAATTACTGAACGTAGGAACATTGTGCCAAATGTAATGATTAAACCAATAATTGCTACTAATAACCAGAACTTATCTTTTCCGCCCTGCATATACATCGCACCAAATGCCGCTATAAACAATCCGAAAGAAATGACAAATGGTGAAAACGAAGGATTTGGCATATGAATATCACCAACTGGTTCCGCTGCTGTCATTTCTTTATTACCTTCACGTTTTTCAATCCAAAACGGATCTAATCCGCGAACAAATGGTAATTGTTTAAAGTTATATTCTGGTGTCGGTGCTGGCATTGTCCATTCTAATGTACGTGCATCCCACGGATCACGACCAGCTTTTTCTTTTGATACTGTCGTTTTAATTACATTGAATAGAAGAACAATCGTTCCAAGAGCCATAAACACCGCTCCGATGGAACTAATCATATTCCCCATTTCCAACCCTTGCCCTTCAAGATATGTGTAGTAACGGCGTGGCATACCAATCAAGCCAAGGAAATGCTGAATAAAGAAAGTTAAATGGAAGCCGATAAAGAATAGCCAAAACGTTATCTTTCCTAATGTTTCATTTAATACTTTATTAAACATCAGTGGCCAATAATAATGAGCTCCTGCAAGTAAACCAAATACAACACCGCCAACGATTACATAATGAAAATGCGCTACTACGAAATAGTTATCATGAAATTGATAATCAGCTGGTGCAGATGCTAGCATAACCCCTGTAACTCCACCCATTACGAATGATGGAATGAAAGCTACTGCCCACATCATTGGTGTCGTAAAACGAATACTTCCGCCCCACATTGTAAAGAGCCAGTTGAATATTTTGATACCAGTCGGAACCGCAATCGCCATTGTTGCAACTGAGAAAATAGCATTAGCAACTGGACCAAGTCCAACAGTAAACATATGGTGCGCCCATACCATAAATCCTAAAAATCCAATTAATACAGTCGCAAACACCATCGATGAATAACCAAACAATCGTTTTTTCGAAAATGTCGCGAAGATTTCTGAGAATATTCCGAAAGCTGGGAGTATAAGAATGTATACTTCTGGATGACCGAAAATCCAGAATAAATGCTCCCATATAATTGTATTCCCGCCCAATGCCGGATTAAAGAAACTTGTTCCAAATAAACGATCTAACATTAAAAGTCCTAATCCTACAGTTAACGGCGGAAAAGCGAATAATATAAGCGAAGATGTTACAAATGTTGTCCATGTAAACATCGGCATACGCATATACGTCATTCCTGGAGCGCGCATATTAATAATGGTTACAAGGAAGTTAATTCCTCCAATTAGTGTACCAATACCTGAGATTTGCAAGCCGAGTACATAGAAATCAACACCATGACCTTTAGAGGCTAAAGCTAAAGATGCATAAGATGTCCATCCTGCATCAGGTGCTCCACCTAAAAACCAACTTAAATTTAAAAATACTCCACCAAAGAAAAATAACCAAAATCCGAGTGAATTCAAAAACGGGAACGCTACATCACGTGCACCAATTTGAAGTGGTACAGCGGCGTTCATAAATGCAAACACGAGTGGCATAGCTGCGAGGAAAATCATTGTTGTACCGTGCATCGTTAATACTTGATTATAAGCATCCCCAACAAGAAAAGCGTTGTTAGGAATCGCTAATTGAAGGCGAATAAATAGAGCTTCTATTCCGCCTATTACAAAAAACAATCCACCTGCAATTAAATAGAGAATGGCAATCTTTTTATGGTCTACTGTCGTTAAATAATCCCATATGACAGCACCCATCCCCTGTTTTTTTGCTACAGAACTCACGTTTTCAACCTCCCCTTCGCGAATAGTCCCTCTTTACTTTTCAACTTTTAACGTTTGTAAATATGCATTTAATGCATCAATTTGATCATCCGTTAAGTTGCCATATTTGCCAGTCATTTTGTTTCCTGGCTTCATATTTTCAGGATCTTTCAGCCATTTTTTTAAGTTTTCTTCATTGTTTTCGGCAATACCGGCAACCATATCGCGATCCGCAAAGTTTGCTAAGTTTGGTGCGATACGAGCGGAAGGTGGTCTACTATCATTAGATCCAACTGCGTGACAACCAATACAGCTTTTATTAAATATTTCTTGGCCCTCTTGCGCCTTTGTTGAAGCTACTTCTTTCTTCCCATCAATCTTCTTCATATCAGCAAGCCATTTTTTGTACTCGCTTTCATCTAAAGCTTTCACTTTAAATTGCATTAAAGAATGTGATGGGCCGCAAAATTCTGTACAAAAACCATTATAAGTGCCCGATTTATCTGCCTTTAACCACATTTTGTTCACATTGTCTGTATTTGTATCCATTTTCCCTGCTAAAGATGGAACCCAAAATGAGTGTTTAATATCGGCACCCTTCAAATTTAAATACACTTTCTTACCTGTGGGGATGACCAAATCTTGCGAAGTTACTATCTTTTCTGATTTATAAGAAAATTCCCACCAATAAAGATTCGCTGTTACATCAACAACGATAGTATCTTTATCAATATTCTTTTTCTCCATCGCACTTACATCAGCAAGTTTGAATGTATATGTAACTGTTGGAACAGCTAAGATTAGTAAAAGAATAATCGGAATAACTGTCCATATAATTTCTAGCTTGTGATTCCCTTCAACTTGCTCTGGAATATAATCTTCCTGACCTTTCTTTTGTCGGAAACGCACAATTACATATAAGAAAATAATAGTAACTACTAGTACTACTCCTACCATGATTGCACTCGCCAGTAGAAGTAAATCATATTGCATTTTTGCTACTTCTCCTTGCGGAATTAAAGTAGATTGAAAGGCTTTACCGCATCCCCCTAACAGTAAAGCCAGCAGTGAAACGAACGAAAGCAGTCGCCACTGTTTCTTCATACAAACAACCCCCACTTTCCTTGTGAATTAGATTGTACTTTATAGTTAAGTAAAGTAAATCTCAACGTAAAGAAATCCAATTATGTCGTTGTCTTAGAAGAATGTAACTACAATCATTGATACAAATAAGATTGTTAAATAATTTAGGGAATAAACAAACATTTGCACGGACCATTTGATGTCATCTTTCTTACGGAAGCCATAAAATCCTAAAACGATCCATCCGATGTTAAGCAGTGTTGCAATTACCATAAATGTTATCCCTAGTCCACTCATATAAAATGGTAGTGGTAATAAACATACTGTCCAAATCATAATTTGGCGTTTCGTAATTTCAAATCCATGAACTACAGGAAGCATTGGAATTCCTGCATTTCGATATTCATCAACACGTTTCATTGCTAATGCAAGGAAATGTGGGATTTGCCAAATAAACATAATTAAAAATAACATCCAAGCAATTGGATGGCCTAAAGATGGATCGATTGCTGCCCATCCAATTAAAGGAGGAACTGCACCAGATATACTACCTACAACAGTATTTAGTGTATACTTTCTCTTTGTCCATAAACTATATAGAACAACATATGTGAAAGCACCAATAAATCCCATTAAGACTGCCATTGGTGTTGTTAATAATAAAAATACAAAACCAAGAAGTAATATGACTAGTCCAAATGTAAGTGCAAATCCTGGTTTATACTTTCCAGTAACCGTTGGACGGGTCTTTGTTCTTTCCATTAATGGATCAATGTCTCGATCAATGTAGTTGTTTAAACAACATACCCCTGCCATAACTAATCCAGAACCAACGATTGTAAAGAATAACTTATCCAGATTGTCCATTACACTTAATCCATTAAAGTGTAATGCCAACCAAAATCCTGTAAATACAGTAAGTGTATTTGAGTTTACAATCCCCATTTTAACGAGTGCTTTTAAATCTTGTAACCGAGTTGTTTCCGGTACACTTGTAACAGCGGACTCATCATGCAGCTCACTTGTTGCATGGTTCATCACTCTAACCCCCTCTTAAAACTTTCATCTTTCTTTTTGCGCATATTTCAAATGAAATAATTCGCTTCTATATAGCAATATTATTACAGTAGAAACATTGTTAACCCATTCTACTACTAATCTACGCTCATACTCCAATATATTAAATCATATTTCCCGAACATTTTGTGAAGAAAACATGAACTTTTTGTGTCGAATATAAAAAACTTCATTCTGACTTGTCCTTATCATAACATGATGTTACCTTCTATAATAAACTATTTTGTCCTATTTAACACGTATTCTCCCCATTTCTTTTCAAAATAGCCTATTTTTCACCCAAAATTTTCCTTAGGAACCCTGTTTTTACACCTGTTTTCTCCCCATTTCCTTCCTCCTCCATTTCTTTGCTATTTTATTATTTTTTATATATCATAGGAACTAGCGCGTTTTATTCTATACATAATGGAATGAAAATATTTCGCAATAACTTCATAGCAGAAAGATGGTGAAAGAGATTGCAACGCTTTATTAAATGGTTAGCAGTCATTACAAGCCTTGATTTATTAATAGTTTTATTAGGAGGCGCTTTAGTTACAAAAACAGGTTCTGGTCAAGGTTGTGGTAAATCATGGCCACTTTGTAACGGTGAATTTGTTCCATCTAATTTATCAATGGAAACTATTATTGAACTTAGTCACCGATTAACATCAGGATCAGCTGGAATTCTTGTCACTCTCCTTTGTATTTTGTCCTGGAAATATTATAAACATGTGCGTGAAACAAAAACGTTAGCAATTTTATCCTTCGTATTTTTAGTTGCACAAGCATTAATGGGAGCAGCAGCAGTTGTTTGGGGCCAAATGCCCGCTGTACTTGCTATCCACTTCGGTATTTCCTTAATTTCATTTGCTTCTGTCATTTTATTAACGTGTCTTATCTTTGAAATTGACCAAAAATTTGATGCACGTTCACTTATTATGGACAAAAAAATGAAATTTCATATTTATGGTGTAACAATTTACAGTTATATCGTCGTCTACACAGGCGCTTTAGTACGTCACGAACGAGCTAGCTTAGCCTGTCCAGACTTTCCTTTATGTAGCAAAAACAGACCTATGCCAACTCAACTACATGAATGGGTTCAAATGGGCCATAGAGTTGCAGCGATGTTAATTTTCGCTTGGATACTATACGCGATGATTCTCGCTATTCGCCATTACAAACAGCAACCTGTCGTATATTGGGGATGGATCATTTCATTTATCCTTGTTACACTTCAAGCTGTAGTAGGAGTTTTAGTTGTATTTACAAACGCTAGTTTAGCGATGGCATTGTTACATTCTCTATTTATTTCTTGCTTGTTTGCTGTACTATGCTATTTAGTTATGTTAGGAACAAGAAGTAAAGTGAATGCAAAAGAAGCTGCATCAACTTCTAAACAAACAAAATAATATAAAACTAAAATTCCTTGCCGAATTGGCAAGGGATTTTTTTGCAATAAAAAAAGAGCTGTATTTACACAGCCCTTTTTTTATTTTAGTGATCTAATTCAATAAGTAAATCACCCGTTTGAATTGCATCACCATCGTTAACATATACTTTCTTCACTTTACCATTGAACGGCGCTTGAACTGTCGTTTCCATTTTCATCGCTTCTGTAATTGCCATAGAATCGCCTTTTTTCACTTCGTCGCCTTTTTTTACAACTACTTTAATTACCGTTCCTGGCATCGTTGCACTAATATGATTTGGATTCTCACGGTTTCCTTTCACACGTTGTGCAACTGTTGCTTTTACACTCTCATCTTTCACGATAATTTCACGTGGTTGACCGTTGAATTCCAAGTAAAGAACACGGTTTCCATCCGGCTGAGGTTCTCCAATTGATACTAGTTTAACCATCAATGTTTTACCCTGTTCAATTTCTACATCAATTTCTTCACCTAGTCTCATACCATAGAAGAACGTCGGTGTATCAAGTACAGATACATTTCCATAAAGCTCAGCAACTTTTTCATAATCCATAAATACTTTTGGATATAAAGCATATGCCACTACATCAAAAATCGTTACTTCGCGTCCAAGTTTATGGAATAATTCTTCTTTTAACGCTTCGAAATCTACTGGCTCTAGTAATTCACCTGGTCTTACTGTTAATGGCTCTTTCCCTTTTAAAATAATCTTTTGTAATTCTTTCGGGAAACCACCGTACGGTTGACCTAAATCACCAGAGAACATTTCAACAACAGACCCTGGGAAGTCCATCGCATGTCCACGCTCTAAAACATCTTGTTCTGTCAGATGGTTCTGAACCATAAATAATGCCATATCACCAACAACTTTTGATGATGGCGTTACTTTTACAATATCTCCAAACATGTCATTCACACGGCGGTACATTACTTTCACTTCATCGAAGCGATCTCCTAAACCAACCGCCTTCGCTTGTTGCTGAAGATTACTATACTGCCCACCCGGCATTTCATGCATATATACCTCTGTATGCGGCGCATTCATACCACTTTCAAACGGTGCATAGTATTTGCGTACATCTTCCCAATAATGAGATAGTTTTTCTAAAGAATCTATATTAACATCTGGTTGTCTTTCGTTTCCACCTAATGCATAGTATAGCGTGTTCGCACTTGGTTGTGACGTTTGACCAGCCATAGAACTCACTGCTACATCGACGATATCAACACCCGCTTCAATTGCCTTCGTATACGTTAATATACCATTTCCACTCGTATCGTGCGTGTGCAGATGAATTGGAATCGACACTGTCTCTTTTAATGCAGAAACTAAATCATATGCTGCATTTGGTTTTAGTAAGCCTGCCATATCTTTAATACCTAAAATGTGAGCTCCTGATGCTTCTAACTCTTTTGCTAAATTTTTATAGTAATTTAAATCATATTTACTACGCAGTGGATCATGAATATCCCCTGTGTAGCACATTGTTGCTTCTGCAATTTTACCAGTGTCTCGTACAGCGTCAATTGCAACTCTCATGCCTTCCACCCAGTTTAAGCTATCAAAAATACGGAATACATCAATGCCTGCTTGAGCAGAACATTCCACAAATTTTTGAATTAAATTATCTGGATAGTTTTTGTATCCAACTGCGTTTGAAGAACGAAGTAACATTTGGAATAACACGTTCGGCATTTTTTCACGAAGATCTAGTAATCGTTCCCATGGATCTTCTTTTAAGAAACGATACGCAACGTCAAATGTTGCACCGCCCCACATTTCCGCTGAGAATAGGTTCGGTAACATTCTCGCTGTTGGCTCCGCAATTTGATGTAAATCTTTTGTACGAATACGAGTTGCAAGTAATGACTGGTGTGCATCACGGAATGTTGTATCCGTTAAAAGTACACGCTTTTGATCCTGTACCCATTTTACTAATCCGTCCGCTCCACGCTCGTCCAAAATTTGTTTCGTTCCATTTTGGATTGGCTCTGAATGTTTTAAACATGGAATACGAGCATCTGGGAATATTGGTTTTTCTTTTTTACCTACCCCTGGGAAACCATTTACTGTTACTGTACCAATGTAATTTAACATTTTCGTTCCACGGTCTTTACGTTTCGGGAACAAGAACAATTCAGGTGACGCATCGATAAATGAAGTATCATATTCTCCTGATAAGAAGTTTTTATGTTTTACTACATTCTCTAGGAATGGAATATTTGTTTTAATACCACGAATACGGAATTCTTTTAAGTTACGTTCCATTTTTGCAGCAGCTTGCTCAAAAGTAAGTGCCCAAGTTGTAACTTTTACAAGTAAAGAATCGTAGTACGGTGTAATAACTGCACCTTGGAAGCTATTTCCTGTATCAAGACGTACACCAAAACCACCGCCTGATCGATACGCCATAATTTTTCCTGTATCCGGCATAAAATTATTTAGCGGATCTTCAGTTGTTACACGAGATTGAATTGCAAATCCATGTACAACTACTTCCTCTTGCTTCGGAACACCTACCATTTTGCTATGTAATGCATGTCCATCAGCTATTAAAATTTGTGATTGAACAATATCTACTCCCGTAATCATTTCTGTAATCGTATGTTCTACTTGAACACGTGGATTTACTTCAATAAAGTAAAACTCATCATCTTTTACAAGGAATTCTACTGTTCCTGCATTTAAATAACTTACATTTTTCGTTAACTTCACAGCAGCATCACAAATACGCTGACGCAGATCATCTGAAAGTGATACACTCGGTGCAATTTCTACAACTTTTTGATGACGACGTTGTACAGAACAGTCACGCTCGTATAAATGAACAACATTGCCTTCTTCATCTGCTAAAATTTGTACTTCTATATGTTTAGGTTTTTCAACGAATTTTTCGACGTAAACTTCATCATTACCAAAGGCTGCTTTCGCTTCTGATTTCGCTCGATTATATGATTCTCCTAATTCCTCACTAGTACGCACAATACGCATACCACGACCGCCACCCCCAAGGGATGCTTTAATAATAATCGGGTAATCATACTTTTCAGCAAATTTTTCGACTTCTTCTAATGAATTTACTGGACCATCACTACCAGGTATAACTGGAATTTGTGCTAGCTGCGCTTGTGTTCTTGCTTTCACTTTATCTCCAAACATATCTAAATGCTTACTTTTCGGACCGATAAAGATAATTCCTTCTTCTTCACAACGTTTAGCGAATTGAATATTTTCTGACAAGAAACCATATCCAGGGTGGATTGCATCTACATGATTACTTTTTGCAATCTCAATAATGCCTTCAATATCTAGATAAGCATCAATTGGTTTTTTTCCTTCCCCAACTAAATAGGACTCATCGGCTTTATAGCGATGATAAGAACCACTATCCTCTTTAGAATAGATTGCAACTGTTTTTAATCCAAGTTCCGAACAAGCTCGAAACACACGAATTGCAATCTCTCCACGGTTAGCTACCAATACTTTTTGAATACGTTGCAGCTTTGTCATGATTTTCCCCCTCTACTTTCCTACCACTCTAGAGATAAAATATATACACACCTTAAAAAGCGTGAAGTTCTTCACTTTCCACATTATATTATACTTAGAAAGCTTCACTTTATTTTTATCCATCATACCTTATTTTTTAACAAATGATAAGTTTTCTGTGCAATTTGTTTCACAAAAATAGTATAGCATACCTCTTCCTTTTCTAACAACTTAATTGTATATCACATTAAACTAAATGTGATATATTGTTTAACCGAAAGATATATTAATACATCACATTTAAAACTACTTAAAAATAAAAACACATTATGCTCTAAAGCATAATGTGTTTTTATTTTACAACTACAAGATGTGGTCCATTTTGTTCTCTTTCTTTCATTAGACCATTCTGTTGTTTCTCTTGTCGTTTCACGTGACTAGCAATATTAAGTAGTATTCCCATTGCAAGTAGATTAGCTATTAAGGAACTTCCACCATAACTAATAAATGGTAAAGGCACTCCCGTAAGCGGTATTAATCCAGACATACCACCAACATTAACAAAAGTTTGTACTCCTATTAAACTTGCAATTCCGATTGCAATTAAACTTCCAAAAGGATCGTTACATTTTTGAGCAATCCTGAATGAACGAATAATAATAAGTAGCAAGCAAATTAAAATAATAGCTACACCAATAAAACCTAATTCTTCAGATATAATAGCCATAATAAAATCTGTTTGCGGTTCTGGTAAATACCCATATTTTTGCACACTATTTCCTAATCCTCGACCATTTAGCCCTCCTGAAGCAATTCCAATAAAAGAATTTACTAATTGGAATCCATCATTCTGAGGATCATTGAATGGATCAAGAAAAACTGAAAAACGTGCCTTTTGATATCCACTTAATTTATAATTAGCCAAAAAATATAGAGCTGGAATCCATACTATAGAAGTTAAAACAATTCGTTTAATCCATAAATTAATCCTTACTCCTGAACAAAGAAACATAATCCCTACTGTTCCTGCAATTAACAAATCGGTACCTAAATCATTTTGCTTTAAAATTAAAAACATTGCCATTCCAACAAATCCAAGTGTAAGTCCCGACCCTTTAAAAACAGGTGTATTTGTTTCTTGTCTCCTTGCAAAAAAGCGAGCTAATATAATAATAATCGATAGTTTAACAAATTCAGCGGGCTGTATACCTAATATCCAACCTTTTGCACCATTTATTTCCTTACCAAAAATCAAGGCTGCTGCTAGTAAAGCAATACTCCCTAGCCCCATCGCGGATAAAATTATTCGTTTCCTCCAAAACTTATAAGGTAACGAAGCTACAATTACTAACAATACCGTTCCAATAGCTAAAGTTATTAATTGTTTTTTAAAAAAGTAATTTGCCGGCCAGTTATGCCTCGAAATCGCAACAATGGAACTAGAACTATATACCATTATTACTCCCAGCACACATAAGATAACAAGAGGAAGTAATAATGAATAATCCATTGATTTCCATACTTTTTTCATTTCATTTCCTCTTTCTGTTTCAATTTAATTATTGTTGTATTCCATATGTACATTGATTCTTCCTGCTTTATTATACAAATAAAAAGCTCAAACTAATTTAGTTTGAGCCCCCTTATTTGAACCCGTTATTGTTGTTTGTTTGTAAATGCTTCATGAAGTGCAGATAACTCACGTTCGAGCTCACCTAACATTGCTTTCCCTTGTTCTTCTGCAATAAGACCAAGGCGAACTGCAAAATCGACCTCGCGGGATAGTCCAAACATTTGTGTGTCTAACACTTCTTCATATAATGGACATTGCGGCATTGTAAGATGGTCCATTTGCACCTTAATAAGTCTTAAAATCTTCTCTGCATCCGCTTGTAGAAGGGCTAGTGCCTTTTCCTGATGATTTGCTACTGTCTCAGACGCCAAATTGATTCCCTCCGTTTCCGTCCTACTCTCCTCTATCCTATCTATTAATATTAGCGATAGTTTTAATAAATTGCAATAGAAACATTTTTTGTGACAACAGTGTCTAATACTATTATACTGAAAAGTGGGAGTATAACACAAATGGGGGAACAACAATGAGCGAAATTTTATTTATTAACGGAAAAGTACGTTTTCCAATCACTATTGATCCAACTGTTTGGATCTTTGATGATCGAAAAGTAGATTTGACAACTTACTTTGATGAAACTAGAGAAAACACGTCTGAACTAGAAACTTATTTAAAAAACACTTCAGAACATTGGGATCGCGAAATCCGTGATGGTGCCGCTTTTCCTCCAATACAACAAAGTGTGAAGAAATATAAAAAAGAACAGCTGATTACTGGAACATTTGGTATACCATTTCATCCATTCCTTGCTAACGCTGAAATTTTAGAGGACGCTACGCAAGTTGAAATTGAAACGGTAGATCATACAATGACACTTCCATTAGAAACTGTCAAAAATGCTATACTAGGCTTTTCAAAAGAAGGAAAACCATTAAAAGAAGACGGGCCTGTTCATCTCTATTTCAATGATGGATCTAATCAACAAAATCCAATCCGTAACATCCGTAAATTTACAATTATTTAAAGAAAAGGAGTGAGCTTAAGCTCACTCCTTTTTACAATAAATCTGCTGCTAGTTGAGCTAAATTAGATCGCTCTCCTTTAACAAACTTCACATGACCACTAATACGCTGTTCTTTAAACTTCTCTACAACATACGTTAAGCCATTATTATATTCATCTAAATATGGGTGATCAATTTGCTGAGGATCTCCCATCAATACAATCTTACTCTTTTCCCCTACCCTAGTTAATATCGTTTTCACTTCATGCTTTGTTAAATTTTGTGCTTCGTCAATGATAATGAACTGATCTGGAATACTTCTCCCGCGTATATAAGTAAGGGCTTCTACTTCAATCGAACCCATTCCAGCTAGAATAGCATCTAACTCTCCTGGCTTTTTCGTATTAAATAAATACTCTAGGTTATCAAAAATTGGCTGCATCCATGGTCTTAATTTTTCTTCTTTTTCTCCTGGTAAATAACCGATATCTTTTCCGACTGGAACAATTGGTCTTGCCACAAGTAATTTTTTATATAACCCTAAGTCTTCTGTTTGCATAAGTCCCGAAGCTAACGCAAGTAACGTTTTTCCTGTGCCGGCTTTCCCCGTTAACGTTACAAGCGGAATATCTTCACGAAGCAACAATTCTAATCCCATAATTTGCTGCACGTTTCGTGGTCGTATCCCCCACACTTGTTCATTGTGAAAAATAAGTTTCTTTACCTTCTTCCCTAAGTGATCCACAATGCCAAGCGCAGAACTAGAGCCCCCTAATGCATCTTTCATTACTACAAATTGATTTGGGTAAAAAGGATGATTCGCAATTTCAGATAGAGGCAATTCACCTTTCTCATAAAAATAATCCAATTGTTCTTTTGATATATATCCTTCTAAAAAACCAGAATATATATTTTCTACTTCAATTACGCGATCACTTAAATAATCTTCAGCCTTCAAACCAATTGCATCAGCTTTTACCCTTACGAGTACATCTTTACTTACTAAAATAACAGACTTCCCGTCCTCTTTTTCCTGTTCTTCTAAAGATAGATTTTTTGCTACAGCTAAAATTCGATTATCATTTGTTTTTTCTACAAAAATATCTTGTAGTTGCACAAATGAACGATGGTTCAATTCAATACGAAATGTTCCGCCGTTTTCTAGCGGGATACTTTCATGCAGCTTTCCTATTTCACGAAATTTATCTATTAACTTAGATACATAACGAGCGTTTCTTCCTACTTCATCCATATAACGTTTTTTCGAATCAACCTCTTCTAATACAACTGCTGGAATCACTACTTCATTGGTTTCAAATGAAAAAATAGATAAAGGATCCTGCAAAAGTACATTCGTATCTAACACATAAATTTTATCCAACCTGTTACCCCCTGACTCCACTTTTAAATTTGTAGAACAAGGGTTTCATCCATACAATATGGACGAACCATTGTTATAATTATATGTACCGTGTAAACGAGGTAGAATCGAAAATCATAGTCATTAAACCTTTTATTTATTCTTTATTCATTTCTATTCAATATATTACTTTTTATTATAATTATTAACGTTAAATCACAATAACCGACTACAAAAGTGAATAAACGAATTTCTTATTTAGCATCTTTATAATTCTCTTATCCCTACTAAGACTTCGTTATCCAGCTTTTTCGCTGCCCGAAGATCATATGTTTTTTCATATGTTGGTTCAATTGCAAGTTTCGCTCCATAAAACATAACATCACGCACTTCTTGCACCTTTACTTCTATTACAGTTAATTTTAGAGAAATACCTTCCATTCTATCTGTCAAAATTTCACCTGCACCACTTATAGAAAATACGGATTCATTCGCCATTATAGTCAATACCACACCTGTATTATGACGTATATTTTCCACAATACGTGAACGTTGATCTACTGCAAATCGAATACTAGTTTTACTCACTGCATACACCCAAGAAATAGCACTTACGTTAGGAACTTGTTTTTCGAAATCTGTCGTTGCTATCATAACAATACACTCTTTACGCAACGTTTGTACTAAATCCTCTGTTAAGGTAGGCTCTACTACATTCGCCATATTTTCACCTCCAAATATACTTGGTATATCCTTATCATAACTTATTTTTCAAATTGCGAAAATATTATTTTTTCCCACTATTATTCAAAAACATTATACTTCCATGATATACTTATACTGATAGAATTCGTATTGAGGTGACGAAATGAGAGTCAAATGTATGATTTGTGATAAAAAAGATATGTTAGATGATGAAAATCCTATGGCAAAAAAACTGCGTAATCGCCCTATTCATACATATATGTGCATGGAATGTTCGGAACGAATTGCAGAGCGTACAATGGAACGTCATGCAAGTGGTAATTTCCGATTATATCGTGATAAAAAAATCGAAGATGATTGGTAAAATGTAAATAAGTCCTTACTCATATAGATAAGGACTTATTTATATTTTTCTGGTTCACGATTCATCTGATCCAAAAAACAATCAATGGCTTCTAACGGAAACCTTGCAGATTTCCGTTCTCCATTTATTTCATATGTAATTAAATACATTTCCTCGTTCTTTTCGACTTCCACATTTCTTAATTTATGTTCTTCATATACCATATTTTGAAATAACAAATATGTTTCTTTTGCAGCACTATCATCTGGACGTGCTTCCGCAACTGTTTTAATTGTTAACCAATTATATAGTGCATCTTGTACTGAACGCATGAAAACTCCCCTTTCTTATCCTGCTTTTTGTTGTTTCGCTTGACGCAAACGCAGTCTATAAATTCCAAGTACAATTGCCGCTACAACAAGTCCTTCTCCAACAGGTAAAAACACAGCAAAAAAGGTTAATACTGTGCATCCAATTGCTAATGATATGTATATCACAATATTTTTTAGTACAGACAACTTTCTAGCAAACCCTAAATTATAAACGAGAGCACTTAATATAATAATCGTCCCATAAAGTAACCACATTCCTAACTCTGGATTTTCATCTACCTTACACAATTTTGCAAAAAAAGACATCCTTTCTAACACACTCTTCCCCCCTAGCAGTAAAATGCAATTTTCTTTATACACTTAATACAAGAGTAACTCGCAAAAAAAATACTGTCCACAAAAAAAGAGTAAATATTCTAAAAAATAAACAAAATAAAAAAACAACGCCCTTTATAAAGGGCGTTGTTTTTTTATTTTTACGCTTCAACAGATTTCTTTTTCTTAGCAGCTCTTTCGCGCTCACTCTTATCAAGAATCTTTTTACGTAGACGAATTGATTCTGGAGTTACTTCACAGAACTCGTCATCGTTTAAGTACTCTAATGATTCTTCTAAAGTCATTAGGCGTGGTTTCTTCATTGTTGAAGTTTGATCTTTCGTCGCAGAACGAATGTTAGTTTGTTGTTTCATTTTCACAACGTTAACTGTTAAGTCGTTCTCACGAGTGTGTTCTCCGACAATCATACCAGCATATACTTCTGTACCTGGTTCAACGAAGATTACACCACGGTCTTCAACTTGCATAATACCGTATTGTGATGCTTTTCCTGTTTCAAGTGAAACTAGAACACCTTGGCGACGTCCACCAACTTGTCCAGCGTGTACTGGTTGGTAGCAATCGAATGTATGGTTTAAAATACCGTAACCACGAGTTAATGTTAAGAATTCTGTTGTGTAACCAATTAAACCACGTGCTGGAACCATGAAAGTAAGGCGAACTTGACCGTTTCCGTTATTCACCATATCTAACATTTCACCTTTACGTGCACCCATAGATTCCATAATAGAACCAGTGTATTCTTCAGGTACATCGATTTGTACGCGCTCTACAGGCTCACATCTTACGCCATCAACTTCTTTAATGATTACTTCTGGCTTAGATACTTGTAATTCATAACCTTCACGACGCATGTTTTCAATTAAGATAGATAAATGTAGTTCCCCACGTCCAGATACGATCCACGCATCAGGAGAATCTGTATTATCTACACGTAAACTTACATCTGTTTCTAATTGTGAACGAAGACGCTCTTCAATTTTACGAGATGTAATGTATTTACCTTCACGACCTGCAAATGGGCTGTTATTTACAAGGAACGTCATTTGTAGTGTTGGCTCATCAATACGTAATAATGGTAACGCATCTTGATGTTCAACTGGACATACTGTTTCACCTACGTTAATGTCTTCCATACCAGAAACGGCTACTAAGTCCCCTGCTTTTGCTTCTTCAATTTCTTGACGTTTTAATCCCATGTAACCGAATAATTTCGTTACGCGGAATTGCTTCACGCTTCCGTCTACTTTCATTAAAGCAACTTGTTGTCCAACCTTCATTGTACCGCGGAATACGCGACCAACTCCAATACGTCCAACGTAGTCGTTGTAATCAAGAAGTGCTACTTGGAATTGAAGTGGCTCTTCGCTGTTATCAATTGGTGCTGGAATATGTTCGATAATTGTATCGAATAATGATTTCATATTCTCTTCTTGATTTGCTGGATTTGAATCTAAGCTTGCTGTTCCGTTCATTGCTGATGCAAATACAACTGGGAACTCTAATTGATCTTCGTTTGCACCAAGCTCAATGAATAAGTCGATTACTTCATCAACTACTTCATCTGGACGAGCGAAGTCACGGTCAATTTTGTTTACAACTACGATTGGAGTTAAGTTTTGCTCAAGAGCTTTCTTTAAAACAAATCGTGTTTGTGGCATACAACCTTCATATGCATCAACAACAAGTAAAACACCATCAACCATTTTCATGATACGTTCTACTTCTCCACCGAAGTCAGCGTGACCAGGTGTATCTAAAATGTTAATTCTTTTATCTTCATAGTGAATCGCTGTATTTTTCGCTAAAATTGTAATACCGCGTTCTCTTTCTAGATCATTTGAATCCATTGCGCGTTCTTCAACGTGTTCGTTCGCACGGAAAGTCCCCGCTTGACGTAATAACTGGTCAACAAGTGTTGTTTTACCATGGTCAACGTGGGCAATAATTGCTATATTACGTAAATCTTGTCGTTTTTTCAACATGTCCAACTCCTAATGTCTTTTTAATCCTTCTCTATTATAAGAGCGAAGGGGATACAATAGCAATTAAAATAAAAGCAAGAATGAAAATATAGTTGTATTCTTACTTTTGTGAAAGTAAAATGAGATTGGAGGGTGAAGAAATGGAACACATTCAATATCGCTTTTTATTAACTGCAATTATCGGTGTTATTTTCTTAATCGGTATCGGCATTATGATTGCTGAAAATAGTCCAATCGGTATTATTATTTGCATTATCGGCACATTTGTTACAGTTGGATACGGTTTTGTAACAAAAAGAAAAATGCGCAAATCACAATAACGCTAAAAAGTAAGAAGCTTATACACAGCCTCTTACTTTTTTTGTTGCTCTCATATAAACGATAACACTTCTTCATACACTCCTGGTTTTGCAACTAACATACTGCTCTTCTCTATGATAGAAAGTGGCGCTCCAGAGAATGTCGTCACCTTACCTCCAACTTCTTCTACAATTATCTGCCCTCCGCCAAAATCCCATGGTGATAATCTCGGCGTTACATATGCATCTATTCTTCCTGTTGCAACGTATACCATCTCTAACGCTGCACAGCCATATGACCTTGTGCCCCTTGCTTTCTTAACAAGTGCCATCATACTTTCCATATTAAGCAATGGATTATCTGTAAGCCATATCGCATTTAAAGCTACAATACCTTGCTCTACAGTTCCTTTTTCCAATGGAGGAATTGATATATCATTACAAAAAGCTCCAGATCCCTTGACTGCATGATATAGTTCATCATGCACTGGATCATATATAAGTCCAATCTTTCCGATACCGTTCTCATAAATCCCAATTGAAATCGCAAAATTTCTTTTTTGATGAACAAAGTTCATCGTGCCGTCAATTGGATCAATTAACCAAACAACCCCGTCAGAAGACGTTATCTCGTCTCCATAACCCTCTTCTCCTAAAATATTATGATTCGGGAATGTTTCTTTAATTTTCCCAATTAAAAACTGTTCTATCTCTCGGTCCATATTTGTAACTAAGTCAGCTGCATTTGATTTTGTTTCTATAATAAGTGCTTTTTTCATTGATGCCATTAAATGCTCTCCTGCATCCCGAATCCACCGTTTGGCGTGTGCATCGATGTCTTTCCATACTTCTTGCATGTTTAAACACTCCGATCTATACTGTTCACAGAAAAAACGAACCCTTTATAAGGTTCGCACCAACTAATTTTTTATACATATACTATTATTACGCTTCTAAACGAATCATTTCAAGTCTTAACACTTCTAACTTTTGTACACACTCTTCTTTTTTCTGGTTATCATCTTCCATCATCGCATCATATAAAGTTGCTAATTCATAATCTAGCTCCAAACGTAGCACCGGTATTCTCTTTTCAGCATCTGTTCTCTTTAACGCATTAATCACCTGTCTCATATTATTTGCCTCCTCCCAATATTCGTCTGCCCTCGGACTAGAATTAATTCAATTTTCTGATTTTTTGTTTTATACTATACTATGTTGGATAAATCATCTATGCAACAAAATTATATTTTTTTATTTAAATTTTTTTGTGCTGTTTTTTTTATGAATAGTACAAGCTATGCTAAAATAAAAGCAAAATAGGAGTTGGAGGAACAATCATGACAATACAAACATTCAAGTCAACTGATTTTGATGTCTTTACAGTTGATGGTCTCGAAGAACGAATGAGTGCAATTAAAACGAACATTCATCCTAAGCTAGAAGCTTTAGGGGAACAATTTGCAGAATACTTATCCAAACAAACTGATGAGAACTTTTTTTATCATGTTGCAAAACACGCACGCCGCAAAGTCAATCCACCAAACGATACTTGGGTTGCTTTTTCAACAAATAAACGAGGATATAAAATGCTACCGCATTTCCAAATCGGCTTATGGGGTACTCATGCCTTCATATACTTTGGTTTAATCTATGAGTGTCCACAAAAAGTTGAGACGGCTCATGCCTTCTTAGAACATTTAAATGATTTAAAAACAAATATTCCAAATGACTTCGTTTGGTCCATTGACCATACTAAACCAAGTGTGAAATTACATAAAACACTTGAAACCGAAGACTTACAAAAGATGATTGAACGATTAGCTACTGTAAAAAAAGCAGAATTATTAGTTGGTATTCATATATCACCAGAGGAGTTTTCAGCAATGACCAACGAACAATTCCTTGCTAAGATTGAATCTACGATGCAATCACTCCTTCCTTTATATGCACTTTGTAATCGATAGTAGAAAACGGACAATTTATATTGTCCGTTTTTAGTTGTTATCACATTATATCACTTCAGTTTTTATTTTTCAAAATATTTTTTACATTTTCACAAGCTTTTGTTCTTCGACTTCTTTTGCCCTTTGAATAGCACGATATATAGAGTATCCACTTACTTCTTGAAATTCTTTATCAATTTTCTTTTCTTCTGCTTTCGATGGAACAATCTCTTTAAAACGACGATATAAACCCATTAACTCTTCTCTTATAATTCCTTTTTCATAAGCTTTCTCAATCGCTTCATAAAACTTCACCATTGTAACCATTTCCTCATTTGACCAATCATAATCTAACGGATATTGATATTCCATTTCGCACCTCATTTATCATTTCTTCTTGTTTCATTATGCTATCTTAAAGAGAATATTTTATTCTTCATTATAGCCACTCTGCATTATACACTATTTATTCATTTTAATGGAATTGTCTTCCTCTATTCATTAGTTGAGGCTAACTATTAAACATACTCACCTTAAAAAGATTTTTTTCTATACATCTATAATTATTGGTGATATAATGCTTTTGTTTTATAGAAAATAAAGTGAAGCTACCATCTCAAAAACGATTTTTTGAATGGCAGAAAAACAAGCCTTATTCTAAAAAGGGCTACACTTTTTTAGAGCAGGATTATATAAAACAAATTACACTAAATATTATGAAGAAGAAGGGGTGTATAGATTGTCCCAATACGAAACACCATTGTTTACCGCTTTAGTTGAGCACAGTAAGCGAAATCCAATTCAATTCCATATTCCTGGTCATAAAAAAGGACAAGGCATGGATCCTACATTTCGCGAATTTATTGGGCATAATGCATTAGCAATTGATTTAATTAATATTGCGCCACTCGATGATTTACATCATCCAAAAGGTATGATTAAAGAAGCACAAGATTTAGCAGCAGCCGCATTCGGTGCAGATCATACTTTCTTTTCTATTCAAGGTACAAGTGGCGCTATTATGACAATGGTGATGAGCGTTTGCGGTCCTGGTGACAAAATCCTAGTACCACGAAACGTGCATAAATCAGTAATGTCAGCTATTATTTTCTCAGGTGCAAAACCGATTTTCATGCATCCTGAAATCGATCCGAAGCTCGGTATTTCTCATGGAATCACAATTCAATCTGTCAAAAAAGCACTTGAAGAGCACTCAGATGCAAAGGGCTTACTTGTTATTAACCCAACGTACTTTGGGTTTGCTGCAGACTTAGAACAGATTGTACAATTAGCACATTCTTATGACATCCCTGTACTAGTCGACGAAGCTCATGGTGTTCATATTCATTTTCACGATGAATTACCTATGTCAGCGATGCAAGCTGGTGCGGATATGGCAGCAACAAGTGTTCACAAATTAGGAGGCTCTTTAACTCAAAGTTCTATTCTTAATGTGAAAGAAGGCTTAGTGAATGTAAAGCATGTCCAATCTATTATTAGCATGCTTACAACTACATCAACTTCTTACATCTTGTTAGCATCCCTTGATGTTGCGAGAAAACGTCTTGCTACAGAAGGAACAGCACTCATAGAACAAACAATACAATTAGCTGAGCATGTTCGTGATGCTATAAATTCTATTGAGCATCTTTACTGTCCTGGAAAAGAAATGTTAGGTACAGATGCTACCTTTAACTATGATCCTACAAAGATAATTGTATCTGTAAAAGATTTAGGTATTACCGGCCACCAAGCTGAAGTATGGCTTAGAGAGCAATATAACATTGAAGTAGAACTCTCAGATCTATACAACATACTATGTCTTATCACTTTGGGAGATACAGAAAGTGATACAAATACACTTATTGCAGCATTACAAGATTTAGCAGCAACATTTAGAAATAGGGCAGATAAAGGTGTTCAAGTACAAGTAGAGATTCCAGAAATTCCAGTGCTAGCACTTTCTCCTCGAGATGCTTTTTATTCGGAAACAGAAGTCATTCCATTTGAAAATGCAGCGGGTCGTATTATAGCTGATTTTGTTATGGTTTATCCGCCAGGGATTCCAATCTTTACTCCGGGGGAAATTATTACACAAGAAAACTTAGAGTATATTCGTAAAAACTTAGAAGCAGGTTTACCTGTACAAGGTCCTGAAGATATGACATTACAAACATTACGTGTTATTAAAGAGTACAAGCCTATCAGTTGATAGGCTTTTTTTTCACCTTTTTTCCTTTTCTTCATACGATACTTAAGAATGTAACGTATAGGTGGGGATACTATTATGATTGTAATAGGCCGTTCTATTGTACATCCTTATATTACAAATGAATATGAGCCATTTGCAGCAGAGAAACAACAAATTTTATCAATAATGGCAGGAAATCAAGAAGTTTATTCCTTCCGAACAGCTGATGAACTCAGCTTTGATCTCAATTTACGAGTTAATATTATTATCTCTGCACTAGAGCTTTTTCAAAGTGGATTTCAGTTTCGTACATTTCAACAATCCTTTTGCAACCCCCAGTATTGGAAAAGAACGTCTCTTGGGGGATTCGAGCTTCTTCCAAACATACCACCTTCTATTGCCATACAGGATATTTTCAAAAACGGAAAACTATATGGAACTGAATGCGCAACCGCTATGATCATTATTTTTTATAAAGCTTTACTATCATTGTATGAGGAAGAAACTTTCAATCGTCTATTTGCAAACCTTTTACTTTATACATGGGACTACGACCAAGATCTAAGGCTTATAACAAAAAACGGTGGCGATCTTGTTCCAGGTGACCTCGTTTACTTTAAAAACCCACAAGTAAATCCAGCTACGATTGAATGGCAAGGAGAAAATACAATCTATTTAGGAAATTTCTTTTTTTACGGGCATGGCGTAGGTGTAAAAACAAAAGAAGAAATTATTTATTCATTAAATGAACGACGAGTCCCTTACGCTTTTATTTCAGCTTTCTTGACCGATACTATTACCCGTATCGATAGTCGTATAATGAGCCAATACGCTTCTTTTAGTACACCACAGACCTCCATAAGCTTTATTCCGATTAGGGATGATGCAATCGTTGCAACAGTTGGTCATACAACTACAATTTATTAAAAAAGCGCCTACACATGTAGGCGCTTTTTCTTATTATTAAGCTTTTGTATGTTCTTTATGGTCACATTCGCAATGAGATCCACATTTCCCGTATAGTACTGTTGATTTTTCATCTTCAAAATGTCCAATTGTTCCTTCACATACTTGGCATACGATTGTTCCCATTTTCATTTCCCCCTGAGTTTCAATAGTAATCTATCTATTTATTTATCATTAAGCTTTCGCATTATCTTTTCTAGCACAGTCACAATTTGTTCCGCATTTTCCGTAAAGTACCGTCGTTTTCTCATCTTCAAAATGTCCGATTGTTCCTTCACATACTTGGCATACGATTGTTCCCATTTTTCATTTCCCCCTAAGTTTATGGTCCTAAAAACTTTTAGCTGTCCATTTCCTATCAATTATTGGGCTTTTGTATGCTCTGTGTGATCACATCCGCAAGATCCACATTTCCCGTAAAGTACCGTTACTTTCTCATCTTCGAAGTGTGCAATTGTACCTTCACAATCTTGACATACGATTGTTCCCATTTTTCATTTCCCCCTAAGTTTATAATCCCAAAAACTTTTTGTAACCGCTTAACTTTCTGTCTTTATTTTAATATGTTATACTTTTTACGTCAATAGGTTTTTAGTATAACACATTAAATATTTTAAATTTAAATTAGTATGCGATATTCAAATAAAAAACAGCCATATTTATAAGTACGACTGTTTCACATTAATTATTCTTCATATTCCGCATGTAAAGAAGTTGACGGAACTAGAAATTTGAAAAACTGAGCTAACTCCTTTGCTTCCTCTTCTGATCCTAATTTAAAAATCTCCTGTATATATTGAACATTCTCTACATCATCTCGTCCGAGTAAAGTAGACCTTCCTGTTTGCATACAAACAATGAGCGGCTTTCCAAAAAACATATTTGTATAAATAACACCAAAATCATAACGTGTATCATGTGTCATAAACCCTAAAAATCGTACCTTCACACTTTCATGCTCATCATACAATTTTTCAAACATTGGTTTCCACCTTTCTACATCACGTTTCATTAATAGTATATTAAACAAAACATGTAATACTCCTTTTAATTGTCAAAAAATTCAGTAGGATGTAGAATGATAGTATTCTACTAAGTTAGGGGGAACTTATATGCAACACGCCTTTATTACGCTTGTACCGAAATCCAACCAACAATCAGTTTCAATAGATGATATAAAACAACTTTTTCATTATTATAAAACAGTTACTTCTAAAACTGGTGCCCAAATTAATTACACGTATACAAATACCGCTTTTCCTTATGAAATTTTAGATACATCTACAACAACATTAAAACTTCAATCCAATCACGACCGGTATGACTCAATTTATATTGGTGTTGGTATAGAAAATGAACAATCTTTCATCCAAGTTTCTTTACCACCTAATGCAACATTTGGTGACAAAGGGAAAGCAAATGAATTTTGCCGTTTTTTAGCGAAGAAATTAGAAGGAGAGTTACAATTATTTAATGGAAGAACAATGTATTTTTATAAACGCTAATTTAAAAAATAGATAATATGATTAAAAATAATATACAATTCGAACATGTAAGAAATAAAGCTTGCTTTCTTACGTGCAATACAAAATATGCTATTACATAGGCTAAATATAGAAATACGAAAAAAAGAATAACTTTATAATGAAACTTATCACCATTCGATAATGTTAATACAGTGGAAAAGCCACTCCATAGTAGTAAATGATAAAATATAACATGTAATATTTTCATGGAACCTTCTCCTTTGACATGCTCTATTTTATTAATATATGGGGTTACGTTTGAATCAATTACATATTATAGGATGATATATATTACCTTTGAAGTAAGTTAAGCCGGAATCATTTGTTAAAGTATTATATATTCATTCGACAAGTACGTTTAAAGACCTTGCAAGTCATTTGATGAAAATAAAAATAGCCCCTCTCTTACAATAAGAGAAGGGCTATTTACATTACTTAAATTATTTTACAATGTGAATTGGCATTCCAAGAGCAACTTCAGCTGCTTCCATTGTGATTTCACCTAATGTTGGGTGAGCATGGATTGTTTGAGCGATATCTTCAGCTGTCATTCCAGCTTCGATAGCTAAACCAATCTCAGAGATAATATCAGAAGCACCTGCACCTGCAACTTGAGCACCTACAAGAAGACCATCTTCTTTACGTGTTACAAGTTGTAAGAAACCGTCAGTGCTGTTTAATGATAATGCACGACCGTTAGCAGCGAATGGGAACTTAGATACAGTTACAGTCATTCCAGCTTCTTCAGCTTGTTTTTTAGTGTAACCAACAGATGCTAATTCTGGATCAGTGAAGCATACTGCAGGAATTCCGATGTAATCGATAGCTGATGCATGGCCACTAATTGCTTCTACAGCTACTTTACCTTCGTAAGAAGCTTTGTGAGCTAATGGTGGTCCAGGAACGATATCACCGATTGCATAGATGTTTGGTACATTTGTACGACATTGCTCATCGATTTCGATGATGCCGCGGTCAGTCATTTTAACTCCAACTTGCTCAAGACCGATTTCTTGAGTGTTTGGACGACGACCTACAGTTACTAATACGTAATCTGCTTCTACAGTTTGGATTTCACCTTTAACCTCAAAGCTAACTTTTACGCCAGTTTCTGTCTCTTCAACGCCTTTAGCCATAGCTTTTGTATGGATATTTACGTTACCTTTTTTCTGTAGAGCGCGTTTAACAACAGAGCTCATAGCTTTTTCGAAACCAGCTAAGATTTCGTCGCCAGCTTCTACTACAGTAACTTCTGTACCGAAGTTAGCATATGCAGTACCTAATTCCATACCGATGTAACCGCCGCCGATTACAACAAGTTTTTTAGGAATTTCAGGTAAGCTTAAAGCACCTGTAGAGTTGATAACACGTTTAGAGTATTTGAATCCTGGAATTTCGATTGGTGTAGAACCAGTTGCAAGAACAGCATTTTTAAACGTATAAGTTTGAGCTGCATCTTCAGTCATAACGCGTAATGTATTAGCATCTACGAAGTAAGCTTCACCGCGAATGATTTCAACTTTGTTACCTTTAAGAAGGCCTTCAACACCGCCAGTTAATTTCTTAACTACGCCGTTTTTCCATTCTTGAACTTTTGTAAAGTCAACTTTTACGTTTTCTGCAGTAATACCCATGTCATCAGAATGCATTGCATTCTCATAACGATGACCTGCATTGATTAACGCTTTTGAAGGAATACATCCAACGTTTAAGCATACGCCACCAAGGTTAGCTTTTTCAATGATTGCTACCTTTTGACCTAATTGTGCTGCACGAATTGCCGCAACGTATCCACCAGGACCTGCACCAACAACGACTGTATCTAATTCAATTGGGAAATCTCCTACTACCATTGTTATTACGCCTCCATTACTAATAATTGTGGGTCATTCAATAGACGTTTAATTTGGTTTAACGCTTTTTGAGCAGTTGCACCGTCAATTAAACGATGGTCAAAGCTTAGAGATAATGCTAATACTGGAGCTGCAACGATCTCACCGTTTTTCACAACTGGTTTTTCAGCGATACGGCCGATACCAAGGATTGCTACTTCTGGGTGGTTGATAACTGGAGTGAACCATTGTCCACCTGCAGAACCAATGTTTGTAATTGTGCAAGAAGCACCTTTCATTTCAGCTGGAGCTAGACGACCTTCACGTGCTTTACCAGCAAGATCATTGATCTCGTTAGAGATTGTGAAGATAGACTTACGATCTGTATCTTTAACAACTGGTACTAATAGACCTTTGTCTGTATCAGCTGCGATACCGATATTGAAGTAATGTTTATGAACTACTTCTTGAGATGCATCGTCTAAAGAAGTGTTTAACATTGGGTATTCACGTAATGCAGATGTTAAAGCTTTAACAACGTACGGAAGGTAAGTTAATTTAATACCTTTGTCAGCTGCTACTGCTTTGAACTTCTTACGGTGAGCAACAAGTTCTGTTACATCTACTTCGTCCATTAATGTTACGTGAGGAGCTGTGTGTTTAGAGTTAACCATTGCTTTCGCAATCGCTTTACGGATACCACTCATTTTCTCACGAGTTTCTGGATATTCACCAGCTGGGATTGGTTGTGCTTTTGGTGCTTCTTCTTTCGCTGCTGCTGGAGTAGCTTCTACTGCTGCTGGAGCCTCAGTTGCTGCTACAGTTTGTCCACCATTTGCAAATGCATCGATGTCAGCTTTTACGATACGGCCATTCTTACCAGTACCAGCTACTTTATGAATGTCTACACCTTTTTCACGAGCGTATTTACGAACAGATGGCATAGCGATTACGCGCTCATTTACTACTTCTGCAGTTGCTGCTGGAGTAGCTTCCGCTGCTGGAGCTTCTACTGCTGCTTCTTCAGCTTTTGGAGCTTCATCATGATCGTCACCTTTAAATTTAAGGTTTTCGTATCCAGGAGCATCAAATTTAATTAATGTATCTCCTACGATTGCAACTGTTCCTTCTTCTACAAGTACTTCAAGTACTTTACCTTTAACAGGAGAAGGGATTTCTACTACTGCTTTATCATTTTGTACTTCAAGAAGTACATCGTCTTCGTTTACTTCATCGCCTGGTTTAATAAACCATTTTACGATTTCACCTTCGTGGATACCTTCACCGATATCTGGTAGTTTAAATTCAAATGCCACGGAATTCAGCCCCCTGATTCATTTCATTATTATGGAATATGTACAAAAGAAACCAGCATGTGCTGATTTCTTTTGCACATGAAAAGCTAAAAATTAGAAGTTCATTACTTTGTTTACAGCTTCAACAATATCTTTGTGGTTTGGTAACCATACGCTCTCTGCTTGAGAGAATGGGAATACTGTATCAGCAGCTGCAACACGTACAACTGGAGCTTCTAAGTTTAAGATTGCACGGTCGTTAATTTCCGCTACAACGTTAGCTGCAATACCAGCTTGTTTTTGAGCTTCTTGAACTACAACTACGCGACCTGTTTTTTCAACAGAAGCGATGATTGTTTCGATATCTAATGGTTGAACTGTACGTAAGTCAACAACCTCTAAAGAGATACCTTCTTTTTCAAGTTCTTCAGCAGCTTTTAATGCAGCGTGAACCATAGCACCGTAAGCGATAACAGATACATCTGTACCTTCACGTTTGATATCAGCTTTACCTAAATCAATTGTGTAATCACCTTCTGGTACCTCTTGACGGAATGAACGGTACAATTTCATATGCTCTAAGTAGATAACTGGATCGTTGTCACGAATCGCAGAGATTAAAAGACCTTTAGCATCGTATGGAGTAGATGGAATAACAACTTTTAGACCAGGTTGTTGAGCCACTAATCCTTCTAAGCTATCAGCATGAAGTTCAGGAGTATGAACACCACCACCGAATGGAGAACGAACTGTTACTGGAGCAGTCCAACGTCCACCAGAACGGTAACGCATACGAGCTAATTGACCAGAAATTGAATCCATTACTTCATAAACGAAACCGAAGAATTGGATTTCTGGAACTGGACGGAATCCTTCAAGTGCAAGACCAACTGCAAGTCCACCAATACCAGACTCTGCAAGTGGAGTATCCATTACACGATCTTCACCAAATTCAGCTTGTAAACCTTCAGTAGCACGGAATACACCGCCGTTTACACCAACGTCTTCACCAAATACAAGTACGTTAGGGTCATTTTTCATTTCAACGCGTAAAGCATCAGTGATTGCTTGAATCATTGTCATTTGAGCCATGGCTTACTTCGACTCCTTTTCTTTGTAGATTTCATATTGTTCAGCTAAGTTGTAAGGCATTTTTTCGTACATGATTTCCATTAAATCAGTTACTTTTTGTTTTGGAGCTTGGTCAGCCTTAGCAATTGCTTGTTTGATATCTTCTTTTGCTTCTTCGATTACTGTCTCTTCAACTTCTTGAGACCATAGGCCTTTAGCTTCTAAGAACTTACGGAAGCGTACGATTGGGTCTTTTTGTTCCCATTCGTTTTCGATATCTTTTGTACGGTAACGAGTTGGGTCATCACCAGCCATTGTATGTGGACCGTAACGGAATGTTAAAGTCTCGATTAAAGTAGGGCCTTCGCCATTTACTGCGCGCTCACGAGCGAAAGCAGTTGCTGCGTATACAGCTAATGGATCCATACCGTCTACTTGAATTCCGTAAATACCTGCTGCTACTGCTTTTTGTGCTACAGTTTTAGCTGCAGATTGCTTTTCTACTGGAGTAGAGATTGCATAACGGTTGTTTTGAACAACGAAGATTGCTGGAGCTTTGAATGCACCTGCAAAGTTCATACCTTCGTAGAAGTCACCTTGTGAAGCACCACCGTCACCAGTGTAAGTAATTGCAACAGATTTTTTACCACGTAGTTTCATACCTAACGCAACACCAGCAGTTTGGATGATTTGCGCACCGATAATGATCTGTGGAGCTAATGCATTTACATTCTCAGGCATTTGGTTACCCATGAAGTGTCCACGAGAGAATAAGAATGCTTGGTATAATGGTAATCCGTGCCATACTAATTGTGGTACATCACGGTATCCTGGTAAGATGAAGTCTTCTGCTTCAAGTGCGAAATGACTTGCTAATTGAGAAGCTTCTTGTCCAGCTGTAGGTGCGTAGAAACCTAAACGTCCTTGACGGTTTAAAGAAATAGAACGTTGATCTAATACGCGAGTATACACCATACGACGCATTAATTCTTTTAATTGATCATCAGATAATTCAGGCATAGCTGCTTCATTCACAACTTCACCGTTTTCATTTAAAATTTGTAATGTTTCAAATTGAGCTGCGATAGCTTTCATTTGCTCATCAACATTAAATAGGGTCTTTTTTGTTTTAGTACCCATTCCGTTCACCTCTTCCTCTCTTGAACCATATTCTGAAACGCTTTCACTGGCTATTTTCCAGTTTAAAAAGCGCAACGATGTAAACCAACATGTTTGTATGTCGGTTGAGAATAATTTTGTGTACCTAACAATCTGTACTAATGTTTTTTCAGAAACATATTAATACAATCTTGATCACGTTTTTTAGTTTACAACTATTCTAATTACGATGTCAATTACTTTGAATACGTTTTTTTATAAATAATATGCAGGTTTCTACTACACAAACGTGTTTTTATTTTTTACATCTGTATTAGTAAGCATTGACCTACTGTTATATTATTCCCTTTTTCACTTATTTTTTCTCTTAGAATAATATGTAAACGATTTAATTCTCTTTAGTTTTTCTCTCTTCGTAACAAAAATATACAAACTACTCTTCCTTTTTTAGGTAAATACCTATACATTTCTACCCTCTCTTCCATACATTATAGTAACCGCAGTATTAGCGGGAAATGATAAAGGAGGTCATCTCATGTACGGATACTCATATTGCTATCCAACTTGTTCATATCCTTCCTACGGTTATGGCGGTTCTTGTGGCGGGTCTGGACGCGGCTTCGCCTTAATCGTTGTGTTGTTTATTCTTTTAATTATCGTTGGTGCTGCTTGCATTCGCTAATTGTAAAACGAAACAACTATGGAAAGAAAAAGACGGCTTTGCCGTCTTTTTCTTTTTATCACATACATAACTACTCTATAATAGAACGATTTCCAAAATGCCTTCCCTTTCTTGCCGATGACTTTTTCCATCTCCTTTGGTAGACTAAAGAGGAAAGGAGAGATTACATATGCTTACAATGAAAGATGTTATTCGCGAAGGAGATCCTATTTTGCGCAACGTTGCAGAAGAGGTGTCCTTACCGGCAAGCGAAGAAGATACAACTACCTTAAAAGAAATGATTGAATTCGTAATAAATAGCCAAGATCCTGAAATGGCTGAAAAATATAGTTTACGCCCTGGAATCGGATTAGCGGCTCCGCAAATCGGTGTTTCAAAAAAAATGATTGCAGTTCATGTAACCGATGCGGATGGTACATTATATAGCCATGCATTATTCAATCCAAAAATCATTAGCCATTCTGTTGAACGTACATATTTACAGGGTGGTGAAGGCTGTCTATCTGTAGACCGCGAAGTACCTGGTTATGTTCCTCGTTATACAAGAATTACAGTAAAAGCAACTTCTATTAACGGAGAAGAAGTAAAATTACGTTTAAAAGGTTTACCAGCAATCGTATTCCAACACGAGATTGATCATTTAAATGGCGTTATGTTCTATGACCATATCAATAAAGAAAATCCTTTTGCCGCTCCTGATGATTCCAAACCTCTAGAGCGATAATAATAAAAAGGCGGAAGTTAATCTTCCGCCTTTTTATTATGAAATGGGTTCCATATTCACTTATAGCAATCCAGCCCACTTTAGTCCATGATATATACCGTCTTCATTAACATCCTTTGTCACATGATTTGCAAGTTTTTTCAAGTCTTCATGGCCATTTCCCATCACAATACCTGTGCCAACGGCTTCGATCATTTCTAAATCATTTAAGCCATCTCCAAATGCATACACTTGATCACGATTAAAACCTAACTTTTCAATGTATTTCTCAATTCCTTTTGCCTTAGAACCACCATTCGGAATGATATCCATTGAATATGCATGCCAACGAATAAAATGGAAATCTGGATAATGATTAATAAACTTTTCCTCTTCATTTACTTCACAAAAAAGTAGTGTTTGATAAATATTACGTTCCTCATAAAAATTAGGCTCATATGCTGGATGCTCAAAGTTTAAGCTTCCAAAGCCTTCTTTCACATAATCATGATATTCCACTGATGCTCTCATATCTTGATGGTCAAGATATACAAGTGGATATCCTTCTTGTTTTGCAAACTGAGTAAACTTATGTAAAGCATCTGGATGTAACGGATTATTAAATATTACCTCATCTTCAAAGACAACATATTGTCCATTAAAACTAACATAATTATGTATATCAAGTTCCTTACGAATATCTTCGAACATAAATGGCGCGCGCCCTGTCGCAATTGCTACATGTACACCTTTTTCTTGTAACTGTTTTACTGCATCTCGTGTAGATTGCGGAATTTTTTTATCATGATCTAATAATGTTCCATCAATATCAAAAAAGACAATTTTATCATTCATTTGTCAAAATCCTTTCTGAGACTCTATATTCCTATTTTGAATATCACTTTTCAAATTCTAAAAAAAAGTATAACATATTAAACATCTGTGAAGAAAGCGTTCCCTTTCTGACCTTATTTGTAAACTTTGCATATATATATTAGTAAAACATGTAGATACTTGTTCGGATGAATTTTCTTTTCCATTCTTCCTCATACTATACCTATAACTAACGGCTACTGATCGTTACTATAGAATAACTTTCACTGTATGGGAAAGGACAAGATTCACCATTCACTTTTGTCCTATCTCTTATATCAGAGATAGAGTTTTCACTAGTAATAGGCATGTTTAAAATAAGGAAAGGAAGGAGTAATCATGCTGAAGAAGCTGAAGAAAAAGCTCAAGCGTTATTTAAATGGTCTAGTCCGTAAAAAGACAGTCGCTTAAATTGTGCCCATTTCGGGCTTTTTCTTCATTCTCATTCGAAAAAACATGAAAATCGTGACTGTTTGCTTTATAATAAGTAACAGATAATGCAAAACATAGACAAGGAGAGGTTTTCCAAATGATTTTTAAAGTATTTTATCAAGAAAAATTAACTGAGGTTCCAGTACGTGAAAATACAAAAGTTTTATATTTAGAGGCTACGTCTGAAAAGGATGTTCGTACAAAATTAAATAAGTTCGCATATAATATCGAGTTTGTTCAGTCTGTTACTGGCGCTCATCTTGAATATGAAAAAGAAAACGCTGATTTAACATTAGCGGAAATCGTATAGCGATATGAAATTTCTAAAAAACGACCAAGTTGCTGTATTTGCTCTCGGTGGGCTTGGTGAAATCGGTAAAAATACATACGCTGTTCAATTTCAAGATGAAATTATTATAATTGATGCTGGAATTAAATTTCCAGAGGACGAACTTCTCGGAATCGATTATGTAATACCAGACTACACTTATTTTGTGCGAAACGAAGATAAAATTAAAGGGTTATTCATTACACATGGTCACGAAGATCATATCGGCGGAATCCCTTACCTATTACGTCAAGTGAACATTCCAATTTACGGCGGAAAATTAGCAATTGCACTCATCAAAAACAAATTAGAAGAACACGGCTTACTTCGTAAAGCAAAACTTTACGAGATTCAAGAAGATGACGTTATTAAATTCAAAAAAACGTCTGTATCCTTCTTCCGTACAACACACAGTATTCCAGATTCGTACGGCGTTGTTGTGAAAACACCTCAAGGTCAAGTTGTTCATACAGGTGACTTCAAATTTGACTTCACACCAGTTGGTGAACCAGCTGATTTAACAAAAATGGCTGAAATCGGTAAAGATGGCGTACTATGTCTATTATCTGATAGTACGAACAGTGAAGTTCCAAACTTTACTATGTCTGAGCGTCGCGTTGGTGATAGCATTCAAGACATTTTCCGTAAAGTAGAAGGACGGATTATATTCGCAACCTTTGCATCAAATATTCACCGCTTACAACAAGTTGTTGAAGCTGCTGTTGAAAACAACCGTAAAGTAGCTGTGTTTGGTCGAAGTATGGAAGCAGCGATTGAAATTGGACAAAACCTTGGTTATATTCGTTGCCCGAAAGATACATTCATAGATGCATCTCAACTAAACCGCTTACCAGCTAATAAAGTTGTTATTTTATGTACAGGTAGTCAAGGTGAACCGATGGCAGCACTTTCACGTATTGCAAACGGTACACACCGCCAAATTCAAATTATTCCTGGAGATACAGTTGTTTTCTCTTCTTCACCAATTCCAGGAAATACAATTAGCGTAAGTCGTACAATTAACATGTTGTACCGCGCTGGCGCTGATGTAATTCATGGGAAACTTTCAAATATCCATACAAGTGGACACGGTGGACAAGAAGAACAAAAATTAATGTTACGTCTAATTAAACCGAAGTACTTCATGCCAATTCATGGTGAATATCGTATGCAGCGTATGCACATGAACATAGCAAATGATTGTGGCATCCCTGAAGAAAATTGCTTCATTATGGATAATGGCGATGTTCTTGCTTTACGTTCGGATGAAGCTAGCGTAGCTGGAAAAATCCCATCTGGTTCGGTCTACATTGATGGAAACGGTATTGGAGATATTGGCAATATCGTATTACGCGATCGTCGTATCCTTTCTGAAGAAGGACTTGTAATTGTAGTTGTAAGCATTGATATGAAAGAATTTAAAGTTGCAGCAGGACCTGATATCATCTCACGCGGTTTCGTTTACATGCGTGAAAGTAGCGATTTAATCAATGATGCACAAACATTAATTACAACTCATTTAGAAAAAGTAATGGAGCGTAAAACAACACAATGGTCTGAAATTAAAAATGAAATTACAGACACATTAGCTCCATTCCTATATGAGAAAACGAAACGCCGTCCAATGATTTTACCAATCATTATGGAAATATAAGAAAAAGGACAATGCCATGAAGGCATTGT
Organism: Bacillus sp. EB V-12; assembly: GCF_056158125.1. Classification (NCBI taxonomy): domain Bacteria; kingdom Bacillati; phylum Bacillota; class Bacilli; order Caryophanales; family Bacillaceae; genus Bacillus; species Bacillus sp. EB V-12. The sequence goes on along the minus strand of NZ_JBUXJL010000001.1, from coordinate 650,548 downwards.
CCTTTTCTTTTCTCTTATCTTAAAAAGTGTTTAAATCGATCCACTTCATCGTCATGACCAATGACAATTAATATATCTCCTGCTTGAATATTCTCCGTAGCTCGAGGGGATACGATAACTTCTTTGCCTCGTTTAATTGCTACAATATTCAATCCAAACTTCGCACGAATATCTAATTCAATTAAAGAGTGCCCATCAATTTTTTTATTCGCAATAATCTCTACAATACTATGCTCATCTGAAAGCTCAAGGTAGTCTAGCACATTGCTTGATGCAATATTATTAGCAATCCTTTTTCCCATATCACGTTCTGGATGCACAATATGATCTGCACCTATTTTACTTAACACTTTTTCATGATAATCATTTTGAGCTTTTACAGTAATATTTTTTACACCCAACTCTTTCAAAATCAAAGTCGTTAAAATACTTGAATTTAAATTATCTCCAATAGCAACGACTACGTGATCAAAATTTCGAATACCAAGGCTTTTTAATACCATCTCATCTGTTGAATCTGCAATTACAGCATGCGAAGCTATATTTGCAAATTCATTAATTTTATCCTCATCTGAATCGATTGCCATTACTTCCATACCTAATTGAGCTAGTTCTCGGCAAATACTTCCACCAAAGCGACCAAGTCCAATGACAGCAAATTCTTTTTCTTTCTCACCCACGGGAATTCCTCCAATAACTTCAAGTACTATTTATTTTCAGTGTAACACACTTTATATGCGTCACAAAAACTATGATTAGCTCTTATTTTTGTTTTTGTATATAAAAATATTGTTGCAAGTAAAAAGCGATACCAACAAGTAGCATAGCAAATACAAATATATTTCCAAAAGAACTAAATGTTTCAAAAACGAATAATAATGTTTCTTGACCAAAAAAGGCAAATAGAAGCTGTGTGAATGCAAATAACAACGCCCATATGTAATGATGTTGATGGAATAAATAATGCGTTGCACCTAAAAAAGCAATAAACGAAAAGATAAAGATCCACCAATTTTCTAAAAATAGTTGCCAATTAGAAAATTGATATCCATTTACTAATATCGCAATAAGCCCGATAACTACCATCGTCGGCACACTCCAAAATAATGCCCGTCCTCTAAAGAAACGAGTGCCTTTAACATCTCCTTTTTCATGTGCAATATATGTTAGTACTACTGTGCTTATATACAAAACAGAAAGAATTGTTAAAACGATAATAAGCCAAAAATGTAATTGATAATATTCATGCTCTATATTTGTCACGATTGCAGCTAACATGCACGGAATTAACATTCCCGTCCAACCATCTACTTTTCTTTCATTCCAAAAGACCGTATTACCAATCCTTATTCCTAACAACATAAAAATAATGATACCCAATACAAATAACGTAGTTTTATTCCCTACTAAACTCGTTGAAAAAGCAATTAATCCAATAAATAAAAAGAGCACAAACCCATTCATAATTTCTAGTACAGGTGATAAATATCTCTTCACCCATTTGTATGTTTCGTCATATTCATTATTATCTACTAGACGATAGGCATAAAAACTTATCCCAAAATAAACCGCCGCAATAATAACATACGCATATAAGACGAAACATAAAATCGCACTGCTAATTTGCACGTAATTCCCCACCCTTTTTTCTATGTTTCACATTGATTTTACACACTTTTCATACTAAAAGTAAACATATATAAGTTAGTCAAATAATTAATAATGAGCAGTGGCTAAACCCCCTGCTCATTATTAAAACAGTACAATTAACTTTAATTCTTCCATTTGTATATAAATGTCTAAAATCAATCTATACGAGCGTTACTTACACCTCAGAACAAAAAGTTTTTTGGAACCTTCAAGAAAGTGGAAGTTTTATTTTCTATTCCCTTTCCACTTTACATATTGGCTTAAAAATGTAATTGCCTTTTCAATCACTTCTTCGTCTGGTTTTAATTTTGCATGATGTAAACCATATTCTGAATTTACTCCAAGCCAAAACATAAATCCAGGGATTTCTCGAAGCATATAACCAAAATCTTCACCCGTCATTGCCTCAGTACATGTAATAACATTCATATCAGTTTGTTTATGTACAAATTCCATAAACTCTCTCGTTAACTCTTCATGGTTATATACTTGATGATACATTGCTCCGTAATCTATAATCGCCTCACACTGGAAAGAAGCTTCGATACCTGCAACAATTGACTCAATTCTGCTTTTCACACGCTTCATTGATTCCACTGATAATGTTCGAATCGTTCCTTCTAAACGAGATTTTTCTGCAATAATATTTTGAACCGTACCACCAGTAATTTTCCCGATTGTAATTACTGCACTATCAAGAGGATTTACATTGCGACTAATAACGGATTGAAGCTGTGTAACAAGATGACTCGCTGCAACAATCATGTCATTTGCAGTATGCGGATAGGCAGCATGGCCACCTTTCCCTTTTAAATCAATATATAATTCTGAAGTATTGGCAAATAACAGTCCTTCTTTCGTTGCAATTGTCCCCACAGCGTATTCTGGTGCAATATGAAGACCAAGAATTATATTCGGTTTCCATTCTTTTAACTCTTCACTTTCTAACATAGGAAGAGCACCGCCTGGTCCTTCTTCTGCTGGCTGGAATAGAAATACAAGGTCATCATCTATTCTTTCGCTCACAGCTTTCGTTAGAAGGCCTAAACCGATTGTTGTATGTACATCATGGCCACATGCATGCATCATTCCTTCATGAATAGAAGCAAACTCGTATCCAGTTTCCTCTGTAATTGGTAAACCGTCTATATCTGCACGATAACCTATTATTTTTTCGGGATTTTTTCCATTTACTTTAACGATTACACCCGTTTTCCATGTCTTCACTTCCACAAATTCATGAGAAAGTGTTCCTATATAATCTAAAATATACTGTTGTGTTTTCCATTCCTTAAATCCGATTTCTGGAATTCTATGTAGATCTCTACGAATTTGGACAAATTTGCTTACTGTCATTTTTGCACCTCTATCTATAAAAAGCGTAAGAGCCCATTTACGCTCTTACGCTTTTTTTACTTTTTATTTCTCTGGGTTTAATTGACGAAGCTCTTGTTTAATTTCTGTTTTTGCTTTTGTCTTCTCATCAATTTCTTTGATTACACGTGCTGGAGTACCTGCAACAACTGTGTATGGAGGTACATCTTCTGTTACAACAGCTCCCGCTGCTACAACTGCACCTTTACCTACTGTAACACCCTCTAAAACAACTACATTTGCACCGATTACTACATCATCTTCAACGATAACTGGTTTTGCAGAAGGTGGCTCAATAACACCTGCAAGTACAGCACCTGCACCTACGTGACAGTTTTTACCGACTGTTGCACGTCCACCAAGTACTGCGTTCATGTCGATCATAGAACCTTCACCAATTACAGCACCAATGTTAATTGTTGCATTCATCATAATTACAGCGTTGTCACCAATTTCAACATGGTCACGAATAATAGCACCTGGCTCGATGCGAGCTTTAATACCTTTTAAATCAAGCATTGGGATTGCAGAATTACGACGATCGTTTTCTACAACGTAGTCAACGATGTGCTTATTATTCTCATCAAGAATTGTCTTAATTTCAGACCATTCTCCGAATAATACACCTGATTTTTTATTCACAAATGCTTGTACTGTTTCAGGGAATGTTACTTCTTTTAAATCCCCTTTTATGTATACCTTTACAGGAGTTTTCTTTTCACTTTTTTGAATAAACGAAATAATTTCGTTAGCGTCCATCATTTTCATTCTTGTTGCCTCCTAAATCCATTTATAATGTTACTCTACCAAACGAAAGAGCGAGTAGCAAGATAATAATCTTATTTTTCCCTTTGAATTTCTTCTATAATTTCTAAAAATGCTTGTACTTGCTTCAACTGCCTTGCCGAGTCACTTGTTAACAACCATGTTTCTCTCGTCAGTTGAACAGGTGTTTTATACATATTTTCCTGTACTTCCTTTAAAACAGTAGAAGGTAAAAGGGCATAACCTATACCATTTAAAACAAGTTGTTTACATGTTTCAATTTGGTCAACTACAATCGTTCGCTTAGGCGGATTAGAAAATAAACCATACCACCAATTTTGTATTTGTCCATAATAAGTCGAGTCACTTTTAAATTGAATGAACGGCCTATTTGTTTCTTTTAACATCGAAATATCTTTTATTTCTTTATCAACTAAATACAGTTCATCTTCAAATAATTGTTGCTTCTGACCTTTATATTCTTGTGTTCCCCTCAGTATAGCAACATGCACGTCTCCTTCATAAAACTGCTTTTGCACTTCACTACTCCATCCAGTAAACAGCGATATCTTTACAGAAGGATATTTATGCACAAACTTTTTCAAAACAGGAGGGAGCCAATATTGACCAATAACTGATGCAACAGCTATTTTTAACGTTCCATGAGTTTCCGTTCTGAAAACAGCCAGCTCACTTTTTATATCTTCTTCCCTTTGCAACATTTCTTTGGCATAATTTGCAACTTTTTCCCCTTCAGGTGTAATTGTCAATCCTTTTTGTGAGCGAATAAAAAACTTCATTCCCCATTGTTTCTCCATAGATTGTAATCGTTGACTCAGCGCAGGTTGGGAAACAAATAAACGTTCCGCCGCTTTTCTCATATTTGATTCCTGAGCTAACACAACCATCATTTGAAAATCATCAATTTGCAACTTTCTCCCTCTTTCCTTAGCTTCCATACACCTTATTTCAATAAGCTTTTCATCCTTAATTTATCCGAATGCTTTCATTCAGAAAATACAATTGTCCAGCGCAAACTTTCCTTATGTTTTATGTCTTTTTAAATATAATACATACACAAGTGATATGCACGAAAAAAAGTGACTTCTTCGTTTCTATGAAGTCACTTTTTTCACTTTATCGATTATGTTGCCTTACTTTCTTATTCAACAATTTTAAAATAGCCCGACGTGTTAAAATCCCCTCAAAATAGCCTTCTTCATTAACAGCGCAAATAAAAGGATGATCAATTGTCATTTCTAAAGCTTTTGCAAATGAATCGTCTAATTTAAGAACAGGTATATCTTCTTTCATCACCTGCTCTACTTTCATATCATCGAGCCTTTCAAACTCAATACGTTCTAATCCTAACATACCATCTAATATCATGGCAGTACTAATCAAACCATGTAGTTTATACATTGGATCTAAGACAGGTATCGCTGAATATCCAGATTTTACAAGAACAAGTAAAGCATGTTCTAAACTATTTCCAATTTGGACATGAGCTACTTTTTCCGATGAAATCATTAAATCCTTCACAAGAATTTGTTGAAATTCGTCTTTCGGAATACTAATCATATTACATCCCCCATTTTCCCTTTTTCCTGCTTATGTTCACAACTCTATTCACATTTTATGACAGCGTTTTCATATTATTATTTTGTCCTAAATTTATTTCAATAAAAATACAATCACACAGCTATTTTAGCATACCGCACAAAAAAAAGACTACCATTCCGGTAGCGCTTAATACCCTTTATTTTTTAATCTGTAAAATAACCTTGTGATTTTTTTATATTGCATCACATCTGTCTGTTTCAAACCATTCTCAATATCTGTAAGTTCCACAGCTAAAATTTCACTTGCGTAATTTTGCTGAAATAAAATATCTAGTAGTAAACTTTCTTCTTCCTTCGTTAAAACAACTTCCCTTTGCATATACCCCTCTCCTTACACTCGCATCGTTACTCTTATTATATAAAAAATTCAACCTATTTAATAGATGTAATATTCAGTTTTTATTAAAAGATATGTAACAATCGTACACATACAAAAAAATCATTTCGTATATCGATTTGCATAGCTAAACGCCGCATAAGCATCCGGCTTAATTTTTGCAGTTAATCCCATCGCTCGAATTTTTTCTGTCATATCTAAAATAAATTCTTTTGTTAAGCCATCATTCCCAATGTCTAAATGAATTTCCATTATGAATCCAGCCCCATCTTGAGCATAAGGATGCAATAACTCCCATATTGTTTGTATATGAGTAGGCGTAAATAGACATGCGATTTCTTGACTAAACTGCGTTTCTAAATATATTTTCTCACGTAAGGTCGCTGGCTTATCTTTTACTGATCTATGGTGTAAACAACCCCAGGCACCTTTTCCAACACGATGAATATGGATTGCTGTAATAAACCTCGTATCCTTTTGATGCGCTTGCGAGTCTGTCCCAATGGATAATCGATACAAATTTCGCGGATCCTTTTCAATGAAACTACAAATACGGTTAAAGACCATATCAAAATTTAAATGTCTCTCTGAAACATTGTAAAATTTATGTGCACCGTCCACAGAGTCACGTCCTTTCAATTAGACAGACTTTTCGTATTCTCATTGTATGGGACAAAAACTAAAATTATAACTTCCTATCCTTTATTCGTTTCAATATTTCGAATTACAAAGTGACAAACTTGGCACGTATAAATTACATTTTGATTAGATTGAGCCGTTAATACATGAATAATCTCAGCAGAACTTTGACAATTAGGACAAATCACAACTGGTAAACGTTCCATACGATAACCTCCTAGTTATATTTCTCCCGCTATTTGCAAAACCCAGCGATAGTGAGAAGTTTAGCTTCACATATTCACCCGGTTGACGGGACTAATTATCCACATGGATAAGCAAACTTGCACGGATTAAATTTTCATTTTAATACCATTGTAGGAAAAATAAAAAACTTCTATACATTATGCTAGAAAGTAATAGAACTAAAAAAGGTACTGCCATGTGGCAGTACCTTTTTTATATGTATCAAGAAATGATATCGTAAATCTCAATTGCAACCATGTCGATATTATCGAATTGATATACTTGAGGTTTTTCACCTTGTTGATACACTTCTAACTCATACATTTCACTTTTATCGAAAAATTTCACGCTACATTTGCGCTCACCGTTCACTTCAAAATAGCGTTGTGCTACTTCACCGCTTTCAGCTTGTTCTTGTAGACTAACAAGTCGAGTTAAAATTCCTTGGAGTAGAGACATGAAATCTCTCCTTTCTCTGATCTTCCTACCAATAGGTTTTACAGCTATACTCATTCTATCCGTCATAACAGAAAAAATGTTCCACACTCTAGGATAAAGGTTATTGGCCAGAAACTCAACTAAAAATTTGTCGAAATGCGAAGGAAAAAACAGAAAGAACATATTTCTCCTTCATTATTGCGGTTTTTATACTGGAAGAATATAATAAAAAACAGAAAAAAGGAGGAATTACAATGAAAAAAATTGAGGTTTATACACAACCCGATTGTCCGCCATGTGTTATTGTAAAAGAATTTTTGAAGCATAATAACGTTGCATATGAAGAATTTGACGTAAAAAAAGACGCTGCTGCTCGCAATCGTCTTTTATACGACTATGATTCTTATTCAACTCCAACAGTCGTAATTGATGGCGAAGTAGTTGCAGGTTTTCAAATTGAAAAGTTACAACTACTACTCAATATAGAATAGGAATAGGTAAATACCTATTCCTATTCTTATCCCGCTATTTGTAGGTAGTAAAACTCCCACCCACTGATTAAAAGTTTCACTTTATAATTGTTGCAACCTTTTTATTTCAGTTAAAAGTTCCTGACTTTCATGATATCCTGCTAACTTCCATTTATCTTGATCCCTTTTCAATGTTACAATTTGATATTGTCCACTTTTTGTCCGCTCATATACATATAAATTTTTATGTTCTTCATCATACGACATTTTCGTTTCTGAATTAAAAGAAAACGGTGCTTCTTTTGCCGGAAGTAAATATTCACCACTTTGTTTATCACTTCTGCTATTTTCATCTGTAAATACTTGAAGGAAATTATCTGTAAAATACGGTGATAACGTCTCTATCATCTTATTCATCGGCAAATGCTTCCCACGAATTGAAAACTGGGTTTCATAGCCTTTTTGTATCGTTGTAAATACTTCTTTCCGATCGACTTCCACTTCCTCTTTTCCTAAAACAGTCGTAACACTATAACCAACTAGAAAGGCAACACATACAAATAGAACAAGCCATATTCCATATTTCCTCATTTTTTCACCTTCCTTTTAAAAGAACTTGTCTTTGTAGTATTCATTGTAACAATGATTATGCAAAGAAAGGACAGATTTCGTTCGTAAAATCTTTACAACGATAGACAGCATTTTCATCACCATTTTCACTATTACCAATTTATGATAAAAACAAACAAAAAATGCACGAATCTCTTCGTGCATTAAAATAAAACATCTTCTTCATATAAATATTCATAAGATAAATCTATAAATAAAAAGTTGTCATCATCAATCGGGAAAGAAAATGTTCGTACCATTTCTCCCGTTTCAATATCTGCATATAAATCTGAAAGCCTCGCCTTATTCTCAAAACGCATTTTCATTATATTCTCGAGAAAATACGGGCGCCAGCTCCAGTTCTTCATATAATAATCCGGCATCACAATCCATTCTCCATCTTTTTTCATAACATTTCCTGATTGTTGGAAACCATCTTCATTACAAATAAATATACGAAAACTACACTGTGATACACTTTGACTAAATTGTAATAACCAATCATTTATATCTTCTTTCTTTTTTTGTTTTGATAAAACATCGCCAATGCGATCGCGTAACATCTCTGTTAAATTATAAATTTTTTGTAACTTCTTCTTTTCATGCTGAATAAACTGATGACATTCATTACCTAGTCGCTCTTTCAAAACATTCGTTTCAATAAAATCAGGTAAACATTCTTTTAAATAATTACCTTGATAATATCTTCCGCCGTTCTTCCAAGCATATTGCAGTTGATAAAAAGCATCTATTTCTTCATATAATAAAGTTGCACCAATTCTTCTAGCAAGTAATGATAAAGAATATAAAATATCTTGATAAGATTGTAAAAGTGCTGTTTGCCTTAAGTTCGTTAAATCTACTTTTAAAATATCAGGTGCTAACACGCTAATACGCTCTAAATTACTTGTACCCGTTCCGACTTTATTAATCGAAATTTGAATACCATATGTACGATAATACATAAGCAAATGATTAAATTGCTCTATATCTTCTTTACATTCATGCTCTGTAATCTCTAAAACAATTTGTTTTAAATTTAAACCTTGTTCTTCATACCTCAATAAAAGTTGAAGCAAGCTTTCATCATCATCATTCATTAATACATTAGCATTCCGATGTATAAATAATAATAATTTTTGATCGCTTTCTAAATAACGATTTAAAGCTTTTTCTACTATAATATTATCCGCTTCCAGTTGAAATTCACTTGGAATCGAATCATCGTGAAAGAAAGAAGCTAAACTTTGTATGCCCTCTTCTGTTTGAATACGTCCTACTACTTCATATCCAATTACAGTATGCTCATCAGCACTAAAAATAGCTTGATAATAAGGAAGGACTTTATCCAAGTTACTCATTACATCTAATGCATCTATCAACGTGCTTCCCTCCCTTTACTTTTCAAAAATTATAACATGATATTTACGGAAAAATAATAAAAAATCCCTTCAGTTTTCCTGAAGGGATTAGAGGGGTAAAATGCTAAGGGGAATTAGCAATTCTACTATGAAGAAAAAAGAGGTCTTAAATATAACGTATATATGACCTCTTGTAAACACTTTTCTTTCATATGTCACAATTCCGTCACATTTAACCGTAAAAAAATGAATCAAACATTCATTTTTTTATCCCTTTTAAAATGGATATTGATGTAAATGTTGTCCTCCATCCATTGTCATGCAAGTTCCATTTATGTACGCAGCTTCATCTGAGCATAAATAATAAGCTAGACCAGCGATTTCTTCTGGCGTACCCAGCCTTCCAAGCGGAACACTTTGTATCGTACGCTTAGCCATTTCTTCTGAAATCCATAATTTATCAGCACCGCCCGTACGTTCAATTGGTCCTGGAGCGATAGCGTTAACTCGTATTCCATATTTACGTCCCCACTCAACAGCGAGCGTCTTCGTCATCGCTAATACTCCTGCCTTCGCTGCAGCCGAATGAATAACTCCTGGACCTGCATCCCATGCATATGTTGCTACCATATTAATGATATTCCCTTTTATACCTTTTTCAATCCAATATTTTCCCACAGCATGGCTACAGTAAAATGTACCGTTTAATACAATATTAATGACCGAATTCCAGCCATTCACGGATAAATCTTCTGCTGGACAAATAAAGTTTCCAGCTGCATTATTTATTAAAACATCAATTCGACCAAACTTCTCATCAATCTGTTCAATCATTTTCTGAATGTCATCCGTATTTCTTACATCCATTTGTACAGGTAATACTTGCCCTGGAAATTGTTCAATTTCCAACTTTGTTTCCTCTAGTTTTTCTTTTGTACGTCCTGTAATAACAACTCGTGCCCCTTCTTTTGCAAAGCGAGTCGCCATTCCTTTTCCCATTCCACTCGATCCACCTGTTATAATAACTACCTTTTCTTTCACATACATCCCCTCCAAAAAATGAATACACATTCATTTTATCACTTTATTTAATAGAAATCTTTATATTTTTAAACTTTTCTGATATTTTAATGTAAAGAACTTTCTTTTTATTCATTTTTTTCGTAATCTATACTAATTTTTTATTATGTAAAATATATTTTTAAATAAACTGAAAGGAGATTTGAGTAGCCTGTAAATGGAATAAAAACATTGAGGTATACTCATATTTTTATGACGCACATTACAAGAAGAAATTTTTTGAAAATTGGTATGCGTACTTGTCTCTATTCATTTATAACCAGTGGCATCGGATACTACTATGCTAAATATATAGAACCCCATTTCATTTCTTTTACACAGCACACATTAAAATCACAACTCATCCCAAAAAGTTTTCATGGTATGAAAATTCTTCAATTCAGCGATTTACATCTCGGATACTATTTCTCGCTTCAACATTTATCTCAAGTTGTTTCTAAAATTAATGCTGTAAATCCAGATATTGTCCTTTTTACCGGAGATCTCATTGATAATTATCAAACGTATACTGACACTCCTTTTGTCGCATCCATTTTAAAAAATATACAAGCCCCCTTCGGTAAATTCGCTATTTATGGTAACCATGATCACGGTGGATATGGAACTGAATACTATGAGCACATCATGCGTGAATCAGGATTTGAACTATTGCTAAATAGTGAAAAAAGAATTCGTCTAATGGATAATAGTGAAATTTCTATTTTCGGTCTCGATGATATACTACTAGGCAAACCAAAAATAGAGAAAACATTACAACATGCACGGCAAAATACTTATAACATCGTTCTTGTTCACGAGCCAGATATCGCGCCGCAAATTTCCAAATATCCAATCAACTTGCAACTTTCTGGTCATAGCCATGGCGGACAAGTACAAATTCCTTTTTTAGGTGCTATTATTACACCATCACTCGCCAAAGACTATATTGAAGGCTTCTATACGATGCAGGATTTAACTCTCTATGTCAATCGAGGTCTTGGAAGAACACGTGTCCCATTTCGTTTCATGTCAAAACCTGAAATCACAATTTTCACACTCCAACATTCGTAATAATTCGCCTATTTTCTTACATATCCTTTCTTGTACGCGCTCATCCATGTTTCGTTTACCATATGATAAAAGTGAGTCCAATAAAGGAGGTATGTTCATGTATCCATATTATCAACCAATTCCAGTCCGTTCAGCACCTATTGGTCCAGTAGGCGACTCACGCTTCTTCCCGTTTTTTGGCGTTCCCTTTCTAGCTGGAATTGCTGGTGGATTGCTCGGCGGAGCATTAGCTTTCGGCCCTCGACCATTTTATCCACCTTATCCACCACCTTTCCCGCCGCCAGCACCTTATCCTTGTTACGGTGGACCATGTCAGCAACCATACTATTACTAGGTTAAAGTAACGATTCTTTCAAATATTATTCTCTCAACGAGCCATCTCATTACACGCTTATAATAAAACTATTGTTTCTACTCATCCTTCCATTTTTGGAGCATATGAGTAGAAAAAAGTAAAAACCTCTTATGGACATAAGAGGTTTTTACTTTTTTTCATTATTCAGCGTCTGTATTTTGATACGCCATCTTAAACAACTTCACTTGGCTATCAATTTCTTCTGTACTACCATTAATAACATAATAGTAATCACCATCTTTATTTTGTTCACGTGTTTTCACATTATCAGCTAATGTAAGCTGTAAAATCGCCTTAATTCGTGCCTTCATTTCAATATCTAATATCGGGAAAGATATTTCCACTCGCTTCTCCATATTTCGCGTCATCAAATCAGCTGAAGATAAATATATTTTCTCCTCCCCATTATGATGGAAATAATAAATACGGCTATGTTCTAAATATCTTCCAACAACACTAACTACACGAATATTTTCACTTACATTTGGAATACCAGGTCGTAGGCAACATGTTCCTCGAACAATGAGCTCTACCTTTACTCCAGCTTGTGATGCTTCGTACATTTTTTTTATTAACGGTTTATCTGTTAATGAATTCATCTTAGCGATAATATATCCATTTCCATATTGCCTATGATAACGGATTTCTTCATCTATTAAATCCATAAATTGCTCTCTTATATCAAATGGAGCAACCGATAAATGATGAAAATGTGGCTTTGTTGTATAACCACTTAAATAATTAAAGAAATTGGTTGCATCGACCCCAAAATCTTTTCTTGATGTAATATATCCAAAATCAGTATATAACTTCGCTGTTGCATCATTATAGTTCCCAGTTCCCAGATGTACGAACCTTTCGATTTTTCCGTTTTTTCTCCTTACAACTAGCGTAATTTTACTATGTGTTTTCAAGTGACTGACACCGTAAATAACATGACAGCCTGCCTGTTCCAATTCTTTAGCCCAGTGAACATTGTTTTCTTCATCAAACCTTGCCTTTAATTCAACTAATACCGTCACTTGTTTTCCCTTTTCAGCCGCTATCTTTAACGCCTGAATAATCGGTGAATCACCACTTACACGATATAACGTTTGTTTAATCGCAAGTACATTCGGATCGTCTGCCGCATCACGGACAAAATCAACTACCGGCTGAAATGATTCAAAAGGATGATGTAATAAAATATCATGCTCAATTGCTTTTTCAAATACATCTTCTTCATCACCTAAATCTTGAGGCGGTTGCGGAATAAGAGCTGGATATACAAGATGTTCATATAAAGGAGCTAGTTTTTTATATAAAGAAAACAAACATGTCAAATCTAATGGGCCATCCATTATATATACATCTTCATCTTTTACTTCCAGAACCTCATATAATAACGCTAATACTCTTTCATCAATGTGTTCTTTCCCAACTTCTAAACGTACAGCAGCCCCCCACTTACGCTTTTTTAATTCTTTTTCAATTACCTTTAATAAATCTCTCGCACCTTCTTCATGAATCGTTAAATCTGCATTGCGTGTAATACGGAAACGAGTAACAGATGATACTGTATATCCCGTAAATAATTTATGAGTAAAGCTACTAATTACGTCTTCTAATAAAATAAATTTATGCTTTTGCCCTTCGCTCGGTAAAATTATGAAGCGCTCAAGTAATGAAGGAACTTGTACAATCCCTAACTTCGTCCTGTTTTCTTCTTCCGCTTGCTTCTCATCATATAAAAGAGTAGCCAAATTCAAACTTTTGTTTAATAACATTGGAAATGGGCGATATGCATCAATAGCTACAGGAGTTAACACCGGAAAAATTTGCTCGTCAAAATACTCTTCTATAAATTCTCGCTGCTCTTTCGTCAAATCATTGAATGTTAAACGTTCAATTCCCTCTAACTCAAGCGCTGGTAATACATAATTTTTAAATGTATCATATTGTACTGTCATTAGTGCATGGGCTTTTATCGCAATTTTATTTAATTGCTTTTTCGGTGTTAAGCCAGCTTTATTTTCTGGTTGATTAAATCCAGCACTCACTTGATCCTTTAATCCCGCTACACGTACCATAAAAAATTCATCTAAATTCGAACTAAAAATACTAATAAATTTCAATCTTTCCAAAAGTGGATTATTTGCATCTTGCGCTTCTTGTAAGACACGTTCATTAAATGCTAACCAACTTAACTCTCGATTATTGTAATAAGCTGTATCATTTAAATTTACTGCATTCCCCTTCAATAATTCCATTCTCTTCACACTTCCCCTTGAAACTTTTTTACTATAATTTAGTTAATTTCATTTTATCAAATTACAATATTACAAAGTGTAAATTTTTCGTAAAGACATCCGTACAACCTAATGTTTTAGTTCAAATAATAAATTAATATTCGTTTTTAATACTCTTTCTAACTGTTTTTTTTGTTTTTCAGCTTGTACTTTTTCTGCTAATGCCGATTGTTCACATAAAACTTTAAACGTTAATCCCTCTTCGCTTTCTGTTATAGATATGGTATCAATAAGCGATCGTTGCCTTACATTTAAAGTAGCTGAAAATTGTAAAACAGCTCCTAACAGGCGGATTTTTTTTTGTTCGCTTTTATCAAACCAACCTTCAAATGGAGATAAATGTTGTTTAAATAACATTTTTGATTTATACGATGCAATAAGCGCTAGCCTTACTCGATCTTTATGCATCATGCCATCAATTGTCTTATTCGCTAATAAATAAAACGTATGTAAACGGCTCGCTTCTTCGTCTATATATTTGCCTATATTAAATACTTTCGCAGCTTGATGGAACACTTCCCAGTCTTTTACTGTCATAGAAATAAGCCCTATTTCCTCAAGTTGTTTGCAAATTAATCTTCCATGTTTAATAAGTTGAATAACAAATTCCATGTCCATTTCGTATTCATGTGATAGTAAATGCAAACTTTCTTCAACTACGTTCGGATAATATGAAATCCCCAAATCTTTTGTCAACTCTTCATAGAAAACACCTTCTCTTAACCCTTTTCTACTTAATACAAATGCCGGTGCCTCTATAACATTAACAAGTGTATGAAATACTTCAACCGCTGGAATAATCGTATCTGCTCGATCTTTTGCTAATCCTTCCAATTTCTGAAGTTCTATGAACGACAATTTTTCCAATTCCTCTTTTACACTTTCAATATCTTCTTCTTTCATCTTGTATAAATGTAATCCTGCTATAGGATAACATATTAAATTTTGATGGATTTTTACTAAGTTCCTAGCACTACCACCAATTGCAATAAGAGGCAATTTCTTATTGATTAACCATGGTAACGTTCGAAATTGAAACTCTAAATACTGTTGCATTCCCTCTAACTCATCTTTAGTAGGAATATCACCTTTAATAAATTGTTGCTTTAAAGAAAGTGCCCCAAAAGGAAAACTATGGTACTCTAAAATCTCTCTATTTCTAAAGTATGTAACTTCCGTACTTCCCCCACCAATATCTACCGTTATTCCTTCTGAAAACGATGTAGAATTCATAACCGCCAAGTATCCGTAACGCGCTTCCTCATACTCTGATAATACTCTAAGAGTAAAGTCCGTTTGTCCTTCAACAAGCTTTTTAATTTCCTCTTGATTCTCCGACTGTCTAATTGTTGCTGTTGCAACACAAAGTACATGATGCAACTGATGGAATCTTGTACTTTCTTGAAATTGAAATAATGTCTGTAATAATACTTCTATTCCCTCTTCATTCAATACACCATCAATTAAGTAATTCCTTAACCTAGCAACAACTTTCGTATTTTCAATCTCTTTATAAAAACCTCCATTTTGCTTTTCATAAATAACTAAACGCATTGTATTAGATCCAATATCTATAATGGCATACTGTTGTTTTAATATTTCTTTCAAACTTCTCACTCTTTCATTATCAAATTTCAAAAACATATTCTATTACTATTATACAAAATAGTTGTTTTTTGTAACAATATTGCTTTAATATTGAAAATATATACAATCACTTTTTGCGTATAATAAATACCTATTTTATTTATGGTATAATAATGAAAAATTGAAAGGAGATTCAATATGAAACCTTCACAACCACAATCTCAATTACAAAACCAACATTCTATTAATCGACTAGCTCAATCTATTTTCGTTGTGAATCGTCATGCTAAAGCAGCTACTAATCCTAAATATTTATACTGGTTAAAAAAGACAGCTTTAGAACGTTTGATTGCTGAAAAAAAAGCAATTAAAGAAGGATTGCATTTTTCTAGAAACCCACGTTTTAGCCAACAACAATCTGATGTCCTTATACGTTTAGGCGATTATTTTTTCCACATCCCTCCTACGAAAGAAGATTTTCGAATTCTACCGCATCTTGGTCATCTTGAATCCTCCTATCGAAATCCGAAAACAACCTTATCTTTAACAGTAGCAAAAAAAACACTTCAAGATTATATTGGTCCTGAAGCATTAAAACAAGAAAAAAAATTAAGTGAGCCTGTTCCATGGTATAGTCGTACTTATACAAAAAAATAAAACAGTTTGGCCAAGTGTAGGCCAAACTGTTTTATTTTTTCTCTTCTTTAATTTTAATATTTGCTTGTTTATAAAAAGCTACTTTTTCTGTATTATAAGACTTTGTAAATTCATTAAATTTATCTTTTTCTGACTCAATATCCTTATAAGATTGATTTACTACTTTTACTTTTTCACTAATATCTTTTAATTTAGTACCTTTATCTTGTAACATTGTATATAACTCTTTTTCTTGTTTTAAAGATTTGTTATAGCTGTCATACATTTTATTAAATGAATCGTGGCGTTTCTCATACGTGCTTTTCACTTTATCAGCTTGATCTTTCAATTTCTTATCTTCAATTTTCTTCACATACTTATCAGCTGACTTCACTTCTTCTTGCGCTTTATTTAAAACTTCTTTTTCTTTTGTAAGCACTTTTTCTCGTTCAGTTGTATTTTTCACTGCTTGATTCAGTTTTTCTTTAACAGTTTGATTATTATCTTTTCCTTCTTGAACAATCTGGTTATATAATTCTTGTCCTTCTTTCTCTAAAGTCTCAAGTTTTTTTGCATCTTCAAACATTGTTTTTTCTTGTTTAGCAGCGTTTTCAAACGCTACATATAATTCTTCTTCTGGTTTCGGGCCAAAACAACCGGCTAATAAAATCATTGATAATGTAGTTACAATTGCTAATTTACTATATTTCAACATCTCTTCCTCCTACTTATAAACGACCATCGTGTAATATAAAAAAGTTATAAAATATGTAATTGTTCTATACACTCGCATCTTTTTTACGAAGATCATTAATATTGTTTGTACAAATTATTACTTGATATTACATTATTCTTTTTGAATTATTTAGCAATTCCATATCCATCTTTAAGTATACTACTTCGTGTTTTTTAAGGCCTGTTCACACTATGTATTACTTTAATATCCACGGAATTTCACCTCAGTCTTAATAAGACTATAATAGTTCACCTGATAAAAGGTGATCGCTCCGCTCTCACGTCTATCATTCCCTTTCCAGCTTTCTATCAATTAATCTCTTTGTTCATTTTACACAGTACAATCGATATCTCGCAACAACTTACAAATATTCTTTTCATTTCCTAAAAAGGAAAAGTGTAGAGCTTGCTTTCCTCTACACTTTTAAAATAAAACACACTGTGCAAATTGCATTGGCACTACCATCATAATTATATGCTTATTTCATATATTTTTAAAGACTTTTATTACAAACGCGGCGTTTTTTTGTAATAAAAGTCAAAAAAATGTTACAAATAAAACATCTTCCTATCATATATCTTCAAATCAAAGCTTCACTCATTTTCCTGCAAATTTCTATACTGGTACAATTGATTTTGCGACTTTCTCAACAGTTCTTCAAACGTTTTTCCTTCTACTGGATAGCTAGCTGCTCCAAATAAAAGAGTGACACTGAGTAAATCACCTTCTATTTCACTTTCAATATTTTTCATTAATCGTTTTGTTATTGTTGATGTTTCATGACCATTATCAATTGCTACAATAACGTACTTATTTTCATCCCACTTTGTAACAACATCACCCTTCCGAATTGTCTTTACAATGGTACTCTCTAATTTTTGTACTAACACTCCCAACTTTTTTTCTTGCAACGTGTCTTTTAATCCTTCCCATTCTTTTACAGAAAGAATGTACACTGTAATATTACGAGAATCTCTTTCAGATAAAGCAGCTACTTTCCCAAAAAAATCAACAACAAAATCATTGCTTGCCATTCCTCCTACTTCCATACCCATACGCTCGTTCGCTCTTTTATCGTACCAATGTCCAAAATAATAACTTAGTATCATTTGCAATATATAAATAATAAAGACGGTATAAAATGATCGTGAATCCAGTTTTGCAATTACATCCTGAAGTGCAATCCATTCTGTAACTGCCACAGTATTGCCAAGCAATAATCCACTAATTTTCCCTTTATGTTTCATACTTTTCCCCCTTTTATACCAATATATGTTTCTATATCAATAATGTTTTTCTACAAAATAAAAAATGTACATATGCAATGTACATTTCTGCTTAAGCTTGTATACCTTTTCTACTCTATTTCATATATATAATATATAACTTTTATAGAAAGGAGTAATCTATATGCTACAAAAAGAGAATCTATCAGATGCTATGCGTTTACTAGCTGGTTTTCTATTATCATTAAAATTATTATTTACCTCTTTCGGGATACACTTTATTACAAACGATCAAATCGACGCTATTGTTAATGTTGTTTCATTTTTATTTATTCTATACTTTGGCTACAAAAATAACTATGTAGGAAAAAAAGGAATGGAGCAAAAGAAAATACTCAAAAAACACAACCTTCACTAAAAAAGGAACCTTTTGTACAGGTTCCTTTTTATCATTGACGCACAACAACTTCATTTGTTTGCAGTGGGCCATATGATATCTCTTTATCTTGAAATGTATATGTAGCCTGAAAGAATGTTTGTTTAAGAGCTTTATCTTTATTAGCTTTTATTTTACAACGTAGTTCCACCTTCTCATTCGGTAACAAATCATCAATTCGCCATCTAACAAGCTGGAATAAAAACTCACTTATCCCCTTATCAACTTTTAAAGAATTAGGAATATAAGCAAAGTAATCTCGAATCATATGACTTACAACAACTCTCGAAATCATTTCTACCCCTTTATTTTCCACTTCAATTCGCATAATAAGTATGTCGTTTACATCGTAGGTCAATTCATACGAAAACTGTTCTGTATACATACTACCAATTTGTAATGTAACGGCTACTTGAGGAAATTCGTTTTCCTTTTTCGATCCGTCAATCCACAATACTGGTTGTAGCGGTATTGAATACTTTCCTGTATCCGAAATTCGTCCCCATATTTTCATAATATATATTCACCTCATTTCAGATGTAACATACACACAATGAATTCCCCAAATTACTAAAGCTTGCTACAAGCAATGTTTAATATTTCTCTTCCTTTTATCCTATTCGACAATATGAAGAAAAAACCATTTTTCATCTATTAACAGAAGGTGTTCTTTATGAAATTTTTTTACAATTTACTTCATTCCCTTCATAGCAATATTCAGTATGGCTCACTCGTTCTCTACTCATACGAAAGAATATTTTGACGTAAGAAAAAGTTTGCCTTATAGTCAAATTTGACTATAATATTCTTTATGGCATATCAGTGCACTTATGGAAAAGAAATTAAAATCAACTATACATTAAAATTTTTTATCCACTGCACTCAAAACTTAATATAGTTTACTTATTTCTAAAGGAGGGTTATATTTGGAAACTCAACCATTAAAAAAAGAAGCCAACAAGACAAAATTTGTTGTTGCTGGTTTACTGCTTGGTATATTAATGGCCGCAATGGATAATACAATCGTTGCAACCGCAATGGCAACAATCGTTGGAGACCTAGGAGGATTTGATAAGTTTGTTTGGGTCACATCAGCTTATATGGTAGCAACAATGGCAGGGATGCCTATCTTCGGGAAACTTTCTGATATGTACGGGCGGAAACGTTTTTATATTGGGGGCCTCATTCTTTTCTTATTCGGTTCTGCTCTTTGCGGAACAGCTTCAAGTATTGAGCAATTAAGTATTTATAGAGCTATTCAAGGGATCGGTGGTGGTGCCCTTATGCCTATCGCCTTCACAATTATGTACGATATCTTCCCACCAGAAAAACGCGGGAAGATGACAGGACTATTCGGTGCTGTTTTCGGGACATCTAGTGTATTCGGTCCTTTATTAGGTGCTTATATTACAGACTATATAAGTTGGCATTGGGTCTTCTATATTAATATTCCATTAGGACTTATCTCCTTTTTCTTCATTACTAAATACTACAGTGAGTCTCTAGAATTTAGAAAACAAAAAATTGATTGGGCTGGTGCTATTACACTTGTCATAAGTATCGTTTGCTTAATGTTCGCATTAGAACTTGGTGGTAAGGAATATGCCTGGAATTCTACTGTAATTATTGGCTTATTTACAACAGTAGTTATTACGCTTATTATTTTCTTCTTTGTAGAACGAAAAGCAACCGAGCCTATTATTTCGTTCCATCTATTTAAAAAACCTTTATTCGCAGCTAGTCAAGGAGTTGCCTTTTTCTATGGTGCCGCTTTTATTATCTGTACAGTTTATATTCCAATCTTCATTCAAGGCGTTCTTGGAGGTTCCGCCTCTAATGCTGGATTAATTTTAACACCAATGATGGTTGGTTCTGTAATTGGAAGTCAAACAGGAGGACAATTAGCTTCTCGAACAAGCTATCGTAACATTATGATGGTATCTGGTGTCTTCTTCGTTCTTGGTATTTATTTATTAAGTACTTTAACAATGGACACACCTCGTTTACTCGTAACACTATTTATGATTCTCGCTGGGCTTGGTGTTGGCTTCTCATTCTCAGTATTAAGTATGTCTTCTATTCACAAGTTGGAAATGCGGGACCGTGGTTCGGCGACATCAACAAACTCATTCTTCCGATCACTCGGTATGACCCTTGGTGTAACGATTTTCGGTACAATTCAAAATCATATTTTTACAGATAAACTAAACTCTGTATTCCCCCCTGAACTAGCAAAATTAGCTCCAAAAGGCGGAGACACAAGTTTCTTATTATCACCAGGCGCTACCGCAAAAATTCCTGCTGAAATATTAGCGGGTATTAAAGAAGCTCTCGCTACATCTATTGCGAATACATTCTTCTGGGCACTCATCCCGGCTGTACTAAGTATTATTTGTATTTTACTTATGGGAAATGAACGCCTCTTTACAGGCCCTAAAAAGAAAGAAAAACAAAAGCAAGTTAGTTAATATAAAAAAGAAGCGGCATATTCCTTTATGAAAAAGGATATGCCGTTTATAATTATGTATAAAGTGAAACTTTAATCAGTGGGGGGATGTTCATCCCCCACTGATTATTAGCCCACACCAATCGGGCTTTTACGGGCAGTTAATCCCCACCTAACTTCTTTGCTTCCGCTGAATTTTTGGGTGGGGATCTTACTGGATAAAGTTTTTATATACAGGAGTTGAGACAGCATGAGCATGAAATTAGTCATTCTCGGCTTGCTACTCGAAGGAGATAAACATCCATATGAAGTGCAGCATATTATGAAAGAACGACAAATGGATTGTTACATTAAATATGCTAAAGGATCACTTTATTACGCCTTCGAGCAATTAGAAAAGCAAGGGGCAATTCATATTACAAATGTAATTAGAGACACAAATCGACCTGACAAAACGATTTTTCATATAACAGAAGAAGGCAAAAAACTATTCCACACTTTACTATTAAAACAATTCGAAGCCAAAAACCAAATATATAAACCTATTTATTCAGCCTTATCTTTCGCTCACTTTAGCAATGATCACGAATTAGTTCCTATTTTAGAAAAAAAGAAAAACGATACTCTTCAATATTTACATACTATGCAAACGATATATGATTGTAATAAAGGAAAGGTTCCACGTGCACAACTATATATTTTGCAAAGTGTAATTGAGCATATTACAGTTGAATTACAATGGCTAAACACCCTCCTTAAAGATGCTATAGCAGGCCGACTTTCAGAAGTTGCTATAGATGAAGATTGAGCTATGAAAGAAGACATCCCTACTTCTTTCATAGCTCAATTTCTCTTTTCATACTGTAATATTATTAGTTACTCCAGAACACTAAAGTCAGAATACTAAGAAATAAAAACTTTAGAATTTTCTTATTTTAAAACAGTAGACAAAATTCCAAAAATTATGTTAAAATTTGTTTCAATATCATATCGCTTGTTAAATTCCTTTCAAAAGGAAAATAGGTACACGAAAGTTTTGTTTCGTGTTTAAAAGGGAAGCTTGGTGAAACTCCAACACGGTCCCGCCACTGTAAATGCTGAGATTTCTTTTTGGTGCCACTGTGAAAACGGGAAGGTAAAAGAAATTATATGAAGCATAAGTCAGGAGACCTGCCTGTTTTAACAACACTGATAGATTCACGGATGATGATGAGGTGTTAAAACAAAAAGGAAGGCTTATTTTCTATGTCTTTGTACTTTTTGTTATAGGTATTTCCTAGTAAACGGAAATGCTTACTTTCAATTAGGGAGGAATTTAAAATGGCAATTCAAACAAGTAACTTAGGTTATCCACGTATCGGACTACAACGAGAGTGGAAAAAAACATTGGAAGCTTTTTGGTCCAATAAAATCGATGAAGAACAATTTTTAACAACAATGAAAGAAATTCGCCTTCAACACGTAAAAGTACAGCAAGAAAAAGGGATTGAACTCATTCCAATTGGCGACTTTACATATTATGATCACGTTTTGGATACTGCCTATATGCTAGGATTTATTCCATCACGTTTTTCTGAGTTTACATCTTACCTTGATGTATATTTCGCAATGGCGCGTGGCTCTAAAGATCACGTAGCTTCCGAAATGACAAAATGGTTTAACACAAACTATCACTATATCGTTCCTGAATATGAAGAGGGATTACAAATCTCTTTAAAAGATAATCGTCCACTTCGCTTATACGAAGAGGCAAAACAAGAATTAGGAGTAGATGGAAAGCCTGTTATTTTAGGACCATATACTTTCTTAAAATTAGCTAAAGGCTATACACAAGAACAATTTCCTACCATTTTAAAACAGTTAGTTGCACCTTACGTACAACTGCTTTCAGAACTACATGCAGCTGGTGCACCAGCCATTCAAGTTGATGAACCGATTTTCGCTTCTTTAACTAAAAAAGAAGTTCAACAAGCAAAAGAAATTTATGAAGCTATTCGTAAAGAGGTTCCAAATGCGACTCTTCTTTTACAAACATATTTTGATAGCGTAGAAGAAAACTATGAAGAAATTATTACATTCCCGGTATCCGGTATTGGATTAGATTTCATTCATGGTAAAGAAGGTAATCTAAATGCTATTTCAAAATATGGATTCCCAGCTGATAAAACTTTAGCTGTCGGTTGTATAGATGGCCGTAACATTTGGAGAGCTGACCTTGATGAAGTTCTTGAATTATTTACAACGTTACAAAAACAAGTCCAAACGAAAGATATCATCGTTCAGCCTTCTTGTAGCTTATTGCATACACCAATCGATAAAACAGAAGAAACTCACTTATCGACTGAGCTGTTTGATGCGTTAGCATTTGCAAATCAAAAATTAGAAGAGTTAGTTCTTATTCATTCCGCTCTCACTCAAGGTACAGAAAGCATTAGTAATGAGCTGGAAACATATCGAAACGTACATCATACAATTCGTTCATCTGCTGCACGTAACCGAGAAGATGTCAAAGCAGCACGAACAGCACTAAAAGAAGAAGATTTTTCACGTCCTCTTCCATTTGAAAAACGATACGAATTACAACAAGTTGCTCTAGAGTTACCGCTATTACCAACAACGACTATTGGTAGCTTCCCGCAAACAACTGAAGTTCGTCAAACGCGAAAAGAATGGCGTAACGGTGTTATTTCAAATGAACAATATGAACAATTTATTGAAAAAGAGACAGAAAAATGGATTCGTTACCAAGAAGAAATTGGGCTTGATGTCCTTGTACATGGTGAATTTGAAAGAACTGACATGGTCGAATATTTTGGTGAGCGTCTTGCTGGTTTCTCATTCACTAAAAACGGTTGGGTACAATCATACGGTTCCCGCTGCGTAAAACCACCTGTTATTTATGGTGATGTAGCCTTTATTAACGGCATGACTATTAAGGAAACAGTTTATGCGCAAAGCTTAACAGAGAAAGTTGTAAAAGGAATGTTAACCGGACCTGTTACAATTTTAAATTGGTCCTTCGTTCGAAATGATATTCCAAGAAAAGAAGTTTCGTATCAAATTGCACTAGCTCTTCGTCACGAAATTGAACTACTTGAATCTTCCGGAATTAGAGTAATCCAAGTCGATGAGCCCGCACTTCGTGAAGGAATGCCACTAAAAGAAAAAGATTGGGATGCTTATATTACATGGGCAGTACAATCCTTCCTTTTAGCAACTTCTTCTGTAGCAAATGAAACACAAATTCATACTCATATGTGTTACAGTAACTTCGAAGATATTGTTGACGCGATTCGCGCATTAGATGCAGATGTAATTTCTATCGAAACATCAAGAAGTCACGGAGAATTTATTGATACATTAAAACATACAACATATGAAAAAGGCATCGGCCTAGGTGTATATGATATTCATAGCCCACGTGTACCGAGTAAAGATGAAATGTATAAAATCGTAGAACAATCTTTAGAAGTATGTGATCCTAAATATTTCTGGATTAATCCTGATTGTGGTTTAAAAACGAGAAGAACAGAAGAAGTTATTCCAGCTTTAGAACATATGGTGCAAGCAGCGAAAGATGCTCGTTCCCTTTTAAAAACAAACGCATAACAAAAATGGGTTATCCTTTTCTCAGGATAACCCATTTTTTATTCTTTACTTTCAAAAAAGAATTCATATTGTATTTTATATAATTCATCATCCGTTGGCTCTTCAAGAGGAATTGCTTGTAATACAACTGTATACTCACCATTTGGAATAGGTATTTGAAATTTATTAGAAAGAATACTCGTTATAACGATACTTTCATTTTCAACTGTAAAAGGAACCGTAATCGTTCTAACTACTTCTTCTTTTTCAATATGTTTCCCTGGGGTCACTTTCACTTCACAAGTATAATCAGAAAGTGCTTCAAAAATAACAGTTCCATCTGCCTTAGCATAACCTCTTTCAAAATCTTCATCAGTCCAATCTACATAAGGCTGCTCACCGTCATAGTTCATCAACATTAATTGCGAATAAGAAATCGTTAACTCCATAGTTCCCCTTCTCCTTCATTATGAAATATACAACTACTACTTCACTTCAAATTTTACTCGCGTACCATCTGGGTATTTATCTAACTTATTCCCTACCCAAGAGCCTGCTCCACGGTTATCCGCCGGACTTATATATTCAATATGTGCTCCTTTTCCGCCTTCCTTGCACATCGCCATTGGCCATTCATCACGATCATACCCTTTTTTTGATGGATATGGTGCTAACGACAATTTCCTTCTATCTGCAGCACCACCACGATCGATTGTACAAACTTCTGAATGCCCTTCTTTTATAGCATCCGTAATATGTTTTCCTGTCTCTGGATAACGTTCTTTCGGAAATTCTAACACTTGATCATACGTATTCGTTTTCTTTACACTTGTTTCCTCTGGCACAAGTACTTCATAAACTGCTACTAAAATAGACAGAATTGCGATAATTGAAATGATAATACCTTTTAATTGCTTCATGTATACCTCCATGTTTCTACCAGTTTCTTTTCCTCCGTTATTATAACAAACTTCTCCTGTATATGTTTTCAGACATTATTTTAGTTATTCCTTGCCATTCCGCCAAAAATTTTCATTTTTTCACTAATGCTGTAGAAAACTAATAGCCTTCCGACATTCTTTTTCAAAGGAAGTCCTCATAAAAGATTGAAATGATATATACGATACTTTTTGGGGAGGAAATATGATGGAAGCTACCTATAAAACGAAAGATGTCACGAATAAAACAGGCATCCCAAAACATATAGTTCGCAAATATAGTCAACTGTTAGAGGAACATGGTTATATGATTTCCAAAACAGCTGATGCTCGTATTTATAAACTTGATGATTTAAAATTATTGAAATCTATACACGAAAGAGCTGCTACATTACAAGAAGATATTTCAGAAACGATACCGATTATTTTAAAAGAAAAAGAGGCCCCACCTGTACCAGTTATACAAGATAAGCAAGAGATACAAACGAAAGAAAAAGAAGATGGGCGTAACTTTGAGGAGTTCATGTTAAAACTTGAAATGCTAGCTCAATTAAATGAGGCAATTATTCATCAAAATTCTACTTTAATTACACAAAATCGTTTAAAGGATGAGAAACTAGACGAATTGATGCAACAAGTTTATGTAAAAGAAGGCTCTCAAGAAAAAATGCTTCAAGAGTTAGTCGATCACGCCGCTCAAACAGATGCACTGCAAAAAGAAAAGATGGACTTATTAATGAATCATATGTATAAACGAGAATCCAAACAGGAAGAAAAAATGAATAAACTTGTTAGTCAAATTTATAATAAAGACAGTAACCGTGATGCACAGCTTATGCAAGTTATTCGAGAAATTCAAGAAACAAAAAGAATGGTTGCTGCCTCAAAAGAGCAAAGCTTCTTTCAATCATTTAAAAGTTTATTTAGCCGAGCAAAACAAGAAAAAACAAATGAATAAACAATATAAAATAAAAAGTTACCTTTCATCGGTAACTTTTATTCCTTATTTTGTACAGCTGGTAATATAATAATTGCTTCAGTGCCTTTTCCACTTTCACTCTTATATTCCAATGTACCATTATGCGCTTGTAAAATACTAAATGTTACCATAAGTCCTAATCCTGTCCCTTTTTCTTTTAAAGAATAATATGGTTGCCCAAGCCTTGCTAACTGTTCTTTCGTCATACCAACACCACTATCTTTAACTCTTATTATGATTGTTTCATCTTTTTGAATAGCTGTTACTTTTAAATATCCTTTATTTCCTTGAATTGCTTCAATACCATTTTTAACAACATTCATAATGGCTTGCTTCAATTTTGTCTTATCACCAATCGTATAAAGACTTTCTGAAATTTCAACTTGTAAATATACACCTTGCATCGCTGCAAATGACGACATAAGAGTGGTCATTTCTATTAATTGGGCTGATAAACAAATGTGTTCTTTTTTCTCAATTTGTGGCCTTGCTAAATTTAAGTAATCTGAAATAATTTGTTCCGCCCGATCCAATTCAGCTAATACGAGACGCATATAATCCTTATTCTTCACATCTTCCGTACTTTCTAGCAATTGGATAAATCCACGAACAACAGTTAGTGGATTTCGAACTTCATGTGCCACACTTGCTGCTAACTCACTTACAATATTAAGCTTTTCTGATTTTTGCATCTCTGTACGTAGCAATGCATTTTCATTTAAATATTCAGTTAAATACACCTGGAATACCATTGTCATGACCATGATAAGCGAGGCAAATATAAATCCGCTATATATTTGCGAAATATACGGTGTAAATCCTGTTTCCAAAAGAACATTAATCATGCCTAATACTAAAGAAACAAGCACATAAAATGATGAAATCATAAATGCTAAAATTAATTTCTTATCCCTTGAAAAAAGAGACCATTTCTTTGATAAAAATAGCGGAACTATCAATAAAAATATTACTTCTAAAACTGGAAGAAAGCTCATTCCCTTTAGTAACCATTCGTATGCAACAAAAATAACCGCTGGGATTAAACCAACAATCCCACCATATAAAAAACCACTGACAATTGGAATGGGATGAAAGTTATACCCACACACATTGCCAAAACAAATAGAGTATGTCATGGAGAGAACGAGCGTAACGCTAGATAAAAACATAATAAAGTAACGATTTGGCTTCGGAGGCATTTCTTGATAGCGATTTAAACGAATCGCTTCATATAAAAATAGTGGCAAAATTATGATGGCAATTTGAATCAATAAATCACGGATAAGCTCCATAACCTCTCATCCCCTATATGTATTTTGATATGATTATATCATTTTATATGTGTATTTGTTTTAAAATTTTGATTTTTCTTAACATATTTGTTAATTCTTTGTTAACAACTCATAATAATTGTTACAGATTTTCGAAATGATTGTAAACCCTGTACCAAATTTCCTTCGTGCAGTATACAATGAATACGGATTACAAAGAAAATATAAAAATACTTTTTTAGACGGACAACTATAGCAAAATACAGCATATAATCCATACTATCTATGTTTACAAATAAGTGATCATTACTTTAGTAGGAGGAAGATAAATATGGCGGGTACTACGCTTGTTTTAAAAGAAGAAAATTTGGTTGTTCTAGAAAATGTTGAAAAATCAGTATATGAAGAGTTACAGCATAAAGCGGGAGAAGAAAACTGCACATGTGCTGTGAACGAATCAGTTGTTCACCTTGGCAAGGTATCCTCTGTACTCTGGAATGAAGATGAAATAGATTGGGAATACGGATATTAAAAAGTCGCTTATAGCGGCTTTTTTTCTCTTTTCTCTCTCTTTCTAAATAACATATACAAAGCGTAATCATAGAAAATATGATAAAATGAACTTAATTTTCAAACGGAAGAAAGGGAGATACAATGGAACAATTCATTAACCCTAGAGTGAAGGATATCCAAATTTCTGGAATCCGTCAATTCTCTAACATGATTCAAAACTATGATAATTTGATTTCTTTAACAATTGGACAACCCGATTTCCCTACACCTTCTCTCGTGAAAGAAGCGGCAAAACGGGCTATTACAGAAAACTATACAAGCTATACACATAACGCTGGTTTATTAGAATTACGTAAGGCAGCTTGTAACTTCGTAAAAGATAACTACGATTTACATTACTCACCTGAAAACGAAACCATCGTTACAATCGGTGCTAGCGAAGCAATTGATGTTGCATTCCGAACGATTTTAGAGCCAGGAACAGAAGTAATTTTACCTGCTCCTATTTATCCAGGTTACGAACCCATTATTCGATTATGCGGTGCAACGCCTATTTTTGTAGATGTTCGTGAAACTGGATTTCGTTTAACAGCTGAAGCGCTTAAAAATGCTATTACAGAAAAAACAAGATGTATCGTACTACCGTATCCTTCTAATCCAACTGGTGTAACTTTATCCACAGAAGAATTAAAAGATATTGTAGATGTTTTAAAAGATAAAAATATTTTCGTCCTTTCAGATGAAATTTATAGTGAGCTTGTATATGAACAAAAGCATACATCTATCGCACATTTCCCAGAAATGCGTGAAAAGACAATTGTCATTAACGGTTTATCTAAATCACATTCTATGACTGGCTGGCGTGTTGGACTTTTATTTGCACCAAGCTATTTAGCAGGACACATATTAAAAGTTCATCAATACAATGTAACGTGTGCTACTTCAATCGCTCAATACGCTGCAATTGAAGCATTAACAGCAGCTAAAGACGCACCAAAAATGATGCGCCACCAATATAAAAAACGCCGTGATTACGTATATAATAGACTCACTCAAATGGAATTAACAGTTGAAAAGCCAACAGGTGCATTTTACTTATTCCCATATGTTGGTCATTTGACATCTTCATCATTTGATTTTGCACTTGATCTTGTCAAAGAAGCGGGACTAGCTGTAGTTCCTGGAACAGCATTCTCTGAATACGGTGAAGGCTACCTTCGCTTGTCCTATGCGTATAGTATCGAAACTTTAAAAGAAGGCTGCGACCGATTAGAAGCCTTTCTAATGAAAAAAGCTAAGAGTTAAACTCTTAGCTTTTTTATGCATAATGATCACAAGTTTGACGTTTTAGTAATTTATGAGGAATAATGATACACTTTGCAGTGGATTCTGCATTCTCTACTTTATCAACTAAAGCTTTTGCTGCCTCATATCCTAGCTGATAAATATTCACATCAACTGTCGAAAGTGGAGGGCTCGCAATTTCTGATAATAAAGCATTATTAAAGCTTACAATAGAAACATCTTTCGGTACAACGAATCCTTTTTTAGAAAGAGCACTTAACACACCAAGTCCAATTAAGTCATCGGTTGCCATAATTGCCGTTGGCGGTTGCTGCAGTCCCATTAATTCCTCAACAGCTTGTTGACCACTTTCCCTCGAAAAATCAAAATGTAAAATATATTCTTTTGGTAATACAATGTCTGCTAATTTCAAGGCATCACTCATACCAGCTAAACGATCTCTCGTTACAAGTAAATCTGATCCACCACCAATGAACGCGATTTGCTTATGCCCTAATGAAATTAAATATTCTGCCACTTCTCTTGCAGCTGTATAATTGTCATTATCTACATATGTAATTTCATCTTTTCGATCATATGGTTTTCCTATTAAAACAAACGGGAAATTTTGTTCATGTAAATATTGAATAATCCGATCATTCTCCCTTGAATATAAAAGAATAATGCCACCAATTTGGCGTCCCTGTACCATCTTTACGACACCATTAAAAATTTCCTCTTCCGTTTCACCTGTCGACATGTAAAGCGCATAACCTTCTACGTGTGCAAATGAACTAATCCCTCTTATAACTTCTGGGAAAAATGGATTTTGAAAAGCTTTACTTGCAGAACTTGGCATAACAAGACCAAGTGTTTTCGTCGTTTGGTTCGCAAGATTTCTCGCATTTAAATTGGGATGATACCCTAATTCACTCATCACTTTCCTAACACGGCGCTTTGTCTTTTCACTTATACTTGGATTATCAGCAATTACACGAGAAACTGTTGATGGTGCCACATTCGCTTGCTTCGCCACATCTTTAATTGTAACTGTCATAAAAATCCCCCTCCTCTCATTTCTCTGCCATTTTTCATATATTTTATCTCGCACTCATTGCAAGTCATAAACTTTCATTTCTTATATCTTGCAAAACTAATCCTATTCTCCCTCTTCATGTATTGTAAGGGATATAGCTATTTTTTCCTATACTATAATATACTATTTATTTCACTTCTTTTCACATGTGATGTCAAATCTCTTTTCATCTCCCTATAAACTTATTTATAGGGAGATGAAAAGAAAAATGGGACGTAATGTCCCATTTTTCATCCTTTTGTACCTCCAGCTGTTAAACCAGAAATAAAGTATTTTTGTAGTGATAGGAATAAAATTGAAATTGGGATCGCAATTAACACAGAACCCGCTGCAAACGTTGTAAATTCATTACCGAATTTCTTCGCAACCATTTCATATAATCCAACTGCTAAAGTATAATTTTCTGGTGTTCGCAAAATAATACTCGCTAAAATGAAATCTGTAAATGGACCAATGAAAGTAAATAACGCTACAACCGCTACGATTGGCTTTGCAAGTGGCATAATGATTTGCCAAAAAATACGAAAATGCCCTGCTCCATCCATTCGAGCTGATTCATCTAGTTCTTTCGGAATCGTATCAAAATACCCTTTCATAAGCCATGTATTCATCGGAATAGCCCCGCCTACATAAATCAAAATTAATGCAAGGTGTGTATCAATTAATCCTGTTAATTGAGCTAATACGTATAAAGCAATTAACGCTGCAAAGTTTGGAATCATTTGCAGAATTAAAAATGTTAATAAACCATTTTTTCTTCCAACAAAACGATATCTCGAAAATGCATAAGCAGTAAAGCTAATTGCTAACACTGAGAAAATCATCGTTAAAACACTTACTTTTAATGTGTTTTTATACCATAGTAAGTAATTACTATTCTCTAGATCTAATAACTTACGATAATGATCTAACGTTGCATTTTGTGGAATAATACTTGATCCAGATAAACTATCACCCGGATTAAACGATGAGCCAATAATCCATAATAACGGATAGAAAATGATGGCACACATTACGAAAATAACTAAATAACTTAATGAGAGACGTAACATCTTCTGTCTTTTAATATTCATTTACATCATATCCTCTTCTTGGAATGATTTTGTTCTCTTAAATTGCCATAACGCAACTGTAATAACAATTAACGATAATATCATTGTAAGAGCTGCTGCTTTTCCGTACTGCGCTGAAGTCATCGTTAACTTATAAATCCATGAAATTAAAATATCCGTTCCACCTGCGTCTTGTCCAGCTACAGCAGGACCTCCACCATTAAATAGATAGATGATACTAAAGTTATTAAAGTTAAACGTATATTGCGTAATTAATATTGGCGCTGTTGCATATAACACAAGTGGCAATGTAATTTTGCGGAACTGTTGCCAAGCAGTTGCTCCATCTACTGTAGCCGCTTCATATAATTCTCCCGGAATCGATTGCAGTATACCTGTTGTCATCGCAAAGATAAACGGGAACCCAAGCCACGTTTGAATCATAATTAAAGCAATCTTCGCCCAAAATGGATCTGTCATCCAAGCAATCTTTTCAATTCCGAATAAAGCTAATACTTGATTGTTAATCGCTCCGAATGTTTCATTAAACATACCAGAGAAAACAAGAATAGATACGAATGCTGGAACCGCCCACGGTAAAATGAAGATTGTTCGAATAATCGCCTTTCCTTTAATACCGGGCTGATTTACGATAATCGCTAAGAAAATACCAAGTGCAACTTGTAATGTTGTTGCAACGAATGTCCAAATGACAGTCCAAGAGAATACACTTACAAATGTCTCTCTCCACATCGGTAAAGTGAAAATATCAATAAAGTTTTTAAAGCCCACCCAATCTACTAATTTAGCTGGAGGAGAATGATATAAATCATAGTTTGTAAATCCAATTAAAATTACGAAGATGATTGGAAATACGACAACAAAGATAAGTAGTAGAAAACCTGGTGAAACCATTAAATAAGGAAAACCTTGATCTAACAAATTACGATATTGCTCTTTTACAGAATTTAACGGTGTTCCGCTATCACGTTTCTTTCCATTTTGGTATGCATCATATAAGTTAAATGCATATATGCCTAGCCCAAAAGCGATAACGATAAGGGCCAAGATTCCTTCTACTAATAGAAAGACAGAATGGTCACGTGGAACTTCTGTACCAAGCGTTACAATACCCCATAATCCCATATTTAATAAATCAGCAAAGGCTACAATAAAAGAACCTGTTAATACTAGAAAAATAAGACCTTTTACAAATTGTTTATTATACATTTGGCCCACGCCTGGAATGATTGATAACATGGTTGCCATTTTCCTATGCTTTGAATGGTTTAACCCATTTGCTGGTTCCATAGATGTTTGCATGTTCCTTCCCCCTTTTTTCTTCCTACATGGAAGGGAGAGAATTCGTGCCTCTCATATTAGAGGCACGAATTTCACCTTATTTTTTCTTGTTATGATTTGCCTCAATATTACCTTTAATTTGTTTCACTGCACTATCAAGCGCCGCTTTTGGTGCCTCTTTATCTGTAACAACTAATTGAAGCGCATCTCCAGCTGGTTTCCAAACTTCTTGCATTTCTGGAATGTTTGGCATTGGAATTCCATTTTCAGATTGCGTTGCAACTGCTTTTGCAGCTTCGTTATCTTTAATAATTGGATCTTCCATTACTGATTTTACTGGAGGAATTTCTTTTGTTTTCTCAAATCGAATTTTTGCGTTTTCTTCATTTGTTACCCACTCAGTGAATTTTGTAGCTAAATCATTTTGTTTAGAGAAACTTGTTACATGCCATCCTTTAACCCCAACAAACGTTTTCATTGGTTGACCATTTGGTAATTTCGGCATTGGAGCAACGCCATAATCAATCCCGTTCTTTTCCATTGCTTGGAACGCCCATGGGCCATTCATGATAGAAGCTGCTTTTCCTTCATTGAATAGTCCATCAGCAGCAGGCCCACCTGATTCACCGATAATACCTTTTGGGAATAATTTTTCCTTGTACCATTTTTGAAGATATTCAGCACCTTGTACTGCTCCGCTATTATTTAATCCAACATCACTTGCATTTGGCTTTCCATCTTTTTCACCAAATACATAACCGCCCATACCTGCCATGAATGCATTAGCAAAGTAGAAGTTATCTCCTAATGCTAAAAATCCGTACTTGCCATCTTTCGTAAATTCTTTTGAGAAGTTAAACAGCTCGTCCATCGTTTCTGGCGCTTTTGGCATTAGTTTTTTATTGTAAATAAAGACTGGTGTCTCAATTGCTTTTGGTAAACCATATAATTTTCCATTATATGTCTGTGCTTCTATTGATGAATTAGTAAATTTACTCTTTACAGCATCATCTGCTTTCACTTCAGAAAGTAAACCTTCTGTTACTGCATTTCCGATTTGATCGTGTGGCAATGTTACAACATCTGGTCCAGTCCCCGCTGGCCCATCAAGGCGTAACTTCTTCACTTGATCTGTCATTTGCATTTCAACAACTTTTACTTTTACTTTATATTTTTCCTCAAAGCTTTTCACTGCTGGTTCTAAACCAACACCTTTTTTATCATCTTCCCAAACAAGAAGATCATAGTCTTTTTTCGCTTTACTTTCCTCTTTTTTCCCTGAATCTTTCGGCCCACATGCAGATAACATACCAATAGATAATGCTGAAACCGTTAATAATGATAATGCTTTCTTCATCCCAAAAACCTCCCTAAATTGTCTATGTACCTCAGTAACTGAAAACGTTTGCATTTAATAGTTTAATTGAAGCGCAAACAATATCTCAATCTATGAAAACGTTTGCGCTATTTGTCTATCATTATACATTCTTTTATTCATTTTGCAAATATTAATTTAAAAATTATGTCATTATACTCTTTATACATTGACTTTATATGAAATGAATACTACTCTTATAAGCAATATTAAAGCTACGAGAAAGGCAATCGTTTGCAATATAGGCTTTATTATTACACTTAAGGGAATACTATGTATAGAGATATTGAAGGGGGATTTTCTATATGTTTAAAGAAGCCATTTATCATAGGCCGAAAGATAATTATGCATACGCTTATGATGAACAAACAATTCACATCCGAGTACGTACTAAGAGAGATGATATTCAAAGCGCCGATCTTATTTACGGTGATCCTTACGAATGGAAAGACGGGAAATGGATATCAGCAAGTACACCCATGAAAAAAACGGGTTCTACTGCATTATTTGATTATTGGTCCATTTCAATCGAACCAAAATTTAAGCGCTTACGTTATGGGTTTGAATTAAAATCTGAAACAGACACTCTTATTTATGCAGAGCGAGGATTCTTTTCTAGCATTCCAAATGATGATGTTGGTAACTTTTTCTGTTTTCCATTTATTCATGCAGATGATGTATTCAAAGCACCATCTTGGATTAAAGACACCATTTGGTATCAGATTTTCCCTGAGCGATTCGCTAATGGCGATAGTACGCTGAATCCAGAAAACACCCTCCCTTGGGGAAGTGCGAATCCAACTCCAACTAACTTTTTCGGCGGAGATTTTTCTGGTGTTATTCAAAACCTTGATTACCTTGTTAAGCTTGGCATTTCCGGAATATATTTCACACCTATTTTCAAAGCTCATTCAAACCATAAATATGACACAATTGACTATATGGAAATTGACCCACAATTTGGGACGAAAGAAACTTTTAAAGAGCTCGTTGAAGAATGTCATAAGCACGGTATAAAAGTAATGCTCGATGCTGTGTTTAATCATAGTGGATACTTTTTCGAGAAATTTCAAGACGTACTAGAGAATGGTGAGAAGTCCGCATATAAAGAGTGGTTCCACATTCATGAATTTCCGATTATAACCGAACCACTTCCAAATTATGATACTTTCGCCTTTACACCGTATATGCCAAAATTAAATACAGCTCATCCAGATGTAAAAGAATACTTACTTGAAGTAGGACGTTATTGGGTACGAGAATTCAATATAGATGGCTGGCGCCTTGATGTCGCCAATGAAGTCGATCACAACTTTTGGAGAGAATTCCGAACTGAAATAAAGACACTAAATCCTGAAGTATATATTTTGGGAGAAATTTGGCACGATGCCCTTCCGTGGCTACAAGGCGATCA
The DNA here is from genome assembly GCF_056158125.1 of Bacillus sp. EB V-12. Taxonomy (NCBI): domain Bacteria; kingdom Bacillati; phylum Bacillota; class Bacilli; order Caryophanales; family Bacillaceae; genus Bacillus; species Bacillus sp. EB V-12. The sequence goes on along the minus strand of NZ_JBUXJL010000001.1, from coordinate 614,406 downwards.
ATTTGATGCTGTCATGAGCTATCCTGTTACAAACGCTCTACTTTCTTACTTTGCTAACGATTCCATTAAAGCAAGTGAATTCATGAAGCAAATTACAGAATCTCTACATTCCTACTCTATGAATGTAAATGAAGCAGCATTTCATTTATTAGACAGCCATGATACTCCAAGAATTTTAACAACATGCAACGGAGATAAAAATAAGTTGAAATTGCTCTATGTATTCCATCTTTCTTTCATCGGCTCTCCTTGTATTTATTACGGAGATGAAATTGGTATGGATGGCGGCATGGACCCTGATTGCCGTAAATGTATGATTTGGGATACTAAAGAACAAGATCATGCATTATTTACCCATATACAAACATTGATTTTATTACGGAAACAACATAAAGCATTTGGAGGACATGGTACTTTTCAATTCATCGAAGCAAATGATGAACATAATTATATTTCTTATACGAAAACATATGAGGATGAAACTATCTTTTTCGTTTTAAACCCTACTAATAGTGAAGTTACAGTTTCACTCCCTCTTCATGTTACTGGTAAGAAAATAATTAACATTTATACAAACGAAGAATTTTCAGCAGAAGCAAGTGTATTACAAGTTACACTTCCTCCATATGGATTCTCCATATTAAAATGGTAATCCAAAAAAGCCTTATGCCAAGTTTGAAGTGGCATAAGGCTTTTTCTTATTTCAATTTGAACACTATCGCTTCATACGGACGTAATGGAATGTTATCTATTGATCCGATTTCTACATCGTAATTGTGTATAAATAACTCTGATTCACTATAACTAATATCCTTAGGCATTTCAAATACACTTTCATCCGCAGTAAAGTTTGCAATGACAAGTAGTTTTTCATCTCCATATGTTCTTACATAAGCAAAAATAGAAGGGTCATTATCTAATATTAAATCATATGATCCATACACAACTATTTCATTATTTTTGCGTAGTTCAATTAATTTCTTATAGTAATAAAAAATTGAACCTTCATCTTGGATTGCTTGTTTCACATTAATCTCTTTATAGTTAGGATTTACAGTAATCCAAGGTTCACCTTTTGTAAATCCAGCGTGATTCTGATTATTCCACTGCATCGGAGTTCTAGCATTATCACGACCCTTTATATAAATAGATTCCATTACTTTTTCTATATCTTCACCATGGTCTATCACTTTTTCTTTATACATATTTAACGTTTCAATATCTCGATATTCATCAATTGATTGGAACCGAACGTTCGTCATTCCGATTTCCTCTCCTTGATAAATATATGGCGTTCCTTTCATCATATGAAGAACTGTCGCTAACATTTTTGCTGATTCAATGCGATACATTCCATCATTACCAAAACGAGATACAACGCGAGGCTGATCATGATTATTCCAATAAAGGCTATTCCATCCGGTATGCTCTAATGCTTTTTGCCACTTTGTTAAATTCTCTTTTAAAGTAAGAAGTGAGCATGGTTTTACATCCCACTTTCCACCTTCTCCTGAATCTAAATCCATATGTTCAAATTGGAATACCATTTGCAATTCTTTTCGTTCTTCTCCAGTATACAATTTCGCTTCTTCTGTCGTTACACCAGGCATTTCACCAACCGTCATAATATCATAATGCGATAATACTTCCTCATTCATTTCATGTAAATATTTATGAATGTTTGGACCGTTCATAAAATGCTTATGACCTGAAACATACCCCTCTTCTTCTGTTTCAACAGCTGGTAATCCCTCTTCTTTAGAAATAAAATTAATAACATCCATACGGAAGCCATCAATTCCTTTTTCTAACCAAAACTTCATCATTTCATAAACATCTTGTCTTACCTTTTCATTATCCCAATTTAAATCTGGCTGTTTTTTAGAAAACAGATGTAAATAATATTCATCTGTCATTTCATCATACTGCCATGCTGATCCACTAAACGCTGCTCCCCAGTTATTCGGCTCTTTTCCTTCTTTTCCAGGGCGCCATATATAGTAATCTCTATATTTATTATCTTTTGATTTACGTGATTCAATAAACCAATTATGTTCATCCGAAGTATGATTAACAACTAAGTCCATCATAAGTTTCATATTACGTTCATGCATTTCATGTAATAGCTCATCCCAATCTTCCATTGTTCCGAACTCGTTCATAATTTTACAATAATCGCTTATATCATAACCATTATCATCATTTGGAGATTCATAGACTGGTGATAACCAAATCACATCAATCCCTAACTCTTTTAAGTAATCTAGCTTTGAAATAATCCCTTGAAGATCTCCTATACCATCACCATTACTATCCATAAAGCTACGAGGATAAATTTGATATACTACACTTTCTTTCCACCATTGTTTTTCCATTATGCTACCCCATTTCATTCATCATTCATTTTTCTCTTTTTTAAGGCGCAAACGTTTTCATTAATGAATGATAACAGATTCTATCTCAATTTAAAATAGCGCTTACAATTTTTATTGTTCTTTTTCTAAGAAAACATATGAAAACCACTAATAAATCTCCAATAAATGAAAACGTTTTATTTTTTTATTTATTTTTTGAATCTATTCGTTTATAATGAACTCAAAGAAAACGTTTGCATAATTATTTCTAGGGGGAAATACCATGGCAGAACTTAAATTAGAAAACATTTATAAAATATATGATAATAACGTAACAGCTGTAACTGATTTTAATTTACACATTCAAGATAAAGAATTTATTGTATTTGTCGGTCCTTCTGGATGCGGAAAATCTACAACATTACGAATGGTAGCTGGACTTGAAGATATTTCAAAAGGCGAGTTTTCAATTGATGGTAAACTAATGAATGATGTTCCTCCAAAAGATCGAGATATCGCTATGGTATTCCAAAACTACGCTCTTTATCCACATATGAGTGTATATGATAATATGGCATTTGGATTAAAACTTCGAAAAATACCAAAAGATGAAATCGATCGTCGTGTGAAAGATGCAGCAAAAATTTTAGGACTTGAACAATATTTAGATAGAAAACCGAAAGCATTATCAGGTGGACAGCGCCAACGTGTTGCTTTAGGTAGAGCAATCGTTCGAGATGCAAAAGTTTTCTTAATGGATGAACCATTATCAAACTTAGATGCTAAACTCCGTGTTGCAATGCGCTCAGAAATTTCTAAGCTACATCATCGTCTTGGAACAACAACAATTTATGTAACACATGATCAAACAGAAGCAATGACTATGGCTTCGCGTCTTGTCGTTATGAAGGATGGAAAAATCCAACAAATTGGAACTCCAAAAGAAGTATATGAAACACCAGAAAACATTTTCGTGGGTGGATTTATCGGCTCACCAGCTATGAACTTCTTCCGTGGTAAATTGACTGAAACCGATTTCGTTATAGACAATACTATAAAAATTAAAGTATCTGAAGGAAAAATGAAGATGCTACGTGAACAAGGCTATGTAAATAAGGAAATTGTTTTAGGTATTCGTCCAGAGGACATTCATGATGAACTACTATTTTTAGAAGCTTCACAATCTACTGCCTTCACAACAAAAATTGAAGTTGCTGAGTTATTAGGTGCTGAATCCATTTTATATATGAAACTTGGGAATCAAGATTTTGCGGCACGTGTAGATGCAAGACATACGTTTTCACCTGGTGACCAAATTAAATTAGCATTTGATATGAATAAAGCGCATTTCTTTGATAACCAAACTGAACAACGTATTCGCTAAAAAATTTATCTTTACTATACACATACAAAAAACCGTCCACATATATTGAGGGCGGTTTTCATTATTATACTAGGGCTTCTACTGTATGAAATGATTGTCCTTTCGTGCTAATAATACCGAAAATCGGTAAATCACTAAGCACCACTTCTTCTTGCTGTTTCATAAAAGATGACGTTAATTGTTTTATCTCTATCCAAACGTCATTAATACAAAGTACATTGGAATCGTTCTCTTGTTGGCGAGAAAAAATAGAATCTATTTTATATAAACCAGCATTTTGAAAAAGCATATCAATGCGACTGAATGCATTCAAAGTAATGCTAATAACGCGTTGCCAATCTCCTTGCTTTCCCATATCATAGGATACAAAAAGTGCTTCTCCGCCTAGATTCATAATTTCCTCCACTGTTGCTTGTCCACTCTCTTGATCAATGTCCGTCACAATAACTTTTGCGCCTTGTTTAGCCAACAAAAGAGCTGTATTACGTCCAATACCGATGCCACCGCCAGTTACGATAGCAACTTTTCCTGCAAGCTTCATTTTCATTACCCCTTCTATAAGTCTTACCGTCATTCAGTATACTCCTTTATAAGATTAATCTGCAAGCAAGAAAAATTGCTATTTAATTTGTAAACGTTTACTTTTTATCCTTCTTTTTTCTTATTATTACGCTGATCGAAAACTAGACCGATAAAAATGAGAATACCCCAAAAAATTATGCTACCTCCTGTCATTTTAACTTCCCCCTTATTATATAAAGTGAAATTTTACTCAACCCCAATATGGCGGAATAAAGATATTATTTTTAATCATTATATCATTTTCTTAATTTTCAATCTATTATAAATAGAAATAATACATTTTGGCTTTTCCTTACTGTAAACATTCCCCATATACTTATAAAATCAAAAAGACCCTTTTATATATAAAAAGGTCTTTTTTTCATTATACAAGACTTATTACTTTCGTTTTTGTAATTAAATCCTGAAAACCACAATTATCTTTGCGGAACAACATCATATATACATTACATATTAATGGAATTCCTAATAGCAATACGTTCGGTAATAACACTACAAAAAATCTTATAATTAATGTTTGCAATGTTAGCTTTTCACTCTTCAATGAAATTAGTTTTATTCTCGTTATCTTTTTTCCAAGTGTAACACCGTTCCAAAGAAAGGGTAATACAATAAAATATATCGCCATTAATATGAAAACTACTGCAAAATCATATCTAAAATCACCTAAGCTTATATTAAAGCGCTTAAACATAGCACTATAGTTTCCGGTCATAATAGCTACTACTGCACCATACATAACCGAGATTAAAAACATGTCAATTAGGGAAGCACCTATGCGATTCATTACAAGCGCTGGACGATGCATCTTTAACTTCATTTTATGTCGACTCCTTCATATCCTTCTTTACCCGTCTCATCGTACCACTTCTAAAAAACATTGTAAACTAGCGTTTCTCTTACTTTTCTTGTACAATTTGTTACAATAGCATTATAAAGGAGGTTCCCATATTGAAAAAATGGATAATCCTATTCGTCGCCTTCCTATTAACTGGTTGTGCAGGAAACACAAGTCACTTAACTTATATGGTTAACGATGAATACGAACTCATACGTACTTCTGGAAATGCATTTGAACTTTTCCCCTCGCAAGATGCTGTATATGCCACACAATACATCCCTGCAAAAATTACAGACATTGCTTGGGATGATAAATACATTATTGCAAAACAAACTGAGGAAAAATCAGATCCAAATAACCCTGACGCAGCAATTGCAAATAAAAAAAGTGAACATTATTGGATTATTGATGTAAAGCACAATAAACGTTTCGGTCCCTACAATGAAAAGCAATTTAATGAACAAAAAGATGCGTTTAAAATTAAGGTGCCTTTTCAAAATGTAGATTCATACATAAAAGAAATAAAAAAACAGTCAGCATAATATTTGTATGCTGACTGTTTTGTCTTACATTATTTTAGTGAGATGTTAAACGTTTGTGGCTCTTTTACAACATCTTGTGTTTCTGAATCTCCTGCAAGTAAATCATCAGTTGTAAACTGAATATCCTTTACCTTGTCTTTTCCATCGTCAAGTATTAAACCAATAATACCATCTCTTATTTCACCAGGCTTATAGTCTTCTCTTGATACATTTTTTGTACCAACTAACGTATCTTCGTCATATAAAAAGTTTTGAGTGGCTACTTTAAAATGTTGCTTACCATTAATCATAACATCATTCATAGAGAAAAATTGCATATTTTTATTTCCGCTATTCTCCACTTTATATGTAATCTCAACGTAACGAATTGTATTACTAATCTCTGTTCCACTTAGCGATGCATATAATTCTGCATCTTCTTGGCTTACTTTATCCCCTAATCTACGTTTTACTTCTTCAGGAGTTAGTGCCGTATATACTTTCAATGTATTTTTTGCCTTTTCACTCATTTGTGATAAAGAGATTACTTTCACATCTTGTACGTGAATTTTCATTGGCGCTACTTCAAATGTTTGATTCACAGAATGCATCTGCTCTAACTTGAAAGTACCCCATCCTGTTTCTTTCACTTTTTGTCCTACTTTTTTCAGCTCACGCCCACCATATTCTTTCGTTTCAGGAATAGATTCTTTCTTCTTCGGTTCAGCTTTCTTTTCTTCTTGATGGAAGCAACCACTTAACATAAGAAGAAAACTACATAAAACAAAAATACTTTTCCATGCTTTCATCATTTCATTTCTCCTAACGCTATCATTCATGAATATAAAATTAGTCCCTTGCTTTGTAAACTATAGAAACAATGACAATTCCACAAAATGAACTTGTCAATCCAGATACTATTATACCTCCAATTTGGAAAATATGAAAATAGGGATCTAGGAACGCATGCACGATAAATATAAAAGCTGTCACAATGATTATCGAAACCCAATACTTTCTTTTTTCTAAAGCTACAATCATATCTTTCCCTGTTTCATCTTTATACTTCCATAGTACGTATAATAGCAATAATAAGCCAACACATGTACTCCCATGTTGCATATATTTATACAATGGAATACTGCGTAATTCAATTTGTAACAATGCTATTTTCATAACGAAATAGCCTGTATTATGAGTAAATGCATCCCAAACAACATGCGTGAGCATACCGAATAATGCAGAATAGCAAAATACAAAGAATTCTTTCCAGGTATGTAGCCCCCACCTCTCATCTATTGCATATGAATAATAACCAGCAAACGGTTTAGGCAAATGCGTTATAAACGGCTTTTTTAAAATGTAATGATATATGTATGCGATTAGAAATACAAGCGGTAAATTTAAATATAAGAACCCAAGCCATGTATGGCCAATAACACCATAGGGTCTAAAGTGCAAAAAATATTCAAAGTCAGGCGCCATACTACCTAATATAAGAGCCGTTACTGAAATATGTTTAGAATGCTTTTTCGCAAAAGGAAGAACTGCTGCTGGATGTGCAAATGTAAACGGCATACTTTAACTCCTTCTCACATTTTCAATAGAATACCATATATCATAACGAGAGAATGGATCTCCATGCAATATTTATTTTCACATTGGAATATGATAGTTTAAATGATATAATCCACATAAAATATTCAGAAAACAAGAAGGGATTCAGGTGTCATTAACACTTGTATTTGCTGCCTTTTTAAATTCAAAATCCGTTATGAATTGAGGTTTATATATTGATTGACGTACCCTTTTTACAAAATGTCACATTAAAAAAAGAAAATATCCCAAGTTTTTCCGCATATCCTTACTGCTTACCCGCTATTCGAACATTACAATCACTAGCTTTCCATCCAAATGTAACATTCATTATTGGAGAAAACGGAACAGGTAAATCAACATTACTTGAAGGAATTGCAATTGCGTTAGGTTTTAATGCAGAAGGTGGAACGAAGAACTTCCGCTTTAGCACAAACGATTCCCATTCATCTTTACATGAATACCTTCGCATTTCAAAAAGTTTCAATACACCAAACGACGGTTTCTTTCTTCGCGCTGAATCATTTTATAACGTTGCTTCTTATATTGATGAAATAGATGCTGATAGAGAAGCACGTGGGAATCCGGTTATCAACTCTTATGGTGGTATCTCACTACACAAACAATCACACGGTGAATCATTCTTCTCATTATTTATGAACCGTTTTTCAGGACAAGGTTTATACATTTTAGATGAGCCTGAGGCAGCTTTATCACCAATGAGACAACTTTCCATGCTCATTCGAATGCACGAACTAGCTGAACAAGGTTCACAATTTGTTATCGCGACGCATTCTCCTATTTTAATGGCTTATCCTGAATCCACTATATATTCTTTAACACAAGAGGGAATTCACGAATCCACATTAGAAGAAACTGAGCATTACCAAACGACGAAACTTTTCTTTGAAAATCGCGATCGATTATTCCATCATCTATTTGAGTCGTAAAAAAAGAAGCAGCAATAGCTGCTTCTTTTTTATAGTGCTTCTATAAATAAGGCAACCCCGATACCGCCACCGACGCATAAAGAGGCAATTCCTTTTTCTAACCCACGTCTTTTTAATTCGTGAATTAAACTTACTGTAATACGAGCCCCTGTACAACCAATTGGATGCCCAAGTCCTACGCCACTACCGTTTACGTTCACTTTTTCACGGTCTAAGCCTAACTCTTTCTCTACAGCTAAATATTGAGCCGCGAAAGCTTCATTAATTTCAAGTAAATCTGCATCTTCCAATGACCAATCTACTTTTTCTAAACCTTTACGAATTGCTGGTGCTGGTCCAATACCCATAATTTTTGGATCTACTCCAGCTACTGAATATCCAACAATTCTAGCTAACGGTTGTAAACCTTTTTCTTTCGCTTTTTCTTCGCTCATTAATACTAGAACTGCACTCCCGTCATTAAGGCCAGATGCATTTCCAGCAGTCACTGATCCATCTTTACGGAATGCCGGCTTCAATCCTGCTAATTTTTCAGCTGTAATATCTGCACGTGGATGTTCATCCTTCGAAAATACAACTTCTTTTCTACGCTCTTTTATTGTAATAGGAACAATTTGATCGTCAAAGTATCCAGACTCGATTGCCTTCAGTGCCAATGTATGACTGCGAAGAGCAACTTCATCTTGTTCCTCTCTTGTAATTTCATATTGTTCAACTAAATTTTCCGCTGTTTCACCCATCATAATATGGTGAATCGGATCTTCTAACACTTCCCACACCGTATCACGAATTTCTCCGTGCTGTAGACGTTGTCCCCAGCGGTGCTGTTTCAATGCATAAGGGCTCGAACTCATCGCTTCTACCCCACCTGCAACAACAACATCACTTACACCTAATTGGATTTGCATTGCAGCTGACATAATTGCTTGCATACCTGAAGAACATTGACGTTGGATTGTATATCCCGTAACTGTGTCAGGAAACCCTGCCGCTAATGCAGCTGTTCTCGCCGTATTTGCTTCATCAGTTCTTTGAATACAATGACCTAAAATTACTTCATCAACTTCATGTGGTTCTACCCCGCCTCGTTTTACAGCTTCCTGAAGTACAGGAACAGCTAATTCTACTGGCGTTACATTTTTTAGCGCTCCTCCAAAAGTTCCAATTGGCGAACGAACTGCAGCTGTAATAACAACATTATGCATTTTGCACTTGCCCCTCTCTTATGTACCCTAGTCAGTTTTTAGGTGAAATTCCATAAGATGTATATCTATAACTATCATACTATAAACATACTAAAAAATCAAAATATTTAATATAATAAAAATAGAAGGAATTAACCTTCTATTCTGTCAGCGCATATAAAAACTTTTGTAAAATTTTCTCTGTCGTTTCATTCAATTTTGGCAACTTATCTACTGGAAAATATTGAAGTTTTAACCCTTCATGATCGAGCTTTAATTCCCCGCTCACATGATGTGCCTGATACAGATGAATAACATTGAAAATTTCATCGCCATTCGGATAACGGAAATATACTTCTTTTCCTGATAGAACACCAAGAAATTGCATTATTTTTGCAGTTAACCCCGTTTCCTCAAATAACTCTCTACGTGCAGTTTCTTCTGTCGTTTCGCCCAGTTCCATCGCCCCACCAGGTACACCCCAATCATATGTATCTGAACGATATTGAAGCAATACTTCTTGATTATCGTTTAATATAATAATTGCTGATCCTACGAGAATAAGCGGCCTTGTACCAACGACTTTTCGTAACTCTTCAATATACCCCATATGTAAATTCCCCTTTCCCTAACCTCCCTTATCATAACAAAATTTTGCTCTTTTTGTTCATGTAATTTTAAAGAAAAAAAGAAGCTTTCGCCTCCTTTTTTTCACCTTTATTTCTTAAAACTTTCATATTTTACAGCTTCAAAAGCTTCCTCAATTTTATCATTACGATAATGGACATATGTAAAACGCCCCAATTCTACTAATCTTGCTATTTCCTGTAACACTTTATGCTGCTCATATGTTTCTTTCAGCTTAATATGTACATAAAACTTCATTAAAGGATGTTCATATAAAGGTTCTCCCACCTCTACATATACATCTTCCACCCCTTGTACAACTCTTACATAACTCGCAAATTGATAAAGTGCTTCTCTGTCTGAAACGATTTTTAATGTATACATATATTCTCCCCCTTTTCTTTACTATATCAAAAAGATGATCACACCATGTTATAGAACTATGAAATTTTTTCGACTTGTCATCTATATATTCAATAAAGAAGGCGTTTATCCATACATGACATCTTTTCCCCACATATATTATAGGAAGAACTTTTTTTCAGTTGAGGTGTTCCTTATGGATCCATACGTCAATATATGTATTTGTATTACTCCCGGCGCCGATATTTCTGATGACCGCATCGCAAAAGATTTAGCTGTTGCAGAGTCAATTTGGCACCCGATTACCTTTCAAATTCAAGAAGTAATTATTTTAAATGAACTTTTCCGTTTTTCTGACCGCGAAATTAGTTATAAAAATTCTATTCAAAGTCAAGAAAAGCTGGCATCCTTTTTCCAAACTTGTGTAAATGAAGCTCCTGCATGCGACCTTTACATTTGTTATATTGGCAGTGATTATTTCAAAGAAACAGCAGTAATTGCCTGCGCTTACTCTTTAGCAAAACAGCAGCAACTTACAGGATATATCGTTTTAACGAACTCGGCTGCTCCTATGAAAAATATATATACGCTCGCTCACGAAATTGGTCATATTTTATTTACAAGACGTGTTCACGGAAAACTTACTCACGCAGATCCTCATTCCCCAACTGGATCGGAGCACCATCCTTCTCCAACAAATCTTATGTATCCGATAGTCCCACGCCCTGAAAATGTTCCTATTCAATCCCTATTAACGAACGAACAAAAAGCACTCTCTTTACAAAGCTCTTTATTGCAAAGAAAAAAACAGTAACCCTCATGTTACTGTTTAAAACAACTTATTCCAATCAACAAAACAAATCCCGGCTGCTAGAAATAAAAATAGACAACTAAATGTAAATGTAATCCCTCTAAAAATCCCTATATAATATTTCTTTGGAAATAATTTTTGGTGTATCCAGAGCAGCCCTTTTCCAATAAAACCGAAGAACAGAATATAACCCGATGTGTCATCTAATAAAGTATCGAAATAGTCATCATGTACCTTTTTCAAAAAGGTAGTATAGAGCCCAAAAATCGTTAAACCTAAAAACACAATAGACAATATACCTAGAAATATACTTTGCATATTCGTTCCCCCCTTGATAAAAAATTCAGTTCGTTCACTTCACTATTAGTATAAAACTAGCTTACAGTTTTTTCCTCTTCATTTTTAAAAGACCATCTCATTAATACATATCAACTTCCGTACAGAAGTAAAGGCTCTAACATTCCCCAATATGGGTTTTGCTTCCCTAATTCTTTAAATACAAACATAATTAATAACGGTATGATAACAGCTAATATTCCAATCCATCCAAGTATGTACGCTTCACCAATTAGCAGTACTAATAAGATTATTCCAGCTAGTATATAACTTTGCATTGTAGTTAATTGCAATACAGGTGTCCCGTACCATTTATTCATAAACATTAATAATACTAGTAATAAAATCGGTAGCAATGCTGCTACATAAATAATGCTAAATTCTTTTATTTTACTCTTAAATGATGACATTTTAAAAGCAAATATAATTCCTACAATAGTAATCATTAAAACAATTGGGTATCCAATTAATTGTACATTCGTTAATGTAAATTCATGATTTGGGCTTTCAAATAAAATATTTGTAAGTAACCAATATCCCCCTATTCCAATTATCATTCCTAAAATAGTCTTTATACTCCCGCCTTTATCTTTCTCCATCTCTTTCGCTAATTCTTCCGCATACTCTTTTGGCGAATCACCAAATATATCACTTACCGTTTTTCCTTCTTTCTCACCTTCAATTAAATGAAGTTCTGCATCTTCTAAAAAAGCGTCCACCTCTTCTTCTTTAATTCCTTTCGTTATTAAATATACTTTCGTATCGATTAAAAACTTTTCTCCTTCTTTAGAAACATTCATTATAACCCCTCCCTTATTTAACCATTTCTCTTCTATTCGTCTTCATCATAATTTCAAGGAAAATTAAAATAAACAAACTTCCGTATAAACATATAATTTGAAATAGCATTGGCATAAGATCTTCCGATGTAAATGTTTTAAACAGTAACATAATAGAAAGTGGAATGATTAAATATAAGTTTTTAAACCATCCTTCAAAATATATATTTATCGCTACTGTGATCATAAAAATCCCACCAGCTACTATATAACTTTGGACTTCGGTGAATGTGAGCATTTTTGTAGGATATATCACATCTAATATCGTAACAGCTCCTAATAAAAACAATGGAGCAATCATAACTAAAGACCACATGGAAAACCATGTTTTTGTAAAGCTTGTGACGAAGGTCATTTTGCGAAGTAGAAAATTAGGACCTATAACAACTAAAATCAATGAAAAACTGTAACCGATACACTGAATAAGTGAAATCTGTAACATTCCATGATTCACTATTAAGATAGAAGCAATAATCCAAAACGATACGATATTCATTACTGTAAAACCAATTTGCTTCCACGTTTCCTGTCTATCTCTTTCCATTACTTTGACAAGTTCATTTGCATATTCTTTCGGTGAGCTTCCGAAAATATCTTCTACACTTTTCCCATCACTCTCACCCTCAATTAAATGGAGTTCCGCATCTTCTATAAAATTTTCAATATCGCTTTCTTTCACACTCTTTGCCGTCAAAAATAATCTCATATCTAACAAAAACTTTCGCGCTTCACTTGATAGCATTATTTTCTCCTTCCCTTCCCTTCAAGTAGACGTTCTACACTACTTTGCATCGTTTCCCAGCGATCCATAAATTCATCAAGTGCTTCCTCGCCTTTTTCTGTTAATGTATAATATTTTCTCTTTGGACCAGATGGAGATTCCTTCATTACGCTTGTTATTAGTCCTTCTTTTTGCATTCGTATTAATAACGGATAAATACTTCCCTCACTCGCCATTGTAAAACCATACTTCGCTAGCTTTTCACTCATTTCATAACCGTATATTTCGCCTTCAGAAATAATAGCAAGTAAGCATCCTTCTAAAATCCCTTTCAGCATTTGACTTGTCGACATAATTCAAATCCTCCTACTATCTTGCTTTACAAGATAGATAAGCGTAAGTATCTTGCTTTACAAAATAGTATAGCAAAGACTATTTTGCAAAACAAGATAGCTAACGATATTTTTTCCAAATGTTTGCAGGAATTTCATTATAGCTTCTCTAAATAGAGCACTATGAAAACTTTATTATGAAGGGATGTTTTTCATCATGGTTACAAATCGAGTTGTCTTTTTAACAGGTGCTGCAAGTGGCATTGGTTATGAAATGGGAAAGGCTTTTGCAAAAGAAGGTGCAAAAGTTGTGATTACCGATCGGCTTGAAGAACGCGCAAAAGAAGCTGCTGAACAATTACAAAATGAAGGTTTTCAAGCTATCGGTTTAAAATGTGACGTTACATCTGAAGAGGAAATTACAGCAGCAATTTCTCAAACAGTTGATCATTTCGGTTCATTACATATATTAATTAACAACGCAGGAATGCAACACGTTTCACCCATTGAAGACTTTCCAACTGAAAAGTTCGAGCTACTAATTCAAATTATGCAAATTGCTCCGTTTATTGCAATTAAGCATGCCTTTCCGATTATGAAACAACAAAAATATGGTCGTATTATTAATGTCGCTTCTATTAACGGCCTTGTCGGGTTTGCTGGAAAAGCTGCCTACAATAGTGCAAAACATGGCGTAATTGGATTAACAAAAGTTGCCGCTTTAGAAGGTGCTACGCATGGTATTACTGTTAATGCCCTTTGCCCTGGTTATGTTGATACCCCCCTTGTACGTAATCAACTACAAGACTTAGCTACTACACGAAATGTACCACTTGAAAATGTTTTAGAAGATGTTATTTATCCACTCGTTCCACAAAAGCGCTTATTACAAGTACAAGAAATTGCAGATTATGCGATGTTTTTAGCGAGTGAAAAAGCTAAAGGTATAACTGGTCAAGCTGTCGTTATCGATGGTGGTTATATCGCTCAATAAAAAATAAAGTTTGCTCAAGAAGAGCAAACTTTATTTTTTATCCCGAGGATCTTCGTACTTTAGTAATTGTCGCGGGAGCTTCTCAATTGCAACAATTACCCCCTCTAATTTACTTTCAATACGGTGGAGTAAATATAATGTTACAACAATCGGAAACCCTACATTACCTATCATCTTGATCCACTCTTCCACCCTCTTCCCCTCCTTTCATTATATAAGTAAGAGAAAACACTGCATTTAGGCATAAAAAAACAAGCTATTATGTATTAGCTTGTTTTTCAAATAATGATGCAATTTCTCGTTTATAGTCCCCGCGTATAATACCTTTCTCAGTAATAATTCCTGTAATTAATTCATTCGGCGTTATGTCAAATGCTGGATTATAAACATCCGTTCCAATTGGTGCTACTTGTTTTCCAAAGATTTTCGTAACTTCTGTTTCATCTCTTTCTTCAATAATAATTTCGGCTCCAGTTTCTTTCGTAACATCAAATGTTGACAGTGGCGCAGCAACGTAAAATGGGATATTAAAGTACTTTGCTAAAATAGCTAAATTCATTGTCCCTATTTTATTGGCTGTATCTCCATTTGCGACAATTCGATCCGCCCCCACAATAATTGCGTTTATTTCTTTCGTTTGAATAGCATGAGCTGCAGTATTATCTGTTATAAGGGTCACATCAATATTTGCTTGCTTCAATTCCCACGTCGTTAAGCGACCACCTTGTAAAACTGGTCTCGTTTCACACGCATATGCATGTAAACGCACACCTTTCTCTTTTCCAATATAAAAGGGAGCTAATGCAGTTCCATATCTGGCAGTTGCGATACTTCCAGCGTTACAGATTGTTAAAATATTATCGCCATCTTTAAAACATGTTAACGCATATTCCCCAATATTTCGACACACCTCTTCATCTTCCTGTTGAATGCGAAGCGCTTCTTCTTCTAATATTTTTTGTGCTTCTTTTATTGTAGTAATCTCTCGAATAGATTCTCTCATACGATCAATTGCCCAAAATAAATTTACTGCCGTTGGGCGTGATGTCCCTAAATAGTTACAGTCTCTATTAAACTTCTTTTGAAATTCTTCGATATGTAAAGTATTATATTTTTTCGCTGCAAGCGCCAAGCCAAATGCAGCTACAATTCCAATTGCAGGCGCTCCGCGTACTTCTAACATTATGATACTTTTCCAAACCCCTTCAATAGTCGTTAATGTTTTGTATTCTGTGCTATGTGGCAATTTCGTTTGATTTAATACTGCAATTGCATCACCTTTCCAACTTACAGATCTCGGAACAGTAACAATTGTACTCATGCTTTTACACCCCTTGAAACTGTCTGTTGAAATAATGTTCGAAACAGTTGAATATCAGCACTTTTAGATTCATATTTTATTAGTTCTTTTCCTAAGGATAGCGCTTGTTTCTTAGCTTGAATTCTTGTTTCTTTATTTTCTATTTCATCTAAATCTGCTACATGAGCTAAACCAATTGTTCTACGAATTAGTTCACATCCGGCAAATCCAACAGCATCAGTAAAGATATTTTGCAAAATAATTGGTAACCATTGTTTTTCTTTCGTATATGCTTCTACACCTTCCCCAATCCATAACTTTGTAAAAGTCTCTACAAAATAACTCCACGTCTTTTCTATATGAAAAAATAGTACACTTCTCTTTTCTTCTTCTCTAGATAAAGCATTTAATAATAGATTTGCAATAAATTGACCTATATCAAATCCAAATGGGCCATATGTCGCAAATTCTGGATCAATCACTTTCGTTTCAGAAGGTGAGGAAAAAATACTACCAGTATGTAAATCACCATGAATAAGAGTTTCTTTTCTTGTTAAGAACTTATATTTATATTGTGCTACTTTTAGTTTTAAAGTTTTATCACTCCAAAGTTCATCAACCACGAGCTGTAAATCTGGCTCATAATCATTTGTATCATAATGCCCAAAAGGATCTGTAAACACTAAATCCTCTGTAATTTTACATAGGTCCGGATTTACAAAGGTACCTTCTAGTATCCTCTTCTCTTCTGACTGTAAACCAAAATCTGAAGTGTAAAATAAAACATGTGCTAGAAAACGACCAATATGCTGGGATAAAAGCGGATATTCTTCTCCGTCTATTAATCCTTTTCTTGTAATTGTTAGTCTTGATAAGTCTTCTATTACCGTTATCGCTAACTCTTCATCATGACTGTACACTACTGGAACATAATCCGGTACATACTGCACAAAAATTTGTAATGCCTTGCTTTCAATCGTTGCTCTTTTTATAGACAATGGCCAGCTTTCACCAACTACTTTAGCATAAGGCAGTGCTTGTTTTATTATAATGGATTTCTCTCCATCATCTAATTTGAACACGTAATTTAAGTTTCCATCTCCAATTTCATGACAAATGACATTTGCCTTCTCTTCAAAATAACCATGATCTTTCGCATATTGTACAGCTGTTATTTCTGTTAATAAATAATATCCCATCGTCTTCTCCCCCTTTTTAAATTCAGAGGTTTTTCTAACACAGAAAAACCTCTTTCCACTAAGAAAGAGGTTTGAAGTTTATCTTCTCCCCTCTTATCTGCCAGAAAGTTTTACTTTCTGCTGGAATTAGCACCGTGCCTTTTGGCGTAATAAACGCCCCATTTCACAATGGTATTACGGTCGGTTGCTGGGCTTCATCGGGCCAAATCCCTCCACCTGCTCTTGATAAGAGTTGTATAATTTTTTGAATTTTTAACTTTATGTTGATGACTATACCAAGAATAAAAATCAATTGTCAACATTTTATTTGTATAATTCTGGACGACGATCCGCAAAAACTGGAATTCCTTTTCGTACTTCTCTAATTTTCTCGAATACAAGCTCTCCAAATAAAATTGATTCCTCTTCATTCGCCTCTACTACAACTTCACCCCAAGGATCCACAATTAAAGAATGACCTGCAAACACATTATTCGGATCCTTTCCTGCTCTATTACACGCAACAACATAACACTGATTTTCAACTGCTCTTGCTTGCAATAGCAAACGCCAATGTGCTAAACGAACTAATGGCCATTCTGCTACAACAAATAATACTTTTGCCCCTTTAGCAGTATGAACACGCATCCACTCTGGAAAACGAATATCATAACAAATTGTTCCAGCACATTCAACATCATCTAGCTTAAATTCGCCCGTACCATTACCAGCTATTAAATATTTATGTTCATCCATAAGCTGAAATAAATGTACTTTACTATATTCGTTGACTAACTGTCCTTCATTATTTACAACATACATCGTATTTGTAACGCCTTGCTCTGTTTGCTTTGCTATGGACCCACCAACAATATGTACATCATATTGCTTCGCCCATTCTATTAACTTTTCTTTCGTTTCCACTCCATCCCTATCTGCAATTTCAGAAAGTCTCGTTAAATCATATCCTGTTGTCCATAGTTCTGGTAAGACGATAACATCTGGCCTTTCCTTCATAGCTTCACTTATTTTATTTTTAGCATTCTCAATATTTTTTTCTACATCTCCAAAAACAATATCCATTTGAATACATGCGACTTTCATTTTTTCAGCCCCATTCTTATTTTTCTCTTTACAAAATACTGGAAAGATTATATCATTTGTCACTAGAATTGTAACAACTTTCAAAAGAGGTGGAAAGTATGAAATTATTTCAACCTTCTGAGATAGTAACATCATTGCCAACACAATTTTTCGCTTCACTTGTTGCAAAAGTTAACAAAGTCGTTGCAGCTGGTCACGATGTTATTAATCTAGGTCAAGGTAATCCAGATCAACCAACACCGCAGCATATCGTAAAAGCTTTACAAGATGCTGCCGAAAAGACCATTCATCATAAATATCCGCCATTTCGCGGACATGAAAGCTTAAAGGAAGCCGTGGCTACATTCTATAAACGTGAATACGGCGTGGAATTAAACCCAAAAACTGAAGTTGCTATTTTGTTTGGAGGGAAGGCTGGACTAGTAGAATTACCGATTTGTTTTACAAATCCCGGTGATACGATTCTCGTTCCGGATCCAGGTTATCCTGATTATTTATCCGGGGTTGCTTTAGCAAAAGCACACTTTGAAACAATGCCGCTTATTGCAGAAAATAACTTTTTACCAGATTATACGAACATTGATGACTCTATTGCAGAGCGTGCAAAATTAATGTTTTTAAACTATCCAAATAATCCTACCGGTGCTACTGCATCAAAAGATTTTTTTGATGCAACCATTCACTTTGCTAATAAACATAATATATTAGTTGTTCACGATTTTGCTTATGGAGCTATCGGATTTGATGGTCAAAAACCTGTTAGTTTCTTGCAAGCAGATGGTGCGAAAGATATAGGAATTGAAATTTACACATTATCAAAAACTTTCAATATGGCTGGCTGGCGCATCGCTTTTGCTGTAGGGAATGAAAGTGTGATTGAAACAATTAACCTATTACAAGATCATATGTATGTTAGTATATTCGGTGCAGTTCAAGATGCTGCTCGAGAAGCGCTATTAAGTTCACAGTCTTGTGTAATAGACCTTGTAAATAGTTACGAATCTCGAAGAAACGCTCTTATTTCAGCCTGTCACTCAATTGGTTGGAATGTAGACATTCCAACAGGATCATTCTTTGCATGGCTTCCCGTTCCAAAAGGATATACCTCTGAGCAATTTTCTAATATTTTACTAGAAAAAGCACATGTCGCAGTTGCTCCTGGTGTTGGATTTGGTGAGCATGGAGAAGGGTATGTCCGTGTTGGTCTCTTGCATACAGAAGATAGATTACGAGAAGCCATTAATCGAATTGATAAATTAAATTTTTTCAAAAAGTAATTGACAACACGAAAAATATCTGACAAAATTCAGTTATCTTAAAAATTTAAACATTTCTAAATACTTCTTATCAAGAGCAGGTGGAGGGACGAGCCCGACGAAACCCGGCAACCGATCTACAATTGTAGACACGGTGCTAATTCTCGCAGCATTACGCTGACAGATAAGGAGCTGGTTGTAAAAAAACCTCTCCTTAGCTGAGAGGTTTTTTTATTTAACTAGGAGGTTATAACAATGAGCGGAATTATAGCGACGTATTTAATCCATGATGATTCACATAACTTAGAAAAAAAAGCTGAGCAAATTGCACTCGGTTTAACAATTGGCTCTTGGACTCATTTGCCACACTTATTGCAAGAACAATTAAAGCAGCATAAAGGCAACGTCATTCATGTTGAGGAATTAGCTGAACATGAACATACCAATTCGTATTTACGTAAAAAAGTAAAACGCGGAATTATTAAAATCGAATATCCGCTATTAAACTTCAGTCCAGATTTACCAGCGATTTTAACGACTACATTTGGAAAGCTATCACTTGATGGCGAAGTAAAACTAATTGACTTAACTTTTTCAGACGAGTTAAAAAAACATTTTCCTGGTCCAAAATTCGGGATAGATGGTATTCGAAATCTTTTACAAGTGCATGATCGTCCCCTTTTAATGAGTATTTTTAAAGGAATGATTGGACGAAACATTGGGTATTTAAAAACGCAATTACGCGATCAAGCAATTGGTGGTGTAGATATAGTAAAAGATGATGAAATATTATTTGAAAATGCATTAACACCCCTTACGAAACGCATTGTATCTGGAAAAGAAGTTTTACAATCTGTCTACGAAACATACGGTCATAAAACGTTATATGCCGTAAATTTAACAGGGCGAACTTTTGATTTAAAAGAAAATGCTAAACGTGCAGTGCAAGCTGGAGCTGATATTCTATTATTTAACGTATTTGCTTACGGACTAGATGTACTACAATCACTTGCAGAAGATGATGAAATCCCAGTTCCTATTATGCCACATCCTGCTGTAAGTGGTGCTTATTCAGCATCCAAGTTATATGGAGTTTCATCTCCATTATTACTTGGAAAGCTACTACGTTATGCTGGGGCTGACTTTTCATTATTCCCATCTCCATACGGAAGTGTTGCGCTAGAAAAAGAGGAGGCTCTTGCTATCTCAAAATATTTAACTGAAGACGATGCATTTTTCAAGAAGAGCTTTTCTGTTCCGTCTGCTGGTATTCATCCTGGTTTCGTTCCCTTTATTGTACGAGATTTCGGTAAAGATGTTGTTATTAATGCTGGCGGCGGGATACACGGACATCCAAATGGAGCGCAAGGCGGCGGTAAAGCTTTTCGTACTGCAATTGATGCTACTTTGCAAAATAAACCACTCCATGAAGTAGACGACATAAATTTGCATAGTGCACTACAAATATGGGGAAATCCCTCTTATGAGGTGAAATTATGAGTATTCAAGTATTTTGTGATTTCGATGGCACGATTACAAATAATGATAACATTATGTCCATTATGGAAAAATTCGCACCACCAGAAGCCGAAGAAGTAAAGAATAAAATTTTATCACAAGAACTATCCATTCAAGAAGGTGTTTCTCAATTATTTCAATTAATACCTACTAATCTGCACGATGATATTATTCAATTTTTAATAGAAACTGCTGAAATCCGTAGTGGTTTTCATGAGTTTATACAATTCGTAAAGGAAAATAACATTTCTTTTTACGTGATATCAGGTGGAATGGATTTCTTCGTCTATCCACTCTTACAAGGAATCATTCCAAAAGAGCAAATTTATTGTAATGAAACAGACTTTTCAGCAGAGTTTATTACAGTTAAATGGCCTCATTCTTGTGATGATCATTGTCAAAATCATTGCGGATTATGTAAATCATCATTAATCCGTAAATTAAGTGATACAGATGACTTTCATATTGTAATTGGAGATTCTATTACTGATTTACAAGCCGCGAAACAAGCTGATAAAGTATTCGCTCGCGATTTTCTTATTACAAAGTGTGCAGAAAATCATATTGCTTATACACCGTTTGAAACATTTCAAGATGTGCAAGCTGAATTAAAACTTTTGTTGGAGGTGAAGGCATGAAACAACTTTTTCGTCAATGGTATGACTTAAGCGAGATAAAAAAAGAGTTAACAACACGAAATTGGTTCCCAGCAACAAGTGGTAATATTTCTATAAAGGTTAGTCATGAACCACTTACTTTTCTTATTACGGCAAGCGGTAAAGATAAAACAAAAACCACTCCAGATGATTTTCTATTAGTAGATCATGTAGGAGTTCCCGTTTTAGAGACTGAATTACGTCCTTCAGCAGAAACAATATTGCATACACACATTTATAACAATACGAATGCCGGTTGCGTACTTCATGTTCATACAACCGATAATAATGTCATCACAAATTTATATAGTGATGCAGTCACCCTTCAAAATCAAGAAATTATTAAAGCACTCGATATTTGGGAAGAAGGTGCAACAATTTACATTCCTATTATCGAAAACCATGCCCATATCCCAACGCTTGGAGAAAACTTCCGAAAGCATATACAAGGAGATTCGGGTGCAGTATTAATCCGTAACCACGGTATTACTGTATGGGGCCGAGATAGCTTTGATGCAAAGAAGAGATTAGAAGCTTATGAGTTTTTATTCCAATTTCATATAAAACTATTATCAATTCAGGGAGGCGTTTCTAATGGCGCAAATTCGTATTCATGAAGTAAATACTCGTATTGAAAATGAAGTGGAAGTATCTAAATTTCTACAAGAGGAAGGCGTTTTATATGAGAAATGGAATATTTCTAAACTTCCTACTCATTTAAATGAAAATTATTCGTTAACAGATGAAAACAAAGCTGAAATATTAGCTATTTTTTCAAAAGAAATCGCTGATGTTTCAGCACGCCGTGGTTATAAAGCACATGATGTAATTTCACTTTCAAATAGCACCCCTAACCTTGACGAATTATTAATTAATTTCCAAAAGGAACACCATCATACAGATGACGAAGTTCGCTTTATCGTCAGTGGTCATGGCATTTTCGCTATTGAAGGTAAAGATGGGAAATTCTTTGATGTTGAACTTGAGCCAGGCGATTTAATATCTGTTCCTGAAAATGCAAGACATTATTTTACCTTGCAAGATGATCGCCAAGTTGTAGCTATTCGTATTTTTGTGACAACTGAAGGCTGGGTTCCAATCTATTAAGGTAGTTAGTTGAATAAAAGGACTTGGACCCCCTTTTCCAAACTTTTATTCACTCTACATATATACATCCTCCTATGGAACAGGCTTATTTCATTTTGAAATAAGCCTGATTTTTTATTTACTTGAAAGTACCATTTCATCACAAATTTAACACCTTGATTTTTCAAGTGCATTTTTCGAACATTTTTTGAACATTTATTGAATTTTTTCTGAAAATTCTGTTTTATGTGTGATATACTACAATTAACTAAGAAGGAAAATAATATCGCAAACAGAGGGGGATAATCATGAGCTTACTTATCGCACTTATACTTGGAGTTACATGTGGAGCATTTCCTGTTATTTTAGGAGCTATTATGGAAGAGTTAGAAATTGGTGTTTTAGGATTTGTCGCATCTTGTGTAAGCGCTTTATTATTTGGTTTATTCGGCGCTATTCCTGTTTCAATTCTGTGTGCTTTTTATATAATACGCCATGCTCGTACAAAACAATTTGGTCCTAATCATATCGCACAAATTATCCCGTTCCCGGTTGAACGATGCCGCCGGGCTTCTAACTTATAATTATAAAAATTAAAGATGACTAAATAAATAAAAGTCCTCATTTGAGGACTTTTATTTATTTTCTTCTAGAAATTGAAACAATTCTTGTAGATGTAGGGCATCTTCACCATAGCTAATAGATACATAAAATATGCCGTCAATCTCAGCTTGCATATAAAGATCCACTCCATCACGATCATATTTCAATGCTAAATAAAACTCCATTTCTTCTAACATCTTTTTTGAGGTTCGAATTACATAATGCCCCTTCTCATCTCTTCCATATTCAAATTCTGGTTCAAAATCATATTTTTGTTTAAAAGCTTCTTTTTGTTTTTCATTAATTTGCATACAAGTAGCTCGCTGTACAGTATCAATCATCTCATCAAACTTTTGAAGGTCCACCTCGTTTACCCCCTTATATATTTTTTATATAGTACTTGTGTTCCACTATTTTCTTCGCCATCCTTAATTAACTCTTCATACAATTCTTTCGCCAAACTTAAGCCTGGGACTGGTAATTGTAATTTTTCTGCTTCCTCTAAAGCAATTTTCATATCTTTCATAAAATGCTTTACATAAAATCCTGGCTCAAAGTCTCCTTTTAACATTCGAGGAGCTAAATTACTTAATGACCAGCTACCTGCTGCCCCTGTTGAAATACTCTCTAACACTTTATCTGGATTCAGTCCAGCCTTCTTCGCGTAAGCAACAGCTTCACATACTCCAATCATATTGGAAGCAATCGCAATTTGATTGCACATTTTTGTATGTTGTCCACTCCCAGCTGGTCCTTGTAATTGAATGTTTGTTCCTAACTTTTCAAGTAAAGGTAAGCATCTATCATATATTTCTTTCTCCCCACCTACCATAATTGCGAGTTTTGCCTCTTTCGCACCAACATCTCCTCCTGAGACAGGTGCATCTAACGTATATATATTTTTGCTTTTTGCAACTTCATTAATCCGTTTTGCTAAAGTAGGTGTAGATGTCGTAAAGTCAATTGCTATCGTACCTTCTTTTGCATGTTCTATAATTCCTTCTATACCAAAATACACTTCTTCTACATCATGTGGATATCCAACCATTGTCATTACAATATCAACTTGCTTCACTAACTCTTTTGGCGTATTACACCAATTTGCACCATCTTGCACTAAAGAATCTGTTTTTGCTTTCGTTCTATTATATACATATACTTTATGACCATCTTGCATTAAGTGATAAACCATACTTTTTCCCATTACGCCAATCCCAATGAAACCTATTGATAAAGTTTTATGTTCCATTTTCTCATCCCCTTTGTTCTAATAAATCATTTACCATCTTTCGGAACTCTTTATTAAAGTCATCATCCATACTATTTTTCACATTTGAAAATAAAATAACAAAAGTTCCTTTTTCTTTATTAAAATTATTGAAAGTGTTCCAACCAGATAATACACCATGATTATGAAAATAATCTGGATATATATAAAAACTAAATGCATATTTCCGTTCTGCTGAAGGTGAAAACATTGCCTGTATACTTTGTTCAGAAAGAAGTTTTCCATTTATAATTGCTTCGTCTAATTTCTTCATATCTCCAACTGTCGTATACATCTCACCACAACCATATAGCCAATCCATGCCTAACTTCTGCGCTGGTACAAGCTCTTGATCTTTTTTCACATAACCCTTTGTAAAATTTTCATCTCCAGGTACCATATTTCCCATACCGGATTCATGCATATCTGCTTTTACAAATATGTTTTCTTTTATGTAATCTCCTAAAGGTTTTTTCGATATATGTTCTATTATATAAGCAAGCACCATATAATTATAATCTGTATATCTCCAACCTGTTCCTGCAGGAAATTCTAAATTTTGACGTCCAATCCAATTAATTAATTGTAAGCGGGAAGCCGCATTAATATTGCCTTTTGCGTGTTCAGGTAAACCAGAGGTATGCGTTAATAAATGATATAGCGTAATATTTTTATTCTCCGGAAATGAAGGAATATATTTATTTACATTATCTTGAATATTCAATTTCCCTTGTTCTTGCAGCTGTAAAATAGATGTGGCAACGACTGTTTTCGTAATAGAACCGATACGATATTTTGTTTGAGGCGTATTTTCTATTTTATTTTGAACATCAGCATACCCATATCCTTTATTCAATATAACATGCTCTTTATCTGTTACCAAAACTGTTCCATTGAATTGCTTTCCGACTAAATATTGATCTAATTTTTGAGATATGCTAGCATAATCAATTTGTTGCTCTTCTTTTTCTTCTATATTCCCTTGTACTTCCGATTCAATAGTAGGATTCACTTTAGTTGTTAATACAGTGTTTTCCTTTATATTGGGGCTAACAAGAAAATAGTATACTCCGCCGCCAACTATAGCAGACAGTGAAGCCACCACCATTACTTTTTTTATCATATTAATCCTCCATAATTCCTTCGCTAAAAATTGTCCCCCTATTCTATTATCAAACAATAAAAAAAAATCGCAACAATTTGTTGCGAAAAATCACATTTTTTCTTTTCTATACACACATACTTGATTCTTTCCATTTTTTTTCGCTTCATATAATGCAATATCCGCTCGTTGCATTAATTCTTCTCTTGTAGTTCCTTGTTCATATAACGCAACTCCAAAGCTAGCTGTTAACTTCGAAATTCCAGTGAATTGCTTTGTTTCAATGAAGAATCGTAATGATTCCGCAACTTGAAATGCTTCTTTTTCTACTGTATTTGTCACTAATATAATGAATTCTTCCCCTCCCCATCTTGCAAATACATGTTGCTGCTCCACTTTAGATTTCATAAGCTCTGCAAGTTGTATTAATGCCAAATCGCCAAAATCATGACCATATGTGTCATTAACTGTTTTAAAATTATCTATATCAAATAAAATAATTGCTATTTTCTCATCATTACGTATTACCTTTTCCCATTCTACCTCTAGTATTTGTTGAAACTTTAAACGATTATAAATCTCTGTCAATGAATCTATCATAGCAAGTCTTTCTTGTTCTTGATAGATTTCATCTAATTCTGTAATTTCCGTGCACTTTACAATAAATCTTGATAAATCTTCTGGCAATGGTGTCGCACGTAATAGAAAAGTAGATACTGCCCCTTCATAATTTGACATCTTAATTCTTCTACCGCTTGATAAAGTATCGTCTAGCCATGTTATATCATGCGTCGTCGAGTAGTATCCATTTTCTCTAATAAAATGTTCAGCAAATACTAAATGTTGCTCGCGATAGGCAAACAAATTTTCATATCCGAAAAACGTTAAAAAATTTGTATTACAATCAACAATTTCATCATCTTCTACTATAAATAATAAATCATTTTGAAAATCAAACATCGTTTGAAGCAGTTCCTGTTGTAAACTAACTTGCCTTACCAAAGAAAGTTGATACAAACTCTTATTCACTTCTTCTAACACTGCTTGCGGAGTTACAGGGGCTATTACAATATTACGTATTCCTAATGCAAGTACATCTGTAAATTCTTTTGTTATTTGTTGATCCCAAATGACAATGAATGTACTTTGCGAGGTATACATATTCTTTATATATTTTATTTGAGAATAATCTGTTACATACATAATTATAATGTGCGGTTTCGTTCTTTGAAATAATAGTTCGCCCTCTTCAAAACTATTTGCTATAAACATACATTTTGGATGGATATTTTCTATCGTTTGTTGATGTTTACATCCATTTTCTATATAAAGGACATTTAACTGCAGATCTTGTAACACATTTTGGAAAACCGTATTCTCTAATAAAAAATGTAGTATGTTCATCACTAGTCTTCACTCACTTCATATATCTTGTTCTACTGAATTCCTCACAAATATTTTTAAAAGACTGTTCTCCAATAAACTTTAATTTGTGAGAAATACATATTAACAAGCTAATTGAGAATGTTATCTTCCCTTTTCACTCTATAAATTCCTTTTTTAGTGTATGATTATAGGAATTATATCGTTTGTATGAATGCCCTAGCTTATTTCTTAAAACTTGACAATTAAAATAAAGATATTATATTCTTAAATTCGATAACTTACAAAATGTAAGTAATATACATTACGTTTTCCCGATAATTTTATATACAATTTGGAGGATATATTATGACAAACGACAACTTTTTTAACGTTCTATATGAACGCACATCTACACGTGCATTCAACCCAAATAAAGAAATCTCATCTACAGAATTACATGAGATTTTAAAAGCAGCAGCACAAGCACCTTCCGCTTGGAACTTACAACACTGGAAATTCCTTGTTTTTCAAGGTGAAGATGTACAAAAACGATTACATCCAATAGCTTATAACCAACAACAAATTCTTGATGCTTCTGCAGTAGTCGCTATTTTAGGTGATTTAGAAGCTTATAAAAATGTTGAGCCAGTATATGGTCCAATTGTAGAACAAGGATTTATGAAAGAAGAAGCAAAAGAACGCTTAGCTAAAAATATTGAATCTGCATATGCTCGTGAACAATTCCCAAGAGATGCTGCCTTTTCAAATGCATCTTTAGCAGCAATGCAACTTATGCTTGCAGCTAAAGCAACTGGTTGGGATACTTGTGCTATTGGTGGCTTCAATCCACAAGCACTGACAGACGAATTTAACGTTTCATCTCGTTACGTTCCAATTATGCTTATTACAATTGGTGAATCAACTTTAAAAGGCCACCCTGCACCTCGCATGAGCGTAGAGCAAGTGAGCGAGTGGGCAAAATAATAAAAAACGAAGGCAACTACATTGCCTTCGTTTTTTTATTCCCTGTCATACTTTTGTAATATTACTACAAATCATTCGACATTTATACTTATGGAAAAGTATATTCTATTCCCTTCTCATAAATAAACGTGACGTTTCGTGTCGAATTTTGTTAAGACGTTGAAATATACCCGTGTATTTTTGTTACAATTGTGATACAATGATAACAAATAGATAACAAGAGAGGGATTTTCATTGAGTTCATACGGAAGCTTTATCGCACTTTTATGTTACATAGTAACTGTACTGCTTCTATATTTTATTGGTGATGCCGCAAACATCTCCATTTTACAATTTCCAAAAGAAGAAGCATTCCAATTAGAATCAGAAAAACATACTGCACGATCCATTGTACCACTACTCCTAGCTCTTCCTGTATATATCATCGTTTTATATAAAAGTAAAAAAGTGTAAAGGCTACCCATTTCATTTATTTCGGTGGTTTTTACATTTTTTTGTTATATTCCCCCTATTTTAAACATCATTCCATACTAAACACCCAGCTAGTCATTTAAAATGAGAAAATCCCCTAGAAAAAATTCCACTCTCTGTCCAGTCACTAACTACCGAACTTACATAGATTATAAGTGTGAAGGGGGTGATGAGGATTATGTTTGGATCATTTGGATGCTGTGATAACTTTAGAGAATGTCATCATCATGAAAGAGAGCGCGACCATCGCGAGAAAGAGAGAGAGAGAGAGGTTAGACCACAACAACCAGCTGTATGTAACGTACTTGCTAACATTTCAGTTGGAACAGAACTTTCTCTTTTAAGCATTAGAGGTAACGGCACATTCAACAATGTTATTTTTGAAGGTTTCGCTAACGGTGTTGCTCTTTTCTCTGCTTTAGCTCGTAATAACAAAGACAACAAAGATAACAATAAAGACGATAAGAACAATCAAAATCGAAATACTTTTACTGGTATTTTACGTGTATGCCCAACTGATATCGTTGCAATCGCTATCTAATTCTGTCTCTTATCCTCGATAGTAAGCAAATAAGATTTACTTTTCTCATAGAAAAAACCTGAGACCGATTTCAAATCGACTCAGGTTTTTTTATTAATTATATGCTTTTAACTAGTTCAACAACTTCTTCAGCAGTTGACATCATTAATGCTTTTTCTGCTAATGTTTCCATTTCTGCTTTTGACAACTTGCTTAGCTGTGTTCTTGCAGGAAGAATAGATGTTGCACTCATACTGAACTCATCTAAACCTAATCCTAATAATAATGGGATAGCAAGTGAATCGCCCGCCATCTCACCACACATACCAGCCCATTTGCCTTCTTTATGAGCAGCATCGATAACCATTTTTACAAGACGTAAAATAGATGGGTTATATGGTTGGTATAAGTATGATACTTGTTCGTTCATACGGTCTGCAGCCATTGTGTATTGGATTAAATCATTTGTTCCGATAGAGAAGAAGTCAACTTCTTTCGCGAATTGATCTGCTAATACTGCTGAAGCTGGGATTTCAACCATCATACCAACTTCAATAGAATCAGAAACAGTTGTACCCGCTTCTACAAGTTTCGCTTTCTCTTCTAATAAAATCGCTTTCGCTTGACGGAACTCATCAAGAGTTGCAATCATTGGGAACATAATTTTTAAGTTACCGTATACGCTAGCACGAAGTAATGCACGAAGTTGTGTACGGAACACATCTTGCTCATCAAGACATAAGCGAATTGCACGGTATCCTAAGAATGGGTTCATTTCTTTTGGTAAATGTAAGTATGGAAGCTCTTTATCTCCACCGATGTCAAGTGTACGAACAACGACTGGCTGACCTTCTTTTACACCTTCAAGAACTGCTTTATACGCTTCGAACTGCTCTTCTTCTGTTGGAAGATTGTCACGGCCCATGTATAAGAATTCTGTACGGTATAAGCCAACGCCTTCTCCGCCATTATCGATAATACCTTGTACATCATTTGGTGTTCCGATATTTGCAACAAGCTCAACGTGATGTCCGTCACTTGTTACAGTAGCTTGGTCTTTTAATTTAGCCCATTCAGCTTTTTGCTCTTCAAATTTCGCTTTCTTTTCTTCAAACGAACGAAGAGTTTCTTCTGATGGGTTTACAATTACTTCTCCATCTAAACCGTCAATGATAACGATATCGCCGTTTTGGATTTTCTCCATAACAACTTTCGTACCAACAACAGCTGGAATTTCCATAGAACGAGCCATAATTGCAGAGTGAGATGTACGTCCACCGATATCAGTAGTGAAACCTTTTGCATACTTACGGTTTAATTGAGCTGTATCAGATGGTGTTAAATCTTCAGCAATGATGATTACCTCTTCAGAAATTGTACCAGGATTTGAGAAGTTAATTCCTAGTAAATGTGCAAGAACGCGTTTTGTTACGTCACGAATGTCCGCAGCACGTTCTTTCATATATTCGTTATCCATGTTTTCAAACATAGAAATAAACATTGATGCAACTTCATCCATTGCAAATTCAGCATTTACTTTTTCGCTATTTACTTTATCTTTTACTGGGTTTACTAGTTCTGGATCATTTAACACTAATAAATGTGCTTCAAAGATCGCAGCTTTGTCAGCACCTAGCTCAGCAAATGCGTGGTCCTTAATAGCTTCTAATTCAGTTTTTGCTTTCTCAAGCGCAGCGTCTAAGCGTGCAATTTCTGCAGCTTCGTTTGTAATTGATTTCTTTTCGATGTTAAATTCAGGATTTTCAAGTCTGAAAGCCTTTGCAATAGCAATCCCACTTGATGCAGCGATCCCTTGAATGTTAAGAGTCATTATTCTCCTAATCCTTCGTTTTTCATAGTTTCTTCGATAGCTGCTAGTGCTTGAGCTGCATCATCACCATTTGCAGTGATTTTAATTTCTGCGTTTTGTTGAATGCCTAAAGACATAACGCCCATGATTGATTTTAAGTTAACGTTCTTTCCGTTATACTCTAAGTTAATGTCAGAACCGAATTTGCTTGCAGTGTTTACAAGTAGAGTTGCTGGACGAGCATGAATTCCTGAGTCGCTAGTTACTTTAAAGATTTTTTCCATGATAATTTATCTCCTTTAAATTACAGTATTTTTTAGTTGTATAGACGTGAGTACTACATCATCTATTGTATATAATAGGCGATGTTCGGTCAACCACATCGCCTATTATAATTATAAACATTTTGCGTCAAATTCCTACTGAATGTCAATAATAGCGGTTTCGCCCTTCTTAACATTTCCATCTTTTTTCAATTCGACTTGTTGCCCTTGTTGTAAGTTTGTAAAGACAATTGGTGTAATGATAGATGGTGCATTTTCTTTTACAAATGCAAGATCTACTTTTAATAATGGTTGGCCTTGTTTCACCTTGTCGCCTTGTGCTACAAGCGCTTCAAAACCTTCACCATTTAATTTTACAGTATCAATACCGAAGTGGATTAAAATTTCTTTTCCGCCTTCAGATTGAATACCAATCGCATGTTTTGTAGGGAATACATTGACAATCTCACCGTTCACTGGAGAAACTACTGTTCCTTCAGTTGGCTCAATTGCAAATCCGTCTCCCATCATTTTTCCTGAGAATACTTGGTCAGGCACTTCTGTAATTGGTAAGATTTTCCCTTCGATTGGTGATACAATTGTTTCATTTTCATCAACTTTTTGAGGAGTTTCTTCCACTTTTACAGGTTCTTCTTTTTCAACATGAGGTGTACGACCTGACATAATATCATGAATTTGTGATTTTAATGTGTCAGATTTCGGTCCGAAAATAGCTTGAATGTTATTTCCAACTTCAAGTACACCAGCTGCTCCAAGTTCTTTTAAGCGGTCTTTGTTTACATTCTTTTGTTCGTTAACTTGAACACGTAAACGAGTAATACAAGCATCTAAAGAAGCAATGTTTTCTTTACCACCAAGTGCTACTAATACTTCACGAGGAAGTTCGCCTGCTTCTGCTTTTCCTGCGCCGTCATTTGCATTTGCCACTTCACGACCAGGTGTTTTTAGATTCCATTTACGAATTGCAAAGCGGAATCCGAAGTAGTAAATAACTGCTAGTACAAGACCAACAATAATTACCCACCACCATGCTGTACGGCCTGGTAGTACACCGAATAATAGGAAGTCAATTAAACCACCAGAGAATGTCATACCAATTTTAACACCTAAAATTTGCATTGTCATAAATGATAGACCAGCAAATACAGCGTGAATTCCGAATAATACTGGCGCTACGAATAAGAATGAAAATTCAAGTGGCTCTGTAATACCTGTTAAGAAAGATGTTAATGCTGCAGAACCTAAAATACCTGCTGCTAATTTTTTATTTTCTGGACGTGCTTCATGGTACATTGCTAAAGCTGCTGCTGGAAGACCGAACATCATGAACGGATACTTACCAGTTGTAAATGTACCTGCTGTTAATTCTACACCGTCTTTTAACTGTGCCATAAAGATTTTTTGGTCACCACGGATTAATTCGCCAGCTGCATTTGTATACTGACCGAATTCGAACCAGAACGGTGAATAGAAAATGTGATGTAATCCAAATGGAATTAATGAACGTTCAATTAAACCGAATATAAATGCTGCGATTGTTCTATTTGCATCAATCATTTGATGTGAGAACGTGTTTAAGCCACCTTGAATGTATGGCCAAACGAAGCACATGATAATACCTACTATTAAAGAGAATGTTGCAGTTGCGATCGGTACGAAACGCTTACCTGCAAAGAAACCTAAGTATGATGGTAATTCAATGTTGAAGTATTTATTATAGCAATATGCCGCTACTATACCGACGATAATACCACCAAATACCCCTGTTTGTAGCGTTGGAATACCTAATACGTTCGCATACGCTGGATCTGCAAATCCAATTTTTACTGGGTCTGCTCCAGAACTTGTTACTTTCACTAGCTTATCTACTTCTAAGAACACACTCATCGTTTTGTTCATAATTAAGTAGCCGACGAATGCTGCTAAACCAGCTACTCCGTCTCCACCAGCTAAACCAATTGCTACCCCAACTGCGAATAATAATGCAAGGTTAGCGAAAATAATATCACCAGATTGTTCCATAATTTTTGCAACCATTACGAACCAATCTGCTTTTAAAGCAGGAATAACATTTGTTAACTGTGGATTTTGAAATGCATTACCAAATCCAAGTAAAATACCTGCCGCCGGTAAAATCGCTACTGGAAGCATTAACGCTTTTCCGACTTTTTGAAGAACACCAAAGATATTCTTAAACATGGAAACCCTTCCTCTCTTATCTATATTGATACCTTCCGACAAACGCCAAAAAGACATGAGGAAAAAAAGATAGAACGATAGCTATACAAAGGGTAGTATATCCCTTTCTCTAGCTTACATTCCTTACTTTTCTCCACTCATGCCTGATCGAATCAGTAACACGTGTCAAAAATAGGTTTACGTATAAGTTCACTATAATTAAGGCAAACGTTTTCGTTACTCACCTTAATGTGTTTGTCGAAATTTGTATAACTTTGCAATAGTTATTATACATAACTATTGTAAGCGATTCAATCATTTTTTTTAACGTTTTCATTTTAGACAAAAATATATGACTTTTTACACATGCTCTGCCTTTACTAAGCGTTGCAAGTGCATCGTTAAATAAATACTTTCAGCTTCATATACAGGTAGTTGCAACTCTTTTTGCATGACCTTAACTAGCTTCCAAGCCAAGTTATAGCAAACTGGATACTCCGCCTTTAATAAATCAGCAAAACTTTGCGATTCCTCTACTTTTTCTCCTTTTTTCACCCTCTCAATAGCATATTGAAGATGACGAATAAGACGTAAATAATGAATGCTCTCTTGATCTAATGTAATTTGTAAGTTTGTCTCAATTAAAGATACAAGTTGTGCAATGAGACGGGAGTTTTGATTAACTGAAGATAAATCAGAATTTGTAAGCGAACTGTAAATGTGCAGTGCAATAAAACCAATTTCTCCTTCAGGCAATGTAATTTGCAAACGAGAATTTAAAAGTTCTACAACACCTTCCGCAATTTCATATTCCTCTGGATAGAGCATTTTTGTTTCAACTAAAAAAGGGTTATCAATTGTAAGTCCTTGTTTTAACCTTTTAATCGCAAATGAAATATGATCTGTTAACGCAATATGAATATGTTCATTTAGTGGAGATTTCGCTTTTCCTTGAATGTACAGCATAATATCGTTCATCAATTCAATTAATTTTTCACTAATATGCGGCACTAATAATTTGTATTGTTCACGATCACGTTCATTTTTTAAGACAAACATTTTTTCGATTTGTTCTTGCTCCAATACATCTTTCGCTTTTTTCCCAAATCCAATTCCTTTACCAATCACTACTACTTCCTCGTGTTCCGGATGGCTAGCAATGATGACATTATTATTTAAAACTTTTTTAATTTCTAGATAATTACTCATATAACACCACCCTCGTACTTAAATAGCCTACTTTTATGTTACAGAATATTCTTCTTTGTCGTCAATGTAAAACATCTGCCATTTAATAAAAATTCATTTTTTAGACATGTTTATATATGATGCGTATAATGTAAGAGCAACTGTACATAGAAAGGAGATAACAGCATGATTAAAATGTTTGTAAGTGATATCGATGGTACAATGATGCAACACGGAGGTCTTATTGATGAACAAGATGTTGCGGCACTGCGCAGCCTTGCCGAACAAAATGTTATTCTTTGCTTCGCTTCCGGAAGACTTGATAATGAAATTGCAGACTTAATGAAAGCTGTAAATACAAATTTTCATCGTATTAGTGTAAATGGTGTTTTTGTATATACACATGAAAATAAACAACTATTATCTGCAACTTTTGATTCCAGCATACTTCCCGATTTGTTAGCTATGACGAATGAAGAGCCTTATTTCCGTTATGTAAGTGATGAGCATAATTATTACATTGAAGAGAAAACACCTTTTATTCAAGAACTTGAACAACAAGTAACTATGACTTCTGTTGAAGAACCAAACTTACTACAGAAGATTGATGATACAATTTTCCCAAATAAAATTTCTGTCGGCGGAACAAAGGAGAGCTTACAACTCCTTCAGAAAAAAATTGATGAAAAATTCCACGGGAAAGTTAGTACTTTCATCTCAGCAGAACAATGTTTAGATGTAATGCCACCGAATGTTAGTAAAGGCTCTGCCATTTCTGTTTTATTAAATGAGTTTCAAATAAAACCTGAGGAAATTGCTTGTATAGGGGATTCTTATAATGACATTCCTATGTTTTCTTTAACTCCTCACAGTTTTGCTATGTCACAAGCAGATGATGCAGTAAAAAATCACGCTCACTATGTAGTAAATCACGTCAAAGATGCTGTTAACCACGTAATTGCTCATAATAAAAATACGACTCATTCCTTATAAGGATGAGTCGTATTTTTATTTCTTTACATGTTAACCATTTTCAATTCCACTGTACTTCACAAACTGAAATATACTATTTGTTACGTGCGATATTCGTAATAAATTTATAACGATCTCCACGATAAATACATTTCACGTACTCTAGCGGTACCTCACCTTCTGAATATGACCATTGACGCATTACAAGTACAGGCGCCTTTTTAGGAATATGCAGATGTTCAGCTTCATTTTCCGTCGCAACGGAAGCTTCAATTGACTGAGTAGCGCTAACAAGTTTAAAGCCCAGTTTTTTCTCTAAATGTTCATATAAAGATTGTTGCAATATCTCTTCGTTAATATCTTTTACAAGAGCTGGCGACAAATATGTCGTCTCAAAAGCAATCGGTTCATCATCAGCTAAGCGAATACGCCTCACTTCATAAACCGATTCCCCCTCCTGTATTCTCAACCGGTCTGCTATTTTAGCAGTAGCTGGAACTAGGCGGAAACTAAGTAATTGACTACTTGGGTTCATCCCACGAGAAATCATGTCTTCTGTGAATCCCGTCATTCCTTGCAATTTTTGTTCCACTTTCGGAAGTTGGACAAATGTTCCAATTCCACGCTTCCGATATAAATAGCCTTGTTCCACTAAATTATTAATCGCCTGTCTGATTGTCATTCGACTCACTTCGAACTTATCACAAAGTTCATTCTCAGATGGGATTTTATCTCCCGGCTTCCATTCGCCGTCCTCAATTAGCTGTTTCACCCACTCTTGAATCTGATAATAGATCGGAAATGGTGAATACTTGTCGATGTTCATCAGCAATCGCCTCACTGCATAAAGATAGAGCTTCTTGATCAGCGATTACGGTTACATTCGGATGACGTTGTAAAACTGTAGCCGGACACTCTTCACTATATTCACCTTGCAATAATTCTTTAACAGCTTCTGCCTTTTTAGAACCCATAGCAACAAGTAGAACTTGTTTCGCTTTCATAATGCTTCCAATTCCCATTGTAATCGCATGAGTTGGCACATCTTCTTCTTTTTCGAAGAAGCGAAGGTTTGCTTGGCGTGTAGATTCTGTTAATTCAACAATGTTTGTTGGAGAATTAAACGGTGTTCCTGGCTCATTAAATCCGATGTGACCGTTTTCACCGATTCCAAGAATCTGTAGGTCAACTGGGTTAGCAGCTAGAATGCTCTCGTAACGTTTGCACTCTTCCTCTAAATCACTTGCCATCCCGTTTGGTACATAAGTTTGTTTAAATGGAAGATGATCAAACAACTGTTCTTGCATGAAATAGTGATAGCTGTTTTTATCTTCATGTGGTAAATTTACGTACTCATCTAAGTTTACAGTGGTTACACGGCTTGTATCAAGTTTATTTTTTCGCATTTCTGCATAAATACCTAATGGAGAGCTTCCTGTAGCCATTCCTAATGTTGGATTTTCTTTTGTTTTTACAACTTCTTCAATTAATTTATAACCTGCTTCTGCTAGTTCTTCTGGAGTTTTTACAACAAGAATATTCATTTAATTACTTCCCTTCCTTCATATGAATTCCTAAACGAACCGTATCATATACATGTAAATCTTCATTCATCACAACAAAGTCTGCATCTTTTCCTACCGCTAATGCACCTTTATTATTTAATCCAAACTCTTCTGCTTGGTTAACTGATGTCATCAGTACTGCATCTTCGATTGAACAACCTGTAAATTCAATTACATTTCGGAAAGCTTGATCCATTTTTAGAATACTACCAGCTAACGTTCCATCTTCTAATCGAGCACTACCATCTTTTACATGTACTGGCTGTCCGCCAAGCTCATATAATCCATCTTCAAGACCTTTTGCACGCATTGCGTCAGTAATAACACTTACTTTTTTTGGTCCTTTTAACTTATATGCTAATTTCACCATATCAGGGTGAATATGAATACCATCTGTAATTACTTCAACCATTACATCTGGATTTAATAACACATGACCAACAACTCCTGGTTCACGGTGATGTAATCCACGCATTTGATTGTATAAATGTGTTGCATGTGTAATTTTTCTATTTTTTAGTTGCCCATCAATTGCATCTGTATGCCCCATTGTGCCAACTACACCAGTTTCAGCAAGATATTGTTCAAACTCTAATGCTCCCTCTTCTTCTGGTGCATATGTTACTAATTTAATTAAATTCCCACTTGCTTCTTGCCATTGTTTAAATTGCTCAATATTTGCAGGAACGATATGTTCAAGTGGTTGTGCACCTGCACGTTTCTTTGAAACATAAGGTCCTTCTAAGTGAATATATTCGAAATGCGCTCCTTTTTCTTTTGCTTCTTTTGCAGCAGTTAACGCTGCTTCAATTGCCTCTGGAGCTTGTGTCATTGTTGTTGGGAAGTAAGTTGTAACCCCTTCTTTTAACATTTCTTTACCTAGAGTTACTAACCCATCGCTATTTGCATCCATCGCATCAATATCGTATCCACCATGAATATGAACATCGATCATACCTGGAATTACAATCTTCCCTGTAGCATCAAAAACAGTTTCATTTTCTTGTGGTACATATTGAGCCATCAAACCAATTTCTTTAATGGTTTCTGCGTAACGAATAAATCCGTTTTCCACTATTTCTTGACCTGTGTAAATTTTGGCATTGATGACAATTTGCGTTTTCATTTTCATCGATCCTTTCCCATGAATTACCTACTTGTTATTATTACCTTATTCGCCTAGTTCCATCTTAATATACACACGAGTAGTTGTCTATACATTCTAATAAAATTTCCTTTTTATTCAACAGAAAAGGAAATTTCTTACGTCTCTTATAATTATAATATATATTATTCATTTTTCCAAAAAGGGACAGTATCGCCCCCTAATATAGAAATCACTTCAATAATGGCATTAACCCGCTAGACTCTAACATAATATGTTCACCATCTGTTTCCATTTCTACTGTACTTTTATTCGTTCTATATACCATTATACCGTGCCTTTTTAAGCGTTTCACTACACTTTGGTGAGGATGTCCATACGGATTACTACTCCCGTACGACAAAATAGCAAACTGCGGTTCCACTTTTTTTATAAACGTTTCACTTGTTGAAGTATATGAGCCGTGATGCCCTACTTTTAACACATCTGCATGGACATCAAATTGTTTTAATATTTCATGTTCTGTCCGTACATCCGCGTCACCCATTAATAAAAAATCCGCTTTTCCATATCGCACCTTTAAAACAATTGAGGATTCATTATTTTCATCTTTTGATTTCCCGTTGTTTAATACTTGTATAGAAACATGTGGATCCAGCGGTATATATTGTCCTTCCTTTACTGAAACGAAAGGTATCCCTCTTTTTTTTATATTATTCCGATACGTATGATAAGTAAGAGAACTATATGTTTTTCCGCTATCTAATATAAGCGATACCGGCATTTGCTCTACAATTGGAATTAACCCCCCTATATGATCCATATCGGGATGCGTACTGACAATTACATCTAAATGATTAATCCCTTTCTCAATTAATTTCTGAATAATAACCTCTCCTGCTTCATAAGGTCCTCCATCAATTAACATTGTTTGTCCATTTGGCATTATAATAAGTGTTGCGTCACCTTGCCCCACTTTTAAAAAGCTCACTTTCATTTTACTAAGATGTTGCCGATGCATATGTAAAGGAGACGTAGTATGAATGGACATCATATACCTTTTAGCTGATGCGCTATTTAAAGAAAAACATAATAAAACAGAAACTAATAATAAAATAATCCGCATACCTCTCATAACTCGTCTCCTTTTTTCATTTAGTATGGCACTGTAAATAATTGATATACAAAAAAAGCTTAGCAAAATGCTAAGCTTTTATTTCGATATCTCTTGTAAGGAACCGAAGAATAAATCTGCTTCATTCATTTGTTCATTCTCTTCAGAAAGCGGTGGTAAATCATCTAATGTTTTCAATCCAAATGTGTCTAAAAATTCTTTTGTTGTTCCGTATAAAATAGGACGCCCTGGTCCTTCTGCTCTTCCCATTTCTTTTATAAGTAAATGTGAAACCAACGTTTGTAACGCCTTATCAGTTTTAACTCCTCTAATCTCTTCCATTTCAGTCCTTGTGATTGGTTGGCGATATGCAACAATCGCTAACGTTTCGAGGGCAGCTTGTGAGAGTGAAGCAGCTGTTGGTGTATCTATTAATTTTTGATAATATGAAGCATGTTCTTTCTTTGTAGCAAAACGATATACTTTTGCATACTGTACAATTTGCAAACCACGGTTTGCACCTTCACATTCTTGTTGCATTTCTTCTAAAATATTAATTGCTTCATTCATTTCAATTTCAAGAACTTTCGCTATTTGTTCTGGATAAATCCCTTCATCACCAGAAACAAATAAAAGGCCTTCAATAATTGACTTTTGTTCTTTCCTATCCATTTCACGAGCTCCTTCCTTCTATTTTCTCATAAAAATACACATCAAAAAACCGAATCACAATTAATGCGTTCGGTTCAATATTTTTTCTCTTGTTCCAAACGATACATTAAAACCTAGCATGAGATAAAATGTTGCTATCCCATTTTCACATACTTGCTCTATGTAGATTTATTAGAGCTTGATACGAAAATTTCATCAAAATTATGTTCTTGCTCAATTATGATTTGTTGATTTTTCATAAGTTCCAGAACTGCTAAAAATGTTACAACCATTATTTCACGTTCATCATCAACAAACAAATCATAAAAACTTTGGCGACCACCCTTTATTTTTAACTGTTTTAAAATATCAGTCATTCGCTGTTCAATTGGTATTTCTTGACGAGTAATACGTGTTGTTACAGGTTTTTTTGCCTTTTTACGACGCATTAATTTTTGAAATGCTGCTAGCATATCATATAACGTAACATCAAGAGGTAAGCTTGTCTCCTCTTCTTGTTGCAACGATGTAAAGTCAATTGGTGGACGTGTATATAGCTGTGCTCTTTCTTGTTCTCTTTCTTTTAACTCAGTAGCAACTTGCTTATATTTCTTATATTCAATTAACCTCTCCATCAATTCTTGACGAGGATCATCTATAAAATCATCACCGTTATCAAGTACATCTTCTTCATGTTTCGGCAACAACATCTTACTTTTAATTTGTAATAACGTTGCAGCCATTACTAAATACTCACTTGCAACATCTAATTGAAGTTCTTTCATCGTATGCACATAAGATAAATATTGCTCTGTAATATCTGCTACAGGAATATTATATATATCAATTTCATAACGATGTATTAAATGTAACAATAGATCTAACGGCCCTTCAAAAGCCTCTACTTTAAAATTATATTGCACAAAGCATCCCACCACATTTTTTCTATAACAACATAAGTATAGAGCATACTCATGTTCTATCCAACCTTTTTAAGAAATTTAATTAAAAATAGACCGATGCCTATGTCATCATGCCCACCACTTCATATGATAACAGTGTAGTAAGAACAATGTAGGAGGTCAAAAAACTATGGGTCACGTTGATTGTGGTTTTAGCGGTGGGTTCGCATTACTTGTTGTACTGTTTATTTTACTAATTATTGTAGGAGCAGCTTGCTTCTGCTAATATGAACAATAACGGCTAGGGGGAAACCTCCTAGTCGTTTATTGTTCATATTTCTATGATACACTTATATGTATAACCGTTAGATAGGAGCGAGAAAACATGTATCCTACCGAATACATACAATTTTTAATTCATTTCCATGGAGATTATGACTATTTTGAATGCCACGAAATACTAGAAGAGTATTGGAAGACAAAACCAAGAGGTAATCGTGATCATTACTTAGTTGGTCTCATTCAAATTGCAGTTTCTTTATACCACCAAAGACGTGCTAATTGGAATGGTTCTACAAAAATGATGAAAAGCGCAATTACAATTTTAGAAAAAAGCGGTGTGCCTTTACAACGTTTAGGAATTAATCAAGTACAACTTCTTTCCTTGCTCAATGAAAGATTGCAATCTATCCATAAAAAAGAACGTTTTGTACCTTTATTTTTACCCTTATCAGATTCATCGTTAGAGAAGCAGTGCATAGAGTTATGTCAAAAACAAAACCTCCCTTGGAAAGACTTGAATGCTATCCCAGGTGAATATATTATAAACAAGCACACTTTGCGTGATCGCACAGAGGTCATTACTGAACGAAACGAACAATTACAAAAAAGAAAGCAGAGATAATAAACTACTTATCTCTGCTTTCACGAATGTATATTTTGTTCTAGCCCTTTACATTTTTCGCAAAAACTTGCTGTTTGCTCATTTCCGCAAA
The DNA here is from genome assembly GCF_056158125.1 of Bacillus sp. EB V-12. Lineage (NCBI taxonomy): Bacteria > Bacillati > Bacillota > Bacilli > Caryophanales > Bacillaceae > Bacillus > Bacillus sp. EB V-12. Next base: position 572,797 of record NZ_JBUXJL010000001.1, on the reverse strand, counting down.
TTGTAAACTCAAGAAATTTACTCTTTAACTCTTGAACCATCTTCGTCCCAATCCCCACATGACGGTGAGACGGGTTCACACTCAAATGCTGAATTTCTAATACTTGATTCTCTTTTTTTACAATCCCCATTATTCCAACAAAATCTTCATTTTCTTTCCACAAATACAATTGCCAATCATCTTTTGCTTCATATTCTTTCATTGTCAATTGTAATGTTTTCACATCTTTTTCAGTTGGCATAAACGAAAGAAGCCCCATTGCAATTTTTTCATAACTTTTTTTAAAACGAATTAACATAACCCTTATCCCTTCTTACAAAAGTTACAAACTAGTAATCCCCTCAATCACTCTTTTCATATCACATTCATTTTACAATATTTTCAACAGAGTGAGAAGAGTCTAAAACAACTTGATAATCATACAAAGCGAAAAGAAGAAAGTCAAATCTATGTTTCAGCACTATTCCTTTAATAAATAGAGTTAAAAAAAGAAAATTTTATATGGAATGGAAAGAAACATATCATTCAACAGCACTTCATTTATAGTTACTCTAAAGCAGCACAATTCTAGCAAAATTAATATAACAAAAAATATTTATTGAAACATATAATGTAATGTATTCTATGTAATTGGTTAAAGGTTTGTTCTCACAAGCAATATATTTTAGCAACAATACTACTTGTATGATGAGCTGTAGAAGTAGTACTCAATCTCATTAAAAATAAAAAAGAGAGCAAAAGCTCTCTTTTTCCTTACCTTATTCTTCCCAAACTTTAACTTCTTTCATTACATCGCCTTGACGCATTTTTAATACTGTTTCAATACCGCTTGTTGCTTTACCGAATACAGTATGAACACCATCTAAATGCGGCTGTGGCTCATGAACGATAAAGAATTGGCTACCGCCTGTGTTACGGCCAGCGTGAGCCATAGAAAGTGATCCTACAAGATGTCTATGAGGGTTTCCATCAGTTTCACATGGAATAGAGTATCCTGGGCCACCTGCACCTGTACCTGTTGGGTCTCCACCTTGGCTTACGAAGCCAGGAATAACACGGTGGAATGTAACACCGTCATAAAATCCTTGCTCTGCTAATTTTTTAAAGTTTTCTACTGTTTTCGGTGCTTCTTCTGGGAAAAATTCCAAGTCGATTTTTTCACCGTTTTCCATTAATATGTATCCTAAAGTTTTCATACGTATATGTCTCCTTTCAAGTATCTCAGCACTATATTACCACATTCATGACTAGAAACAAAAAGAATCCGACAATCTAGATACTTCTTTTTTGAAATGTGGAAAAAGCTAGGTGACAAATAAGAAATATATACTATAATAACTTTGTTGCCCGAAAATTTTAGAAAGAGAAAGGGAGCGATTTTTCGTGAAAACGAAATTACTAGCTCTGCTATTAGCTGTAACGGTATTTATGATGCCAACAGCTTCGTTTGCAGACATCATCGAGGGAGAATCAATTGTTACATTAGGAGAGAACTTATCTGAACAACAAAAACAAGATCTGTTAAAAGAAATGAAAGCACCGAAAGATGCTACAATTATTACTGTATCTAATGCGGAAGAACATAAATTTCTAGAAGGCATTGTTCCAAAAGCACAAATTGGTACGAGAGCAATTTCTTCTTCTATGATTACATACACAAAACCAGGATCTGGTCTTATTGTACGATCAAAGAACATTAACTGGGTAACAGATGCAATGTACACTAACGCTTTGATTACAGCAGGTGTAAAAGATGCAGAAATTCAAATTACTGCACCTTTTAAAGTTTCAGGAACTGCAGCTTTAACTGGATTAATGAAAGCATACGAAACTGCGTCCAATAAACAAATTCCTGAAGAAGTTAAAAAAGTAGCGAATGAAGAAATGGTACAAACAGCCCAGCTTGGTGATAAAATTGGTGAAGAAAAAGCAGTTCAACTTGTTGCAAAAATTAAAGAAGAAATTGCAAAAGAACAGCCAAAAACAACAGAAGATTTACGTTCATTAATTAAAAAAATTGCTGATCAACTCGGCATTACATTGACAGATGAACAGTTAGATAACTTAGTATCGTTATTTGATAAAATGAAAAATCTTAATATCGATTGGAATCAAGTTGGTAGTCAATTAAACAAAGCAAAAGAACACGTTTCTGCCTTCTTAGGTTCTGAAGAAGGACAAAGTTTTCTAGATAAAGTGAAAGATTTCTTCTCAAGTATCATTGATTTTGTTAAATCTTTATTCAAGTAAAAAAGAAGCCCGCCAGTGACGGGCTTCTTTTTTTATACAAGTAACGGTAATTTCATAACAGCCTCTTCAACCGAACGCACTATATGATTTGCTTTCTCCTTTACATATGGATGGGCATGATGAAGAGTAAATGAATGCGGGGTTACTTCAAACATAGAAATATCATTGAAAGAATCTCCAATACAAGCAACTTCATTTGCTTCAATTTGCAAATGGTCCATTAGTCGCTTTAGAGCACTCCCCTTACTCACGCCTCTTGGCATAATATCAACATAGCGTTTACCTGATATAAAAACTTCCGCTTCGCCTTGAAACATATCTCGTAGCTCTTGATCTAACGTCACAATTTTCTCTTCTTCTCCAAAAACAAACAATTTTGCAGGGTGTACAGTCTTACCAAACTCTTCTTCTAACGCTTCAATTTCAGCGATATGCACGCCCATATACGCTTCAAAATTATGGTGATGTTCATTCTTCCTTTTTGTATATCGCTGCTCATTTGCACAAACAATATCCGCTAGTCCTTTTTTATGTATATATCGATATATTTCCTGGGCAACCACATTTTCAAAACTCGATTCATGAAATAAATTTCCATCCGGAAGCAACATTGTCGCTCCATTTAAGCCAGTTGTGTAATATGGGAATGAAAACCTTTTTACAACTTCATCAATTCTGTGTGTAAAGCGGCCAGAGGCAAAACAAATATTTGTCCCTTTCTCAGCTAACCAACACAGCGCACGTTCATCTTCTTTTTGCATATGATTCACATCGTAAACGAGCGTGTCATCTAAATCACTTACAAATAATTTAATCATGTCCTCTTCCCCTTCCATACACAATATCTACTCTAAGTGTACACAAAAAATGTTTGATTTTTGTTAAAAAATAATAAATTTTTGCTAAAAAAAATAAACGGGTGTATAATCCCGTTTATTTTTGTCTTTTTACATTTTGAGGTCTTACAATACTTGGTCGTACTTTTAAACTAGACATCGTTGGACGGAGTAAAATTTTTGTTAATGCGCCCCAATCAAATGGTAAAAACGGCCATAAATAAGGTGTTTGTAAACTTTTTATAGACGTTAAAAATAAAATTAATATCGTCATACCAATTACAAATCCCATCTCATGGAAGAGGCCTGTTAAAATAATAACAAACAATTTCCCAACCTTATTCCCTAATCCTAATTCATAACTCGGTGTTGCATATGCACCAATCATCGAAACTGCTACATACAAAATTACTTCTGGCACAAACAAACCTACATCAATTGCAATTTGACCAATTAATATAGCGGAAATCAACCCTGCTGCAGACGATAACGGCGTTGGAGTATGAATGGCTGCCATCCTTAAAAACTCAAGTCCGACCTCTGCCATTAACACCTGTAATAAAATTGGTAAATGCGTCATCTTAGTCGGTCCAATAAAAGCAAGATTTGCTGGCAAAAGAGTTGGATCAAATACAAACACTAACCAAAATGGTAATAAAAATAACGAGAATATAACACCTAAAAAGCGCACCCAGCGTAAAAATGTACCGACAGCTGGATTTTGTCTAAACTCTTCCGCGTGCTGTAAATGATGAAAATATGTTGTCGGTGTAATCATAGCACTTGGCGATGTGTCAACAAGTACTAACACATGTCCTTCTAGTAGATGATTTGCTGCTACATCTGGCCTTTCTGTATATCGAATAAGTGGGAATGGGTTATAGCTTTGCTTTACAACAAATTCTTCTACTGTTTTATCCGCCATCGTAATTCCATCTACATCGATGTTATTTAATTCTTGTTTTATAATCTTTACTAAATCTGGATTTGCAACATCTTGAACGTATGTAATACAAATATCCGTTTGTGATCTATCTCCTACTCGAACCATTTCATTTCGAAGACGTGGATCTCGAATTCTTCTACGGATTAATGCTGTATTTACAACGATATTTTCAACAAATCCATCCCTTGCACCGCGTACTACCTTTTCGGTATCTGGTTCTGTCGGCGTTCGCCCTGGATAACTACGAACATCGATTGCGAACGCTTCCGTTTCACCTTCCACAAATATCACGATGAGTCCTGATAATACTTGGAGCATTACCTCATCCATCGTTTTCACTTTACTTACTTGTTGATGGATTAAGCGATTCTCTAAAAGCTTCACTGTATCTTCTTCTACATCCCTTATCTCATTTGTATCCACCGCTTCTTCTAAAATAGGGATAATATAATTTGTATCACAAAGTCCGTTTACAAATAACACACCAATTTCTTTATTCAAAATTTGAAATTTACGAATACCAACATCGTATGTAACGCCTAGTCCAACTGTCTGCTTTAAATAATTTTCATTGTCACTTATGAAAGTTGATATAGGGATATCCACTTTTTTAGGTTTCGTCATAAAAACCACTCCTTTCCAAAATTAATTGAATTGCTTTCTTCGTAATAGGTGATCCCCTCTCCCATTCATCATTTCCACACATCTTACCAATGTCACCGACTCCAACGATGACAGGAACATTCAAGTCATCTAAACAATAAATTGTATCTCCGCTAATTCTGCCAATTTCACCATCTGGAAGTCCAAATTTATCAACACCGTATTCGGTTAAATTCCCGTTCCGATCTACACTTACATCTACACGTGCCCATTCCCAATGATGCGTATTAGACGCTACCGCTAAAATACCGAGCACATCAATTTGTTTATGGGTAGCCACATATTTTAAAGCCTTTTCACCAGATCCTTCTCCAATAAATCCACTGTCATCAAACATGACAAATACAGGGTCATATGGCGTTTGCATAATAAGCTCAACAACTTTTTTCCCTGTCAATTTGGTTGGATTACTTTGTGATGCTGAAATACACCTTCCCCCAAATTCCTTCGTTAAAAGCTCAATTGTCCGCTTTGCATATTCATCTCCATCTGTGACCAAAACAACCCTTCGTCTCATTTGATTTATCCTTTCGGTTTACATATAAGTGCTATAAAAAACGAAAACAATATCGCTGCGGAAATGCCCGCAGACGTTAAACTAAACATGCCAATACCAATTCCTAAATATCCATGTTTTTCTGCTGCATGCATTGCTCCGTGCAATAGTGAATGTCCAAAACTTGTAATAGGGACTGTTGCTCCAGCACCTGCAAACTTTATTAGTTTATCGTACAATCCAAATCCATCTAAAATTGCTCCGATGACTACAAAAGTTGCCATTAAATGAGCTGGTGTTAACTTTACGAAATCTAACAATAGTTGCCCAATTAAACAAATAACTCCACCTACAAGAAATGCATATATAAAATCCACAATTCACTCTCCTTTAACTCTCTCAAATACGACACCATGTGCAATTGTTGGAATCGTTTCCTTCTGTTGCATCATCATCGGGCTTAATAATGCACCAGTCGCAACGACAAAAATTCGTTGTAAATTCCCTTTTTGCATCTCGTGTAATAAATGACCATATGTGACAACTGCTGAACAAGCGCAACCACTACCACCTGCAAACACTTCTTCTTGACTTGATTCATAAATCATCAATCCACAATCATTGTATATATGCCCAAGATCATAACCTTCCTCAAGTAAAAGTTGTTTCGCAATCGGCGTCCCAACAGCTGATAAATCACCCGTAACAATCAAATCATAATCATCGGCACTTCTTCTTAAATCTTCAAAATGTTGTTGAATTGTATGAGCTGCTGCTGGAGCCATCGCTGCCCCCATATCCAAAGGATTTGTAATTCCTAAATCTTGCACTTTTCCAATTGTAGCTGACGTAATTTTAATTGCACTTTTTTCATTGCTAATTAATATAGATCCTGCACCAGTCACAGTTGAATTTGCTGTCCCTGGCTTTTGTCCACCGTACTCTGTTGGATAGCGAAATTGTCTTTCAGCCGTTGCATTATGACTACTTACTGTCGCTAAGACACGATTTGCAAATCCACCGTCTATAAAAGCTGAGCCAACTGCTAAAGTCTCCATAGACGTCGCACAAGCGCTAAACATTCCTAAAAAAGGAATGCCCCACTTACGCGCAACATAATTTGCTGTCACTGTTTGATTTAATAAATCTCCCGCTAAAAAGAAATCAATTTGCGATGTTTTTATATTCCCTTTTTGCACTGCTTGTTGAATTGAGTCTGACATTAATCTTCGTTCGGCAAGCTCCCAATTTTCTTCTCCACAATGCAAGTCACCATATGAAATATCAAATTTTTTCCCGAGAGGGCCCTCAGCTTCTTTCGGACCGACAGCAGTACCCGTTGCATTCACATATATATCATTTTGAAATACCCACGTTTGTTTTCCGGTCAACCTCATACTAGCCCTCCTTTAAGACATAAAAATTTTAAAGGTATACCTTATTAACCCAATGATATATGCACCAACAACCCCAAATACAATCACACTTCCTGCCAGTTTAAACATATTTGTAGCAATCCCTAGAACAACCCCTTCGCTCTTATGTTCTAAGGCAGCGCTCGCCATAGAATTTGCAAATCCTGTTACCGGTACCGCTGATCCTGCTCCAGCAAATTGACCGATTTTATCATATACACCACACCCTGTTAAAATCGCGGATAATAAAACAAGGGTTGCAACAGTTGGGTTTCCTGCCTCTTGTTCACTGAAGTGAAAATAATGTATATAAAATTTCATCAATACTTCTCCAACTGTGCAAATGAGTCCACCTACAAGAAATGCTTTGATACAATTTAGTAAATAGTTTGGCTTTGGATGATACTCCTTCACTTTATTTATGTAATCATCCTTCAATTTCTGACTTGTCATTTATATACTGCCTCCTACTTTACGAAATAAATCCAGTGAAACAACGATCCTATTACTTTCCCAAGTACAAGAGCAACGAGTAAAATAATAATCTTCCCCTCTACCCCTACTCGTTTCGCTAAAATAGGCAGAACATTTAACACCTCTGTTAATGCCGCAGCAAGCATTCCGATGAATGTGCCACAAAATATCCCTAATATAACGAGCCAATACTGCGACGTTTGAAATGTAATGTTTTTCAAACTGCACCAAGCCCCTGTTAAAGTACCTGCAATGACTGCCCACTCAAAATATTGAATATGCTTTCCACTTCTCGTTAATTGGGCTAAACGGGGGATTATACCAAGTACAGCTAAAAATGCGACATATCCGCTACCTACCGCAATCCCTCCAGCTAAACCAATTAAAATAACAAATCCAGACTCAATCATCGGCAAGTTGTTTCATATTATCCTTGTTTTCATTAACGATTACATACTGATCAAGTGACTGTTGGTATTGAAACATCTCAACTTCTAACGGACTCGGCTCTTCATTAATTCGCTTTTGAAATACATGATTAAAAAATAAAACCATCCCTAAGCCAAGACCTAAAGAATAAGGGATTTGAAATAAAAGTGGTTGCGCATTAAATTCTCCAGTAATCATGTAATATAACCGTTGATGTACTTGTTGCATACTTACATCTTCATGGAAATAAATGATCGCAAGGGCCGCTCCAATGAACAGTAACAGCCATACAAGCCCGAAAAAAATTGGGTGTGTCTTCTTTTTTTCGTATATAATTTCAACAAGAGTTTGTCCAGAACCGAGTAAATTAATTTGTACATGAGATGCTTTCTGTTGAATAATCTCAATTACTTTCATAACATCAATTACAACATGCGTCTTATCATGCGCTGTTATTTTGTAAACTGTCTCATTTTGTAACAACTCAACTACGGAAGAATCTCCGGCAAGTTGAGCAACATCGCCCAGCTTTACTTCATAAGTAGGAGAAACTTTTAAACGATTGCGCATTTTAATATAAATCGTTTGTTCCAACTTTCATTCACCCCTTCACTCTTCCTCGTAGTTGTAGTATGGTTATTGAATTTTTTTCTAATACAATTTTTTCATAAAAAAACATCTGCACCATTTCGGTACAGATGTTTTTTACTTATGCCTTTTTCTTAAATAAGTTTACAATACTTAATGCAAGCCCTCCCCAAATGACTACTATTCCAATAACCATCATCATAATCGCTGATCCACTCATTATGAAACACCTCGATCTTTCCATTCTTTTTCAAGCTTGGCAGAATCCGAATGAATTTGTGCATCCCATTTTTTCAGGCCAATGATTATTGCAACTATGAGGAATGCTGCTGCTATCGACCAACCATACGTTACAACAAACTCAGTCGGATAATCTCCGTAGTTCTTTTTAATATTTTGGATTGTACCATCAATTAGCATATACCCTAACATAAGCGGAGTAATAACGAGTAAACTCACTCTCCAAAACGTTCCTAATTTAATATCAGATACAAAGTTTGCATGATTTTGATAAACTGGTAAACGGCGTAAAATGAGCCCTATCGTAACTACTTCCGCAAGTGCAATTGTAATTAATCCGAAATTATTAGCGAAATAGTCGACAACATCTAAGAACATAAGTCCACCACGTGTTGCAAAAACAAGAGAAACTAACACGAGAAGGGTTCCCATAATTCCAATAGTTTTTTCCCGACTTAAACTGAATTTTTCAGATACAGCGGCAAAGCATACTTCCGCGAGTGAAATAAGTGATGTAATTCCAGCAACCGTTAACGATAAGAAAAATAAAACACCAAACAACGGTGACATCGGCAATTCATTAATAATTTGGGGAAATACTACGAACGCAAGCCCAACGCCAGCACTTGCTACTTTATCAACCGGTACTCCCATATTATTTGCCATAAATCCAAGAGCTGCAAAGACCCCAATACCTGCTAATAATTCAAATCCTGAGTTTGCAAATCCAGTAATAAAGGCATTATTTGTTGTATCCGAGTTTTTCGGTAAATAACTAGAATACGTAATCATAATTCCAAATGCTAAAGATAAACTAAAGAATATTTGACCGTAAGCAGCAAGCCATACTTTCCCATCAAAAATACGACTCCAATCTGGTTTAAAGAATGCATCTAGTCCTTGCATAGCACCTTCCATCGTCACTGCACGAACAACGATAATAAGGAACATAACAACTAATAAAGGAATAAATATACGGTTAACAACTTCGATTCCTTTTTTAACTCCTTTAAATGCAACGCCAAGCACAATAATCCAAACGAGAGCTAACGGAATTAATACTTCTGGTACAAGTCCTCCAAATTGTCCTGGCTTATCTGCAACATGTAAGTACTCTTTAAATAAAAATGATTGCGTGTCTTTTCCCCATGCTCCAGTAATTGCAAAGTATGTATACGATATAGACCAAGCAATAATCACTGCATAATATGTTGAAACAATAAATGTTACGCACATTTGCCACCATCCAATAAATTCTGCACGCGGGCTAATACGGAAAAATGTAAGTGGTGCTGAGCCACGATGACGATGACCAAGGGCAAACTCAAACGCTAACAATGAAATACCAGTCGTTAATAATGCAAATAAATACGGTAAAAAGAATGCTCCTCCTCCATTTTCATACGCTGTATAAGGAAAACGCCATATGTTTCCTAATCCAACGGCAGATCCGACCGCTGCGAAAATAAATCCAGCTCTCGTTCCCCATTGTTGCCTCGTTTCCATGTTTCCTTCCCCCTTTATGACAAGTTCATACTTGGATTATATTTTAAATTGACTAAATTATCAATAAATTCTGTTAATTTTTGCGAAAATTAACATCTCTCTCCTATTAACGGCATAAAAAAATCGAATAGACAATTATTCGTCTATTCGATCTTTCATCTGTTTTAATATTTTCTTTTCAAGTCTTGAAACTTGTACTTGCGAAATGCCTATGCGCTCTGCTACTTCTGACTGTGTTTGATCTTTATAGTAACGCAAGTATACAATTAAGCGCTCTCGTTCATCTAGTTCTCTAATCGCTTCTTTTAAAGCAATTTTATCGAACCATTTCGTTTCAGATTGATCTGCAATTTGATCTAAAATAGTGATTGGATCTCCATCGTTTTCATATACAGTTTCATGTATAGATGAAGGGGCCCGGCTCGCTTCTTGTGCTAGAACAACTTCCTCTGGCGTTAGTTCTAGTGCCTCTGCCACTTCATTAATCGTTGGAGCCCTTCCGAATTCTTTCGAAAGCTCATCTCTCATCTTTCGAATTTTGTTTCCTGTTTCTTTTAAAGACCTACTAACTTTCACTGATCCATCATCGCGTAAGAAACGTTGTATTTCACCAATAATCATTGGAACTGCATATGTTGAAAATTTCACGTCGAAAGATAAATCAAATTTATCTACCGATTTCAAGAGCCCAATACATCCAATTTGAAATAGGTCGTCTGGTTCGTATCCTCGATTAAGAAACCGCTGTACAACCGACCAAACGAGGCGCATATTACTTTGAACGATTGTATCTCTCGCTTGTTGATCTCCATCTTGACTTTTTTGAATTAACGCTTTTAGCTCGTGGTCCTTTAACTGAGGTTTCTTCTTCTCATTTTTGACCTCTATGTCCATAGGCTATTCTCCTTAATTGCATAGAGCGTTACTATTTGATAAGTATTTTGTCAAATGGATTGTTGTCCCGAAAGATTCGTTTGAAATAACTTCTACTTCATCCATAAAATTTTCCATGATAGTAAATCCCATTCCGGAACGCTCTAATTCAGGTTTAGTTGTAAAAAGGGGTTGTCTCGCTTCATCTAAGTTAAAGATTCCAATCCCTTCATCTCGAATCGTGAGTTTCACCATTGCTTCTTCCAAAATTACAGAAATATAAACAATACCTTCTGCATTCCCTTCGTATCCATGAATAATTGCATTTGTAACCGCTTCTGACACAACTGTTTTAATCTCCGTTAATTCTTCCATCGTTGGATCTAGTTGTGCAATGAAAGCCGCCACTGTAACGCGAGCGAATGATTCATTTTGACTTAATGCTGAAAATTGAAGGTTCATTTCATTTCTCATCTATGCCACCCCCAACGTCGCGAGCGCGTGCGCTTCACTTTCTTCTAAGCGAACGATTTTGAATAAGCCCGACATTTCAAATAAACGCTTAACAGGCGGTGAAATTGCACAAACAACCATTTCTCCACCTAATCCCTTTACGTGTTTATATCGGCCTAATATAACACCTAGACCAGAACTATCCATAAACGATAAGTTCTCTAGGCTCAAAACAATATGATGAACACCATGTGTCTCAATCATATCTGTTACTTTCGTTCGCAACTCTTCAGCCGTATGATGATCTAATTCACCCTCTAGTCTCACACATAGGACGTCACGTTTTACTTCTAATTGCATGGAAAGACTCACACGATTTCCTCCTTATGCTCAAACTTTACTTATTCACATACATAAAGATTTTCGTGATACAAAATAAGAATCCTTCCTGCTGACAAAAGAAGAACTATTTCGTCATAAAGTGAAACCTTTCAGCATTATTCACTTACATACGAATAGAAAAGCGGCAAAATATTTGCCGCTATTTTGATGTTGAAAACATCCCAAAACTTCTTTTAAATAACTCCCACCAGCTCGCTGCAGCAACATCTTCTTTTGCTACAATTGTTTGTTTTAATAAAACATCTTTATCTTTTTTAATAACAAGTGTACCAAGCGCGTCACCTTTTTTAATCGGTGCTTTTACTTTCTTTTCAGCAATTACTTCTTGTTTTACCTTGTCCATATTCTCGCCCTTCTTCATAAGAAGAGAAACATTATCTGACGCAACTAAATCTACTTTTTCTTTTTTCCCTTTTCCTACTTGAACTGTCTTAATTTTTTCGCCGCGCGTATACAATTTCTTTGTCATATATTGTCCAAATGCATAGTCAAGAAGCTTCGTCACTTGGTTGTTCCGTTCTTTTGATGTTGGTGCTCCCATGACAACTGAAATGACACGCATGCCATTTTTTTCAGCCGATGCTGTTAAACAATATTTCGCTTCTGTCGTAAAACCTGTTTTTACTCCATCTACGCCAGGATAAAAACGTACTAGTTTATTCGTATTAACGAGCCAAAACTTTTTATCCGTATCTTCACGTAAATAATCTTCGTACTTACCTGTGTATTTACGAATAAGTGGATACTTCATCAATTCTCTCGCCATTATAGCCATATCATTTGCTGTCGAATAATGGTCTTTGGCCGGAAGACCTGTTGGATTTTGAAAATGTGTATTTTTCAGCCCTAAATCTTTCGCCTTTTTGTTCATCATATTTACAAATCCTTCTTCTGAACCTGCGATGTGCTCGGCTACTGCAACAGATGCGTCATTTCCAGATGCAATTGCAATACCCTTTAACATCTCATTTACAGTCATCTCTTCCCCAGGTTCTAAAAAGATTTGCGATCCACCCATTGAAGCTGCATGTTCACTCGCTCTAACTTTATCGGTCAGTTTTAGTTTTCCTTTTTCAACTTGTTCCATAATTAAAAGCATTGTCATAATCTTTGTCATACTAGCAGGTGGTAATTTTTCATTTGGGTTTTTATCAAATAAAACTTTACCTGTATCTTGCTCAATTACGATTGCTGACGACGCTTGTTCCGCTAACTTCGGCGTTGTTTCTTCTGTTTTCTCCTGCTTCGTTTTTTTAGATTGCGCAAAACTCACTGAAGTTCCAGAAAGCAATAACATGAAACAAACAAGTATTCCAAAAACTCGCTTCATGACTAACCCTCCATTCTATATCAGACCTATTTTTTCCAATTCTCCTTTTTTTAATACCAATTTTTTCTATTATTTTCAGTTGACAAATACATTCGTCCCCTATATTGTATTAAGTGTATTACATATAGTAGTACACTTAATACATATGAGGAAGGAGACATTGCTCTTGCATATTCAACTTGACCCAAGAAGCAACACTCCGATATGGGAACAAATTGTTCAAAATATAAAAGAACTCGTATTGAAAAGCATGTTGGCTCCAAGTGATAAACTTCCTTCTGTACGCGAACTCGCTTCTTTACTCGTTATAAATCCAAATACAGTGAGTAAAGCGTATCAAGAGTTAGAGCGACAAGGAATTATTGAAACGTTACGAGGAAAAGGAACATTTGTATCCCAATCGATTACCCCAACATTAGACGAAAGGAAAATCGCTATGGTTGAAAAGCAATTTCATCAATTACTATTAGAAGCCTCTTATCTTGGTGTTACGAAAGATAAAATTCATGATTGGATAGATTCATACTATAAAGAGATTGGAGGAAATACGGATGCTGAAAGTGACAAGCTTGAAGAAAACAATTGATACTCAAACAATTTTAGACGATGTTTCTTTCACATTACAAAAAGGTAGTATCATCGGGTTACTTGGAAGAAACGGCGCGGGAAAAACAACTTTATTACGAACGATGGTCGGCATTTTAGACCCAGACGAGGGAACTGTTACATATGAGGATATCGACATTCATAAGAATCCTGAAACGAAACAAAAAATCGTATATGTTCCGGATTCTACTAACATACTGAACGGTTATACAGTAAAAGAAATCGTGAAGTTTTATAAAGCAGTTTATACAGCTTTTGATGAACCATATTTCTATGAACTACTAGAACATTTCAACTTACCAAATAAACGAATTCGTAGTTATTCAAAAGGAATGAAAGCACTGCTTGCCATCATTTTAGCTGTTGCTGCAAAAGCAGAATATATTATTTTAGATGAACCAACAAACGGACTTGATCCTATCGTTAAAAGACAGATTTTACAGTTTCTCGTTGGAGAAGTTGCAGAAAAAGAAATTACCATTTTCATCTCTACCCATCATTTAGATGAAGTGGAACAAATTGCAGATACAATCATTATGTTAAAAGGACATACTGTAGCATCTATTACGTCACTAGACGATGCAAAATCACAATTTGCAAAAATACAAGTAGCTTACGAGCGTTCATTACCTCAAAAACTAGAAAACTTAAGCAATATTAAAATATTAAATCAAACAGGAAAAGTATATACCATCTTAATTGAGGGAAATGTGGCTACAACACTAGAGAAGTTTTATAAAGAACAACCTATACTCATTGAAGAATTAACAATGTCACTTGAAGATGTCTTCGTTACGACACTGGAGGAGGATGGGTATGTTTCATAAGGCGTTGTGGATGTGGAATTGGAAGCGTGGGAAATATGCTGTGTTACTTTTTCTCTTCAGTTCACTTTATTTTTTATCTTTCGAATACTATCAAGCAGCAGAAACTCAACAGTCTCTCTTTCTCCATCCAGAAAAAATAGGTGAAGAAAAGTTCTACTATCATTATTCTTTTTATTCTTCTAATAGCTTTTGGTTAGGTATTATTACAATTATCCTATCCTGTATATTAATTGGCTGGGAGCGAAGTAATCAAAATGGAGATTCACTTATGACATTTCCATTTAAAAGACGTGATATGTTCTTATCGAAATGGGTTTTCGGTGGATTTTTCATTGTACTATCATTTCTAATCAATTGGGGTCTTATGTATTTTATTTATAAATCTACGATTCACTTTGAATATCAATCTTTCGAACCATTTCATCGATATTTCCTGTACGCAATTTTCACATATATCGCTATCTATACTGTCTCTTTATGTATAGGTACATTTACTGGCAGTATTATTTCACAAAGCATCTTCAGCATTACTTTTTGCATAATGGGAATGGGAATCTTTTCACTCTTACTCCTTTTCTTTACAGCTCACGCTGAGGCAATACAGGGGAATAAAAGTTATACGAATTTCGAAAACATTTATAAATTCAATAAAAAGACCAACATTTCAAGCGCTATATTAGACTTTTCAATTAGTTATAATTACCACCCTACTGTCCAATCAGATGAAGATCATGGAAAAGTAATACAAAGGGGACCCACTTTTCATAGTTACTACTCTGCAAAAGTAATACTTGTTCCTATCTTCTATACTATTTCCAGCTTACTAATTGGTATGTTTCTTTATGCACGATCACCTAATGAACATAATAAGAAAATTTTCCTTTTTCCAAAATACAACTCACTCTGGATGTGGGGTACTACCTTTTATTTTGCATTAATAGGTGGGCAAATGTTAAAACGTTTTGATTTATTATTTAGTTACTATGTTGGATTCTTTTTATTTGGAATCGTCACTTATTTTATATTATCACGTCTTACAAACTATAAAGTTTTTTAAAGGAGAGATCCTATGTTTCAAAAAGCATTATGGGTGCATACCTACAAACAAAGTAAATATATTGTTTGGCTATTTTGGTTAGTAAGTTTTTATGTACTATCATATAAATACTATTTAGCAGCTGCCGAGCAATTAAAATATTTTCATAAACATAATGAATGGAAATATATATACCGATATAATTATCAACTTTCACTTCCCGATGCTATTATGGTTCAAGGAGGACTCCTTATTATATTAGCCTGTATTCTTATTGGATGGGAACGTCAAAATCAATCAAGTGACATTTTATGGTCTATGCCATTTAAACGAACACATCTCTTCATAACGAAATGGCTTTTTGGTGTGTGTAATATTGTAGCTATCGTTATACTAAATTGGGGACTTTTTGCTATTATGAAAAAGACAACCTTTCATAATAAGTATCAAATATTTTCACCATTTCATACTTACTTCTTATACATGGTTATTATCTTAATTGCTATATATACACTTGCATTATGCATAGGAACAATTGCTGGTAATATGATTTCACAAGGATTTTTCAGTGTTGCTATACTTGGATTCCCTTTTATTTTGCCGACTCTAATTGCCGGGGCTATTTCTATTCATACGGTTGGACTTATTTCCAATCATCCCGTCTATACGGAGGAAAATGTAGATCGTTACGGTTCAGTAATAGAAAAAGTGAGTATTTTAGCGCCTGTTCGCGGATTCAATATTAATTTTAATTACGATCCTCAACGTGCTTATACTGATCAACAAGGCGTACGTCATAATGAACCTAATTTTACGTACATTCCTTCAGCAACAAAACTTATTGGTCCAATCGCAAATATACTTATTTTATTACCTTTAGGAATGTACTTATATACAAGATCACCTAATGAACAAAACGGAAACTTCCTATTATATCCAAAACTCAAAACACTATGTATGATATGTTGTGTAATCTTTATTGGAATGTTTGGAGGAATGGCAGCGGGAGGAAGTCATTCTATCGTAAATTATTATATTGGTTTTATAGGGACCAGTACGATAGTCTACCTACTATTATCTCGCTTATTAAAATTCAAATTTTCTTGGCGTGTGAAATAACCTCCTTTTAAAGAAGGTTATTTCACATTCTCTCTCCTATCCCCATACACCATCTCTTCTTTCATCCCAAATCCATCACCATTTTGCACAATTTGCTCTGTCGGGGCAACTACACTTTCAGCAATTTTCCATTCCCCACGCTCTTTTACGAATACTTGTAGAAAATAGTTCATGCCATCTAATTGATATGCATTTTCTTTTTTCACATTATAGTGAATCGCAATGTAGTACACTTGAATGTTTTCTTTCCCTATTTTTGATACGTATTGCGATAGTCTCGGTATATAAAGTGCTGCTTTCTGAAAAGATAGTTGCTTCGCTTTAACAAGCGATGAACTTGTTACATTACGTAATGTGTCCCGATTACGAATATTATCGCTATGGTGGAATAATACTGCGTTTTGCATAGAACGAACCCATAATTTCGAATATAAGACTGTATTATCATTTTCAATGTACTTCACTTCTTTTCGCACTACTTGGATAGGCGTATCTGCGTACGTGAATGTTTGAAAACAGAAAAAACCACCAAATAAAATGGTAAGTGCAGCAATATATTTCATAATCTTTCCTCCGATCTTTTAATTAAAGTATCGGAGTTTCAAAATATTTTTATTCAAAAGAAAAAGGATAGGAATGCTTTCGCTTCCTATCCTCATTTATTATAATACGCGGCCAAATAGTTCTAAGACCATTTCTATTTCTTGGTCGCTCCAACCTTTAAATCTCTCTTTATAATATTCTTTACGCACAGCTTCAAGTTTTTCAGTTACTTCTCTTCCGTGCTCTGTAATTTCTAAGTACACGATTCGACGATCTGAATTAGAACGTTTTCTTTCTACTAATCCTTTTCGTACGAGACGATCTGTAACAGCTGTAATATGACTGGAGGTTACGTTTACTTCACTCGCAATTTGCGAAGCCATCTGTGGACTCTTTAAAAATAACGCACGTAATACAGAAAATTCATTATATGGCATATGTTCTGCAAAACGTGTATTAATATCATTTTGTAATAAACGTATCATTTTTCGAAATGATGCAGATAAATCTAAAATCAGTGTTTCTCTTTTTTCGTTCAATAGCCTCGTCCCTTTTTTATCATATTTACACATATTATAATCTATAAATACCTATGTTGTATATGCTTTCTTTCCTCAACATTCTCATTTATGTAACTTTTTTCATATAAATTTCTTTTTTGTTCACACATATACATATAAAAAGGATGGTGATGGAAAATGCAGGGTGGAATGAATCCTTATTTACACAACGTACGCACAGCTAATACTGGTAAAGAAGCTACTATTACTGTACAAGGGGAAGGCGTCGTTAAAGCAAAACCGAATGTTGTTATATTAACGCTTGGCATTCGAACAGATGATAAAAATGTAAAACAGGCTCAAGAAGAAAATGCAGTGCAATCCAAACAATTGCTGGATGCACTTAAACAGCTTGGTATTGCCGATAAAGATATAGAAACGATTTCTTATACGATCACTCCTCAATACGAATATGTAAATGATAAAGCATTGCTACAAGGATACCGCGTGGAGCATTTGTATGAAATTACCGTTTTAAATGTACAAAAAGCTGGGGAAGTATATGATATAGCCGTTTCAAATGGTGCAAATGTAGCAAAAGGTTTACGTTTCCGAGTATCTCATCCAAATAAATATTATGAGCAAGCTCTCATTCAAGCTCTGCACCAAGCAGTAGAAAAAGCTCGTGCTATTGCGAGTACATATAATTTAAATATTAATCCTGTTCCCCTCTCATTCGTTGAAGAATCTGCCCAATTACCAAGGGAGGTTACGTCTTATGCTACTTTACATGCACAAGCAGCCCCGCCTATTCAATCGGGTGAATTAGAAATCATTTCATCCATACGGGCTATTTTTACGTATTTATAACGAATTCTCTTTACAAGTAAACGTTATCATTTTACTTGTTGTAAAAACATGATGTTCTGATATAATAAAGAACGGTGAGCTCTTACAAAAGAGATATCACGGGTGGGAGAGGGATATGAAAAAGAAGGTTTAACATGAAAGGAATACTTGAAAGAACATTTAAATTAGGTTTACACGAAACATCACCAAAACAAGAAGTTTTAGCTGGAGTTACGTCATTTTTCACAATCGTATATATTATGATTGTAAATGCGTCAATCTTATCAGATGCTGGCATTCCTCTTGAAGCTGGAATTTTAGCAACTGTTTTTAGTTCATTTGTCGGATGTCTACTCATGGCATTTTGGGCAAATGCACCTGCTATTCTTGTCCCGGGTATGGGTGTAAATGCATTCTTCACGTACACAGCTGTGCATACACTTGGACTAACTTGGCAAGAAGCATTGGCTGCTGTCTTTATCTCTGGTATTATTTTTGCAATTGCCGCTTTTACACCAATCGCTCGCGTGCTATCAATATCAATTCCAAAGTCATTAAAGGAAGCGATTACTGTCGGCATCGGATTATTTTTAGCGTTTATCGGATTGCAAAAAGGTGGTTTAGTCGTTTCGAACCCAAATACTGCTGTGGCAATGGGGAAATTAAGTAATCCTGTCGTTCTTGCGACATTACTTACTCTTATCATTGCACTTGTATTATTTATTCGTAACGTACGTGGAAACTTTTTATGGACGATTGCAATAGGAACTGGTATCGCATGGTTATTTGGTCTTGTGGATACGAGTCAAGTGGGAAATAGTTCATTCTCATTCGCTAATTACGGTGATGTGTTTGGAGCTATGTCATTTGGGAAACTTTCTTCCTTACCGTTTTGGATTGCAACATTCTCCTTAAGCATGGTGCTTATTTTTGAGAACATGGGACTTCTGCACGGTTTATTAGAAGATGACCGTAAATTCCCACGTGCTTACCAAGCCAATGCAATTTCAGCAATGACATGTGGTCTATTTGGCACAAGCCCTACCGTATCAACAGTAGAAAGTGCCGCAGGTATTACTGCAGGCGGAAAGACAGGTCTGACGTCTATCGTTACTGGGTTGCTATTCTTTGCATCACTGTTTGCTCTTCCATTTGTCAAATTAATTCCTGATAGTGCCATTGCACCAATCTTAATTATTATTGGCGGGCTGATGATTACAAGCATCCAACAAATTCCTCTGAATGACTTTTCAGAAGGATTTCCAGCATTCTTAATTATCGTTATGATCCCGCTCACATATAGTATCGCTGATGGCATTGCGTTCGGATTTATCGCTTACCCTATCTTAAAAGTTGCTCTTGGAAAGCGTAAAGAAGTCGCACCATCTATGTATATCATTACATGCTTATTCTTAGCTATGTTTGTATTACATGCTATTGGTTAAAAAAACACCGAGGAAATCCTCGGTGTTTTTTTACTTAAACCATCCTTTTTTATAAAACCAGGCCATCATTCCGCCGCCAATTAGTGCCATGATAAGTAGACAAATAAAATAACTATATTGTCCACCAAGCTCTGGCATATGCGTAAAGTTCATTCCATATACTCCCGCAATAAATGTTAATGGCATGAAAATAGTCGAGAATACAGTTAATGTTTTCATAATGTTATTCATATGATGTGAGTTTAATGAAAAATAACTATCCCGAATATCTGCTGTTAACTCTCGACTTGCCTCAATCATTTCTGTTAGTTTAAGCAAATGATCATGTATATCTTTAAAGTAAATTTCATGATCGCTTATACCATAAAAACGAGTCGAATTTAAAATACGATATAATAAATCACGCATTGGAATGATTGTACGCCTTAGCTTTGATAAATCTGCACGTATATCAAATACCTCTTCTAATACGCTTCCTGCTGTCTCCCCGGTTAAATTATCATCAATTGCATTTAAATGATCCTCAATGTAATATACAGGCGCAAAATAGTCATCTACAATTTGGTCAATAATTGTATGAGCTACGTGTAAAGGACTATTTTTAATACGCTTCTTTTCTCCAAGTGTTTTCCATACTCTTTCGATTGCATTGTTATGAGAAAAGTGGAAAGAAACAATATAACGATCACTAATAAATAAATCGATTTCGTGCGGTTCTAGTCCATCTTCCCCAAATGCATGAAGAACTAAAAAGTTATATCCATCATAAAAATCAACTTTTGGCCTCTGTACGTATTCTATACAGTCTTCAATTGCAAGGGGATGGAACTTAAAATGGTCCTGCAGAATATATGTATACTCTTCTTTCGTTGGCTTATATAAATCTAGCCAATACCATACAATATGGTCTTTCTTTGTTTCTTCTAGAGAAACATCATATAATACTTCATCTGTTTTTGTTACTGCACAAATTCTAATCATAATTTCACCCATTATTATTATAAACAAAAAATAGTAAAAAAAGCCAAGGAGAAACCTCCTCAGCTTTTTTTATTACTTCGTTACGATACCGTGTACTAAAGTTGGTGCATCTACGTGTTCTTTAGAGATCTTCATGTTCTCATAAATTTTCGCTTTTACATCTTCAACATTTTCGCGGTTTGCGTAAATTGTAACGAGAGATTCACCTTGCTTCACGCTATCGCCTACTTTTTTGCGCAGCATTAGACCAACTGCTAAATCAATTTCAGACTCTTTCGTTGCACGTCCTGCTCCTAAAAGCATTGCTGCTGTTCCGATTTCGTCTGCAACGATTTCTGATACATATCCGTCTTCTTTCGCTTCCACTTCAATTTTAAATTGTGCTTGTGGCAATTTAGAAGGGTCATCAACAACAGATGCGTCACCGCCTTGCGCTGATAAGAACGTTTTAAATGATTCTAGCGCTTTTCCGTTGTTCATTACTTCAATTAGCTTTTCACGTGCATCTTCTAAAGATGAAGCTTGTCCAGCAAGGTACACCATTTGACTTCCAAGTGTTAAACATAGCTCTTCTAAATCTTTCGGCCCTTTACCTTGTAATGTATCAATTGCTTCTTGAACTTCTAATGCGTTACCGATAGCTTCACCGAGTGGTTGACTCATATCAGAAATAACTGCCATCGTATTACGACCAACGTTATTACCGATACGTACCATTGCTTCTGCTAAACGTTTTGCATCTTCATCCGTTTTCATAAATGCACCTGCTCCAGTTTTTACATCAAGAACAATTGCATCTGCACCAGCAGCAATTTTTTTACTCATAATCGAACTTGCAATAAGCGGAATTGAGTTTACTGTTGCTGTTACATCACGAAGTGCATATAGCTTTTTATCAGCAGGTGTTAAGTTACCACTTTGGCCGATAACAGCGATTTTGTTTTCATTTACAAGACGCATGAATTCATCGTTTTCAATTTCCACATGGAATCCTGGAACTGCTTCTAATTTATCAATTGTACCACCAGTATGTCCTAAACCGCGTCCAGACATTTTCGCTACTGGTACATCTAAAGCAGCTACTAATGGACCTAATACAAGTGTCGTTGTATCACCAACACCACCTGTTGAATGCTTATCTACTTTTACACCTTCAATAGCCGATAAGTCGATTGTATCACCGCTATTTACCATTGCCATCGTTAAATCAGCACGCTCTTGATCGTTCATATCTTGGAAGAAAATTGCCATTGCAAGTGAACTTACTTGATAATCAGGAATATCACCATTCGTATATCCTTCAACAATAAAGTTAATTTCTTCTGTCGTTAATGCATGTCCGTCACGTTTTTTTGCAATTAGGTCCACCATTCTCATTGTGAAGTCACCCTTTCATTTGTTTTACGATTGCTTTTACTAATGCTAAGAAGTTAGCTTTAACACGTTCTGTCGTTTCAATTACTTCATCGTGATGAAGTGGTTGATCTAAAATACCAGCTGCCATATTTGAAATACAAGAAATACCTAATACTTTCATACCAGCATGACGCGCTACAATTACTTCAGGTACTGTTGACATACCAACTGCATCTCCGCCAAGTGTACGAAGCATACGAATTTCAGCAGGTGTTTCATATACAGGACCTGTCATTCCCACGTATACACCTTCTTGTACTTTAATATTTAAGTCTGCTGCAACTTGTTTCGCCATTTCGCGAAGTTCTACTGTATATGATGTAGACATATCAGGGAAACGTACGCCCATTTCAGAATCATTCGGTCCGATTAATGGATTCGTACCCATGAAGTTAATGTGGTCTGAAATTAACATAAGATCGCCTGGCTCAAATGATGTATTTACACCACCAGCTGCGTTTGTTACAACTACTGTTTCTACACCTAGTTCTTTCATAACACGAACTGGGAATGTTACTTTTTGCATGTCGTATCCTTCATAGAAGTGGAAACGTCCTTGCATTGCTACTACTGTTACACCTTGAAGTGTACCAAATACTAGTTGACCTGCATGGCCTTCTACAGTTGATACTGGGAATTCAGGGATTTCACTGTACGGTACTGTTACTGCGTTCTCAATTTCGTCTGCTAATACACCTAGTCCTGATCCAAGGATTAGTCCTACTTGTGGTGTCTCTTGAAATTTCTCTTTTAAGTATGAAGCTGATTTTGTAATAAGTTCACGATTCATTTGTTTATCCCCCTATTTCTTTAGCTCATTTAAGAAGCTTGTTCCGTATTCTGGCATTTTCACACCGAAGTTTTCTGCTACTGTTGCACCAATATCAGCAAATGTTTGACGAAGTGGTAACTCTTGTCCGCCTTCTTTCATGCTTGGGCTATATGCTAATAATGGTACATATTCACGTGTATGGTCAGTACCAGGGTGAATTGGATCATTACCGTGGTCTGCTGTAATTAATAATAGATCATCTTCTTTTAGTTTTGCGAATACTTCTGGAAGACGTGCATCATATTCTTGCAGAGCTTCTCCGTATCCTTGTGGATCACGGCGGTGGCCGAATAATGCATCAAAGTCAACTAAGTTTAAGAAGCTAAGACCTGTAAAGTCCATATTTAATGTATCTACAAGCTTATCCATTCCATCCATGTTAGACTTCGTACGAAGTGATTCCGTTACCCCTTCGCCATCATAAATATCAGAGATTTTACCGATAGCAATTACATCGTAGTCACTATCTTTTAATTCGTTCATTACTGTACGGCCGAATGGTTTTAATGCATAGTCATGACGATTTGGTGTACGTGTAAAGTTTCCAGGTTCACCAACGAATGGACGAGCAATAACACGACCTACCATGTATTTCTCATCTAATGTTAATTCACGTGCAATTTTACAGATTTTATATAACTCATCAAGTGGCACTACTTCTTCGTGTGCTGCAATTTGCAATACGCTATCAGCAGAAGTATAAACGATTAAAGAACCTGTTTCCATTTGCTCTTGACCAAGTTCATCAAGAATCTCAGTTCCAGAAGCTGGCTTATTACCGATAATTTTACGGCCTGTTTTTTCTTCTAATTCATCAAGTAATTCTTTCGGGAATCCTTCCGGGAACACTTGGAATGGTGTATCAATGTAAAGGCCCATGATTTCCCAGTGACCTGTCATTGTATCTTTACCAGTAGATTTCTCTTGCATTTTTGTGTAATATCCAAGTGGTTTCTCTACTTTAGAGATACCTTTCATTTCTCGAATGTTACCAAGACCTAATTTCACCATGTTAGGCATTTGTAACCCATTCATATGTTCAGCAATGTGACCAATTGTGTCAGATCCTAAATCACCAAATTGCTCAGCATCTGGTGCTTCACCGATTCCCACAGAGTCCATTACGACTAGGAATATACGTTTATATTTATTCATAACTGCGACCTCCTATAAGTTCAGTTCTACTTCTTGTAGTATGTTCAAAACGCTATAAAGTGAAACTGTTATCCAAAAGAATTCTCATTGTCAAACAGTACTTCTTTAAATCATTTTCTAACCTATTTCGTTTACTTGAAACGATTCAAAAACATTTCTAGTTTTTTCTAAGTCAGATGTCAGACATCTGATACTGATATCATAACATGTTTACGCTTTCTTTTTAATACATTTTCGTAGAATTTCTCATTTTCTTCACACTTCTATTGTAATCCATTCTGCAACGAAGTGCTAATTTTTTTATGATTTATTTCTTCATATTAAAAATAAAAAGTAGCTCTAAAGAGCTACTTTTTATTTTACTTCTATTGTTTCCTCTTTATGTTCATGCAATTCGCCTTTTCTTACATGTACTTTCACTTTGTAAGCACCGTTCTCTTTGAAAGTATGTTTCGTTTCATACTCTCCTTTATTCCCTTCTTTCGCTGGAATAAATTCGTGTTTTTCAACACCATCTTTCCAAATCTCTAGTTGTACTTCAGCACCAGTTAGGGCTTCTTCTTTTTGTTTTAAATGAACTTTCATTGTAGATTCAGCATTTGCCTTTATGTCTCCAGCCATAAGATGGATCATTGTGTCACTTTTATGATCTCCATGTCCTGCACTGTGATCACTATTTTCTTTTTTCGCATCTTCTACTTTCGCATTTCCTACAGCAACTTTCACTTCTGGCATAACGTGCATTTCACGTGCATTTGTGTGAGCGATAATATGGTATACTCCATCCGTTTCGAATGTTTTCTCTACTGCATAAACACCTTTTCCTTTATGCTTACCATCTAACATCTCGTGCTTTTCGTCGCCATCTTTCCAAATTTCAAACTTTACATCATCGGCATCCGTTACTTTTTCTTTCCCTTGTGTAACAAGTGCTTGTACTTCTGTTTTTTCACCTGGTTTAATTTCTTTCGGATTTGTTTGGACTGCTACTTTTACAGCTTCAAGTTTCTGTTCTTTTTTCGGTTCTTCTTTGTTTGTATTACAGCCAGCCAACGCTAGCATCGCGATAAATAAAGTTATAATCAGTTTTTTCATCATCATTTCCTCCTTTATACTTTATTTAGTATAGAGGAAATACATTGTAATATTCCAGTCTTCTGCTGAAAACAATATACGAAATGTTTGTGAAGTTTCTGTGAAACTGTCTTTCCCTCTTAATCTATGAAAAAAAGAGCATAGTAACTATGCTCTCGGATGAAACTGTTTATATACATCTTTTAATCTAGTTTTTGAAACGTGCGTATAGATTTGCGTCGTTGAAATATCTGCATGTCCAAGCATTTCTTGTACAGCACGTAAATCTGCTCCATTTTCTAATAAGTGCGTAGCAAACGAATGACGCAACGTATGAGGTGTAAGCTCTTTTTCAATGTTTGCTTCTTTCGCTAATCGTTTTAATATTTTCCAAAATCCTTGTCTTGATAATCGATTACCATGATGGTTTAAAAAGAGTGCATCTACTACTTTTTTCCCCATTAATTCTCTTCTTCCTTTTTCAATATACTTTTGAATCGCTTCCGTTGCTAAACTTCCTAGTGGAATAATTCTTTCTTTATTCCCTTTCCCTATGCAACGAACAAATCCCATCGTTAAATGTACATCTTCTAAATTGAGTGCAATCAATTCTGAAACACGAAGTCCTGTCGCATACAGTAACTCTAGCATCGCCTTATCACGAATACCAAAAGCACTTGTCATTTTTGGTGTTTGAAGTAACGCCTCTACTTCATCAACTGATAATACTTTTGGTAATTTCCGTTCCCCTTGTGGCGTTTCAATATGTACGGATGGGTCGTGTTCTACCGCTCGTTCACGAAGTAAAAATTGGTGGAACGAACGAATTGATGCGATATGACGCGCCAATGTTTTCGAAGATTTTCCGTTCTCTTTTAAATACTGCAAAAAGTTAACAATGTGTAAACGGGTCACTTCATGAAAAGTTTTCGTCTGTTCCACATTTTGCAAATACTTTACGTAGCTTTTTAAATCCCGTTCATACGATACTACTGTATTCTTTGCTAATCCTTTTTCGACAACCATATAATGAATAAAATCTTTTAATTGATCTTCCACTCTACACTACTCCCCATTTTCATAGAAAAACATCATTCTATTTACGAAAGCATCCTTTGCCGGTTCTTCATTCCCTGATACTTTTTCTACAGTCTCTTCTTTAGGTTTTTCATAACGATGATAGCTTTCATATTCTTCATTTATCCATAGTATAGCGAAATAAAACAAAATCGTACAACTTGTAAATAATAAAAATACTTTTATTCCATCAAAAGTTAATTTTAAAGCTCGGCGCATTGTAAATTCCTCCAAAATATAAGTTATTACAACATATGCCAAGCTTTCACCAATTTATACCTTATTCAAATAAAAAACCTCTTCCTAGATAAATAGGAAAAGGTTATTTTTCATCCGTTTCATTTTCTTGACAATTTTTACAAATCCCATGGAATGTTAAACGATGATCTTTCACCTTAAAGCTCCAGTCTCGTTCTACTTTCCTTTCCACTTCACCAAGTAAATCTTCTTGTATTTCTTGTACAGCACCACATTGTGTACAAATCAAATGATGGTGGAAACGCTGCGCACCTTCTTGGCGTAAGTCATAGCGTGAAACACCGTCTCCGAAGTTAATCTTATCGACAACTTTTAACTCAGATAATAGTTCTAAAGTTCGATAGACGGTTGCTAATCCGATCTCTGGCGACTTTTCTTTTACAAGGAGGTAAACATCTTCTGCGCTTAAATGATCTTCTTCATTTTCTAGCAGCACACGAACTGTTGCTTCACGTTGCGGTGTTAATTTGTAGCTCGCTGCATGTAATTGCTTCTTAATTCGTTCAATTCTTTCTTCCATTCGGTACTACTCCCTCCTCGCCACTCTTACACCATTATATCAGAAGAAGGGCTTCTGTCAAAAGAAAAAACAATAAAAACAAATTGATAATTATTCTCAAAAAGTATTTATTTTTTATTAATAGCCTCAACGACTTCTTTCATTAAAACTGGTGATGCGTAAGCCTCCACACTAGAAGCAAGTGCTAACACCACTCCAATTACGAGAAAGAAGCATGTATAACGGATTAATAATGGTAATAGTGGCTCGGTTATTTTTCTAATAAATTGATGCCTAATCATCCGTAAAGAAAAACTTGCAGCAATGGTTGTCATAACGAGAAAGACTGGAATGATAATTAAATTTTGTGGCAAAACAGATACAAATGCTAATAATAGTCCATTCCATCCATGCTGACTTACTAAAAAACCAACTGTAAATCCAACGACAACTCCTTTTACAAATAATAAAATAAAAATAAGTGGTAATCCAATAATTGAAATTCCTAAAATCCAAATAAATCCGATGTATTTTAATTGCGAAAAGTAACTTTCTCGAAACATTTCGCCCGCAATGGCAAATTCTCCTTTAGAGACTTGTCCAAAAAAACGTTGTAAATAAAATGATAAATCTTGTTTTTGATTGATTTGTAAACTATTCACGAGAATGGCTCCGAATATTACTCCCATCAATAATAAAACAGCGTTAAATATATATAATGAAGAGTTTTCCTGTATGTGAGACATTACACGGTCTTGCCAATTTTTTCGCCACATTTTTCTTCCCTCCGTTCACACTCTTATTAAAAATGTATGAAAGAAAGAAAAAAGTATGACGAATTAACATTGAAATTCCGCTCTACTTTGCTAAACTAAAAAGTAGAGAATAGGAGGGATTTCTCTTGAAACCATTATTATTAGATTTTCCAACATTATTTCAAACTGAACGCTTGCAAGTTCGTAAACCATTTCCAGGTGATGGTGCAGAAGTATATGAAGCAATCCAAGCTTCTCTAGAAGACTTAGTACCGTGGATACCAATTAACGCTGAAACAGAAGAGAGTGCTGAAGAAATTGTTCGCGAAGCTCACGGACAGTTTTTACTTCGTGAAACACTTGATTTTCACTTATACGATAAAGTATCTGGTACATTCATCGGAGCAATTACACTAAAGCCTGAAAACTGGGATATTCCAAAGTTTTCACTTCACTTCTGGCTACATAGTGCCTATACAAAACAAGGCTATATGACCGAAGCTGTTAAAGGTGCAATTCAGTTCGCCTTTGATAAACTAGGCGCTAGAAGAATTGAAATTCGTACTGATGCAACAAATATAAATGCATGTAGCTTAGCAGAACGTCTAGAATTCATTCTAGAAGGGACAATGGAAAATGATTTCCTAGCACCAGATGGTAGCTTACGTGATGCACGTGTATATGCAAAAATCAATTAAAAAACACTCGCCTTTGGCGAGTGTTTATTTTTGTAGTTGTAAATATTGTACTGCAAACATCGTCTTCGCATCATGAATACGAAGATCTTTCATAAGAGTAATCGCTTCCTCTAACGATACTTCCATTAATTCCACAAACTCATCTTCATCTAACTCAGCTTTATTTTCTTTTCTTGTCAAACCTGTCGCTTTATATACATATAAAATTTCATCTGCGAATCCTGGAGATGTATAGAAAGAAGTAATGAGCTCCATATTTTCACATACATATCCTGTTTCCTCTTCTAATTCACGAACTGCTGTTACCTCAGGTTTTTCACCAGGTTCTAACTTGCCAGCCGGAATTTCTATAATCGCCTTTTCAAGTGCTTTACGATACTGCTCAACAAGCAGAATTTTCCCCTCATCAGTAATAGCAATAATAGCAACTGCACCAGGGTGATTTACAATTTCACGTTTACTCATTGCTCCATTTGGTAATACTACATCATCAACACGAACTTTTATAACTCTACCATCAAAAATTGGCTCAGTTTTTACTGTTCTCTCTGCAAGATTACTCATACTACTTCATCTCCCTGTTCTATTTCCTATTCTTTCCTCATACATTTTACCACATTGAAAGGAGCGTGATAGAAATGAAAGTTTATATTTTACCAAATCGCGTCACTTTAGTCGGAAAAGCATGGCAAATTCGCCATAAGCTAAAGCAATATAGCAAAGAGTATACAACTGTACAAGAGTGGATTACAGCAAATAAAGTGAAACATTAATCATGCTTTTACGGGCAGTTAATGCGAAGCGGAAAGTAAACGTTTGTCAACCTCTTTTCCCTCTCGTACAATAAAGGTAAGGAGGTTGACCTATGAAAAAACGTCAATTAGGAAACTCAGATTTGTTTGTTACAGAAATGGGCCTTGGCTGTATGTCTCTCGGTACATCTGAAACAGAAGCTATGCATATTATCGATGAAGCGATCGATTTAGGAATTAATTTTTTTGATACAGCAGATTTATATGATTACGGATTAAATGAAGAATTTGTTGGAAAAGCCTTGAAGGGAAGAAGAGACCAAATTGTACTTACAACGAAGGTTGGAAATCGTTGGACAGAAGAAAAAAATGGCTGGTCTTGGGATCCTTCTAAAGCTTACATAAAGACTGAAGTAAAGGAAAGTTTACGTAGACTTCAAACTGATTATATTGACCTTTACCAACTTCATGGCGGAACAATTGAAGATCCAATAGATGAAACAATTGAAGCTTTTGAAGAATTGAAAAAGGAAGGTATTATTCGCCATTACGGTATTTCTTCTATACGCCCAAATGTCGTTCGTGAATATGCAAAACGCTCAAACATCGTTAGTGTACTAATGGAATATAACCTTTTAAATCGTCGTCCAGAAGAATGGTTCCCCCTTCTAAATGAACACCAAATTAGCGTCATTGCCCGCGGGCCACTTGCAAAAGGAATTTTAACTGACAATAATGCAAGAAAGATAGAAAGAGTAAAGGAAAAGGATTATCTCTCTTATTCTTACGATGAATTACATGCAACTCTAGCAAGTGTAAAAGAAATAATTGGAGAACGCTCTTTAACAGGAACAGCTATTCAATATTGCTTACATAATAAGACTGTTGCAGCTATTATACCTGGTGCAAGCTCTCTTCAACAATTACAGGAAAATATACGAGCTAGTCAACAGTTACCTTTAACGAAAGAAGAATATATACAACTTCAAAAGATTGTTAAATATGACACATATGCTTTGCATCGTTAAAAATATCGAATTACCGATAAAACAGAAGACTGTCTCCAGTATTAGGAGACAGTCTTTTTTATAACGTATCATATTTATCAGGATTCGTTCCTACATGTAAATCACGATTCAACGTGTTAATTTGACGTATCTCTTCTTCAGTTAGTGCAAAATCAAAAATAGTAAAGTTTTCTTTAATACGAGATGGTGTAACAGATTTAGGAATTGTAACAATCCCGCTTTGAATATCCCACCTTAATATAACTTGTGCAGGTGTTTTTTCATATTTGTTAGCAATAGCCTGAATGATTGGATGCTGGAATACTTCTCCGCCCCTCATTAACGGACTCCATGCTTCCATTTGAATTTGCTCATCTTGACAATAATTTCGCAACTCAAATTGCGTCAACATCGGATGAAGTTCCACTTGGTTTACCATCGGCTTCACTTTGCAATTTGGTAATAATAGTTCTAAATGATGTTTATGAAAATTAGAAACACCAATCGCACGCACTTTACCTTCTTCATACAATTTCTCTAAAGCTCGGTACGTATCAACATACTTCCCTCTTACCGGCCAATGTATTAAATATAAATCTACATAGTCCATTTGTAATTTTTTCAAACTCTTTTCAAACGCCTCGAGTGTCTCCTCATATCCTTGATCGTCGTTCCATACTTTTGTTGTAATAAATATATCTTCTCTTGGAATTCCTGATTCACGTATCGCCTCTCCGACACCGCTTTCATTTTCATATACAGTTGCTGTATCAATCGAACGGTATCCAACTTCTAACGCTGTTTTTACTGCTTGCTTTACTTCGTCTCCTTCTTTCGCTTTATATACGCCTAGACCAATCATCGGCATTTTCACGCCATTATGAAGTGTAGTTGTTGGAATATGCACAGTCGTCTCCCTTTCATTGTTACATTTTTTATAAGCCACAATTTTATTTCAACAAGATTCATCCCAAAAGTCAAAACATACGTACAGTTTACATAACACTTTTATATAGCTAAAAAATAGCGTGAACTCATTCATTCACGTTATTTTTTCTCCATTCTTTCGCTTTTTCATCCACATTGCGCACAAACTCATTTTTTCCTTCCGTATATAACGCGCCATCATATGTATACTTTTCGGCTAATTCTTTCTTTAAGGTTGCATATGCCTCTGCTTCTTCACAATGAGCCATCATATAATCACGAAATGCTAAATGCCTTACTATCTCTGGATTTCCTTTTTCAAACACGTGTAAATGATACGAGCGTTTTTCTTCAGTTCCATGAATAAAATATCGGCGTCTTGAAATACCATTTTCCCCTTTTACGATGTAACCAAGCTCTATAAATCGTTCATTCCACCCATCTACTCTTTCGATATTTTCTACTTCCATGATCATATCAATAATAGGTTTAGCTGCCAGTCCGGGAACTGACGTACTTCCAATATGATGAATTTTTACCGTTTCTGGCATCGCTGATTTTAATCTTTTAGCCTCCATTTGAAATTTTTCACTCCAATGGTTTTCATGTGGAACAACGACAATTTTTCTCATTCTAACTCCCCTTTTCTTACAAGCTCGTCAAAAAATGATCAGTGGTATTTCACTGATCATTTTTTTATTATTTAAAGTCTTTCCAAGTAAGGTTACTTTCACTTAGCAGTTCTTCAAATGATTTATTCTTTTCACGTTCTTTTTGTTCTTGGCGCTTTCTTTCCAGTTCAGCTGCCTCTTTTTCCTCTTCCCTCACTTGCAACTCTTTCTTCTTACTCTTTAATTGTTGCATGAGTGAATCATTTAATTGATCGCCTAATGTAAGTGTTTCTTTCTTTGGTTGATTCACTTGTGATTGTCTTTGCATTTGTCTTTGTTTCTTTTTCTTCATGCTACTCACCTTTTACTTTTTTCTCCATTATAGTAGATACACAATGAAATCGACAATAAAAAAGGGTCTTTACTCTATTATTCACTTTTTGTAAATATGTTAATTTTTCGAAAAGACTAAATTTTTATGTAGCTATAATCCTATGAATCTATTAAAATTATGTCGTATGATGTCAGATTATAAAAAAGGAGAATTATATTATGTGGAAAAAAATTATTCCTGCCGTTGCTGTTTTAAGCACCATTACTTTTTCAAGCGTATTTGCCGCTCCCCCATCTCAGAATCCAGCTGAACAAAACCGCTACATAGACGTACAAATGCTTGGTATTAATGATCTCCATGGACAACTAGATACTGTTAAAAAAATCAATAATAAAGAAGCTGGTGGCGCTGATTACTTAGCTACTTATTTAAAAGAACATAAAAAACAAAACCCTAATACACTTCTCGTACATGCTGGTGATATCGTCGGAGCTAGTCCACCAGTTTCAGCATTATTACAAGATGAACCGACGATTGAATTTTTAAATGACTTAAAATTTGATGTCGGTACAATCGGGAACCATGAATTTGATGAAGGCATTGATGAAATGAAACGCCTCATTTACGGTGGATATCATGAAAAAACAGGAAATTTCAAAGGGGCTAACTTCCCCTATGTAGCTGCTAATTTCTATAACAAATCAACTGGCCGCTTATTTTTACCACCATTTACTGTAAAAATGGTAGATGGTGTTCCTGTAGGATTCATTGGGGTTGTTACAACTGATACACCAAATGTTGTTATGCCTACGATGCTTAACAATGTACAAATTACTGATGAAGTAGAAGCAATTAATAAATCAACACAACAATTAAAACGCCTCGGCGTTAAATCTATCGTCGTTCTTGCTCATGTCGGTGGAACAACCGATGAGTCTGGGGTAACAAATGGCGACCTTACTCGAATTGCAAATGAAACAGACCCAGAAGTTGATGTTATCTTCGGTGGACATAGTCATACGTATGTAAATGGTACAGTAAATAATAAACTAATTGTCCAAGCAAATTCATATGGAATGGCTTTCTCAGACGTCGATGTAACAATTGATCGTAAAACAAAGGATATTGTAAAGAAAAAAGCTGAAGTTGTTACAACGTATCATGAAGGTGTAGAACCTGATAAACAAGTAAAGAAAAAACTAGATCAATATAAAGAAAAAATCGCACCACTTGTAAATGAAGTGGTCGGAAAATCTACAGCACCTATCGACCGTAAACAAAATGATGCTGGTGAGTCCACTCTTGGAAATTTAGTTGCCGATGCTCAGCGTCAAACGATGCAAACTCAAATCTCCCTCATGAATCCTGGTGGCATTCGTAATGACTTAGATGCTGGTGATATTACGTGGGGTGAGTTATACGGCATTCAACCTTTTGGAAATCAATTGATTAAAGTAAATTTAACAGGTCAAGACATTCGCGATATTTTAAATCAGCAATGGCAAAAGGGAACAACAAGAATGCTTCAAATTTCAGGTATTCAATATACGTGGGATGCAAATAAACCAAACGGTGAAAAAGTTACAAATATACGTTTAACAAACGGAGAAGAATTATCTCCATCTACAACGTATAGCGTAGTTGCAAATGCCTTCTTAGCTTCTGGCGGTGATGGATTCGTATCATTTAAAAATGGTAAAAATGCAGAAACTGGGCCAAACGACTTTGAAGCGTTAGTCAATTACGTAAAACAATTAAAAGAACCAATTCAGCCAGTTATTGATGGAAGAATTCAAAAATTAAATTAAGTGTTTCTCTAATAATAAATTTCATTTTTCACGCATAAAGGATTTGTACTGATCCTCTATTTTATACGTAATATACATCATAAAAAGGATACTCGTTCTTCTAATGAACACAGTATCCTTTTCTTTAGTTATCAAAATGTGATGTTTTGTCAACTTCATATTGCTGTAAAAATTGTTGCAACGCCTCTTCTACAAGTTTAGATTTTTGAATTCCTTTCGATTCTGATATAAGGTCCAATCTTGCTAATATTTCTGTATTAATAGAAAAGGTCCGTCTCTTTTTCTCTGTACTTTTACTCACAATTGGTGCAATTACTTCTTCTCTTTTTCTTAATAACTCATAAATGCTTTGTAATTGCTCATAAATTAATAATTGATAATCTGTTTTCTCATATTGAAGGGCGGTCGCTTCTTGGAGTTGTAAGTGACGTGGTTCTTCTCCATCTCCTACAAAAATACGTTTCTTCTGCTCTCCATCATATTCGTATCCAATCAATCTTAATTTCTTCGATAATGTATACGGGCTTATTTCAAGACGTTTTGCTATAATAGCGATGGATTCACGTCTATTTAAACCATCTATAATTTCTCCAATCGTCACAATTTCCCTCCTCCCGTGTTGAAATGACACTAGTATGGTATGTTACAATGATTTTCTAACAGTATATGCAAAATGAATAGCCTGTGCGATTCATACGATTTCACAAAAGGAGGTTTTCAATATGCTTTTTCGTAGCTACACCCCTCAGTTCTATAACGAAAACAAACAACTCATTCCTAATAGTATCGCTACGATAGAAAGCGTTATGATTAATAATCGAAAACAAACTCTCCTTATGCGTGGACAAAACGTAGAGCAACCTATTTTATTATGCTGTCACGGCGGACCTGGGATGGCACAAATCGGATTTATTCGCCATTTTCAAAAAGAATTAGAGAAGCAATTTATTGTTATTAATTGGGATCAGCGCGGGGCTGGTAAATCCTTTTCAATGAAAGATTTCGGAGCAAATTTCACAATCGAACAATTCGTTTCCGATGCAAAAGAAGTGATTCAATATGTACTTAAAAAGTTCAACAAACAAAAACTATTTCTCGCTGGTCATTCTTGGGGAAGTATTATTGGGCTTAACATAGCACATCAATATCCAAAGTATATCGAGGCTTACATCGGTATTGGGCAAATTGTACATATGAAACAAAATGAAGAATTGCTATATCAACATTTAATTCATTCTGCAAAAAAACATGATCATAAAAAAGCATTAGCTTCCCTTTTAAAATTAGGCAAACCACCATTTTTAGATACGAGACGTCTCATTATTCAAAGAAAGTGGCTTGGCACATTTGGAGGCGCAATCCAAAACGGATCTTCCTTTTCTTTCATACGAAAAGGTTTCTTTTCTCCTGAATATACGCTATTAGATTGGTTCAAGTTTCTCGCAGGAAATTTAAAATCTGGTGTTTTATGGGAAGAAATGCTGACAATCGATTTCTTTTCTTCTATTTCAAGTTTATCTATTCCAGTTTATTTTTGTTCTGGTCGCTATGATTATCAAACTCCTTATGCACTCGTTCAGGAATATTGCGATATTATTGAAGCGCCTATAAAAAAGATGATTTGGTTCCCAAATTCAGCACATTCTCCTGATTTAGAAGAACCAGAATTATTCGCTAATTCTTTACAATCAATTAAACAAGAGCTAGCTTTTCAGCATTAGTAACAAAAGGCTCTTTTACATTTCATAGAAAACATTTTATAATAATATGTCGCAAGCATGTATAAACATAGCAAAATGTTTCATATTTACTTGTCTTAACAGAATAAAAATTTAGGGAGATTACATTTATTATGAACGCTGTACTCGTCGCAGTAGCAATTATGCTATTGCTTAGTTTGTTACGTGTCCAGGTCATTGTCGCCATCATTGTTGGAGCTTTAACAGGCGGACTTATCGGCGGACTCGGTATTTCAGAAACGATTAACACTTTTACAACTGGTCTTGGAAACAGTGCTCCAATCGCTTTAAGTTATGCAATGCTTGGTGGTTTCGCTATTTCCCTTTCCAAAACAGGACTTCCAGATGCTATGATTCAAACTGCATTAAAATGGATTGGCAATGAACAAGACACGAAAAAACAAGTTTATTCTAAAATACTTATTTTATTCATTATTTTAACGATGGCTTGTTTCTCACAAAATGTGATTCCTGTTCACATTGCTTTCATCCCCATCTTAATTCCAGCACTTTTAAAAGTATTAAATGAGCTGAAAGTGGATCGCAGACTTGTCACATGTATTATTACATTTGGATTGATTACTCCTTATATGTGGATCCCTGCAGGATTCGGAAAAATTTATCATGACGTATTACAAACCAACGCTGCGCAAAGCGGCCTTACATTTGATGTCACACTTATTCCAAAAGCAATGACTATTCCAGCAATTGGTATGATTATTGGATTATGTGTAGCGGTATTCATTACGTACCGAAAACCTCGTACGTATGAAACAGAACAAATTCATACTACCGAAAATGAAATCGTTCCCTATACAAAACGTAGCATTACTTTCGGGTTATTATCTATCATTGCTACATTAACTGTTCAATTAACAACAGAATCAATGATTTTCGGTGCTTTAGCAGGTATTATCGTCTTATCAGTTAGTGGCAGTCTACCACTTAAAGAAGCAGATGCGATATTAACAAGCGGAATGCGTATGATGTCCTTTATTGGCTTTGTTATGATTGCTGCCGCTGGATTCGGCGCTGTTCTTCGAAAAACAGGACATGTTGAATCTCTGGTGCAAACGAGTGCACATATAATTGGAAATAACAAACCACTCGCTGCATTTCTTATGCTCGTTATTGGACTTCTCGTTACGATGGGAATTGGTTCATCCTTTTCAACCATCCCTATCTTAACAACCATTTTTGTACCTCTTTGCATTCAGCTTGGATTTAGTCCAATGGCCACAATTGCAATTATCGGTACAGCCGGAGCACTAGGTGACGCAGGATCTCCAGCATCGGATAGTACCCTTGGACCAACATCCGGTTTAAATGCTGATGGTCAGCACCATCATATATGGGATACATGTGTACCCACTTTTCTACATTACAATATACCGTTACTTATATTTGGCTTTATTGCCGCAATTACATTATAAAAAGGTGCGTATAAAACGCACCTTTTACTTTTTTATTTTTCCTTTTAATTGTTGAAAAGCTACTTTTCCGTTATCTTTGACATAGCTTTCAATTGTCGGTAGTGATGAACCTATCCATTCACACTCTATACTCCCATTCGGTCCAACAATTTTTAATTTATCTGGTATATGTATATTTAGAAATCTCGCTGACCGAATTAACTCAATAGCAATCTGATCACTTGAGGCTACAATTCCATCTATATACGGATTGTTTTGCAATAATGTAATAAATTGTTTATTTGTATACCCTTGTACACATTCTTCTCGATAAGAGATTCCTTCATCCCAAACAGCGTCTAAAAACCCTGCTATATGATCTTCCATTTCTTCACTTTCTTCTCCCTCACCGAAATATGCAAGAAAATGACACCCTTTCTCTTTTAATAAAGAAACAGCTCTCTGTCCACTTTCATAATAATTTCCATGTGATTGTTGCTCATCGATCACAACAAACG
This sequence comes from Bacillus sp. EB V-12, assembly GCF_056158125.1. Classification (NCBI taxonomy): domain Bacteria; kingdom Bacillati; phylum Bacillota; class Bacilli; order Caryophanales; family Bacillaceae; genus Bacillus; species Bacillus sp. EB V-12. Next base: position 535,118 of record NZ_JBUXJL010000001.1, on the reverse strand, counting down.
GAAATGGAATTTCTCCTACACTTTTAAAAACTGCTCTCGTCAAAATAACACCTGCAATGTTATTTTGCTTCAGCATATGTATGTATCTATCTTTATTCTCTATATTACAAATAATGATTTGATAGCCTTCTTTATATGCTATTTCCTCAATACAATGTAGCAAAGTGATGTTTGATTGGTTACATAAATTATCTACAAGTAATGCAATTATCGTTGAATTCTCTTTAAATAGTGGCTTCGCTGCACTGTTTGGCCTATAACGTAATTCTTCAATTGCTTCCTTTACTTGTTTTACTGTGTCCTCATGAACGTATCCTTTTTCATTAATAACTCGTGAAACGGTTGCGACTGAAACACCTGCCAATTTTGCAACATCACGTATAGTTGCCACATCGTCACCCCTTAATATGGTAATAGATTACAATTTTACGGTAACCTAAATTACACTATCCGTCAAGATTAATAACTCACTTTTCTGAAAATTGTTACATCATTTCACTAAACGATACTCCAACTGAATTTCATGTAAAATTGGGATATTATCATATCCCATACGTGGAATTTCTTTCTTTATTTTTCGTGCCTCCTCTACCGCATTCACATATAAATTAGTCATTACAAAATTACGCTTTTGGTAAAATCGTAACGCATTCATATTATCATTTGTTGTAATAAGCCAAACCTGTCTGCACCGTTCTTCTTCTGCAACTTGTAATACACAATCCACAAGTTTCGTCCCTATTCCTTTTCTTTCTTCAAAGCTATCTAGCGATACAATTTCGCATATATTTCCGGTCACTTCATACGTTATAATTCCGATTATTCTGTCATCTGAGAGCGCAACAAATCCTGGCAACTCTTCTAACTGATGTCCCTTACCACGTGAAACCATCAATGAACTTCCCCAGTTCTCATACATGAACATTCGGATTGTTTCTTTCATCGCTGGCGTAATTTTTTGTATATGCAGCATTTCCTATTTCTCCCCTTTTATATCATTGTGATACAATATAAGTGTATCACATGTAACGGTATTTGGAGGATGAGGTAAAGTATGAAACGTTTTTTTGCAGCATTGTTTACTATACTAGGTGCAATAACTGCCCTTGGGATTTTCTTTACAAATAAAGTGATGTACTTAAAGAAAAAAACAGAGGAAGAAGTACTCGAAAGAGAAACGAAAAAACATTTTCGTATAGAGGATTTTGATGCTCTTCATAAAGAAGAAATTCATATCCCTTCACAATTCGGATACGACCTTCACGGATATTACATTCCTGCTGGTCATTCCACCAATAAGTTTATGGTTTTTTGCCACGGTGTAACTGTAAATAAAATAAACTCTGTAAAATATGCAAACTTATTCTTAAAAAGGGGATATAACGTCCTCATTTACGATCATCGTCGTCATGGTAAAACTGGCGGAAAAACAACAAGCTATGGATACTATGAAAAACATGATTTAAAATCCGTAGTTGACTGGCTAAAAAACCGTTTTGGCACCAATATTACACTTGGTATTCATGGTGAATCTATGGGAGCTGCAACACTTCTTCAATACGCAGGACTTGTAGAAGATGGTGCTGATTTCTATATTGCAGATTGTCCTTTCTCTGATTTTCACGGACAATTACAGCACCGTTTAAAGGTTGAATTCCATCTACCAAAATGGCCTTTATTACCTTTAGCAAACGCATTTTTAAAAGTTCGTGACGGTTATACAATTCGTGAAGTTTCACCAATCGACTGTATAAAAAACATTAACAATCCCGTTCTCTTTATTCATAGTAAAGATGACGACTATATTTTAGCTGATATGACAAAAGCGTTATATGAAGCGAAAGAAAATAATAAGCAGCTTTATATTGCAGAACACGGTGCACACGCTTGCTCTTATAACGAAAATAAAGAAGAGTACGAAGCAGCCGTCGATCAATTTTTAAACACATATGTGAAAGAAACAAAAAACAGGCTTGCATAAGCCTGTTTTTTATTGCGCTAAAACGTCTGTAACTTGTTCCATATTTTCAGAAATCCATTGCATTGCATCATCTAACGTTGGGAATTCTGTCGTTTGAAATGTTACTTCATCTTGAAGTAACCAAACATCCTTTGCCTCTTGCCCTACACCTGCAATGGACCAATGTAACAAACTATATGGATGATTATCATTCAAAAATGATGCCCACGTGCGCTCATTTGCAATGTTTCGTAATGTATGTAATTGTTTATCCATCTCTCGTCACCTTACTCTAGTCAGTTATGAAAACTATTATAACACTCTCTTCTTTCTCAAACAAAGTGCTCTTTTTATATTGTCAAGCACTTCCCTTGATTATATGATGAAATTAAGCGTTTGGGAAGGAGGGATAACGTTGGCAAAAGTACAAATTAAAGTAAATGATAATGGCTCTTTTCGCGTTACAGGGGACGTGGAATTAGTCGACTCACAAGGGAATGTATTCCCAGCAAAACCGGCATTTTCTTTATGCCGTTGTGGTTTATCAAAAAATATGCCTTATTGCGACGCTTCGCATAAAGGTAAATTCGAGTCTGTTGTTAGAGCACCAGAGGCAGAATAATTTTACATGTGACATGCACATTTTTTTGTGCATGTTTTTTCTTTTTAGCAACTCCGTTATATCCCTTCTCCTTACAACATTTCTAATACTTTTATTTCCATTCCAGCCTGCATATATTTTCACACAATTCTTCACATTCGAATATTTTTTACTAGCCTTTTATTTTTTTTGTGCTATAATTTGAGCAAACAGCATCCTTCGGGGTCGGGTGAAATTCCCAACCGGCGGTGATGAAGTGAAAACTTCTAAGTCCGTGACCCGTTTTCAACTCGAAAACGGTGGATCTAGTGAAACTCTAGGGCCGACAGTATAGTCTGGATGGGAGAAGGATATGTTTCTAGTTTTTTATATAGTGAATACACTTTTATTTCAGTATGCATATTTTTAAAGATTCATTTTGATTCTTTATATATGTTTAATTTTCTATACTTATTTTTTATACTGAAATAAAAAGAGACAACTAGCGTTTAAAAATTCGATATTTTGCTAGGTTTTTTCCTTATGCAGAAATATCAATTATCGTTAGGTTTCTTTCCTATGCTTTCGTATTCAAACTATATTTCTAGAAATCACGTCTCCCAAACCCCAAGGATATTAAATCCTTGGGGTTTTTTGATTTTTTTAGGAGAGGTGAAGAAAATGACAGATCAAGAATATATGAGGATTGCCCTGCAGTTAGCAGAAGGGACATCAGGACAAACAAGTCCAAATCCTATGGTTGGTGCTGTTGTTGTAAAAGATGGAAACATCGTTGGTATGGGGGCTCATTTACGAGCTGGTGAAGAACACGCAGAAGTTCATGCCCTTCAAATGGCTGGTCAGAACGCCAAAGACGCTACCGTTTATGTAACACTGGAACCGTGTAGCCACTTTGGAAAAACACCACCTTGTTGTGAATTGCTCATCGAAAAAGGAGTTAAGCGTGTTGTAATTGCTACTCTCGATTGTAATCCGCTCGTTTCTGGTAACGGAAAAAGAAGATTAGAGGAAGCTAGAATTGAAGTAACTACCGGTGTTCTTGAAGCAGAAGCAGTTTTATTAAATCGCTACTTTTTTCACTACATGAAAACGAAGCGCCCTTTTGTAACAATCAAAACAGCGATGAGCTTAGATGGAAAAACAGCAACTGTAACTGGTGAAAGTAAGTGGATTACAGGTGAAGAAGCACGTGCTGATGTTCACCAATATCGCCATACACATGATGCAATTCTTGTTGGAGTGAATACAGTTATAGCTGATAATCCTCATTTAACAACAAGAATTCCAAATGGTGGGAAACATCCTATTCGCGTTGTTTTAGATACCCATTTACGAACGCCACCATCTTCTCATGTTATAACAGATGGTTTAGCACCGACATGGATTATTGTCGGTAAGGATGTAAAGAAAGAGAAGATATCTTCTTATGAATCTAAAAATATAGCTATATTCCAAATGGAAACGAAGCATATAGAAATCGAGGACCTTCTTTCCTTTCTTGGAGAGAAACAAATTCTTTCTCTATTCGTTGAAGGTGGCCAATCGATTCATGCAAGTTTCTTAAAAACAAACAATTTTAATGAAATTGTAACCTATATAAGCCCGAAATTAATTGGTGGGAAAGATGCTCCTACTTTATTTGGAGGAAATGGTTTTTCAAAATTACAAGATGCGCTTTCCTTGAAAATTCAAGAGATGAAACAAATTGGTGATGATATAAAAATCGTTGCGAATGCCCGAAACGAGGTGACGAAATGTTTACAGGAATTGTAGAAGAATTAGGAACGATAGCAAACATGCAACAAAGCGGAGAAGCGATGAAATTAACGATTCATGCAAAGAAAATTTTATCAGATGTTCACTTAGGTGATAGTATCGCGGTTAACGGTATTTGCTTAACTGTAACAAACTTTACAACTACTTCATTTACAGTTGATGCAATGCCTGAAACGATGCAGTCGACATCACTTCGCATGCTTAAACCGCACTCTAAAGTAAATTTAGAGCGAGCAATGGCTGCAAACGGACGATTCGGTGGACATTTCGTTTCAGGACATATTGATGGAATCGGAACGATTTTAAATAAAAAACAACATTACAATGCCGTCTATTACAAAATAGCAATTTCTGATGACCTGCTGCGCTATTGTTTGCAGAAAGGGTCCATTGCTGTTGATGGAACGAGTTTAACGATATTTGATATAGACGAATCTTCCATAACGATTTCACTCATCCCGCACACAGTAAGCGAATCTGTCATTGGAGAAAAAAATGCCGGAGATATCGTAAACATTGAGTGTGACATGATTGGTAAATATATCGAACGCTTTATTACTAAACCTACAAAACGAGTAGGTTCAATGACCGAAAGCTTTTTACAAGAAAACGGATTTCTATAAGGGGGAAGCACAATGTTTCATCGTATTGAAGAAGCTCTAGAAGATTTAAAAAAAGGTAAAGTCGTTATCGTATGTGATGATGAAAACCGAGAAAATGAAGGCGATTTTATTGCTTTAGCAGAGTACATTACACCAGAAACAATTAATTTTATGATTACACATGGCCGTGGTCTCGTTTGTGTACCGATTACGGAAGGGTACGCAGAACGTCTACAATTAGAACCAATGGTATCTCATAATACAGATTCACATCATACTGCGTTTACAGTGAGCATTGACCATGTCTCTACAACAACAGGGATTAGCGCTCACGAACGTGCAACTACGATACAAGAATTGTTAAACCCCGCATCAAAAGGCGCTGATTTCAATCGACCTGGACATATCTTTCCATTAATTGCGAAAGAAGGCGGTGTCCTGCGTCGTGCAGGTCATACAGAAGCTGCTGTTGATTTAGCAAAGCTATGCGGTGCCGAACCAGCTGGAGTTATTTGCGAGATTATAAATGAGGACGGCACGATGGCACGTGTACCTGATTTAATAGAATGCGCAAAACAATTTGATATAAAAATGATTACAATAGAAGATTTAATTGCTTACCGCCGCCATCATGAAACACTTGTGACGAGAGAAGTGGAAATTACATTACCTACAGATTTCGGTACTTTCCACGCAATTGGCTATTCTAACTCATTAGATACGAAAGAACATATCGCACTTGTAAAAGGTGATATTTCAATAGGTGAACCGGTACTTGTGCGTGTTCATTCTGAATGCTTAACAGGAGATGTATTCGGTTCACATCGCTGCGATTGCGGACCACAACTCCATGCAGCACTTGCTCAAATTGAGCGTGAAGGAAAAGGTGTTCTTCTTTATATGAGACAAGAAGGAAGAGGCATTGGGCTTCTTAATAAGCTTCGTGCTTATAAATTACAAGAAGAAGGATTCGATACTGTAGAAGCAAATGAAAAACTCGGCTTCCCTGCTGATCTTCGTGATTACGGTATCGGAGCACAAATATTAAAAGATTTAGGTTTACAAAGTTTACGATTATTAACGAATAACCCAAGAAAAATTGCTGGCTTACAAGGTTACGATTTAGAAGTAGTCGAGCGTGTACCGTTGCAAATGCCAGCAAAAGAAGAGAATAAATCGTATTTACAAACGAAAGTAAACAAATTAGGACACTTACTAAACTTATAATTAAAGGAGAGATTTATTATGGTATTCGAAGGTCATTTAGTTGGTACAGGATTAAAAGTTGGAGTTGTTGTTGGACGTTTTAACGAATTTATTACAAGTAAGTTACTTGGCGGCGCTTTAGACGGATTAAAGCGTCACGGTGTAGAAGAAAATGATATTGATGTTGCTTGGGTTCCTGGTGCATTTGAAATTCCTTTAATTGCTAAAAAGATGGCTAGTAGCGGAAAGTATGATGCTGTTATTACATTAGGTACTGTAATCCGAGGTGCTACAACTCACTACGATTACGTTTGTAATGAAGTAGCAAAAGGTGTTGCGTCTTTATCACTACAAATGGACATCCCAGTTATTTTCGGCGTATTAACGACAGAAACAATTGAACAAGCGATTGAACGCGCAGGTACGAAAGCTGGTAATAAAGGATATGAATCAGCTGTTGCTGCAATTGAAATGGCTCACTTATCAAAACAATGGGCATAAAAAAAGAGGCTGCGGCCTCTTTTTATTTTTTCACCTTTTTTTGTACATCTTTTATTAATTCATTCATCGTTTTTCCTTCTGTTTTTATATGAAGAGCTTGTGCTGTTCTCCATACATTCTCTCTTTTTTTCGCTTCTTCTATAATAGTAATTTCTTTTCTAACTTCCTTTAAATCTTTTCCTTCCGTTTTCAATCCAAAATGTTCAGCTTTCGTTCGAAAGTGTTGTTCGATTCTTTGTTGCATCTCTTTTTGTTCAGGATTTTCAGCAGCCTTAACTGGATCAGAACTTATTGCTTTTATTAAAATTAAACAAGTCATAATCGCTAATATGTATTTGTACATGTAAAATCCTCCAACCCAATATAAATTACATATTTACTATGTACAACTAGGGCTTGGAAAATTCGTCCACAAAAATTCTTTTTTTCGTTCAAAAACCAATAGTAACAGGCGTTCACAACTATTTATTACATTTTATTTACAAAAAAAGCAAACCCTTTTACAAGTTTGCTTTTTCATCTATCTTATAATGCACACTCTTCAATCTCAAATCCTAAATCTGCAATCATACCCCAGTCTGCAGTCGGCTCTTGTCCAGCTGTCGTTAAGTAGTCCCCAACAAAAATAGAATTCGCTGCAAATAAACCGATTGGCTGTACAGAACGTAAATTGATTTCACGTCCTCCTGAAATACGAATTTCTTTTGTCGGGTTTACAAAACGCATCATTGCCAGTACTTTTAAACATTCTACTGGCGTTAACTCTTTTTGCCCTTCAAGAGGTGTCCCCTTTACAGCAACAAGGAAATTACAAGGGATAGAATCTGCATCTATACGTTGTAATTCAAATGCAATTTCAGCACGCTCTTCAATTGTTTCTCCCATGCCAAAAATCGCTCCAGAGCATGGGGAAATGCCCGCTTGTTTTGCTTTTTGAACTGTATCAACACGATCATCATACGTATGAGTTGAACAAATACTATCGTAATTATTTGCATGTGTATTTAAGTTGTGGTTATAACGGTGCACGCCTGCTTCCGCTAAACGTCCTGCTTGATCTTCATTTAAGAAACCTAAACAACAACAAATCTTCAAGTCTGTCGTTTCACGAATTTCCTTAACTGCTCCAATTACGTGATTTACCTCTTTATCCGTCGGACGACGACCAGACGCTACAATACAATATGTACCTGCTTTACGGCGTATTGCTTCATGTGCCCCTTCTACAATCTTCTCCTGCGTTAACCATGCATATTTATCAATCGGTGCTTCTGAAATAATAGACTGTGAGCAATATCCACAATCTTCAGGACATAATCCAGATTTCGTATTAATAATCATATTCAATTTTACTTTCTTACCAAAGTGATGATGGCGAATAATGTAAGCCGCATTCATAATTTCTAAAACTTCTGTATCATCAGCTTCTAATATCGCTATTGCATCTTCTTTTGTAATCATCTTCTCTTCCACTACGTCGTATGCAAGTTTTTTCCAATCCCTTTTTGTTTGTACTTGTTTCATTTCATCTCTTCCCCTCTTTTGTTATATGTATAAATAAAGCATGATACGTTGCCATTATCCCTTCATTTCCCGTGAAGTCTCTTTCGTATATGCGTAGCATCGCACGAAAGAGTGAGGGACTTTGACAATATGATCCTTCATTGCTATTAGTTGCTCCTACTTTTCGAATAGAATGCAGAAACTCCTTAACTTCTGTAAAACTCTCTATGTAACATGTTTCAGAAACATGCACATCTCCTGTTTCTATCTTACATATATGAAGCAACTGATCTTTTGAATAAAAACGTTGACCAATCGATGTTTCATTTTTTATATTTCTTTCTTCTTTCGCACGTTGGAACGAAGCATGCAATTCTTGAAATGTTTCATGTCCAAACGTTGAAAAGAGTAATATCCCATCTATAGACAAATGTTGAAATAAATTTCTTAACACTTGTTGTAAATTATTTAACCATTGAAATGTAGCATTTGAAATAATGACATCATATGATTCTTCTAATCGTAATCGCTCAATATCTTCACAGTGAAACGTTACATTTTTTACATTTTGTCTAGTTTGCGCAATCGCAATCATACTTTCAGCAAAATCAACTGCTGTAATATGTGATTTCGGAAATAACTTTGATAATTGCTCTGTTACATACCCCGTCCCGCATCCTAGTTCTAAAATACGTATTGATGCCGTTTCACTATATCGTTCCTTTAAGATTGAAAGTAATGAATGTGCCATCTTTTTTTGTACATTTGCATATCGATCGTAAGATACGGCTGCCCCATTAAACCGTTTTTGTAGTAACGTTTTGTTGATCATGTCGTATCCCCTCTACAAATTGAATTATTTCATTTGCGCAATATTCAAAATTCGTCACACATAATGCATGCCCTGCTTCACTTACTACTTTCAGCTCGCTGCTGCTATTTTCCGTCATACTACGTGCCGCAGACAATGGGCATATTACATCCTGTTCTCCGTGAATAAGTAGTATAGGTACTTTAATTTCTTTTAGTTCTTCTCTCATATCTGTTTCTATTAAATAATCTAAACCTAGTTGTAAAGACTGAATAGAATCACCTTTAAAACGGTCTACAATGTCTTCAAAGTTTTTATTCTCTTTTAGCTCATCTTTCGTAAACATATTTTCATAAAACCGCTTGAGCGTATCTTCTTTCCTTCTCGCCAAATTCCTTTTCAGCCGTTCTACATGCAAAGCATTCCATCCGTTACTGTAATCGCTCGTATTTGTAAATTTAGCAGTACCACCAATTAATACGATGCCTTTTGCCTGAATCTTTTTATAAGCTTCAACTGCTGCTAACGCTCCTAGTGACCATCCAACCAATATTACGTTGTCATTATGCGCTACATCTATAATTCGTTCCGCAAATTCACTTCGTTCTTTCACATTACGCCAATCTATGCATTGAACAGAATATCCTTTAAAATACGGAAGTACTAAATCCCAAATATTCTCTTCCATTCCCCATCCGGGGATAAAAATAATCTTTAGCTCATTCATACGAAAAGCTCCTCTTCTTTCGCAATGTGGATAATTCGGTCAATAGCCCATTTTAAATCAGCTATTGTATGTTGCGATGTAACTGCAAAGCGAATTCGAGAACTATGAACCGGCACAGTTGGCGGACGAATTGCAATAGCCGCAATCCCTGCCCCTTGCAACCTTTTACTAAACCGTAAAGCATGTTCATTTGAACCGACTACAATCGGTACAATATGAGTTGAACTATTCCCAATATCAAAACCAGCATCCCTTAATTTAGTTCTGAAGTATTCTCCGTTTGCTATAAGGTTCTCTCTTCTTTCGTTATCTTCTTTTACAATTTCAATTGCTTTTTGCACCGCTCCTAACGTACTTGGTGGTAAAGCTGTAGTAAAAATAAAGCTTCTCATCATATTTTGTAAATACTCTATATAAATTTCATCACCTGTCAAATACGCACCATAACACCCTAAAGCCTTGCTAAACGTCCCCATATGTATATCAATTTTTTGAGAAAGATTTTTTTCTATATGAGATAACCCAGCTCCGCCGATTCCATATATTCCACTCGCATGTGCTTCATCGACTATAATGATTGCCCCGTATTTCTCTTTCAGCTGTACTAAATCTCTCAAATACGCAGTATCACCGTCCATACTAAAAACGGTATCTGTTACGATTAATTTCCTTTTTTCAGGCGAAGCCATTTTCAACAACTTCTCTAAATGATCCAAATCATTATGACGATACCTTTTATGCTCTGCCCCGCTTAATATGATTCCATCAACAATACTTGCGTGATTTAACTTATCACTAAAAACAATATCGTGCCGAGAGGCTAAAGAAGATATGGCACCTATATTTGCCGTATACCCACTATTTACAATTAAAGCTCTTTCAGTACCTTTCCAGTCACATATGCTTCTCTCAACCTCTTCATATAATAGATGATTTCCTACAACGAGACGAGAGGCAGTCGCTCCAGTTCCATATCTTTTTGTACAGGCAATAGCAGCTTCTTTTAACCTTTCATCTCCAGCTAACCCTAAATAATTATTTGACGCTAAATTTAACATCCTTTTTTTATCTCGAATAAGCCAAGTCTCTTCTGCCTTCTCTGTTACATGCAAATCACGATACTGCCCTTGCTCATGTAATTGTTGTAATTTACATTGAAGGTGCGCCCGCCACGTTTGATTCATTTTGGATAAACTCCTCTAATTTTGAAATCATAATATGTTCTTTTGCAGATTCTAATACTTCTTCTTTCGTAAACTCACCTTCAAAGAATGGCAATAATCCTAAAACTGGTACCCCGCTCAGCTCTTCAATCATCTCTTTATTTTCTTTCACTCTTTCCATTTCACATTCTTTGCAACCTGATAAAATGACACCCGCTACGGTTAAACCATGCGCCTTTGCGTAAGCAATCGTTAACACTGTATGATTTACTGTTCCTAATGTAGGACGAGCTACTACAATAAGAGGCAACTGTAATTCTTTTGCAAAATCAATTACTAAAGCATCTTCTGTATATGGAACAGCAAGCCCACCTGCTCCTTCTACAAATAAGCTATTAAACTCTTTTAATAGTTCATTATAGTAATCAGTAATTTCTTTTAACTTTACTACTCTTCCAGCTCTTTTCATGGCAAGTCTCGGAGCAAGTGGTTCTTCAATAGAATAAGGGCAAATTTCATTTTCTTGTGTCGGTACACCTGATAATACTTTTAACCTTGCCGCATCTCCCTCAGGGTTTGATGCAACATGCCCACTTTGTAACGGTTTATACACCCCTACGTTATATCCTAATTCTCTAAATACACCTGCTATAGCACCTGCAACTACTGTTTTTCCAACTTCAGTATCAGTTGCTGTTATGAAAAAACCACTCATTATTCTCCCTCCGTAACATCCGAGATTGCCTTATATAAAATGCGTAACATATCATCAATCTCTTCAAAAGTAGAAGCAAGTGGTGGCATAAATACAATCGTGTTACCTAGCGGTCGTAAAATCATACCCAGCTCTCTTGAGCGTTTACATACTTGAACACCGACTCTCTCTGTCCAGTCAAACGCTTCTTTCGTTTCCTTATTCTTCACAAGCTCAATACCAACCATTAATCCGCACTGACGAATATCACCTACATGTTTATACGCAAAGAGCTTTTCTAATTGCGCTGCCACATAATCCGTTTTACGTGCCACTTCTTCTATTAAATTTGTTTTTTCATATAGTTCTAGATTCGCGATTGCTACGGCACACCCTAACGGATTGCCTGTGTAGCTATGTCCATGGAAAAATGTTTTTTGTTCTTCATATTCTCCTAAGAAGGCATTATATATTTCATCTGTCGTTACCGTAACTGCAATTGGTAAATATCCACCTGTTAAACCTTTCCCGGCAGTTAAAATGTCTGGCGTCACATTTTCATGTTCACAAGCAAACATTTTCCCTGTACGCCCAAATCCAGTCGCTACCTCATCTGTAATAAATAATACATTGTACTTAGTACATAAATCGCGCAGTCCTTTTAAATATCCTTTTGGCATTGTAATCATCCCGCCAGCACCTTGCATTAATGGCTCTACAATGATGGCAGCTACTTCTTCATGCTTTTCTTTCAACAATTCTTCCATTTCTTCTAAATGGCTTTTTACAATTTCCTCCTTATTATTTCCGTAAGGAGAACGATACGTATATGGATACGGCATTTTAATCGCATCAAATAAGAGCGAACTATACACTTGGTGAAACAAGTCTATTGCTCCTACCGAAACAGCTCCAATTGTATCACCGTGATATGCTTCTTTTAATGTAACGAATCTTTGTTTCTTTCGTTTCCCTTTATGCTGCCAATATTGGAAAGCCATCTTAATTGCAATTTCAACAGCGGTAGAACCTGAATCAGAATAGAATACCTTCTTCAATCCATCTGGTACAACCTCAATAATTTTTTCTGCTAATAAAATAGATGGAACGTTAGCAAGTCCTAACATAGTAGAATGAGCAATTTTATTTAATTGCTCACGAATTGCTTCATCTAATTCCGGTACTTGATGTCCGTGAACATTTAACCATATAGATGAAACACCATCCCAATATTCATTACCATTTACATCGTATAGCTTTCTTCCCTCTCCACGTTCAATAATGACAGGATCTTCTTCTAAATAATCTTTCATTTGTGTAAATGGGTGCCATACGTAAGCTTTATTTTTCTCTGCTAATTCTTCATATGTATAAGATGATTTTTCAATCGTTTTACTATTTATTGTCACAATTGTCACCCCTAATGTTAACTCGTTTATAAATATAGTTAACATTAAATCTGAATGACTGTCAATTATTTTAAAATCAAATAGTTCTTAAAAAAGAACAACTTATCATACGATAAGTTGTTCTACTTTCCATGCTGTATCTTTCCAATTTCTAAAATAATTTCTTCATCTTTTTTCCCCTCTGTATCAATTCCAAGTTGCTTAGCGTGCTCAATTAATAAATCATGACGCTTCTCAAACCTAGCGGTATTTACTTCTTTCGTAACCTCTTCTTTTGTTTTCCCCTCAGTAGAAACTCCTAGTTTCTCTGCTGCTTTTTCCATTGATTTCTTCTCTTCTATTTCTTTTACTTTCTTCACTTCTGACTGTTGTATTTGCTTTTGTTTCAACTGCTCTGATTCAGCCGCAAAAGCTGTGTAAATTCCAGCACTTCCTCCAATAACTAATAAAGTGGTAAAAAGAATTATTTTTTTCTTCACTCTTTCCTCCCCCTTTCAAATTCATTATAACGTACATTTTTACAGCGTTAAAAACAATTATCCTTTATTTCCCTAAAAAAACATTTAATATTTTTATTGACATGTAAGATGAAAATATGATAAAAATTTAACTAACATCATATGAATCGGCGTTGATAGGATTTAGTAGTATTTCGATTTCTGATTTCAGAGAGCTGGTGGTCGGTGCGAACCAGTACAGAGCGAATTATGAATTACCCCCTGGAGCTTCTTTTACGAAACGTGAGGAGTAGTGAAAGACGGTTATAGACCGTTATGTCTAAAGAGTGGTGAAACGACACTGTTTCACAATTTAGGGTGGTACCGCGAATTTTTCGTCCCTGCATATATTGCAGGGGCGTTTTTTATTTTATAAGCGCATATCATATGACCCTTTATTTTGTGATACATTCATTTCACAAGCTAGGGTGGTACCGCGATTTCTTCGTCCCTGCATAATTATATGCAGGGACGTTTTTTTATCCAATCATTTCCGCATCATATAGAAGAACTAACAATTACCGGTAATTTGTCACAAAATTCTAAATTTTAGAAGGAAATATACAATATTGGCGAATTTTATATAAAAAAGAGCTATTTCACATTACTTAGGAGGGGAAAACAATGGTTTCAAAAATTGAGTCTGTTCTTTTAACAATTTTTATCTTTTTCTGCATTGGCTTTAGTGTTATCAAATTAGAAGTTTCACCACACATCCCGATTTTATTTGGCATCGTTCTTTTATTAGCGTTTGGATTTATGAAAAAAATTGATTGGTCTACTATGGAAAAAGGAATGATAAGTAGTATTTCAGCTGGTATTCCATCTATATTTATTTTCTTACTTGTAGGCGTATTAATTAGCATTTGGATCGCAGCTGGAACTATTCCAACTTTAATGGTATACGGCTTCCAACTTGTATCTCCAAAAATTTTCGTTCCAACTGTTTTTGTTGTTTGTGCAATTGTTGGAACGAGTATCGGTAGTGCATTTACAACTGCTGCAACTGTAGGACTTGCCTTTATGGGAATGGGTACTGCCCTTGGATACGATCCAGCTCTTATTGCTGGTGCAATTATTTCTGGTGCATTCTTCGGAGATAAAATGTCTCCTTTATCTGATACAACAAACTTAGCGCCTGCTGTAACAGGTGTAGATTTATTTGAACATATTCGTAACATGCTTTGGACAACAGTGCCAGCTTTCATTATTGCTTTTATCGCATTTTTCATTTTAGGAAGCGGATCTGGTGGAAACGTTGATTTCTCAGCATTTATTAACACACTAGAAAAAAATGCAACGATTTCTATCGTTACACTGATTCCTATTTTATTACTGTTCCTATTCGCATTTAAAAAGGTACCCGCAGTTCCAACATTACTTGCAGGAATTGTGGTAGGGATTATTATTCTCTTTATTTTTAAACCTAGCACTTCTTTAGCTGATTTAATAAAAATTATGCAAGACGGTTACGTTTCTAAAACTGGTATCAAAGACATTGACAGCTTATTATCTCGCGGTGGCCTGCAAAGTATGATGATGTCAATTGCTCTTATTTTCCTAGCTCTTTGTATGGGAGGATTATTACAAGGAATGGGTATTATAGCGCAGCTGATGAATATTATCTCTAGCTTCGTAAAAACTAGTACACGCTTAATTATTTCTACTGCTTCAACTGCAATTGGTGTAAACTTCTTACTTGGTGAGCAATACTTATCTATCGTTTTAACAGGACAAGCATTCGCTAATAAATACGATGAAGTCGGTTTAGAACGTCGTAATTTATCACGAGTATTAGAAGATGCTGGTACAGTAATTAATCCACTCGTACCATGGGGTGTAAGTGGCGTATTCTTAACAAACGTTCTTAGCGTTCCAACATTCGATTACCTGCCATACGCAATCTTCTGTTTAGCATGTCCAGTCGTAACCATTATCGTCGGCTTTACTGGATTCGGTCTTTCATGGAAAAAAGAAAAAGCAGTACCAGTTTCATAATATAATAAAAAGGATTACCAAATCGGTAATCCTTTTTATATTTCTCGACTATCTATTCGCTTTCTTTCTTCTAAATAACATAAGTAATCCCGCTCCAACAAACGCAAGACCCGCTCCAATTGTAGAAGCAATACTTGCACCTGTTTTCGGTAAATCACGTTCATCTTTTTCAGCTTCTTTATTTTCACTTACAGTTGTTGTTGTTTCTTTTTTATTTTGATCAGCTGTTGTAGTTTGTCCAGATCCAGTATTGTTTCCATCTTGTTTTGGTTCATTACCATTATTACCTTCTTCTGTTGGTGGTGTTGGGTTTTCTCCATTACCTGTTGGCGGTGTCGTTGGGTTTTCTCCACCACCTGTTGGCGGTGTCGTCGGGTTCTCTCCATCACCTTTCGGTGGTGTCGTCGGATTTTCTCCACCAGTTTCTTTATCATCATTTTTCTTCGTTATATCAATTGCATATTTAGCAAATTCATTTTCAGATGGTCCAACATATGATATGTTCCCATCTTTCTTTATATACTTTTGTGCATTTGGTGAAGAATCAAATGTTGTATTTAATTTATCTGCAACAATCGGTTTAAATGTCCAATTTTGATCAGCTGCTGGATCAATATCTTTTATTTTTTGCATATACTTCACAATGATTTGACGTGTTTCATCTTGTGATTGGTATACAACTTCCCCTTTACTTACACCTGGGAACGTTTGGCTACTTCCACGATAGTTATTTGTAGCGACGATGAACTCTTGATTGTCAGCTACTGGCTTACCTTCATATGTCATATTTACAATACGATTAGCATTTGCATTTACAACTTTTCCATCTTTATCGTATTTCGCCGGTTGTGTTACATCAATTTCGTATTTTAAGCCATCTAAAATATCGAAGTTATATGTAGGATATCCTATATTTACTAACGGCTGTTCTTCTGTTTTCTTTGGATCAATTTGATTAAACTGACCTGCAGACATTTCAAGCCATTCTTTCACTTGTGCCCCATTTACTTTTACAGCATATAACGTATTTGGATACACGTATAAATCTGCAACGTTTTTAATTGCTAACGTTCCAGCTGGAATATCAGTATAATATGTCGCACCGTTTCGGCCACCTGCTTTAAATGGTGCTCCTGCAGATAAAACTGGAATATCTTTAATCTTTTCGTATTCTGGTTTTTTAAGTTCTTGTTCTACATACCATTTTTGCGCATTTGTCACAATTTGTACGGAAGGATCATCTTGTACTAATGAAAAATAACTATTAATTGGTGCTTTCGTTTTACCTACATGTGTATTTACATATTCGATTGTCTTTTCATGTTCATCTTTAATTTCATTAACTAATTTTTGATCAGATGCTACTAATGGATTACCTTTACTATCAGCAATCGGACGAAGTTGCGGCTTAGACTGATCTTTTTGCACTTCCCATTTTCCGTTTACCTTTTTCAATTGCATATCAATAATACCTAAGTTACTACCAAAAACACCCGGCATTACAACTGGAACACCATTAAATACATCCTTCACTTCAGTATGTGAATGTCCCATTAATACTGCATTTACGCCAGGAACTTCTGTCGCTAAATAAAACGATGAATTTTCCATTCCTTCGTTGTATCCACTCTTATCAACACCTGAATGCGCTAGTGCAACTATAATATCCGCACCTTGCGCCTTCATTTCCGGAACTAATTTTTTCGCTGTTTGCACAATATCTTTTGCTTTTACTTGTCCTTCTAAATTCGCTTTATCCCAATTCATAATTTGTGGTGGAACAAATCCCATTACACCAATTTTCACTATTTGTTTTTGGCCTGCTTCATCCACTACTTCTTTCTCTAAAATATGATATGGTCTATCAAAGTAATGCTCGTCATTCTCATCATTACCATCATGGTCATCTCTGTAGACATTCGAGTTAATAACCGGAATTTTTGCTTTACTAGTCACTTCCTTTAAATAATCTAAACCGTAGTTAAATTCATGATTCCCAAGAGAGATGACGTCATACTTCATTAAATTCATTACACGATATAATGGATGTGTATAACTAGGATCCACACGATTCTTCGGATCTTTTATTTTATTCGCTACGTAATCCCCAAGCGGTGTCCCTTGTAATGCATCCCCATCATCAAATAGGACAGAGTTTTTCACTTCTTCACGTGCTTTATTAACGAGTGTTGCCGTTTGTACAAGACCTACTTTATTATCTGTTTTCGTTTGATAATAATCGTAATTCATTAAGTTAACGTGAATATCTGATGTTTCTAGAATTCGTAAGTTAACTGTACTCTCCCCAGCGTTCTCATCTGCATGAGCTGTTGCTGGCATTACTTGCGGTGCCATTACACCAATCGCAAGAGTTGCTCCAGCTAGCATTTTTTTTGACTTTTTCACAAAAAATCCCCCTTATACAATTACCAGAAATAATGAAATGAATCCCTATCTGTCTCTAACCACATACCTTTTTTCTTCTATTAGAGACACAATTTTCATTTCACCCTGCGCTAACGAGTAGTCCCCTTAAACGCCCGATTGATGAAGACTATTAATTAAAAGGAAATAAAGCTCCCACTAGTTAAAGTTTCACCTTATCTGACATTATCATATATAAAGTTCTTTCCTATCGTCAATATTTTTTGACAAACTTCAACAAATTTTCTGTAAAGTTATTATAAACTTTTCATAAACATATAATATGCCCTTACATTGCTAATACTGCTGAATATGATACAATTACCAATTACAAGGAGGATGAATTTATGAAAAAAGTCATCTTAACAATTGTTTGTCTCCTCCTTCTGATCATTTCTTATTCTTATTTTGAAAAGAACGACGAGACAAAACAAAATGAATCTGAAGAAAAAACAGAAAAAACATCTGCCCCAAATTGGATTGATAAGCAAACAAACGAATCTTTTTATCATCTTGTATTAGGTGATTCACTCGCTAAAGGATACGGATCGACACAAGGTGGATTTGCTGAATTAGCTTCTAAGCAAATAGAAGCACAAATTCATAAACCAATTACAGTAGAAAACCTTGGGGTAAACGGTCTTACAACAGATCGTCTCGCTAAAAAAGTTCAATCAGAAGATGTAAAGGAAAAAATTAGAGCAGCAAATATAATTACAATTAATATTGGAGGAAATAATTTATTTCGTTTAAATCGTGATGTTGGTGTTATAGATGGTATAAAAATGTTAAATAAAGAAAAAGCTCATTTTGAAGCGGATATAAAAAGTATTGTAAAGACAGTTCGAGATCAAAATCCGGATGCTTTACTCATTCTCTCAGAACTCTATAACCCGTTACAACTCGATGACTCCATCGCAAGTTATGCAGATATGTTTTTAGATGGCTGGAATGAATCTGTTTATTCCATTTCCAAAACAAATCAACCATCTATCGTTTTACCAATTCGCAAATTAATATCGAATGATAAAAAAGAGTTATTATTTGACCAAGTACACCCAAATGATAACGGCTATGCAATTATTGCCAATACATTTACAAAGCAAGTGTTATCCTACAAATATTAAAGCGACCATGAAACAATTCTATTTTTATAACATGTCTTTTTTGTTACAATGATAGTGGAAGGGGGCCTTTATATGGAATCACGCGAGTGGGAACGTATTGTTGATCATCTTCTTTCGCTAGTGCCTCTTTTTTATCGCAAATTTATGCTTCCTGGAGAATTTTCTTCTCAAAGACATATGCCGCCATCACATACACAAGTATTACTGCTTTTGCATGAAAACGGCACATTAGCAGTTTCCGAAATCGGCAAGCGGCTAGCGATTTCACGGCCTAACATGACACCTCTATTAAACAAACTTATTCAAGAAGAACTAATAGAGCGTCATTATAGCGAAAAAGATCGACGGGTCATTTTAATTTCTCTAACAGCTGAAGGGAAATTATTAGTAAATCAGTATCAGCAATTCATTTTAGACAAACTAAAAGAAAATTTCCAAACATTATCTGAGGAAGAGCGCGAAAAGCTCATTCATTCTCTTCAAACCATTCAAAATTTAATTTTGAAAACAAACGTATAAAGCTGCTTCTAAATAGAAGCAGCTTTATGATTCGTAATAATTACCATAGTACACATTGGAATATGGCCATGTTGTTAAATATGGTTTTTTTTCCTGTGTAGGCTGTTGTTGTGGTAATTGTGGTATTTGTGATAATTGCTGTAATTGTTGTTGCCGATATAATTCGTATTGTCTACTCGTATCATAAACCGGATAATAATTTACATATGGATATACTTGAGGTACGTAATAATAATACATTATCCTCTCCTCCTTTTTCTTAAACATATTCAAAGGAGAAAATGGATGTGACATTGTTTATAATTGTACAAGTGGTTCTCTCACTCGTTTCTTCCTTTTCTTCAAGCGTAACTTACGGTTCTTTTCGTATAAATAATGCACAACGAAATACGAAATGAGACCAAACACAACTCCTAAAATCGTCATTCCAATTAATACATACACTTCACTTTGTAATAAGCTCTTTAATATCGTAAAAATGTGACTTGAAAACAAGTCCGATATCGTAAATGGTTCATGATGAATTTTCTGTACATGAAATGGATAAATCATTTTTCCTAGCGCATACGCAAGCGGAAATAAAAATACTGGGAGAAACGATATTTTCCCAATAATATTGCCAATAACTGCCGCAGGAAAAGATCCCTTTGCTAACCTGACGATTGGATAAAATATTACATATACGAGCGATGCCGTATAAATGACTAACATTTCTAAGCCGAATCCTATAGCAAACCCTAACGATACTTTCTTTGCGCCTTCTGGCGATCGAAGCAACTTATAATATTGAAACTTTAATATTCTCCACATCCGCTGAAAAAACGAATATGTTTTCTTAGTTGTTTTCACCCTCATCATCTCTTTAACTATATTTTTATATGTAGTTTGTCCTTACACACTCTGAAAAACAAATTTAGTTTTCTCTTTTATTATAAATGATATCGAAATGGTTAACTAAATATACATATGACATTTTAATATAAAAAAACCTCCCTTTTAGGAAGGCTCTTCTACATTTTTAAATAAACTCACTAATAACGCTTTTTGAGCATGCAATCGATTACCAGCTTGCTCAAAGACGATAGACTGCGGTCCATCTATAATTTTTCCTGTTACTTCTTCTTCACGATGGGCAGGTAAACAGTGTAAGAAACGATATGTTTGCTTCGCATGCTTAACAAGTTCGTTATTGATTTGGTAAGGTTGAAATAAAGAATATTTCTCTTCTTCGCCCTCTTGCCCCATGCTCATCCAAACGTCAGTATAAATGAAATCTGCTTCATTCACCGCTAATTCAGGATTATGCAAAACTTCAATTTCAGCTCCTGTTTCCTTGGCAATCGCTAACGCTTTTTTTACAATCTCTTCATTCGGTTCATATCCTACAGGCGTTGCAACAGTCATATGCATTCCGACTTTTGCACTCGCTAGCAACAATGAATGACATACATTATTTCCGTCACCTACGTAAGCCAATTTTATTCCTTTAAATGTATTTGCTTCTTCATATATTGTCATGAGGTCTGCCAATGCTTGACAAGGATGATGATCATCCGTTAAACCGTTAATAACAGGAATACTCGATTCTTTTGCAAGCTCTTCTACATCCGCGTGCGAGAATGTACGTATCATAATCCCGTCAATATACTGCGATAATACTTTCGCAGTATCTGAAACAGTTTCTCCTCTTCCCATTTGCATCTCTTTTCCACTTAAAAACATACCATGTCCCCCGAGTTGTACCATTCCCGCTTCAAAAGATACACGAGTACGAGTTGAATGCTTATCAAAAATAAGCCCTAATATTTTGCCTTGTAATAAAGGCTCTTGCTTATTCTTTTTTAAATATATAGCGAACTCAATTAAAGAAATAATTTCTTCTTTCGTTAATTCTTCTAGTGTTAAAAGATCTTTCGTATTTAATTTCGGTACTTGTACAGTTGACATGAAACTTCCCCCTTATATGATTGATACGTTTTTTGTACAAACTACTTTTTTTATTATATATACTGCCTGTTCTAACTCTTCATTCGTGACAATGAGTGGCGGTAATAGTCTTATAACATTAGGGCCTGCTTGTAATACGAGAAGTCCTTCGTTTTCTAGTTGTTCTATAAAACTTGCAACTTCATGCTTACACTCAATCCCAATCATAAGCCCTTTACCACGTATATTTTGAATACATTCGACATGCTGTAATTCCTCTTGCAACTTCTCTAATACGTACTCGCCTTTTTCTTGTACTTCTTTTAAAAACGATGGTTTTTTACTCACTTGCAATACTTCTTTCGCTGCAGCCATCGCGATGTAATTCCCGCCAAAAGTTGAACCGTGTGATCCTGCAGTAAACGACGTTCCGAGCTCTTTCCCGCCAATCATCGCTCCGACAGGAATCCCATTCCCAAGTGCCTTTGCAACGGTAACGATATCAGGCTCTATTCCCACTTGTTCATAAGCGAATAGTGTTCCAGTTCTTCCTATCCCCGTTTGTACTTCGTCTATAATAAATAAGGAACCGAACTTATTACATAATGTTTCAATCTCTTTCAAAAAAGATAGATCAACAGGTATTACTCCTCCCTCTCCTTGAACTACTTCTACCATTACCGCCGCAACTTCTTCATTCATTACTTCCTCTAATGCTTTAATATCGTTAAAAGGGATATGTAAAAAAGATGGAAGTAATGGACCAAATCCTTCTTTTACCTTATCTTGGCCTGTTGCACTCATCGTTCCAAATGTTCTACCGTGAAAAGACTGCTGGCATGTTACGACGAGAGATTTTCCAGTATGCTTACGTGCTAACTTTAAAGCCGCTTCATTTGCCTCTGCCCCACTATTACAGAAAAACACATAATCTAATGCTCTATTTTCTGTTAATAATGACGCAACTTCTTCTTGTAAGCTGTTTGTAAACAGGTTAGATATATGCCATATATCATCAAGTTGCTCTTGTACACCTTTGAGAACAGTAGGGTGACAATGTCCTAAATTACATACGCCAATTCCTGATGTAAAATCTAAATATTCCTTACCTTTATTATCAATAACTTTCGTTCCAGTTCCCTTTACAAACTCAATAGTTCTTCTGCCATACGTTTGAAAAAGATGACTCGTCATGCAATACTCACACCTTTCGTTACCGTCGTTCCAATACACTCTCCCGTAACCTCAGTAAAATCTTTTGTACCATTCACAATACTTATCTTTTGCACTCCCATTTTTAATGATGCTAGTGCCGCCTGTACTTTTGGAATCATCCCACCTGTAATAACACCTGTTTCTATAAAAGTTGCAATTTCAGATTCATCCGTTTCCTTTACCAAATTCCCTTCATGTAATATTCCATCTACATCCGTAATAAAAACAAGCTCTTTTGCTCCTAACGCGGCCGCAATCCCAGCCGCAGCATTGTCCGCATTTATGTTATAAATTTCATTACCATTTACCCCGATTGGAGCAATAACAGGAATATACTCCATATTTATTAATCCTTTTAATAAAGCTGTTTCTACATAACTTACTTCCCCTACATATCCTATCTCTTCGCTGACAGGTTGAATTTGAAGTAAATTGCCGTCACACCCTGAACAACCTACCGCAAGTAAATTATGCTTTTGTAAATTCATTACGAGTTTTTTATTCGTACTTCCGCATAGCACCATTTGAACAACATCCATAACTTCTTTTGGTGTTATCCGTAATCCATCTCTTTTTTCTACGTTGATGTTACAATCTTTTAATTTGGCATCAATTTCTGGTCCACCACCATGAACAATCACTACTTTATACTTCTGTTGCAATTTCTTTATACATTCAAAAAACACATCATTTAATTGATTCAACATACTACCGCCGCATTTCACTACAATATAATCGCTCATCTTCTCTCTCCTTATGTACGATAACAAGCATTTATTTTCACATATTCATAGCTTAAGTCACAGCCCCAAGCTGATCCTGTCTCTTCACCTAAGTGTAAGTACACATTAATGACTATTTCATCTTCTTGTAACCTCTCTTTCATTTTTTCTTCAGAAAATGTTTGAGGCTCACTATTTTTTAATACCGATATAGATTGAAGAGTAATGTCAATTGTGTTCGGATTAATAGCTACTTCACTTTGTCCAATACTGCTAATAATTCGCCCCCAGTTTGGGTCTTCACCATGTATTGCTGTTTTCACAAGACTCGAACCGACTATTTGCTTTGCAATTTTTTTTGCCTCTTCATTCGTTTGAGCTCCTAGCACATTTACTTCTATTAACTTCGTAGCGCCTTCACCATCTTGCGCAATTTTTTTCGCTAAATCTTCACATACCTTCTGTAAAACACCTACGAAAGTTTCCCAATCTGTATGTTCCATATTTATCGGCCTTGTTTCTGATAATCCACTTGCCATAACGATGACCATATCATTCGTAGAAGTATCTCCATCCACCGTAATTTGATTAAATGTATGATTCGTTATTTGTGATAACGCTGTTTGCAATACGTTATGCTCTATATGAGCATCTGTCGTAATAAAACTAAGCATCGTTGCCATATTCGGATGAATCATCCCTGAACCTTTTGCAACACCCGCAATCACCACTTTCTTCCCATCAATAATCATTTCATAGCAAGTTTCTTTCGTGATAAGATCCGTCGTTAAAATTGCTTCAGAAAAAGAATATGCTTCACTTTCTTCCTTCGTCGGTATAAGAGTTGCAACCCCCTTTCGGATTATATCCATCGGCAGTGGAACACCAATTACACCTGTTGAAGCTACTGCAACGTAATTTTCTTTCATCCCAAAATGTTCCGCCCCTAACACGCGCATCTCGTATGCGTCTTGTAATCCTTGCATTCCAGTACAAGCATTTGCATTTCCACTATTAACGATAATTGCTTGTAACTTCCCTTCTGCCGTTATACTATCCTTCGTTACTTGCAAAGGGGCTGCTTGTATTTGATTCGTTGTATACACAGCGGCACATGATGCTGGTACGTCACAAACGATTGCCCCTAAATCCTTTTTCTCCTTTTTCAGACCATTTACAGTACCAATTGCCGAAAAGCCTTTCGGCGTTACAATTGAACCATTTTCTAATTTTGTAATAGACGCTACTTTAATCATCATGTCCCCCTTATAGATAAAGCGGCATATGTTGTAAACCTGTTGTCTCTTCTAGTCCCGCTATTATGTTTGCATTTTGAATCGCTTGCCCAGCCGCGCCTTTCATCATATTGTCTATAACAGAAACGACCGTAACTCTTTCAGTTCTTTCATCGTAAGCTATGCCAATATCACAATAATTTGAGCCTCTCACTTCTTTTGGACTTGGAAATTTCCCTTGCGTACAAATTCGGATGAAAGGCGATTGTTCATACGTTTCTTCATACAATTTTTGAAGTTGCTTTATTTCCATCTTTTGTTTTACTTTTGCATAAAGTGTAATCATAATTCCTCGTGATATCGGTATTAAATGTGTGCTAAATGTAATTGGCTGTGATTCACTATTCCATTCTGTAAGCATTTGCTCAATCTCCGGAACGTGCTGATGCTGGTTTACTTTATAGATATGTAAGTTATCGTATAGCTCAGGAAAATGAGTCATTGTTGTTGGTGTTTTTCCTGCTCCTGATACCCCTGATTTCGCATCAATAATAATCGAATCTTCTTCAATCATGCTACTACGTATTAACGGCGCTATCGCTAGCAATGTGGCTGTAGCAAAACATCCTGGGTTTGCAATTAAATTTGCCTTTTGAATCTCAGTCCTTTTCCATTCACTTAACCCATACACTGCTTTTCTAAGAATTTCTTCTTTCGCTGCTGGCCTTTTATACCACAGTTCATATGACGAAGGATCTATCATACGAAAGTCTCCAGATAGGTCAATTACTTTTAAACCTTCTGCTACTAACTTGGGAGTTAACTCCGCCGATACTCCTGCTGGTGTTGCTAGAAATACGATTTCTGCTTCTTTCCCTATTGTCTTCACATCAATTTCTTGTAACGTATGAACGAGAACATTTCGAAGATGCGGATATACATTTGTTATACACTCACCAACTTGCGAAAAAGAATGAAGAGATGCTATCGAAAAATATGGATGTTGTTCTAATAAACGAATTAATTCAATGCCCCCATATCCAGTGGCTCCAATAATTGCGACTTTCATAAGTTCCTCCTCAAATCGATTCTTTAAATTAAGTATGATTATAATATTGTATATTTATAGAGTCAATTAAATATTTATAAATTTTAAAATCTAAAAAAACTTAATTTTATTAGAAAAATAATATACTCAACCGAATTTTTATACAAAAATAGTGCATAGTAGTTTTTTTATTTCACTTCAAGTACAATAAAACAATACATACGTACATACAGGCGGGAAAAAATATGAACGAAAAATTAATTGAGAAAATGATTATAAAAAGTTTTCAGCAATATCAATGCAGTCCAATATCAAAAGAAGATCAGGAAATGCTAGTGAAACATATTCAAACGGTGACTCATTCAAATATTGAAATTGATTTATACGAGGAGATTGAGGATATTGTTTATGATTATGTGACTGGAAAACAATAAAAAATAGGAGATTTCCATGTGGAAATCTCCTATTTTTTACTTAATGATTTACCTGCTACACGTTCAAATAAACCTGGGAATAAAGCATAAAGTTTTGGACCAATTCCCATCCACTTCGGTAAGTTTACTTCACGTTTTTTCGTGTGCATCGACTTTACGATTTGTTCTGCTACGTATGTTGGTTTTAACATGTAACGTCCCATATTCTTTACATATGTACCAGATTGATCCGCTATTTCAAAAAAGTTTGTATCTATCGGACCTGGATTAATTGCTGTAACATAAATATCTGTATTCGCTAATTCCATGCGTAAACTATTCGTAAATCCTAATACAGCATGTTTCGTTGCTGCATACGCACTTGATTTCGGAGTTGCAATTTTTCCGGCAAGTGAAGCAATATTAATAATATGTCCTTCGTTCTTGTTTACCATATAAGGTAGTACCGCTTTCGTACATGCTACTAATCCAAATACATTTACTTGGAACATATCTTTTACTTCACCCATTGACGCATCTTCAAACGTTTTAAAAATACCAAATCCCGCATTGTTTACTAATATATCAATACGTCCCACTTCTTGTAATACCTTTGAAAAAACAGACTGTACTTCCATCTCTTCACTTACATCTAATACATAATAATAGCAAGGCGTATTATAAGTTTCTTTAATTTTGTCTACTAACGCTTGTAGTTTCTCTTCTGTTCGAGCCATTAATACTGGAGTCGCTCCCTGTGCTGCAACTTGCATTGCAACTTGCTCACCAATCCCACTAGAAGCACCTGTAATGACGATTACTTTATTTTGTAAACGTCCTGTCATTGCTGTCACCTACTTTGCATAATAAATCAATTGTTGCGATGACTCATCAATCATCACTTGTTGATTATATGCTAAATAGTCCAATTGTCCAACCGTTTCTGAAATAGTAAGTGGTAATTGTTCTTTATATAATACCGGAAATAGTTTTACACATACTTCAAATGCTGTCATTGGTTTTTCCTTTAATAACTCAAGCACTTTAAAAGCACGTGTTTCTTGCTTTTGTAATCTCGTTTCAATAAGTTGTTTCACATTTAGAACATCTTCCCCATGCCCTGATAAAATGCGTGAAATATTCATTTCGCTTAAACGCTGTAATGTTTGATTATATTGTAGTAATGGGCGTGCCCGCTCTGTTTGCCCTTCATATGGCGGTTCTAGTATTGGATTCGAAGAAATATGACTAATGAGAGCATCTCCACCAATTAATATTCCATCAGATTCTCTATATAAAGAAATATGAGTAGAAGCATGACCTGGTGTTTCAAGTACTGTAAATCCAGGCAAAGAATCAATACGATCTCCTTCTCTCACAGTATGCGTTAACGATCTATTACAAGAATATTTAAGTGTCCTCGTCGTCAATAACGACTCGTCTTTCAAAAATGCTGCTGGCACACCAAACTGTAAGGCCGTCTCTCTAAAAAATTCATGATACCGCTTTAAAAATTCTGGATTTTGTGTAATCCAAGGCTCATTCCAAGGATGTCCAATAATATTCGTCTTCTCAGAAAATATATTTAAAAGTCCACAATGATCTGCATGATGATGCGTAATGACTACTGTTTCAATATCTTCTATCGTATGTCCTAATGCACCTAATTGACTTTCTAACGCATTCCTTGCCTCTTCTGTATTCGTCCCTGTATCAATTAATGTTAATGTCTCCCCCTCAACTAAAAACACATTCACAGTTTCCACTGCAAATGGTACAGGAATCTCCATTCGGTGAATCGCCGTCATGCTTAGCCCCCCTGTCTCTTTCCGGTTCAAAAATGAATACTTCTTCAGTTTACAACTTCTATATATATTTGTCATTATTTTCAGATAAAAAGAGGTGTTTCCTATAAAAAAACGAATGTATGTACATTTATAAGAATTTCTAACCAAAATTAAAGGAGGAACATCATGTCTATTCAAAACATTTCCTTTCTCGGTGCAGGCTCTATTGCCGAAGCTATTATTGGTGGCTTGTTACATGCAAATGTCGTTAAAGGTGAACAAATTACTGTAAGTAATCGTTCTAACGAGACAAGATTACAAGAGCTACATAAAAAATACGGTGTCAAAGGTACTCATAATAAAAAAGAATTACTTACTGATGCAAATATTCTTTTTCTAGCAATGAAACCAAAGGATGTTGCAGAGGCGCTTACCCCTTTTAAAGAA
Organism: Bacillus sp. EB V-12; assembly: GCF_056158125.1. Taxonomy (NCBI): domain Bacteria; kingdom Bacillati; phylum Bacillota; class Bacilli; order Caryophanales; family Bacillaceae; genus Bacillus; species Bacillus sp. EB V-12. The sequence goes on along the minus strand of NZ_JBUXJL010000001.1, from coordinate 506,807 downwards.
TACATAAATAATAACGTGCTTATTATTTCATTACTAGCAGGTGTTTCTACTGACTCAATTAGAAAACTACTTCAAAAAGACGTTCCAATTATTCGTGCAATGCCAAATACCTCCGCAGCCATTTTAAAATCAGCTACCGCTATCTCCCCTTCAAAACATGCAACAGCGGAGCATATTCGCACTGCAACATCTTTATTTGAAACGATTGGTCTCGTCTCTGTTGTAGAGGAAGAAGATATGCATGCTGTCACTGCATTATCCGGAAGTGGACCTGCTTATATTTATTACGTAGTGGAAGCTATGGAAGAAGCTGCAAAAAAAATTGGTTTAAAAGAAGATGTTGCAAAATCACTTATTCTTCAAACGATGATTGGTGCTGCTGAAATGCTAAAAGCAAGTGACAAACACCCTTCTATTTTGAGAAAGGAAATTACTTCTCCTGGTGGAACTACCGAAGCAGGTATTGAAGTATTACAAGAACATAAATTTCAACAAGCACTTATTTCTTGTATTACACAGGCAACGAAACGATCACATAATCTTGGAAAAACATTAGAACAACTAACAAAAGAAAAATAGAAAAAGGAGCTCAAGTTTATTTGAGCTCCTTTTTCTATAATTACACTTAGTTATTGTTCTTCCCAAAAATCTCTTCTTGCAGGCGACGACCAGTCGGCGTTGCTGCAAGTCCACCTTCTGCTGTTTCACGAAGTGCTACTGGCATCGTTTGTCCGATTCTAAACATTGCCTCAATTACTTCATCACATGGAATTGTACTCGTTACACCAGCTAATGCTAAATCTGCTGAAATCATCGCATTCGCAGCTCCTGCTGCATTACGTTTTACACAAGGTACTTCTACAAGTCCTGCAACAGGATCACACACTAAACCAAGCATGTTCTTTAATGAAATTGCCATCGCTGTAGCTGCTTGATCTTGTGTTCCACCAGCCATCTCAACTGCAGCTGCAGCCGCCATTCCACTTGCTGAACCAACTTCAGCTTGGCATCCTCCCGCTGCACCAGAAATACAAGCGTTATTCGCAACAACCATACCGAAAGCTCCTGCTGTAAATAAGAATTCAATCATTTCTTCACGTGTAGGCTGCAATTTTTCTCTTAGTGCAAATAGTACACCTGGCACTGTTCCAGCAGAACCTGCTGTTGGTGTTGCACAAATAATTCCCATCGCTGCGTTTACTTCATTTGTTGCAACAGCTTTGCTTACTGCATCCAAAATCGTATCTCCAGATAAGCCTTTTCCGCTCTTCATATACGCTTGAACTTTTACAGCATCTCCACCAGTTAAACCAGTTGGTGATTTCACGCCGCGAATACCACGTTCTACTGCTTGCTCCATCACGACTAAGTTCTTTTCCATACCAGCAATTACTTCTTCACGTGAAATACTTCTTGTTTCCATTTCACATTGAATCATAATTTCTGCGATTTTTACATTTTGTTCTTTAGCTTGCGCCACTAGTTCCGCTGCGTTCCGAAACATGGTGTGTCCCCCCTGCAATTATTCCATAATAGTTACTTGACAAATATTTTGTTGCGCTTTTATTTCTTCAATTACTTCATCTGCTAATAATTCATCTGTTTCAATGACCATAAGCGCTCTTCTTCCTTTTTCTTTACGAGAAACACTCATTGTGCTAATGTTAATCTCATGTTTCGCAAGGATTGAAGCTACCGCTGCAATAGCACCGAAGCGATCGTTATTTACAATAAGTAGTGCTGGGCTCGTGCCTGATAATTGAAGATCGAATCCGTTTAATTCTACAACTTCAATTTTACCGCCACCAATTGAGCAAGCAACAACTTCAATTTCATCTTCACCTTTATACAAACGAATTCTCGCTGTATTTGGGTGAGGTGCATTGGCATCTTCTTCAATGAATTCCACTTCAATTTCGCGCTCTTTTGCTATTTCTAGCGCCTCTGGAATACGTAAGTCATCTGTTTCAAATCCTAATATTCCACCGATTAGTGCTACATCCGTACCATGCCCTCGATACGTCTTTGCAAATGATCCATATAACGAAATGCTTACTCTTTCTGGTTCATGACGAAACAGCTGGCGAGCAACTTGCCCCATTCTTGCTGCGCCTGCTGTATGTGAACTTGATGGTCCAATCATAACTGGACCGATAATATCAAATACTGAGCGATACTTCATCATAACTCCCCCTAAACCTCTATGAAAAAATTTATTCTACTATTCTATTAAGCTGCTACATCTGTCGCTTTTCCAGTTGTACCACGAATTTGTTCTGCTGTACGAATTGGATAGTTTTTGAATAAAAGTAATCCAATATAACCTGAAATAATACCAGTTATCATAATACATAAGAATCTTAGCATTATTTTCATTTAAAAATGATACAAGATAATCCAGAATAAAGTCTGGTAGCAATCCAAAGTTTAACACAGAAGCCATTGCAAGCATAGCATAAACAAGTGATATAACCATTGCTAATGCAACTAAATTTGCACCCGCTATTCCGCCTAGACTACCTGCTGATGTTCTGAACTCTTTTAAAGAGTGGTGTACCAATTAAATCTCCACCACCTTATTAATAAAAAGCTTCTACTAAGGAACTCGCAATAGCTACACTTGCTAATCATATCGTTTAGCTAAAAAGTGAAAAAGACTTATGACAAATAATAGTAATATCTTTCCTATTATAATTCTCGTGTTACTCTCTCATGATTTAGTCAACTTCACTTGTTACGATAATGACTAAAATACATGCGACTTATCATAAATTATAATCTGCCCTCATTATAGCTTGTTTTTTATAAAACGCTTACTTTTGTTGAATTTTAAAAGTTCTGAATAAAAGTCCATTTCTGCTATTTGTATCACTTGTATGTCATCTGACTTATATAACAGTTTTTCTAAATAATCATTATTTCGTATTTTTATCCTATATATTCAAACCATCCTAATTTTCTGTATCATCCAAGTATAAGTATAAAATAATAACAGTTTTATTTTTAAATTTTTTTAGACATAAAAAAATGGTAACCCGCTGTTACCATTTTTTACAAAATAATTATTTTTCTACTGGGAATGATTTCAAATCTGTCGCTATTTCTGTATTAGAAAACAACTCTCTAGCCTCTTTCAATAATTCCTTATATGTATCTCCTTGATAGCGAGAACTAATGTGAGTTAATATTAGTCGCTTCGCATTTGCCTGAAGTGCAATGCTCGCAGCTTGCTTAGATGTAGAATGAAAATAATCATACGCTTGTTGCTCATCTTCTGCTGCGAAAGTCGCTTCATGGACAAGTACATCTGCATCTTGCGCAAGCTCCCTACTCGCTTCGCAATATCGCGTATCACCTAAGATAGTAATAATTCTTCCTTTTTGAGGTGGGCCGATAAACTCATTTCCATTTAATATCGTGCCATCCTCTAATTCAACTACTTCACCATCTTTTAAACGTTTAAAGATTGGACCTGGTTTCACACCCATCTCAAGCAACTTATCAACTAAAAGAGCACCTTGTATATCTTTCTCTACAATACGATATCCAAAGCATTCTATACCGTGTGACAATCTTTTCGTTTCTACATAAAATTCATTATCTTCAAATACGGTACCTTCTTCTGTTATCTCCACAACTTCAAGTGGATATTTCACATGTGTCGTACTTACCGATAATGCCACTTCAATAAATTGTTTAATTCCTTTCGGTCCATACACCGTTAAAGGCGTAGTTCCTCCTTGAAATGAACGGCTACCTAATAAACCAGGCAATCCAAAAATATGATCGCCATGTAAATGCGTAATAAATATTTTTTCAATGCGGCGCGGACGTACAGATGTATGTAATATTTGATGTTGCGTGGCCTCACCACAATCAAATAACCAAGTTTGTCCTCGTTCTTCTAACAATTGTAAAGCAATTGCTGAAACGTTCCTTCCTTTTGAAGGAACACCTGCACCAGTTCCTAAAAATACAAATTCCACTTTCTTTCCTCCAGCTCTAAATATACTCTATCTCTCATCTTACGGAATGTTATTTCAAATGGCAAATTGAATTTACATAACCAAACATCTAGACAACTATATAACACGAACGTTATACTCAAAAAATTTAGCTATCGTTCGTGTTTTGTGTTAAAATAATTATACTACATTTTAAGGGAGCGTTTTATTATGAAAGAAGTATTTCGTTTACAAACTGATTTTTCATCTTCATTTGATCGCTGGGTAAGTTCTTTCGTGTCTGATCACCCAGCACAATTAGAATGGACAACTTTAAAGGAATTAATCCATGAATATACAACATCACATACAAATGATACGTTACCAGCATATATTTCTTCAGCTTTAACATATTACGCCCAACGCGTTTCAACTACAAACAGTTCAGAGATTGTTATTTTTGAAAACCCTACAATCTCGTAATCTATAATAAAAAAGCACTGGTTACAGTGCTTTTTTATTTATACTTATTTAACAAATGATCATATTCCATCCAAAAGTCGGTATACATACTTCGCTCAAACTCATTTAAAATTATCTTTTCACTTGATTTATTGAATAATTCTTTTGCCTGTAGCGCAAAAGAAACAATTTGTTTTCTATATTCATTTTCATTTACTTCTATATGAAGCCCTTCATAGTATATAGCCTTTTGATCAGTAGAAATAACTTTGACAAAATCCTTTAAAACCACATTTTCACCTATATGGTTTATAGTCCAATGAATTGAAATTGGGCATCCTAACATGAGCATAGTGCCACATCCGTGCAAAATAAGCCCCTCTTCATTTTCAATATCACAAATATATTCTTTATCTAAAGTTCGTAACAGAGCTAAAGCTGATTCACTTATTCCCCATTCCTCATCCATACCTGTTTGTGTAATAATCGTTCCATCCACATTTAAATAAATTTCCCCGTGAGAACATAAATCTTCCTGCTCATTAAACAACCACTTTTGATTCTCAATATTTATAATAAAATTTTGTGGTACCATTACAAATTCCCCTTTTATAAAAATATTTATTTTTCATATTATTTATAATCAATATCATACATTTCATCCCACATATCTATTATAAATCCGTTTAATATTTTAAAAACACAGATAAAAAAGATATTGACACTACAATTTTACAGTGCTAACATTCAACATGTAATTGAATATGTTCTCTGTTAGGTGAGGCTCCTGTATAGAGAAACGCTGCTGCCCAAAAATGTCGAGAGACGCCAATGGGTCAACAGGAAAGGTCGGAATGAAGGCCTTTTTTAATGTAGCTGGTTTCAGTACCTATGCTATACAGTGCTAAAACTCAACGAGGGAGAGGTGCATGTATTTTGTCATACACAAAAACTGTTTTTATTTATGTCTACTAACAGTCTTTGTTGTGGACTCTTTTAACTGCGAATTCAGACCTTTACTCGTTTTGAGTAAAGGTCTTTTTACGTCTATATGCACCTTACTATGAAACAAACATAGCATATTCAGAAACTACTAAATTGTACGGAGGTGAGGAACAGTTGGCAATTGATGATTCGGCCCAGATACCCATACGTTTTACATTCATATTTCATCATGTAGGTAGGAAAGAAACTGTTCCTCACCATTTCAAATAGTTAGGTAACAGATTGTTTCCTCCTTCATGACAGAGGAGGAACTACCGATGTTTAATTTACAAAGACAAGAAACAAAGCATGCTTATGAGCAAGATAGCATGAAAACAAATAACGAATTATTAGTGGAGGTTGCAACACAAGATGTAAGCTCTGCGTTAAAACTTTTAGAAACAACACAAGATGGATTATCTAAACAAGAAGCGTCTCGTAGACTTTCTTTATATGGTCCGAACGAAATAGCTCATAATAAAATGGCACCGTGGTACATTCAATTTCTGTCGGCATTTAAAAATCCATTTATTTTCGTTTTATTAGCTCTTGGAGCACTCTCCTTTTTCACGGATGATATGCAAGGAACAATTGTCGTATCTGCAATGGTACTACTTAGTGCAACAATTCGGTTTTCCCAAGAATTTCGTTCTCAAAAAGCTGCCGATAAGTTAAAGGCTATGGTTCGAACAACTGCGAGCGTATTTAGAATAAATGGATTTGTACATGAAACAAAAAATGTAACGAATTTAAATCGAAATTACACAACAGAAATTCCAATTGAGGAACTTGTACCTGGCGATATCATTTCCCTTTCAGCCGGTGATATCGTTCCAGCTGATGTGCGTATTGTATCCGCTAAAGATTTATTTGTTAATCAATCTTCTTTAACAGGGGAAGCACTTCCTGTAGAAAAATACGAACACTGCTACCATACAGAAAATAAGCATATCTTACCGACAAACATGAAAAAAAATTACAATCCACTCGATATGGAAAACCTTTGTTTCATGGGAACAAATATTGTAAGTGGTAGCGCAAAAGCTGTTGTCATCTCAACAAGTACCGATACGTATTTCGGCTCTTTAGCCAATAAGGTAATTGGAAAGCGTGTAGAAACAAGCTTTGATAAAGGTGTAAACAAAGTAAGCTGGCTCTTAATTACATTCATGCTTATTATGGCACCTATTGTCCTTCTCATTAATGGATTCACAAAAGGTGATTGGCAAGAAGCTTTCTTCTTCGCTATTGCCGTCGCTGTCGGCCTTACACCTGAAATGTTACCGATGATTGTAACTGCTAATTTAGCTAAAGGTGCCGTTAACATGTCTAAACAAAAAGTAATTGTAAAACAGCTAAATTCTATTCAAAACTTAGGTGCTATGAACATTCTTTGTACAGATAAAACCGGAACTTTAACAGAAGATAAAGTTGTCCTTGTTCGTCACTTAGATCCCAAGGGAAATGAATGCAATCGCGTCTTGCAATTTGCCTATTTAAATAGTTTCTATCAAACTGGATTGAAAAATTTAATAGATAAAGCTGTTATTAAGCATACAGAGGAAAACAATACATTTAATCCATCAGCTTTTCAAAAGCTAGATGAAATTCCATTCGATTTCGCCCGCCGGCGTATGTCAGTCATCGTAAAGGATATTTCAGGTGAACATACAATGGTTTGTAAAGGTGCCGTAGAAGAAATTTTATCAATTTGTAACTACACTGAAGTGGATGAAAAAATCGTTCCACTCACCGAGGAAATACGTTCAAATGTCAAAAAACTAAGTGAGACACTAAATAGTGAAGGTATGCGGGTTATTGCTGTTGCTTATAAAAAAGATAGAAGAATAAATGATACAGAGTACGCAGTAAAAGACGAAACTGATATGATTCTCGCTGGATATATCGGCTTTTTAGATCCACCGAAACCATCTGCAGCAGCTGCAATTCAAGCATTACAAAAACATGGTGTACAAGTGAAAATTTTAACTGGCGATAACGAAATTGTTACAAGAAAGGTTTGTATAGAAGTTGGATTAGATATCTGCGAACCAATCCTCGGTTACGAGATTGATTCTTTACCAGATAAAGCATTAGCAAAACTTGCCGAAGAAACGACTGTATTTGCGAAGCTTAATCCCATGCAAAAATCTCGTATTATACACGCATTACAAGGAAATGGAGACACTGTAGGTTACATGGGAGACGGCATTAACGATGCTGTAGCATTACGTGAAGCTGATGTCGGAATATCTGTTGATACTGCTACTGATATTGCGAAAGAAGCTTCCGATATTATTCTACTCGAAAAAAGTTTAACTATATTAGAAGCAGGGATTTTAGAAGGACGTACTACATTCGGAAATATTTTAAAATATATTAAGATGACAGCTAGCTCTAACTTCGGTAATGTGTTTAGCGTGTTAGTAGCAAGTGCTTTCATTCCTTTTTTACCGATGCTTGCCATTCATCTTTTAATTCAAAACTTACTTTATGATATTTCACAACTTTCTATTCCATGGGACAAAATGGATAAAGAGTTTCTAGAAAAACCACGAAAATGGGATACTGCAAACTTACGAAACTTCATTATTTGTATCGGCCCAATTAGTTCTATATTTGATATTATCACATACGTAGTCATGTGGAATGTATTTGGTGCAAATACACCGAGCGAGCAATCATTATTCCAGTCCGGTTGGTTTGTCGTTGGGTTGTTAACACAAACTTTAATTGTTCACATGATAAGAACACAAAAGATTCCATTTATTCAAAGCACTGCATCAACACCAGTCGTTTTATTAACCGCTCTTATTATGGCAATCGGGATTTATATTCCATTCTCACCACTTGGTGCAGCCGTTGGTTTACAAGCATTGCCACTTAACTATTTCCCTTGGTTAGTAGGAATACTATTAGGCTACGCTTTTTTAACACAATTCCTGAAAAAGCTTTATATTAAAAAGTTTCATAGCTGGTTGTAAAAATAAGAATGAGTGGGTATCCCCCGCTCATTCTAAAAAACATAACACATATTATATATGGAGGTGACCATGATGGTATGGTACGACATTGTATTCAGGTTAGTTATAGCAATTATTGTAGGAGCTTGCATTGGAATGGAAAGACAATGGAGACACCGAATGGCTGGGTTACGGACAAATGCTCTCGTATCACTTGGTGCCTGTATAATAGGAAAGGTGTCATGATTTTACTACTTCATGACACCTTCTACATAAACTTATTTTCTAACTTTTGTTGAAACGACTTCTCTTGCTTACGTAGTAGTTGACTACCTCGTTGTAAAATCGGTGTTCCATACTTATCGTTAATTTGATCAATGACAGCAAGTAGTGGTTCTTTTTTCGCATCCTCTTCAAATGAAAATAAATCTAATTGTTTCACCGATTCTGTCTTCCACTCTATTTCAGTAGCTGTAACACCTAGTAAACGAACGGAATCACCATCCCAATGTTGCTTCCATAAACGGGATGCTGCTTGAAAAATATCGCGTTCTTCCCAAATTGCATTTTTCAATTGCTTACTCCGTGTTACTGTTCGCCTATCATGGTATTTAATCATAATTTGAATATTATAGCTGACAAGGGTTCGCTTTTGTAATCTTTTACTCACTGATTTTGATAACCGTTCTAACATATCAAGTAATTCTTTCTCTTCATCCATATCCTTTGAAAAAGTCATCGAGTTACCGACACTTTTATGTTGGCCCATTTGACTCGGATCCACTTCCCTATCATCCGTACCTTTTGCACGCTTTTGTAAATCAATACCGTGCTTGCCAATTTTAGCGCGAATGATATGCTCGTCTCCCTTCGCTAACTGTTCAATTGTATGTATATGAATTTCATTTAATTTTTCAGCTGTTTTTTCTCCAATCCCATGCATTGCTTCAACTGAAAGTGGCCAAATCATTTCTGGAATATCACGTTTTCGAAGTACGGTAATACCGAGAGGTTTTTTCATATCAGAAGCTGTTTTTGCTAGGAAAAGATTTGGAGCGATTCCGATACTACACGGAAGCTGCAACTCTGTTAATAGTGCTTGTTGAATCATCTTTGCTATTTCAAGAGGCGAACCAAGTGCGTAGCAATCTGTAATATCTAAATATCCTTCATCTATTGAGACTGGTTGTATCTTTTCTGTAAAACGAGAAAGGACTTGAAACATTTGAAATGAAGCTTCGCGATATAATGTGAAATTAGGACGCCTTACAACTAATTGCGGGCATAACCTTTTCGCTTCCCAAAGGGGCATCGTCGTACGTATTCCGTATTCCCTCGCCTCATAACTACATGTTATAATAATTCCTTTTCTCTCTTTTTCATTTCCAGCAACCGCTAATGGCTTTCCTTGTAATGATGGATCATGAGCAATTTCAACAGATGCGAAAAAGCAATTCATATCTACATGTAAAATAACACGACCATTTTTCGGATACATTTCTCGCATAGTACTCACTCCCTAATCAGAACGTTCGTTCTTTTATTATATCAAATTTTGCACAATAGTTATAATAATTACTTGTTCTTTTTTATAATCGATATAAATCGAAACTTTAATCAACTCTCACTAATCGGACTTTTACGGGCAGCAGGGCCCCCACCTAACTTCTTTACTTTCGCTGAATTTTGAGGTGGGGGTCTTACTGTCCGGCAAATAGCGGGATAAACTCAACTATACATTCCTTGTAGTTATATTAATCATTGCAATTAATTATTTACTACTTCCGATTTTCAATATGAATACGTTAGGGTTATTCCCTCGTCTAGTACATGTAGCAACAACGTATATACTTCCATAGTTTTTCTTATATTCGCTTATACGTCTTGTCAAAGCAATCGAATCAAAATAAAAAGCGTGTAAATCATAATTGATTTACACGCTTTTTCTATTCCATTACTTCGCTACTTCTTCAATAATTGCAACAACTAATTCTGCTGTTTTTGCTAATTCTTCAACAGGAATCTTCTCGTTTGTTGTATGAATTTCTTCATAACCAACCGCTAAGTTAACTGTTGGGATACCATGTCCTGCAATTACGTTTGCATCACTTCCGCCACCACTTTGGTGAAGAGAAGGTGTACGACCAATTTTTTCAGCTGCACGTTTTGCAACTTCTACAACGTGATCGCCATCAGCAAATTTAAATCCTGGGTACATAACGTTTACTTCAACGTCTGCATGACCGCCCATTTCTTTTGCAGTTGTTTCAAATGCTTCTTTCATTTTCGCAACTTGTGCTTCCATTTTCTCATTAATTAAAGAACGAGCTTCTGCAAAGATTTGTACATGATCGCAAACGATATTCGTTTGTGTACCACCTTCAAAACGTCCAATATTTGCAGTCGTTTCAGAGTCAATGCGACCAAGTGGCATCTTCGCAATTGCTTTCGCTGCGATAGTAATTGCAGATACACCTTTCTCCGGCGCTACACCAGCGTGAGCTGTTTTCCCGCGAATAATTGCGTTCACTTTCGCTTGTGTTGGAGCTGCAACAACGATTTCACCAACTTTTCCATCGCTATCTAATGCGTAGCCATATTTCGCTGTAATACGCTCACGGTCTAATGCTTTTGCACCAACAAGACCTGATTCTTCTCCGACTGTAATAATAAATTCTATTTTACCATGAGGGATATTTTTCTCTTTTAAAACACGGATTGCTTCGAACATTGATGCTAATCCAGCTTTATCATCCGCACCTAAAATTGTTGTACCATCTGATACGATATATCCATCTTTAATAGAAGGCTTAATTCCATTACCAGGAACTACTGTATCCATATGAGAAGTAAAGTAAATTGTATCAACACCATCTTTTGTTGCTGGTAAAGTACAAATTAAGTTACCTGCACCATGACCAGTTACAGCCATTGTGTCATCTTCAAATACTTCTACACCTAAATCTGTAAATTTCTTCGTTAATACTTTGCAGATTTCTGCTTCAAATTTCGTTTCAGAATCTACTTGTACTAATTCCATAAATTCATTTACTAAACGTTCTTGATTAATCATAAGACTGCGCCTCCTGCACTACCATTATGTATGTAACACTATTAATTATAACAGAATTTCGCAAAAGTTTCGAAATACAAGACAAAAAACAGATGGTTTACATGTCTAGATAACCATCTGCTTTCTATTACTCATTTAACAATACCCAGCGCATATGATCTTCCCACACGCCATTTACCATTAACATCTTCCTAGACACGCCTTCATATTGAAAACCTATCTTCGTTACTACTTGTATAGATGCTAAATTACGAGGCATAATCGGAGCTTCTATACGATGTAACTGAAATTCCCCAAAAGCAACTTGAATTGCTTTTCTAAGCGCTTCTGTCGTATACCCTTTGTTTAACTCTGCTTTATCTAATTTATAACTGAGTACACAAGATTGATAAATGCCACGAACGATTAAATTAAATGAAATACACCCAATTATTTTCGTATCATCACCCTTTTTAAAAATCCATAGTCTGATGATTTTCCCTTCTTCGAACTCTTTTCTATCCTTTTGCAACTTTTTCTTTTGATAATCTAGCGTAAAAAAATCATCCGGTCTATACTCTTCCCAAGCTTTTAAAAATTCACGATTTCTGTCGTAATATTGAAGAACTGTTTCAGCATACGACTCATCAATTTCCCTTAAGTATAAACGATCTGTTTCGTATATTTTCATCATCGTATCTCCATTCTTCAGCTTGCCCAACTAAAAATTAACAATATACCCTTTTACTATATTCTCTATACACACTCAAATTTCCTGTTATATTTTGCAATCCCCTCCCGAATTTTGTCCTCACTCTCCCCTTGTCCATAATTTCATTTCTCGTTACAATGAAATTGTACTGATTTGCAAGGAGGTATAACGATGCATAAAAAAGCTCAAAAAGTTATGGTTTATGTGATGCTGATTTCTATGCTTGTAACAACATTACTTGCTGGCGCGAGTATGTTTTGGTAAAAAGGGCGATGTGTTCGTCCTTTTTTTACTTTTTACACATGACAAAATAAACCATCTCGACATCGAGATGGTTTATTTTATATAAAACACAATCGCTACAATACTAAAGGAAAATGACATTACAAGTGCTATTACAAAACTTGTATATTGTTTCTGCTGAAATGCTCCAATAACAAAAGTTAGATTAAGTAATGCCATACATACAATCGCTACCAGATAAGAACATATATTAAAAGTTGCCAATATGAATGTAATAACAAATAGAAATCCCATAAAAAACTGCATATACGAAAGTTTTGGATTCAAGTACATATGAGCAACCCCTTTATCTAATTTTATCTTTCTATATTCTCATTAACGCACGGTTATGTACACATGTCAAGACAACTTATTATAATAGAAAAAGCCAACCTTTTCGTTGGCTTTTTCATATGCAACGGCTCCTTTTTCTTTTGCCAATTGCTGAAATGATTTTTTCGATTTCACAATCCATACTTTCGTTCCAATTGGAATGCGATCAAACAAATATTCCACATCGTTTTTCTTCATTCTTATACACCCTTGTGAAATATACTTTCCAATTGAACTCGGTTGGTTTGTTCCATGTATTCCATATTTACTTCCATCAGTTCCTCTTGCATTAAATCCAATCCACCTTGACCCAAGTGGATTTTTTGGCGACCCACCTGGAATATCCTTCGCAATATAATACGGATCCTTCGCTTTCATTACAACATCAAAAGTTCCTTCTGGAGTTAATTCATTCGTTTTCCCTGTCGCTACTGGAAAAACCTTTTGAATCTTTCCATCGTCAATGTAAGCTAATTTATTCGTTGCTTTATTTACAATAATAAAAGGATCTCCGGCACGTGGATTATCCCCAAGAGGCCAAATCGGCGATAAAGAAAGACATAATATGATAGAGAGAAGATACGGCATAGATAATTCCTACCTTCTATATAAGTTCTTTTATATTATCCTTTCCCTTAAAGCGACTTTTAATGAGTAAATATTGTTCCATTTCATACACAAGTTGAACAAGTTTCGCACGTATCTCAAATTCTTCGCGTGTAGCTGGTAATGGCATGTCTCTAAATAATCCCCTCATTTCTTGAAGCTGCCTTAAGGAAATAACGCCAGTACTCTCAGGGCTAATAGCATTACCAATGTTTTCAACAACATCTGCAATCATATCAGCTTGTTCATATGTCCATGATAAAGAAGCTGCTAGTGGTATCATTCGCTCTAAAATTTCGAATTGTTGCATACGCATATTAAAATAACGATAGTAATAATCATCTTCTCGCATAAATGCATTCTCAAGTTTTTTAAACGATAAATCTCTTGCTTCATTTAACATATTCTCGGTTTCAATGAGTTCTGCCCCACTCCAACTACTTTCTCGATTTCGTAAATACACAACCATTTCAAACAAAATCGTTTTAAAATTGCTCTCTATTTTATCCTGATACTCTTTTAGCTTATTTTCACTACTCGGCATATACATATTTACTAATAACGCCACGCTAATCCCTATCGTTAATATAGCAATTTCATTTCCAACTATAAGCCATGTAATTTGCTTCAATGAATATAGATGCATAACAATAACTGAACTCGTGACAATGCCTTCTTGAATTTTAAGCATTACTGCAGTCGGAATAAATGTAAGTAACAATATGCTAATTGCAAGTGGTGTATAGCCGATCGTTTCAAAAATACAAAACGCGAATACCATTGATAATACACAAGCTAGAAAACGATGTAACGACACTTGAAGCGATTTGCGCTTCGTATTTTGTACACATAAAATAACTAAAATACCTGCTGAACTATAAAATTCCAACCCTAATAACTGAGCAATAAAAACTGCCGCGCCTGTCCCTATTGCTGTTTTTACTGTACGGTATCCAATTTTAAACATATCATTACTCCTATATGTATAAACGTATTTACAGCTAGTATAAAAAAAGGATGACACAATGTCATCCTTTTCTACTTATTATTCACATAACCTTTTCATATTACAATATTTTTTGTAAAAATTGTTGCGCACGTTCACTTTTCGGTGCTGCAAAAAATTCTTCTGGCGCACTATCTTCTACAAGCTTTCCTCCGTCCAAGAAAAGAACACGATCTGCCACTTCTTTTGCAAAGCCCATTTCATGTGTAACGATAGCCATCGTCATTCCTGTCGTAACTAACGATTTCATAACTTCTAACACTTCTTTCACCATCTCTGGATCTAGCGCCGATGTCGGTTCATCAAATAACATAACTTCGGGTTCCATTGCTAACGCTCTTGCAATTGCTACACGTTGCTTTTGTCCTCCCGAAAGACGATTTGGATACGTATCTTTTTTATCTACTAGTCCAACCTTTTCTAAAAGTTTCTCAGCTTTCTTTTCAGCTTCTTGCTTCGTTACCCCTTTTACATTGGTAGGAGCATACGTAATATTTTCTAATACAGTCATATGAGGAAATAAGTGAAAATGTTGAAATACCATACCGACATTTTCACGAACATGCATAACATTCGTTTTCGGATTCGTTACTTCTTCCGTTCCAATCCAAATGTGACCATCCGTTGGTGCTTCTAACATATTCATACAACGTAAAAATGTTGATTTTCCTGATCCAGAAGGTCCTATAATTGCAACTACTTCCCCTTTTTCAATCGTTGTTGTAATTCCTTTTAATACTTCGTTTTTACCAAATGATTTATGAAGGTTTTCAATTTTAATCACTTTTCTTCATTCTCCCTTCAATTGCCTTCCCGACTAATGTAAGAATAATGACTAACATATAATAAATCAGTCCAACAAAAAGTAATGGTTCAAGATATTTAAATGTCTCACCGCCTACGATGTAAGCACGACGCATTAAATCAGTCGCGCCTATTACTGTTACTACAGCCGATTCTTTCGTAAGTGTCGCAAATTCGTTCACAAGCGCTGGTAATATATTTTTTAATGCTTGAGGGAAAATAATATTTCTCATCATTTTTCCGTATGGTACCCCTAAAGCCATTGCTGCTTCTGTTTGTCCTTTATCCACCGCTTGAATACCAGCACGAATTACTTCTGACATGTATGCACCTGAATTCAAGCTAAATGCAAGTACAGCAGCTAAGAATGCTGGTATTTCATAACCAATTATTTGCGGGACACCAAAATAAATAATCATTAATTGCAATACAAGGGGTGTACCACGAAAAATTGATGTATAAAAATCTGCTGCTATATTTAATGCTCGTATTCTAGCAATTTTACAAAGTGCTAATAGCGTTCCTAAAATAAATCCTGCTAAAGCTGATACTGCTACAATTTTCAAAGTAACTTCTAAACCTTTTAGTATATATGGTATCGAAGGCGTAATCGCCGAAAAATCTAAGTTCATTCTTTTCATTCCCCTCACAGAAAAGTGAAAGGCAGCTTATTTTCCGCTGCCAAACCATTTCTTCACTAATTTATCCATTTCTCCATTTTCTTGCATTTTTTTAATTACTTTATTAAATTCTGCTGTTTTATCACTGTTTTTCGGAAGGGCAATTGCTGCTCCAACTTCTTCTGGTGCTTCTTTAATTTCAATTCCTTGTAAATCTTTCATTTTCTCTAAATAATTTTTAGCAACTGTGTCTTCTATAATTGCAGCGTCAAAACGACCAGCTTTAATTTCTTGTACGATTTCTGGTATACGGTCACGTCCCTCAACTTGGAAATCTACTTGTTTTTTAAATTCTGCTGCTTTCTCTTCTTGAATAGACCCTGTTTGTACCCCTACTTTTTTCCCTTTTAAACCCTCTACAGATTGAATGTTAGAATCCTTTTTAGAAACGACCATATTTTTCGCAACAAAATAAATATCTGTAAAATCAACATTATTTTTACGCTCTGCAGTTGGCGTCATGCCTGCCATTACGAAATCAACTTTTCCTGAACTAAGAGATGCTAATAAACCACCAAAATCCATATCTTTCACTTTCACTTCATACCCAAGTTCTTTTCCGATATATTTAGCAACATCAACATCAAAGCCGATAATTTCATCACTTTTTGAAGCTTCTACGTATTCATATGGTTTATAATCTGCTGAAGTTCCCATTACGAGTACTTTCTTATTTCCTTTTGTTTCTTTCGATTCCCCATTACTACAAGCGCTGAACATACTTAAAATTAAAATAAGTGCAAACGATATTGATACTAACTTCTTCATCTTTCTTCCCCCTAATAATGTATATTTAAAAGTTTAATAGAATATTTATTCGATGTTTGTATTGTATCAGCACTTTTATTTTTATGCAATATATAAAATAAAAATAAATAAACAAACAATATAAACGCTGTTTTTTATGTATAAAAAAATGCATAAAATAACACAACTATGCATATCTCAGAAATTTTAATAATAAATAAAAAAGGCGGCACATCCACTTGATTGTGGACGTGCCGCCTTTTCTCTTATTTTTTATAGTTCTTCACAATTCTCTTCGAAATATGATTGTAGTTTGGCAATAACTTGCATCGGTTCATGACCTTCAATTTCATGACGCTCTACCATCGTTACAATTTTTCCATCTTTTAATAAAGCAAATGATGGAGAAGAAGGTGGGTACCCTTCGAAATATTCACGCGCTCTTGCTGTCGCTTCTTTATCTTGCCCTGCAAACACCGTTACAAGGTGGTTAGGACGTTTATCATAATGTACGGAATGCGCAGCAGCAGGACGAGCAATACCACCTGCACAACCACATACAGAGTTTACCATTACAAGTGTTGTTCCATTTCTTTTAAACGCTTCTTCTACCGCTTCTGGCGTCGTCAATTCTGTATATCCAGCAGAGACAATCTCTTCACGCGCTTGGCGGACAACATCATTCATAAAAAAGTTAAAATTAATCACTCTTTTCCCTCCTCTAAAACTACCTATTTGTATCTTACCAGTTAATGTTTATGAAATACAAGTAAGTTTACTTGTATTTAAGTATAGAAAAGGTGTTAGAGCTCTTGCTCTAACACCTTTTCTTTAATGACCACGATGTTTTTGCTTTGCTTTTTGTACTTTCATTAAACGTCTTCTTTCTTTTTCAGCTTCTCGCTTCTCTTTAGACTGCACTTTCTTTTCTTGTTTATGCAATTCATAAGATAAACTAATCGCCTCTTGCGCCTTAGTAAAACGTTTAATATTTATTTCTTTTGCTGCTTGTCGTATGGTACGCTTTATGTTTTTAGGACGCTGTTTTTCTTTAATTTCTACACCACATTTTGCAAAGTGCTGAAAATGCTCTAAAAGTGAACTATTCACAAACATAAGCACTTCTTCATCTGACGGTTCCGCCCCAAAAATATACCTCGCTCCATACAATTTCCCTTTTTCTTTGCATGTAATGATTCCAACAAAAAATTGGCCATCGTGATATACTGTCAAATCCATTGACAGCCCCTCCTTTAAAAGATTAGAAATACGGGACATCCCGGAGGGGAAGGTTACTGACATGAAATCATGCGTCTGGACTACCAACCAGAACTGTGTTTTTGTATTTCTTTCACTATGATTATATCTTTTTTTCCATAATCTTCATATATTCAGCAATCATTTTTTTATGCGATCCTACAATATAGTCAGGTAGTTCTGTTACTGAAAAGAATTTAAGCTGAACTGCTTCTTCTTTATTCATAACAAAATCCCCTTCGTATTCATCTGTATAATAGGCGGTTGTTACAGATTGAAATTCATCACCGTTTGCTAATTTTGTAAAGTAGTTCGCTCCAGAAAATACATTGATTAGTTGCAAGTTCTTCACTTTTATTCCTGTCTCTTCATATACTTCACGATAAGCTGTTTCTTCTGGTGATTCACTAAGCTCCATTAGCCCACCAGGTAGTCCCCATTTTCCGTACGGCTCTGTCCGCTGCTGCAATAAAACATATCCATTTTCATTTATAACGAGTACAACAGCACCAACTAAAATTAAAGGGCGATGACCAACTATTTTTCGTAATTCTTCTACATATCCCACCGTATCGCCTCCTTTTTCGTTGTCCACACTATTGTATCATATGTACGAAACGACAAAATGCGTATATTTTTCATTTTTTTAACAAAATATTTATTTTATGTGATTCATCTACTGTAGCTAACATAATGGATTCGACTTCTGTACTCTCCTCTAGAAATTTTCTCGCCCACGCTTCTGTTTTTCCTAATAATGCAAGAACATCTTTCTGTATCCTCCCATCCTTTACTAATACAAAAGAAACTGGAGATTTTTTTCCCGCCACTTTAAGATCAAGCCGTGAAACTGCTTCATATTCTGGATACCGAAATATAGAAACGACACCGTTCGCTTCCCATAATGCTAATTTAATCGTTTGAATATCGCTCACATTTCGCATACGAAGTTCCGAAAACAAATATTCCACGGTAATTCTCGCCTTTTTCAAATTGCTAAAATCAATGGAACCATTATGTATAAGAATGATAGGTGCTGGCTCTAAAAAACGTCTCCATCTATCCCATTTCAGCATTAAAACTGAGCTTATAATATGAAGTACAACGAGTATGAACGTTGTAATCATCGAGCCCAGTAACCCTACTTTTTCATCAGACAATGCGTTAGAAATATTCCCACCAAGCAATAACACTAATACAACATCTAAAAAACGAAGTTGTGCGATAGACCTTTGCCCCATCGCTTTCGCAACTAATATTAAAAATATGTATGCTATAATAGCCCGAATAACCCATTCACTATTAGAAAGATGCCGTGCTCCTTCAAAAATATGCATATGCATCACTTTGCACTCCTTACCCGTCTCAAACTGCTATCCTGTTTTAGTTTGCAACGTTTATGAGCATATATGTAAAAAAGCTGGTTCGTTTAAAAACGAACCAGCTTTTTTTACTTAACTGAAAACATATATTTTTTATACGTTTTCCGTACCGATAGTATGAGCCCCATCATAATCATATTCGAGAATAAGGAACTTCCCCCATACGATAAGAAAGGTAATGCAATACCTTTTACAGGCATTAATCCAACGATCATACCGATGTTTTGGAATATTTGAACTGTTAATATACCGATCGATCCAGCGCATAATAATGTACCAAATAAATTATCAGCGGAATAACCAATAATAATTGTTCGATATAGTAGTAATAGGAACAAGAAGACAACTAAGGCTGCTACGATAAATCCACCTTCTTCGGCAATTGTAGCGAAAATAAAGTCAGTATGCTTCTCTGGGATATAGACGCTTCCTCCCCCAAACCCTTTACCTTCCATTCCTCCACTACCTACAGCTAAAATCGATTGTTGCGTTTGATAACCTTGATCTGCATTTTCAAATGGATTTAACCAACCTACAATACGCGACTGTTGGTGAGGTTTTAGTAAAGTAACTAAATTATTATAGAAAAAATCTTGATACTTAAAGAAAATAAATATTAAAGCAGATAATATGGTCAACGGAATAACTGTACATAATGCTATCAATTTCTTTTGAATACCTGACATAAATAAAATACATGCAATAGCAGCAGCATATAAGAACACCATACCTGTATCAGGTTGACTATATACAACCGCCATAGGTGGAAGTGACACTAGCATAATTTTACCTACTAGCTTTAAATCTGTTTGGAATGTCCTTGCCATATACTGTGCATTATGTTTTACTGCTATACTCGCTACTACAAGTAGCAATGCAATTTTGAAAAACTCAGACGGCTGAATTTGTCCAAATACTGGGAAAACAAACCATCTTTTTGCACCTAATTTTTCAGGTGTAAAACCTGATGGTGGTAATACTTTCAAAAGAATAAGTGAAGCAAACCCGGCAATATAAAGTGGCCAAGACAATTTTTGCAATTGATCTAAGTCGATGCTTGCAACAAGAAGTAACAATACAACCCCAATTATGTAGTTAACACCTTGTTTCATAGCAAAGTTTGCAGCTCCATACTGTCCCGTTTGCTGACTGCTATATATAGCAGCTATACTCGTCACACATAGTGCACACAAAATTAAAATTAATTTTACATCTAAACTTTTTAGAAACTCGGTACTTCTTTTCATGACATCCTCCTGAAACATTGTTACGGCAAAAATAAAAAACCAGGAGTCAACATTCTTCATGTTTTGACGACTGATTACACATTATCTATAAAACACTTATATAGAATAACTCTCTTTTTCATACAATACAATATATTATACTACAGTTTCATCAGTAAGATTTGCCAAAAAAATTATTCTTTTCTTATTTTATATCCATATACCATATATCAGCAATGTATTTTCGTAAATTCCTAATACATAATCGTTTATTGTAAGATTACTGGGAAAGGTATTTATACATATAGTAGGATGTAGATGAAGAAATAAGATAATAAAAAGCTCGCATAAGCGAGCTTTTTATTAATATACAGATGTATTGTTTTCTGACATGTTTTCTAAAATTTCTTTAACACGTCCTAAGAACTTACCACAAATTAAACCATCAAGTACTCGGTGATCAAGTGATAAACATAAGTTAACCATATCACGAGCACCGAACATACCGTTATCCATAATTACTGGGCGTTTTACAATTGATTCAACTTGTAGAATAGCCGCTTGTGGGTAATTAATAATACCCATAGATTGAACAGAACCGAATGATCCTGTGTTATTAATTGTAAATGTTCCACCTTGCATTTCGTCTGCTTTTAACGATTTCGTACGTACTTTTCCTGCAAGTTCTGTAATTTCACGAGCGATACCTTTAATTGTTTTCTCGTCCGCTTGCTTAATTACTGGTACAAATAGTTCTTCCTCTGTTGCAACAGCGATAGAAAGGTTAATATCTTTCTTCTGAACAATTTTATCGCCAGCCCACATTGAATTAATTTGAGGATACTCTTTTAACGCTTGTGCTACTGCTTTTACGAAGAAAGCAAAGAACGTTAAGTTAAAGCCTTCACGCTTCTTAAAGTCACCTTTAATTGAGTTACGGTATGACACAAGGTTTGTCACATCTACTTCAATCATCATCCAAGCATGTGGTGCTTCATGTTTACTACGTAACATGTTTGCTGCGATTGCTTTACGCACACCTGTTACTGGAATTTCGATATCTCCAGGCATTGTAGGTACAGAAACTGGTTTCGCAGCTTCTACTTTTTGCGCTACTGGTGCTGCTTTTGGTGCTTCTGGGCGAGCTTCTACTACTGCCGCTACAGCTTCCTCTTTCTTCGCTGCACCTGCTTGCGGAATATTTCCAGATTCCACTAGCTTTAAAATATCTTTACGAGTGATACGGCCGTTTGCTCCCGTACCTTCTACTAGATCTAAATCAACGTTATGCTCACCCGCAAGTTTTAACACAGCTGGTGAAAAACGTGGTTTTCCATCAGTTGGTTGTTTTACTTTCGGTGCTTTTTCAGACGTAGCTACTTCTGCCTTTGGTTCTTCTTTCGTTTTTTCTTCAACAGCTGTTGCTGCTACTTCATCTGCGCCTTCTACTTGAATCACACAAACTACTTCACCTACAGCTAACGTATCACCTTCACCAGCGATTAACTCTTTTACAATCCCCGTGAAAGAAGATGGTACTTCAGCATTTACTTTATCAGTCATTACTTCTGCAAGCGGATCATACTTGTTTACGTGATCGCCAACATTAACGAGCCATTTACTAATTGTGCCCTCTGTAACGCTCTCCCCGAGCTGAGGCATTGTAATATTTTCTACAGCCATGTATAGTCCCCCCGATTAAAATTCCGCAAGTTCACGCATTGCTTTTTCAACTTTATCTGGATTTACCATAAAGAATTTTTCCATTGTTGGTGCATATGGCATTGCTGGAACGTCTGGACCTGCAAGACGTGCGATTGGCGCATCTAAATCAAATAGACAGTTTTCAGCAATAATTGCTGCCACTTCACTCATAATGCTTCCTTCTTTATTGTCTTCTGTTACAAGAAGAACTTTACCTGTTTTAGAAGCTGCTTCAATGATTGCTTCTTTATCTAATGGATATACAGTACGTAAATCAAGAATGTGTGCAGAGATGCCATCTTGTGCTAACTTTTCAGCCGCTTGAAGAGCAAAATGAACACATAATCCGTACGTGATAACTGTAATATCATCACCTTCACGTTTTACATCTGCTTTTCCGATTGGTAATACGTAGTCATCCTCCGGCACTTCACCTTTAATTAAACGATATGCACGTTTATGTTCGAAGAATAATACTGGATCTTCATCACGAATGGCTGCTTTTAATAAGCCTTTTGCATCATATGGTGTAGAAGGGATAACGATTTTTAAACCTGGTTGGTTTGCAAACATCGCTTCTACAGATTGTGAATGATACAATGCACCGTGAACACCCCCGCCAAATGGTGCACGAATTGTAACTGGACAAGTCCAATCATTATTAGAACGATAACGAATTTTTGCTGCCTCAGAAACAATTTGGTTTACTGCTGGCATGATGAAATCAGCAAACTGCATTTCAGCGATTGGACGCATACCATACATTGCCGCACCAATTGCTACCCCAGCAATTGCAGATTCTGCAAGCGGTGCATCAAGCGCACGATCTTCACCAAATTGATCATACAAACCGTGTGTCGCTTTAAACACGCCACCTTTTTTACCAACATCTTCTCCTAAAACGAATACTTTCTCATCGCGTTCCATTTCTTCGCGCATTGCTAATGTAATAGCATCAATATAAGACATTACAGCCATGAAACGTTCCCCCCTATTCTGCGTATACGTGCTTCAATGCATCTTCAGGTGCTGCATACGGAGCATTTTCTGCATATTCTGTTGCTTCATTTACGATATGCATAATTTCGTCTAACATTTGTTTTTCCGATTCCTCAGTTAATACACCAGCTTCTTTTAAATAAGCCGCGAATGTTATAATTGAATCTTTTTTCTTTGCTTCTTCTACTTCTTCTTTATCACGATAAACACGATCATCATCGTCACTAGAATGTGCTGTTAAACGATATGATACTGTTTCAATTAAAGTTGGGCCTTCACCACGACGACCGCGATCTGCTGCTTCTTTTACAGCTTTATATACTGCAAGCGGATCGTTTCCGTCTATTGTATATCCAGGCATACCGTAACCAATCGCACGATCTGATACGTTTTTACATGCTAATTGTTTTTCAACTGGAATAGAGATTGCATATTTGTTATTTTCACACATAAAAATAACAGGTAGTTTGTGTACACCAGCAAAGTTTGCCCCTTCATGGAAGTCACCTTGGTTTGAAGAACCTTCTCCAAATGTAACGAACGTTACTAAATCTTTCTTCTCCATTTTTCCAGCTAATGCAATACCAACTGCATGTGGTACTTGCGTTGTTACTGGAGATGAACCTGTAACAATACGATTTTTCTTTTGACCGAAGTGACCAGGCATTTGACGACCACCAGAGTTTGGATCTCCAGCTTTCGCGAAAGCAGACAACATAAGCTCTTTAGCTGTCATACCAAATGCTAGTACAACACCCATATCACGGTAGTATGGTAATGCATAATCTTTCTCTCTATCAAGAGCGAACGCCGCTCCAACTTGTGCAGCCTCTTGTCCTTGACAAGAAATTACGAATGGAATTTTACCAGCACGGTTTAATAACCACATACGTTCGTCTATTTTACGTGCAAGTAACATCGTACGGAACATTTCTAATACTTGCTCATCACTTAAGCCAAGCTCTTCATGGCGCTTTTCTTTTACTTCTGCCATTTTTCATAACCTCCTAAATCCACATTTTTATGCGTGTAACGCTCTTCCATCTACAGCAAGTGCTGCTTCACCAATCGCCTCAGATAATGATGGATGCGGATGAATTGTATGTGCTACTTCCCAAGGTGTTGCATCAAGTACTCTTGCAAGACCCGCTTCAGAAATCATATCTGTTACATGCGGTCCAATCATATGAACACCAAGAATGTCATTTGTCTCTTCATCAACTACAAGTTTTACGAAACCATCTGATTCTCCGTATACAAGTGCTTTTCCGATTGCGCGGAATGAGAACTTACCTACTTTTAACTTATAGCCTTTTTCTTTCGCTTCTTGTTCTGTTAAACCGACAGAAGCAACTTCCGGACTGCTATATACGCATTTTGATACCATAGAGTAATCGATTGGTGTAACTTCTTTCCCTGCAATATGTTCTACTGCAGCAATTCCTTCGTGAGAAGCAACGTGAGCGAGTTGCAGGCCACCGATTACATCTCCAATTGCGTAAATATGCGATTCTTTCGTTTGATAAAACTCATTTGTTTGAATGTATCCTTTTTCCACAACGATATCTGTGTTCTCTAAGCCAATATTTTGCGTATTCGCTTGTCTTCCTACAGATACAAGCATTTTTTCTGCTTTAAATTCTTTATTTTCACCGTTGTGTTCAGCTTGGATTGTTACTCCATTATCTTTTACCAATGTTTCTGGTAATACTTTTGCACCAGTTACCACTTTAATACCTTTTTTCTTGAATAGACGTTGCATTTCTTTTGAAACGTCTTGATCTTCTAGTGGTAATATCGTTTTCGCATACTCTAATACTGTAACTTCTACACCGAAGTCAGCAAGCATAGATGCCCACTCAATACCGATTACACCGCCACCAACGATAATAATCGAACTAGGAAGCGTTTCCATTTTTAGAGCATGATCTGAAGACATTACGTACTCTCCGTCTAATTCTAAACCTGGTAATGAATTTGGACGAGAACCTGTTGCAATAAGTACATTTTTTGGAATTAACATTTCATTCTCTTCTCCACTTGCAAGTTCAACTGAAATTGTCCCTGGCATCGGAGAGAAAATAGATGGGCCAAGAATACGGCCAATACCTTCAAACACATCAATTTTACCTTGTTTCATTAAATGTTGAACGCCTTTATGAAGCTGCGTTACTATCTTCTCTTTACGCTCTTGTACTTTCGCAAAGTTTAGTTCTACATTGCTTGCAATAACTCCGAACTCTTCGCTTTTTTTAGCAGTTGCATATACTTCCGCACTACGTAAAAGAGCTTTACTAGGAATACATCCTTTGTGTAAACAAGTACCACCAAGATTTTCTTTTTCGACTAGTGCAGTTTTTAACCCTAGTTGTGATGCACGAATTGCAGCAACATATCCACCAGTACCGCCGCCAACGATGACTAAATCATATTCTTTTGCCATTATCTCAACCCCTAGCTACCGTTTCTTTTTCACGTACAACGTATTCTTTTGGAGCTTCTTCTTCACGTAATACACGAAGTGCTCCTTCTGCTAACGCTTCTAACTCATCTTCGCCTGGATGTACGATAACATCTGCAATCCAGTCCACTCGCTCTTTTATTTCATCGACAAGAATTTTACTGTATGCCAGTCCACCAGTTAATACGATTGCATCGATTTTCCCGTGAAGTACAGCGCTAGCTCCGCCAATCTCTTTTGCAACTTGATATGCCATTGCTTTATAAATAAGAGTTGCTTCAGGATCACCTTTTTCAACCATTTGCTCTACTTTAATCGCATCATTTGTACCGATTAAACTTACAAGTCCACCTTGTCCGACAAGTTTTTTAATCATTTCATCACGGTAATACTCACCAGAGAAACACATTTCTACTAGTTGCCCTACTGGTACTGTACCAGCGCGCTCTGGACTAAATGGTCCTTCTCCGTTTAAACCGTTATTCACATCGATTACTCTTCCTTTTTTATGAGCACCAACTGTAATACCGCCACCCATATGTGTAACTAATAAATTTAAATCCTCGTATTTGTGATTTAACTGTTCAGCTACTTTACGAGCAACTGCTTTTTGATTTAATGCATGGAAGATACTTTTGCGTTCCATACCAGCAATGCCACTTATACGAGCAACCGGCTCCATCTCATCTACAACGACAGGATCTACAATGAATGCAGGAATGTTTAATCCAGAAGCAATTTCATATGCTAAAATGCCTCCAAGGTTTGAAGCGTGATGACCGCTAAAGCCATTTTTCAAATCTTCTAACATCGCATCGTTTACTGTATACGTACCGCCTTCGATTGGACGAAGTAATCCACCACGCCCACAAACAGCGTTTAATTTTGAAATGTTAATACCATGAGAATGTAGAACTTCTAAAATCGTTTCTTTTCGAAACTCATATTGGTCGATAATTCTCTTATATTTTCCAATCTGTTCTACGTCATGACGAATCGTTTCTTCTAGAACGGGTCTTTCATTATCAAAAACACCAATTTTTGTGGATGTACTACCTGGGTTAATAACAAGAATTCGATTTACAGACAATGTTGCTACCTCCACTAATAAATTCAAAAGGAAGTGGAAACCTCATAAGAGGTAACCACACCTTTTGTAAAAGTTATATATGAATGATTAGCGACGGCTAATAATATCGTGACCGTTGCGTAAGTAAGTGCTACGAGAATTCTTCAAGCTTGCAATGCGCTCTTCAGCTAGACGATCTGCCGCTACATAAGTTGCTATGCCATCGCGTTTTGAAATTTCGATTACTTTTGCAATCGTGTCATAAATAGACTCAACACGTTTTAGTGCACGTTCTCTATTGTATCCATATAATTCGTCTGCTACGTTAATTACGCCACCTGCATTAATTACATAATCTGGTGCGTATACAATACCCATTTCATGAATGATGTCACCATGACGATCTTCTTTTAATTGGTTATTTGCAGAACCTGCGATTACTTTTGCTTTAAGTTGTGGAATAGTTTCATCATTAACTGTTGCGCCTAGTGCACATGGTGCGTAAATATCGCATTCAACACCGTAAATTTCATTTGGTTCAACTGCTGATGCACCGAATTCTTCTACAGCACGTTGTACAGCTTCTTTATTAATATCTGTAACAATTAATTTTGCTCCTTCAGCGTGTAAATGTTTGCATAGGTGATATGCTACGTTACCAACGCCTTGAACAGCAATTACTTTTCCTTCTAAATTGTCAGTACCGAAAGCTTCTTTTGCAGCTGCTTTCATACCACGGTAAACACCGTATGCCGTTACCGGAGATGGGTTACCAGAAGAACCGAATGATGGTGAGATACCTGTTACAAAGTCAGTTTCTTCATGGATAATATCCATATCATCTACTGTTGTACCAACATCTTCAGCTGTAATGTAACGTCCGTTTAGTCCTTGGATATAACGTCCTAGTGCACGGAACATTGCTTCGCTCTTATCTTTACGAGGATCACCGATAATTACTGTTTTCGCACCACCTAAGTTTAAACCAGCTGCTGCGTTTTTGTATGTCATCCCTTTTGCAAGACGCAATGCATCTTCAATCGCCGCTTCTTCAGAATCATATGTCCACATTCTTGTTCCACCAAGAGCCGGTCCAAGTGTTGTATCATGAATTGCAATAATTGCTTTTAAACCAGATTCTTTATCTTGACAAAATACTACTTGCTCATAATCATATTTTTCTAAGTATTCGAAGATTTCTAATGTCATTGTCGTTTCCCCCTAATGTTTTACCCTTTTTGGTTTATTTTGAAGCAGTCGCAACTGCCAATGCTAATGAATATACTTTTGTTTCTGCTGAATCAGCACGAGATGTTAAAACAATCGGTGCTTTTGCGCCAGCAATCATTGCTCCTACTTTTGCATCCGCAAAGTATACGAGTGATTTATATAGCACATTTCCAGCTTCAATCGTTGGGACGAGTAAAATATCTGCCTTACCTGCTACATCACTTACTATGCCTTTATGCTCTGCTGCAATTTGTGATACTGCATTATCTAAAGCAAGTGGTCCATCAACGATACAATCTTTAATTTGTCCGCGGCGATTCATTTGTGTTAACATCGCTGCATCAATTGTCGCCTGCATCGCTGGATTCACAACTTCTACTGCTGCAATTGGTGCCACTTTTGGCAAGTCGATTCCTATTGCCCGGGCAACTTCTACAGTATTTTGTATAATAGCAGCTTTTTGTGTTACATCAGGTGCGATGTTCATCGCTGCATCTGTAACGAAAATAAGACGATCGTAATTTGGAACTTCAAATGCTGCTACATGTGAAAGTACGCTACCTTTACGTAGGCCCCACTCTTTGTTTAACACAGCCTTCAAAATATTCGCTGTTGGGATGTTCCCCTTCATAAGCACGTCTGCTTCACCATTTCTCACAGCTTTAACAGAAAGTTCTGCAGCCTCTGCACTAGACATTGCTGCAATCACTTCAACATGTTCTGAAGTTTGTAAACCATGTTCTTGTAGCATCCCCATTATTTTTTCTTGATTTCCATATAGACGAAATTGAGCTAACTGTAATTTAATTGCTTTCGCTACAGCTTCAATTACTTCATGATCTTCAGCTACTGCTACAGCTACAGTTTTTTTAGGCTGCCCTGCTGCTTGATCAATTAAGTATTCTAACTTCATATTTTGTAATCAACCCTTTCCGTCGTCCCTCGTCTATTTATAAAGCAAATACCGTGCCAACTTTTAAAAGTGGTCTTACCAATAATGAAAACGCATTCAAAATGCAGTAAAATCAATACTTTGGAAAATAACAAAAGATTCTGTCTTATTTTGTCGCTTTTTGTATACCATGCAATAAATTGCACGGTACGCAATTTATTGCATGCTATTTTTTGCATGGTTATACTTTTCTAGCTTGTAATATAAATTTCGAACGGAAATTCCTAACGCTTTTGCAGTTTGCGTTTTATTCCCATCAAATCTCTCCAAATATTCATGAATAATATTCCCTTCAAACTCTGTCACTAAATGTTCAAGTGGCTTTTCTTCTAATTCAGGTAATAAATGAGATTGCTTTGACTCCACCTGCTCTTCGTTATGTAATGGCGGTAAATGGTGTACATCAATATAGGTCTCGTTATAATTCATAAAGATAATAGCTCTTCCCAGAATATTTTCAAGTTCCCTCACATTCCCTGGCCATTCGTATGATTGTAAATATAAAATGGCTGAATCAGTGAGCCCTTCTACATTACGACCGTAATCTTGATTAATTTTTTGAATCAATCTGTCCGCAATTGTCGGTATATCTCCTTTACGTTGACGAAGAGATGGAATTTGAATTGGGATTTTATTTAATCGATAATATAAATCCTCCCTAAACTTCCCTTCTAGAATAGCCTTTTCTAAATTCACATGCGTCGCTGCAATTACTCGAACATTAATAGGTATCGCTTTCGTTCCACCAACTTTTACAATTTCTTTTTCCTGCAGTACACGAAGGAGTTTCGCTTGTGTATTTGCAGATAACTCCCCTATTTCATCTAAAAAAATACTACCGTTATTTGCTTCCTCAAAGAACCCACGTTTCCCGCCTCTTTTCGCTCCAGAAAACGCCCCTTCCTCATAACCAAATAATTCACTTTCTAACAACGTCTCCGAAATGGCCGCACAGTTTACACGGACGAACTTATTGTATTTTCGATTACTTCCATTATGGATTGCATGTGCAAACAATTCTTTACCAGTCCCAGATTCACCGCGTAACAGTACTGTTGCTGGTGTATTTGCTCCTAGCTTCGCCTGTTCGATAGCTGCCGTTGTTTCATCTGAATTCCCGACAATATCATCAAATGAATATTTCGCTTCTAATGTGCGAATAATTTGCCTTGCTCTATTCAATTCATTTGTTAACTTTTGAATTTCCGACACGTCACGGATAACGCCGACGCTTCCTTTCAATATTCCATCCACAATGACTGGTGCCACGTTTACAATTACATCGCGCTTTTTTTGCCCAATCTTCATATGTATTCCGCGCACCGCACGACGCGTTCGAAGTACTTTCATATGCATACTTTCGCCTTCTACAATATCAGTTGTAGCAGGCTTCCCAATAATATCTTCTTCTGTTAAACCCGTTAATTTCGTATATGCCGGGTTAATGACTAAACCTCTTCCTTTTTCATCCACAACCGAAATTGCTTCTTCAGATGAGTTAATAATTGCCTCTAATAGTGTTTGAATTTCCTTTAAATCTGTAACTTCTTCCGCTAAATCTACAACTTCTGTTATATCTTTAAAAATTGCAAATGCCCCTTGTACCTCTCCGCCCTCTTTTAATATCGGTATACGCGTTGTAATAATTTTCTTTCCATTCTCTAATGTTAGTTCATAATTTACTTCTATTTGTTTCGTACGTATAATGCGAAGTAATTTACTAGTTGGAATGACTTCTAAAATATATTTTCCTATCGCCTCTTCTTTTTTATATCCGATAATACGCTCTGCACTTTTATTAAAAAGACGAACTTGTCCCTCTCGATCAATTACGATCATGCCATCATGTGTAGAATTTAAAATTAATTCTCCTTGTTGCGTTTGTTCCTCTAATCGCCCAATTAGCCCTTCCTTCTCATGCGCTAATCCTGTAACAATTTTTGCGATATCACCTGGTATAAGAAGAGTGTCTTTTTTCTTTTTTTCCAATAAAACCTTATGCACATCATCTTCACCTGTCATATCAAATATTACATCGATATGCATAGAAAGAAATGGAGTTACACTTTCTCCAATTGCAATCCCGTATTCCTTAGCAATTTGTAGTCCTTTTGCCAACGGATTTATATCAATAATCCCTATAATTTGAAATATATTCGAACTTTGTAACAGATTCAGCAGTGCGCTCCCGCCTTCACCTGCACCAACAATTAATACTTTTTGTTTCATATATCCCACTTCCTCTCGAAGTAACTCTGCAAATTTTTTCACACTTTTATCTTACTCGTTCAGCACCCTCTTGACAAACCCCCTTTCCCTATAACATCATTAAAATATACGAAATAATCTGAAAAGGAGCGTTATGTATGCAGCGTTACGTTGCTCTACTATTAGCACTCATCCCTATTTCATTAGCTGTGTTTGGTATAAAGTTAATGAGAGATACTGTATTCGGGATTCTATTTCCACCAATCTCTATACTGTGGTTACAATTTTTAATCGGCGCTCTCTGCTTCGGGCTCGGGTTTTATATCTTCGGTGGCTTCGTCTTGCACCGAGACCGTAAACGAAATAAAGTACAAGCTCGCTTTAGAAGATAGGAATGCCCCACTATTTATAAATAAAAAAATGAGACCGTTACACGCGGTCTCATTTTTTTATTGGCATTAACGTTCTTGCCGTTTCAGGGTAATCAGTAATAATCGCCGATATATTCATATCAAAATATTTACGCATAAGCGTTTCTTCATTAATTGTATAAGGGCGAACCTCTACACCACTTTCCATCGTTAGTTCGGCAATAGCATCTTGAAGGTAACGATAATTCGGATGTACTGCTGTAGCCCCCATTTTTTTCGCGTATGCCCACGGACTATGCAAACCTTCGCGATATAAAATTGCTGTTTGAATATCAGGAGCCATCATATGGCACCGTTTCATACTGTAGTGATTAAACGAAGAAAATATAACACGATCCTCTAGACTAAATTTCCGCACAAGCGTTATAACTTCTTCCTCTAAACCTCTGTATGGAATTTTATTATTTTTAAGTTCAATATTAAGTAGCAAACTCGTTTGTTCAAGCCATTCTAATACCTCTTCTAAAAGTGGTATTTTACAAAAACCTACTTTATCACCAAATTTATAACTTGCATCTAACTTGCATAAGTCCTCATATACATAATTCCGAACCGCGCCTTTTCCATTTGTTGTCCGGTCCACCGTTTCATCATGAATGACGACAACTTTTCCATCTTTCGTTAATTGAACATCAAGTTCAATTCCATCCGCTCTAAAAGACTCAGCCGCTTCAAATGAAATCATTGTATTTTCTGGGTACGTTCCAGCCGCACCACGATGTGCAAATATAAGAGTCATCCTCACTCCCCCAATCTTATGCTATACTATACGAAAAAGGAGGTACTTCTATGAGACCATTACAAATCTCTCCAGATACTGCAGTCCGCTTATCAAAAGCACTAGGTGTTCCACTTGAACAACTCATGCATATGCCGCAGCACATTTTAATTCAAAAGCTAGTTGAATTAGAAAAACAAAATAAAGACGAAGAATAATACAGTCCTGTTTTGCAGGACTTTTTATTATTTTCTATTATATCACGGATGCCTTTCCTACTAAAATCCTTTAACAGATGTACTACGATGTGATTTAGCCGGTCCTTCATCATTTAATAATGAATCACATCTTTTCTTTTTTTGTTACACGTCATAAAGAAAGCAGACTATTTATTTATAAGTCCCCATTGCGTTCTAAAAACACGATCATAAAAAAACTAGAAGCCCTTTATATTATTTTTTATTGAACGTGCGGAGCATCCCCTGATTCGTATAGTTCTTTCGCTTTTCCCTCCCCGAATGTAGTTAAAATATAATGTTGCTCTTCTAACGCATCCATTGCTCTAGTTACTTTACAAACGCTATCTTCTTGAGCATCCGAGAAATAATTGTGATCTTCTACAATTTTACTAAAATCTTTTTTCTCCCATCTATCAGCAATTGCTAAAAGTTCATTTTTCTTCGTAAAGCTACTCTTATTTATAATTTCTTTTAATTTTTTAGCATTACTTTGAATCATTGGGATAGAGCCCGATTTTCGTTCTGCCACCACTTTTTGATGAGTCATGCGATGCATCGCTGTAATGACTTCGCTTTCAGTAGAATTTTCAGTAACATACACATCAACAAAGACCCCATCCACCTCTCTACCTACTATTGTTTGGTCTTCTTTTTTATCTATTTGAGCGCTCACTTCTTTATCTACTGGATTATCTGCAAGTTCTAACATTCCAAATGTAACTGCAATAGCAAGAACTCCCATAGCTGCTACTATTCCTAGCCAAGTTGAAATTTTATTTTCCATTCCCCTTCTCCCTATCTATATCTATTTTATTGCCTTATAAAAAACTCACTTACATGTAATATTACTGAAAATAGGTTTTATTTTCCACACTATCAAATAATCTCTTTTTCTCAACAAAATAAAAAGACCAACGAATTATAACATTCATTGGTCTTTCATTAAAAAGTTTATTGGCTTTAAATTTGATATCGAGTATCAATTTCAAGAATTATTAAGCTTTACTAAAGCTTAAATCCCTTACTACTTTTACTCTCAACTAGCTTTATGTTCAAGTCTCAGCTTATCCGCAACCATTGCGATAAACTCAGAGTTCGTAGGTTTTGCTTTTGACATGGATACTGTATAACCGAATAAGGACGAAATAGAATCAATATTCCCACGGCTCCAAGCTACTTCAATTGCGTGACGAATTGCGCGCTCCACACGGCTTGCTGTGGTATTATATTTCTTTGCGATATCTGGATACAATACTTTCGTAATCGATCCTAATAATTCGATATCATTGTATACCATGGAGATTGCTTCTCGTAAATACATATATCCTTTAATATGAGCGGGTACACCAATTTCATGAATGATACTCGTAATACTCGCATCTAAGTTTTTCGGTTTTCCATCTACTGTTGTTGCTGATCGGAATGATGGTAGTGGACGCTTAATCATAGCGTTTGCTTTACCACTCACTTGACGAATATGACTCGTTAAATTCTCCATATCAAATGGTTTTAATATGAAATATGAGGCACCTAAGTCAACTGCTTTTTTCGTCACATCTTCTTGCCCGAATGCTGTCAACATAATTACGCTAGGCTGTTTTAACCTTTCAATATGTCGCATTTTTTCCAATACAGCTAAACCATCTAAGTGTGGCATAATAATGTCTAAAACGAGTACATCAGGTTGCTTATCTGTTAATAAGTTTAAACACTCTTGACCATTATAAGCAGTACCGATTACTTCCATATCATCTTGAGCGGCTACATAGCTCTCTAACATTGATACTAATTCTTTATTATCATCCACAAGACATACTTTAATTTTCTCCACAGCTTTTCCTCCCTTACCGAATCGATTCTCCGACATGTGTATCCTTCTAGGCTACATGAATTGTTCGACAATTGTGTGAAAATTCCCTTTTAAAGTTTCTTACTTTCCGATAAAATCACAAAAAAATATGTTTATCGTTCATTTATTCCCTTTCGCAACACATTCCATCATAGAAATACAACGAAACGTTCAACCCTTTCCTTTTATTTTACAACAAAAAACACCTCTTGCGGAGCTTTTACAAAATTTCAACGAATTTTTCAACAGAAAAAGCGAGCTAATAATATATATTAGCTCGCTTTTTTCTCTTGATCATAAATATTAATTCCAGCTTGATGTAACATCCATTCAATATGAACACCATATCCTGATGTTGGATCATTTACAAATACGTGTGTAACAGCACCAATTACTTTTCCATTTTGTACAATTGGACTTCCACTCATTCCCTGTACGATACCGCCCGTTTTCGCTAATAGACGTTTATCTGTTACTTTTATTACCATACCCTTTGTGGCTGGGAATTTTTGTTGCACTGTACTAACAACTTCAATATCAAACGCTTCTACTTTATCTTGATCAATAACTGTTAATATTTTTGCCGGTCCTTCTTTTACTTGATGAGATAATGCGATAGGCATCGCTTTATCCATTATACCGTTTTTCATATTCGTATTTAATTTTCCAAAAATACCATATGGACTATTAATTGTAATATTGCCAATCACTTCACGGTCTGGTGAGAATCTTGCTAATTTCTCCCCTGGATTCCCATGACTACCTCTTTCAATTGATGTAACTGTCGAGCGCATAATTTGTCCATCTTCGACTTGAATCGGCTTTTTCGTATCATTATCAGAAATAACATGACCAAGTGCCCCATATTTCATAGAATCTGGATGAACAAATGTCATCGTTCCAATTCCAGCTGCCGAATCACGGATATACAAGCCAATTCGATAAGACGATTCACCGTTGTCTTTTTGTGGAGTTAGCTTCGTACGAATATATTTTCCATCTCTTAACAATACAAGATTAAGCGGTTCACCTGTTTCTCCACTATTATGAATAAACGGTGCTACATCACTCATTCTTTCAATTGTTTTACCATTAATTTCAGTAATCATATCTCCAATTTGTACACCTGCTATTTCACCAGGAGATATTTTACCTTTTTCAGTTTGAATTAAATGATGGCCTACAACAAGTACACCTTTTGTATTTAATTTCACACCAATTGATTGTCCACCTGGAATCACTTTAAAATCTTTTAACACTTTCACATTTACTTTTTTCACTGGAAAACCAGCAAGCTGAAATACCATATCAGCTTCACCATTTTGATGAGAATTTACCATAAGTCCTTGTTTTTGTTCATTCGAACTCACTGTAAATACATGACGATTTGTGGATGAAGCTTTGAAAACTGGTAATGATGATATTTCTGATTGTTGTCCCTCAAAAACAACAAGTTGTTTCGGTGATGAAATAAACGTTCGAAGCGGTTTAAAACATCCAATAAAAACTAAAGAAACAAGGAGACAAAGACCTATTATTTTTCGAAATTTTTCTAATTTCAACTTGTTCACTCTCCTCGCTCCTACCCCACATTCAGCCTCTTGGCTTCACTTTTTAATCTCTCCTTGCAGTGCTTTATTTATAACCGGAAGAATTAAGAAATCGTCATTTGAGAAAAAAAGCTATCCATTACTGGATAGCCTCT
The DNA here is from genome assembly GCF_056158125.1 of Bacillus sp. EB V-12. Taxonomy (NCBI): domain Bacteria; kingdom Bacillati; phylum Bacillota; class Bacilli; order Caryophanales; family Bacillaceae; genus Bacillus; species Bacillus sp. EB V-12. Next base: position 470,802 of record NZ_JBUXJL010000001.1, on the reverse strand, counting down.
GCTGTCTGTTTAAAATGATGTGCTTGCGTAAGTAATTCTTTCGCATGCTCCGTCGTTAAATCTGTGATTTCCACACCAGAAATCATTCGAGCTATTTCTGTTACTTTATCCTCCATAGTTAAAACAGTAACTGATGTAATTGTCCGATCATTCGCTACTTGTTTTCGAATAAATAAATGTGAATCTGCCATTGAAGCTACTTGAGGTAAGTGCGTAATACAAAGTACTTGCGAGTTTACTGATACTCGATAAATTTTTTCCGCAATAGCCTGCGCGACCCGGCCACTTACACCCGTATCCACTTCATCAAAAATAACAGATGCAACTCCTTGATGCTTAGAAAAAATGCTTTTTAAAGCTAAAATGATACGAGATAACTCTCCGCCAGAAGCAACCTTTGAAAGTGGTTTTAGCGGCTCTCCTGGGTTCGTTGAAATATAAAATTCCACATGATCGTAACCATCCGCCGTAAGTCTTACCGGCGCACCTTCCACAAGGGGCTCTTCTGCATTTCCTTCTCTCTTCATAATTCTCACTTCAAATTTCGTTTTTTCCATATATAATTCTTTTAATTCCTGATGAATTGCATTTGTAAGGTGTTCTGCAAGTTCATGACGCATATTACTTAACAACGTTGCTTCTTTCAGAATAACACTTTCTAATTCCTTCAACTGTTTCTTCGTCGTTTCAATATGAACGTCTTTATTTTCAATCGTAAAAATTTCCTGTTCAATTTTATCAGCATACGCTAAAATCTCTTCTACAGTATTTCCATATTTTCTCTTTAGCATACGAATTTCATTCAAACGTGTTTCGATTTCATCTAAACGATTTGGATCATATTCCATCATATCGAGCTTTTCTCTCAGTTGATAGGCAACCTCTTCTAATAAGTAATAGCTATTTGCAATTGAATCATGATTTTCCTGATACACTTCATCTAAATGTGTAATACTTTCCATTTGCCCCATTGCACTTCTTACATTATCTAACCCTTGTCCGTCGGCACTTAACGAACGATATGCATCACCTAACGCTTTATAAATCTTTTCAAAATTAGAAATTTGCAATCGTTCCTCAGTTAATTCATTTTCTTCATCCATCTTTAAATCCGCCTTGCGAATTTCTTCATGCTGAAATTGAATTAAATCTAAGCGATGTGCCATTTGTTGCTCATTTTCACTTAACGATTTCAATTGTTTTTTTAATTTTTCATAGTCAGCGTATACGTTTTGATATATGTCTAATTGTTTAACGATTCGATCCCCATCAAAGTGATCAAGCATAAACAGATGTCGTTCTTCATTCATTAAATCTTGCGTTTCGTGCTGTCCATGAATATCAACAAGTGTTTTCCCAATTTCTTTTAATATGCTAAGTGTAACAAGCTTCCCATTTACACGACATACACTCTTCCCGTTCGCAGCAATATCACGCTTTAAAATAATCATGCCATCTTCTATTTCTATATCTAACTCTTCTGCCTTTTCAATACATGGATGCTTCTCATCTTCAACATAAAATAGCCCTTCAATCTCAGCCTTTTCTGTTCCATATCGAACAAATTCTGCTGACCCACGGCCACCTACAAGTAAACTAATTGCATCAATAATAATCGATTTTCCGGCCCCTGTTTCACCGCTTAAAACCGTTAAACCTTTTTGAAAAGAAATATTTAATGCTTCAATAATAGCAAAGTTTCTAATCGATAATTCCGATAACAATGCCCCATTCACCTCGTTATAAAATAATCCCTTACTAAAGGATTTTCTCAGTTCTTCATTCAAATAATCATGCTATATATTTGTATGTATATACTCTTCTAACCCGCTTCATTGTACCAAACATTTGTTTTACGGGTCAATCCATCTATTTTCTAACTTTATGCAAACAAAATATTATATTACAATTGAAAATTCATATTTTTAACCAATAAAAATATCTTGTTCACTTTCCACTTTACGATGGAAAGCAAACAAGATTTTTTGTTACAACATATTTAAGAAACGATCAGAGACAACACCTGTATCGTCAGGTGTACGGCAAATAATTAAGCAAGTATCATCACCACAGATGGTTCCGATGATCTCATCCCACTCTAAATGATCAATAAGTGCTCCAAGTGAATGAGCGTTACCAGGCAATGTTTTTAGCACAAGCATATGTCCTGCCGTGTCTAATTTTACAAATGAATCCACTAGATTTCGTTTTAATTTTTGTAACGGGTTAAATCGTTGATCTGCTGGCAAGCTATATTTATAGCGCCCATCATGTAATGGCACCTTCACTAAGTGCAGTTCTTTAATATCGCGCGATACTGTTGCTTGCGTTACATTAAATCCCTCATTACGTAAAATATCAACTAATTCATCTTGTGTTTCAATTTCTTTGTTTGCAATAATTTCCCTGATTTTAATATGGCGCTGACCTTTATTCATACATTTGCACCTCACACTATCTCTTACCATAGTTTAAACATTGGTATACTTCACTTATTTATGTTAACTTATAATTCGTTTCTTGTACACAATTGTTTTTACAATCATTATACAATTACAGCAAAAAGAGGAACAACATATGTTATTCCCCTTTCCCTTTTTGTTTTAGAACTTCATGCGCTTCTGTAACAACTTGCTCTATAGAAATCGGAGAATGATTTTCGCCATTCTCACGTTCACCATGCCATTTCAGATGAATTAAAAATTCAATATTACCATCCCCACCCGTAATTGGTGAGAATGTTAAACCTTCCACATCATAGCCTTCTTTTAAAGCAAACTCGACAATCATTTCTACAACAGCTTCATGTACTTTTCTATCGCGAACGATACCTTTTTTCCCAACTTGCTCTCTTCCAGCTTCAAACTGCGGTTTAATTAACGCTGCTACATCTCCGTTAGGCATAAGCATTGTTTTTAAAACTGGCAGTATAAGCTTTAATGATATAAATGAAACATCAATACTTGCAAATTGAGGTAAACCACGTTCTAAGTCTGCTGGTGTCACGTAACGGAAGTTTGTTCGTTCCATTACAACAACACGCTCATCTTGACGTAATTTCCACGCTAGTTGATTGTATCCTACATCTAATGCATAAGATAATTTCGCTCCATTTTGAAGCGCGCAATCTGTAAAGCCACCAGTTGATGAACCAATATCTATCATAACTTTATCTTGTAAATCAAGATGAAATGTCTCTAATGCCTTTTCAAGTTTATAACCACCACGACTTACATACGGCATAACTTGTCCCTTCACCGTAATCTCAGTATCTTGCGAGATTTTCTCTCCTGGCTTATCAAGTCTCATCTCATTCGCATATACGAGTCCGGCCATAATGGCGCGCTTTGCTTTCTCACGCGTTTCTATAAGTCCTCGCTCTACTAATAGTACATCTACTCTTTCTTTTTTTACGCTCATTTGTTACGCCCTTTTTTGTTTTGATGGAATCATTGTATGAATACGGTCTACAACAGCATCTGTCGTTAAACCAATTTCTTCTAATAATTTTGTTACACTCCCGTGCTCTATGAAGCGATCTGGAATACCCATTCGTTCAACTAATGCACTATGGTAACCATTTTCAGATGCAAATTCAACTACTCCTGTTCCAAAACCACCGATTAAACAAGCTTCTTCAATCGTTAAAATCGGTATATTCTTTCCTAGAAGATCATGTAAATATGCTTCATCCATTGGTTTAATAAAGCGAGCATTCACTACTTTCACTGAAACCCCAGCTTTTTCAAGACGCTCAGCTGCTTCCATTGCCATTGGTATTGTCGTACCAAACGTTAAAATAGCTGCTTGTGTACCCTCTTTTAACGTCTCCCACGTACCGATTGGAATCGCCTTTAATTCTTCATCCATATGAACGCCAAGTCCATTACCGCGCGCATAACGCAATGCGATTGGTCCATCTTCATATTGCATCGCCGTATAAACTAAATGTTGCCCTTCATTTTCATCTTTCGGCATCATAAGCACCATATTCGGCAAGTGACGTAAGAATGAGATATCAAATACGCCTTGATGCGTTTCACCATCTGCTCCTACTAATCCCGAACGATCTATTCCGATGAAAACATTTAAATTTTGGCGGCATATATCATGAACAACTTGGTCATATGCTCTTTGTAAAAATGTTGAATAAATCGCTAAGAATGGCTTCATTCCTTGCGTTGCCATACCTGCTGCCATTGTTGTAGCATGCTGTTCTGCAATACCTACATCAATCATACGATCTGGGAATTCTTTTTGGAATTTCTCAAGTTTTGATCCAACAGGCATTGCAGGTGTAATTGCTACGATACGCTCATCTGCTCTCGCTAGCTTAAGTACTGTTTCACTAACAACAGCACTCCATGCTGGTGCAACTTCTTTCGGCTTAACGAAGTCACCTGATTCAATTTTATAAGGTCCTGTTCCATGCCAAGTTCCAATAACGTCACTCTCAGCCGGTTTATAACCTTTTCCTTTTTTCGTAATAACGTGAACGAGTACTGGGCCTTTTGTTTTCTTTGCATATTGCAACGTTTCGAATAACTTTTCATAATCATGTCCATCGACTGGACCTAAATATGTAAAGCCTAACTCTTCGAAAAATACACCAGATACTAGTAAATATTTAAGACTATCTTTTATTTTCTCTGCTGTCGCAGCCACTTTCCCGCCAACTGCTGGGATTTTCTTTAATATATACTCTAATTCATCTTTTACCCAGTGATATTTTCCTGCGGTACGTAAACGACCGAGCACATTATGAAGCGCACCAACGTTTGGTGCAATTGACATTTCATTATCATTCAAAATAACAATCATGTCTGTTTTTTCATGTCCAATATGGTTCAATGCTTCTAAAGCCATTCCGCCTGTTAAAGCACCATCTCCAATAATTGGTATAACATATTCTTTCGTTTTCTTTAAATCACGTGCCAGAGCCATTCCCATTGCAGCCGATAACGAAGTCGAGCTATGACCAGTTTCCCATACATCGTGCTCACTCTCACAACGTTTCGGGAAACCACATAGACCTTGATATTGCCTTAATGTACCAAACTCTTTCGCGCGTCCAGTTAAAATTTTATGTACATAGGATTGATGTCCTACATCCCATAAAAATTTATCTTGCGGGCTATCAAATAATTTGTGCAGAGCAATTGTGAGTTCTACTACACCTAAATTAGGTGCAATATGTCCACCTGTTTGAGAGAGCTCTTCAATTAAAAACTTACGAATATCCTCACTCAATCCCTCTAGTTCACTGATAGACATATCTTTCAAAAAACTAGGGTTTTGAATTTGCGTTAGATCCACATGGATCACTCACTTTCATTTCATAATCTGTCAACATGTCAAATATTATAAAAAACATTTACACAAAACAAGAAATTCTCTTTTCTATTTTTCGTCTTGTCCCGCTATTAACCAGTCTATTGCGCCTTAATCCTATTATAAACCATATTTCTTCAGGCGATGAAAAAAATAGCCGCTAACACAAAGTGATAACGGCAATGTAATCTACATATATTTTTGCCAATAACAAGAAAAGAAAAACCTTTTCCTACATTTATATCATAAAATGATGAATGACTCAACAAATGAAAACGCTGTTATATTAGTTATTACGTTTTGCAATCAAATCGCAAATAGATAGTAAATATTCATCTTGTAATTGCAAGGAGCTAATCGCACCTTTTGCTTCTGCAATTGTTTCTTCTAAAATATCCTTTGCTCTATCTACAGTAAACAACGTCGTATATGTGCTCTTTTCATTAGAAAGATCGCTACCAATCGGTTTTCCAATCTCTTCTTCAGTTCCTTCCACATCTAAAATATCATCTCGAATTTGGAAAGCTAGACCGATATATTTGGCAAACGTAAGCAACTTTTCTTCTTGCTCTTCTGTCGCATCAGAAAGTATCGCACCCGCAAGTACAGCAAATTCAAGTAGTTTTCCGGTCTTATGTTTATGGATGTACTCCAATTCATCAATCGTAAGGCGTTTCCCTTCCGCTTCCATATCTGCCACTTGTCCGCCAACCATTCCTTCTGGTCCTGCTGCTTTTGCGAGTTCAAGTACAAGTCTTACTTTTTTTTCAGCAGAAATTTCTTTTTGCTCATATGCCATAATAACTTGAAAAGCATATGTCAATAAGCCATCTCCTGCTAAAACTGCCATCGCTTCACCAAATACTTTGTGATTTGTGGGCTTTCCTCTTCTTAAATCATCATCATCCATACAAGGTAAATCATCATGAACTAACGAATATGTATGAATCATTTCAAGAGCACAAGCTGCACCTACTCCAAGATTTCTTTCTTTCCCAAACGCTTGTAATGTTGCAAACAAAAGTAACGGGCGGAGACGTTTTCCACCCGCTTCCAAAGAATATGCCATCGCTTCACGAAGTACATTTGGACATTGTAATCCATTTGCATAGCTTACAAGTTTTTCTTCTACGAAAGTTTTACTTTCTTTCAAAAAAGTATCAAAAGCAATCGTCACTATGCTTCATCTCCTAAAGCAGTAAACGGTTCAAGCTCTCCATCTTCCCCAAGAATAACTGCCATTTGTTCTTGTACATTCTTCAGCTTCTCATCACAAAGCTTAGATAATTCCATACCTTCTTTAAAATAAGAAATCGCTTCTTCTAAAGGTACGTCACCTTGTTCTAGCTTAGAAACAAGATGCTCAAGTTGCGAAATTGCCTCTTCAAAGCTTAATTTATTTTCCATTATTCAATTCACGCTCCTCTATGCCTGATACGCTACAATCTAGTATTCCATCTTGTAATTGAACTGAAACAGCATCTCCAAGGCTTACATCTTTCACACTTTTTAACACTTGCTTCTCTTCATCATATACAAGCCCGTACCCTCTCATCATTACTTTAAGCGGACTTAATGCTTCAAGTTTTTGAGCAGCTCTTACAAAGGCAAATTCTTTCGTTTGAAGTAACGTTTGCATTTCACGTTGTAATTGCTTTTGCAACGTTTCCACAGCTACCTTCGTTTGCATAATTTTTTGAGATGGGTGGTGCTTCTCTAAATAAAATGAAAGTTGCTTTAACTGATTCACCTTTTTATCAATATAGCGCTCTTTCGCTAAAACAAGCTGTTCTAGCGCTCTATCTAATTGCTCTTCCTTTTGCTCATATACTTGTCTTGGATAACGGAACGCATACGATTTTTGCAACACTTGTAGTTTTTCTTCTTTTTTATGTACTAACTCTCTCATCGCTCTTTGCAATCTCAGAGTTCTTTGTAATACCTTTTCTTGTAACTCTATAATATTAGGTGCTGCCAGCTCAGCTGCTGCGGTCGGTGTTGGCGCGCGTAAATCTGCAACAAAATCTGCAATTGTAAAATCTGTTTCATGGCCTACTGCCGAAATAATAGGAATTTCACTCTTAAAGATTGCTCTTGCAACCATTTCCTCATTGAAAGCCCATAATTCCTCAATAGAACCTCCACCACGACCAACGATTAGTACATCTATCTCTCCCATTTCATTCGCTGTACGAATCGCTTGTACAATCGAGGGAGCCGCTGACTCCCCTTGTACAAGTACCGGAAATACAATAACATTCCCAATTGGATAACGACGTTTAATCGTTGTTATAATATCACGAATCGCTGCTCCTGTTGGCGACGTAATCACACCTATTGTTTTAGCGTAAGGAGGAATCGCTTTTTTATAAACTTGAGAAAAAAGTCCTTCCTCTTCTAAACGAACTTTTAACTGTTCGTACGCTAAATGTAAATTTCCGACTCCGTCAGGCTGCATGTCTTGAATATAAATTTGATAAGAACCACTCGCCTCGTAAACAGAGATTTTTCCTTTCACGAGTACCTTCATCCCATTTTCAGGTTTGAATTTAATATTACGATTATGGCCCGCAAACATAACCGCTGCGATTCTTGCATTTTCATCTTTCAATGTAAAATACATGTGGCCACGGCTATGATTTTTAAAGTTGGAAATTTCACCTTTTAACCAAACAGACTGCAAATGCGGATCATATTCTATTTTTGTTTTTATATAGCGTGTTAACGCTGTAACGGTTAAATATTGCTTCTCCATTTCTCTCTCCTCATAGCCGACTCAAATTATTTACAAACGACACCTGCACGTTTGGCAGATTCAACAGTATTATGAAGAAGCATTGTGATTGTCATTGGACCAACACCCTTTGGCACAGGTGTAATGTAACCCGCAACATCTAACACGTTGTCAAAGTCAACATCACCACAAAGTTTTCCTGTTTCTAAACGGTTAACACCAACGTCAATTACAACCGCCCCTTCTTTAATATAATCCGCTGTTATCATTTTAGGTCGTCCAACAGCTACGATTAAAATATCAGCTAACTTCGATAACTCTTTCATATTTTGCGTCTTAGAATGACAATATGTGACAGTAGCATTTTCATTTAAAAACAATTGCCCCACTGGTTTACCGACAATATTACTTCTTCCAATTACTACTACATGTTTTCCAGAAATATCAAGATTTGTTTCTTTTACTAATTCTACAATACCATGCGGTGTACATGGAAGGAATGTATCTTGTCCCGTCATCATACGTCCCACGCTGATTGGGTGAAATCCGTCTACATCCTTTTCTGGTGAAATTCTTTCAATGATAGCTTTTTCTTCAATATGTTTTGGTAAAGGTAATTGCACTAATATGCCATTAATACGGTCATCGCCATTTAAGCGATCGATTTCAGCAAGCAAACGTTCCTCAGTAATTGTTTCAGGAAGTTCAATTAGCTCTGAGTAAATCCCTACTTGTTCACAGCCTTTTTCTTTTCCTTTCACATAAGAACGAGATGCTGGATCTTCTCCAACTAAAATAACTGCTAATCCTGGTACAATACCTTGCTCTTTCAACTTCACAACTTCTTCTGTTAATTGTGCTCGTTTTTTCTCCGCAACTTCATTTCCTTTGATGATTACTGCTACCATTTTAAGATTCCCCCTTAAAGAATTTACAGTGTATCTTTTATATTAGATAAAACGCCGTTAATAAAACGACGAGATTCCTCATCCCCAAATGTTTTAGCAATTTCAATTGCTTCGTTAATTGTTACGTTGTGTGGAATTTCTTCCATGTATTTCATTTCATACACAGCTACACGTAAAATACTGCGATCAACAATACTAATACGCTCAAGCTTCCACTTTTTTAAATTTTGACGAATCGCTTCATCGATTGCTTCTTTATTTTCTACAAAACCTACTACAAGTGACTCTAGAAACTCATTTGTTTCTTCGCCTTCATCTAGCGTGTTTTCCACTGCTACTTTCGGTTCTAATTCACCTGTAATATCCATTTGGTATAATGCTTGCATTGCTCTTTCTCTAGCCGTCCTACGTTTCATTGTAACTCTCCTTTATGCTTCAAGTCTTTCCTTATACTTTGTTATATTATTATAATTTATAAGCCGTCAATTCACTTACTCTTACAGTTTTCATTGATTTTCCAACCTTATAATACAATGATAATAACACAATTTATCGTTTCACACACGGGTTACAAGGCTGAAAAATAATAAAAAGATTAACTTCAAGTTCCATATCTTATCACAATGTACGTTTTTTGGAAAAACGACACATTTTCTTGTTTATTTCTTATTTTTTGAAATAGTATAATAATTAGAGGGTTGTAATTTGTGAAGAAATGAAACGATAAAAAAGATGCCTATGTTACTAGGCACCTTTTCATTCTTACACTGGTTCGATTTCTGTTTTTTGTGTTTCGAATGTTACGCCAACGATGTGAACATTCACTTCTTTTGGCTCAAGTCCTGTCATTGTAAAGAGTGCTTGGCGAATATTGTCTTGAATCTTTTGTGCAACAACTGGAATTGCTACACCAAAATACATTACAACATAAAGGTCAACGATAATATCTTCGTTTGCTAATTCAACCTTTACACCTTTACCATGATTTTTCTTACCTAACTTCTCAACAACATCTGTAGCAAAATTACCGCGCATTGCCGCTACACCTTCTACTTCAGCAGCTGCAATACCTGCAATTACTTCAATTACTTCTGGTGCAATTTCTACTTTACCAAGAGTTGTATCTTGACCCATATCTAACATATGTTCAGCCATGAAAAAAACCTCCTTTAATGTATCACTGCGTCACAAGTTCATGCTCTTCCAAAAATTTCGTATTAAACTCACCTTTTACAAAATCAGGATGATCTAGCAATTGCAAATGGAACGGGATTGTTGTATGTACGCCTTCAATGACAAATTCACTAAGTGCGCGCTTCATTTTTGCAATTGCCTCTTCACGTGTTTTTCCGTGAACAATTAATTTAGCAACCATCGAATCATAGAAAGGTGGGATTGAATATCCCGGATATACAGCTGAATCGACGCGAATACCAAATCCTCCTGGTGGTAAGTACATTTCTACTTTACCTGGAGATGGCATAAATTTTTTGGCAGGGTTTTCCGCATTAATTCGACATTCAATTGCCCAACCATTAAATTGTACTTCTTCTTGCTGTAACGATAACTTTTCTCCTGAAGCAACAAGAATTTGTTCTTTAATTAAGTCCATTCCTGTTACCATTTCAGTAACCGGATGCTCAACCTGAATTCTCGTATTCATCTCCATGAAGTAAAAGGTTTTCGTTTTATATTCATAAATAAACTCAACCGTACCAGCACCTGTATAATCAACCGCTACCGCCGCTTTAACTGCCGCTTCACCCATCTGCTTGCGAATCTCTTCATCAAGTGCAGGTGATGGACTTTCTTCTAATAGTTTTTGCAAACGGCGCTGAATTGTACAATCACGCTCTCCTAAATGAATGGCATTTCCGTGTGTATCTGCCATTATTTGAATCTCAACATGGCGGAAATCTTCAACGTACTTTTCTAAGTATACACCAGGGTTCCCAAAAGCGGTACTAGCTTCTTGCTGTGTAATTTGAATTCCTTTTATAAGCTCTTCTTCATGGCGTGCAACACGAATACCTTTTCCACCGCCACCTGCAGTCGCTTTAATAATAACTGGATATCCAATTTGATTAGCAAGCTCAATCGCTTCTTCGGTATTTTTAATAATCCCTTGTGAACCTGGTACAATCGGAACCCCTGCTTCTTTCATTGTATCACGAGCAACGTCTTTTGTGCCCATCTTTGAAATAGCTTCTGGACTTGGACCGATAAAAATCAAGTTACATTCACGGCATAACTCTGCGAAATCTGCATTCTCTGCTAAAAATCCGTATCCCGGATGAATAGCATCGCAGCCTGTTAACTTCGCAACGCTAATAATGTTTGTCAAATTTAAATAGCTTTCTTTCGAAATCGTTGGTCCTACACAATACGCCTCGTCTGCAATCTGTACGTGAAGTGACTCTTTATCTGCTTCTGAATAAATTGCAACTGTTTCAATATCCATTTCTTTACAAGCACGAATAATTCGTACAGCAATTTCCCCACGATTGGCTATTAATACTTTTTTTATCATCACAAAGACTCCCTTATTACGCTTTTACAAGAAATAGCGGTTGTCCATATTCAACAAGCTGTCCGTTATTAACAAGAATTTCAACAATTTCGCCCTCTACATCAGCATCAATTTCGTTAAATAACTTCATAGCCTCGACAATACATACGATAGAATCTTTCGATACTCTATCCCCAACACTTACATATGGAGGTGTATCAGGCGAAGAAGAAGAATAGAATGTACCTACCATCGGTGATGTGATTTTATGTAGGTTTTCATTTTGAACAACCTTCTTCTCTTCTTGTTTTGGCACTTCTGCTTGCGCTGCTGCTACTGTCGTTTCAACTTCAACAGGCGCTACTGGTTGCATAGCTTGTTTTGCTGCAGGTGCTTGCACAGCAACAACTTCATTACCACGCTTTTTCATTTTGATTGTTGTACCGTCTTTTTTGTATTCAAATTCATCAATATTAGAGCTATCAATTAATTTAATTAATTCACGAACTTCTTGAATTTTAAACATGTAAAATCCACTCCCATACTCTTGTTTGTCCCGTTTTTACAGATTCTCGTCACGAAAACTAGATTGACTGTAAAAATACGATGTACTCTATTAGAAAATATATTTCATTAACTAATAGAAATATTTACTATTTCCATCTTACGATAAATTTTTTAAACATTCCAATTTATATTTCTTTATAATAAATCGAAATTCCTGTAAAAATATTATTCCAATAAAAATTTAATACCTAGTAATAATACCAAGTTTCACATGAAATTGGCAAGACCACTTCTTAAAAAACATTCACTACTTTTGCAAAACGTTACAAAGCAAACATGCCATTCCCTCCTCACTCTTCACCACACCTATAGTCAATAACATATTTTTACCAAATATTATTTTTTTGTTTACACGCCGTTCATCATTCCTTCATATAAGAATAGTATGTTCAAAGTGTAGAAAATATATTGTGTTGAGGTGTGGAAATATGATATGGCTCATTCTCTTTTTACCTGCCGTAATCGTTTGGGCATGCGTTCTTTTCATCCACGTCAAATCCGGAAAAAGTAATCATCAGTACCATGAACCATTAATCTTTTACTCACAACGTGTTTCTCCATTCCGAGTTGAACATAGTAAAAATAATTACAAAGACGACATAGAAAAAAGCTATCGAAAATGATAGCTTTTTTCTATTCACACATTTACTTACATACTCTATTTTACTATTTGCATACCCTTTGCTTAGTAAAAGATAATAATCCGCAGGGAAATCCCTACGGATTAAAGTTTCACTTATTTCGCTGGTGGATCAAATTTCACACCTACATCTTTTGATCCGCCTTCACTTCTTACAAGTTGAATAATTTTATTTGCTTCTTTCTGTGAATGTTTTGCCGCTTTAACCGTTACTCTAATATCAGTGCCATCAGCTCTTACAAGAGCATCTGGATATCCTCCTTGAGATTTAATTACTGTCTCAAGTAATTCTTGCTTCGTTTCCATTGTCGTAATGGCATCAAAATTTTCTTTCGCTTTATTCTTTTCTGTTGCTGAAGCTTTTGTTGAACTCATCACTTCTTGTAATTTTGCTTTTTGTTCACTACGCTGATCTTCCATTTGCATACGTAAAGCTGTGAAATTCTCATCACTTGATTGAACTGATACATTGCCCTCTTTTTTACTTGTTTCTTTTTTTGCATTTTCTTTTTTGTCTGTTTCTTTATTTGTTGTTTCCTTGCTTGTATTTTCTTTTTTCGGAGTTTCTTTAGGCGCTTCGTTTGTTACTGCTTTATCAGTACCTTGTTTTTCTTGTCCAATCTTTTCACCTGTTGCCGGCGATGCTGTATTCATTTTGTCAGGAGTTGTCACGTAATACACAGATAGTACAACAACTAAACTTAACATCGTTAATAACCAAACTGTTTGTTTTTTTAACACTTTATTTCCTCCCTATCAATTTTTCGGTGAAACTGAAACGCGATGGGCCGGTACATCTAGCAGCCTTATCACAGCTTCTTTTACCATTGCTTTAACTTGTATATTATCCACTCCCTTTGCTACGACAAGAACACCACGTACTTTCGGCTTCTCTGTTCGTAAAACAACAGGAGTTTCTTTATCCCCTTCACGTATAATGACAGTCTTTTCATCAAGAGACTCGTCCTCTACTTCTCTCTTACCGCCTGTTTTATCTGTTTCACCTGTTGTTTGTGAGCGTTTCACTGTATTTTTTTCTAAAATTTTTTCTTCAGATGAATCTAAATTCACTTTAATCGTTACGTCTTTTACTCCTGCTATTTCTTCTAAAGCAGTTTTTAATTCTTGTTCATACGCTTTTTCATATTTTTCTACATTTGACATATTATCATTATTTTTTTGTCCAAAAGTTGGTACATCTTTTTCCTGGTTTTGAGTTTTTTGTTCTTTAAATACAGGTACTTCTTCTTTTTTACTTGAAAAAAAACTACTAGAAAACATAAGCAAAATTCCAAGTATGAGTAGGACAAGTAAGAACTTAGGTGTTACCTTTCTTCCCTTCTCATTACTTTCTTTTTCATCTCCATTCAATAAGTTTCGAAAAAATGAGAACTTCGAATTTTTATCTTTATTGTCCATTTACTCTACCTGTCCTCCCTTCCATTTGAACTTGGATTTGTTTATTCTCTAGTTGCCACCTGCTTGAAAAGAAGTCTTTCATTTCTACATTCGTTTCCTCTACTTTTTTCGGTGGTTCTTTCGTGTTAATTTCAACTGGTTTTACTGTTTCGATTGCATCATTTTTACTACGTTCTTTTTCTTTTAACGTCACAACAACAGATTGAATATCTTTCGCTGACTTTACTTCCGCTGTGCTTTCCGCTGCGACTATTTGTATTTCAGAGACTGACATACCATACTGTTTCTCAAACTCTTTTCCTACTTCTTTTTTCATTTTGGTAGCCATCTCTTCTAAACTATATGCACGTGTTAGAGCTTGTATTTCTTTTTTCTTCGAATCTATTGAATTTTTTACAGATCCTTCTGCTACGTACTTTTCTTCATTAAAATTTGCAATTACTTCATTTACATCTGTCTGCAATAGTTTAAAAAGGGGTGTTAAAATTAATACGACTAACAAAAGACTTACAACGAATTTAACGTATTTTTGCAAATTCGAATTTGGAAGAATAAGATGAAGCATTGTCGCTAAGAGCAAAAAAACGATAATATTTCTGATCCACTCTGTAACAAATTGCATACTCTTCACCTCCTACCGCATCATAAGTGTAATATTCCCCGCAGCAATAATAATTGTAATACTTAAAAAGAACATAAATGATACGATAGCTAAGCAAGCAAATACGTAAATGATGCTTCGTCCAATAATGTCTAAGCATTGAATAATTGCTCCGCCGCCAACCGGTTGCAATACTGCTGCTGCGAATTTATAAATAAATGCGATACAGAAAATTTGAATCGCTGGAAAAGCAACAATTAAACATAAAATGACGAGCCCAATAATTCCGACTGTGTTTTTCAATAATCCTGATGCGCTAATAACAGTATCTGCCGCTTCTGTAAACATCCTTCCGACTACTGGAATGAAGTTCCCTGTTACAAATTTAGCAGTTTTCACAGCTATTCCATCAGCAACGGCTGTTGCTGTTCCTTGTACAGATAATACTCCTAAAAAAATCGTTAAGAAAATACCGATAATCCCAACGCTAACGTTTTGCAGAAGCTTGGACAATTTCGTCACTTTATATTGATCACTCATTGTACTTACAATACTTAATATCGTTGCCAGTAATAAAAGCGGTAGAACGATATAATTCATAAGAAGCCCGCTTGTATTCATTAAGAAAATGATAATCGGATGAAAGAAAGATACAGATACAACCCCGCCACCAGTCGCTATAAGCGCCAATAAAATTGGCAATAGCGCTAATATGAAATCTACCATTGTTTGTATCGTTTCTCTTGCATATGTCATAACGACATAAAAACTATTTAAAGCAAAAATAATAAGTACCATATATACAACAGCATCAGCAATTTTACTTACACTACTTTTTGAAAAAGCGGATTGCAGTGATTGCAACAATGCACTAAAGATTGTGAGCATAATGAGTGTGCCAAGCAGTTTTCCATTAGCTGCAAGCTCATGAAATAAATATTTTAATAACCCTATCATCCACTCTTTTAGAGAGAATTCTTTTTCTCCCTTTACAAACTCCATAAAACTCCCTTTTTGACTCTCTGGCAAATAGCCTCCATATTTTGTAACAAGCCCGTCCCAAAATTGCTTCACATCTTCAATTCCGAGCTTATCCAATTGTTGATCAACGACGTTTGTTTCTACAGGAGAAGCTTGTACAACAACCGGTAAAGAAAAGAAAAGGAAGCAAGCAAATAGCAGCTTAGCTCCAAACCTCCTCAACATTCACTCCCCCTTATCCCGTCGGTAAAAATCCGAGAATAGTTTCAATTACAACCGTCAAAATAGGAATTGCCATAACGAGAATTAAGATTTTCCCAGCAAGTTCAATTTTCGAAGCGATGGCACCTTGACCAGCATCTTTTGTAATTTGAGCTCCAAACTCGGCAATATAAGCAATTCCAATAATCTTTAGTAACGTTTCCACGTAGACGTTACTAACTTTCGCTTCACTCGCTACTCTCTCAATCATTTGTAAAATAGAATGAATTTGATCGATTAAAATAAGAAACATCACGCTACCTACGAACACAATAAATAAAGATGTAATACTAGATTTATGCTGGTTCAAAACAGCAGCTAAAAACGTAGCAACGAGGCCTAATCCGACAATTTGTATAATTTCGATTCGAACCGCCTCCTTTACTGGAAGAGAAAGACACTTTTAATCTTGTCGAATAGCGTATTAATTAAAAATGCAACATGAAATAAAATGACGACAAAACCGACAAGGATAACCCAATTTGCAATATCCTCACGCTTCAATTCTTTTAGTACAGTATGAATGAAAGCTAAAACAATGCCGATTCCGGCGATTTGAAATATTAATCCAACATCAATGGACATCGCCTTTCTCCCCCCTATAGCAGTAAAATTACAATTAGTAGCCCTGCTAGTACCCCTAAGCTCTTAATCATTTTTTCGTATTGCAGTTGTAAAGCTTTCGCTTCCTCTTCTTCTCTCTCCAAATGTGTAATACATAAGCGAATATGTTTTTGTTGTGATTCACGATCATGTTGCCCTAGCGTTTCACCAAATTGCTGCAGTATTTCATACTCGGTTTGTTGAAAAGCCGTCAACTTCCAATTCTCTTTCAAACTATCTATCCAAGCTTCCCTTACCGTTTGTTCTCCACTTTCTAGTTTTTTAGCGAAACTTTGAAATATCCAATTTAATGGCTTTGGCATTTGTTTAACTAATCGCTCGGCAGCCTCAGATAAAGGTGTGTGTCCATACATAATTTCTGCCTCTAATGATTGAAGTGCTGATTTTAATAACCTAAGTTGCCTCGGCCTCTCACTGTATCTTTTAGCGTACGAAAACCCGAAAAAGGTGCTGACCGCAACGATTAACACTGCACCAAATATTTTCACCATACGCCCTCAGCCTTTCTATTTGATAACACTGGTTTTCCATATTTATCTTTCACCTGCATAACCGTTCCTGGACCCCTCGCTTTTGACAACTCCACAAACCTATCAAATATACCAAGCTCTAGCACTGCCTTGAGCGATGGACGTCTCACAACATCCTCATAGGAAAATCCGTGTGCGCTTATAAAAAGCTGAACACCTGCATGCACTGCCTCCATAATTGCTTCACTATCTTCTTTACGGCCAATTTCATCTACGATCAAAATATCAGGACTCATAGAACGAATCATCATCATCATTCCTTCTGCCTTTGGACATGCGTCTAACACATCGACTCGGGTACCAAAATCATATTGCGGGATTCCTTTCACACAGCCAGCAATTTCTGAACGTTCATCAACGATCCCCACTTTACAGGAAGGAATTTCCGAAGCACTTACCCCTTGACTCATGCAACGTGCTACATCTCTTAAAAGTGTCGTTTTTCCCGTTTGGGGAGGGCCAATTACCATCGTGTTTAACCACCTTTTTTCATACAAATATGGCAAAAGCGGTTCAGCAATCCCTATTTTTTGACGAGCAATACGAATATTAAAGGAAGAGACATCACGAATCATTTTCACTGCGCTTTTTTCTGTAATGACTTTTCCTGCTAACCCGATTCTATGCCCCCCGCGAAGCGTCACATACCCACGTTTTAATTCCTCTTCCATCGTATAAATTGAGAATTGACTTAATTTATTCAATAAGTAAATAGCATCCTCTGCAGTAGTGATATAGTCATAAAAAAACACCTTTCCGTGTGCAATACACTCTAGCGGCCTTCCAATTCGAACACGAATTTCCTCTAAAGCATCGTATTGCTTACATTCTTCAATTAAGTACTTCATCGTTTTTGGTAAAACTTCTAATACCTCTTTCATCGGCTTCTCCCCACTATACTCGACTTACTATTTCAGTAATGCGATAAAAATACAGCAAATTCCAAGCGCTAGAAAAAAGAGCTTCAAGAAAGAAATTTCACTTGCTACACTCGCTATCCCAATTGTCATTGTTAAAATTAATACGGTAGGTCCAACAAACGCCAACATACCATTTATAAACAACGCTTTCTTCGCATCATTCACATAAAGCATAAGCAAAGCAGCAAATATCTCCGCACTACCTGAAAATAATCGAAGTGCCCCCATAACAAGCACGGATGTTTCCATTGCCGCTAGCCACTGTTTCATTCTTCCACCTTCTCCCGTAACAGTTACTAACTTCGTATTCTAAAAAAGAATATATTTGTACAACCATATGCAGAGGTTGTCTATTTCAGAAGTAAAAACATAATTTTTCTCTAAAGTCTGAATTAGAATCTGAATATTCATATTATTTTATGGTATATTATGGTATATTTAATTTGAAAGGGGTTTAAACCATGCAGCACGTCACTTTATTACCACTAGATTTATGCTATACAAATGTGATTTTCGAGCTATCAAGTGATCCACATATAAAAAATGCATTGGGGATAACGGTAGAAAACATCGAAGACACGAAAACATTTCTTCTTTTCGCAATAGAAGAAGAGCGTCAAAAGAAATCCTTATCGAGAATGATTGTGAATGAAGAAAATGAAATAATTGGCCTCACCACACTTAAACATATTAATAATGAAAAAAAGCAATCTCACATTGGTAGTTGGATTGGCTATCCATACTGGGGAAAAGGCTATAACGAGGCTGCTAAAAAAGAAATCTTTAAAATCGCCTTTTTAGACTTACAACTTTCCTACGTATTTGCTGGTGCTAAAACGAATAATATCCGCTCACTAAAAGCACAAGAAAAACTACCCTATATTTCATTGCATGTGGAAAACAAGTTTCCAGACGAACACGCTGCACTAGAGAAAGAAGTAAGGTCACCTTGCTCTCTGCATGTCGTGTCACGTGAAAATTTTTTAAACTGGTTGAAATTACAGAATGAGGAGGAAAAATATGAAGGCATTGAAAATTAGTTTAACCGTTGTAGTAGAATTAGCTCTTATTTATCTTTTTTCATTATTAGTCGGTTGGTCATTTATAGAGACCTTTTTCCTTGGTAGTTTAGCAATATTTGCAATTATGTGGTTAATTATTATGAGTAACCATAGAAATAACATTACAGATCACGCAATAAGCAAAACATTAACTGGCGTTGAGACTGGCGAAATAAAACCATTTCAAATTGTTTTGACTCCATCTATTATGGGTACTCTTTCACTTGTTTTAGTCAGTTTTATAGTAACAGCTATTTACTATCTACCCTATTTCCTATAAAAAAAACACTCGTGAATTATCACGAGTGTTTTTTTACTATGCACGAGAAACGTATTTACCTTCACCAGTGTTGATGATAAGCATTTCGCCTTCGTTAATGAAGATTGGTACTTGTACAACAAGACCAGTTTCTAATGTAGCTGGTTTTGTTACGTTAGAAGCAGTATCACCTTTAATACCAGGCTCTGTTTCTGTAACTTGTAATTCAACTGTGTTTGGAAGTTCAACACCAAGTACTTCGCCTTGGTAAGTCATAATTGCTACTTCCATGTTTTCTTTTAGGAATTTAAGCTCGCGCTCGATTTGTTTTTCACCAAGTTCGATTTGCTCATAAGTTCCGTTATCCATAAATACGTGAGCCTCACCGCTTGCGTATAAGTATTGCATACGACGGTTTTCGATGTGTGCTTTTTCTACTTTCTCACCTGCACGGAATGTTTTCTCTTGAACAGAACCTGTGCGAAGATTACGTAGTTTAGAACGAACGAATGCAGCACCTTTACCTGGCTTTACGTGTTGGAAATCAAGTACTTGCCAAAGGGCATTGTCCACTGAAATTGTTAAACCTGTACGAAAATCGTTTACTGAAATCATGTAAAAAAATCCTCCTGTGTATTACAAAATAATAAGTTCTTTTGGTGATTTCGTAATTACTTCATTACCTTCACTTGTCACAATGATATCATCTTCAATACGTACGCCGCCAATACCTGGAATATAAATACCTGGCTCTACTGTTACAGCCATACCTGGTTCAAGTACTGTATCAGAACGGAACGCTAAACCTGGTGCTTCATGGATTTCAAGACCTATTCCATGACCAGTAGAGTGTCCAAAGTATTCACCATATCCTTTTTCCGTTATGTAGTCACGCGTTAGCGCATCAGCCTCGCGACCTGTTAAACCAGCTTTAATACCGTTCACACCACGTAGTTGTGCTTCTAAAACGATATTATAAATTTCTTTTAATTTATCAGATGGTTCACCGACTGCAATCGTACGAGTAATATCAGAACAATATCCTTTGTAATAAGCGCCGAAGTCTAATGTAACGAAATCTCCTGTTTCTATCACTTTTTCAGATGCCACGCCGTGCGGTAATGCCGAACGAAGACCTGAAGCAACGATAATATCAAACGAAGAAGATGTTGCTCCTTGTTTTCTCATGAAAAATTCAAGTTCATTTGACACTTCAATTTCAGATACTCCCGGGCGAATGAATGATAGAATATGCTCAAAGGCAGCATCTGCAATCTGTGCAGCTTCCTTTAATATCTTAATCTCTGAATCAGTCTTTATCAAGCGTAACTTTTCTACAAGTCCAGAAGTCGGGATAAATTCAGCATCAATCGCTTCCTTATGCACTGAATAAGAACTATATGTAAGAGTATCTTGCTCAAAACCAAGTTTTTGAATTCCAAGCTCTTTCACTTGCTTTGCCACTTCATCAATGATCAATCCTGCGTGCTGTACAACCTCATATCCAACCGCTTGTTTACTTGCCTGCTCGACGTAACGGAAATCTGTAATAAATTGAGCACGATCTTTTGAAATAAGAACAACGCCTGCTGTTCCTGTGAAGTTAGCCATATATCTACGACTATGTTCATTTGTTAACAAAATACCGTCAATGCCAGCCTCATCAAATGCACTTCGTAATCTTTCAATTTTCTCCATTACTTTATGCCTCCCTCAATTTCTCCATTAATGCAAATAATGCTAACTTATAGCCATAAAAACCAAATCCTACAATTTGACCTGCACAAACAGCTGCCGTCACAGATTCATGACGGAACGATTCACGCTGATGAATGTTAGAAATATGTACTTCAATAACAGGAATCGAAATGCTCGCAATGGCATCACGAATCGCATAGCTATAATGCGTAAATGCTCCCGGATTTAAAATGATCCCTTCATATATATCTTCCGCTTCATGAATAATGTCGATAATGGCACCTTCATGATTCGATTGGAAACATTCTAACTCCACTCCCATTGTTTCTGCTTCTTGCTTCATATCTGCTTCAAGTGTCGCTAGCGTGCCCTTTCCATATACATTTACCTCACGAACACCGAGGCGATTTAGGTTAGGACCGTTTACGAGGAGTAACTTTTTCATATTCTTAAAACTCCTTAATATTAAATATCTATACAATATTTTAACATAGGAGTTACTTATTTGAATAGTTCGTCTTCTCTTACCCTTCTTGTTCTGCTTTATTGCTATTTACTGCGTAAGAAACAGAATATGCTATAAACACACCATACAATATAAAAATACATATTGTCGTCACAATTGTCTCTTTTGGTAAATGGAGCGCACTTTTAATAACAGGAGCCATTAAACCCATCCCCAAAAACAGTAGTGCCCACCAAAATAGCCCATAAATAATTCCCGCTATAATCCCTTCAAACTTCGCAAAAAATGCTTTATACAAAAAGGCGATCAAAATTGAAAGAGGTCCCATACACACTATTCCGAACACATTGCCCCATACACCCTCTTTCCAACTTCCAAACGCAAATGGTAAAAGGAAATAATTCGGTCCCGCCTCCGTGAATGAAAATATATGAAGGAAATACCAGATCCCGCCCCAAAAGATTCCACCAAACAAACCAATCTGCACAAAATTCCTTGTTCCTAATTGTTCTTGACTCACATCGACACCTCCGCTCAATAGTATGCCCGAAACTATTTTGAAGCATGTTTAAATCCTGCGAAATTTGTCTATAAAAAGAATAAGAAATGTCCGACTCTCATAACATTTTCCCTTGTCATCTACTTGTATTTGCCGATAAAATAAAGGAAACTCGGTGATTGTCTTATTTCAAAACGACAGAACCCAGTATGACAATTGCCTCTTTTTCTACATAAGAGAGAAACAAATACAGGTTGGTGTTAACATGGCAGAAGAGTCAAAACAAATATATGGCGGGCAAGCGGTCATAGAAGGAGTTATGTTTGGCGGTAGAGAATATACTGTTACAGCGGTTCGTCGTAAAGATAAATCGATTGAATTTTATCGATTACCACGCGTTCGTAATAAAGTACTATCTACCCTAAAAAAAATTCCATTTTTACGAGGGATTGCCGCTATTGTGGATGCAAGTGCGAATGGAGCAAAGCATTTAAACTTCGCTTCAGAACGATTTGACGTCCACCCAGAAGATGATGAACAAATTGCAAATAAAAAAGAAGAACAATCAAAATTAACGATGGTATTAGGAGTTGCAGCTGTTGGCGTTTTATCTTTTATATTCGGTAAAGTCATTTTCACAGCAGTTCCTGCACTATTAGCTGAATTAACGAGACCGATTTTCCCATCTCATACTGGGCAAATCATTGTCGAAAGTGTCATTAAGCTCATGCTATTATTGAGCTATATATACTTTATTTCTTTAACCCCACTTATTAAGCGGGTATTTCAGTATCACGGTGCAGAGCATAAGGTAATCAATGCTTACGAGAATAACCTTCCTCTGACTGTAGAAAACGTTCAAAAGCAAACTCGTCTCCATTATAGATGCGGCAGTAGCTTTATTATATTTACAGTCATTATTGGAATGTTCGTTTATTTCCTAGTCCCTACAGATCCTCTTTGGGCACGAGTTATAAACAGAATTTTATTAATTCCAGTTGTACTTGGTATTTCTTTTGAAGTATTGCAATTTACAAATCGATTACGAGACATTCCCGTATTACGCGTACTTGGATATCCTGGATTATGGCTACAACTATTAACAACGAAAGAACCAACAGATGATCAAGTGGAAGTAGCAATTGCATCGTTTGAAGAATTATTACGTTTAGAGAACAAACAATAATTATTTAAAAATGGTGTTCAACTCCTTTCCTCATCGTTAATATACTAATTTCAATATATGTTTTTAGGAGGTGTCCCTTATGAACGGTCGTTCGTTTACTTTCGCTATATTTGTGCTTATTATCGGATTGGCAATATTCGGCCTTGTTTCATCTGTTATTACAAATCCCATGGGTGTATTAAGAAATATCGGGTACATGTTACTTGTTGTCGGTATCTTTTACTTGCTATACAAGATGTTTACAAATTCCAGTGGTTCCGCAAATTCGCAAAGCTCATATAAGCGTGCGGCAAAACAATCGAACCGCAAACATGGGAAACAAAATGTAGCACCCCTAGGCAATTCTTTCTTTAAGTCAAATACTTCTAATGACAAAAGTAAAAAAGGGAATTCTTCCACTTTGAAACGAAAAAGAAAACAGTCTCATTTAACTGTCATTGAAGGCAAAAAAAGCAAAAAAAAAGACCGTGCTTCCTTTTAGGAAATACGGTCTTTTTTTATACTTTGAAGCACTTCTTTTAAACTTTTCTCTCTCATACTTTCAATTCGAAGATGATGATTTTCAAACGGTAAATTCCGTGTCACATCATTAGGTACCACAACGCACGTTAATCCCGCTGCAACTGCTGCTCTCAATCCATTTAATGAGTCTTCAAATACAACAGCTTCAGATGACTTAATTCCTAATTCTTCTATTGCAACTCGATAAAGAGCTGGATCTGGTTTTACCTTCTCAACATCTTCTCTCGTTTTAATTACTTCAAAATATTCTCGAATTTGTAGCTCTTCTAAAAAATGAATAACCCATTCTCTAGAAGAACTAGAAGCTAGTGCGATTTTTAATCCCATTTCTTTCGCTTCTTCTAAATATTCTTTTACCCCGTCACGAGCTTCTGGTATTCTCATTTTCTCTTTATGTAAAGTTGCCACTTTTTCTTTTAATACACTTTTGTTAAACTTCTCTTTTAATTGATCATTTAGATATGTATAAAGTACCTCATCTGTTGTTCCAATGCATTTCGCAAATTCCTCTAAAGGTAGTTCCCCGCCGTATTCACGAACAGCATCTCTGAAAGAGTGAAACCATATCGTTTCTGTGTCCACAATTAATCCATCAAAATCAAAAATAATTGCTTTCATAATTCTCCCATCCTTTTCGAATTGAAATAAAAAAGGAAACGCCATACGTTCCCCTTAATTACTTTTCTCTTCATTTGCTCTTTGAACACCGCGAAGTGTTTCCACTCGGACTGTATCTTGTTCAAAGTATTGCACTAAATCACCAATGCGATCAATCGCTTCCCAACTTAAATGATGTTCAATTCCTTCTACATCATTGTAAATTTTACTTTCATCCACACCGATAATACGCATAAATTGCTCTAGCAAGTCATGACGATATACGAGACGTTCTCCGATTTTTTTACCTTTTGTTGTTAATACAAGCCCTCTATATTTTTCATAAATTAGATATTCATCTTTGTCTAATTTTTGCACCATTTTTGTTACAGAGGATGGATGTACACTAAGCGCTTCAGCAATATCAGATACGCGGGCGTAACCCTTTTCATCAATCAACAAATAAATTTGTTCAATATAATCTTCCATACTAGGGGTAGGCATCGGTTTCCTCCATCCAAGTTCATTTTGCTTATTCCGTACGAAGCAATCAATAAAATGATACACCAGAAAGAATAACGTGACAAGTTGAAAACGAGCCTAAATATATAAAACAAAAAAGAATCTGTATTTGCATACAGACCCCCCTTAAGTAAAATATTGTATTTCTGCATTAGGAAAAAATTCATTTATATAACCTCTTATCGTTTCTTCCAATACTGCTGCATCATCCTTTTTATATACATATTTTCCGATGCCATATCGTCCCCATTTATACTTCCGCTTCTCTTCATCCATTTCAAGCTTCGTATTTGGATAACGCTCTTGAATAACCTTTTTCGCTGGTTTCGTAAAACGATGCTGAATTAATTCAAACGTTAAATTTGGTATCGTCATATCTTTCAGCGCATTGTACAGTCGCTCAAATAGTTCACGATATCCTTCTTCCCATCCTTCATGCATATAAAGTGGCGCGACTATAAAACCAAGTGGATAACCTGCACCTGCTACTTTACGTGCCGCCTCAATTCGCTCCTCAAATGGCGATGTCCCTGGTTCAAAATTTTTAATTACATATCGTGAATTTATACTAAACCTGAAACGAGTTTTCCCATTATGCTTTGCATCTAATAAATGATCAACGTGCGAATATTTCGTGACGAAACGTAAGCGCCCATATTCACTTTCTCCAATGAATTCAATCGCCCGCTTTAATGCATGTGTTAAATGATCAATCCCAACAATGTCTGATGTACACGCTGCTTCAAATCTTGTTATTTCAGGTGCCCTTTCATCCATATATTGCTTTGCCTTCTCAAATATTTCATCAAGATTGACATACACACGAACGTAAGGCTTACTCCCAAGTGTTGTTTGCAAATAGCAATAATGACAATGTCCCATACACCCTGTTGCGAGCGGAATTGCATATTCAGCTGACGGTTTTGACGTATCAAACTTTAGCGTCTTCCTTACTCCAACGACAAGTGTAGCCTTTGCATTACGATACTTTTGCAAATCATTTTCTCCTGGCAAATTTCTAATTTGATTATGTGATGTCGTTTCACGAATTTCTAATCCCATCTTCGTAAACTTCTCATAAAGCTCTTTTCCAAGCGGATATTCAAGTGCCTTTGGTTCAAAGTAAACGAGTTTTGGCATAAATGGTTTCATGTGCTTCCCTCCCTCTCGTTAGTATGGGAAACGTTGAAAAATTAACACGCATTAAAGTTTTCCACTTCAGTAACTTGCGTTGCAAGTTACTGAATGTTATAATTTGGATAACAGCTACCTTGCAACGCAAGTTACCTGAGTAAAAGGTGGTGAAATCATGCACAGCCAAATGTTAAAAGGTGTATTAGAAGGTTGCATCCTATACATCATTTCACAAGAAGAAGTGTACGGATATGAACTGAGCACAAAATTAAATAAACACGGATTTACATTCGTAAGCGAAGGAAGCATCTATCCGTTATTATTACGTATGCAAAAAGAAAAATTGATCGAAGGCACATTAAAAGCTTCCTCACTCGGTCCAAAGCGAAAATATTATCACATAACCGATAAAGGATTAGAGCAGCTTGAAGAATTTAAACAAAGCTGGGGAATGGTTTCAACTACGGTAAATAACTTATTACAGGGGG
This sequence comes from Bacillus sp. EB V-12, assembly GCF_056158125.1. NCBI lineage: Bacteria > Bacillati > Bacillota > Bacilli > Caryophanales > Bacillaceae > Bacillus > Bacillus sp. EB V-12. The sequence goes on along the minus strand of NZ_JBUXJL010000001.1, from coordinate 444,345 downwards.
AGTGATAGGGATGAATGCACAAGACATGATTGAATTGAATAATAAAAAACGTGAGCTTCTAACACCTGAAAATGAAGTTGCTTATAGCGATATGTTAGTTTATCTTCGTTTATCTAACGTGCCAGAGCAACAAATGGAAGAACTGTTACTAGAAATATTAGATCACCTCATCGAAGCACAAGCAGAAAATAAAAACGCTTATGACATCTTTGGAGATAATTTACAATCTTATTGCGATGAACTTATATCAGCTTTACCAACTCAAACAAAGTTAGAAAAAGCCTCTTTAATTGGATTTTCTATTAGCTTACTTCTTGCTATACAGTTTGGCATAAATGCAATTATTTCATTTTTTATGTTTTTCTTTGAAAAAAACAATACATTATCAAGTCCGCCTTTTAGCATCCTTGGAACTACTTTGTCTGTTTCAATAATTATACTAGGTATACTATTTATTTTATATTTATTAAAGCGTTACTCCTTTAATCAGAAAATGAATTGGAAAAGAAGAATTCTATTTGGATTCGCATTTGCTACTCCATTTTGTTCCGCTGTATTCTTAAATATTTATTTCCAAAAGCAACCTTATCTCATTTATCATCTAAACTTTTGGCAAAATGCTTTAATTGCTATCTTATTTTTTATTTTATATAAATTACTATATAAAAAATCAAATTTTTAACAGCCCTTCAAAAGGCTGTTTTTTCTTCTGTCTAATTTTACAAATTGAAAAATTTCATAAAGAAAATAAGAAAAATGCAAAATAATTAAAGTTAATTGTTGACGTGATGCTTTTATTATCGGTATCATAAATCTTCGTGAGCAATTATTTTTCGTTATACGATTTTTTTATTATTACTGAATTTTTGAGAGGAGAAATTAGATGTCAGTTAAGAAGAAAACGCAAGTACGCACCGGCAAAATGGTACGTGAACTAATGTTAGCAGACGAAGATGTAAATGCTTCGCTAATTATGGTATATAGTGAAAACGGTGTAAACGCAGAAATTAAAATCGAGGGCTTAACGCCGAAATGTAACGAAGAATTATTTTTGAGCGGAAACGTGGATTGGAACAAGAGTGTTATTTATAAAATTGTTGATTTCACTGGAAACGCTGAAGTTGGTAAAGTTACATTAACAGCGATGAACAAAAACAATGTTTCTCTAGAAATTGAACGCGTTATGTGGAGTAAAGAAAATAAAGAAGCTGCCGAGCAAGAAGAAACACAGGTAGAAGCAGCACCGAAAAAGGAAGTAGTTGTAGAAGCTCCAAAAGCAATTACGCCTGCTCCTAAGCCTGTTACGCGTGTGGAAACACCTGCTATGGCACCTAAGCCTACTCCGGTACCGACACCGAAGCCAGTAAGCGTAGAAGCAGCTGTAGAACTAGTTACTCCAGCGCCTGTGAAAAAAGCGGTCCCTACTCCAGTTACAAAGCAAGAGACAGCACCGGTTGCTCCTGCAAAACCGAAGCAGCCTGCTTTGACTGAAACAAATTCAAAACTACAAGAAAATTATGTTAAACTCGTGAAAAAGACAATTGAAGTTTGTCAAGATTACGAGCTTGGCATCGACATAGATGATTCTATTGAAAGCTTAAAAGAAGAACTACAAAGCCAAGGTATTAGCGTTACATTTGACAAAGAAATTATGGACGTTGTAAGTCGCCTTCGTTCTTTACAAGATAAAGGAATCAAAGTAGAAAAAGTACTTAATTTACTATAAAAAAATAAGAGATGGCAATTGCCATCTCTTATTTTTTATAATTCCACTCATTACTTTCATACTTTTCTTTCGCTAACGTTTGAACTTCATGTAACTGTTCTTCTGTTAATTCATATGGAACAAGTTCTACATCCAATCCTTTTTCAAAGCCAACTTCAAACGCTTTAATTAACTGTTCTATCGTAAATGTACGGTCTGTTAATTCATTAATTGCTACTGCTTTAGAAGAGAACATACTCTTCATGCGTTCCTTCACACGTTCATTTGGGAATAAAAATAGATCATATAGTTCATCTAAATCAATTTCTAATGGAATCGATCCATGCTGTAGAATAACACCTTTTTGACGCGTTTGAGCACTACCAGCAATTTTTCGTCCTTCCACTACAATTTCATACCAAGATGGTGCATCAAAACATACGCCGGAACGTGGATTTTTTAAATTTTCACGATCTGCTTCTGTTTTTGGAACTGCATAATATGCTTCTAGCCCTAATGCCTTAAAACCATCTAATAAACCTTGCGAAATAACACGATACGCTTCTGTAACTGTTTTCGGCATATTCGGATGATCTTCAGACACAATAACACTATACGTTAACTCTTTGTCATGTAGTACACCCCTGCCGCCTGTTTGACGACGAACGAATCCATATTTCTTTTCGTTAACTACATCCATATTAATATCTTTTTCAACACGTTGAAAATACCCAACTGTTAATGTTGGTACTTCCCATTCATAAAAACGAATTGTTGGTGGCATTTTCTTTTCACTTTGCCAATTTAATAAACATTCGTCTAACGCCATATTAAATGCCGGTGAACATTGACCAGAGTTAATATAACACCATTTTTCTTTTCCCATCCTGCACCTCATATAACCAATTATTTTTCACATTCTCTAGTCTACCAAATTCGACAAAATTTGTGAAAGAATACGAAATTTCTTCTTATATGCAAATGAATCTGTTGCATAAATACATAAGGGCATTATAATATTGAAAGTAGGATAAGAAAAAAGGGAGCGATAGAATCGTGTCAACAACTTGGATTATTTTATTAGCCGTAATCGTAGCATTTATCGGCTACACTGTATGGATGTACTTCTATCAGAAAAAATTAATTAAAACTCTTACAGAAGAAGAATTTCGCGCTGGCTACCGTAAAGCACAGCTTATCGATATTCGTGAAGCAGACGAATATAACGCAGGGCATATTTTAGGTGCACGTAACATTCCGTTATCACAAATTCGCCTTCGCCATAAAGAACTTCGTCAAGATCAACCTGTTTACTTATATTGCCAAAGCGGATTCCGTACAGGTCGTGCAGCGCAATACTTAAAAAAACAAGGCTACAAAGATTTCTACCAATTACAAGGTGGATTTAAATCTTGGACAGGCAAAATTAAAAAGAAATAATAACATACAAAAAACTAGCTGAATAAATCAGCTAGTTTTTTCATTTCATCTTATTCGCAATGTATAATAAATTCTGCTTGATTACCTTTTCATCGTTCTCTTCTACATTCCGATACAGCAGTTGATATTCAATTCCTTTCTCTTTCCATATAAGCGTAGCAAATTCGTCACCACGTTCATAATCATCTTTATTTTTAAAATAAGCAGACGTTCCATTATTCAGTTTCATTTGTTCTTGAAATCGCTTCTCTTCCACAAGATCCGGAAAACTATAAGGAAAGTTCGCGACATTTAACTCAATATACTCATTTCTACCTGGCTCTTTCTGTTTATATTTAATCGTTAAGACAGTGCTCTTTTTCCCAAGCGTTCTTACTTCCCCCTTCACATCACTTGTAATGTCGTACGGTAAAAACGTTGGAACTTTAAACTTCACCGGAAAATATTTTGGAAGTTCCTTTAGCGGAATAGGATCTGTAACACGATCCATAGCTCCTCCCGTTGTTCCCACAAAGTGTTTTTCTTCTTGCATCGTTTGCTGAAACGAACACGAACTAAGCACGAAACTAGAAAACACGAAACAAATGATTCTTTTTTTCAATTTGTTTCCGCCCTTTCATATCGCTCTCTTAACGAACGAAGCGTTGATATTCTCTTCATATTCGCTTTGTCACCAAACTCCACCTTTGAAAACTTTCCACGTTATTCTCACACATTTTGACAACACTTTTTGCAAACAAAAAAGACCCCTATCATTCTTACGCCCAAGTGAAAAGGTTACGCGAATAAAAAGAAGTCTTATTAATACCATAGTTTGTGAAAAGCTTTTCAGGTCAAGATTTTTTCTTTCTTATTATTTTCCCTTTATAATAAGGGAAAGAGGTGATACATATGGCCAATATAAAACAAATTGCTAAAACTGCTGGTGTATCGATATCAACTGTTTCTCGTGTCCTGAATAATCACCCTTACGTAAAAGAAGAAAAGCGTAAGCGTGTTCTAGATGCTGTTGAAGAATTAAACTACGCAAAAAATATAAATGCTGTCCATTTAATAAGAGGGAAAACATATACAATTGGCGTTATGCTTCCTTTCATTAACCTCCCCTACTTCAGTACGATTATTGAAGGAATCGGAAACGAAGCGTTATTAGCTGGGTATCATATTAATTTATGTCAAACGAATTACGATAGCATTGAAGAAATTCGTGTTCTTGAAATGATGAAAATGAAACAATTTGATGGGATGATTATTTGCTCCCGAACGAGCTCTTGGGAACAAATCGAACCTTTTGCAAAATTTGCCCCTATTATTTCATGTGAAAAAATGAAGCATCCCCTCATTTCATCCATCTACGTAGATCATTATGAAGGTTTCCGTCTTGGTACTGCCTATTTACTAAGTAGAGGCCATGAAAAAATCGGAATTTGTTTAGCAAGAAAAACAAGTGTAAATTCCATGGAGCGCGAAAAAGCGTTCGCCGATACACTTCGTAACGAAGGCAAAACGTTGCATCCTGAATGGATTTTCCACCAATGCTATACAATGCAGGACGGAGCACAAATACTCCATCGTATTTTAAATATGAAAAATCGTCCAACTGCTATTTTCACAGCGAACGATCAAGTTGCAGCTGGTTTATTAACAGAGGCTCGAAAACATGGTATTCGAGTACCTGAAGACCTTGCTATCCTTGGATTTGATAATCATGAAATTTCAAAGGCATTAGAAATTTCCACAATTGAACATCCCGGTCTCGCAATGGGCTCACATGCTTTTTCTTTATTCCATAAGCAGATCCAAAGCGAGCAAATTGTCGGCAGTGCAAAAGAACTTTCATTCCATTTAATTGAGCGAGAGACTGTCTAAAAAGAGCGTTACTTATAACGCTCTTTCTCAGCTCTTCACCTATTGACTTTATATTTCCCATCTCATATAATGAACCTAACGAACGGTAGGTAGGGGATGAAAATGACAGCAAACCGCATTAAAGCTGTAGCACTTTCTCATTTCGCACGCTACGGCTATGAAGGAACTTCATTGGCAAATATTGCTCAAGAAGTTGGGATTAAAAAACCATCGATTTACGCACACTTTAAAGGAAAAGAAGAGCTATATTTCATATGCTTAGAATCTGCTCTTCAAAAAGATTTGCAGAGCTTCACAGGCGATATCGAAAGCTTTTCCAATTCGTCCACTGAAGAATTGCTTTTAAAATTATTAAAAGGGTATGCAAAACGATTTGGTGAAAGTGAAGAATCAATGTTTTGGTTACGAACTTCTTATTTTCCGCCTGATGCATTTCGCGAACAAATTATTAATAAAGCAAATGTACACATTGAAAACGTCGGAAAACTTTTATTCCCTGTATTTAAAAGAGCAAGCGAACAAGATGAGCTGCATAACATTGAAGTAAAAGACGCCTTAGAGGCTTTTCTATGCTTACTCGACGGTCTTATGGTTGAACTATTATACGCAGGTTTAAATCGTTTTGAGACACGTTTAGACGCTTCTTGGAAAGTATTTTGGCGCGGACTTTCAAACTGACGGATTGCTCCTTTGCAATGCGTCGTTTTTAAGCCCTTTACCTAACGACTGGTAGGAAGGAGAAATGACATATGGCATGGATTTATGTAATCATCGCTGGTATTATTGAAATATTTTGGGTGATTGGACTAAAAAAAGCAGAGGCACCACTTGAATGGGCTGGTGTTGCTCTATTAATTACAATTAGTTTCGTCTTATTATTTAGAGCTTATAAAGATTTACCTGTCGGCACTGTATACGCAGTCTTTACAGGAATCGGAGCTGGCGGAATCGTTCTTACAGAGATTTTCATCTTCGGAGAACCTTTCTCTATCGTAAAAGTTTTATTAATCGGTTTAATCTTCTTCGGAGTAATTGGTTTAAAACGAGTAACAGAAGAAAAAGAAGCGAAGGAGGCCGCATAAAATGGCTTGGGTATTTTTAATTCTAGCTGGTATTTGTGAAATTATTGGTGTACTCTTTATGAAAGTAGCCACTGAAAAGAAAGGCTGGGCACCAAAAGTTATTTTAATCGCTAACTTCGGCGTAAGCTTCTTCTTCTTATCTCTTGCGATGAACACATTACCGATGGGAACTGCTTACGCAATTTGGACTGGAATCGGAACTGCTGGAAGTGCACTTCTAGGCATTCTCATTTTCCGAGAATCAGCGGATTGGCGTCGTCTCGCTTTCTTAAGCTGTATTCTATGCGGCGCTGTTGGCTTAAAACTATTAAGCTAACGTGAGGTGAATGTCATGTGGAAAGAAAAAGGAAAGAAAATATTAGCATGGATCACACTTGGTATCCTCATTCTATTACAAATAAGTTTTCATATAATAGAATCATTGTTTCATAAAGTATTATCCATTCTCACATTCCTTCCTAACATGACACTTGAAATTATATCGATTGTTTGGTCCATTATCGCCTCCATTGCAATCGTCATTATATGGAGTATCGCCAAACTATGGAATAAGTTATTTAAAAAGGACAGTATTTCTGAAAAAGAATAACTGTCCTTTTTTATATTCATTCAGACTTTCTGTAGAAGTTACATGTGATAAGACAAAACAGACCAATTATGGAAATACTTATACCAACCCCTTTATGTAAACTTGGAAATAACAGTGGTATATCCGAGTAAACATTTGCTAATATGAGGCCGATTGAAAATAAAAATATTCCTATTCTATATAACCATTTTCTTTTGTTCATCATTCTCCCCTCCTAACATTTTTCATATACTCCTTTCTTTTGGACATACTACCTAAAAAAGGAGTGGATAATATGCAAAATTCTATACATAAGCAAATTCTATTTTTATTTTTCCTATTTCTTATTCTCGTTATCGTTTTCAGCTTTATATTACATACTCCAAAAGATGTACCAAATAGCGTTTCTTTTTATAAACTACTGCTCTCGTATTGTCGTTATTGAAGAAGGTGCCTTTTTTAAGGCACCTTTTAAAATTCTCTTTTTTCATATATTTTTACTGAAACAAAGATAGATATTATGAACATGCATATTGAACTAATGAATAACAAGCTGTTATATAGTTGAATTTGTTCTAAGTTGATTTGAAACAAAGCTTCTAAAACAACTATCGGTGCCATGAATATTACTATCGTAATGAAAATGGATTTCTTATACCCTAGCCAAAAGGCTATTGGTAAAACAAAGCTTAAATACAATAAAATAAAGCTAATACTAGCAACCATTGTCGTTTCAATAAATTCAAATAAGTTAACCCCGCTCTTCATTCCTATCGTGAAACAACCGACCGTTACACTTATAAAAAGAATAATTATTGCTACTATATATTTCGCATACACAATTTGTTTTCTCAATATTGGTAAACTATTTACTATAACTTCACTCTCATTTTTACTATCTGCTTCAAATGTTTTTACTGTTGCCCCAATTGTAATAATTACTGACATAATTATGAACAGATTTTCCGTATCTGTTAAGGCCATATAAAAGAAAACAGGATACAGTATGTACCAAATTAAAAATTTCCATTGAATAATGAAATCTTTTAAAATTAGTTGCTTGATCATGTATTACCCCTCCTAATATGAAAATGCTCCTTCTATAACTCTGCCTCCTGAAACATTTTCATTGAGAGAAACATTGATATGACTATACTTACTAACACTCCAATACTAAGAACACCCATTGCTAGTGTAGCCTCTTGAGAGTGAAGTACTTTTAACATAATTGTTTTATCACCAAAAATATTGCACATAAGACCAATCATACCCATTAAAGGAAAAAGCATAATCAAATTCAAGACAGTAATAACTTTATATCCCCCAATGTAATTAGTCGGTATCGTTACTGCACAATAAATCAAAGTTGCTACTATTGCTGAAAATATTGCATACCCAGGCATAACTATATCTCTGTTCAATAAAATATTTCCTAATATTACGACTATAAAAGTTACACTCAAACCAGCCATAATAAATAATGTGCTTGAAATATATTTAGCTATAATTATCTCTTTTCTCGTTATAGGCAAACTCACTAACACTTTTTCTGCTTTACTTTTCTCGTCATAATAAAAAGAAATATATATAATCGTACTACATGTTATAAATACTCCTATTGCAATCCCCATTGGTTCGACGGAATTCTTAAAAATAGATAAAATAGGGATTAAAAAATAGAAAGGAAACATCTTCTTCTGTAAAAAAAACTCCTTCAAAATCAACTGTTGCATATGAATTCTCCTCTCTATAAATCACGCGTTTCATAAATTTTAATTGTAAGAAACATAGAAGCGATATAGGCACTAGCTAATATCATTCCTCCAACCGTAAATACACCAATATGTACTGGATTCATAATCCACTCACTGAATGAAGATGTTGTTTCATTCAGCCCATCACTAATAAATATCCAAAGAAGTACACCAGTCCCCATTGCTGCCGCTGATACTATACTTCTCATGCCCTTTGATTTTGTACCATAATAACTAGGAAAAAATGTCGCCACAAATACTACAGAATAAATCACTCCACTTACCACTACATACCATGGAATTTCAATATAAAAATTAGGATGGTATACACCAATATCATCAATAACAGCAATACCTCTTAAAAGGAATACAATTATCATAGTTGAAACCATGGCACCGACAATAAATATTGCACAGGAAATATATCTAGCAATAATGATATCCTTCCGACTTACTGGTAAACTATTTATAATAATGTCACTTTTATTTCTTTCATCCATAAAGGTTAACGTCATAACGGAGGAGAGGGTTATAAATAGACAACTCATCGGACATAAAAATTCACCACTTGGCTCTAACATAAAAAACAAAAGAGGCATAACAAAATTCACTAACCACATTACCCGAAAAAAGAACAAATCTTTATATACAAGCTGACGCATAGGCACCTCTCCCTTTCGCAGTGTAAACGATAATGTCATCTAATGTAGGCTTTTCTAGTACAACCTCATTTCCAAACCAATCGATAATTCCTTGTTTATCCTTCGCTAAACCTTCGAAACCAAATTTATTTTTTCGTAATCCAACAAATAGTTCTTTTCCTTCTCGGTCTAATAAATCATTACTTCCTTTTACGATTACGTAGTTCTCCATTAAGTCTTCTTTTTCACCAGTAAATATAATTTCTCCATCATTGATGAACGTAACATAATCTGCAATGCGCTCTAAATCTGTTGTAATGTGCGTTGAGAATAATACGGATACTTCATCTTCCATTACAATTTCTTGCAACATATCAAGTAATTCACTTCGAACAACTGGATCTAACCCTGCTGTCGGCTCATCCATAATGATAAACTCTGCATGATGTGAAAGTGCGATGGCAATCGCAAACTTCATTTTCATCCCTTTAGATAGCTCTTTAATTTTTTTATACTTTGGAACTTGCAATCTTTGCATATACGATTGGTATTGATTTTCGTCCCACTTTTTATATAACGGTGCAATAATACGTTTCATTTGTTCACACGTTAAATCTTCGTAATAATGATTTTCATCATATACAAAACCAATATTCTGTTTTATGTCCTTTTCGGCTTTCTTATTGTCTTTGCCAAAAATTTTTATATCGCCGCTATCTTTTCTAATTAAATTCATAATCATTTTGATCGTTGTACTTTTCCCAGCACCATTTGGTCCGACAAACCCCATAATATATCCTCGTGGTAATGCAAAACTTATATTTTTCACTGCAAAATCTTGATAACTTTTACAAACATTTTTTAGCTCTAACATCTCTTATTCCCCCTTATATAAACACGCAATCATCTGCTGCAATTCTTCAAGTGAAAGCTGCAACACTTTACTTTCTTTTACGATTTCTTCAGCCTTACTTTCCAATAGACGTAGCCGCTGTTCTTTTAATAGTTCATTATTTTTACGTGAAACATAAGTCCCCTTCCCAGCAACAGTTTCTATATATCCTTCTTTTTCAAGCTCCTCGTACGCACGCTTCGTTGTAATTACACTAATTTGCAATTCCTTCGCTAAGCTACGAATAGACGGTAATTGGTCTCCACCCTTTAAAACACCATTTAAAATAAGCTGGCTTAATTGTTTTCTTATTTGCACATAAATAGGGTCTTGGGAAGAATTCGAAATAATAATATTCATGTTTTCCTCCAGTGTGTGTATATACTGTATATACCTTATATATACAGTATATACACACCATCCTATTTTTGGCAAGAAAAAAAGACCAACATTTTCCTGTTGGTCTTTCGTATATGTATCACTTTTCAAAGCGATCTAACATCTCGTCTCTCATTCCGAAACTTACTACTGCAATTCCTATATACATAAACAGAAGGAATGCCGGATGAACCGTGTTGTACCAGCTGCTGTCAACAATTAAGTAAATCGTTAATGCCACAACAAGAACAAACGCTAAGATAAACATATAAAAGTGTCTTGTACTACCCATGATAAACTCCTCTCTTCTCACTTCACCATTCAACAGTTTATTTTATCGAATAATTCGATATGACTCAAGGTTAACTTTCTGTTATGTAATCAAGTTCTACCTTTACAATGTCCTCACATGCTATTGAAATGATTGTTCCTTGTTTATCAATCGCCGTCACTTCTCTATTATCCATTACACGATTTGCTACTCTTTCTAACACTTTTCCTTGGTCTCGATAGCAAAATTCTTTTACATCTTTAATTGTTTCTCCATTTTCTAAATGGTATACCATTCTATAACATCGATATCCCACACTTTCACCCCCGTCTTGTTCGTTTTTTCACATATACATAAAAATGAGTAATCTTTGCCTCATCACATCTTCTTAATTTCAATAAAATTCTAACAAAAATAAATACTTTTATCAAACCGACTTTTTCAACAAAACTACCTATAAAACTACACCTTTACACCATTAGGAAACAAAAAATATATTTTTTTAACATTTTCTGCATAAAGTGAAACTTTAATCAGTGGGGATTTTTGTTCATCCCCACTGATTATTAGTTGAACCAATCGGGCATTTACGGACAGTTTATCTCCCACCTGGCTTCTTTGCACCAGCTAAGTTTTGAGTTGGGAGTTTACTGTCCGTTAATGCGGGACAAATTATCCATACAAAAAAAGAACCCGCCTCAGCGAGTTCTTCTTTTGTTATTCTAATCAAACTTGTACAGGAGCTGGCTTTGCATAACGTAAAACTGGTTTACGTGCAGCCATCGTTTCGTCTAAACGTTTAATGACTGTCGTATGCGGTGCTTCTTGTACAACTTCTGGATTTTCTTCTACTTCTTTAGCGATTTGAATCATCTTATCAATGAAACCATCTAATGTTTCTTTTGATTCTGTTTCTGTCGGCTCAATCATAATACATTCTTCCACATTTAATGGGAAGTAAATTGTTGGTGGATGGTAACCAAAATCAAGCAGACGTTTTGCAATATCTAATGTACGTACACCAAGTTTCTTTTGACGACGACCTGATAATACAAATTCATGCTTACAATGTCTATCGAATGGAAGATCATAGAATGGCGCTAATCTTCTCATCATATAGTTCGCATTTAATACAGCATACTCCGTTACTGCACGCAAACCATCTGGACCCATAGAGCGAATATACGTGTATGCACGAACGTTAATTCCGAAGTTACCATAGAATGGTTTCACACGACCAATTGCTTCTGGGCGGTCGTAGTTGAAGTGATAACCACTTTCCGTTTTCTCTAAAATCGGTTTTGGTAAGTACGGAATTAAATCAGCTTTCACACCTACTGGACCAGAACCTGGGCCACCACCGCCGTGAGGACCTGTAAATGTTTTATGAAGGTTTAAATGCACAACGTCAAATCCCATATCTCCTGGGCGTGCTTGGCTTAATACCGCATTTAAGTTTGCACCATCATAGTATAATTTACCGCCTGCATTATGGACGATTTCTGCCATTTCTAAAATATTTTCTTCGAATAGACCTAATGTATTAGGATTTGTTAACATAAGTGCTGCTGTTTCTTCGTTTACAACACGTTTTAAGTCTTCTAAGTCAACAAGGCCATTTTCATTTGATTTTACTGTAATTGTTTCAAAACCAGCTACAGTTGCAGATGCTGGGTTCGTTCCGTGAGCAGAGTCAGGTACAATTACTTTCGTACGGTTAAAGTCACCATTCGCTTCATGGTATGCACGAATTAACATTAAACCTGTCCATTCTCCGTGTGCACCAGCTGCTGGTTGTAAAGTAACAGTATCCATACCTGTAATTTCAATTAAATGCTCTTGTAAGTCGTACATTAATTCCATTGCACCTTGTACTGTCTTTTCATCTTGCAGTGGATGAATATTTGCAAATCCTGCGAAACGAGCTACACTCTCATTAATTTTCGGATTATATTTCATCGTACAAGATCCAAGTGGATAGAATCCAGAATCAACACCGTGGTTACGGTTTGAAAGTGCTGTATAGTGGCGCATAATATCAAGTTCAGATACTTCTGGTAGCTCTGCATCTTCTACTCGAATATAATCGCTCTCAAACACATCTTCTAGTTTCACTTCTTCTACATCTAATTTGGGTAAGCTATATCCTATGCGTCCTTCTTTACTCACTTCAAAGATAAGTGCTTGGTCTTGGTTCTTCATTGGATAGCCCCCATTTCGTTTACAAGTGTGTCAATTTCCTCTTTTGTACGAAGCTCAGTTACTGCTACAAGCATATGGTTTTCATGCTCTTTATAATCACGGCCTAGATCGTAACCACCGATAATATTCTTTTGTAATAATGCATCGTTTACTTCTTTCACTGGACGTTTGCAATCTACAACAAACTCATTGAAGAATGGTCCAGCAAATGTTACTGTGAAGCCTTTCGCTTCAAATTGACGTTTTGCATACTGTGCTTTAGAAATGTTTTGACGTGCCATTTCTTTCACACCTTGTTTGCCAAGTGCCGTCATTGCAACAGAAGCTGCTAATGCATTTAACGCTTGGTTTGAACAAATGTTAGATGTCGCTTTATCACGACGAATATGCTGTTCACGTGCTTGTAACGTTAATACAAATCCACGTTTACCATCTGAATCTACAGTTTGTCCAACAAGACGTCCTGGAATTTTACGCATAAATGCTTTCGTTGTTGCAAAGTAACCACAGTGCGGTCCACCAAACTGCGTTGGAATACCGAATGGTTGTGCATCACCGATTACAATATCAGCACCAAATTTCCCTGGTGGTGTTAATGCGCCTAATGATAATGGATTTGAAGAAACGATAAATAATGATTTTTGTTGATGAACGATTTTTTCAATATCAGCTAATTTTTCAACTTGTCCGAAGAAGTTTGGATATTGAACGATTACACAAGCAACTGTATCATCTACTTCACTTTGTAATACGTCTAAATCTGTTACACCATCTTTATGATTAATTTCAACAACTTCAAGATTTTGACCTTTTGCATACGTTTCAAGTACTGCTCTTGATTCTGGATGAACCGCGCTAGATACAAGAATTTTCTTTTTGCGAGTATGGCCAGCTGCTAACATTGCCGCTTCAGCTAAAGCTGTACCCCCGTCATACATAGAAGAGTTTGCTACATCCATTCCTGTTAATTCACAAATCATTGTTTGGAATTCAAAGATTGCTTGTAATTCCCCTTGTGAAATTTCCGGTTGGTATGGTGTATAAGCTGTATAAAATTCTGAGCGAGAAATAACATGATCTACAATTACTGGAGCATAATGATCGTATACGCCTGCTCCTAAGAAAGAAGCGTATTCTTTTAAGTTAGCATTTTTATTAGCCATTTGAGATAGCTCTTTTAAAAGCTCTGGCTCTGATTTTGCTTCTTTAATTTTTAAATCCCCTTTAAAACGAACACTCTCTGGAATATCAGAGAATAATTCATCGATCGTTTGAACGCCGATCGTTTGTAACATTTCTTTTTTGTCTTCTTCTGTCATTGGAAGATAACGATGCAACATGAAATCTACCCCTCTCCCCGTTACTTTGAACGTTTGTAAAATGGTGTTGGAACAACTACTGCTTTGACGCGTTTATTACGAATTTCAATTTCTACTTCTGTATCAACTGCTGCGTATTTTACATCAATTAGTGCTAAACCAATGCTTTTCTTTAACGTTGGAGATTGTGTACCACTCGTTACTTCCCCAATTTTTTCTTCACCAATAAATACAGGGTAATGCGTACGAGGAATTCCACGTTCGATTACTTCGATGCCGACTAATTTACGAGGCGCACCGTTTTCTTTTTGCTCTTTTAACGTTGCTTTTCCAAAGAAGTCTGCTTCTTTATTTGTTTTTACCGCAAAGCCAATTCCAGCCTCAATCGGTGTAATATCTTTTGATAATTCTTGTCCATAAAGTGGTAATGTTGCTTCGAATCGAAGTGTATCACGAGCACCTAAACCACATGCTTTTAAGCCCTCTTCTGCTCCAACTTCAAGAAGTTTCTCCCAAAGTTTTGCAGCATCTTCACTCTTACAGTAAATTTCGAATCCATCTTCACCTGTGTAACCTGTACGAGATACAAGTGCTGGAATTCCATCTACAAGAATATCGTTTTTAAATTTAAAGAACTTAATTTCTTTCAAATCTTCTGACACAACTTTTTGTAAAATGCCTTCTGCTTTTGGTCCTTGAATTGCAAGCTGTGCAACTTCACTAGAAACATTGACTACTGTCGCATCGCCAATTACATGACTTGCTAACCATTCGTAATCTTTCTCGATATTTGATGCATTGATTACTAATAAATAGTCTTCTTCACCACGTTTGTAGATTAATAAATCATCTACTGTACCACCATTTTCGTAGCACATAGCTGTATATTGTGCGCCCCCTACCTTTAAGGTAGATACGTCATTTGTAACAACACGTTGTAAAAATGCTAAACTATCTACACCTTTTACTTCAACTTCTCCCATATGAGACACATCGAACAAACCTGCAGCTGTACGTACAGCTTCGTGTTCTTCTTTAATGCTTGAAAATTGAACTGGTAATTCCCAACCACCGAAGTCGATTGTTTTCCCACCATACTTCGCGTATACATCAAATAACGGTGTACGTTGTAATGTAATCATGCTCTCTCCCCCTTATGCTTTGACAAATCAATAAAAGTTGCTTCCCTTTTCTAAACATTTTCATTCTGAAAAGATAGGATATACGGAATCTCATTATATTTTTTTATGAAAGCGTAAATAAAAAATCACTTTCTTGGATAAAATACGAAAGATTCCACACATTTCACACCATTATCCTAACATCATTCGCTATATTTCATCAATATTCTAGCATAAAAAATAATTTAGAATTTTTTATGTTAAAACACAATAAATACAGCTTTTGAGATTTAATACTTTATTATTGTCTATCATATAGCCTTTAATAACGATAATTATGCCTTCTTTTAAGGTAAATCATCATACATTAAAAAATAATTACTTTAGTTTATAAAAGGTGGGAGAGTTGTAATGAATGTCGATATTTCCGTAGATCGGACGTGGCAAAACAATTTTTTAAATAGAATTGACGAAGATGGTCCTTGGACAAACTGGGATTTATATCACTTAGCTTATGAAACAGAAAAATCGTTACTTGTTCCTACTTTTGATGGACTACAAGCACCGAAACATTTATCCCATTTCACACCGCTTCCGCATCAATTAGAAGTCGCTCAAAATGTGATTGAACAAATGAATGGTAAAGCGATTCTAGCAGATGAAGTAGGCCTTGGAAAAACAATCGAAGCTGGACTTATTTTGAAAGAATACATGGTCCGCGGGCTCGTGAAAAAGGTACTTATACTTGTCCCAGCTTCTCTCGTATCACAATGGGCATACGAACTGAATACAAAGTTTTTCATTCCCGCTGTAGCACAAAAGAAAAGCTACTCATGGGAACAAGCTGACGTAATTGTATCGTCAATTGATACTGCGAAACGTTCACCACATCGCGATATCGTGTTGAACTTGGAATATGACCTTATTATTATCGATGAAGCACATAAACTGAAAAATAATAAAACAAAAAACTATGAATTTGCACAACGATTAAAAAAGAAGTTTTGTTTATTACTAACCGCTACTCCTGTTCAAAATAAGATTGATGAAATTTTTAACCTTGTTTCTTTATTAAAACCAGGACATTTAGGCAATCAATCCAACTTTGAAGAATATTACGCTTCCAAAAATCGCTCAGCCGAATCAGATGAAGACTTAAAAGCTCTCATTAATAAAGTAATGGTGCGAAATAGACGACATAATACCGGTATCGATTGGCCGAAGAGACATGTACGTACAATTTTTGTTGAGTTTAATGAACAAGAACAAGCTCTATATAATGATATCGAAAATTGGCGAGGACAAGACGCCTTCACATCTGCTTTCTCATCGTTAACTTTAAAACGGGAAGCATGTAGTAGTCGTGAGGCTGTTTACTATTCATTGAAAAAGCATGTAGAAAAAAGACAGAAAGAAAACGAACATTATATAAAAGATCCACATATCGATGTGCTAATGGACAAAATTAATCATATTCCTTTCAACTCGAAAGCAACTAAAGCTCTAGAGCTTATAAAAGAAATTGACGATAAAGTCGTCATTTTCACGGAATACCGAGCATCACAGATGTACTTACAATGGTTTTTACAACAACACGGTATTTCTTCTGTCCCATTCCGCGGCGGATTTAAACGCGGGAAGAAAGATTGGATGAAGGAACTTTTCCAAAATCGTGCCCAAGTGTTAATTGCAACGGAAGCTGGCGGAGAAGGCATTAACTTACAGTTTTGTAGCCATATGATCAATTATGATTTGCCATGGAATCCAATGCGTCTTGAGCAAAGAATCGGACGTATTCACCGTCTCGGTCAAAAGAATGATGTTCATATTTATAACTTAGCTACAAAGCATACTGTTGAAGAACATATTCTGAAACTGTTATATGAAAAAATCAACTTATTCGAGCGTGTTATCGGTGAACTCGATGAAATTTTAACGAGAATTAATATGAAAAACATCGACGCGCACATTCAAGAAATTTTCGCGCAATCAAAAAGCGAAGGTGAAATTAGAATTAAGATGGAAAACTTAACATCTATTATCGACTTTGCGAAACGAAATGAAGCTGAGGTGCAAGGCTATGCAGCAACATGAAATTCATAATTACTTATACAATTTCTTTGAGGCGAATAACTGTGAAATTTTAGAACGTTCTCCTCATTTATTAGATGTACAGTTAACAATTGAGATGGATAAATTATTAATGAATCGCCCTTTTTATTGGCACTATCTTGAGAAAACAGGAGGCGTACCGAATCCGATGCGCCTTACTCTTATTACAAATCCAGAAAATGAAGAAAATGATGGTGAGCTTATTCACTACGGTTCACCACGTCTACATCAAATTTTCCAAACGACAAAAGAATTAGGCTCATACATACGTTTATATGAGGATGTAAGACATAATGGAGCAACACATACACCGCTCCACCCTTGGCTCGGTATTAATATAAAAGTTTCCTATCAATGTGATCGAAAAAAAGACATCCTTCACTCGATTGGTATTCATCTCATTTCTGGAACAATGATGGCAAACTTTCATGAAACATTAACAAACATTAAACTTACACCAAAAATACCTGATTTTTGTTTTACGCTCTCGCCCATCATTAAACCTCAAAGTGGTTTACAACGCATAGAAGACGCTTTAAAAAATATAATTGCAGAAGATGACCATACGTGGGCAAAAGAAGCAAGAGTGCGTTGGAATCATGATTTAGACCTTTTAAACCGTTTTTATGAAGAAAGTGACGAACTTCCTGAGAGCTATGAAATTGAAAAACAAGCTCTGCAAGAACAGTATGAACCACGTATTACAGTGCAAATTATTAACGGTGGACTCTTTTATGTTACCGCGAATCATTTTCTATCAAAATAAAGCTCCTTCTGCTTTAGAAGGAGCTTTATTTCGAGTTACTCTCTATCCTCATTACGCTCTTGTTGTTTTTGCTTTGCCATGCGTTTTTGATACGCACGATCCTTCGCGCTCACATGATTTGCATCAGTTGGAAGATTTTCTTTCGAACGTCCAATTCCATTGCTCATCTTTCCCACTCCTTTTTACGTTTTTCAGAATACATGTTTATTTTCAGCTAGAGTTACAATCCTTATACAAAAAAATAAGAGCAGCCATTGGCCACTCTTACTCGCTCACATATTTTTGAAACATATCATGGATGCCTTTATTTACTAGGTTCGAGATCTGCTCGTCAGATTTATTCGGATAACGATCACGCAATCTGATAGATGCCTTCACCATTAAATTTTCTAATACAGAACGGCCACCTTCTCCATAAATAATTTCAGCATATTTAACAAGCCTTCCATCCTCTACTGTTGCTGGATTATGATTGAAGAAAAATTTACTCATTGTCTCCACCTCTCTCTTTTGATAACGTTTACATTTATATAGATTATTTATGTTATTTATTTCACAATATTGTATGCATGTATATTTAATTAGTTTCATTATAAAGCAACATATCGATAGTAAATATGTGATTTTCCGTCCATTTTGTGAACAAACTAAAAATGAAAGCGTTTCCTTTATTATATACTAAAAAAACTTACTACGCTAGGGGCAATTTTTTTCAATCTACTAATCCCTCAAAAATTGATATATTTTTTCTTTTCCCATTAAACCTTATACAATTTTCAGAAATTATATTATAAAATATATGTATGACTTAAGGAGGCTTTGTATGAATCAAAATAAAAAAGCTATATTAGATCTTGTCTTTTATCTCGTAATCCCATTCCTCATTTGGAAATTTGCAAAACCTTATATCGATCCTTATTACGCGATGTTACTTTCCTCTGTTCCGGGGATTATTTATACACTGTATACCTTTAAAAAAGAAAAACAGTTTAACGTGACAGGGTTCTTTATTTTAATTACACTCATTTCTAATACAACGGTAGATTTATTATCTGGGTCAGCTGAACGAATGTTGTGGAATGATGCATATTATCACATCGTACTCGGTATTATCGTCATCTGTACAATTTTCATAAAAAAACCACTCATGTTATATTTCGCTGCGGATATTGCAGCACTGCAAGGTCATGACCGTGATAAAAGTCGTGAGCTGTATCGTGATAGTCGTATATATCCAGCACTGCAATATTTAACGTTATTTTTCGGGCTACAATTTATATTAAAAAGCTTTTTAAAAATTTATTTCATCTCTGTTTTTGGTGTAGATGGCTATGGTGAAATGAGAGCGATTATGACCGCTGTAGGCTGGGGCATTTCTATTTGTATCGGAATAGGATTTGTATGGGTGAACAATAAAATACATGCCGTTACGGAAGAACAAGAATCCGTGCAGTAAATAAAAATCCCCTAGTGTAATACGACACTAGGGGATTTTTGGTTTGCTAAACATATGACTAAAATTCAACTTGATTTTTTTCTTTTACTTTTTACATTTCGGTAAAACAAAGCAGCACTCAGCGGCATAACACCAAACCACTTATTCATAAATGGCTCTTTTTCAGCACGACGTTGTTCTTTCTTTTGTTTTCGATCTTCTTTTGGAGCATCCATATACGACACAAACTGCTGCGTCACAAAGCGAACATAATCATTAGTAGACATATTATCATCACCTCTACTTGATTAGTATGTCCACTTTTTTATACATTAATCTTTTCCTTTAATTCATTCATAATTTGCTTTACAGACTTATTTGTCGTATCGATATGAATATGAGCCTCTTCATAATAAGCTCGGCGTAATTCAAATTTCGTTACAAATGCATCTATATCTTTCTTTTGAAATAGTGGACGTGTCGTATCTTCACGAAGCCTTTCTGCAATTACATGCGGATCACAATATAAATACACGACAGTTCCGTTCTCTTTCATCCACTTGCGATTTTCTGCTCGTTCAATAATTCCCCCACCAGTTGTAATAATGACATTATGGACTGGTAGCGAACGTAACATTTCGCTTTCATATTCCCGAAAAGCCATTTCGCCTTCTTCGGCAAAAATATTTCGAATTGCCTTCTCTTGCTTCTCTTCGATTTTTTGATCAGTATCTACAACATCCATTTGAAGTTCTTTACTTAACGCTTTTCCAATTGTTGTTTTCCCTGCTCCCATGTAGCCGGTTATGTATATAGATTTCATTTTCTGTCCTCTCAATCGTCATTTATTAATTGTTATTATAACGAAAGATGCTACTTTGTTTAATAAAAAAACGTTTTGTTCTTCATACTATGAAGAACAAAACGTAACATTCGCTTTTACTTATAAGTACCTCTTCTCACCCACTGCGTTGCAATCCATTTCTCGCCTTTCGTTACAGGTGCCCCTCCATGTAACGTAAGCTCATTTAGTGATTGATCTTGATAAAAATACTCAAAGTATACTGCCATTCCTTTTCTAGGATGTACAGAAAGATTTAATTTCGGGAAGTACGTTTCCCCGCCTTCTTCTACATCATTTAAGTACATTACAAGCGTACTAATACGATTGTTAGCAGCTGATCTACTATGTTCCGCAAAATAATCATAGTGTGCTTTATATTGTTGATCCACTTCATAATTTAAAATGTGCAATCCTTCACCATGCGACGCAGGAACATTCATGATAGATGAAATTCGTTTTTCAATCTTTGAAGTAAGTTCATTGTCTTCCAAAAATGCACCGCTACTTGTTCGAATATCATTTACATCACGTGATGAACCAACTTTAGAACGCTTCATTTTATTTTTAGACATTTCAATTAATTCATCACACTCTTCATCACTTAGTACATTTGCTAATACGACAATAAGAGGTTCTTCGAATTTTGAAATAATGTGTATTTCTCTATCTTCTGTCATAATCGTATTTCCTTTATGATCAAAAATAGTTTGTTCCTTATTTTCACCTATTTGATTGTTGTTTGTCATTTCCCTATTCTCCCTAAAAATAATGATTGGATAGCATGAATATATCATATTCTTTCTACCTTTCTCTTTTTTGAGAAAATTTAAACTTTTAATCATTATATTTATCCATTTCTTCTAAAAAATCAATTTAATTTACAATAGGAAACCTTGATTTATTTACATATATTTTACATATTATCCTTCTATCCAATCGACTATTTTCCCATCCTTTTTTCTATACCGAAAACCTACCGTATAGAAAGCTTCCTGTTTGAGTGTGCACTGCAACGTAACGAGAATTAAATCATTTTCAAAGACATAATTTCCACTCGCTTCTCCCTTTTCATACTGAAAGAAAAATGTACCTTCTTTTTCTTTTTGCTGTAAATCTTTTTTTATATCTGTAATAGATCGGTTAAGTAATTCATCCAATAAAAACTTTTGTTCTATTTCTATATAAAATTTTTTATCTGTAAACAACATATTTGTTTCGTATATAAAAAAAGAAGTTAATAAAATAAGAAAGATAATCGTTCCAGGCATTGTAAATCCATTTTGCTTTCTCATACGTTTATTCCTATTTCGCTATATCGCATAACTACACCTTCATATATTTTCCCACTAGTATCTTTCACATTTATAATGAGTACATGAGGTGTTAGTTTGTAAGAAACCGTTCCAATATTTTGTAAAACAACTTCCCTCCCGCGCCTATTTACCTTTCTTATAAGACGACTATTCTCTTTTTCATACGATACTTCACTCCCATTACGCGATCGGAATCGTAAAATACTTTCTCCATTTTCAAATGCTAGCTGTTCTCCAGATGATACTTCACGAAACTCCAATTGCATTTGCCCTAAATACACATCCCACTCCCAATCATTTAACCCTTTCGACTGTTTATTTTCCATTTCAATGAAATGTAGGCGGGGAAAGAGCAAAAAAAATATTGATAATAGAAACAGACATACAATCATTTCTATTAATGAAAAACCAAATTCTAATTTATTTTTTCTCCTACATAAAAGCATTGTTCCATCATTCTGTCTTTCACATCTCTCCACACAGTACAAACTTCATTGCCTCCCCAATATGTGTAATACACAATTCCATTTATATTCTTTTCTATTATTCGCTTGTCTTCATTTCCATACATATATATAGCTGCTTCTTTTTTTAATAATCCAGTTGCCTTATAACGAATTTGTATATTTTTTCTTTCTTGCATAACTAATACTGTTTGCGGTAGTAGTAACGATACAGCCATCATTAAAACACTTAACGATACAATCATTTCAGCCATTATGGATCCTTTTTGACATTTCACGATACGTAAATCTCCCTCTTCCAAGCTGAAATACAATTTCATATTTATAATTTCGATACGAAATTATAATCGTACCACCTCTATTAATATTTCCACTTGGATTATATGTCATCGGATTTGGAAACGTATGCAAATCAATTTGTATATCTTCTTCATACTCTCGCTTGACGATATAATACTTTGTACCTGACTCTTTTATAGCATACATATTTCTATCTTTATGCCAACGTAATGTATAGTGCTTTTGACGGTTTATCGCTAATTGCTGCATATACAAAATATCATTTGAAAACTGTCTCAAAAATTGTTCAACTTTTTGTCGCTCGTATAAGGAATGAACACTAAAATACGTAACTATACTTAATACAGAAATAGCAAATAAAACGAGTAACATTTCTAAAAAAGTAAACCCCTGTTGTTTCACAATGCCCTAATTGATACTGCGCCATCATCTGAAATATGAATAGATTCGCCATTCGGGCACTTATCAGTTGTAATATACTTTTCATCTGTCAGTTCTTTTAACGATGGAATTTTATTATGTTGTAATTGATATACTTGTATTTGCGCTTCTATAGATTTCACGTAAGCTGCACAACCTTTTCCTTGGACCGATGAGCGCTGTGTAACTACATTCGGAATAATTAATAGTAATAATATAGTTATGACAACCATTACTAATAGCATCTCTAACAGAGTAAACCCTTCCTCATTCTGCATACAAATGCCCCCTAAATAGAATTCATCATTTGAAACATCGGCATAATCATCGCTAAGTACATAAGGACAACGATTCCTCCAATACATGTAAATAAAATAGGCTGAATGATAACTAACATATGTTTAATTTTCCGTTCCATCTTTTCCATAATAAGATCGCTATAGTCACCTAATTCAATCCCTAAATTGCCGTTTGCTTGTCCATGCGTAATAACATAAGAAAGTTCTTTCTCGTAATACCCACTTTTAGCAATGATAGATTGTAACTGTTCTCCTCCAATTAATTGTCTTTCAATCCGGCTCGCTTCATATTTAAAGAACGGATGATATCTTTGCTCCATCATTATTGTTAAAGCTTCACATACTGATAGTCCACCATTTAATAAACCACTCAACTGAGTAGCAAAATAATGTGAATGCTTTAAAATAAGAAATGTTTTGATGAGGGGAATACGAAGCATAATTTTTACCTGTCTAATATGTGGAAGTTTCCTAAAATACAACATGTATAAAATACCTCCAATAATAACAGTTAAAATAGCGGTTAAAATAATGTAAGGTAGCAGTTTTATTGCACTTAAAATTTTTTCTGTAAGTAGTGGTGTATTAGAACCGAACGAACTATAAACCATTTCAACCTGAGGTAATAAAATGAGTTTAAAAATAAAGAGCATGATTAGTAGAAAAAACATCAAAAACATAGGATAATGCATTATTTTCATCATGTCTCTCCTATACTTATCTTTCTTATAAAGAAGTGCACTTCCTTGTTGCAAAGCAAAAGAAATATCACCATGTTGCTCGGCATAAAATAAATAACTTAACATGTCCTGATGAAACTTTAACTGATGAAAAGAATCGTGTAGACTTTTCCCATCTTTTAACCCCTCAATCATGCGCTGCAATTGTACTTTCTTTTCTACAGGTAATTGAAACTGTAAAAATTCTAATGCTTGTAAAAGAGAGTAGCCTTTTTCTAATAATTCTCCTAAACGTTTCAACAATACTACTTGATCACTTAAACTCCAAGTTTTCTTAAACATAAACATCTTCTTCTAAAAAACCTAAAGCATATCCTTTTCGTATTGACGATTCTAAAGTCTCATGTTTGTAAGTAACACATTCTCCACCAGCTTCTTTAAGCGCTTGTTTTAACTCATATCCATATAGTAGCTCATATATGCTAGCCTGCCTTACTTGCCTCATTGATTTACATAAAGTTGAGCACTTTCCTCTGCAAAACGGACACTTCAATTCGACAAGTCGCTGTGCAGCTACAGCCAATAAAGACTGTTCAATCTCTTGCCTCGTTATACCATAATCCATGAAGCGAATGATTGCTCCTTTCGCATCATTCGTATGCAGTGTTGTCATTACTAAATGTCCTGTCAAACTTGCTCTTATAGCTATTTTTGCTGTTTCTTCATCACGGATTTCACCGACTAAAATAATATCTGGATCATGACGTAAAATAGCCTTTAATCCTGTTTCATATGTGAGACCCGCTTTTTCATTTATTTGAATTTGTAATACATCGTCACTTCTTTTTTCAACCGGATCTTCAAGTGTAATGATGCGACGTGTTTTCTTTTTTCTAATTACCTCTAATAATGCATACATTGTCGTCGTCTTCCCAGATCCAGTCGGTCCAGTAAACACAAGTAGCCCCTGTGAATAGCGTAAAAACGAGAGTAGTTTTGCTGCCGTACTTGGAAATAACGAAAGATGTGATAAGGGCTGAACAGATGCTTGTAAATGAAGGCGAATAACGAGACTTTCTTGATATACTGTTGGAAGTGTTGAAAGGCGTAAATACACTTCTTGTCCATCAATTTGCAAATACAACGAACCATTCTGTGGCTTCCGTTTCTCGCCTATGTCCATAGATGCTAAAAATTTGAAATGTGAGACAAGTTTTTCTCCAAACTCCTTTTCAATACACTGTCTCGTCATTAAATCTTTTCCTATACGTAGTTGAACCGCTACATCCTTCTGCCGGGGCACAATATGTAAATCTGACGCTTGTACCCTACACGCTTCTTTTAAAATTGCATTCGCAAAAATTTCAATCCCATTCATCACTTTTCCCTCCTCACTATGTATATAGCATGAAAACATGCGCAATAAAAATTTGGACTTTTGTATTTTCAATAGAGGAAAAAGGAAAAATATGTTTGTGAAATTATGAACAATTTCCGAATTATTGTCTGAAATTACCTATACTCATGTTTATCTGTATTATAATGTTATTATCTTGGATAAAGTGATAAAGGTGGAGATCCTCATGGAACAAGCTTTAAAAATTACAGGTGTATTATCTGACCCAACTCGTTATTACATTTATAAATATATTTCGCAAAAACATAGTTACGTAACGGTACAAGAAATTGCAGATGAGTTTGACATTCATCCAAACGTAGCGCGTTTACATTTATCTAAATTAGAAGATGTTCATATGCTAAAATCGGAAACGAAGAAAACTGGAAAAGGCGGACGACCGAGCAGATTGTATGTCTTATCTGAAGATGTTATCCAATTACAATTTCCATTCCGTGATTATCAATTGTTAGCAAGAATCGCATTTAATTCTTTACTTAGTCTTGGTGCTGCTGGTGAGAAAGCGCTATACGAAACAGGAAAACAATTCGGAGCTGAATTAATGCAACAACATATGCAACGTTTAAATGTGAGTGAAGAT
This sequence comes from Bacillus sp. EB V-12, assembly GCF_056158125.1. Taxonomy (NCBI): domain Bacteria; kingdom Bacillati; phylum Bacillota; class Bacilli; order Caryophanales; family Bacillaceae; genus Bacillus; species Bacillus sp. EB V-12. Next base: position 418,473 of record NZ_JBUXJL010000001.1, on the reverse strand, counting down.
GCTTTAACAGTGGAACAAAAAGTTCAAATTGCAAAAGAAGCTTTCTCAACAGCTGGCTTATCACCTGCATTTGAATTAAGTGCAGATGGAACAAAAATTTTCTATGATGTACACAATTGTCCATTTAAAGAAGTTGCTGTTCATCATCCAACTGAAATTTGTAACATGCACGGAGATATGATGAAAGGGATTTTTGAAATCCTATTCCCTAACATGGAATTAACTCGAAATGATAGTCTATTAGATGGATGTAAATCTTGTAATTATAAACTAACAATTTAATTTTTCATATAAAAAGAAGCCAATAATAATTGGCTTCTTTTTATATGAACGAATATTTACAATAGTAAGAAAAATAAACTATAATGAGGTGAGGTTTACTTTTTTTAGAAAAGGAGGGAGATGGCATGGAGCGCATGTTTCGCGTTCTCGGCTTTTGGACTGGAATTTTCTCGGTCATGTTTTATGTAGGGGATATGCAACCGGCCGCACTACTATTTTTAGGACAAACAGGTTTCTTCGTACTTTTAAGCTATTTAAAATTAACAGAGCGTATGTATATATACGTATTTGGGGCATATTTAACTGTTTTCTTCATAGGATTTACATACTACACGACATTCTTACTTGTGCCTGGGGCTGGACATTAAAAGATGGCATTTTGCCATCTTTTTTTTAATTCCGGAATTCCCTAGTTGACTTATAGGTTTTATTACCTTATATTCTATATAACAGATTGGAATTAGGGGGAATCAACATGAATACACTGCTTGTCGGAATTAACGTTGCAGTCATGCTCATTTTAGTTGGCGTATTATATTATATGCAACGTAAGCATGTATCTTTTAATAAACGCGTATTTACCGCTTTAGGAGTCGGGATTATCTTCGGTCTTATATTACAATTTATTTATGAGCCAACTTCTAAAGTAATTATTGAATCAAATACTTGGTTTGGCTTAATCGGTAACGGTTATGTGAAGTTACTTCAAATGATCGTTATGCCACTTATTTTAGTATCTATTATTTCAGCATTTACAAAATTACAGTTAACGAAAAATCTTGGTAAAATTAGTGGTCTTATTATCGGAATTTTAATTCTTACTACAGGAATTGCTGCAGCTGTCGGTATCGCTGCAAGTGCAGGATTTGATGTATCTGCAACCGGCCTACAACAAGGTGATGCAGAATCTGCTCGTCTGAAACTAGTTGAAGAAAGATTTACTTCTATTGAAAAGACAACAATTCCAGATAAATTATTAGAGCTATTACCTACAAATCCGTTTCTTGATTTAACAGGCGCTCGTCCAACATCAACAATTTCTGTCGTAATATTTGCAGCCTTTATCGGCATTGCCTTTATAGGTGTAAAACGAAAATATCCAGAACAAGCAGAGCTATTTAAGAAGATGCTTGATGCTGTATATGCAATCGTAATGCGTATGGTAACATTAATTTTACGCCTTACTCCATACGGCGTATTAGCTCTTATGGCAAAAACAGTTGCTGGTAGCGATATAAATGCTATTTTAAAACTTGGTAACTTCGTGCTAGCCTCTTACGTAGCACTTATCGTAATGTTTATCATTCACTTATTATTAATTGCATTGTCTGGTTTAAATCCAATTCAATATTTGAAAAAAGTGTTCCCTGTACTAACTTTTGCATTCACATCTCGCTCTAGTGCTGGTGCGATGCCATTAAATATTGAAGCGCAAAAAGAAAAGCTTGGTATTTCCGAAGGAATTGCAAACTTCGCAGCTTCATTTGGGGTATCTATCGGACAAAACGGTTGCGCAGGTATTTATCCAGCAATGCTTGCAATGATGGTCGCTCCAACTGTAGGAATTGATCCATTACAACCACAATTTATTTTAACTTTAATCGCTGTTGTTGCTATTAGCTCATTCGGTGTTGCCGGAGTTGGTGGCGGCGCAACATTCGCAGCTTTAATCGTACTATCTACAATGAACTTACCAATCGGTATTGTTGCTCTAGTTATCTCGGTTGAGCCATTAATCGATATGGGGCGTACAGCTCTTAACGTAAGTGGCTCTATGACAGCAGGTCTTATTTCAAGTAAATGGCTTGGTGAATTAGATCAAGATACGTACAATCAAGATGATACAAAAACTGGTGAAATTGCTTCATAATGAAAAAAAGACGCTAACATACAATTGTTAGCGTCTTTTTTATTCCGTTCCCTCTTTATAGATTTTATCTTGAGAATTATCACTCTAAGTATTCTTCTAGTTGCTCTTTTAACTCTTCCTCAATCTCATAACAAGATTCATCAGCGAGTTCCCCTACTTTCTTACTCCCCAAAATGTTTGATTGAATTGGCATTCCTAAAAAGATTCTTTCACATTTCCAAATTGGAATATTGTGAAATCCAATCATCTCTTTTTCTTCATCTAATATAGCTATAGCAACTGATGAATAATAACCCACCTCAAAGGGATTCTCTTTTTCCCTTGCAAATCCCATATCTAATTCCATGTGGTTTTCTATGTATAAACGTGAATACTCTTTATGCAGTTTAAGTGATATTCGCTCTATTTCCTTCTCCATACATTGAATGTTCTCTTTTAACTCCAACGTAAACTCCTGTTCTTTATATTTCATTTTCGCCTCCTTAAACATAGAAAAAGAGAATACAATAACATATCCTCTTTCCTCAAATATATTTCATTATCTCACAGCCCGTCCTTTTCACAAATAACCATTTTGTTCGCACCATTTATGAAATTGTCCTACGTCTACTCCAACTAACACGATATCCTTTAGCTCTACATCAATGACTTGTTCTCCAATTACAATAGCAAACTGCGATGCTAATTTTGTCTCGTTTTTCTTTACAATTCCAATTCGGTTCCGATGCGGTCCATCTTTTATATATGCTTTTTGTCCTACAATATCAAAGTTCAAAATTCTCACCTCTTTTACTGCGCTCAAATTGGAAATACGATCTCCACCTCGGAAAATTTCCTTTCATTGCACTATTTCTCTATATATATGACAAAACAATAAAAGAGTCCTTCCTTCTTTACAATTATTTTTTCTTTGTTTCATTTTTGTGATTGAAACGTAAAGTTTATAATAAAATACACTTGGAAGCGCTTTCTATGTAATTTTTTATGTTATAATATATAAGTAGAACTTCGTAAAGAGGGTTAAAAAATGAATACAAAAATGATTAAAAAAGTAATTGAAGCATTAAAAGTATATGGCTTTCAGGATGTATCATTCTGTGACAAAACGAAGCAATTTTTATTTCATAACGAAACCGATATTATGAGCGGCTATGCAGAAATAACATATAGTAGTCAATTTGAAAAATTCAACGTACAAATTCATCCAATTGAAACGCATCACCAAGCAGAGTTACAAGAGATTGAAAGACATATACAAGCTTGTATAAGAAAAGTGGAATATTTAAACGCACTTCTTACCGGGCAGACAAAACTAGATGATAAAATTATTATTATGTAAAAAAAGAACGTGATCCAATCACGTTCTTTTTTCATTATACGTTCATCTTTTCCTTTAGTTGTAATCCTGTAACAGATTCTAATACATCCATCGATTCTCCAAATGTCATATCAAAAATTGTCTTGTCCTCTATGTATGGAAACTGTCTGAAACGCTTTTCTAACACCTTCACAGCATCTGATGTAAAGTTTGCACTATCAATACCAAATTCTGTTTCAAGAAGAACGATCCAATCTAACACATGAAAACCTAATCCATTGACGAATGAAATCAATTTTTCTTCTGGGTTTGAAGATAAGAATACTTGGCGTTCCATCTCACTAAAAAGTTCTTCTCCTAAGATTTCAGCTAACTCATCATCATGTTCACGTTCAACAAGTTCTTCGTAGCCGTAATCATCCACAAGCTCTTCTACTTCTTCACTATCCTGACAAAGCAATTGACTAAGAAGTGCCTCTTTCTTAAATTCACTATTTTGTACGACTTCTAAAAAGCTCGTTTCCCATCCATTTTCTAATTTCATATTATGTACTCCTTTATATACGTTTCTTATCATCACTGTACCCAAAAGATCACTTTTATAACCTTTTAGGTAGTTACTATTATTTCACATGATTTATAACATAAGATGCAAACTCAGCTACATCTCCTTCAAAAATATTTATTTCTGGCAAGTGATAGAACGTTGTTTGGAGCGGGTTTCCTGCATGATATACATATATCGTTTTCTCTAGTGCAATCGCCATTCCAAACTCTGTATGGCTCCCGTTTCCGCCATCTAATATAAGTAAAAATACATCCGCTTCTTTTACAGCATTTTGTTCTGCCTGACCAATTTCTCTTAATTGTTCTTCATTCGCTGCTCTTTCATTTTTGGTCCAATCATATGTATGGTGCCATCCTGCATGTTTCAGTTCATTTGCTACGGAACGTACAAGATGTTTATTTTGGAAACCTGAGGCGATATAAAAATTCATTTATATACACTCCTTCATTATGTATGGGGAAACTCCTTTTTAGCGTTATTTGTTATAGCTACAATAAAGAACAACTTCAAAAAAAATCCCCATCTTTAAAACTTATTTGCGTTTAAATGATGGGATGCTTCATGGTCTTCTTTTATTTTTTGTTTTTTATAACTTTCATCAGCTAACATTTCTAGTTCAGCTGTTATCTCTGACTTTTCAAGCTCTCTTTCTTGCGAAAATTTCCTTGAAATATAAACAATAACACTACCAACGTACAACACAAAGCATATAATAAGTGCAGTATTTTCATAGAGACTTAGCTCCAACACAGTCACTCCTAATCCATTCGTATTTTCACGCCTCATTAATTGGAATTTCCCTATTAACCCATTTGTTATCCCGCTATTTGAGGGCAGTAAGACTCCCTCCTCAAAATTCAGTAACAGTAAAGAAGTTAGATGTGGGATGCACCCAACTGATTAAAGTTTCACTTTATTGTAACATAAAAATATCAATTCTTGGAATCTTTCACCCTACTAAAAGAGGCATGATTGTTTCATCATGCCTCTGAAATATTTTGAATGATCGTTTTAATTGCTTCTTTTCCATTATATTTTTTTAGTGCTGTTTTATACTTCTCATTATTTTGACTTAATTCTTCGACATACTTTATAAGAGATTTTACATTTACATCTTCTTCATATAATACGGAGGCATATCCTTGTCTTTCAAAGGACTCTGCATTTAATATTTGATCTCCACGGCTTGCAAATTTCGATAATGGAATTAAAACCATCGGCTTTTGTAATGTTAAAAATTCAAAAATTGCGTTGGAGCCCGCGCGTGAAATAACAAAATCTGTTACCGCTAATATATCTGGCAGTTCTCCATGTACATATTCAAATTGTCTATATCCTTCTTTATTTTGTAAACTTTCATCAAGGTTACCTTTTCCGCAAAGGTGAACAATTTGATATTTTTTCAGAAGTTCTGGTAACGCGGATCGAACCGTTTCATTAATTTTTTTTGCGCCCAAACTTCCTCCCATGATTGTAATAACTGGCTTTTTACGTGAAAAGCCTAAAAATGCTAAACCTTTTTCACGATTTCCCTTTAGTACTTCTTCACGTACAGGAGATCCTGTATAAATTACTTTTTCTTTCGGTAAATGTTTCGCAGCTTCTTCAAATGTAACAAATATTTTCGAAGCAAAACGAAGCGCAATTTTGTTTGCTAGTCCTGGCGTCATATCAGATTCATGTAATAAAACTGGTACTCTATTTAGCCATCCGCCAATTACGACTGGTACAGATACGAAACCGCCTTTTGAAAAAATCACATCTGGTTTTAGTTTTCGAATTCTTACATACGCATCCATAACCCCCTTCATTACAAGAAAAGGATCTTTTATATTTTTTAAATCAAAATAACGACGTAGCTTTCCACTCGAAATACTATAGTAGGGAATGCCTTCCTTTTCTATAATCGTTTTCTCAATACCTTGGTGAGAACCAATATAAGAGATATCCCAGTTGTCTTCCTGTAAATATGGGATAATGGCTAAATTAGGTGTTACATGTCCTGCCGAACCGCCACCTGTAAAGACTATTTTCTTCATACGTCTCCCCCTTCTAGACTATAATACACTAAAATATCTTGCCTCAGGGTGAGAAAATACCATAGCCGTTACGGACGCTTCTGGCTCCATCATGAATCCTTCTGTTAATGAAATACCTATTTCCTCTGGATGAATTAAGCGAAATAGCTTTTCTTGATCTGCAAGTTCTGGACACGCCGGATAACCAAATGACACTCGTATTCCTCTATATTTCGTACGGAAACGTTCTTCCATCGTCAGTTCAGGTGAGTCCGGAATGCCCCAGCGGTCACGAATGAGCATATGTGTTTTTTCAGCAAGTCCTTCCGCTAATTCAAGCGCTAACGATTGAATGGCATGACTACGTAGGTAATCACCTTTCGCCTTCAACTCTTCAGCAATATCCCGAACTCCTTCCCCAACCGTAACAGATAAGAAAGCAACATAGTCCATCTCATCTCCTATTGGGCGCAAATAATCACCTAAAGTACGATAGGGAGCCTTTCCTTGTCTAGGGAATGTGAAACGCTCTATAACACGCGTATGATCTTCTGGATCATATATTACAATGTTTTGTCCGTCGCTTTGCGCTGGGAAAAATTGATACACTGCTTTCGGCTTTAACCAAGATTGTCCTTCCTGCAATAATTCATCTATTAAATCATTTAATTCATGTGCTCTCTTATCTCCCTCTTTCAAAAGCTTCTTCACATTTCCTTTTAATCCAAGGTGATGCCCAAGTAGCATTTGTCTATTCAGAAATGGTGCGAGATGAAGGGCGGGAACATCTCGTAATACAATTCGTTTTGTTGAATCAGGCACCATAACCTCTGATTTTGGTAATGGCTCAATTACTGCTGGAATTTCTACTTTCTTCTCCTCTTTTTTTACGATATGAAGATGACGTTCTTTTTTATCCTGCTTCATCTTCTCACGCTCTTCTTCTTTTTGAAGCTTATTAATAATATCGAGCCCCGTCATCGCATCACTCGCATAACAAACGAGTCCTTTATATGATGGTGAAATCCGATTATCTGTAAACTTTCTCGTTAACGCTGCACCACCTACAACAATGGGCACATCAATATTTGCCGCTTTTAAATCTTCAGCAGTCGTTACCATTTGTTGCGCTGATTTTACTAATAAACCTGAAAGGCCTATAATGTCCGGCTTCTTTTCTTGTACTTCTTGAACAATTCGATCCGAACGTACATTAATTCCTAAATTAATAATCTCATATCCGTTATTCGCTAAAATAATTTCAACGAGATTTTTCCCAATATCATGCACGTCACCTTTTACAGTTGCTAACAATACTTTCCCTTTTTTCGCACTATCACTAGATTCCATATGTGGCTCTAAATAGCTTACAGCGGCTTTCATACTTTCGGCACTTTGCAATACTTCAGCAACAATAAGTTCATTATTATTAAATAGTCGTCCTACCTCGTCCATCCCTGTCATAAGCGGACCGTTAATAATATCAAGAGGTTTTCTTCCTTCTTCAAGTGCAAGACTTAAATCCTCGTGTAATCCTTGTTTCGTACCTTCTACAATATAATTTGCTAGTCTTTCATCAAGCGTTAACGTTTCTTGCACAACGACATCTTTCTTTTTAGCAACTCGGTAAAATTTTGTAAATTCTTCTAACGTCTCTTTCGTCGTTTCAAACAGTAATGCATCTGCAAGGCGTTTTTCTTCCTCTGGAATCGACGCATAGCGTTCTAATTTTTCCGTATTCACAATCGCGTAATCTAATCCTGCTTTCGTAGCATGGTATAAAAAAACTGAATTTAATACTTCACGTCCAGCCGGTGGTAAACCAAATGATATGTTACTTACACCTAAAATCGTTAAACACTCTGGTAACGCTTCTTTAATAAGGCGAATTCCTTCTATAGTCGCTGCCGCTGAGCCAATATATTCTTCATCACCTGTCCCTACTGGAAACACAAGTGCATCAAAAATAATATCTGACGGGCGTATCCCATACTTCTTTGTAAGTAATTCATAGCTTCTTTTCGCAATTTCTATCTTTCGTTCCGCACTAACCGCCATACCGTCTTCATCAATTGTTCCTACAACTATAGCGGCACCATACTTCTGAAGAAGCGGTGTCACTTTTTTAAATCGTTCTTCTCCATCTTCTAAATTAATTGAATTAATAACAGCTTTTCCTTGAATATAAGTAAGAGCTCGCTCCATCACATTTTCATCTGTTGAATCAATCATAATCGGTACTTTTAAAACTTTCGTAACTTCTGCTAAGAAGTTTTCCATATCTTCTATTTCATCGCGATCAGGATCTGCCATACAAATGTCAATAATATGAGCATTTTTCTTCACTTGCGCTCTTGCCACTTCAGCAGCCTCTTCAAATTTCCCTTCTGCTACTAAGCGTTTAAATTTACGTGACCCAATAACATTCGTTCTTTCACCTACAAATAACGGTCTCATAGACTCATCATATTGCAGTGCTTCTAATCCACTAATTCCATGTCCTTCTCTCTCATGATGGTCACGAGGCCTAAGAGATGCTAGCGCGGATTTCATTGCTTTTATATGTTCTGGTGTCGTGCCACAACAACCACCAATAATATTAACCCATCCTTCTTCAGCAAATCGCTTCACCTTTTCAGCAAGAGAAGATGGAGATTCATGGTAATGTCCATCTTCATCAGGAAGACCTGCATTTGGATAACAAGAAATGTAACACTCCGATAAATCAGATAGTGAACGAATATGGTCCCTCATAAACTCCGGACCAGTCGCACAGTTTAACCCAACAGATAATGGTTTCATATGTTCTACTGATAAATAAAAAGCTTCAATTGTTTGCCCAGCCAGAGTCGTTCCCATTGGCTCAATCGTTCCTGAAATCATAATAGGAACCGTTTTTTTCAGTTCTTCAAAAGCGGCTTGAATTCCAATATAAGCTGCTTTCACGTTACGCATATCTTGACTCGTCTCAACGAGTAATACATCAACTGCTCCTTTTAATAATCCTCGTGCCTGCCTTGTATAAGCCTCAATCAATTCTTCAAAAGTCACACCACCTGTAACACTAATTGCTTTCGTTGTTGGTCCCATCGCTCCCGCAACATATACTTCCTTCCCGCTTTCTTTAACAGCTTGCTTCGCCAAAAGTGCTGCCTTTTCATTTAGTTCTTCATCTAAATGAGACAGATCATAATCACTTAGTACAATATTCGTTGCCCCAAATGTATTTGTTTCAATAATATCCGCTCCAGCTTCAATATAAGCTTTATGAATCTTTAAAATAACGTCTGGTCTTGTTTCCACTAAATATTCATTACAGCCCTCGTACTCTTCTCCTCCGAAATCTTCAGCAGTTAAATCCTCTTGCTGAATCATTGTCCCCATTGCACCATCTAATATTAAAATGCTATTTTTTAATTTTTCTTCTATACACTTCATCAATTAATACCTTCTTTCACTTCTTGCTTTTCTCTTACATATTTAACAAGATGTTCTGTAATTTCATACTTTAAAAATGGTGTAATAAGATAAATACCATTAAAATATTTCATCGCTGCGTCGACCAATTCTTGTGAAATGCGGATCCCTTCCTCAATTGCTGCCTCTTTCGTTTCATGTCCATCCATTCTCTCTCTTATTTCTTCAGGAAGAGTAATACCCGGCACCTCAAAATGAAGAAAATCTGCATTCCGCTTACTTACTAACGGCATAATTCCAATAAAAATAGGTTGTTCCAAATGCTTTGTCGCTTCATACACTTCTTCAATTAACTTGATATCGTAAATTGGCTGAGTTAAAAAATACTCCGCTCCAGCATCTATTTTTCGTTCCATTCGCTTAACCGCTGCTTTTAAGTGCCTCACGTGAGGATTAAATGCGCCGCCTACAGAAAACCTTGTCGCCGGTCCAATTGATTTCCCTAAAATTGAACGTCCATCGTTCATTTCTTTAATCATTTTAATAAGCTCAATAGAGGATAAATCATATACAGAAGTGGCACCGGGAAAATCACCAACGCGCGCTGGATCACCAGTTAAAGCTAACACTTCTTCCATCCCTAACGCCGATAAACCTAACAAATGAGATTGTAGTCCAATGACGTTATGATCTCTACACGTTAAATGCGTCAATACTGGGATATCATGCTTCGTTAATAACGCACCCATCGCCATATTAGAAACACGAGGCGATGCTAATGAATTATCTGCTAGAGTAATAGCATCTGCTCCCGCTCTTTTTAACGCTCTTGCTCCTTCAAAAAAACGCTGTGTATCTAACGTTTTCGGTGGATCTAATTCCACTACAACTGTCGTTTGTTTTTTCGCTTTCTCTGCTAGAGTGACGTGAGCCTTCGAACGTTTCTCATGCGTATGAACGACTTTCGGCCTTTGAATCGTGTCTTTTTCTATTACAGGGGTAATATTCGCAACAGCGCGCTTCATACTTTGAATATGTTCTGGAGTCGTACCACAACAACCACCCAATAAACGAATACCTTGCTCAATAAATCTCGGTGTCATCGCTTCAAAATAAGCTGGGCTTCCCTCATATACGTAACGTCCATCCACATAATTCGGGAGGCCTGCATTTGGGTATGCTGATAAATAGCCATTTTGAGGAATCGATATCATTTTGAAAGCTTCCGTCATATGAAGCGGCCCTAGTTGACAATTCAATCCAACAACATTTGCACCGTAATCTATAAGTTGCTTTAATATTTCATTGACATCATTTCCATTTTGAGTCGTACCTGCTTCATGTAACGCTAATTGCGCAACAATTGGAATATTCGTTTGCTTACGCAATACTTTAACGGCATGAAGTAATTCAAATTCATCGTAAAAAGTTTCTAATAGTAATCCATCAACCTGTTCTTCTAGTAAAGCCCCTGCCTGTTCAAGTAACATAAACTCTCTTTCCATATCAGTCGTTGTAACAGCTCCGATATGTTTCATACCACCAATTGTTCCTAAAATTGCATTTTTATCTGTCACAGATGCTTTCGCCAGTTTTACTGCCGCTCTATTAATTTCTGTAACTTGATTTTCTAAACCATACATACGTAATTTCGCCTCATTTGCTCCATACGTATTCGTTTGAATTACATCTGCTCCAGCAGCTACATATTGTTTATGAATCGATATAATTAAGTCTGGATCAGATACATTCAATTCTTCAAAGCTACTTTGCAAACCATGTGAATGCAATAACGTCCCAACCGCACCATCACCTATTACAATTCCTTTTGATAATAAATCTAGTAATTTCACGACTCTCCCTCATTTCTATCAATATAAAAACCCCCTCTTCACTTTGAAGAGGGGGACATAATCGTTCCTCCTCTTATTATGCAAAACATTCGTTTTGCAGGTATTAGCACCGTTTCAAACATTTCGTTTGAAGGTTGCCGGGTTTCACAGGGCCTTTCCCTCCACCGCTCTCAATAAGAGTTGTCTTTATTATTTTATTTATGTAGCTAAAAGGAAATGCGTTCCCCTTTTAACAATGTTTGTTAATTTTTTAATAAATTTAGCATGCACAAAAGTAAAAGTCAATGACACTTGCGGAAAAATAAAAATTATTTAAAATAAAGTTGCAATTCAGTTATATTTTATTGTAAAGTTAAAAACATAATAAAAATTTCATACGAACATTCTTATCTAGAGAGGTAGAGGGACTGGCCCTGTGACGCCTCAGCAACCATTAACATTTTGTTAATAAGGTGCTAATTCCAGCAAATTGTGAAAGATTTGACAGATGAGAAGAAGACTCTATTCAAACCGAAAGCCTTCTTCTTAGAAGGCTTTTTTTATTTTATATTCACTTAATGTTTCAATTTAAAAAGGAGGAATTTTCACATGTCAACAATCGAAACAAAACTAGCACAAATCGGAAATCGCAGTGAAACTACAACTGGAACGGTTAATCCACCAGTTTATTTCTCAACCGCTTATCGTCACGAAGGAATTGGTAAATCTACTGGCTTTGACTATTCACGAACTGGCAATCCAACTCGCGGTCTTTTAGAACAGGCGATTGCAGACTTAGAATATGGCGAACAAGGTTATGCCTGTAGTTCAGGGATGGCGGCTGTTCTCCTCGTCCTTTCTCTATTCCGCTCTGGAGACGAACTTATTGTATCTGAAGATTTATACGGGGGAACGTATCGATTATTTTCTGAGCATGAAAAAAAGTGGAATGTTCGATGTAGATACGTAAATACACAGTCTATTAAACAAATTGAGCAAGCTATCACAACTGAAACGAAGGCTATTTTCATAGAAACTCCAACTAATCCATTAATGCAAGTTACTGATATTGCTGCTGTCGCAACTGTAGCGAAAAGGAACGGACTACTTCTTATTGTAGACAACACTTTCTACACACCTTATATACAGCAACCATTAACAGAAGGTGCTGACATTGTACTTCATAGCGCAACGAAATATTTAGGGGGACATAACGATGTACTAAGCGGGCTTGTCGTTGCAAAAGGAAAGGAACTTTGCGAGGAAATCGCTCATTATCATAATGCATCAGGTGCAGTTTTAAGCCCATTTGACTCATGGTTATTAATTCGCGGTATGAAAACGTTAGCGCTTCGCATGAGGCAACATGAAGAAAATGCGAAAGCAGTTGTTGCGTATTTAAATGATGAGGACGGGGTGACAGATGTATTTTATCCAGGAAGAGGTGGCATGATCTCATTCCGCCTTAAAGATGAAGCTTGGATTAATCCATTCTTACAATCTTTATCCTTAATTACATTTGCCGAAAGTCTTGGTGGTGTAGAAAGTTTAATGACTTATCCAGCAACGCAAACACATGCTGATATTCCTGAAGAAATTAGAACAGCAAACGGCGTATGCAATCGTCTTCTTCGATTCTCAGTTGGCATTGAAAATAGTAACGATTTAATTCAAGACTTAAAGCAAGCCATTAAACTCGTAAAAGAAGGTGTAAGAATATGAGCTATTCTATAGATACACTCTTACTACACAACCAATATAAACACGACTCGCAAACAGGCGCTGTGAACGTTCCTATTTATAATACATCAACTTTTCACCAGTTTGATGTAGATACGTTCGGAAAATATGACTATAGCAGGTCAGGAAATCCAACTCGTGAAGCTCTTGAAGATATCATTGCTTTATTAGAAGGCGGAACAAAAGGATTCGCCTTTGCATCAGGCATTGCAGCGATTTCCACTGCATTCCTCCTTCTTTCACAAGGTGATCACGTACTCATTTCAGAAGATGTGTACGGAGGCACTTACCGAGTGATAACTGAGGTACTCTCCCGTTACGGTGTTTCACATACATTTGTTGATATGACCAATTTAGAAGAAATAAAACAAAACATTAAACCAGATACAAAGCTCTTTTATGTAGAAACACCTTCTAACCCACTTTTAAAAGTGACAGATATTCGCGAGGTTTCTAAACTCGCAAAATCTATTGGCGCTCTTACTTTTGTTGATAATACATTTTTGACACCACTATTCCAAAAACCACTTGAACTTGGAGCTGATGTCGTTCTTCATAGTGCTACAAAATTTATTGCTGGTCATAGTGATGTTACTGCCGGATTAGCAGTAGTAAAAGATTCAGAACTCGCTCAAAAGCTTGGATTTTTACAAAATGCATTCGGTGCTATTTTAGGACCTCAAGATTGTTCTCTCGTACTTCGCGGTCTAAAAACATTGCATGTACGCCTCGAACATTCAGCTAAAAATGCCAATAAAATCGCACATTATTTACAAAAGCACTCTAAAGTAAAAAATGTCTATTATCCGGGATTACAAACTCATCTCGGATTTGATATTCAACAATCTCAAGCAACATCAGCTGGAGCGGTCTTATCGTTTACTTTGCAGTCAGAAGATGCACTCCGCAAATTTTTATCAAAAGTAAAATTACCTGTTTTTGCAGTTAGTTTAGGAGCTGTAGAGTCAATTCTTTCTTATCCAGCAAAAATGTCACATGCAGCACTGTCGCAAGAAGCTCGTGATAAAAGAGGAATCTCTAATTCATTACTTCGGTTATCAGTCGGTCTTGAAAATGTTAACGATTTAATATCCGATTTTGAAAATGCCCTTTCTTATGTAGAAGAACCTGTAAATGCATAGAGAAAAAGAAGATATGAGATTAGGTTTTCATATCTTCTTTTTATGCGGTTTAGTTATATTCATTTGAATTTCTTCTTTTCTTATAGTCCATAAAAAATAAAAGTATATCATCTATTTCTAAATAATGGATTAATTGATATATTAAGAAATAAAAAGGGGTGAAAATAATGGATACTTGTGCAGATATTTTAATCGTTATCGATTTACAAAATGGCGTATGTTATAGCGAGGAGCATTTATTTGATTTACAGAACTTACTAACAAAAGTAAATAAAAGAATTTCTTCATATAGAAAATTAAATAAACCAATCCTTTTTGTTCAACATTGTGATGATGATTTAGTACCCGAGAAAGAACTTTGGGCTATTCATACCGATCTAGATGTTCAAGAACAAGATTTTTTTGTAAGAAAAACACATGCAAATTCATTTTATAAAACAAACTTAAAAGAAATTTTAGATCAATTATCTGTAAATCGCATTGAATTTTGTGGCGCCCAAACAGAGTACTGTATGGATGCAACGATTAAGTTTGCCCACGGACTAGGATACGAAAACTTTATGGGACAGAAAACAACCTCTACGTTGAATAATCCTTTTATGTCCGCAAAAGAGACAATTGATTTTTATGAGAACATATGGAATCACAGATTTTTAACGTTGCTAAAAGATGAATTTTAGAATAAATGACTAATGACTTGATCATCCTAAGATTTATCAGCCCTAATCAAATATTTCATTATCACCATAAAGAAGCGAATGACATTCAGCTTCTTTTCTTTTAACCTGTTTTATATTCTATATATATCATTATAATTCCTTTGTCATATTATTTTAAAAATTTCGTATATTCATTTGAAAGAATAAGAAAATCATGATAAAATTGTGTTACAAATATATCTATATCTTTCAATTTTTAAAACGCATCGAAATTTTCACCCAAAAATGTCATTTTACAAAAACATGCTAATTTACCTATTTTATTTACATCCGGGTCTCTTTTCTTACAATTTCTTTACTTTAGGACTTTTTTTCTGCAACAACTATTTTCTTTTCTTTAAATTTTTGGTATGTATAGTATGGTATAATAGCTCACACGGAGGTGGAAAAGAACATGTTAGAAACCTTTCAAAAAGAATTAGAACTATATGAAAGTAATGCAGAATTATTAAAAGTGCTAGCTCATCCTGTTCGTTTATGTATCGTAAAAGGATTAATCGAGCGCGGTCCAAGCAACGTTTCTACAATGTATACTGGCTTAAACATGCCACAATCTACAATTTCACAGCATTTAGCAAAATTAAAAAGCGCTAAAATCGTTTCTAGTGAAAGAAAAGGATTGGAAATTTATTACAAAGTAGAGAATGAAACAATCATTCAACTCGTTCGTGTATTATTAGGTTAGGGACTAATAATCGCAGAAAAAGAACGTATTCTATATTTTTTATCTCATATCTTTAATATAAATATATATCATGAGAGGAAATATATAATACTACATAAGTCGTATTAAAAAACAAGACACAGTATATACTGTGTCTTGTTTTTTATATTGTTACATACTGATCCAAATGTAAATGTTGCATATCTTTTGTATGTATAACAACATCAAACGAACTCCCTACTCCTCCATTTAAAATCATAGAACGAACTGCTCGATTTTGTTTTTGCGTTTCAGAAAAAGGATTCGTATCTTGATGGCTCGTAAGCTGTTCTAATATTCCTGCAGCTAACAAGAACTCAGATTGTTTCTTATGCCATACTGCACTCATTCCTTGCATACTAAACATCTCCTTTAGCTCGTCCCAATGAACATGAGTAGTAAGATCCATTTCACCTGGATGCGCTAGTGGGTTACGCATTAGCTTATGCTGATAATATCCTCGCAAACTTCCTTCGCGGTGTGCTGGATGCATCCATTCTTCTTTTGTGTATCCGTAATCAACTGTAATACATATACCTTTTTGAAACCATTTCGAAATTTCTTTTATATACTCCTCCATAACAATTGGTACTTCAAAACGTTGCCCTTCAGCAATATGAATATTATATTTCAATAAATAGCGACCAATTCTTTTATTTAACGGCCTACATACTTCTGAAAGGTTTCCTTCCTCTGTATATGTAATACGTACTTCATACAATATACCATTTCTTTTCTCAATTACTTCAACAGGAAATGCATCAAACAACTCATTCGAAAAAAGAATTCCCTCGAAAGAATCTCCCATTTCACTATAGGAGGTATAGTACGATACATTAGAAAATGAGCCAAGTTGCTCCTGCTGTAATTTCCTATGAAAAGGGCTCACTTCAATCATTGAATAGTTTAAATTAATAAAGGTGTTTGGAGATAATTGCTTCCATTCTTGTAAAACATCATAGGCAAACTTCCCTGTTCCCCCACCAACCTCACAAATATTCGAAGCAACTTCACCATTTTCAACAAGACGAATAAAAAGTTTAGCAAAAGTTTTTGCAAAAACAGAGGATACATTGCTACTTGTAAAAAAATCCCCTTGTCTTCCAATCTTTTCACGTTCTTTCATATAATATCCATGCCCCTCCGTATACAATACAAGGTTCATATACGTACTATATGAAATTGAATAATCCTTTTCTTTCCCCATCCATTCTCTTAAAATGAGCTCCATTCCCATAATGACTCCTTATTGTAAAAACGGATTATTTTCTTTTTCAAAGCCAATGCTTGTTTCTGGACCATGTCCACATAACACCGCTGTTTCATCTGGTAATACAAATAATTTCTCTTCAATACTTCCAATTAATTCAGCAAAACTTCCACCAGGCAAATCTGTTCTTCCAATGCTCATTTGGAACAATACATCTCCTGAAAATACAGCATTCGCTTCTTTAGTATAATAAGAAATACTTCCTGGAGAATGTCCTGGTGTCTCAAAAATTTCAAAATTAAATGATCCAATTGTTAATGTACCTTCTGCATCAATAATATGATCCGCTGGTTTTGCTGTAATACTGCGGTTCATCATAAAAATTTGAGAGCCGTTTACAGTTGCATCTCCTAACCAATCTGCTTCTTCTTTATGTACGTACACAGGAATATGAAAAGCGTCTCTTACGGCATCAACAGCACCGATATGATCAAAGTGAGCATGTGTTAATAAAACAGCCAATGGTTTTAATTGTTTTTCTTGTAAATATGTAACGAGCTTTTCACCTTCATGACCAGGGTCAAAGATAATGCACTCTTTTTGATCGTTCATTAAAATATAAGCATTTGTTTGTAATGGGCCTAACGGCATTTGTATCCATTTCATATGAAAATCTCCTCCAGTTATTAAACTTACTTTTAATGATACAACATTTCTTTCTCTGAGGAAAAGAAAGGATGCTATCTCGACAATCATTTTTAAAACATGTACAATATAAAAGAGTAAATATTCCAAAAACTCATAATAAGAAATGGGTAGACAGAGGAGGATATTGTATGGGCCTTGTTATTATTTTTACACTTGTCACTCTGTTAGCTGTATTTGCTACGCTTAGAACACTTCGTGAAAAAAACTTTTTCGCGAGCGGCTTTGCAATTGCAACTGTACTCGTTTTCGGATGGTTTACGATCATGACTGTTCTATATAACGGGTATCCACCAGCAGCTTAATTCGTTTACACTTTATTCTTCATCGAGATTTTACACAAAAAGAGGAAGGGTTCCCCCTTCCTCTTTTCATATTTCACAACTTATATCATCTTCGCTTCGTATTTGTGCTTTTTTACAAGCCAAGCTCCTCCGATAACACCTGCATCATTACCAAGTGTTGCAATAGCTAACTTCGTGCTCTTTACAGCACGTGAGAAAGCGTATTGCTCGAAATAGCGTTGAATTGGTTCTAATAACGCATCTCCAGCTTTAGACACGCCTCCACCAATAACAATTTTCTCTGGGTTCAATGTACTAGAAAGGTTCGCTACAGCTAATCCTAAATAAGAAGCTACTTTTTCTACTACTTCACCTGCTAATTCATCACCTTGTCCAAGTGCTTCAAAGACATCTTTTGATGTAATACGTCCTTCTTCAGCTAACATAGAACGCAACATGCTCTCTTTATTAGTCTCTTGTATTTTTTGCATAGCAACACGTACAATACCTGTCGCAGATGCTACTGTTTCTAAGCAACCAGACTTCCCGCAATTACATGGGAAAGCATTTTCTGTAACGACTGTAATATGTCCAATCTCACCAGCAGCACCACTCACGCCGTGTACAATCTCACCATTGGCGATTACACCACCACCAACGCCCGTACCAAGTGTCATACAGATTAAATCTTTTGCACCTTCACCAGCACCTTTCCACATTTCACCAAGCGCTGCTAAGTTTGCATCATTATCAATAACAACAGGTAATCCTGTTTCTACTTCTAATAAATCTTTTAGCGGATAGTTTTTCCATCCTAAATTAACCGCTTCATAAATCATTCCAGACGCCACATGTACAGGACCAGGAGCTCCCATACCAATACCAATTAATTTGCTCTTCAATTCGCCTAATTCTTCTAGCTTTTTATCAATTGCTTTCGCAACATCAAGTGTAATATGTTTTCCTTGCTCACCTGTATTCGTAGGGATTTCCCACTTATGTAAAATTTCACCGTATACATTAATAAATGCTAATTTAATCGTTGTACCACCAAGGTCAACACCAACTAACCATTTCTCTTCCATGTTGCTTACCTACCTTTATCTAATTCTTATTTAGCTCTTTTTGAATTTCTTGCTTCAATAAAAATAAAGCTGTTTGATAGTCTTGTGGATCGATTAGCTGTGATTGATTTAATTCACGCAATTCATCTTGCATTAATTGTAAATCTGCAATTCGATCTCCCGTATAAATAATCGTACCAAATTTCTTTAGCAATTGCTGAATATCATAAATAGATACCATTTCATCACCCTCTATGCTCACTTACTATAAAAAATTATAATAAGAAAACGTTCACATATTTTATTATAATCAAGAAGAAAAAGTCTCGTCAATTTTTATTTGTCTATACAAGCTTATTTATAAGCAGTGTTCCTTTTTCTGTAATAATTTTTTCTATATTTTTATCAAATGGCTCTACTGGAATGTGTTTTACCATTTGAAAATCATACGCTAATGACAGCGTTTTCCCTTTATAATGCACGAGATAACGATCATAATAGCCACCGCCGTACCCAATTCGCTCTCCTCGTTCTGTATAAGCTACGCCCGGCACAATTTGAAGATCAATTTCATCCATATTCACTTCTTCCGTAAGCCCAGGAATCGGTTCACGTAAATTCATATACACCGTTTCTAATTGATCAAAATTATTAATTTGCCGGAAGGACATCGTTCTAGTTCCTTTATTACACTTAGGAACTACAACTTTCTTTCCTTCTTCCCAAGCTTTTTCGATAATAGGATATGTATTCACTTCATTTTCCATTGAAAGAGTAATTCCAATTGTTTTAGCTTCAACCCACTCTTTTTGCGCATACAACGAAAATGCAATCTGTTCTGATAAAGTTGTATACTGTTCTTCTGATAAAGAATTCATGTGTTCTATTATTTGTTTACGTAAACGTACTTTCTCTGCTTTCACACATTCTCCCCCTTACAGTGACACTTTACTCTATGCTGATAGTGTATCACTTTTAACATAGGAATCGAATAAAAAAAAGAAACAGTAGGAAAATATTCCTACTGCTTACTTTGTTTCACGGTGTAACGTAGACTTCTTGTCACGCTTGCAATACTTTTTAAGCTCGATACGCTCAGCGTTGTTACGTTTATTTTTCTTTGAGATATAGTTACGATCTCCGCATTCTGTACATGCTAGAGTAATATTCACACGCATTCTTATTTCCCTCCAGTACTAATAACTTAAATCAGACTATACTATAATACCACTTTTAAAATAAAAATTCTACACCTTTTGATATTGTCTAATTTTTTCTATAAGATTTTTCATATTTTCCCTTGCTATTACTGGGTTTCTAGCATGTGAATACACCAAAAATTTTGGTTGTTTTGTGTCAGAAACGATATAAGACCACTCTTTTTCAGTATATTTGAACTGTACTCCTTCAAATATACCTTCTCCCTTCCTTTCTATATCATCCAATAATTTCCTCATAATTTCCCCTTTTTCATTCCATGAACATACCACTTCATCATAAAGTAAATAGAGCGGAGGTGATTGCTCTACTATGCTGAGAAACGTTTTTCCTTGCAATGCTATTAGCTCGAATAATTTTCCAATCCGATATAAAATATCTCGCTTCCACCTTACTTGAAACGACTTTCTTTCATCCTGCGTATAAAATAGAAGATAACATTCTCCTAACTTCAAAGACATTGGGTAAATATTTCCTGTCGATTCGAGTAAGAAATCTGGAATATCTACCTCTTCCAAATCTGTACCTTGGTAAATATTACTATGTTTATCGTATAACTCGAAATGATTTCCTTGCTCAGAAAACATAAGAGCCATATTCGCTTTACTTGATTTCATCAAAGCTTTCACATGATCTTTTTGTTCGCTTGCATAAATCCATGTAACTGTACAACCAAGTCTTTGCAGAAAGAGCATGAGTAAATGTTGCAACGTATCATTTCTCTTATTAATAAGAAGATGAAACTTCTGCATCTGTATTTTCTCGATATCAATATGCTCCAATATAACTTCTATATACTCATTCATAGAAACATGAACGAGCTTATTACGCCCCATTTCTTTCTCATGCACGTAATAAAACAATTCGGACATATATACTTGTTCTATCTCTTTTTGCTGCTTATACGTTAACGGCATGCCAGCTTGACCGTATAACTTTATAACAATCTCATTCTCATTCTCCACTTGAATGAAAACACCACCTGCACATTGCAACTGGTGAACACTATATTGAAAAAGTGACTCGTTCATTTCTTTACATTCCATCGTATGAATCCCTATACCATGAATAGCATGTAAAAATAAATTTTTATAAGAGGTTGTTTCTATATTTTCTTGACTTCCAATTAATATACTTTCTCCTTTTTTAAAAAGAGAACCATACGCCATCGCAATCTTCACGATAAACTGGGGAGTAATTTCAACATTCCCTCTTCCTACAATGCGGCTTTTTTGTAACCACCCTGCACTCATTTCACTCTCTTGAATACCAGCCGCTCCTACTATCGAATGACTATCAATCGCCTTATAAGGCCATAGTTTTCCTTTTTGCTTAATTACCGTACTTCTTCCGATATGACAGTGATCCGCTACAACACTTTTTTGAAACAGTGTAACATCATCTTCAACTATTGTACGCTCTCCTATTGTCGTTTCTAATAGTTCACAATACTTCCCAATGTGGGCATTTGCAAAAACAATACTTTTTTGCAGATGAGAATAATTTGAAACGATACTATTTTTCCCAATAATAGAATATGGCTCAATTACAGCTCCTGTACCAATCTTTGCTCCTTCTCCAATAAAAGAGGGGCCATGAATTTTCGTCCCTTTACCAATCGTCACCCCTTCTCCCATCCATACCATCGGTAATACTTCTGTATAAGGAATAGGTACTTGTAACTTTTTCGTTAACAAATCAAATTGTGCTTGTCGATATTGATTAAATGTGCCGATATCTAACCAATAACCTTCTGACAAATATGCGAATAACACATTTTTGTTTGCCAATAACGGAAACACATCATGACTGAAATCAAAAAATTGCCTAGGCGGTATGTAAGAAAAGATTTCTGGCTCCATAATATATATGCCTGTATTCACAACATTAGATACTACCTCATTCCAGCCCGGCTTTTCTATATATCGTGTAACCTCCTGGTCTTTATTCATTACAACCAATCCAAATGAGAGTGGATTTTCTACTTCTTTCACAAACATTGTTACCATTCTTTTCTTTTGTTCATGAAACCTAATTCCTTCTGATAATTGAAAGTCAGTTAATGCATCCCCGCTTATCACAACAAATGTTTCATCTAAAAATTGTTCTGCTTGTTTAATACTCCCTGCTGTGCCAAGCGGAGGAGAGTCTTCAAAATAATACAAGTTAACTCCCCATTTACTACCGTCACCAAAATATTGCTTAATAGTCGTACTCATATATTGAACAGTAATTGCAATTTCACGAATACCATGCTGGCGTAATAACTCAATATTATATTCTAAAACTGGTTTTTCTAATAATGGTAACATCGGCTTTGGAGTATTACATGTTAATGGTCTAAGGCGCCTTCCTTTTCCTCCAGCTAAAATAACCCCCTTCATATACTTCAGCCTCCACTTATATAATGTTCAGTAACTCCATATACCATATGTATATTCCCTATCCCACATGAACTAGCAGCATAAACTTGATTAGTTAAACACATCCTCATTTAGAAGACTATATAATTAAATTTCTAACCTATAAAAACGTACATTTCAAACAACAAGAAAGCGCTTACTATAAATTGGTAAATAATACTTATTAACGACAAACATATATACTAATTTTTCCATTACATTATGATACATCTTATCATCATAAACTAAAGGAAACAACGAGCTTTTTTTGTCATGTTTTGACTAAAAAAAGCAGGTGATTTCTCATCACCTGCTTTTTTTCCTACTCATTCAATAAATAATGCTTTCCTTTTACTAAATAAAAGACATTTTCAGCAATATTTGTAATATGATCTGCTACACGCTCAATATATCTCGCGACAAATGATAATTGTGTAATTTGCGTAATTGCTTCTGGTTGTTCCGGAACTGAAGATATAAACTCACGAATTGCTTTTCCATATATTTCATCAACGGAATCATCCATTTCAGCAATTTGTTTCGCAAAAGTTAAATTTTCTTGTTCATATGCTTCTAACGCTAAATGCAACATCTCATTTGCAACCGCAAACATTTCATCTAGGTTGTGCAAACTAACAGCCACTTCTTTTTCCCCAAGACGAATTGTAGCCTTTGCAATATTAACAGCATGATCTGCAATGCGCTCTAAATCTGTCGCTGTTTTAATTGAAATAAAAATCCTTCTTAAGTCACTTGCTACAGGTTGCTGCTTCGTAATGAGCATAAGCGCAAGATCGTTTATTTCCTCTTCTAAATTATCCATGCGGTAATCACCATCAATGACCTCTAACGCTTTCTCTACATCCCTTGTATGCAGACCTTCCATAGCAATCAATAAAGCCGCATTTGCTAATTCTCCAAGCTCAATCACCTTTTGCTGTAACGCTTTTAAATCACCTTGAAACTGTTCTCTTACCATTTTTCTTCCCCCTCAATATTATGTGCCATTATATAAAAGTGAAACTTTAATCAACCCTCATCAATCGGGATTTGATAGGCAGCAAGATCCCCTCCCTAACTTCTTTGCTTTCGCTAAATTTTAAGGTGGGGGTCTTACTGCCCGCAAATAGCGGGGTAAATCTCCTACATAGCCTCTTACGCTTGTAATAAAACTTAAGATAAGGAGAAGTATTACTTCTTTATTAACAGTAAGATAAAATAAGAAATGCCCTCTGTTAAGAGGGCATTTGCTCTTAGCTTTGAAACGATATCAACCAAAGCGACCTGTAATATAATCTTCTGTACGCTTATCTGAAGGAGTCGTAAATAATTTGTTTGTATCTGTATACTCCACAACTTCCCCGCTTAAGAAGAAAGCTGTTTTGTCTGAAATACGCGCTGCTTGTTGCATATTATGCGTTACGATAACAATACTAAAATCTTTCTTTAGCTCTTGAATTAATTCTTCTACTTTTAATGTTGAAATTGGGTCTAATGCCGATGTTGGCTCATCCATTAAAATAACGTCTGGCTCAATAGCTAAGCAGCGTGCGATGCATAGACGCTGTTGCTGTCCACCAGATAAACCGTATGCATTATCGTGCAAACGATCTTTTAACTCATCCCAAATCGCTGCTCCACGTAAACTTTTTTCAACAATTTCATCTAATGTCTTTTTGTCACGAATACCATGGATTTTTGGACCGTATGTTACATTCTCATAAATAGATTTTGGAAATGGATTTGGCTTTTGGAACACCATTCCTACATGCGTTCTTAATTCTTCAACTGGATATGATTTATCAAATATATTGCGTTCTCTATACTCAATTACACCTGTAGTTCGAACGATCGGTACTAACTCTACCATGCGATTTAATGTTTTTAAGTAAGTTGATTTACCACAGCCACTTGGACCGATAATGGCTGTAACTTCATTCTCATGAATACTTAAATTAATATCTTTTAAAGCATGGTCTTCCCCGTACCATAAATTTAAATTTTTCGTATCAAATACTACCTTCTTTGGCGCAGTCTCGATTTTCTCTTCGTTTTTCACCTGTACATTTACTACTGTTGCTACCATTTGAATTCCCCTTTCATCCACTTCCAACTTATTTTCGATTTCGTAACCATAAAACAAATATATTGATAAATAGCAACAAACCTAACAAAACAATCATCCCAGCTGCTGCTACATACTGAAATTCTTCTTGTGGCCTACTCATCCAATTAAAAATTTGAATTGGTAGAACTGTAAATCTATCAAACATACTAAATGGAACATAATTTGCAAACGCAAGTGCCCCAATAACTAATAGTGGTGCAGCCTCTCCAATTGCTCTTGATATCGCTAACGTACAGCCCGTTATAATCCCTGGGAAAGCATATGGCAATACAATTTGATACATCGTTTGCCACTTCGTAGCACCTAATCCGTAAGAACCCTCTAATAAAACACTTGGTACTGATCGAATTGCTTCTTGACTCGCCACAACGACTGTTGGTAAAACGAGTAGACTCATCGTCAATGCTGCTGCAACTATACTCTCTCCTAAATGAAGAGCATATACAAAAATAGTTAAACCAAGCAATCCAAATACAACGGATGGTACTCCTGCTAACGTTTGATTATTAATCTCTATTATTTTTTTAAATAGAGATTCCTTCGCATATTGCTCTAAATAAAGTGCTGTTCCAACTCCAAATATAAAAGAAACAGGTATAACAATACTCATAAATAATATTGTCCCTGACAAAGCTGCAGCAATACCAGCTTCTTTCGGATTACGTGAAGCGAAATTTGTAAAGAAATCTATTGAAAGATAACTTATACCTTTTTCAACAATTTGAAACAGTAACAAAAACAAAATTACGATTGAAAATAAAATTGCTATATAAAATAACAATTTGTAAATTCGATCTTTTAAAAAGCGTGATGCCATATTTTTTTGTATTTTTTTATGATTTAACATTCGCATATTATGTCATCCTCCTAAAACGGCGCATAATTGCCTGCGAAATGATATTCATAATAAAGGTAAACAAAAATAACGTTGCGCCTACAGCATACATGCTGTAATACGTAATCGTTCCATGCGGAGCATCACCTAAACTTACTTGCACAATATAGGCTGTTAACGTTTGAATAGAATGTGTCGGATCAAGCGATACATTTGGTGTGGATCCTGCTGCAATTACAACGATCATCGTTTCACCAATTGCACGAGAAGCTGCTAATATAATTGCTGCCATAATCCCTGTAAAAGCGGACGGAAACACCACTTGTTTTACCATTTCAAACCGCGTCGCTCCGAGTGCTAATGAAGCTTCTTTCGTCCCTTTCGCCACAGCTCTCATCGCGTCTTCAGATAGAGATGCAATTGTAGGCATCATCATAAATCCGATAACGATTCCTGGACTAATCGCATTAAAAAACTGTAAATCTGGTATAATCCTTTGTAAAAGCGGTGTAACAACTGTTAATGCAAAAAAACCATATACAATTGTCGGGATACCTGCTAATAGCTCTAACATCGGCTTTAATATTTTCCGTGCACTATTTGAAGCATATTCGCTTAAAAATACGGCACACGCTAAACCGATAGGAATTGCTACAAACATAGCAATTGCTGTTACAAGGAACGTTCCACATATAAGTGGTAATATACCGAATTTAGGGTCTTCAAAAAATGGTAACCATTCTTTCTCCGTCAAAAAGGAGTATAATGATATTTTTTGAAAAAACATGATTGTTTCATTAGAGAGCGTAAAAACAATGCCAAGTGTCGTCACAATAGAAACGCTAGCAATTATTTTTAGTAATAAAGGCACTATTCGATTGATTCGCTGCGTTTTTTTTCTTTGTTTTGTATTTCTTTCAATCAAATGTTGTACAGAAAATGTAATTTGACTTTTGTCATTATGAGCCAAAGATGAAAACCCCTTTCCACCCTGACATTACCTTTTTATTTCTGTTAACATACGCAGCTGTTCATTGTATTTTTCTTTTCTTAATTTTACATACCCGACCTCTTCAGCGAGGTTACCAACATGCTGAATCATAAACTCAACATAGTTTGCTACATTCATTTTATTTCGGATAGATGCATTATTCACATAAGTAAGTAGTGGCCTAGATAACGGCTTATACTTACCTGATTGAATGGTCTCTTTCGTCGGAAATACACCATTTACTTTTATTGCTTTCACCTTATCTCGATTAGCCATATAATAAGCATATCCTACAAAAGCAATGGCATGTTTATCATTCATTACCCCTTGCATAATAACTTGATCATCTTCAGACAAAGAGACTTTTTTTACAATGCGATGATTTTGTAAGATGACATTTTGAAAATAATCATACGTACCAGAGTCTACGCCTGGTGCATAAAACTTCACTTGTTCACGTGGCCATGTTGAATGAATTTGTGACCATCGCTTCTCTCTTCCATCTTCACTCCAAAGTAGTCGTAACTCGTCTACTGACATATCGTCTACCCATGTATTATGGCGATTCACAACAATCGTAAGACCGTCGTTAGCAACCTCAAAAGGTGTGAACTGAATAGAGTTTTTCTTCATTTCATTTTTCTCGACTTGTTTCATTACTCTCGAAGCATTATTTATATCTACTTCTCCTTTACTGAAACGATTAAATCCTCCCCCAGTTCCAGAAATACTGATGGAAATTTTCACGTCTGGATGCACCTTTGTATATTCCTCCGCTACTGCTTCTATAATAGGAAAAACCGTTGAGGATCCATCAACTCTCACTTCTCCCGTATCATTTAAAGCAAATGCAGTAGACATTTCAAAACAGAGGAACCATATTGATAATACGAAAACTTTAA
The DNA here is from genome assembly GCF_056158125.1 of Bacillus sp. EB V-12. Lineage (NCBI taxonomy): Bacteria > Bacillati > Bacillota > Bacilli > Caryophanales > Bacillaceae > Bacillus > Bacillus sp. EB V-12. Next base: position 391,125 of record NZ_JBUXJL010000001.1, on the reverse strand, counting down.
TCGGTGTACGCATCCATTTCACGTGTTCTTCCTCCTAGAAGTAACCGAAAATAACAGGATTACAGATATAAGAATACTGCTAAACTATTAATTCGGTTTTAATTGTTTGTAAAAGTTTTGTAAAGTTCCACATAAATCAACATACGGTACAATTTTAATTCAGTAGTAGCTATTCATTTCCTCTGATGATTTCCCTATAAAATATTTATCCCCTATCCTACCATATACAAGTATCATTTATACGGCCGCGTTTTTTTCAATGTTGTATACTTGTCCACATTTATTACACGATATGCATAAACCATAAAAAAAAGCACACTATCTTTTCAGATAGTGTGCTTTTTTACAACTTTTTTATTCATCATCTTGCTCTTTATTTTTATTGTCTTTATCATCTTTTGGAGCTTCACCATTTACTTCTTTGTTTTTCAAATCAAAGTAAGCGTCCATAATTTCACGACCAATATATCCATTAATACCAGTCTTATCATCATGTACCCACGGAACGACAACAGAGAATGCTACTTCTGGATCTTCAAGTGGCGCATAACCTACTAATGTTAAGTTATATGTTTCCACACGTTCACCGTTTGCCTTTCTACCAATCTCTTTATCTCCGCCATACACAGTTTGCGCGGTACCTGTCTTCCCTGCCGCTTTATATTTTGCACCTGTAAAGTATTTTGTAGCTGTACCACCTGAATCATTATAAACTTGTCTAAATCCTTCTTGAACACGTTTAATTTGCGATTCTGGCATATCAACACGATTTAATACTTTCGGTTCCATAGATTGAACAACTTTCCCAACTTCATCCGGTTTCACTGCCGGTTGACGAATTTCTTTTACAACTTGTGGTTGCATACGATATCCGCCATTGGCAATCGTCGAAATATATTGCGCTAATTGAAGTGGTGTATACGTATCATACTGTCCAATTGATAAATCTAGTAAGAAACCTGGTTGACTACTTATACCCATCTGACCAGCAGATTCATTCGGTAAATCAATTCCTGTTTTTACACCAAGTCCAAACTGTCCGAAATAATAACGCATCGTATCAAATGCTTTTTGAGGTATATCTAACGTACCACCTCTCACATACTGAACACCGGCGATATTCATCGCTGTTTTAAACATATAAACGTTAGAAGACATTTTTAAAGCTGTTAGGTCATTAATGTATCCCATCGTTTTCCAAGACGACTTCGTAGGTGTACCTTTTAATTTAATTGGTTCATCCAATTGTACTGCCCCTGGTTGAATCGCACCAGTTTGATATCCAGTAAGTACTGTTGCACCTTTTACAGTTGATCCCATCGGATAAGAACTTGTCATGGTACCTAATGCAAAGTCATTTACTTTCGTTTGGCCATCTTCGTTAACTAATTGTTTCCCCGCCATAGATAAAACTTCACCATTTTTTGGGTTCATCATTACAACGAATGCGCGATCTAAAAGAGGTTCGCTTCCTTTAAACCTCATTAAATTCTTCGCAAGAATATCTTCCACGCGCTTTTGTAATTCCATATCAATTGTTAAGTTCAAGTCATTACCGCTTTGTCCTTTTGATACATTAATCGTTTCTAAAATATTACCGTTTTTATCTGTAACATTTCTAACTTCTGCTTTCGTACCGTGCAGACTATCTTCATACTGTTGTTCAAGATAACTTTTCCCTACTCGGTCATTTCGGTTATAATCACGAACAAGATAGTAATCTAGTCTTTCTCTCGGTAAACCTTCGTCAGAAGTTGTTACACCACCAAGTACACTTCGGAACAAATCACCATCATATGCATATTTTCGTTCCCAATCAACACTTGTATCTACTCCCGGTAATTGCGCTAAATTTTCACTAATAATCGCATATTCTTCATCTGTTGCATTTTTCTTAAGAACTTGAGGTGTCATTGCATATCCGCCATCCATCTTACTCTTAATCGCTAGTATTTCTAGATCTTTTGCGGATAATTGATTAATCTCTTCTTCTGTTACACGACTTCGCTGGCGCTCGTCTAATTCTTTATCATCAATTTTTTTATCTTTAAACTCTTGACGATCTTTATTCGTAATTTTTTCTTTAGCTTCCTCTTTATGCATAGCAAGCCAATAATCTTTTTTATCGCGATCCGTTAATTTATCTGTCGGTACTTCAATCAAATCTGCTAGCTTTTTCGCTGTTTCTAAGCGATCTTCTGCAGTTGATCCTTTCATTTTTGTAAATGTAATAGTACGAATGGCTGCATTATCTACTACAGGTCGCCCATAACGGTCAAATATTTTCCCACGCGGTACAGGATTACTTATCGTTGAGTTTTCTTTCTTCTCCACTTCATTCTTATATTCTTCACCGCGAACAATTTGTACATATCCGAGCCTTACAATAACAGCGGAGAACATTAAAAACACGCAGAAAAACAGCACGTTTAACCGAAAAGGAACGTGGGTCTTTTTCTTATTTTGCTTCTGCTTCTTGCTCATACAAACCCCCTCTACCAACAGCTATGTAATGTGAAAGGGACACCTTCATACAGGTGTCCTCACTGCTGTCTTACATCTTTTTCTATTCTAGCATAAAACAAACGAGAAGTTAACCTTCTGGTTCAGTTTGGTTTTGCGCGTTCCCTTGCGTTACAACACTTGCTTTACTCGCATTTCCCTCATCATATTTGACATTTTTAACTGCAAAATAAATAAGAAAATGTCCAGCACCTAAAATACATAATAAGTAAGGTAAACTTTTTTCAGGTGGAAAGAATAGTACAGCACATAAAAAACTTAAAATGGAACAGATTCTTCCGGCGTTTAACCACAGCTCCCGAACAACGACATATTCCACACGCCATTCTCTCGCATTTTTCGCTCTACCAATTACGTCATATGTCATTGATCCGTACGGAACAAGTAAAATAGGATATGCAATTGCAATACATGCCGCATAAATAAGTAATTTCGTGTATGTAACATTGAAAATAACTAAAAAGACGACAGCATATAAAATAATGCCTCCAAGTAAAATTGCTTTTTTTCGCCACTCCTTCTTTAACATACGAGCAACTAAGTAATAACATACAAAGGATACAGCAGAGTTCACTAAACTGTATTTCCCTAATGCAAACTCACTATTAGTTGCTAAATAAACATATACTGAAATGACAAAAATAAATGTTCCTTCTCTCAATCCTTGGAAAAAATGAGCTCGTGTAATCTTTCCCCAATTTTTATCAATCCGTCGTTCTTTCAATACTTGCACGATTTCATAACGCCCTTCACATTCTCTTTTAGATAAAAAGAAGCTTAAGACGACAGCAATTGCAAATAGAACTAATGAAAGAAAGAATATAACAGTATAGCCACTCCATTTCTCCATACGTGAAATTGTGTATCCTGCTGCTATTGGTCCAATCATTCCAGAGAAGGATGTAAGAAGTCCAAGAAACCCATTAAAGAAATCTCTTGTTTCTGGTTCTGTAATTTCAAATGTCAATAAGTTAAAAGCCAACCAGTAAAAACCGTATCCTACTCCTAAAAGAGCCCCCATTAATAAAATATACTGAGAAGCACTTTTCCCTGCTACTAAGACAACAATAAAAAAAATTGCGAGCGTCCCTACTCCTATTCGTAATAAAATCGAGCGATCGATACGTTTCGCTAATTTTCCCCCTACAAGAAATGTGAGAGGCTGTAATACCACGCTGGCTAAATTATACAAGCCAAGATTCACATAATTTTGTGTTTGTTTCCATAAATAAATATTTACAAACGTATTCGATAAAGAAATTGCGAGCGTGTATAAACCTCCTATAAGGAGTAATAACACTAAATCCCGATTCACTTCAACGTCACCAATTATATGTTTCCATTTCATACACAACTCTCCTTTACTTCATGTTCTAGTCTTCCAAAGACAAGCCCAATTATGTAAAAGGAAAGCATAGAAAAAAGCTAGGAGCTCTCCCCTAGCTTTTTCTATATTTATTACGATTATTTTGCTTCTTGGTAACGTTTTTCAGCAGCGTTCCAATCTACAACGTTCCAGAATGCGCCGATGTAGTCTGGACGACGGTTTTGGTAGTTTAAGTAGTAAGCATGCTCCCAAACATCTAAACCGATAACTGGAGTTTTACCTTCAGTTAAAGGAGAATCTTGGTTTGGAGTGCTTGTTACTTCTAACTCACCATTGTTTACTACTAACCAAGCCCAACCAGAACCGAAGCGAGTTGCGCCAGCTTTTGCGAATTCTTCTTTGAATGCATCGAAGCTACCGAATTTTGCTTCAATTGCAGTTGCAAGTTCACCTACAGGTTGTCCTCCGCCGTTTGGAGATAGGATTGTCCAGAAGAATGTATGGTTAGCATGTCCGCCACCATTGTTACGTACTGCTGTACGGATTGCTTCTGGTACTTCGTTTAAGTTTGCAACTAATTCTTCTACGCTTTTGTCAGCTAATTCTGCATGACCTTCTAAAGCAACGTTTAAGTTTGTAATGTACGTGTTGTGATGTTTTGTATGATGGATGTTCATTGTTTCTTTGTCAAAGTGAGGCTCTAAAGCATCATACGCATAAGGTAAATTTGGTAATTCGTGTTTTGCCATTGTTATATTCCTCCCAGTTTATGTATTGCCACTTAAGTGACATACAACTTCATTCTACCCTAATTGCCATAGGGTGCAAACAAATAAATCACATTGTCTTGCTATCATTAAAGTAGCAAAATTCCCACTTCTTTTCAATTAAAATGCTCATATATTCCGTAAAAAAAGCTTCCTTCTACAAGGAAGCTTCCTGCTAACATAATAAACATGCGAAATGGATATGGACCCTGTAGGACTCGAACCTACGACCGGACGGTTATGAGCCGTCTGCTCTAACCAGCTGAGCTAAGGGTCCACAATTATGTATGTAACAACATATCAAATAAAGGAATTCCTATCGGATATGCTCTTTAAGAAATGTAAGATAAATTTACCATATAGAAAAGAAAAGTGTCAATTGTATTTTTCTTATTTAAAAGAAGAAAGTTAATAAAAGAAATTTAGTTATCTCCACTATATGTAAATATAATATATCTTGAGATTCTCTAGATTCCTACGTTACAATGATTTTATACATACATAAAGGAAGTGAATCTATGTCCATATTTACCCAATTCATAAAAAGCATATACTCGCCTAAAGATATGGCGCTATTCCGTTTTCAAAAAATCGGTAAAACCATTTTGTATATTATGCTACTTTGCTTAATTACTACTATTCCAAGAACTTTTTTGTACGGTAGTTTTATCCAGGATGGTGTTGGCATGGTAAATCAAGTCATCGATAAAGATTTACCTGATTTTAAAATCGAAAATGGCGAACTAAAAGCCGATATTGATCAACCTATTGAAAAAGAAGAAGGAAATACACTTTTCGTATTTGATCCAAATTCAACAGACCTAGAAAAATATCAAAATAAAACAGGTTTATTTGTTTTAAAAGATAAAGTAGTCTCTATGGGAAATGGTCAAACACAAACGTATTCTTATAACGATTTGTTAGGTGCATCTCTTGAGAAAAAAGATCTACAAGAATTCATTTCTTTATTCGATAATATTTATCCAATTTTATTATTTGTTATTGGATTCTTAGTGTACCTATTCCAATTATTCATAACTTTTGTAGGCGTGACTTTACTTGCGTTCATCGGTTCTGCTATGAGCGGTCAACGTAAACTATCCTATAAACAAGTTTGGACACTAACTGCATACAGCTACACAATTCCAACAATCTTCTTTATGATTATGGATGCATGCAAGATTGTCGTACCTGGATCAACATTCATCTATATCGCAGTTGTTTTAATTGTTCTGTACTTAACAATTAAAGAAGTTCCAAAACCGAAAGAAAAATAAGAACGAAAAAAAATGCCTAAATAGGCATTTTTTTTTTGGACAAGCATATATTCCTAGCAAAGGAGTGAAGAATATGAAGAGATTAGGTATATTCCTATTCGTGCTTGTTCTCGGTTATATATTTTATTACGATATAAAAATCGGTACTTTACCGATGTTAAGTTCATATAAAAAAACAACTGCTGCTCAAACAATTAAAAAAGAAAACACAGACAGTCAACAAAATAAAGCGAACAAAACAGAAAAAGAAACGGATGTATCTTATAAAACAATTGAAGTAAAAACTGGTGAGACAGTTCTTTCTATTACAGAACAAATTAACAAGAAAAAAATTCCTTCCATAGAAAAAGTCATTGACGACTTTAAACAATTAAACAAAAGTACCTCTGCTACAAAAATACAAATTGGAAAGTCTTATAAATTCCCGTTATATCAATAAGCTATCACTTAATCCTTGTCAATTACATAAAGGCGCTGATACAATAGTAAAAGTGAAACCGAGTACTTCGGTTTCTATAGCCCTATATCACGTATACTATCATTGATATGAGGGACTAAATAAGAAACTTCTTTTATAAGGAGAGCGATCTATTCGTGAATGAAATGACTCATCGTACAAAAACACGTCCAGTTAAAGTCGGTAATTTAACAATCGGCGGTAATAATGAATTAATTATACAAAGTATGACAACAACAAAAACACATGATGTTGAAGCAACAGTTGCTGAAATCAAGCGTTTAGAAGAAGCCGGCTGTCAAGTCGTCCGCGTTGCCGTTCCAGATGAACGCGCAGCAGATGCTATTGCTGATATAAAAAAACAAATCAACATTCCACTTGTTGCTGATATTCATTTTGATTATCGCCTTGCTTTAAAAGCAATTGAAGGTGGCATCGATAAAGTACGTATCAATCCAGGTAATATTGGTCGTCGCCATAAAGTAGAAGCTGTTGTAAATGCAGCAAAAGAGCGCGGTATTCCAATCCGTATCGGTGTAAACGCTGGTTCATTAGAGCGACACATTTTAGAAAAGTACGGGTACCCAACTGCAGATGGTATGGTTGAGAGCGCGCTACATCATATTAAAATTTTAGAGGACTTAGATTTCCACGATATTATCGTATCTATGAAAGCCTCTGATGTTAACTTAGCAATCGAAGCATACGAGAAAGCTGCTCGTGCTTTTGATTATCCATTACATTTAGGTATTACAGAATCTGGAACATTGTTTGCCGGAACTGTAAAAAGTGCTGCTGGTCTTGGAGCAATCTTAAATAAAGGCATCGGAAATACACTACGTATTTCATTAAGTGCTGATCCAGTTGAAGAGGTAAAAGTTGCTCGCGAATTATTAAAATCATTCGGTCTTGCGTCTAATGCAGCAACACTTATCTCTTGTCCAACTTGTGGTCGTATTGAAATCGATTTAATTAGCATTGCTAACGAAGTGGAAGAATACATCTCTACACTTCAAGTACCAATTAAAGTTGCAGTACTTGGTTGCGCTGTAAATGGCCCTGGTGAAGCTCGTGAAGCTGATATCGGTATTGCCGGTGCACGTGGAGAGGGATTATTATTCCGTAAAGGGCAAGTCGTTCGTAAAGTGCCAGAAGAAATAATGGTAGAAGAACTGAAAAAAGAAATCGACGTAATTGCTGCTGAAATGGCTGCTGAACGAGAAAAAGAAAAAGAAAAAGAAAAAGAGACACAAGAACAATAAAAAGAAGGTTGCCACAATATTTGTGAGCAACCTTCTTTTCTACGTAAAAAAGCTCGTCAGTTATATAACCGACGAGCTTTTACTTTGCACATTTTGGACAACGACCATATATTTCAAACTTATGACCCGTTACTTCATAACCGGTAAAATCTTTATTCATAAAATCCATTGGGCAGGAAGTAATCTCTTTCGTTCCCCCACAATCCAAACAAATAAAATGATGATGATGTTCCATAATAGAACAAGTAAAACGAAAATGTTTTTCACCATTTAATTCCGTTTGTTCTAAAACACCAATCTCAGCAAAAACTGTTAAGTTACGATAAATCGTATCAAAACTAAGCCCTGGATAATCGTCCTTCATATGCTCTAAAACGTCTTTCGCAGTTAAATAACGATTATGTGCTGCAAATAATCTGAGCATCTCTTCTCTTTTTCCAGTATGTTTGTATCCTTTTTCTTTCATTAGGCGTAAAGCTTCTGTTAGATTCATACCTATCCCTACTTTATGCAGTTTTTTTCTTCTTCCATAAAATCGCACCGATTAAAATAAGAACTGCTATCATAACAATTGTACCACCTGGCGCTAGATCAAGTTGATACGAAGCAAACATTCCACCAATTACTGCAATTTCACCAAATAAAATGGAAAAGAAAATTGTTTGTTTAAATCCTTTAGCAATACGAATACTTGCTGCAACTGGTAACGTCATTAATGATGATACCAGAAGAACCCCCACTACACGCATTGATACTGCAATGACAAGAGCAACTAATATAATGAAAATAAAGTGAATCCATTTCGCTCTTAAACCAGTTGATACTGCGTATTCCTCATCAAATGATAATAGAAACAGCTCTTTATATAATAAAATAATTGTCGCAACAACAACAATTGCTACAATCCCAATAATAATTAAATCTGTACTTGTTACAGCACTGACACTACCAAATAAATAACTAAATAAGTCTGTGTTAAATCCATTTGCAAGTGAAATGAAAATAACTCCAACCCCCATCCCTGCCGAAAGGATAATTGGAATTGCTAATTCTTGATAGTGCTTATATACAGTTCGTAACTTTTCGATTAGTAGCGCTCCACCAATCGAGAAAATCATCCCCATATATAAGGGGTTTAAAAATCCACCTGTAAAAATGGTTTTTTCAAGTAATAAACTTGCTGCAATACCCGATAACGTCACGTGACTTAATGCATCCGCAATAAGAGATAAACGACGAATAACAACAAACACACCAATTAGCGGTGCAACAAGTCCAATTAAAATACCAGCGTATAAAGAATTACGTAAAAAGTCATATTGTAAAAAATCTTGTATCATTATATCCTCCCGTGATGCTCATGTTCGTGTTCTAAACGATGAACATGATGTCCATATAAGACGGACATTTCTGCATCTTCTAACTCTCGGAACTTCTCTACATTTCCATGGAAATGTAGATGTTGGTTTAGGCATGCAACATGTGTTACTTTTTCAGTAACAGCTCCCATATCATGAGTAACAAGAATTAATGTGATCCCGAGCCTTTTGTTTAAATCCTCTAATATTTCGTAAAAACTTTCCACATTTTTCACATCGATTCCAACAGTAGGCTCGTCCAAAATAAGCAATTCAGGATCACTAACGAGCGCACGAGCAATAAATACACGCTGTTGCTGTCCACCAGAAAGCTCTCCAATGTTACGACCTTGAAACTCACTCATCCCTACATCAGCAATTGCTTTTTCTACCTTTTTCTTATCCTCTTTTGTGAAAAAGCGAAAAAGCCCTTTTTTCGAAACAAGTCCCATTGACACAACTTCAGAAACAGTTGCTGGAAAACCAGAATTGAAACTATTTGCCTTTTGGGATACATAACCAACTTTGTTCCATTCCTTAAACTTCTTACTATCAACGCCAAACACGCGAATGCTTCCTTCTTTTGGCTTTAAAACACCTAATAAACACTTAAGTAAAGTTGATTTACCTGAACCATTCGGTCCCACTAAACCTAAAAAAGCTCCCTTCGGAACTTGCAAATTAATATTTTCTAACACATTCCGATCTTCATATCGGAATGTTAAACCTTCAATTTCTAATATATTATTCATAGCATCTCACCTATTTTAATTCAGAATGATTCCGATTTATATCTATTTGAATTATAGTACAGCTTATTATAGTTGTAAACCAATCTGCCTAAAATATATCTATTTTTTCAAGAAACCTTACTATTATAACAAAAAGCAGAGAAAAATTCTCTGCTTCCGAAAAATATTCCTATAAACTTTTTAGTGAATAGCCGATTTAAACTTACCACCATTTGTCTCTTGCGTGCTCATAATCGTAACAAATGCATTTTCATCAATTTCATGCACAATTGATTTTAACTTCGTCACTTCTAGACGCGTTACAACTGCATAAATAACTTCTTTTTCTTTATCCGTGTAACCACCTTTCGCTACAAGCTTTGTAGTTCCACGGCCAAGACGATGCAAAATCGCGTTTGATACTTCCTCATATTGATCAGATACAATTAAAACCGCCTTCGTTTCATCTAGCCCTTGAATTACTGTATCGATCGTTTTAAATGCGATATAGTACGTCATAACAGAATACATCGCTTGTTCCACACCAAACACAAATGCTGCCCATGCAAAAATAAATAAGTTCACAAACATTACGAATTCACCAACAGAGAATGGTAATTTCTTCGTTAATAAAATCCCCATAATTTCAGTTCCATCTAGCGATCCACCATGACGAATTACAAGTCCTACACCAAGACCTAAAATAAGACCACCAAACACTGTCGCTAAAATAGGTTCTGTTGTAAATGGTGGTACCGCATGTAACGTTGACTCAATGAAAGCTAACGCTACAATACCAAATGTCGAAGATAACATAAATGTTTTTCCAATTTGCTTATAACCGGAATACATAAATGGGATATTGAGAACAACGACTAAAGTAGAAAAACTTAACCACCAAATGTTAGGAGTAAGATAATCTAATATAAGAGAAATACCAATAATTCCACCATCAATAATTTTATTTGGCATTAAAAATAGTTCAATTGCTACCGCCGCGCATGCTGCTCCAAAAATAATCATAACTAAACGATAAATGAGATGAATAACACTTTCTTTTCGATGTTGCTTTTGCTCCATAAGTCCTCCCTTTACTCTTTTTCTGTAGTTTTGTCCTTATATTATAACATACGCTTCTTTTCCTCATGAAAAAGAAACTCCACACGAATATGTACAAGCTATATGCTCATATATTTCGATAGAAGAACGCGTGAAGGAGGATAATAAGATGAACCTCATTAAACAAATTGTTAATAAAAAATTAAATCATATTTCTACAAAAGAGCTATTAAAATATAGCAAAGAATATGAAGTTCCCATTACAGCCGCACAAGCTGATCAAATCGTTTTACTTATGAAGGGTAAAAATATTAATATTTACGATAACAACGAGCGACTAGAGCTTTTAAAACAAATCGCAAAAGTAACTTCCCCTGCCACTGCCCAACAAGTAAATACATTATTTCAGCAACTACTAAAATAAGGAGGGGATTTCCCCCTCCTTATTGCGCTTTAATTTTTTCAAGAAGCCCTTCATCAAAAGTGCCGTTTTTCAGCATTTCGATTTCCAATTTGTATGGTGGCTTCTTATCTTTTTTATCTTCCCCTACATACGGTGTTTCAAGAATTTTTGGTACATGCATTAACTGTGGATGATGTACAATGTGATGCAATGCTTTATACCCAATGTGACCAAATCCAATGTTTTCATGACGGTCTTTTCCTGCTCCGCGTACATTTTTACTATCATTAATATGAAGTACTTGTAAACGATCTATACCAACGATCTTATCAAATTCGTTTAATACGCCGTCAAAGTCATTTACAATATCATATCCTGCATCGTGCGTATGACACGTATCAAAGCATACAGATAGCTTTTCATTATATTTTACACCATCAATAATCTTTGCAATTTCTTCAAAGCTACGACCGCATTCTGTTCCTTTTCCTGCCATCGTCTCTAACGCAATGTTAACCGTCTGTTCTGGCGTTAATACTTCATTAAGCCCTTTAATAATTTGTTGAATACCAGCATCTGCTCCAGCACCAACGTGCGCTCCTGGGTGAAGAACAATTTGTTTCGCTACACCTAATGCCGATGTTCTTTCAATTTCCATGCGAAGAAAGTCTACGCCTAATTGGAATGTTTCTGGCTTCGTCGTATTCCCAACATTAATAATATACGGCGCATGGACGATAATTTCCTCAATTCCGTTCAGCTCCATATGTTTTCTTCCTGCTTCTATGTTCAATTCTTCAATTGGTTTTCTTCGTGTATTTTGCGGTGCACCTGTATAAATCATAAACGTTGTTGCACCGTATGAAACAGCCTCTTCACTTGCTGCTAATAACATTTTCTTACCACTCATGGAAACATGAGATCCAATCTTTAACATACAATCACCTCTTCAATATACAATAGATATAATGATAGCATAATTTGTAGAAATATGTAGTGAATTGTTTGTTCACAAAAGACGCACTACACAAATTCATATGACTATTTAGACAGACTATACTCTTCATTTAAATTAGCGGGATTAAAAAAAGATAAGGGAAACCCCTTATCTTTTTTTATTGCTATATTTTCTCTTCACTTTGTCACGTTCTGTTGCAAGTTTACGTTTATAGTTTGGTTTTACTTTTTTCGGTTTTTTAATAACTTTCGTTGCCATAACATCAAGTTCGTCATTTGGTTTTTTACGGCTCTTACGACGACGACGCTCACCTAAATCTGCCCACTCATCTCCACGTAAATCTACATGTTTAAACTCGATATGACGTTGTTTTTCTAAGCTATCTAACGCTTCTTCGTTTGCTGGATCATAAATCGTCACTGCAATACCAGAATGCCCCGCACGTGCTGTTCTTCCAACGCGGTGAACGAAGAAATCTAAATCTGATGGTAGCTCATAGTTAATAACATGGCTAATCCCTTCAATATCAATACCACGTGCTGCTAAATCAGTCGCAACAATATATTGGAATTCAAGGTCACGAATTTGTTTCATCATTTTTTTACGATCACGTGGTGATAAATCCCCGTGAATTCGTCCAACTTTTAAGCCACGTTCCATTAATCCATCAGCAACTTGGTCTGCCATCTTTTTCGTATTCGTGAAAACAACTGCTAAATACGGTTTAAATTGAAGTAGCATTTTATGCACTAAATCAATTTTATTACGATGTTTAGAAGGCACTAAATAGTGTTCAATGTTTCCAGCTGCAACTTGTTTTGGATTGATATGAATATGCTCTGGATTCTCCATATATTTCTTCAGAAACGGTTTTAGTTTTTGAGGAATTGTTGCAGAGAAAACTAACATTTGCAAGTTTTTAGGCATGCGTGCTGCAATTTTGTCTACATCATGAATGAATCCCATATCAAGCATTAAGTCTGCTTCATCGACAATAATCGTATTTGCTTTATGAACAAATAATGCTTGTTCTTCAACTAAGTCTTTAATACGTCCTGGTGTCCCAACTACGATATGAGGTTGTTTTTTCAATTTCTCAATTGAACGTTGTTTATCAGTTCCACCAATTAAACAACGTGCTGTAATCATTTGGTCTTCCGCACAAAACTTTGTTAATTTCACGATTTCTTCGTAAATTTGTTGTGCTAACTCACGAGTAGGCGCTGTAATAACAAGTTGTACTTCTTCACGACTTGCATTAATTCTGTTTAATGTAGGAAGTAAGTATGCATGTGTTTTCCCAGAACCTGTTTGGGATTGTCCAATTACACTTACACCTTTTTTCACGACTGGGAAAATTTTCTGCTGAATTCCTGTCGGCTCTGTAAAGCGTAGTTCACGAACTGCATCTATTAAAAATGGTTTAAAATCATACTGTGTAAAAGTTTGTTGTGTCATAAGTTACACCTTCTTTCTAAAATTTCTACTGCGCGCACAAATCAGTCAAGTCTACATTATATCGAAATCTACAAGTAAAATCCATCTTTAGTTTAGGTTTTCACTTCAAAAACTAACCTTCTTCCCTTTTATTGCATATTGTATGTGTATATACCTAACTGAAGAAAGGAGGATTTCTCACATGTTTCCGAAATCCCCTACAAGGCAAATGTATCCGAATCCAGGGCAGCAACCTTATACACCATATCCAATTCCACAACTACCACCAATGGCACAAAAAAAGAAAGGTTTTCTTGCTAAGCTTTTTAAAAAACACGATCCAACCGAGCCGTTTATGCAAATGGTTCCACCTTACCGACAAATGGAAGGGCAACCAATGATGCATCAGCAACCACCACCGCCGCAATATCATCAGCAATATCCGCAGCAATACCAGCAACAATATCCGCAGCAACATCCACAATATCAACCATACATGCAGCAACATCCTGAGCAAATGATACCGCCTCAAATGTATGAATCAAATGAAACGCGCGGCGGCGCAACTACAACTGCGGCAACAGCAAGCAGTGGCATCGGCAGTTTTTTTTCGAACTTAATTTCGAATCCAACTAATATGATAAATAACATCGAAAAAGTATCCCAAGTCGTTCAATCTGTAGGTCCTGTCGTCGAACAGTATGGTCCTATTATGCGTAGTCTACCAAGCATTGTTAAAATCCTCACCTCTGGAAAAAGCACGGAAGAAAATCAAACGGAAAATGTAACAGAGCCAGTTGAGGTAGAAAGTCCGCCTCCTGCACCTCAAAAAAAGAAACGAAAACGAAAGAAAATAGTGATTGAACCTGTAATAGAAAAAGAGTTACCGAAAGAACCAGTTCAACAAACAGCAACAAAACCAAAACTATATGTGTAACAATCCTTTGTTTTCTATCCACTCCTCCTTTATAATGTAAAAGACTATGCACAAAAGTATCCCTTGTTTAGAAGGAGAGGATTACTCATATGAAAATTGTTAAAATTTCCCCTCGTGGTTATTGCTACGGTGTTGTCGATGCAATGGTAATTGCACGTAACGCCGCATTAGATAAATCATTGCCGAGACCCATTTATATTTTAGGTATGATTGTTCACAATAAACATGTTACAGACGCTTTTGAAGAAGATGGAATCATCACATTAGACGGTCCAAGTCGCTTAGAAATTTTAGATAAAATTGATTCTGGTACTGTTATTTTCACTGCACACGGTGTTTCTCCAGAAGTTAAACAACGCGCAAAAGAAAAAGGTTTAACAACAATCGATGCTACTTGCCCAGATGTTACCAAGACGCATGACCTTATCGAAGCTAAGAAAGCGGAAGGGTATCATGTCATTTATATCGGTAAAAAAAATCATCCAGAGCCAGAAGGCGCAGTTGGTATTGCACCTGACATCGTTCACCTTATCGAAAGAGCCGATGATTTAAAAACATTAGAAATCCCAACAGATAAAATTTTAGTAACAAATCAAACAACGATGAGTCAATGGGATGTTCAACATTTAATGGAGGACATTCAAAAAAAATTCCCAACAGCAGAATTCCATAAAGAAATTTGTTTAGCAACTCAAGTTCGCCAAGAAGCTGTCGCTAAACAAGCTGATGTTGCAGACTTAACAATTGTTGTTGGTGATCCGAAAAGTAACAATTCAAATCGCTTAGCACAAGTATCACAAGAAATCGCGGGTACAAAAGCATATCGAGTTGCTGATGTAAGCGAAATTCAATTAGAGTGGCTACAAGGTGTAGAAAACGTAGCTGTTACAGCAGGTGCTTCTACTCCAACGCCAATTACGAAAGAAGTTATCGCTTTCTTAGAGCAATATAACCCAATGAATCCCGCTACATGGGAAAGAGTTCGAAAAGTACCGTTACAAAAAATATTACCTCGCGTGAAAGTGAAAAAAGAACAATAATAAAAACCGTTGCTTGCATGAGCAACGGTTTTTATTTTTCTTATACAAATATAAATGGATCTGTATGTAACTGCGAAGCATGAATGTGTACATTGAGTTTCTTTCCATCCACTTTTTCTTGTAATTGCTTTTGTACACCTTGTTTCATTACTTTTTCAACATTATGTCCTGGGTCAACTATATTTAAACCGAGCATCATCGCATCATGAGCAACATGATAGTACATGTCACCAGTTACATATACATCTGCTCCTTTAAATTTCGCTTGGTTTATATATTTATTACCATCTCCACCAAGTACAGCTACTTTACGCACTTTATCGTCTAACTTACCGACAACTCTTGCGCCCTTCACGTCTAATGATTGTTTCACATGTTCTGCAAATTGACCAAGCGTCATTTCTTCTTGTAAGTATCCTATTTTTCCTAGGCCTAACGTTTCACCTTTATTATCAAGCGGATACACATCGTATGCTACTTCTTCATAAGGGTGCGCCGTTACCATTGCTTTAATCACTTTCCGCTGTAATGAAGCTGGAATAATCGTTTCGATTCGCACTTCTTCTACACGTTCTAACTGTCCAGTTTCCCCGATATAAGGATTTGTCCCCTCTTGAGGTACAAATGCGCCTGTACCCTCGCTACTAAACGTACAGTGGCTATAATTGCCGATATGACCAGCACCTGCGTCTCCTAATGCATTCCTTACTTCTTCTGCATGAGTGACTGGCACAAACACAACAACTTTTTTCATTTCTTCTGCATATGTCGGTGCCAAAACTTCTGTATTTTGCAATCCTAACGCCTCAGCAAGTAAATCATTTACCCCGCCCTTAGCAACATCCACATTTGTATGCGCTGCATAGATTGCAATATCATTTTTAATACACTTTTCAATAATTTTCCCATACGCCTTATCTGTATGAATCGCTTTTAACGGGTTAAAAATTAAAGGATGATGAGCAATAATGACATTTGCCCCTAATTGAATTGCTTCATCCACAACTTCTTCCGTTACATCTAACGCAATCAATACGTGCCGCACGGGTTTATTAAGCGCTCCAATCTGCAGGCCAATCTTATCTCCTTCCATCGCCAAATGCTTCGGATACATACTTTCAAATAAAGAAATAATTTCATGGCCATTTGGAATTTTACTCATGATAAAACCTCCCCTATCATTTTCATTTTCGCTTCTACTTCCCCACGCTTCGCTTTTGTTTCTTCAGAATCAGCTGCACGTTCTAACTGTTTTAAAATATTTTGGAAGTTTTTTAATTCTCCTTCCCATTTTTCAACGAAGGCTTCACTTTTTTCTGTTATTAAAAATGGTCCCATAAACAATTCAGCTTGTTTATTTTCAGAGTAAGGCGCTGCAACATTTCCTCGCTCCCCTACTAAAATTTCGTAAATTTTCCCATCTTCTTTTACGATTTTTTCATGGATAAGCTCCCAACCATTCTCAATAAACCATTCACGAATATGATGCGCTGCAATATTAGGCTGTAAAATTAAACGTGTTACACCTTCTAATTTTTCTTTACCACTTTCTAAAATGTCACGAATTAACGCTCCGCCCATTCCGGCAACCGTAATTACATCTACTTCTCCTGGTGCGATAACAGCTAATCCATTCCCTTTACGCACATCTACTTTATCTTGTAAACCACTTTCAGCTACAGTTGCTTGCGCAGAGCGAAATGGTCCATCTACGACCTCTCCTGCAACTGCTTTTGTAGCAATATTATTTATAATTGTATAACACGGTAAATACGCATGATCCGATCCAATATCAGCGACTGTAGATCCTACTGGTATTTCACGTACAACTTCTTCTAATCGTTTTGAAAGCTTTACTTCATTCATGTATTTCCATTACTCCTTCTCTTGTCAGTCTGTCTCCATGATAATGAATTTATAGTAGTTGTTGCAAGCCCATAACAACAATTCACTGCTCTATCATTCATCGTATTTTAGAAAATATAGAAAAACAAGCCCTTTGCATAAGCAAAAGGCTTGTCATACGGAACTTTATTTTTTCTTCGATAACCAATCAGCTACTTTAGCGGCTTGATCAGCTGGAACTATATTGGCAGGCATATTGCCTTTTCCTTTCGAAAGAATTTCTTTAATTTCATCCTTTGAAAGTTTCCCACCAATTTTTTGCAAGTTAGGTCCAACTGCCCCTTGTAACTGATCACCATGGCAGCTCGTACAACTTTGCTTCACAATATCTTCTGGTTTTGATGCCGTTTGTGCTGGCTTCCCGCCATTTTTTGCATCAGCTAACTCTTTAGATTTATTTAGCCCCTGAAATGAAAATACAAACATAACGATAATACCCAATGCTGCAATAAGAGCGAACGGAATCAGCGGATTACGTTTCATATCTCTTCTCCCCCTTCTATATCCCTAAATAGTTAGATGATTCAGTCATTTCCATTGTACTTGAAAACGCTCTATCAGAAAAGAGTAAACTACCACTTGTTAAAAATATTCCATAAATTCAGTTTATTGTTTTTTATTGTCATATCGCTTATTATTTCGATAATTATTAACGTTTCTCATCATATTTTTCGCTTTTCTACATATATTTTTGTATAGAATAAACAAAATTAATCGAAAAATCGAAAAATGAGCATTTGCAAATCAAAAGACAATTCTGTAAAATAAATTACAAGAAATTGTAATCGTTGCCGATAGCTAAATTTTAACAAAAATTAACAAAATAAAAAAGTTTACTTCACAATGGTGAAGTAAACTTAAAAAATAACCTATTCTAAGAAATCCTTAAGACGCTTACTACGGCTTGGATGTCTTAATTTGCGAAGTGCTTTTGCTTCAATTTGACGGATACGCTCTCTCGTTACGCCGAATACTTTCCCAACTTCTTCAAGCGTACGAGTTCGTCCATCATCTAAACCGAAACGAAGACGTAGAACATTTTCTTCACGATCTGTTAGCGTATCTAACACATCTTCTAATTGTTCTTTTAGCAATTCATAGGCTGCATGGTCCGCAGGCGATGTTGCTTCTTGGTCTTCAATAAAGTCACCTAAATGGGAGTCATCTTCTTCACCAATTGGTGTTTCAAGAGAAACTGGCTCCTGTGCAATTTTTAAGATTTCACGTACTTTTTCTGGAGCAAGATCCATTTCTTCACCAATCTCTTCAGGAGACGGTTCACGACCTAAATCTTGTAATAATTGGCGTTGTACACGAATTAACTTGTTAATCGTTTCAACCATATGAACTGGAATACGAATTGTTCGCGCTTGGTCTGCAATGGCACGTGTAATAGCTTGGCGAATCCACCAAGTTGCATACGTACTAAATTTGAAACCTTTACGATAATCGAACTTTTCAACAGCTTTAATTAGACCCATATTACCTTCTTGAATTAAGTCTAAGAAAAGCATACCACGGCCTACATAGCGCTTTGCAATACTTACTACAAGACGTAAGTTTGCTTCTGCAAGACGACGTTTCGCTTCTTCATCGCCTTCTTCAATACGCGTTGCAAGTCGAATTTCTTCTTCTGCAGATAGTAAGTCTACACGACCAATTTCTTTTAAATACATACGAACAGGATCGTTGATTTTAACCCCTGGTGGTACACTTAAATCATTGAGGTCAAACTCTTCTTCTGTTTTTGAAATTTGGCGATTATTAGGGCCTTCTTCGTTGTCATTATCACCAACTAAGTCAATGCCTTGTTCACCCAAATATTCATAGTATTCATCCATTTGATCGGATTCAATTTCAAATCCATTCATGCGTTCTGCAATCTCTTCATATGTAAGAACGCCACGTTTTTTTCCGAGCTCAGTGAGTTGTTCTTTCACTTGCTCAAGGGTCATTTCAGTTTCAATTTGTTTAGAACGAGCTGGTTTGTCAGCCATCTGTTCCCCTCCTTACGCGAGATACAAACATTCATTATACTAAAACTTTATCAAAAAAGCTATTTTCTCGCTTTTTGATTTTGTAAATATGCTACATAATATTTAGCAGCCTCTACAGGATCTGTTTTTTCCATTTGTTTCACTTTAAAGATGATCTCCATCTTTTCAAGTTTTTCCTGATGCCGTCTAAGCGTCTCCAAATGGCCTTGTAACACTTCTTCTGTGTATTCTGGATTAATAAATTCATCCGTCGAAATATCAGTGATAATATTTTTCAACTTTTCATCAGAGAGCCAACTTAAAAATGTTCCGACTGAAGGTTCATTTCCCTTTTCATAATATGCGTATAGTTCATATAAAATCCCTTTATGTTCTTCTGTATGAAAATCTTCTATATGGGATTCCATACGAACAGCTACTTCTGCACTTTGCAACATATGGTAAATAATTTCTCTTTCCGCTCTTTCAAAACCTGTTAACTTCGGTTTTGTTTGAACGACTTGAGACGGTTTAGCAACCTGCTTTATTTGTTTTTGCTGTACCTTTTGTTCTTTGCGATATTGGTGCAATTGATTCAAAAGTGTTTCCATTGAATACGAAAATTCTTGCGATAATGACTTCAAATATGACTCTGCCTGCATCGCATCTTGTAACAACGATAACTCTTTTAAAACACTTTTCACATATTCTTCTTTGCCAGACTCATCTTGCAAATTTTTCCCTAAACGCAAATAATTTATTTTAAAACCAACAAAACTCACACTTGATTTCACAAGATTTTCAAAAGCAGTAGTCCCATATTGTTGCACATATTCATCAGGATCAAGCTTATCTGGCAAGGATGTGACTTTCACTTGGCAACCAACTTTTAGCAATAATTGCCCTGCTTTCATCGTCGCTTCTCGCCCTGCTTTATCACCATCATAGCAAAGAACAACAGTTTCAACGTTACGTCGCAGAAGTTTTGCTTGTTCTTCAGTTAAAGCTGTTCCCATTGTCGCAACAGCTTCTTCCACACCACTTTTTACCGCAGCTAGTACATCGGCATATCCTTCGAAAAGAACCACTTGCCCACGCTTTCTAATAAATGGTCTTGCTTGGTGGAAGTTATACAACAATTTACTTTTGTGAAAAATCGGTGTTTCAGGACTATTTAAATATTTCGGAGTGTCATCTCCTAACGCCCTTCCACTAAACGCTATCACCTTACCTTGTAGCGTATAGATCGGGAACATAACTCTTCCACGGAAGCGATCATAATGACTACCATCCTTCTCACTTCTTATTAGAAGGCCAGCTTGTTCCATAGTAGACAGCGATAAACCTCTTTTTTGTAAAATTTTCGTCGCTGCATCCCAAGCAGGTGATGCATAACCAATTTCAAACTTCTCAATCATCTCTTTCGTAATACCACGGTTTAATAAATATGAAAGTGCTTCATTTCCCTCTTCCGTATTTACTAATAAATGATGATAATACTTTTTCAATAATTCATGAGCTTGTTGCATGATGACAGTGTCATCAGATATGTCTTCTTGTTGTCCTTGTCCTGATGTGTACTCTGCAACCGCAATTCCATTTCTTTCGCCTAGCTTTTGAACAGCCTCGGTAAACGCCAGTCCTTCCATTTTCATTAGAAAGGAAAATACATTTCCACCTTCTCCACATCCGAAGCAATGAAAAATTTGCTTATCAGATGAAACAGAGAATGAAGGAGAATTCTCACCATGAAATGGACAAAGGCCGAAATAGTTACGCCCCTGTTTTCTAAGTTGAACGTATTCACCAATGACTTCTACAATATCGGATGATGTCCGAATCTGTTCAACAACTTCTTCGGGAATTCTGTTCCCCATAACTCCATCTCCGTGTCGTATTTTGTATTCGATATAAATTAAAAAATTCCTTTATAATTCGACAATATTTTTCTAAACTTGTTAGAAAGTGTTGCCGATTACATTGTATAAACGATTTTGAACCTTTCCTATAGGTCCTTTATCTGCATAAATCGCATATACATACTTGCTATATAAAATTGTATACATTTGCTCATCTGTTACAAATGTATCTCTTAGAAACAATACATATACACCTTTTTCCAAGAAGAGTAGCAAGCCACATATACTGTTTGATCTTGAGATCTGTAACTTTTTCATGTTGATCCATATAACAATCAACTCCATTTTGTTCAGTATCTACAATGATCCAATTGCCTTGCTATTTCCTTAAAGGATGAGCATATGATGCGACAAACAAAATTCCGACATGAAATTCCGCTCCAACTTGCACAATTTCAGCCTTCACGGGATATACATCTACACCAACTAATATGTTGTTGATGTTTTGCATATTTCTGTATTCTACATCCCTTCTGTGAATCCTTCCATAATGTGCGTTTTCTTGTATAGATTTTGTCGATTTAACGTAATTACATGTCTTTTTCGTAAATCCTATCCCTAGTTTATTCTGAAAAATTAAAGTCTAAACGTAAAATATAGGTTTTTATCACAATTTTTTATTATAATATATTTTCTTCAACTACGCTACATATCCCTTTATTTTTTCATCTTACATTTCAGGATGACAAACTCACACCTTGAATATACTAAAAGACAAAGGAGTATAAGTATAACCATTACACTACAATCTATTACAAAATCCATAGGTATCATATTTCACATGAGCGAAAAAAGCACATTCACCTTTGGTAAATGTGCTAAAACATTTTTTGGTTTTGCACTGCATTCACAATAATATTTGCTGTTTCTTCAATCGCTTTATTCGATACATCGATTACTTGGCAATTTATTTTACTAATTACTTCCTCAAAGTGATCAATTTCTTCTTGAATACGATTAATATTTGCATATGTTGCTCCATCACTTAATCCAAGTGATTTTAATCGTTCTTTTCGAATATGATTTAACTTATCTGGCGTAATTTTCAAACCGAAACATTTTTCTTTTGCCACTTGATATAGTTCTTCAGGTGGGTCAACTTCTGGCACGAGTGGTACATTCGCAACTTTCAAGCGTTTGTTATGAGCTAAATATTGGGAAAGTGGTGTTTTTGATGTACGCGAAACACCAATCAACACGATATCTGCTTTTAAAATACCTCGTGCATCTCTGCCGTCATCATACTTCACAGCAAACTCAATCGCTTCAATCTTTTTAAAGTATTCTTCATCTAACCTACGGACAACACCTGGCTCATATCTCGGCACTTGCCCCGTAATTTCTTCAATTTGATCAATAAGAGGGCCGATAATATCGTATGCCTCTACCCCTTCTTTTGCAGCCTCTGTTACTAAATACTGGCGCATATCAGGCTTAACTAACGTAAAACATATAAGTGCTTGATTACTCTTAGCAATCGAAATCACTTCTTTTAATGTCCCTGTATCTTCTACATACGGTACACGTCTAATATCAGGAGCAAACGGGAATTGCCCCATTGCTGCTCGAACAACCAAATCAGCCGTTTCTCCTACAGAGTCAGATACGACATATACGATTTTATTATCCATTACATTACCTCACTTTAAACAAATTACACTTATTCGTTATTTACTAAATTTACAAACGCACGTGTAATATTTGTTTTTGTAATTCGCCCAATCACTTCTAAACCTTGTTTCGTATCTTTTACAACTGGCATTGCATCAATCTGTCTTTCTATTAATTCCATCGCAATATCATATAAAGAATCCTCTCTACGACACATCGCAATGTTTGGCATCCTTGTCATGATAATATTAACCGGAAGAGAGGTTAAATCCTGCTTTCCTAAGCTCGCTCTTAATAAATCTTTACGAGACACAACACCAACTAATAGAGTCATCTGATCTACAACGAACAATGTACCAACGTCCTCTAAAAACATCGTACAAATTGCATCGTATACGGAAACATTTTTATCAATTACAACCGGTCTAGATTGATAATCTTGTACTTTAATTTTCTTAACAGCTTCAGATAATAGCTGCCCCCCAGTTTTACCCGTATAAAAATAACCTACGCGTGGACGTGCTTCTAAATAACCAGCCATCGTTAAAATTGCTAAGTCTGGTCTTAGCGTCGCACGTGTTAGACCCAATTGCGCTGCAATTGATTCCCCTGTAATAGGACCGTGATCTTTTACAATCTGAATGATATGTTCTTGCCGTTTATTCAGCTCTATGATAATCACCACCTTTAATGCACAACGAAAAAAGTTATACTATCTCTTAAATATTATATACTAAATATGCTATTCGAAAAAGAAAGTATGTAAAAAGGACCGTATACGGCCCAAAATTATATTTGAAACTTATCAAGTTGTTCTAAAAAACGTCTTGATTTCAAATAAATTCCGCAATATTCATCATAATATGTATTCAATACTAAACGCATTTGTTTTTTTGTGCTATCCTTTACCGATACATTTCCGAGCCTATGTAAATCGAAATGGAAGAAAAGGCGTAATAATTTATGAACAGCTTCTCCTACCGGTATACGATATGGGTCTTGCTCTGCATGACGTGAGCACAGAAAACCGCCTTCCCTTACGGAGAAGGCGACAAAGTCTGTTTCTTGATGACAAATCGCACATGTATCAAAGTACGGGCGCATCCCTAATACCGGAAGCATTTTCGTTTGATAAATTAATGATAATACTTCTGGATCAACACCCTCACACATATAATGCAACGTTTGATATAACATTTCAAATAAATACGGATTATGTTTTTTATCTTCTGTTGCTTTATCAGTTAACTCAACAATAAATGATGCATAAGCAGTTAAAAATATATCCTCGCGAATTTCTTTCATAGTTGAAATAATCTCGCCTTGTTGCAATGTTCCAAGCCCAGATCCCATTTGAATTAGAAAATGGCCATGTGTCATTAATTGCGACACAGATGCTAATCGGCTTTTCGGTTTTTTTGACCCTCTTGCCATTGCACTTACCTTACCAAGTTCTCTTGAGAATATTGTAACAATTTTGTTCGTTTCTCCGTAATCTGTCGTACGGATAACGATGCCCTCAACTTTTTGAAACATGTTCGTCACCATCCAAGGTTTGAACAAAACGGGTCAAGAAATTGGAGAGTCTAGATGCGCTAGCTCCTCTTCATGTTGATCCATCTCATCGTTTACGTCTTTTTCCATTTCTTTCAAAAGCAAGTACGTTTCAATACTTCCTGTTTTGGAGAAAAACTTCCAGGTAAAATCTAGCATAAGAATCCACCTTTCTCAATAAGCGTAGCCTATAAACCAATTTCCTTTGTTGTTATTAAATTGACCCATTTTGTCCATTTTCATGTGAGAAAAATTTTTCCTAATTTATCAAAGTTCATAAAAACCAATAATCAGTGGATGAACCAACCATCCACTGATTACAACTTTACTCTATTTTAGTACTCATCCTCGCGGAAACCTAGGTCACGAAGCTGAGACATTTTATTACGCCAATCTTTTTGCACTTTTACCCATACTTCTAAAAATACTTTAGAACCAAGTAGCGCTTCAATATCAAAACGAGCTCGCTTACCAACTTCTTTTAACATTTTCCCTTGTTTTCCGATGATGATTCCTTTTTGTGATGCACGTTCAACAACAATCGTTGCATTTATATAAACTGCCCCGCCCTCACGCTTTTGAATCGCATCGATAACAACAGCCACAGAATGCGGCACTTCTTCACGTGTTAAATGTAGTACTTTCTCACGAATAAGCTCTGCAATAATAAATCTCTCCGGATGATCCGTTACTTGATTCTCTGGATAGTATTGTGGTCCTTCTGGTAAATACTTTTTAATTGTTCCAATTAAAGCGTCCACATTATTACCGTCTAACGCAGAAATTGGTACAATCTCTGCAAATTCATGTAGTTTACGATATTGATCAATTAACTCTAGTAATTGCTCTGGATGAAGTTGGTCAATTTTATTAATGACTAAAAATACTGGTTGTTTCGTTTCTTTTAATTTCTCAATGATGAATTCCTCACCACGACCAAATCCTTCAACTGCATTAACCATAAACAGAACAATATCAACTTCTTTTAATGTCGTTTGAGCCATCTTTACCATGAAGTCGCCTAATTTATGTTTAGGTTTATGTATTCCTGGTGTATCAATGAAAATAACTTGTGCATCATTTTCTGTATATACACCTTGAATTTTATTACGAGTCGTTTGTGGCTTATCACTCATAATAGCAATTTTCTGGCCAATAATACGGTTTAAAAATGTAGATTTTCCAACATTCGGTCTGCCAATAATAGAGACAAAACCTGATTTATAACCTTTTCTATTCATGTAAATCCTCCGCTAAAAATGCTCCTGGTAACAATTCTCCGACTGTCGTCTCCTGAACGTCACCATGTAAGTTTGATAAGTATACTTTCGTATCCTGTTTACATAATTCTACCATAACTTGTCGACATGCTCCACAAGGAGGTACTGGGCGCTTTGTATCTGCTACAACCGCAATGGCTACAAATTCGTTATCTCCTTCAGAAACCGCCTTAAATAAAGCTGTTCTTTCAGCACAATTACATAAGCCATATGATGCATTCTCAACATTACATCCACGATATACTTTTCCACCGCGCGTTAATAATGCTGCACCTACTTGAAATTTAGAATATGGTACGTACGCTTGTTTACGCGCTTCGATTGCTTCTAGAATTAATTGTTTACTATTCATATTCCCGCATCCTTCCTGTTCACAGCTATGAAGAGATACACTCTCTCATTAAAGGCCCTTACAGCACTTCCAAAGCTTAATAAAAGCTTCGGAATGCAACTATACCATATACGGTAAAAAGATAATAGCACCAATTATAACAGCTATAATTGCAAACAATAAAACCGCTCCTGCCGCAACATCCTTTGCAATTTTTGCAAACGGATGAATATCGGCAGTCGCTAAATCTACCGTTTTTTCCACAGCCGTATTTACCATCTCTAAACTCATTACACTCCCTATTACAACAAGTAATATCATCCACTCTATTTTCGTAATATGGAAATAAAAGCCGCAGCATATAACAATGACTGCGGCTAAATAATGGATTTTCATATTTCGTTCATGACGAAAACAAAAGAATATACCAGCTATAGCATATCCAAAACTATCTATAAGTTTTCCTTTTTTCATCGTCCTAATCCAAAAGCTTCTAAAATTTCTTTTTGTCTTCCGAACATTTCTTTTTCATCTTCTTCTGTCATGTGATCATAACCAAGTAAATGTAAAAAGCCATGTAACGCCAAAAATCCAAGTTCACGATCGAAAGAATGTCCGTACTCTTCAGCTTGCTCTTTCGCCCTTGGAATAGAGATAATAAGATCCCCTAACATGCGCGGCATCTCTGCACCAACAATCTCCATTTCTCCTTCTCCCATCTCTTCCATGGCAAAGGATATTACATCTGTAGGTTGATCTTTATCTCGGTAATCACGATTAATTTCTCTAATGCGCTCATTATCTACAAATGTCACCGATACCTCCGCACCATCCTCGATATTTTCCATTTGAGCTGCTTTTTCTAACACTTCACGAATTAAACTCATATACTCTTCTTTTACTTCTTCTGTTTCATCAATAAAATCAATTAACAAACTCATTCTTTCTCCTTTTCTTCCGGAGGTTCCGGATATGTAATACGCGAATGGAAAATACCATTTAACGTTTCACACAACGTTTTTCCAACGATTTGTAGTTCCTTAAACGTCAAATCACATTCACTAAATTGACCGTCTTGCAGTCGATCTTTAATAATACTTTGCACCAAATTATTAATTTGTTCTGGCGTTGGGTGATTCATAGAACGTACCGCAGCTTCTACACTATCAGCAATACCAACAATTGCCGATTCTTTCGAAGTTGCTTTTGAACCTGGATAACGGAACATCTCTTCTGTATATTTTTCTTTATCTTCTTTAATAGCTTTATAATAAAAATATTTCAGTAACGTTGTACCGTGATGTTGCCCAGCGATATCAATAATTTCTTGTGGAATATGATATTCTTCGAGCATTCTTACTCCATCCGTTACGTGAGCAATTATAATATCTTTACTTGTTACAGGATCTAATTTATCATGCGGGTTTTCAATTCCCATTTGGTTTTCAATAAAGAATTGCGGTTGTACTGTTTTTCCTACATCATGATAATATGCCCCTACACGCGCTAATACACCATTTGCCCCGACTGCTTCACAAGCAGCCTCAGAAAGATTCGCTACCATTACACTATGATGATATGTCCCTGGCGCTTCTAACAAAATTCTGCGTAAAAGTGGATGATTTGGGCTTGATAATTCCATAAGCTTCATACTTGATACGATTCCAAGTCCACTTTCTAAATATGGTAAAATCCCCATAGCCAAAACGGATGATATAATCCCTGAAAGTGAAGCCATTAATAATTGCGTACCAATTTCAAGAGGCGAAAAATTCCCATTACGTAATAATAAGAGCGCCGCCAATACGACTACATTTAATACAGAAACGAGTATACCAGCTTGTAAAATCATTGTACGACGATTTTTTTCTCGCAAGAAAATACTAACCGATAACGAACTTAACAATACGTAAATCCCTACACTATAATTTAATGTACTCGTTACTCCTTCATTAAACATAATACTTCCGCATACAGAAAAAATCATACTCGTTAAAAAGACAAATCGATCACCAATCATTAGTTTTACAAGTATTGTTCCCATCGCAACTGGGACAACATATGCAATCCCTGCGTATTCAAGTTTTTGAAACAAACTAATGATTTTCATTAAGACGATTGTGATAGACAAAATTGTAATATACGCTAAAACATACGGTCTATCTTCTCTTTTTCTCTTTAAAAATAATTCAAATTGTTTATGCATAAAGTATAGTAACACACCAATGAGTACCGCTAATCCAACATAAGGTTGAAAACCGTTCCCTTTTTCTAACAAACCAACTAATTTCAACTGATTATACACATCACTTGAAATTGTTTCACCTTCTCTAACAAGAACTTGTCCTTGAAGAATATAAACAGGTGGAACTAAATCTTCCTCTGCTTTTCTCTTCTCTTTCGTTAAGATTGGGTCATAAAAATAGTTAGCTGAAATTGCATATCTTCCTAGCGCCTTAATTGATTCTTTTAAACCATTATCAACATTAACACTATTCATCTCACTTACATATCGTTCTTTCGCATCTTTCAATTCGTCCATTTTAATATGCTCAGTCATGATACTATTAATCGCTGTGACCGCAGCATCTTTCGCTAATACTAATTGGCTCGGATCTGCATTAATCAAATTCAGTAAGTTTGAATCAGATAACTCTTTCGTTAAGTCAGCGGGTAGTTTCTTTTTTAACTTGTCCACTTTCTCAGCATCAGTCATCTTTTTTTGATCATCCGGTCCAACAGCTTTAATCTCTTGCACCACTTCATCCACTTTAGCAAAGACGTCATTCACAATATCAACTTTGTTTTGTTTATACTCACTTTTATATGTATATTGATCTTCAACTTTTGTAGCGGCTTCTTTTTTCTTTTTATCCGTTGTAACTTTATCTTCAATTTTTATAGGAGAATGGATTGTCTTTTTCGCAATAGAATACATATTAACATCTAATTGTTCTGG
The DNA here is from genome assembly GCF_056158125.1 of Bacillus sp. EB V-12. Taxonomy (NCBI): domain Bacteria; kingdom Bacillati; phylum Bacillota; class Bacilli; order Caryophanales; family Bacillaceae; genus Bacillus; species Bacillus sp. EB V-12. The sequence continues at coordinate 362,054 of NZ_JBUXJL010000001.1, read as the reverse complement.
TTTTACATTATTCATAAGCGCAAAAAACAGCACTGCTCCTAACACAACGTAAGAAATCCAACTTAGTTTTTTCGAATGTTGTAAATTACGAAACCACTTAGAAATTTCTTGAGATCTTGACATGATTTCAATACCTTCTCCTCTCCAGAAATAAAGTGAAACTATTTATAGCTTTCATTTCTTCTACCAAACGATACTTTGAGGCAATATTTTATACACTAGTACCAATAGTTTATTTTCCTTATCTTTCATGATAGTAAAAAATATGACGTTCGCCAACCTTATCATACAAAAAGAAATGATCCTGACAAATAGGATCATTCCATTTTATCATATGCCTCAATAATACGTTGCACCAATGGATGTCTCACAACGTCCGTTTGTTCTAATGTAATAAATGACAGACCTGATACACCAGATAAAATATTAGCAGCTATAGATAGCCCTGATTTTACCCCTTTTGGCAAGTCTACTTGTGAAGGGTCCCCTGTAATAACCATTTTAGAACTAAAACCTAATCTTGTTAAAAACATTTTTATTTGAGCACCCGTTGTATTTTGAGCCTCATCTAAAATAACAAATGAATCATCAAGCGTACGCCCCCTCATATAAGCAAGCGGAGCTATTTCAATTACTCCTCGCTCCATCATACGCTGCGTATATTCTTGTCCAAGAATATCATGTAAAGCATCATATAACGGGCGTAAGTATGGATCTACCTTCTCTTTCAAATCCCCTGGTAAAAAACCTAAATTTTCTCCAGCTTCTACAGCAGGTCTTGTTAAAATAATTTTCTTTACATATCCTTGTTTTAAAGCCCTCACAGCCATTACTACAGCTAAATATGTTTTTCCAGTTCCTGCAGGCCCTATCCCAAAGACAATATCATTCTTCTTCATCGCATGAATATATCTTCTTTGCCCCATTGTTTTTACACGAATGGATTTACCTTTTGCAGTCTTGAAAATTTCTTCCTCATATAACTCTTCAAATTGAGCAATTTTCCCTTGTTGTGCAAGCTGAATCGCATACGCAACATCTCTCTCTGAAATTGATATACTTTTACGAATTACAACAAGTAATTGCTGTAAGATTTTTTCTACGAGTGCCACCGTTTCAACTGCCCCAGATACATGAACAGTTTCTCCTCTAGTTACGATCGATACATTCAGTTCTCGTTCAATTACTTTTAAATGCGCATCATTAACTCCAAAAAGAGCGATTGCTTCGTTAGCATTTTCCAATTGTTGGTTCATTTCTACTAATTGTTCTGCCATTACTCAGTCTCCTTGAATATCGGATTCGGATATTGGTTGTGGCTCTGCAATATTTTCAACCACAGTATAATGCAATGTGACTTTTAGTTGATCCGCCTCAACCTCTTTACTCAAAATCTTATCACTTACAATCATAGCATGTTCATCCAATTTTTTCTTTAGTTCTTTTTCGGCCATCTCCTTCGCTACTTTCAGCGCTTGCTTTTCTGTATATTCTCGATTCGCTTCTTCTTCTTCTCTCACAACATCTTTTTCATATGCAATCGGCAGTGTAAAACCAAATAATTTCACATCATGCTTTACACTTTCAGTACGAGAGCGTTTATACTTATCATGCTGAAATCCCCATATTTTTATTTTCGTATCCCCGAATTTAAGAAAATGTTCATTGTATACATTACCAGTATACACTTGGAATTGCGTCTTTAACGGGACATCCACCTTAGATGTATACCACGTTTCGCCATATACAATACCTTTCGCTGAAACAATCGTCGGACTTTCCTCATTACCATATATTCCCGATACGAGAATCTGTCCTTTTTCTACATGATCATTTTTCAGTACAACCGGCTTTCCAACTTCTACAAACGTTTTTGTAATAATCGCTTCTTTTTTTGCTACTAAATTTTGTGGCCTTTGTTCCTTTTCTTTCTTCGGTTCGTTTTTTTCAACAATTTTAAAATGATAAGTCGTTCCCCTTACTTCTAGTCCCGCCCAAGTAATGGCATTAATATTATCTGTCAAATGGCGTTGCACATCTTCTACATTCGGCATTTGAAATTGTAGTTTCCCTTTTTTAATACCCATTTTATCCAATTCTTTCATCAATATATATTCTGTTTCAGGTTTAGCTCCTGTAATTTCAATTTTCCAAACCATATTTGACATTGCAATCACACCAAAAAAGAAAATTAAAAAACCAATTAAAAATCCACTGTTTTTAATTAAACGTTTATTCCAAAAAGGAAAACCATAACGTCCAATAAAATATAATTTACATTCATTTTTTCTATAAATTGGTTTTATTTTTTTCACATCGCGTAACAACATACAAAAAACTAACGTTTCATCAGCTATCTTTTTAACATCCCAAACTAATAAATTCCTCCGTACACATTCATTAACAAACCGTTCCGCTCCTCTACCTTCAATTCGCACTTTTACATATCCAAGCCACTTTATAAACCATTTATTTTTCATTTACCACCTTCACTACCTTTCTAAAAGTAGATATACTACTTTTTATTTGAAGCATTAAAATAGCTCGTACTAAAATAAAACAGAGTAAAACTGTAATCAGTCTCTATCAACGGAACTTTTACAGGATAAAGAAGAAAAACTTCACAAATGGAAGTTTCACTTCAATCACCTTTTTTTTCATTTTCTAAAAATGTTACTTGCTCAATTATCCCCTCGAGTAAAAGCTCTTCTGGAAGAATCGTTTTAATAACAAAGGATTGTCCTTTAATTAATAATTGACCGTGTTTTAAAAGCAATCGCACTTCTTTATCTGAAAACACTAATAACCCCCGATGATTTTCTATATAAATATGTATTTGCCCAACAAGAGTAATCCGAGGTAGATCCATTAATACATCCACTGGTAGGTCTACTTGTTTTGTCAACCAATTTTTCATTTGTTCTAATTTCTTCATCTCGAAAGACCCCCTCTCATCCCATATATATGTATTTCTTCACAAGTGCCTATCGTGTTATAACGACTTCACTAACATAACTATATTCTGCAAGAGTTCATATCATGTTAATTAAAACAGTCGCTATATGAAATCATATTTGTCAGGACAATGATGGATCAGAGGATGTTACCTTTAATAATAGAAGTATTAATACAAGAATATGCGCCCCTACAGGATATCAGTACAAGTTACATTAAGAAATTGAGCCTAGCAAGAAGTTGGAAACTTGAAAAAACCTGTTACAATTCGTTCTGGACGTGACATACTGACCATAGAATAAGTAGTTGTCATTCATTAGACAAATGAGATAAAATCCGAAAAAGGAAATTGCTCCACTCTGAATTTTGCGGTGTAAGTAAGAATATTTTATAGGTGGTTGTTATATGAATTTCAAAAAATATTAGGGTTCATTAAAAAATGAATTAATAAATGAGGAAATACGAAAGGAAATCGGCTTTGGTCAAGAAGTTTTGAATGTTATAAAACAAGTTACCGACAGTAATATCCAGCCATTTTATGCAACTGATGCAAAATCTAAAATAGTTAGAATCTCTTTCGTTACCTTTGAGGATTATGCTGAAGAGCAAGCTATAAAACTTCAATCTGAGTTTCAGAAGGCTCGGTACTTAGCTTTTATTCGCGAAAGAAGTTTTAGTCAAGGAAGTAAGAATAGGTGTAGAATCGGAATTATACAAGGAAATAATAAATTGAAACTTTAACTAGAGGGGTTTTTATCACTTACAGAAACGCCTTTTAAGCAATATAGCGTTTCTCCTTAATCAGAACAATAAAAAAACGTCTCATACGAAATGAGACGTTTTTTTATGCTAATAGCTGGATAACCAGCTTATTCACAAGTGATCCGTCTGTTTTACCTTTTACTTTCGGCATAACAGCAGTCATCACCTTACCCATATCTGCTTTAGAAGTCGCACCAACTTCAGAAATAACTTGCTTGATTACATCAACTAGTTCTTCTTCAGTTAATTGCTCTGGCAAATATGCGCTTAAAATCTGAATTTCACTTTGCAGTTTATTAACAAGGTCTTCACGACCAGCTTTTTTAAATTCAAGGAGGGAGTCCTTATACTGTTTTACTTCACGAGCTAAAACTGTTATTTCCTCTTCTTCAGTAAGAGTATGTTGCAGTTTAATACCTTCATTTTGTAAAGCAGCCTTAACCATACGAATAACGGTTAATTTTTCTTTTTGTTTATTCTTCATCGCTTGTTTCATATCATCGTTTAAACGACCGAGAAGACTCATAACTTACACCCTCTCTTAGAATTTACGCTTTCTTGCCGCTTCAGATTTCTTCTTACGTTTTACACTTGGTTTTTCATAAAACTCGCGCTTTCTTGCTTCAGCAAGTGTACCAGTTTTAGAAACCGATCTTTTAAAACGGCGAAGTGCATCCTCCAAAGACTCGTTTTTACGAACGACTGTTTTTGACATTCTCTTTCCCTCCCTCCGAAACATCACACTTACATACTAACTTCAGCATGCAAAAAGAAACACTTCTTCAGCATGTCTTTTACGATTATAATACATTTTATCACTTCAGGTCAACTATTTGGCAGAATAAAAGAAGAATAGAAGCATTTCCTTTTCAAAAGTTATACAAATAGCTAGTATCCTTCTTTCATGAAGACAACTATATTTTTATCATTTCAACTTTTTTCATACAGGGATGCACGAAATGCCTCTCCACCTTCTAGTACTTAACCGCTTCAAATAAAGAAAGCATGCAAACCGTTTCCGGTTGCACGCTCTTTTTTATGCGCTTGCTGATTCTTTTTTCACATCATCTTCAAGAACACGAACAAATTGCGCTTCGTTATATGGATAACCAGCTTTCGTAATTTTCACTTTCACTAGCTTACCAATTAATTCTTCTGATCCTTCAAATACAATTTTCAAGTAGTTATCTGTATACCCTACATATAACCCTTCACGGTCGCCGTCTTTAAATTGCTCTTCTGGAATGATTTCAAGCACTTCACCTTCAAACGCTGATGCATATTCTTTCGCTAATTGATTAGATAGCTCAATTAAACGATGAACACGATCATTCTTCACATCTTCAGGAACTTGATCTTCCATGCGTGCTGCAGGTGTTCCTGTACGTTTTGAGTAAGGGAACACATGTAACTCAGAGAAGCGGTTCTCTTTAATGAAATTGTATGTTTCCATGAATTCTTCTTCTGTTTCACCTGGGAAACCAACGATTACGTCAGATGTAATCGCAAGGCCTGGTAACGCTTCTTTCAAACGATCTAAACGCTCTTGGAAGAATTCCATCGTATATTTACGACGCATACGTTTTAATACAGTATTAGAACCAGATTGCAACGGAATATGCAAGTGACGTACAACTACTTCAGATTTATCTAACACTTCAATTACTTCATCTGAAATTTGACTCGCTTCAATAGAAGAAATACGAAGACGTTTTAATCCGCCTACTTCCGCTTCCATATCACGAAGTAATCCAGCTAAGTTATAATCTTTTATGTCTTCGCCGTATCCACCTGTATGAATACCCGTTAATACGATTTCTTTATAGCCTGCATCCACTAATTGTTGCGCTTGTTTAATAACTTCTTTTCCATCACGAGAACGCATTAAACCGCGCGCCCAAGGAATGATACAGAATGTACAGAAGTTATTGCAACCCTCTTGTATTTTTAAAGACGCACGTGTACGATCCGTGAAATAAGGTACATCAAGTTCTTCGTACACACGTGTTTTCATAATATTGCGGACAGCATTAATTGGTTGACGCTCTTTACGGAATTCTTCGATGTAACCTAACATCTTTTCACGATCCTGTGTACCAACTACAATATCTACACCTGGAATCGCCATAATTTCAGCTGGAGATGTTTGTGCATAACATCCCGTTACGCAAATAACTGCATCTGGATTTTGACGCACAGCACGTCTGATTACTTGACGGCTTTTTTTGTCCCCAGTATTCGTTACTGTACATGTGTTAATAACATATACATCAGCTTTCTTTTCATATTCTGTTCTTTCATAACCACCTTGTTTAAACAATTGCCAAATGGCTTCTGTTTCATAGTGGTTTACTTTACAACCTAACGTATGGAACGCAACAGTTGACATTGATCATCACCCCATCAATTCAAAATGATACGAAGCAGCACTTAACGCGTATAACGGCGCCGTTTCTGTTCTTAAAATTCTTGGTCCTAAACTACATGGTACAAATTTATGTTCACGAAGCGCTGTAATCTCTTCCTCAGCTAAACCGCCTTCTGGGCCAAATACAATCAATAGCTTTTGACCTGGTTTCATTGTCGTTAAAGCTTTCGCAAAATTAGATTTCTCGCCTTGTTTTGCTTCCTCTTCGTAAGCAACAAGACAAGCATCATACTCACCACTCATTGAAAGCAATTGCTTAAATGATGCCGGAGCATGTACTTCTGGAATTTCACTTCTATGTGATTGTTCCGCAGCTTCTTTCACAATTTTTCTTAAACGCTCAACTTTTTTATCAGCTTTTTTCGCATCCCATTTTACGATAGAGCGAGATGCTTGAAATGGTAAGAATGCAGCTGCCCCAAGCTCAGTTCCTTTTTGAAAAATTAACTCTAGCTTGTCTCCTTTTGGCAGTCCACTTGCAATCGTCACGAAAACAGGAAGTTCACTTGACGCCTCTACCCATTCTACAATAGCCGTATTAATAAATTCACTGGTAATTTCATCAATTGAACATACTGCTGTTTTTCCATTTACACAGCAATAAATATGATCACCAGCTGACATACGCATCACTCTTGCGATATGATGTACGTCATCACCTACAATGCGAATACTTGTCTCATTTACATATTTCTCTTCTACAAAATAACGTTGCATATAATCACCTTAGTAGAGTTTCGTTCCTTTCGTAAGTCAACACTTACGAAAAGAACGAAACGTTATCATTTTTCATATAACAAACGGCAAGTCCCTCACCTTATAGTGAGAGACTCCCCTTTTCATTATAGACTAAAATCTATATTACGCATTTCGTGCAATAATTGCTACCCAATCTTCCATTCGTAACACTTCTTCAATTGTAAATCCAGCTTTTTCTAGCGCCTCAGAAATTACTTTTTCCTTCGCAGCAATAATGCCCGATGTAATAAATAATCCACCTGACTTCACAACTCTTGCTGCATCTTCAGGGAATAATAGAATAATTTCTGCTAATAAGTTAGCTACGATTAAATCAACTGGACCTTCAATACCTTCTAAAAGACTATTTTGTCCAACAGACACGATATCATCTGTTTTATTTAAACGTACATTCATTTCTGCACTTTCAACCGCAACCGGATCTAAATCATACGCTTGAACAGAAGACGCACCTAATTTTGCTGCTGCAATACTAAGTACACCAGAACCTGTTCCTACATCAATAATGTTGTCACCTGGCTGTACTGTTTTTTCTAAAGCACGGATACACATCGTTGTTGTTGGATGAGTTCCTGTACCAAACGCCATACCCGGGTCTAATTCAATGATTTTTTCATCAGGAGAAGATGGTGTATATTCTTCCCAAGTCGGTACGATTGTGAATGTATCAGAAATTTGTACTGGATGGTAATATTTTTTCCAAGCAGTAGCCCAATCTTCTTCATTGACTTCGTTAACGGTAATATTTCCAGTACCAATTTCGATGTCGTAAGATGGAAGCACATCAATAGATGATTTTACACCTGCAATCGTTTCATGTAAAGAATCCGTTTGCGGGAAATACGCTTTTATTAATACACCTTCCGCCGGATATTCATCTGGGTTCAATGCATAAATTTCACCATATTGTTGCTCGCGCTCTTTCGTTAACTCCGCTGGATCCTCAATCGCAACTCCACTAGCACCAGCTTCATGTAAAATATGAGAGACAGCTTCTACTGCTTCTTCTGTTGTATGAATACTAATTTCTGACCATTTCACAATTTACCAACTCCATTTTTTATTTCCATTATTCCCCTTTGAAAGCACGTTTAAGCTTTCCGAATAAACTATCATCCTGCTCTTCTTGTCCTGCAAATTCACGTAATAAATCTTTTTGCTGTGAAGTCAATTTCGTCGGTACAACAACACGAACGACTACATATTGATCTCCTTGGCCGTATCCACGTACATTCGGAGCACCTTTTCCTTTTAAGCGGAATTCTGTTCCAGTTTGTGTTCCTGCTGGAATTTTCAGCTTCACTTTACCATGAACAGTAGGAACTTCCACTTCATCACCAAGCGCCATTTGCGCAAATGTTAATGGCATTTCGCAAATAATGTGATCTCCTTCACGCTCGAAGAATTCATGATTTCTTACATGAACGACAACATATAAGTCTCCTGCTGGTCCGCCATTTACGCCGGCTTCACCTTTTCCAGACACTCGAATTTGTTGACCATTATCGATACCCGCTGGAATTTTAACATTGATTTTTTTACGTTTACGAACTTTACCTGAACCGTGACATGTCGTACATTTTTCTTTAATAATTTGTCCAGTTCCTGAACAATGACCACAAGCTTGACGGTTTACGATACGACCAAACGGTGTGTTTTGTTCAACACTCACTTGACCAGAACCTGAACAATGTTTACATGTTTCTTTTGAAGTTCCTGGTTTTGCTCCACTACCTTTACAAGTATCACATGGATCTTCTACTGGAATTTCCACATTTAATTCCTTACCAAAAATAGCTTCTTCAAAATCTAAAGTGACTTGATATTGTAAGTCAGCACCTTGGCGCGGAGCATTTGGATCACGACGTCTGCCGCCGCCACCGCCAAAGAAAGAACTAAATATATCTTCAAAACCGAAGCCACCGCCGAAGTCTCCTCCGCCGCCAAATCCACCGAATCCTTGATTTGCACCAGCATGACCAAATTGATCGTACTGCGCACGCTTTTGATCATCACTTAACACTTCATATGCTTCTTGTACTTCTTTAAACTTTTCAATTGCATTTTCTTCTTTGCTTACGTCTGGATGGTATTTTTTAGCCAAACGACGATACGCTTTTTTTATTTCATCTGTTGAAGCGCCCTTGCTAAGTCCAAGGACCTCATAATAGTCTCGTTTACTCATAAATTTACAACCCCCGAATCTTTCACATAAACGTAATTTTAACACCGAAAGAAAGTGCTTTGCAACAAAGTTTCCTCACTTACAGTATGCAAAGCGAAAAACTTAAGATCCTCACACATCGCTTCTCATTCGTGAAAAAAGCCAAAGTCAAGGCACGCTTGACTTTGACTTTTTGTCATCTTACTTATTATGTTTACAGTTGAATTACTTGTCTTCTTTTACTTCTTCAAATTCAGCGTCAACTACATTGTCTTTCTTCGCGCCAGCGTCTTGTGCACCTTGCGCACCTTCTGCTTGACCAGCAGCTGCTTGAGCTTGCTCGTATAATTTAACAGTTAATTGTTGTACGATTTCTTGTAAAGCATCTTTTTTCGCACGAATTTCTTCAAGCTCGTTTTTCTCAATTGCAGCTTGTAATGCTTCTTTCGCTTCTGTTGCTTTTGCAACTTCAGCTGCATCTACTTTACCTTCTAAATCTTTTACAACTTTGTCTGTTTGGAATACAAGTTGGTCAGCTTCGTTACGAAGTTCAACTTCTTCCTTACGTTTTTGGTCAGCGTCAGCATTTGCTTCCGCTTCTTGTACCATACGTTCTACTTCTTCATCAGAAAGACCTGAAGAAGATTGGATTGTAATAGCTTGCTCTTTGCTTGTTCCTAAGTCTTTCGCACGTACGTTAACGATACCGTTCGCATCAATATCGAATGTTACTTCGATTTGTGGAATACCACGTGGTGCTGGCGGAAGGTCAGTTAATTGGAAACGACCTAACGTTTTGTTGTCAGCTGACATTGGACGCTCACCTTGTAATACGTGAATGTCTACTGCTGGTTGATTATCAGCAGCTGTCGAGAATACTTGTGACTTACTTGTTGGAATTGTAGTGTTACGCTCAATTAATTTCGTGAACACGCCACCCATAGTTTCAATACCTAAAGAAAGTGGAGTTACGTCTAATAATAGAACGCCTTCTACATCTCCAGTAAGTACGCCACCTTGAACTGCAGCACCTAATGCTACAACTTCATCAGGGTTTACACCTTTATATGGCTCTTTACCAGTTTCACGTTTAATAGCTTCTTGTACAGCTGGGATACGAGTAGATCCACCAACAAGAATAACTTTATCTAATTCGCTTGGCGCAAAACCAGCGTCTTTTAATGCACGACGAGTTGGCTCTAATGTTCTTTCAACAAGACCTGCTGAAAGCTCTTCGAATTTCGCTCTTGTTAACGTTAATTCTAAGTGTAATGGACCAGCAGCTCCAGCACTAATGAATGGTAATGAAATTTGAGTTTGTGTTACACCAGAAAGATCTTTTTTCGCTTTTTCAGCTGCATCTTTCAAGCGTTGAAGCGCCATTTTATCTTGGCTTAAATCAATGTTATTTTCTTTTTTGAACTCAGCTACTAAGTGATCGATGATAACTTGGTCAAAGTCATCGCCACCAAGACGGTTGTCACCAGCAGTTGAAATAACTTCGAATGTGCCGTCTGCTAACTCAAGGATAGATACGTCAAATGTACCGCCACCTAAGTCATATACTAAGATTTTTTGTTCTTCGTCTTGTTTTTCTAAACCGTAAGCAAGTGCTGCTGCTGTTGGCTCGTTAATGATACGCTCAACTTCTAAACCAGCGATACGACCAGCATCTTTCGTTGCTTGACGCTCTGCATCGTTGAAGTATGCAGGTACTGTAATAACAGCTTTCGTTACTGTTTCACCTAAGTATGCTTCAGCAGAAGCTTTTAAGTTTTGTAAAATGATGGCAGAAATTTCTTGAGGTGTATAATCTTTACCTTCAACTTCTACTTTGTAGTCTGTACCCATATGACGTTTAACAGACATGATTGTATTTGGGTTTGTAATTGCTTGGCGCTTTGCAACTTCCCCAACTTGACGTTCTTCATTTTTGAAAGCTACAACAGAAGGTGTTGTACGGTTCCCTTCTGGATTTGGGATAACCTTTGGTTCTCCACCTTCCATAACAGCTACACAAGAGTTTGTTGTACCTAAGTCAATACCGATAATTTTACTCATGGCGAATCCTCCTAGTTTTATGTAAATTATTGATTTACTTTTACCATTGATGGGCGAATCACACGGTCTTTTAATTTATAACCTTTTTGGAATTCTTCCACAACCGCGTTTGATTCAAATTCACTATCTTCCACTTGCATAATAGCTTGGTGTTCATTAGGATCAAACTGTTTACCAACAGCTTCAATCACTTCCACACCTTCTTTAGTCAGCGCTTCTAACAATTGACGATGCACCATTTCCATACCTTGTAACAAGGATTTCGTTTGCTCATCAGTCGCTTCCACTTGCATTGCTCTTTCAAAATTATCAAGAGCTGGCAAGATGTCTGAAACTAGACTTTGTGCTCTATATTTTTCAGCAGCCTGTTTATCCATTTGGACACGGCGCTTATAATTTTCAAAATCAGCTTGTAGACGTAATGTGCGACCTTCCGTTTCCGTTAGTTTCGCTTGTAACTCATCTACTTTTTCTTGTAAAAGAGCAGCCTCACTTTTTTCTTCTACAGTTTCTTCACTGTTTTCTGGCGTGACAGCTTCTTCAACTTGCGCTTCTTTTACTTCTTCTACCACTTGTTCGTTACGCTCTTCCACAATATTCACCTCCTTAAAAGGTATTAGGTATCATGCATAGCATGATTACCTAAGCATTATATATTACACACAGCAATGAAAATTTCATCACTTGAGCGAATGTATTACTCTCATTTACTTTTTAAGCCCATCAGTAAATTGTCTCGTAAATAACTGTAACAAACTAATTACACGAGAGTATTGCATTCTCGTAGGACCTAAAATAGCAATTGTTCCAAGTTGCTCTTCGCCGATCGAATATGTTGCAGAAATTAAACTACAATCCTCCATAGCCGTCGAAGAGTTTTCCCTACCAATTTTCACTTGAATCCCGACTTGTTTATGACGCAAAATGTCATAAAATTCGGCTTCATTATCAATCATGGTAAGTAAAGATCTAACCTTTTGAATGTCATGGAACTCTGGCTGCGAAAGCATATTTGCTTTTCCTCCAAAGTATATCTTTTCCGATAACGGAACTTGAAATGTACCATCCAACATTTTTATTGCACTATCGTAATTATGAACATACCCACGTAAAACTGTAACAATTTCCTTAAAGATTTTATTATGAAGTTCTTCCATCGGTACGCCAGATAGCTTTTCATTTAAAATATTAACCATTTTTTCTAAATCTGATAAATCAACAGATTCCGGAACGGTAATCGTTTTACTTTGTACATGCCCTGTATCGGTTACAATAATAGCGACTGCAGTTTGACGATCAAGCGGCACAATTTGTACATTTTTAAGTTTATTTGTACTTAACTTCGGTCCAAGAACAATTGCCGTATAATTCGTAAGTTCTGATAAAATTTGAGCAGATTGCTGTGCAATTTTTTCCGCTTCAAAAATTCTTTCAGCAAATAAATCTTTAATTTGTACAATTTCAGCGTTCGGTAAGTTTTGCGGCGCTAAAAGATGGTCTACATAAAATCGGTAGCCTTTCTCAGAAGGAACACGTCCAGAAGAACTGTGCGTTTTTTCAATAAAGCCTAATTCTTCTAAGTCCGCCATTTCATTTCGAATAGTAGCTGAACTAAATGTGATTTCATCTTTTTTAGCCAACGTTCTAGACCCAACGGGCTGCGCTGATCCAATAAAGTCATCAATAATTGTTTGTAAAATTAAGAGCTGACGTTCCGTAAGCATCTCATCATCACCTCTGTTAGCACTCTTTGTCTTTGAGTGCTAAATCTATTAATAACTTACCAAAATTGACATTCAATTGTCAACGGAAACGTCACGAAATAATGAAACTTTTTCACGCCTATAGAACATTTAATTAGTCAATCAAAAATGATTGGAATACTTCATTCCCTAATAATTTTCCTTTTCGCGTTAAACGCACATGTCCATCTTCCTCTTCAAGCAATCCCTGCTCTTGGTTGCTTTGTAACTGCTTCGCGAAAACTTGATCCATCTCTACATTAAATTTATTGCGGAACGCCGTTTTAGAAACACCTTTTGTTTTTCGAAGCCCTAAGAACAGCTCTTCTTCCATTCTTTCTTTCTCCGTCACTTTGTGAACATCTAAATACGGAAATCCTGTTTCATCAATTTTATTAAAATATTGCTTCAGGGGACCAACATTTTGTATACGTTCTCCGTTCACATAACTATGAGCTCCAGCTCCAAATCCATAATACTCTTCATTATTCCAGTATGTGAGATTATGTCTACTTTTATTGTCACCTTTTGAGAAATTACTAATTTCATACTGGTTATAACCGTGTTTCTCCATTTCATCCATTACTATTTCATACATTTTCGCTTCATGGTCTTCACCCGGAAGACGTAATTTCCCTTTGTTCATTAAGTTATAAAACACTGTTTTTGGCTCCACAATTAATGAATATGCCGAGAAATGTTGTACACCAAGCGTAAAAGCAATATCTAATGTTTCTTTTACATCTTCTATCGTCTGTCCTGGCAAAGCATAAATAATATCTACATTAATATTTTTAAAGCCTACTTCCTGTGCCTCTCGAATCGCGAGGAATGCATCTTCCCTCGTATGCTTGCGCCCGATCTTCTCAAGAAGTTCATCACGGAACGTTTGCACACCAAAACTAATTCGATTTACTCCACCTTCTAGCAGTACATTTAGCTTCTCTTTCGGTAGATCTCCTGGATTCGCTTCAAATGTTAATTCACAATTCGGGGCGAACGGACGCAAATGACGATTAATAATCTCGAGTAATTTTTTTGTCTGTTCCATATTTAACGCTGTCGGAGTTCCCCCACCCACAAAAATCGTTTTCATACTATCAAATGGAACTTTTTGAACCGTATTTATTATTTCCTTCTCTAAATAATCTAAATATTGATCAACCGGTTGGCGTTCAATAAACACTTTATTAAAATCACAATAGTGACAAATGTGCTGACAAAACGGAATATGAATGTATGCAGCTTGTACCAAATATAACTCCTACCTTTCTAAAAAGAAAACCTCCGCACTCCGGAGGGTTCTCTACTTCTCTAACGTATTACGAATTTGTTCCATTCGCATTTTTCCCCAATCATACATCATTTCAACGATCGGTAAAAGTGACATGCCTAGTTCCGTCATATAATACTCAACGCGAGGAGGAATTTCGGGATATACTGTCCGATCAACAATCCCATCTTCCATTAACTCTTTTAATTGGTTCGACAAAACTTTATGAGAAATGCTTGGGAATAACCGTTGTAATTCACTGAAACGATGCGGCCCTTCCACACCAAGATGCCACAGTATCACAACTTTCCACTTTCCACTAATAATAGAAAGCGTCAATTCCTTTTCACAATTAAAATTACCATTTTGTATTTTATCTTGAATATCTTTTCGAATATTTTCGGACATTAACAATCTCCTAACTCTATATGAACTAAAAAGCTCTCTCATTATTGTAAATGAGAGCTGCTCAGATGTCTAAAAAGTAATTATACAGAAAAAAGAAGCCGCACAAACGACTTCTTTTTTATTTCAAATATTAGTTGTCATCCATTTTCAGTACAGCCATGAATGCCTCTTGCGGTACTTCTACAGAGCCAACAGACTTCATACGTTTTTTACCTTCTTTTTGCTTATCAAGAAGTTTACGCTTACGAGAAATGTCACCGCCGTAACATTTTGCAAGTACGTTTTTACGCATCGCTTTAATTGTAGAACGTGCTACAACTTTATTTCCGATAGTCGCCTGAATTGGCACTTCGAACTGTTGTCTCGGAATTAATTCTTTTAATTTCTCTACGATTACTTTACCACGGTCATACGCTGAATCACGGTGTACGATAAATGATAAAGCATCCACTTGTTCATTATTTAAAAGAATATCCATTTTCACAAGTTTAGATGGTTTATAGCCAATTAACTCGTAGTCAAATGATGCATACCCTTTCGTATTTGATTTCAATTGATCAAAGAAGTCATATACGATTTCTGATAACGGGATTTCATATGTTAATGTAACACGCGTTTCATCTAAATATTGCATATCAATAAACGTTCCACGTTTACCTTGGCAAATCTCCATTACAGCTCCAACATAGTCATTCGGAACCATAATTGAAGCCTTCACAAACGGCTCTTCTACACGATCGATAGACTGTGGATCTGGCATATTAGATGGGTTATCAACAATAACATCTTCACCGTTAGTTAAATAAACTTTATAAATAACGCTTGGCGCTGTTGTAATTAAGTCAATCTTAAATTCACGTTCAATACGTTCTTGAATGATTTCCATGTGAAGAAGTCCTAAGAAACCACAACGGAAACCAAATCCTAGCGCTTGAGATGTTTCTGGTTCAAACTCAAGGGCAGAATCGTTTAACTCTAATTTTTCTAATGCATCACGTAAATCGTTATAACGAGCAGAGTCAATTGGATACAGACCACAGAATACCATCGGGTTTAACTTACGGTAACCTGCTAACGGCTCTGCAGCTGGACGTTTCGCATGTGTAATCGTATCACCAACGCGTGTGTCACCAACATTTTTAATCGATGCTGCTAAGAAACCTACATCACCTACCGTTAACTCGTCACGTTGCGTAGTTTTCGGTGTAAATACACCTACTTCTGTTACTTCAAATTCTTTACCCGTTGCCATCATACGTACTTTATCGCCAACTTTTACTGTTCCATTTACAACACGGATATAAGCAATTACACCGCGGTATGGATCATATAAAGAGTCGAAAATCATACATTGTAACGGCTCTTCTGAATCACCCGCCGGAGCTGGTACTTTTTCAACAATTTGTTCTAAAATTTCTTCAATACCAATTCCAGCTTTCGCAGAAGCAAGTACCGCTTCTGATGCATCTAAACCAATTACATCTTCTACCTCTTGACGTACACGTTCTGGATCCGCACTCGGTAAGTCGATTTTATTAATAACTGGTAAAATTTCTAAATTATTATCAAGCGCTAAGTATACGTTTGCTAACGTTTGCGCTTCAATACCTTGCGCTGCATCTACTACAAGAATCGCGCCTTCACAAGCCGCTAAACTACGAGATACTTCGTACGTAAAGTCGACGTGTCCTGGTGTATCAATTAAATGAAGAATATACTCTTCACCATCTTTTGCTTTATAGTTTAATTGTACTGCGTTTAATTTGATTGTAATACCACGCTCACGCTCTAAATCCATAGAGTCAAGCAACTGAGCTTTCATTTCACGTTGTGTTAACGCGTTTGTTTTCTCTAAAATACGGTCTGCTAACGTTGATTTTCCGTGGTCAATATGAGCAATAATAGAGAAATTACGGATTTTGGACTGTCTTTTTGCTCTTTCTTCTTTATTCATCTATGTTCTCAACTCCTAATAGTCTCGCCAATATACACTAGCACTGATTATATCAATAGAGCAACAAAGATTCAATGAAAACTCGTGCTGCTTACGATACAAATCATTCTATCTATATCTTATGCGAATAAACCATAAGAGACAAACCCTTTTCAAATTTTAAAACGGCTGTCTTACAAACCAGTAAAACAACCGCCTCCCATGTTACTCTTAGCTAAAAATTCCTTTTATTTTCCCAACAACGATATCCGTTCCGAACTTCGTCATTTCATAAGCTACACTTGCTACTGCCATCCCAATTCCTTCTACAACATTAAAACTTCTTAAACGTTCTAACTGTTGTTGTTTTTCTGAGGCCGAAAACGAGCTACCCAAAATTTCTGATTCAGCACCTGTACTTTCTGTCCCTGTCATATGAGCTATTTGTTCATATGACAATTGCTGATAACCTTTCATACTTTTCAAACCATGATTAGCAAGTGCCACTCCTGCTATCATCATAAGTAAACATAAAGCCACACTACATATACACAAAAGCGTAAAGCGACTCAAACGATAATCATCTGTTCCCCTCAATGTGTATATGCTCCCGTATTATCTTGATCAATTTGATGATGCAGCGCCGCATTTAAACCACTCGCTATTACATTCGCCATATCCTCAATAAAAGTATCTACTTCTTTTGGGGTTACCATTAAATTATGACCAAGAGGAGATAGCACTTCATAAATCAGCCTTCTTTTTTCTTCTTCTTCCAACGTACCAACAGCACCTAAAAACATATTTCTGCTCTTTTCATCCGGCATATCTTCTTCTGTTAATTTTTTCTTTTCTCCAAATGAAAATCCCGCTGGTAACAAAGATCGTGAAGGTTTATTTCCTTCTTTCATCTCTCGGCCGAAATGTTTCAAAATAAAATCAATCGTATCACTTGTAATCGAAACAGCATCGACCACAGTCGGAACACCAATTGCGATAACAGGGATACCCAATGTGTCTTTACTTAGTTCTTTACGTTTATTCCCAACCCCCGATCCAGGATGGATTCCAGTATCAGAAATTTGTATCGTGCTATTTACTCGTTCAATAGAACGGGCAGCTAATGCATCAATTGCAATTACAAAGTCCGGGTTCGTCTTCTCAATAATCCCATAAATAACATCGCTCGTTTCGATCCCTGTAATTCCCATTACCCCCGGCCGAATTGCACTAACAGGCCTAAACCCTTCTTCTACACTTTCAGGCTGTAATTGAAACAAATGTCTCGTTACTAATACATTTTCTACAACTATCGGTCCAAGAGCATCTGGTGTTACATTCCAATTCCCAAGACCTACAATTAAACAGCTTGCTTCTTTTGTAACTCCAACCTCTTCTAAGAAACAAGAAAATTCTTTTGCAAAAATACGCTCCACTTTTTGTTGAAGTTCTGTATCTTGCTGACGTATCCCTTGTACTTCAAGCGTTAAATAATTTCCAGGTTTTTTCCCCATCGCTTCAGAGGCAGCTTCATCAATTGTTACTTTTGTAATTATAGTCCCCTCTTCTTCTCTCTCTTTTACAATAACTCCCTGTATCCCTTTTTGTTCTTCTTGGCTTTCTTGCAACATTTGATGAGCTTCTACAGCAAGGTCAGTTCTAATGCTATATTTACTTAAATCTAATGGTTCTTTCATCGTATCTCCTCCGTAATTCATAGTAAATATCGTTAGATTTCCCAAAGTTATATAAGGTCATTCTTTCCTTTACGTGAAATTTCATGGATATACTATTGCAATTCTCTTCACCGTTTGATAGAATATCACTTGTTCTATGTAAGAATCGAGTCATTCGATTGCACCAGGGAGGTGAAAAGTATGGCAAACATCAAATCTGCTATCAAACGCGCTAAACTTAGCGAAGAGCGTCGTGCACATAACGCTTCTATCAAGTCTGACATGCGTTCTGCTGTTAAAACTGTAGAAGCTTTAGTTACTAATAACGATCTTGAAAATGCTAAAGAAGCTTTCAAAACTGCTTCTAAAAAACTTGACAAAGCAGCTCGTAAAGGTCTTATCCACCAAAACGCTGCAGCTCGTCAAAAATCTCGCTTAGCGAAACAAGTAAACGCGTAAGGCGTTTAAAAAACGATCCATTTGGATCGTTTTTTTATATACAAAAAAGTTCATGTACTTAGTACATGAACTTTTTTGTGTCATCACATATGATTTAATCGCATTAAGAAAAACTCGAGCACAAGTTTCTTATCCATCTTTCCCGTCTTCATACTATAATCAGCTTCCGCTAATTCTATAATCACTTTTTTTAATTCTTCAAAAGAGAAAAACTTCGTTTGATTCATTGCCAACTTCACGCGATACGGATGTACACCAATATGAGACGCAATTTGATTTTGTCCATAACCACGTTGCTGTAGCTCTTTCACTTGATACAACAAGCGGAATTGACTCACTAATAACGCAAGCAATTTAATCGGCTCTTCCTGCTGCGTAAATAATCCATCCAAAATTTGCATTGCACCTGCAATATCTTTTTTCACCACTTTTTCTGTCAAAGCGAATACATTTTGCTCAACGGATTTTGGCACAAGCTCTGCAACAAGTTTCGTCGTAATCTCTCCACCCATACCAACGTATAACGTTAACTTGTCCATTTCCTTCGCCAACATTGTTACATTACTTCCCACAAGCTCTAGCAACAAACTAACAGCCGCGTTATCAATATGCACATGCACTTCATCTGCACGAGCAACAATCCATTTCTGAACATCCTGTATTTGCATCGCATTTGCTTCTACTACATCTGCTGTTTTCTTTAATAGTTTTGTAATTTTTTTTCGCTCATCAAGTTTTTCGTAAGGCGCAACAAAAACAAGAATAGAAAATGGAGAAGGTTCACCAATGTATTCTTCTAAAATTTTTATATTTTGCTCTAACTTTTCTTTTTGCGAAGTCAAAAATAACGGTGATTTTATTAACAGTACTTTCCGTTCTCCGAAGAAAGGAAGCGTACGCGCATCCTCAACCACATCTTCTAAATACGCTTCTTCTAAATCGTATGTCACAACATTAAACTCTCGATCTTCTTCTTCAAGTGCTTCTGTCGTAATAAGCTTTATCGTTTCATTTATAAAAAAAGCTTCCGTTCCATATAGTAAATATAACGGAGCAAACTGTTTCTTTTTAATTTTTTTATGTATATCACTCATACTTTTTCCTACTCCCTAACTTGGCAATATATATTTATACTAATGCCCTAGCTTTTGTTTTACAAGTACAAAGGAACAGGCTTTATAACCCGTCCCTTTATTTATATTAAACGCCACGCAATAAGCCCCGGGTTTCTTATTGGTGTGCGGTAATCACCTTCCCTTTATTATTCGCAATAAAAATTTGAGTATAAGTGCCAACTGTTAACATGCTTGGAAACGAAAAACTCACATTACTTCATGATTTAAAAGTAGCAAAAAAGCTCGTTTTCTCTTCATATGGAAATTGTAGATTTTTTTCTGACAATATTTTATACTAAAGTGGAATGTTGGGGAGGGATTCTAAATGAATGATTTTGAACAAAACGTTCAAAGTAAACGCAATGACGCTATTGATTCAGGGGTAGGATTTATCGTCTCATTTGGTTTTTTCGCAACACTTTTCATCATTGCAACTGTTATTAAATTTATCGGTTCTTAAAGACTGCCACTTCATGGCAGTCTTCTCTTTTTCATCTATTATGTGTTTTATCATATGTGATTTTACTTTTAAAGGTTCCATTTTCCCCTTTAAAAACATAGGAAATAGCACCTTGCTTGTCCGTGCGCCATATCGCACTCCCCATCTTCTCAAAACGCTCTATCACTTCTTTATGCGGGTGTCCATACCTATTCTGCTTACCAACAGATATAATCGCTACACGAGGCTGCATGACGTTCAAAAAAGGCTCTATAGATGACGTATTACTCCCATGATGAGCAACTTTTAAAACATCCACTTGTAAATCTGGATATGCCTCTACTAAAATCTTTTCCCCTTCTTCTTCCAAATCGCCTGTAAATAGCCACTTCAACCCTCCAAATTTTGCCCATATTACAATTGAAGCGTTATTTTCGCTTTTTTCTTTTCCTTTTGGAGCTAAAACGAAAAATTCCGCTTCATTTACACTCCAACTCGCCCCTTCCCCCACTTCAGTTATTTTCATTTCCTTTTCTAATGCCTGTTTCTTGACTACTTTTTCTAATACTGCATCTTTTCCCTTTCGGCCAAATACCACTTCTTTTACAGGTATATATGATAATAATTCTTGTGCAGCACCTATATGATCTGCATCTCCATGCGTTACGATTAATTTATCAATTGTTTTAATACCTTCTTTTTGTAAAAAGGGTATTAAAACATCATTCCCAACAGAAAATTCATGCTTTTTTTGTTGCCATTCTTCCTTATTCACACGAAGCGTTCCACCTGTATCAATAAGATAAATCCCTTTATCATACGGAAGGCGAATTAATATTGCATCACCTTGTCCAACATCAATAAATGTTACACTTCCGCTTCCTCTAAAATATGGATATATATAATGACATGTGCTAATAAAAAGAAATACACTTGCAACTATACAAACTATTTTTTTCGGCGCTCTTCTTTCCCAAACCATCAATATGCTGACAATACTCGCGCAATATACAGCTACAAGATTGAGGGGCGTTTCCCCGAAGATAAGCTGGGTAAATGGTAAACTTTCACAATAACTTAGAAAATCATTAGACATACTCAAGCCTATTGATAATACATCGGCAAATCCTTTTGCGAGAAACGGGACAATTGGCATACACAGTAAAATAATAATGCTACATGGTAATACAATGATAGATAAAAACGGAACGTATAAGAGATTGAGGAGAATGCTATATGGAGAAAAATAACCAAAGTGATATAACAAAATCGGAGTACTAACGAGCTGTGAAATGATAGAAATATAAATAGAATTCCGGATTACTCCGTTGCTACTCCCTAACAATAACGGAGCAGACAAAAGTAAAGCGAAGCTACCTACAAAAGAAAACTGAAATCCAATATTAAAAACAAGATAAGGGTCATATATAAGCATGCATATAGCTGTTACACTTAAAGCATCTAAACTAGACAAACGAATCGAGCACATAAAAGCAATCAACATCAAAACTCCTGTTATAGAAGCTCTTATAACAGAGGGTGACGCCCCTGCTAAAACCATATACAAAGGAATACAAACGATAAGGCAAATTGTTGCTACCTCCCTTGTCGCACCGCTTCTTAGCAAAATAAAATATACTATTACCATTAACAATACAATGTGCGAACCTGAAATTGCTAACAAATGTACAAGACCAAATTGTTGATATTGCTCTTCCACTTCAAACGTCATTTGTTGTCTATCACCAAATAGTAATGCATTCATAAAAGCACCTGATTGCTCTGGAAACATTTCTGTAACTTTCGAGATTGCTTGTTGCCTCAAAAGAAGAATCCATTGCGTAAGCGACAGTGATGTTTTATAGCATTCAGAAATATATGTAGCCTCAAATGTGAAATGAATATGTTGTTTGTATAAATAATCACGGTAATTAAAACCATGAAAATTCCGAGCTGTTTCCGGTTCTTTCCTCTCACCCTCGAATACACATGATATCCCTGCGTATAATTGTTGCATTTTTTTCTTTTCCAAAGCTGATTTTATTCTATAACTTAACTGCACTATATTTTTATTCTGATCTTCAAATTGAAAAGATAGGCGATCCCCATTAACAAGTGGTGTATTTTGTATAACCCCTCTTGTAACTCCATAGGACTCCCCTAGAGGCTTATTCCACGTTTGAACATAGGAAGTGTATATAACGCTACTAAAGCACGCTACAATACAAAAAATGAAGGTTTTACGCGAAGTGCGATATAAACAGAAGAAAACATTTAAAAAGAGGCAAAAAACTATCAATAAAAGTGACGAGGAAAAGGCAATTGCAATCCCTATTATAAACGAGATTGCAACATACCCCCATTGTTCTTGCAACTTATACTCACTCCTTATAGCATCATTTTTGCTTTCGTGAATACATGCTGTAATTCTTCCATTGATAAATTATCTTTTTCTAAAGACGCAAATAATTCTTTCAACTCTGTATAACGTTTTTGATCCTCTAATGCAGCAATATCATATTCTAGCGGAACGTGTTTCACTGTTACATTCGCTTGTTCAAATAACTCTATGGCGTATGGATGATTTTTATAATCCTGCGCATAATAAACCGCTGTAATACCACTTTGAATAATTGCCTTACAACATTGTAAACAAGGGAAATGCGTAACGTAAATTTCTGCTTCCTCTGTTTTCGCACCAAACTTGGCACATTGTAATAAAGCATTCATTTCGGCATGAATTGTCCGAACACAATGATTATCGATTACGTAACAACCATCATCTATACAATGTACGCCACCTTTAATTGAACCATTATATCCACCAGCAATAATTCGTTTATCGCGAACGATTGTCGCTCCTACCGCAAGCCTTGTACATGTACTACGCAAAGATAGTAGATGGCTTTGCGTCATAAAATATTGATCCCATGAAATTCGTTCCATATTTTTCACCTACTTTTTTGTCTACTTGTAGTGTAGCGAAAGAAGAAAAACTTCGTCAATCTTTTACGGAATAATAATTTGATCTTTTATCTTTTCAAGAGACTTCGCACCAATCCCATCAATCTCTAATAAATCTTCTATTTTCTGAAACGGACCATGTTCTTCTCGATATTTCAAAATACTTTCTGCCTTTCGAGAGCCAATCCCTGTAATTTTTTCTAGTTGTTCTTTCGCCGCTGTATTTATTCGAATCTTGCCATCTTCCTTAGAAGAAGTAAGCACCCCTTGTTCTGATTCATTTTTACTCGGTATATAAAGGAGCATTTGATCTTGTACAATTTGTGCTAAATTCACTTTTTTCATATCTACTTCTGATAAAAAACCACCAGCCTTTTGAACCGCATCCTTTACGCGATCTCCTTCCTTCATTTCATATACCCCTTCTTTACTAACCGCTCCTTTCACATCAATTATAATTGTTCTTTTCTGTTCCTTTGTATCCGATATTTTCGGTTTACCCTTTTTTTCGATTTCCTTCTCTTGTACATTCATTGTAATAGGCGTTCGTTCTACACTCTGATTCGTTTTCCAAAAAACAAGAAAAAGTAAAGTTCCAATAATAACTACTAAACCTAACCACTTTTTCGGAAAATCCCACATCATTTTACACCTCTAATCATAAATTTATAACATCATTCATATTGTTTAGGAGAAAGCTGTTACGAAGGAGGGATGAAACTTTGAACATAGGAATTATAGGGACAGGAAACATGGGGAATATACTAATCGATGCATTTTTAGAAACCCGTGCTGTCAAACCTTCGTGCCTTACAATCATTAATCGGACGCCTGCAAAAGCATATCATATAAAAGAAAAATACCCTTCTGTTCATATAGCAAAAACAATCCCGGAAGTAATCGAACAATCACAACTTATTTTTATTTGTGTCAAGCCGATAGATATATACCCTATCCTAAAAAAATACGCTGAACATTTTTCTGATGAAACGTGCTTAGTTTCTATTACAAGTCCAATATCTCCATCACAATTAGAGACTCTCGTACCTTGCCACGTCGCGCGTATCATTCCAAGTATCACAAATCGCGCGCTCTCTGGCGCCTCACTATTTACATTTGGAGATAATTGCTCTGAAGAATGGCAACAAAAACTACTTCGTCTATTCAAAAACATTTCTACACCTCTTGTAATAGAAGAAGATATAACGCGCGTTTCATCTGATATAGCAAGTTGCGGTCCTGCTTTCTTTAGTTATTTACTACAATGCTTCATTAACGCTGCTGTAGATAAAACAAATATTACACACGAAGAGGCTACTACTTTAGTAAGTGAAATGGTCGTGGGGATGGGGAAATTACTTGAAAAAGAAATCTTCACATTACCTACCTTACAAGAAAAGGTTTGCGTGAAAGGCGGCGTTACTGGGGAAGGCATTCGGGTTTTAGAAGAGCACGTTGGAGATATGTTCCATAAGTTAATCGAGCGAACACATGAAAAATTTGATGAAGATTTAGAATGCGTTGATCAGCAATTCAATAAACACACATAATAAATACGTCATTTTCATTCCAAATCCTTTTTATAAATACTTACTTTTTTACAATACATTTTCACTTCAACTACTATTCCCGCACTTTACTCATACGATCTTCAGATTATGCTAGAACTAAAAATACATCTTCTTTATAAAACAAAAGCAACCTTCTCGGTTGCTTTTGTTTTATCCGTTTTTCTTCGCCATGAAGAAAATACGCTCTGTTTGTTCTGTAACTTCAAGTCGCTCAAAATCACCTGTTACACGAAGCACTGTAAAACCTGCTTCTTCAAGCCATTTCGTTAACTCTTCCACTTGATATGCACGTTGCACGTGACATTCGTCAAACCGATGGTACACATCTTCTTCCGGATCTTGAACAAAGAATGTTAAATCATGCTCTACACTATTTGATTCTTCACCAGGGAAGCAATTCCAAATAAGAGATATTTCTTCTCCATTCACTGTATACGTTTCATTTTGAAATACATGATGTATTTTATATAAAGAATGTACATCAAATAAAAACAAACCATCTTGACGTAAATGGTGAAATACTCTTCTAAATGTTTCTTGTACTCCATCTTCTTGCAATACATAATTTAATGAATCACAAAAGATGGTTACACAATCAAACTCACCTGGAACATCAAGCTCTCGCATGTCTTGTTGATAAAAAGGAATAAAGTATCCCTCTCCTCCTAGTTTTTGCTGAGCGACTGTTAACATTTCTTCTGAAAGATCGACACCTATTAAATCGTAACCCTTTTGCACAAGCGGCAGGGTTACATTACCCGTACCGCATGCTACATCAAGAATTTTTGCCTCTTTCATATCTGCCTGCTGTAAACTTTCCTCTGTAAATTCCACCCATTTATCATAAGGGACATCATTCATTAGTTCGTCGTACAACAATGCAAATTGTTCGTATTTCATTGGCCTAACTCTTCTGTAATATCTTCACGTGGCACATCGCCCCATAGACGCTCTAAATTATAGTGATTACGCTCATCTTTATGGAATACATGAGCAACTACATCTCCAAGATCAACTAATACCCAACGTGCTTCGTCAAACCCTTCCATACGTTGTACGTCGATTTGGAACTCATGTGCTTTTGATTTAATTTCACGTGCAATTGCTTGCACTTGTTTGTCTGAATTCCCGTGACAAATAATGAAATAATCTGCAATTGGTGAAATACCTTGCATATTTAGGACAACCATATCTTCTGCTCTCTTATCATCAGCTGCTTTTGCCGCTAATACTAATAAATCTTTATCGTTCATTTACTCATTTCCTCCTTGATAACTGCATTGTATGTTTGGAATGTTAATGGATAAATCGTCTGATCTTTTTCCATTAAAAATTGAATTGTTCTCTTTAACGCAAATAATAAAGCTTGATTTATATCCGTATATGCGAGTTTACGAGCCTCTTCCACTCCTGGAAACTTTCGCCCAGGTTCAATGTAATCAGCTACATAAATCACTTTATCTAACATCGTCATATTCTCATGACCACTTGTATGATATGTAATAGCTTGCAAAATTTCAGAATCCGTAATGCCTACTTCTTTTTCTACTAAGTATGCCCCAACAGGTGCATGCCATAACTCTTTGTTATAGCAAAGTAAATCTTTCGGCAAATCTTCACGTTTAATAATCTCTTCCATCTCTGAAATCGCTCTACATTTCGCATAATCATGGAATATAGCTGCCATCTCTGCTTTTTTTTCGTCCACACCGTATAACTTAGCAAGCTCAATCGCTGTCTCCATTACACCAATTGTGTGTATATAACGTTTTTCATGCATTTGTTGTTTGACAATATGCAGTGCATTCTCACGATTCATACAACCCATTCCTCTCGATATATACCTGTACTTTTTCGGGAAGTAAATATTTACACGTTTTCTTCTCCTTATATCTCTCACGTAATAAGGATGAAGAAACTGCAAATTCCGGAATTTCCACTGTAGTAATCTTATATGGTGTATGCAATGTATACCCAGGTCTTGCAACTCCAACAAACGTTACAAGATTAAGTAAAGCTTCAATGTTATACCACTTCGGTAAATACTCAACCATATCCCCACCAATAATAAAGTGAAACTGCACATCCGGATACTTCTTCGTCAATTGTAACATAGTGTCATACGTATAAGATGGGCCCTTCCTACTTAGCTCTTCTAAACAAATAGAAAAGTGCTCTTCTGCCTCAGTCGCGAGCTCTAACATATGTAAACGACTTTCTACACTTGTAATATTCCGCCCTTGTTTATGTGGCGGAATCTGGTTTGGCAAGAACCATACTTCTTCCAAGTTCAAAGCGTGATATACTTCATTTGCAATTAGCAAATGTCCATAGTGAGGCGGATCAAATGTACCGCCAATGATGCCAATTTTTCTCAAAAGAAACGCCCCTTCCTTTTACATACAGCAACTCTCCTCGGTTAGGAATGAAGAGAGTTGCTATTAATAAAAGTTCAATTGGTTTCGCTCTCTACATCATTACGCATAAACGATAAAAATAGCGCATGCTAGTCTTTTTATCGAGGAAGCTTAATTTGTTTATTTTCTCTTGATTCTTTGTATAAAACGATTGTGCTTCCAATTACTTGAACGATTTCAGCACGTGCACCTTTTGCAAGTTCTTCCGCAACCTCACGGCGATCAAATTCACAGTTTTGTAATACACTTACTTTAAATAACTCACGAGCTTCTAAAGTATCTGCGATTTGTTTAATCATATTTTCATTTACTCCGCCTTTTCCTACTTGAAAAATTGGTGTTAAATGATGTGCTTGTGCACGTAAAAATCTTTTTTGTTTTCCTGTTAACATATATGTTAGCCTCCAAGCTTTTCTATAACTAATTGTTTCATTCTCTCGATATTTGGCGTGCGTCCTGTCCACATTTCAAATGCAAGTGCTCCTTGATAAACAAACATATCAATACCATTTTGAATGATTGCACCTTGCTCTTTTGCCTCACATAAAATTTTCGTTTCAAATGGATTATAAATTATATCTGATACAATCGTTCCTTTTTTTAACGAACAAATTTGTAATGGCGTATGTTCTACGTGTGGATGCATACCTATCGTTGTCGTCTGAATGATAATATCATAATTTCCTTGTTCTTCTGTCGCTTTTTCTAACGACAAAGCAACAGAATTAACATCGGCCGTACGTGCAGCAATAAGTTCCTTTGCCTTATCTACTGTACGATTGGCTACATCAATCTCTTTTACACCTACATCAGCAAGAGAAAAATAAATAGCTCGGCTAGCACCACCTGAACCAAGTAACAAAATACGTTTCCCTTGAAGTGGTTCATTACTAATTGACTGCAACGCTCGAACAAAACCAATCCCGTCTGTATTATAGCCAATTAATCTTCCATCCTTATGAACCACTGTATTTACTGCACCGATTTTCCTTGCCAATGGGTCAATCTCATCCAAATACTCCATAATAGCAACCTTGTGCGGAGTTGTTACATTAAATCCTGAAATACCTAATGCTTTTAAACCTCTTACTGCTTCCCCTAGCAATTCCTCTTCAACAAGGAACGCATGATAATGGGCATCCATATTCAAGTGTTCAAATGCGTCGTTATGCATAACGGGTGATAATGAATGTCCAATTGGATTTCCGATTACACCATATAATTGTTTCATAAATCCCTCTCCATATTAAATTAAAGATTTACGTAGTGAAACACTTACTCCTTTTGGTACGTGTGCAACAATTTTTGCTCCTGGTTCGTTCACAGTAACCCATCCTAATCCAGAGAATACAACATCCGTTTTAGGTTCACGAATATTAAATTCGTATTTCACTAGCTCAGGCATATTTGCTAATTCTTCTGGCGTTGGTGGGCTTAGTAAATCCCCGGCATGATTTTTATATAATTCATCTGCTTTCTCAAGCTTTGTACGATGGATTGTTAAGCGATTCGAGAAGTGACAAGTAAATGCACGACGACCACCACTTACATAATCAAAACGTGCCAATCCACTAAAGAATAACGTTTGTTCTTCATTTAATTGGAATACCATCGGCTTAATTTCTTTTGTTGGTGTAATAAGCTTTAAGCTTTGCTTTCCAACATAATGAGCCATTTGGTGGTGGTTAATAATACCTGGCGTATCATATAAAGAAGACTCTTCGTCCAATGGAATATCAATTAAATCAAGTGTTGTTCCTGGGAAATGAGATGTTGTAATTACATTTTCAGTCTCATCACTAAATTCTTTAATCATACGATTAATAAATGTCGATTTCCCTACATTCGTACATCCAACAACATAAACATCTTTGCCGCCGCGATAATACTCAATAGCATCTGCTAATTCAGCGATTCCTTGTCCCTTCGCTGCACTAATTAAAAAGACATCTTCTGGTTTTAATCCTAGCTGCTTTGCACTATAGCGCATCCAATGTTTTACTTTATCATGTTTTACTGACTTTGGAATTAAATCAGCTTTATTTCCAACAAGTAATACTTTATTATTCCCTACGAAACGATGTAAGCCAGGTAACCAGCTACCATTAAAATCAAAAATATCTACAATTTTGACTACTAATGCATCTGATTTTCCAATTCCATTTAAAATGCGTAGGAAGTCATCATCTGTTAACGATACATCTTGAATTTCATTGTAATGCTTCAAGCGAAAACAACGTTGACAAATAACTTGTTCTTTCTCTAAAGATGAGGCAGGAGCATACCCCACTTCGTTTTTATTTTCTGTTTGAATTTCTACACCGCAACCAATACATTTAATTGTTTCAGTCAAACTTTATTCCTCCCAGTTAATTAAACCTTTTTTCTTCATATTTTTCATAATTCTTCGTTCAATTTTTCGATTAAAGCGCGTTACTAATCCGTCCGTTTGTGCTACCGGTACAACTAAAATTGTATGAAGGCCTACTCGGTTTCCACCAAGCACGTCAGTCAGTAACTGATCTCCAATTACTACAACTTCATCTGGCTGCAAACGCATCTCTTGTATCGCACGCTTAAATGCGCGAACAAATGGTTTACGTGCACTATGAATAAATGGAATACCTAATGGATCAGCAAAATCTTTTACACGTTGCTCATTATTATTTGAAACGACCGTTACTTGAATGCCTTGCTCTTTCATTTCCAAAAACCATTTTTCAAGTTGCGGTGTTGCATTGGGACGATCCCATTCAATTAAAGTGTTATCTAAGTCAGTAATAACACCTTTAATCCCACGTTTTTTTAAATCTTCTGGTTGAACATGATATACATTTTTCACATATTCATTTGGTAAAAATAGTTTCAATTTCTTTCACCTCTTTGAGGATTTTTCATAAAATTTTTCGACAACATTTTTCGATATATAACCTGTGGATAAAATTGTACACATTTTCCACATTAATTTTTCAGTTAATTTGGAATTTACTAACAAACTATACACACTTTATCCACCTAGGTATGTGGATAACCACTCGTTTGTGACTGTCATATTTTTTTGGTACATTAAATGCATCAACGAATCAATCCTTATATTATTAGGAGGTGACTCACCTTGAAAACAAAACATATGGAACAGTTATCCACTGAGTTACTCACTGAGTCTTATTATAAAGCAAAAGAACTAAAATTAAATCCCGACTTCATTTTACTTATAAAACAAGAAATCATTAGACGCTCATTAGAGGACAAGCTTGTCAAATCATCTTGATTACATATAAAGTGAAAGTTTAATCAGCCCTTACCAATTAAACAGTTAAAGGATAATTTATTGGATGCCCTGTAAAAAGAGCCATCCTACGATGGCTCTCGAATAAACAAGTACTCCCATCTAGGGGATTTCATCATTAAGTATCTTTGCCCATAACTCTTACTTACGGTTATAAAAGCTTTTCTTTATTTATGAGCTAAGCGAGTAGCTATTTTTTCACCAAGACGAAGCTCTTGTCCACTCTTTAATTCCTGCACTACTTCTATCATATCTTTTTCAAACAATAACACAACTGTTGAACCAAATGTAAAGTATGCCATTTCTTCACCTTTTTGAACAGTGTCTCTCTCATGCAAAAGCTCAATACTATTAACAAACATGGCCCCTACTTTTACAAGAGCCATATGCTCGCCATCACTGCTTACTTCTGTAACAGAACGATAATTTTTTGACAGTGGTTCTTTCCCGTATTCCATACCAGCTGCATTTACCGGATATGATTTTCTACCGAGTACAAATCTTTCAGTCACAGAACCAGAAAGCGGACTATGAATGCGATGATAATGACTTGGACTCAAATAAATTACCATATATGTACCGCCTGCATATCGCGTTGCACGTTCTTCATTACCTAGCATATCCACAATTGAATAGCGCTTTCCTTTAATATCAAATGTTTTTGTATCCTCAATAGGACCATGATCTGCAAAAACACCATCAACAGGACTAACGATACTCGATGCATCTGTATCAATACTACGCTTTCCTTCTTTTAGCTTACGCGTAAATAATTCATGCAATGTTCTATATTCCTTCAAACCCTTTTCCATCTCATCTTGATTAATTTGAAAAACTTTCGCATACGATGGAATAATGATAGAGCTCAAACGAGATTGTGCAAATTTACGTAATATATAAGAAGTAAAGCGACCATTTGTAAGTTCTATCATAAGTCGATATAATGTACGTCGCAAATTGCGAAACCCCCTAATCAGTCTATAACTTTAGTTTTCCCTTCTTTTCTTTCTATATCATATGTAAAATTGGTTCTTATTCCCACATATCATATAAAGCAGCCTTATTATATATACAGAAAACTAAGTATGGTATTATTCTTAAATTATTTAGCACCTTCTAATATTACAGATAGAATCCGTCATTTTCAACAGTGAACATGTATTTCTTCTTAGCATAACGCGTTTTCTTTTCTTATTTACAATAAGAAAAGCAGCCCATTTTAAATATGGCTGCTTCTAATACACTTTACTCTTTCGCTTTTTTCTCTTTCTCTGCCCTGACAAACTCGTGGAACATTTTCATTAAAGCACGCTTTTCAATCCGTGATACGTAGCTTCTAGAAATACCAAGCGCCTTAGCGATTTCCCGCTGTGTTTTCTCCTTATCTAGCCCAAGTCCAAAACGTTTCACAATCACTTCTTTTTCTCTTTCGTCTAAAATATCGATATACTCTTTAATTTTTTCTAACTCCATACTAAGCTGAATCATATCAATTACATCTTCAGACTCTGATTTTAATATATCAATAAGCGATATTTCATTGCCCTCTTTATCTTGCCCGATCGGATCATGAAGTGAAACATCTTTTTTCGTTTTCTTTAGTACACGTAAATGCATCAAAATTTCATTTTCAATACAGCGTGCTGCATACGTCGCAAGCTTCGTTCCCTTTCCTGCAGAATAGCTCTCAATCGCTTTAATGAGCCCAATCGTACCAATTGAAATTAAATCTTCTGCATCTTCTCCTGTGTTCTCAAATTTTTTAACGATATGAGCTACAAGCCGTAAATTATGTTCAATTAAAAGATTTCTCGCTTGAGCATCACCTTGCTCCATTAACTCTAAGTACTTTCTCTCATCATCTGATGATAACGGCTGCGGGAACGCATTATTCTTCACATAAGAAACAAAGACAAACACTTCTCGAACCATATATCCAATTGCGGCGAATAGACTCAAACCTTTCACCTCCGCCAAAATAGTGGTCTTTATTATGTGTATGTGGGCGTGAGGTTGTTTGTGTCTGTACAGTTTATTTATAAAACTCAACACTTCCAACATTTAAAATATTTTATTGTTATATTATAATTATATAAAATTGTTATTTATATATGAATATGCTATTAAAGGGGACATTATTCATGATTACATTAGAACGATTATTAAATGTAACAATTTATTTAGGGGTATTTTTACTTTTCATTTCGTTCATTACTTTTGTTATTAAAAGAGGACCTGATTTATTATTTTTTCAATTTGGAATTTCTTTATTTTTTGGAGCTCAAATTATAACTGGAATAAAATTTTTTCATAACTATGGTTTCTCGTTTCACTCAAAACTAGAACTACTTATCTTTATTTTCTATGTAATTGGAATTATTACATGTATACTATTGTTCTTTCATTTTCAAAATCTGTATCGAATTTTTTTATTAATTTGTAGTTTTTTATTTTTAACTGGATCCAATTATTACTTTAAAGAAACATTAAATTCTAGTAAAAAAATTCCAAATCAACATAAAACTTTTTTAAGTACACAAGAAGACTCTTTTCCAAAAGAAGTCCGTAAATTTTCAGAGGATTACAATAATATAATAAGGAATGAATTTTATGAAATACCGATGATTCCTACTGAATTACAGATTACAAGCAAAAAAGATTCTTCACATAGTACATCTTTCTTAGTTGAACTTCATAATAGCGAGAATGAAATTACTGATGACTCTGTACAATTAACTCCATCAGACCGTTTTTATGTGCTGTTAAATACACAAAAAACAAAAATATCAAAAATAGTATATGAAGGGCAGAATTTTTTCACATTTACAGTCACACTAAAGGCTCTTAATTTACAGCAAGAACCAGAAATTCATAATATGTTTTTAGAAATAGATAAACGTAGAGCGATGAATCTTCTTAATTTTGAAATTAAAGCCCATACTAAAGAATGGAAAGTAATATTTAAAAGTGATAGTTCTCATTCCAATCTTCCTATCACATTTACTTTTGAAAAGTGAACAGGCAAATTATAAAAATAAAAAGAGTTATTTTCTTTGAAAAATAACTCTTTTTATTTTACTTACTCCAAATCTTTCTCCCCGCTTGGGCATCAATATAACGAATTTCCCGACTACAATCAAAAGGTTCTTTATGTTTTTCATCTGTCGTTTGTTTGTACAGTAGTTTGTATTTCGTTTCCTCTGCATCATGATCTAAAAACCATTCTAATTTAACTCGGATAGCCGCTCTGTATATTTCTAACGCTTTTTCTTTTATTAATTTTGGTGTTGTTTCATATGTAAGTAATTTTTTTATAAAGTTGCTAGACTCCCCCGAGTAGTGCATAACAGCACCATTTTCTGCATTGATGTTGATCATAAATTGGTTATACTCTGCCGGAATATCATTTATATATACAGAAAAGATAAATCTTTCAATCCCATCTTCTGCTTCTTCACGTTCCTCCCAAAGACGCAGATATTGTTTGATATCTGGAATAACTCGTTCTAAAAATTGAAGTGCTTTTTGTAAACATTCCTCTCTAGACAGTATTTGCTTTACTTCTTTATCATCTGTCAGTTTTATAAAACCAGTTAATTCATTGGTTAATTTATCAATTGTAACGCTAACTAAATTATTATATTTCAACATCGGTAAATGCTTTTTAAAGAATTCATTCATTAAATATGGATTCTTTTCTTCTTTCTGTTTTTGTAATTCCTCTTTCGGAACAAATTTCATCCTTATTTCATCATCATTTTCCGTCTCATCTACTTTTGTAAAACCTTCTTTATTCCAGTCAAATAATTCGAATATGTCACCTCGTTCGTTACCTTTTCTCGATTTTCCAACAGCTACAGCCGAAGGCAATTTATAATGATCTGGCTCATATAAATCTTTACCTGTACTTGCATCAATAAACGCATGACTAGGCTCTGGTTCATATACAAGATGGTACCCTTTTACTTCTTCCCCGCTTTCATACTCACATGAAGAGTATGTTAAATCTATAAATACAAGTCTCATATCTTGTCTAGCTTTCAAATTTTCTAAAACGATATTCTCCTCAACAATTTCACTTGGCCATAACGGTTTTTTCTCTATAGCTTTTTGTCCATTGTAATGAAATTGCACAACATTACCTGAAGAGTTCACTCGCACAACGCACCCTGTATTCGGCAATGGATAGCTATTCACTTCTTGCATATAATTTACTTCTTTCCAACCACGCCTGTCGTCCTTAACCGTTACATATGTATAGAATTCATATCCTTCTTTTGTATATTTTTTCAAGAACGCATTTGCAATCTCCCTTGCCTTCTTCTCCTCTATCGCTTCCTTACCACTTGAAAAAGAATTTTCATCATCTATCCTAAACTCAATTAAATTACCAGTATGTCTATTCAATGTAATTTGTATCGTTCTCTCCTGATCCTCTTTATGCTCCCACCATAATAGATGATACGGGTCATCAACCCCTTCTTGATCATCTACAACAAGACTATATTCATCTGGAATGTTAATAATATGAGCCACTCGCTCTTTTCTTTCTTTATCTTTTTGATTCATCATACCGCTCCCTTTATTACATTTTAAGGTAATTATAACAAACAAAACCAAAGAACTATAAAAAAAAGACTAGAGATATCTCTAGTCTTTTACTTCGTCTCACGATGTAACGTTACTCGCTTTAATCGTGGACAATATTTTTTTAGTTCGATGCGTTCTGGATTGTTTCGTTTATTTTTTTTAGAAATGTAATTACGATCGCCACACTCCGTACAAGCTAATGTAATATTTACACGCATATTTAATTCTCCTTTCTTTCAAAGATTGCAACTAAAACGTAATGATTACGATTTATATATTATAAAACTTCATTCTATTTGTCAATTGCAAAAACAAGAAGATTCCATTTAGAATCCCCTTGTTTTTTATAGTTAAATAAATTTTGTCCCGCATTAACGGCCAATAAGACCCCTACTGATTTAAAGTTTCACTTTATTAAAACGATTCGTATGTAACAAACTCACTAATCGGCTTTCGATATCCTCGTGGACGAGTTTTAGTCGTATCACTTTTTCCTATCGTAATCATTAAAACAGGTACTATATGCTCCGGCATATTTAATTCACTTTGTACTGCTTTTTCATCGAAACCAATCATTGGACATGTATCATAGCCATAATATTTAGCTGCGTACATAAAAGTCATCGCGCTTAACGAAGCATTTCTAATCGCTTCATCCTCCATGAAACGCTCTCCTTTTCCTTCATATAAACCTTTCGTTTTCCTAATTGTATCTTCATATTCACATTCATCAATCATCTTTAAAACTTTCATGCCGAAGTAAATATTTTCAACATTTTGGTATGCTTTTTTATCACCACAAACGAACACTACCGCTGATGCACTCGATACTTTATATTGACCGAAAGCTAATTCTTTTAATCTTTCTTTTCGCTCTTGATCACGAATTACAACATAATGTGTGTGCTGCAAATTATAGCAAGATGGAGAAAGCTTAGTTAACTCAAATATTTTTTTAAAATCCTCATCAGGGATTTCTATACCTTGTATAAATTTCATTGCAGAACGTCTAGCAATTGCTAATTCTTCAAAGTTCACCATATATCCTCCTCAATAACTATAAATTTAAATATACATTAATTTATACAAATAGATAAATCAAATAAAAACACTTTAAATCCGAATAATAATTATGATTAACAGCAAAAAAGACAAAAAGCTGAAACAATTAGTTCATACGAAATTCACACGAATCTATTACTATAGAAACTGTACATAGTGAACTTATTAACAATCACGTTTATTAATATAAAATCTTACTCGAAAGGAGTTGAAAGTATGAAAACTAAATATCGCTTTATGATCTCATCATTTGCTGCTTGCGCTTATATGATTTGGTATTTAGTATAATAACGACCTCACTTGCAAATAGGAAAAGGTGTGTATATAAATGGAATATAATCAATCAACAGTTAACTACTGGAAAGCTTTTGTATTACCATATACATTTGCTTTAGAAGAGTTAAAAACTAAATTTGAAATTATGAACCGGGAAGCTCAATTTCTAGAGGATTACAACCCGTTTGAACATATAAAAACAAGACTAAAACAACCTGAAAGTATTATTAAAAAACTAGAGCGCAAAAACTTATTACCAACAGTTGAAAATGCTCAAACACATTTACAAGATATTATTGGTATTCGTATTACATGTTGCTTCGTAGAAGATATCTATCATTTGAAAGAAGTCATTCAAAAACGCGAAGATATGGAAGTCATAGAAGTAAAAGATTATATCGCTAACCCAAAACGAAACGGATATAAAAGTTTACACATGATCATTAAATACCCTTTATCACTAAATTCTGGTACAAAAGATGTATTTGCAGAAATTCAGTTACGTACACTGGCAATGGACTTTTGGGCAAGTTTAGAACACAAACTTTATTATAAATATGAAGGGAAAATACCGGAGTATTTAAAAGATGAACTACATGATGCAGCAATGAAAGCTGAAGATCTGGATAATAAAATGGCCACAATTCGTCAAGATATTGATGATATTGAGGCATGTTCAAATCAAATTATGCTACCACTATAAAAAAAGGTTCTCGCCAATGAGAACCTTTTTTCTATCATTTTTGGGAAGTACGACTCCACACTTATTAAAGTTTCACTTTATTTTTTCTCTATCGTTCGAACCTCTTCAATCTTCCATTTATCATCTTCTTTCCCAAGAGCATACTGTACTTTCTTTTGAAGAGTGATACTGTCGTCTACTTCCTTTTCTTTCGTTTCAACAATAACATACCCTACTTTACTAACTTTCATATCTATATGTTCCAATTCAATTTTCTTATTTCCCTTTTGAAATGCGGCTTCTTTTTGTGTTTTTAAGTCTTCAGCACTAGGCATCTTCTTTGAAAATAACTCCATATGTTCTGCAAGATTTTTTTCATTCGTCGTTCGCACAAATGTATGAATAACATCTTGAATAGATCTCTCTTCTTCTTTTGTTATTTGTACCTTTTCCTCAGTTTTTTTAGTAGTAGATTTTTGTTCTACGTTATTCTCTTCTTGTTGACATCCAACTAGTAGTACTACAAACACTAGAAGGAATCTTAATTTCCTAAATAACTTTTTCATATTCCCAACTCCTAAAAAGAAAAGTGAGGCATTTCGCCTCACTTTCGCTCTTAATTAGCGTCTTCCTTTATTCGGATCGCCACCGCCAACAATATCAAAGACACGTTTCGCTATATTTGTATTCTCTTGAACGCCAGAGAACAAGTATTTACCTGGACCAAATGCATATACGTTCACATCTTCCCCTGTATGTCCACCCGTTGTCCAGCCTGTAACCGAGCGCTTATTGAAAATATCTTCAATTGCATTATCAATCTTTGTTACATCTTTTGACGGAGCTATATCATTTACAGCTTGAATTTCTTCTGGAGTTAATTGTAAATCAATATACTTTTTCAATGTTTCTTCTACATTTGCACCTTTTGCAATCTCATTTGCCATAAAGTCTGGTGTGCGCTTTGCAGCTTTAATTGGTTCTACTTTAAAGTTATACTCGCCATTGGCACCTAAAGATAAGCCACCAGTAGCGTGATCTGCCGTTGCAACAACTAACGTATTTTTATCTTTTTTCGCAAACTCAATCGCTGCTTTGAAAGCTTTTTCGAAGTCTTCCATTTCACTCATTGCACCAACAATATCATTATCATGTCCAGCCCAGTCGATTTGACTTCCTTCCACCATTAAGAAGAAACCATTTTTATTTTTGTTCAAACGCTCAATTGCTGCATTAGTCATTTCTTCTAATGAAGGTGTTTTCTCATTACGGTCAATCATTTTATCTAATCCACCTGGTGCAAATAAACCAAGAATTTGGTCATTTTTATCATTTAACAATTGATCTCGATCCGTTACATAGCTATAACCAGATTTCTTAAACTCTTCTGTAAGATTACGATCTTTTCTAACAAAGTTCTTTATGCCGCCGCCAAGCATAACATCTACTTTATGCTTCCCTTTAATTTTCTCATCAAAATAATCATTTGCAATTGCGTCCATATTTTTACGGCTAATGTCATGCGCACCGAAAGCAGCTGGTGTTGCATGTGTAA
Organism: Bacillus sp. EB V-12; assembly: GCF_056158125.1. Taxonomy (NCBI): domain Bacteria; kingdom Bacillati; phylum Bacillota; class Bacilli; order Caryophanales; family Bacillaceae; genus Bacillus; species Bacillus sp. EB V-12. Next base: position 323,474 of record NZ_JBUXJL010000001.1, on the reverse strand, counting down.
TTTCAGAAGTTGCAACGAGTCCCGTTGATTTCCCTTTTTCTTTCGCTTGCTCAAGAACTGTTTTCACTTCCGCTTTATCATTATCAACTGCAATTGCAGCATTATATGTTTTAATCCCTGCTGACATAGCTGTTGCTGCCGATGCAGAGTCTGTAATATTTTCATGTTCATCTTCTGGGTATGTTTTTTGTGTTCCTACAAGATGCTTATCAAATTCTGTAGATTCCATTTCAAAGGTTTTTGGATTATCTTTCATATAACGGTGAGCCGTCATATATGAAGGACCCATACCATCCCCAATTAATACGATAACATTTTTAATCTTTGCATTGCTTCCGTTCTCATCTGCATTAACCTCACTAGAACGAGTAAAATTCCATGTTGCTACCGAAGTAACTGCTAATGATGCCACAACTGCAAATGGCCATGCTTTTTTCACAAACTTTTTCACTGTCTTGTCCCCCTAATTAGGTTATTCATTTCCCACTATCAAATTTAACGGAAGACTATTAAGAGAAAATTAGCTGTATGTAAATTTTTTGTTAACTTATGTAAATATCAGTTATAATTTGTATAACTTTGTCTTTTTGTATCAATCATCCCGCCCTTTACAATTTAAATATAAACAAGTTGGATTTCATTTAACGTAAATCTCTTTTTTACATTTTGACTCTATTTTTATGAAAATAAATAGAAATGCGGTGAGCCTTTATGAAAATAGTAAAGCTAAATGAGTCTTTTATTTTTGAATTACTTAATCTTTGCAAATCTGTTGGATGGTTACACGATGAAATTTTTATGAAAAAACAATTCGAAATGTATCTTTCTATCGGCACACTTGTAGGTTACATTCATGAGAACAAACTCATTGCGACTGGAGGAGTATTTCCCTTTACAAGTAACTTCGCTTCCATTGGTATGTTAATCGTTCACCCTAATTTTCAAGGACGCGGAATAGGGCGCATGTTGCTAAATCATTGCTTGGAACAAATTCATCCAAAACAACCCATTGCACTTATTGCGACAAAAGCTGGCGAACCTCTATACACATCATGCGGATTTCAAACAGCAACAACGATTCATCGTTTTGAAAAGCAAACTATTAAGACGTACCCTTCTCACTTACAACAAGTACAAGAAGAAGACCTTATATCTCTTACTTCTCTGGATCAAATTGCAACTGGTATGAATCGTTCTCTACTTTACTCTTTGCTATTACCAAGGGCTGTACACTCTTTTAAAATTGAAAGAAATAACTGTATAGAAGCTTTTTCATTATGCATACAAAAGGGCAATATATTATGTATCAATCCACTTATCGCCAAGCAAGCAGAAGATGCTATTCAATTATTAAAAAAGATATGTGAATGTTGGAATGGTATAGTACGAATTGATGTCCCACACTCACAATTTACATTTCGTAAATTTCTTCAAACAGAAAATTTCCAAGAAACGCTCCTTTCACCTCTTATGATAAAAAATGGTAGCCGACTTCCTGGAAATCGTAATATGCTATTTGCTATGATAGATACAGCGTTATGTTAGAAAGGAGACACCTAATTGAAGCGATTTAGCTATTTTATGGTAGGTTGTCTTACTCTTACACTATTAGTAGGATGTAGTGCAGCAGAAAAGCCAGTAGAACAAGTAAAACAAGTTAAAAATACAATTACAGCGAAACTAGCTACCGAGGAAAAAATGGTAGAAATAGATGGTCAAACCATTTACTTTAAAAAGATTGGTAATGAAAAACCACCTTTACTTATGATTCATGGCTTTGGAGGGTCATCAGATGGTTTTCAAAAGATTTACTCCGATTTAGCAAAAGATCATACAATTATTTCTGTAGATGCTTTAGGATTCGGGCGCTCATCTAAGCCAATGGATTTTTATTATTCTTTTCCAACTCATGCAAATTTGTATTATAAATTAATGAAAAAACTAGGGTATGATTCATTCGCAATACTGGGGCATTCCATGGGGGGAGAAATTTCTCTAAATTTAACATATTTATATCCTGAAGCAGTTTCTCACCTTATTTTAACTGATGCTACAGGTGGCCCTCATACATTCGTTACTAAACAAGGCTCACCAAAACCACAATTGTCGACTGATTTAAATGCCGTTTCTTCTATTACAGATTATGATGAAAGCAAAGTGAAATTCAAACGTAATGATGAAGAGCATTATAATAAAATGAAATTATGGCCTAGACGTCTTAAAATTAATGCAAATGAAATAAAACAGCCAACTTTAATTATATGGGGCAGAAATGATAGTAGCGTTTCCTGGAAAGAAGGAGAAACGTATCATCAATTCTTAAAAAATAGCAATTTACATATTATTGAAAAAGGTTATCATGCACCATTTCGCCAAGAACCACAAGAATTTGTCGGGTATGTAAAAGATTTCTTTAAAAACAATCCGATTAAAGTTGAAAAATAACATAAACGGGTATCTCAAAATGAGATACCCGTTTTCATATATTAAGCAGCTTGCTTTTGGCGTTTTGGAGTTTTTGATCCTAATACTTTCGGGATAACGAAGCCATCCATTCCAAATTTCCCAGCGTTCATACCGGAAACAAGAACAAACATAGATAAGATAACCATCTCAGGGTTCACACCAATTGACCCACTAAACATATAGGAAAAGTTCATTACAAGACCAAAAAAGACCGCTGTTTTTGTTAAACAGCCTACAATTAAACCAATTCCGACTAAAATTTCTCCCCATGTTACAAGTGTATTAAACAAATCTACATTTGGAATTGCAAATTCTTGTAAGAATGATGCCCACCAAGATTGAACAGCCGGTTGTGCACCTTTAGATTTTTCAATTGCCCCTTGCAAATAACCTGTTGCATCGAATCCTTTTCCTTGTAGTTTACCGATTCCAGCCATTAACCATGTGTAACCAAGATATACTCGAATTACTGCTAATACAAAAGAAACTGCTTTGTTTTCTCTTAAAAATTGAATAACCATATCTTCCTCCTAAAGTTGTAATTAAGTTAGTTACAGATAATATAATAACATTAGTTACTTATTTTTAAAACGTTAATTATGAATAATTCGTGACATGCGTATGAAACATTCAAAACTAACGTTTATATAGTAACTTTTATTACCTGTAAAAACTTGAACATATCATACCACAGGTGATAATCATTTTCATTGAAAAAAATGTAAAAAAATTGTGAGTTAAATGTGAAACACGTTTATTCGAATATAGAATAAACGTGTTTCACACTAATTATAGAATCGAAATGTATGTGTCTCCTCATCAATTAAACTCGCTTCTTGAAACGCTTCTTCTAACGTTTTCCCATGGTTAATAACCCCATAAAATAAGCGTATAGTAAACATAAGTGCTGCATTTCCATCTACATAATCAATCGATCCAATATATGATTTCGCACCACTATGTAAAAAAGATTTTGCTAGATTTTTCTCCCCTAACGTGCACCCGCTATTTACAATATGTGTATTATGCAATTTTGCATATTCATAAATTTCTTCTGCACCAAAATACCCTCTCGGTTCATCTTGTTCATATACTTCTTCGCCTAACTCTTCCATGACAAACTTCCCTTCTTCACCATGAAAGCAAAAAATAATATAATTAACATCGTTAAATAAGTTCTTTCCAGAAAGAACTCCCACAAAATCTTTCGGTCTACCAATCCAATATGTCACAACCCTTGCACCAAAATATTCAAGAGATGCTCGGATTGATTGCGCCTCTAAATCCGAATTAAAACCAACTACTAATGCAATATTCAACATACAATCCCCATCCTATAATCAGCCCTTATCAATCAGAATTTTCTGGGATAAATCCATTTCATATATACCCGTTTCTTTCAAAAAATCTGATCTAGTTAAAACGACTTTCTGTAAATATTGCCTATATGCTGTAATTGTTCCATCGTGGGATACAATGCAAATTCTTTCAACACTCAGTTCATAACACCAAAGAAGAAATTCATCTACTATTTGCTGAAAACTATTCTCTGAAATAGTGTTTATACCTTCCTTCCATAACTGATTATTTGAGCTTTTCTCTATCGAAAAATGCGGAAATAACTTTGTTATCATTCCCTGATCTACTATATAATCGCACGGTAATGTTCTCGCTTCTTCTCGATAAGGAAAAATACGCGGAGATACATATGGATGAACGATTTTTTGACAAGCAACTTTCGCACTCCATATTGTCGCCGTTTGCAAAGTTCTAAGTGTAGGACTAGCAATTAATATATCCGTCTCTTGTAATGGCACATTGCATTGAAGTAATTTAGCCTGATTCCTTCCTTCATCCGTCAATGGCGGATGAAGCACTTTTAAACTTGATGGCAAATCCCTTGTATGTTCTCCTTCCCCGTGCCGAACAAAGACGATTTTCATCCCCTTCCTCCTCTCATTATGAAATCCTCTTACATATTTCTTCCCTATCTCATACTTTATTCCTGCTATATGAAAACCAATATGTAAAAAACTTTTTACACAGAAAGAAGAATTACATATATGAAATGGATAATTGTCTTTATTGGAATGATTGTATGGGGATATATAAACGGCTTCTTTAGTAGTGATAAAACTGCTAATCCTTGGATTACAGATGATGAACGTGAAACAAAAATTAAGCAAAAAGCAATTACGGCAAGCTGGTCCGGTGTTTTTATGTTTTGTACCATTAGCCTCTTAAATAAATGGTTAGGTTTAAGCACAAACGATAAATCACCGTACTTACCAGACACTATCGCAGCTATTTTAAAAGAAAATGTAGAGTTACAAGTTTTACTCATGCTATTTGTTATGTATGGAATATTTTACTTACATTATCGAAGAAAATTAAGTGCCTAACTTCTAACTCATGATTATCCTCCTAAATGGTTATAGTAATCATGACAAAATGAAAGGAGAGATATAAACATGAGTAACTCGAATGAATTTTTAGATACACTACATGAAAAACAAGCAAAAGATGAACAAAATAGAAAGCGCCAAGGGAACGGAAACCCAGCGAAAAAAAAGCCAAATAAAACACATAAATAACAATTAAAACTGCCTAAAATGATCTTTTAGGCAGTTTTTTTATTCTTCTTTCACCGAGATAACATTTCCCCAATTCCATTTCTCATAATACCACGCTGGTACATCTATATTTTCAATCCACTTCTTTTCCTGCTTCCGATCTTTATGAGCAAGCCATACATCCGCTTTCTTACGGTCTGAACGTATCCAAATTAATTGATTACTCTTCTTCATGAAGATCGGGTGGTAATCCCCTTGCTTGTTCGTTTTCTTTGTGATTTGATGCTGTGCATTACTTGTACTATCGACCTCATATAAAGATGGTAGTGGCCTTTTTTCTGGTGGAGTTTCTATCCCTGCCTCTTTTGCTCGTGAAACGATAATTACTCTATCGTTCTTCCATACAAAATCCCAATCAACATATCCTTTCGGCGTAAATATGTTCTGCTGAAGTGCTGGCAATTCCTTTACTTTTAAATGTTTATTTTCTAATGCAACTCTTCCGCTCCCTTCAATATAAGCTAATATATTTTTTGATGGTGCCCATTGAAACCATTGTGCGTTTAATAACATTTGATCTACTTTTTCAAACCGACTGCCGTCTGCACGAACTAAGCAAAGCGTATTACTATCAGCTGACCATGAAGCTGTCGGTACTGCTAAAAATGAAATCCACTTTTGATCTGGTGACCACTTAAAGCCACTTGCTACTAGCGCTAGGAAATCATCGTGTTCATTTGGCAATGCATACAAATGCTTCATTTTGTGAGGATTCATATGTGCATCTTTTTGCACTTCATATAGCTGAGCCCCTGTCCATCCTGTTGGAAGTAAGTGCGCTTCAGAGGATACAAGAAAGTTCTTTCCATCGGGGTACCATGCATAATCCCCTACACCAGCCGATACATTTTCAAAATCTGCATTCTTTTTTTCTACATCAAATGTATTTAATGTACCTGTAAATATAAATGCAATTATATTTTCTGTTGGTGACCATTGATAATTCGATGCTTCTGAGTGAAACGGCGTAACTTTCTTTCCATCTTTCAGCCGATATAACTCAAGAATACTTTGTTTCTTCCCTTTTACATACGCTAGCCATTCCCCATCATATGACCACTTCGGCCCTGTTATGTACTCTCCTTTTGTAATCTGTATTTCTTTCCCATCAACTTTAATCCAAAGATTATGATGACGAATAAAAGCAACTTTCACGCTATTATTTTCTGCACTAGTAATAGTGATAGAACATAAAAACATAAACAACACTACACTACTACTTACTATTAGCCTTTTCATACCATCACTCCATTTCCCTCATAGCATTCCTCACTTTATCCCTACAATATGTGAAAAATATCGATTCGACATAATCAGAAAAAATTTCCCAAGAAATTTTCAATCCATAGAGGATTGGTATGAATTATGTCGAAAGTATAGTTTAGCCAACATTTATATGTATAATTTCTAACTAAAATGCAAGATTTTATTTCTGAATATTGGCACTTTTATTAGGGGGAGTATCAATGAAAAAAACTACATCTACACTATTAAGCATGGCGCTTGTCTTTTCTAGTTTTGGAGCTTTAAGTGCTCATGCTGAATCACTACAAAAGGAGAAGCAATTTAGTCCACAATTAAAAACAACGATTGAACAGTAGGGAGAACATAAAATCGCTCAAAATGTTGAAACGAAAACAACAAAAGAAATATCAGTAATTGTAGAATTACAACATGCACCTCTCGCTGCTCAAAGTAATATTCAGCATGCTCCAGATTTACAAAATAGTAATGCACAGTCTTATCATGCTGAGCTCAAAAAAGCACAAGAAGATACGACTAAGAAAATAAAAGAAAAAGCACCTGGTGCAAAAATTAAAGAAGTGTATAATACGTTATTTTCCGGATTCTCTATTTCAATTCCTGGAGATCAAATTACCTCTCTTGCCTCTTTACCTGAAGTAAAAGCAGTCTATCCGAACTTAACATATAAATTACATGAAACATCAAAAAGTGCTATTAACGAAGAAGCACCAAATATCGGTGGACCGACAATTGGTGCACCTGAAGCGTGGAATTTAAAAGATCCATTTGGCAAACCGCTTGATGGAAAAGGCATGAAAATAGCCATTATCGACTCTGGCGTAGACTATACACACCCTGACCTAAAGGCAAATTATATCGGTGGATATGACACGGTTGATGAAGATAACGATCCAATGGATGGTAACGTACATGGTACTCATGTAGCTGGAATTATTGCGGGTAACGGAAAAATTAAAGGCGTTGCTCCAAACGCTTCTATTCTAGCCTATCGTGTAATGAATGACGGTGGAACTGGTACAACAGATGATATTATCCAAGGAATTGAGCGAGCAATTCAAGATGGTGCGGATGTGTTAAACCTCTCCCTTGGGCAGGATTTAAATGTACCTGATCAGCCTGTAACATTAACGTTAGAACGAGCAGCGAAACTTGGTGTTACTGCTGTCGTTTCAAATGGAAATGACGGACCAAAACCTTGGTCTGTTGATGCTCCCGGTAACGCAAGTAGTGTCATTTCTGTTGGAGCATCTACGGTTTCTATCCCGTTTCCAACATTCCAAGTAACTGGTTCCAGCAAAACATATCAAGGGTTACCATTATCAAAATCCGATTTTCCAATAGAAAATGATTCTCCTCTTGTATATGTTGGTTATGGCAATCCAAGTGATTATGCAAAACAAGATGTGAAAGGGAAATTCGCACTTATTTTACAAGGTACTTCTAGTACATTAGTAAAAGCAGAACAAGCGAAGCAAGCTGGTGCACTTGGTGTGTTATTAATCTCTAGCGAAAAAGAAATTAATATGATGCCGGAATATTTTTCACGTGAACATCTAGCTGTCCCAGTAATGCAATTATCAAATACAAATGGAGAAGAATTAAAAACTTTAATTACAAAACGAAAGAAAAATATAAAAATTGGACAACCAAAGCAAACAGAACTTATCGGTAACTTTAGTTCAAGAGGACCATCACAAGGAAGTTGGCTAATAAAGCCTGATGTTGTTGCACCTGGAGTACAAATTACTAGTACAGTACCGCGAGGCGGCTATGAATCGCATAACGGAACAAGTATGGCTGCTCCGCAAGTAGCTGGAGCGGTTGCCCTCTTGCGTCAAATGCATCCTGATTGGACGACAGAACAATTGAAAGCGGCTCTTGCCAACAATGCCAAAACATTACATGATGTCAATGAAAATACATACCCTGTTATGGCACAAGGATCTGGTTTAATTAACATTCCGAAAGCAGCTCAAACAAATGTATTAGTAAAACCTAACAATGTCAGCTTCGGTCTTATTAAGCCCAATAGCGGAAAAGTAAAACTGACGCAAAATGTTACATTACAAAACCTTTCTAGTAAAAAGAAAAGTTTTTCAACTCGTGTGGAATTACTAGATGCAAACACAAAAACAAAAGTAAAAGCTTCTGTCCCTTCATCGATTAGCATTCAACCGAATAGTAGTACCGAAAAACCATTTACTATCACTGTAGATAGCTCACTACAACAAGGTGTGTATACTGGAAATGTATATGTAAAAGAACAAGGGGCAAAAGAAGAAATTCGAATTCCATTCACATTTAGTATCGATCCTAAAGATTATAAACGTATCGATGGACTTGAAATTATTAATTCTACTTTTAGCCCAAATGGCGACCACGTACTAGATGATAATCTCATCAACTACTATTTAGTTGCGCCTGTGGATGATATCACATTGCATGCAAATTTAGTTACGAAAGAACGTGTAACGTATCAAGGGATTATCCATCAAGCTAAAAATGCAACTCCTGGGTATAAACCTTTCAAATGGAATGGTACAAAAGCAGATGGCACTCCTTTAACTGATGGGCTATATCAAATTGAAGCAGTTGCTTCTAATTCTGGCGGGGAAACAAAGCAAACAGCTGCTGTATTTCTTGATCGAACTGCACCTAAGTTAACACACGAGGTTGACCAAGAAAATCTCGTAATTAGAGGAAAAGTTGATGATATTCTACTAGATTGGATGTCAGAATCTGGTTGGATAGCACCTGGTATTCCAGTGAGAATGCAATATGAAATTAACGGAAATGGTGTATGGGAACAGGCATTCCTGAACCCTTGGGAGAAAAGCTATGACATTTATTTCGATCGCACTCAATTACAAGAAGGAAAAAATACTATTCACATTGTAGCAACTGATGCAGCTGGCAATACCTCTAATTTAACTGTTAATTTAGAAGTGAAATAAAGTAAAATTTTAATCAGTGGAGATTTCGTTCATCCCCACTGATTATTAGCCTTCACCAATCGGGAGTTACGGGCAGTTAATCTCCCATCTCACTTCTTTGCTCCAACCGAATTTTGAGGTAGGAATTTTACTGCTCATTAACACGGGATAAAAAATTTTTGTTGACAATTTTTTTAATATAGTTTTATAATACAAAACATAGTTTAGTTGAACGAATTATATATCGGCTTTGAAGGAATACTAGTAGCGACTTATATCACTGTCTCAGAGAACTGATGGTTGGTGCGAATCAGTACATATACAAGCGTGAATTACAATTCTGGAGCTTCTTTCCCGTAATGCTTTTTATGCATGAAGAGAAAGACGGATCTTTCCGTTATCGTAAAGTGAGTGGTAAACAATTAGTTGTTTACAAATAGGGTGGTACCGCGATTTTTATCGTCCCTATCGGATTTTCCGATAGGGACTTTTTTGCGTCCATCCTCTTACACAATTTCATATATACGCGTTGAAAGAATCGCAGTAGTATCTTATATCCCTGTTACAGAGAGCTAATGGTCGGTGGAAATTAGCACATATATAAGTATGAATTACAATTCTGGAGCTTCTTTTTCGTAGTGCTTTTATGCATGAAGGAAAAGACGGAATTTTTCCGTTATCATTAATTGAGATGTAAGTATATTTTCACTTACAAATAGGGTGGTACCGCGATTCTTTCGCCCCTATCGGATTTTCCGATAGGGGCTTTTTCTATTTCTCACAGAAACAGATGTTAAATAATTCCGAATCTTATGATAAAATTTTATAAGCGCTTACAAATAATGAAGGGAGGTGATACAAGCTATACGAAATCGATATTCAATTTTATAGAAAAAAAGGAGGATGTCTAAATGACAAAGAAAACAGAAATTCCATCGCATTTAAAACCATTCGTATCCACACAACATTATGATCAATACACACCGGTGAATCACGCTGTGTGGCGTTACATTATGAGACAAAATCATAGCTTCTTAAAAGACGTTGCTCATCCAGCCTATGTGAACGGACTACAATCATCTGGTATTAATATAGATGCAATTCCAAAAGTAGAAGAAATGAATGAGTGTTTGGCACCAAGTGGCTGGGGCGCTGTAACGATTGACGGACTTATTCCCGGCGTAGCATTCTTCGATTTTCAAGGACACGGATTACTACCGATCGCAACAGATATTCGGAAAGTAGAAAATATCGAGTACACACCAGCTCCAGATATCGTACACGAAGCCGCAGGACACGCACCGATTTTACTTGATCCTACATATGCAAAATATGTGAAACGTTTTGGGCAAATTGGTGCAAAAGCTTTCTCTACAAAAGAAGAACATGATGCATTTGAAGCTGTTCGTACATTAACGATAGTGAAAGAAAGCCCTACTTCTACTCCTGATGAAGTTAAGGCTGCTGAAAATGCTGTAATTGAAAAACAAAACTTAGTTTCTGGTTTATCAGAAGCTGAACAAATTTCACGTCTTTTCTGGTGGACAGTAGAATATGGATTGATCGGAAATATAGATGATCCAAAGATATATGGTGCTGGTCTCCTTTCTTCTGTTGGCGAAAGCAAACATTGCTTAACAGACGCTGTAGAAAAGGTTCCATTTTCTATCGAAGCATGTATAGGGACAACTTATGACGTAACAAAAATGCAACCACAACTATTTGTTTGTGAATCCTTTGAAGAATTAACAGATGCGCTTGAAACATTTTCTAAAACAATGGCCTTTAAAACAGGTGGAAAAGAAGGTTTAGAAAAAGCAATTCGCTCTGAGAACTATGCAACAGCTGAGCTAAATAGCGGATTACAAATTACAGGTACATTTAGCGAGACAATTGAAAACGATGCAGGTGAATTAATTTACATGCGAACAAATTCTCCAACGGCATTAGCACTTCATAATAAACAGTTAGCGAATCATTCTACTTCTGTACACAGTGACGGATTTGGAACACCGATTGGATTACTCACTGAAAATATTGCATTAGAAAATTGTACAGACGAACAACTACAATCATTAGGAATTACAATTGGAACTATCGCTGAGTTTACTTTTGCAAGTGGTATTCATGTAAAAGGAACAGTAACAGATATTGTAAAAAACGATAAGAAAATTGCTCTTATTTCCTTTATCGATTGCACAGTTACTTATAACGCCCGCGTTTTATTTGATGCTTCATGGGGCGCATTTGATATGGCTGTTGGCTCACAAATCACTTCAGTATTCCCAGGTGCCGCAGATGCCGCAGCATTTTTCCCAATGGATGAAGAAGTTCACGAAATTCCTGCTCCACTTGTACTGAATGAACTTGAACGTATGTATCAAACAGTTCGAGATATTCGAAGTGAGGGGATTTTACACGACGCGCATATCGATCAATTAATAGCAATTCAAGAAGTATTAAATAAATTTTATGCGAAAGAATGGTTACTGCGCCTTGAAGTATTAGAGTTACTTTTAGAGCATAACAAAGGGCATGAAACATCGGCAGCATTACTACATCAACTTTCTACTTTCACAACTGACGAAGCTGTAACACGCCTTATTAACAATGGTCTTGCGTTACTTCCAGTAAAGGATGTGAAAAATGATGCTAAGATTAACTGAAGAAGAAGTTCACGAAGAATTATTGAAGGTAGATAAATGGATGGTAAAAGATGAGAAATGGATTGAACGAAAATATATGTTTTCCGACTACTTAAAAGGAGTCGAATTTGTCTCTGAAGCCGCCAAACTATCAGAAGAACATAATCACCATCCATTTATCCTTATCCAGTATAAAGCAGTTATTATTACTTTGTCATCTTGGAATGCAAAAGGTTTAACGAAACTAGATTTTGAGCTTGCAAAACAATTTGATGAACTATTTTTACAAAACGAAAAAGCAATTATAAGAAAATAAAAGGAGAAGCCTTTTTAGGCTTCTCCTTTTATTTTGAAATGGATACAATGTCCAAATGGATCCTCGACTTGTAATATTCCATCTTTGTACGTAGCAATCTTGCCAATATTTTTTAAGCTTTCACATACTTGCTCTTTTTGTTTTTCATTCGCTAGTACAACTGTGAAATATTTCAAACCAACAGAACCTGGCATTTGCGGTGGTACCCCTTCACCTTGCCATGTATTTAAACCGATATGGTGATGATAACCACCTGCAGATACGAACAATGCTCCATTACGAGATGGAATCGTTACTTCAAAACCAAGACCATCAACATAGAAACGTTTCGCTTCCTCTAAATCAGCTACATGAAAATGAATATGCCCCATCACAGTACCAGCTGGAAAGCCATTCCATGTACTTCCTTGCTGTAATAATTCTTCACCAGCTAACGGGTTACTAACAAATGGGAGTTCTCCATTCTCATCACGCCAAACTTCTTTTTGTCGATCATGATAAATTTCAATCCCGTTTCCATCTGGATCAGCTAAATAAAGAGCTTCACTAAAGTAATGATCGGCTCCGCCATGTAGTGGATATACCATCTCTACAAGATGACGAAGAACATTCGCTAAATCCTGTCTACTTGGTAATAAAATTGCGTAATGATATAACCCTGTTCTTCCTCTTTGCTTCGGAAAAGCTTCTTTCTTTTCTTCAATGATAAGAAGTGGTTCATCATTTTCATTCCCAAATGTAACGACTGCTTCTTCTTCTCTTAGTACCTTCATACTTAGTACTTCCGTATAAAACTCTAGTGATTTCTTTACATTAGATACGTATAAATGAACAACATCAAGTGTTGTATCGGGATGAAGTTGAAAACTCATCTTGTTAGCCCCCCCATTTAAATTAGTTCTTCTTTGACATTTTTTCTTTTAAGAAATTATCTACAAAGCCATCAGCTTTTGCAACAAATAAGTATGCACCCATTGCTAATAATGCGAGTTCTAATTCGAAACCAGGATTTTTTCCATCTCCCAATAAACCAGCTGACCATTTCACTTTTACGATTGCTCCAACCATAACAAGTGCAAATAATAATCCAATATATCTTACACCTAAACCTAGAATTAATAATAGACCTCCAACTAATTCAAACGTTGCTACACCGTATGCAAGTCCTCCTGGTAAACCAATACTTGTAAACCATCCTGCAATATTGTCAATTCCTGATTGGAATTTTGTTAAACCGTGCATGAAGAATGTTACCCCTAACACGATACGAATAATTAAGTTACCAATATGTTGATTCATTTCATTCTCTCCCTTATAGTTTTCTTATACAAAACTTTTATTTACATTACAAAACATACACTAATTTTTTTTATTCGTCAATTCATTTTCACTGGGAAAAAATATATTTTTTTTGCTATGATACAAATAGTTGTTTACAAAAAGGAGCTTGATTTTATGAATATTGGTTCTGCAATACGTGAAATTCGTCAACGTAGAGGCATAACAATTGCACAAATTTGCGAGGGAACAGGTCTTTCTAAAGGATTTATGAGTCAGGTTGAAAATAATAAAACATCACCATCTATCTCAACTTTAGAAACGATCTCCAATTTTTTAAACGTTCCCCTTCCCTATTTATTGTTAGAGCAAAAAGATCGATTAAAAATTGTCAAAAAAGAAGAACGGAAATACAGTGTATACGGCAAAGATGAGCAAAGAATTGAACATGTTGCGGAGCAAGGGGGCCTTCGCCTATCTTTAGTAGAAATCCCTACTGGATTCCCGAAAGAAAATTCACCAAATGCCCATGAAGGGGAAGAATGTCACCTTGTATTACGCGGAAAATTAGAAGTTCAGCACGGTGAAGATATTGCAATTGTAGAAGAAGGTGATTCTTTCTCATGGAATGCATGCGTTCCTCATATTGTTCGTAATATAGGAGAAGAAACTGCATTATTACTCATCTCTAGTTATGCAGAAAATCGAAAACGTGTTTACTAAATAATAAAAAAGAAGCCTGTTAAACAGGCTTCTTTTTATCCCCTTATAATTCCATAACTTGTCCCAACTAGTACAGTCTTCTCATGCTGATTGCGATAAACTGACTCGATTGAAACTTTTTTATAGCCTTCCATTTGCTCAACATTTATTAAAGTTAGTTCACAAGTGATCGTATCTCCTGTGAAAACTGGTCTAATAAACTCACTTACTAATTCTCTTGCTATGTAATGTAACTCTTCTCCCACTTTCGTCCCAATGCTAGCAGTCAATAAACCATGAACCATTAATCTTCCATTTTCATCGTATTCCACATGGTGTCTACCTTTATCACCGGTAATATTTGCAAATTCAAAAACTTCTTCCTCAGTAAATCTTCTTTCATATTTAAATACATCCCCAGCTTTTACACTCATTTTTATCCCCCTAATAATAAACAGAATTTTCTTTTATTTTATCATAAAACGAGCCTCAATCCATTCTCTATTATCAAAAGTCTCAAAATTACCTCGCTATACTTTTTTACTTTCCATTCATTTATCGGTGACCATCTCTTTTTGCGACTTGATATCCATAATACGCACATGTTCCATTTCTCGATAGCTCTCTAACTTCAAATCCACAGCTTCTATAAAAATCAAAATTGTTCGCTGATGTATGCGCAAACCAATCACCGTGGGGAAGTTTTTGCAGGCAAAGAGCTACAAGCTTCTTACCTAATCCCTTCCCTCTATATTCACACTTCACAACTAAATTTACTATGTTCGCAATCATAATTCCATCAGAAATGACTCTAACCATCGCAATCATCTCTTCCTCATCCCAAATTGTGAAAGCCCATGTTGAATTTTCGAATGCTATCGTAAATTTTTCAATTTGCCAAGAAGGGATATTATCATTACTCCAACCGGCATCTTCAAATAAAGCTTTAATTGCATATGCTGGTACACTACTCGTTCCCTCACGAATAATAAGTCCATTATGATAAATGTACATGTAACCCCTCCCTTTATTTTCATATACCATTCTTCAAAAAATGCAATTTACCTTTAAAAAAGTAATTTTTTCATCCAACACGCTTAATAGAATAAACTAGAGCATCGATTCCATGAAATGACGTTGTTTTCTCGTAGCTGAGCCCAGTTTTTCTAGCAACAAATATTGAGGCGGGATGATTCGGATTAATAAGAGAAATTAATTTATTCATTCGTAATGCTTGGAAACCATAGTCACGAAATGCTGCCGCCGCTTCTTTTGCATACCCTTTTCCCCAATACTGAGGAAGTAACCAATAACCAATTTCAATTTCCTCTTTTCCATCTATTTTCTGCTTTACCAGCCCTGCATGACCAATTCTTGTTCCCGTTTCCTTTTCAATCAATACAAATAAACCGAGACCGTTTTTATAGCTAGGAATCACCCATTCCTCCAGACTTTTTTTACACTGTATATATGTTTTTAATGTCCCATTTCCAATATAACGCATTACCTTCTCGTTCCCCCATAGTGAAGCGTAGAACTGTAAATCATCCATTGTATATTTGCGAATTTGTAAACGTTCTGTATGAAACATGCTGGCACTCCTTTCCACTAATTTATTCTTCATTTCACGATCATGTTTTGTATGTATACGGTATGTTACTATTTATTATAAAGTGAAACTTTAATCAGTGGGGAATTTTGTTCACCCCACTGATTATTAGCCTTTACCAATCCGACGTTTACAGGCAGTGGATCTCCCGTCTAACTTCTTTTCTTTAACTGAATTTTTAGGCGAGAGTCTTACTGCCTGGAAAATAGCGGGATAAATGAACCAATGATAAAATACAGAATATTCATTCTAAATAACTAAAAAAAGCAGTAGACAAATATTGTCCACTGCATCCATATCATAACTAGCATAAAGAAAACTACAATTGAGGGGGGTGTAGGATTTTCAAATATACTAGATACTTATCCCGTTCTAACGGGCGGTAAACTTTCCAATTGTTTCAAGTGAAAAGTTTACCGCACATAAGAACTTCCTTCGTTCATTAAGATAGTATTGCTAAATAATCATATACACGCTTAGATTTCTCTCCACCCATTCGTGCATGTTGAAGAAGAGAAATACCATGAGGGCCAGATGCACGCAATGCTTCTGGTTGAGCTACTAAAATAGCTTGTACAACTTCTAATTCACCAAGCATAGCTGCTGCAAAAATATCCATCCGAGCACCCTTTTCTAGTAAATAAAGAGCAATATCTTTACGACCTACATGTGCCGATGCGCCTAACGCACTTTCCCAATCTGATCCACCCCAATTATAAGAGGCGTGAAGTAAGCTTGGTGATTCAACCAATAGCTCTTGTACTTTCTCTAAATTCCCGTGAGCTGCCATAACAAATTCTCTTACTAATTCCGTGGTAATACGCTCTTCTGTTTGCATCGCTCTTCTCCCCTTTTAGAAATTCGTTTCGGTGTAAAAAAAGGCTTGTCACTTCCTTGAAAAATATCTACATCTATGCCAAATACATGTTGAAACATTTCATGGCATAGTACTTCTTCTGGTATACCATCATACTGAATCTTTCCTCGCTTTAATACAAGTAAACGATCGCTATATTGAGCAGCTTGGTTAATGTCATGTAAAACCATTATAATTGTCATTCCAAACTCCTCATTTAATCGTTTCACAAGTTCCATTACTTCCAACTGGTGAACGATATCTAAAAAGGTTGTTGGTTCATCCAATAATAAGACATTTGTACGTTGCGCTAACGTCATCGCAATCCAAGCACGTTGCCGTTCCCCTCCTGATAAAGAATGTAAAAGACGATATTCATACCCTTCAAGATTTGTAACAGACAATGCCCAATCAACAATTTCTTCATCTTCTTTATTTAAGCGGCTACTCCATGATTTATGTGGACCTCTTCCGAACTCAATTAGTTCTTTCACTGTTAAATCTAATTGATGATCATGCATTTGCGGTAACATTGCTAATTGCTTCGCTACATCAGCACTCTTCATCATATGAATATTTTTCCCATCTAAAATGATGTCCCCTTCGCTTTGTTTCAGTAGCCTTGCTATTAAACGAAGCAAAGTAGATTTTCCCGATCCATTCGGACCAATTAAACTAACGATTTCTCCAGCCTTAATATGTACATTCATATTTTGCATTTGAAATCTTTCAGAGTGTGCGTAAAACACTTTGTTAACGGAAATCACTTTGTTTTCCTCCTCTATGAATTAAATATAAGAAGAACGGACCACCTAAGAAGGACAGTAAAATACCAACAGGCAATTCGATTGGGTCAAACCAACTTCGAGCTATTGCATCCGCAAAAACAAGTAATACCCCGCCGCCAAGGCATGATAAAGGTAGCAAATATCTATAATCATTTCCAACTAATAAACGTAGCATATGTGGTACGACAAGACCGACAAATCCAATAAGACCAGACACACTTACTGCAATTCCAGCTAATAATGTACTTACTACGATTAAATAAAACCGACTTTTTTCCACATTATGTCCTAATAACTTTGCCATTTCATCTCCAAGCATTAACACTCGAATATGCTTAATACCAAAGAAAGCTAATATAATGGCGAATATTGCATAATAAATAATCATGTTTAAATGTGCCCAACTTACACCACCAATACCGCCCGCTAACCACGATAACACCGATTGTACTTTGTCACTATGTAATAACATTAATGCTGACGTTGCTGCACCAATTAATGCATTGATCGACACCCCTACTAAGACGATTCTTGAAGGTGGTGCCCCTTTTTGCCATGATAAAGCATAAATAACCATCGCTGTTATGAAAGCTCCTAAAAACGCCCCTAGTGGTAAAAAAGCTAGATGCTGTGGGAATAAAATCATGATGACAATTGCTACAAGGCCTGCTCCAGATGAAACTCCGATAATACCAGGATCTGCAAGAGGGTTTCTCATAACCCCTTGTAGCAGTGTACCAGATGCAGCTAAACATGTTCCTACTATAAACCCAATAAGCACTCTCGGTATGCGAAGATCCCATACAATTCGATGAACTGTCGAACCTTCCTCTTGTATACCTGTTAAAATATCTCGTATAGAAAAGGATAAACTTCCTGCGAAAAGACCGTACAAGAGACCTAGGATTGTTAATACAACTAAAGTAACTGCTATTATCCATCTTTTTTTCGCAAAAGGATGTTCCTTTTCTCTTACTACTTCACTACTTTCCATACGTATCATTTCCTTACATCTTGTATACTTTTATACATAAAATCCATTGCTTCTGTAACTTTTGTACCAGGATTAGATCCAA
Organism: Bacillus sp. EB V-12; assembly: GCF_056158125.1. Classification (NCBI taxonomy): domain Bacteria; kingdom Bacillati; phylum Bacillota; class Bacilli; order Caryophanales; family Bacillaceae; genus Bacillus; species Bacillus sp. EB V-12. The sequence goes on along the minus strand of NZ_JBUXJL010000001.1, from coordinate 304,906 downwards.
ATAAATCAGGTGGCAAAATAACTACGCGGTTTTGTTTTACTGCCTCTAAATTTTTCCACGCTTCATTTTTCATCATTTCGCCTTCGAATGCTTTTTTCACACTTTTTGGATCTCCGTGTGTAATTAAATAAATCACATCTGGATTCGCCTCAATAATACGTTCTACACTTAGCTGTGCATATTGCGGATATTCTTTCGTTTCTGGAAAATCAGAAGCAATATTTTTTCCGCCTGTTTTTTCTAAAATATCACCTGATAAAGATGTTGGTAATGCCGCTAAATAAGTACCTGGTGCGCCATACACTAGCAATGCTTTCACATCGCTCTTTTTCTCATATTTCTTCATTTGATCATTCATTTTTTGATTAATTTCTTTTGCTTTATCTTCTTTCTTCATTACCGTTCCATATAATTCAATATTCTTTTGAATATCTTGTACAGAATTCGCAGAAGAAATGATAACTTGCGTTCCTTGTCCTTCAACCGTTGGCACATTCTTTTGGAATCCATTGTTAGCAACAAGTACATCGGGCTTTAAACTAGCAATTTGCTCAAAATTCGGTTGATGTGCATTCCCAATTACTTGTGCTTTCTTTAACTCCTCTGGAAGAGTTAATTTCGTATCCGGGCGACCTACTATTTTTCCACCTAAAGCATGAATAATATCCATGTCCCCCATACTTAATGTTGCAAAATTTTCTGGCACTTTATCGAATGTTACCTTTCTTCCTGATAGGTCGGTAATTTCGATTTTCTCTTTTCCTTTTTCTGTTTTGGTTGCAGACGCTTTTTCGTCCCCTTTGGCACTGCAACCTATTAACAAGAAAAAAATAGATAAAATCGCTGTAAATAGCGTAATAGATTTTTTCATTCCTTCACCTCTAATTGATAATGATAATCATTAACTACTATTCTACTTTAATTGATAAGGATTATCATTGTCAACACGAAACGCATACATTTTTCTACAAAAAACAAAAAGCGTGACAAAAAGATTTTTTCTTTTCGCCGCGCTCTAGTTAACAATATTATTCACATTCATTTTCCTCTAGCCGGTCACGCATCACTTTCACACGCTGAAAGAAAAAGAACGATAAACTTAAAAATATAACGATGCTCCCCATCATAACAAAAAATTGGATTGTCTCTTTTGCTCCATTCGGAATCAACAAGCCAACCATTAACAATGTACTTACAGCGAGAAGAATTTGTCCGAACCGAGTATAGTCTTCTATTTTTCCTTTTAATTCTTTCATTATATTCTCACTCCTCCATTTCACTGTATCATATTCTATGAAACTGAAAGACCAGTAAATACAGCCATTCTGGGAGATGTTTTCCAATAAAAAAAGAGCCGCTTTACTGCGGCTCTTTTGTAATCATTATTCACCTTTATATGCTTCCATATAAATTTCTTTCAGTTCTGAAATAAGCGGCAACTTTGGATTAGCAGTTGTACATTGATCTTCAAAAGCTCTTTCTGCTAATACTCCAACAACCTCTTCAAATTGCTCTTTATCTACTCCTTGTCCTGCAATACTCATATTAATATTTAAGCTTTTTCCAAGCTCAATAATTGCTTTGACGAGTGATTCCACCCCTTCTGCTGCCGAGCTTGCTGGAAGCCCGAGCATTCTCGCTATATGTGCATATCTTTCATCTGCCACAAAGTGCTCATATTTTGGGAACAATGCGTGTTTTCTTGGCTTAATAGCATTATAGCGGACTACATGCGGCATTAGAATGGCATTTGCGCGTCCGTGCGGAATATGGAATTCTGGTCCAATTTTATGTGCTAAGCTGTGATTAATACCGAGGAAAGCATTTGCAAATGCCATACCTGCAATTGCAGAAGCGTTATGCATTTTTTCTCTTGCTTCTTCATCATTTCCATCTTTATATGCTCTCGGTAAATATTTGAATACGAGATCAATAGCTTTTAATGCTAATCCATCTGTATAGTCATTTGCCATAACAGACACATACGCCTCAATTGCATGTGTTAAAACATCCATACCAGTATCTGCTGTTACATGTGGTGGTACTGTCATTACAAATTGCGGATCAACAATTGCTACATCTGGTGTTAATTCATAATCTGCAAGCGGATACTTTATATTATTTTTCTTATCTGTAATAACCGCAAATGGTGTCACTTCTGATCCCGTTCCTGATGTCGTTGGAATCGCAACAAACTGCGCCTTATTTCCTAATTCCGGATATTTACATGTACGTTTTCTTATATCTAAAAACTTCTGTTTAATGCCATAGAATGTCGTTTCTGGATGCTCATAGAATAACCACATTCCTTTTGCTGCATCCATAGCTGAACCACCACCAAGTGCGATAATTACATCTGGCTTAAAGCTTCTCATCATTTCCGCACCTTTAAAAACAGTTTCATCTGATGGATCTGGTTCGACCTCAAAGAAAACTTCAACTTTCACATCATTTGCATGCTTGTTTAAATAGTGCGCGACTGTATCGACATAGCCATGTTCAACCATTCCAGGGTCCGTTACAATAAATGCACGTGAAATGTTAGGTATATTTGCTAAATAAGCTGTAGCATGTTTTTCAAAATAAATTTTTGGTGGCAATTTGAACCACTGCATATTCTTTTTTCTATTTGCCAGCCTTTTTATATTTAATAAATGAGTGGCTGTTACATTTTGGGAAACTGAATTCTTTCCGTATGAACCACAACCAAGTGTAAGTGATGGAATAAATCCATTATATATATCACCTATTCCACCTTGTGATGAAGGTGCATTTACAATGAGACGGCAAGCTTTCATACGTAATCCAAATTGCTTTTGCACATCTTTATTTGTAGAATGGATAACTGCTGAATGTCCTAAACCACCGAGGTTCAACATTTCTTCGCAATATGTAAATCCTTCTTCTAATGAATTCGCCTTCACACAAGCTAATACTGGACTCAGTTTCTCACGAGATAACGGATATGCTGCTCCGATACCTTGAATTTCAGCTACAAGCATTTTTGTATGTTCAGGAACAGTAATCCCAACTAAATCGGCAATATACTGTGCTGATTTCCCTACAATATCACTATTTACTGCACATGTATTTTCATTTATAACAAGCTTTTCTAATTTTTTTCTTTCTTCTTCTGTTACAAAGTAACAATTGTTTTCAATCATTTCTGTTTTAACATCATCATAGATTTCTTTATCGACAATGATTGCTTGTTCCGATGCACAAATCATACCGTTATCAAATGTTTTCGATAAAATTAAATCATTAACAGCTCGTTTTACATGTGCTGATTTTTCTATATAACACGGTACATTACCAGGCCCAACGCCTAACGCTGGTTTTCCAGTAGAGTAAGCTGATTTCACCATACCAGCGCCTCCAGTTGCTAGAACGAGTGCTACACCATCATGGTTCATTAATTGTTTCGTCGCTTCAACAGACGGTCTTTCAATCCATTGAATACAGTGTTTTGGTGCACCAGCTTTCATCGCTGCATCATATACTGTTTTCGCCGCTGCCACAGAACATTTTTGTGCGGAAGGATGAAACGCGAAAATAATTGGATTTCTTGTTTTTATCGCAATTAACGCTTTAAACATTGTTGTCGACGTTGGATTCGTTACTGGCGTTACCCCAGCTACTACACCGACAGGTTCCGCGATTTCTATTATTTCTTCATGAGAATCTTCGTGAATAATTCCTACCGTTTTATCTTGCTTTATACTATGCCAAATATATTCAGTGGCAAAAATATTTTTAATGCATTTGTCTTCATATACACCACGGCCAGTTTCTTCAACTGCTAATTTTGCTAGCGGCATATGTTGATCAACACCTGCTAATGCCATTTCATGAACAATGTTGTCAATTTCCTCTTGTGTAAAACTTTCTAATGCTTGTAAAGCTTGTTGACCATTATTTACTAGTGTATCAATCATCTTTTTTACTTCCTGCATTTCATTTACAACTTTCTCTTTGACTACCATGTAAATTTCCTCCTATTCTACTATCACGGTCCTTATATGTCCCTATAGGTCAAAATAAGTCCCAATTAACATAAAAAAATAGAGATGCTTTCCTACATGAATTTCATTGTTTGTGAAATGTTTCACAAGTTTGTTCGTGAGTAACATTTCCTGAATTCAATATACATGAAATCATTTCGTTTGTGTATGTCTATTTTGTGAAATGTTTCACAAAATAATGTAATAAAAAAACGCACTGCTCTATATTAGCAGTGCGTTTTTTTATTATGCTAGCGCTTGTGCTAAATCTTCAATTAAATCTTCACCATCTTCAATACCGACAGAAATACGAATTAATGTATCTGTAATTCCTAATTCTTTGCGGCGATCAGCTGGGATTGATGCATGTGTCATTTGAGATGGAATAGAAATTAAACTTTCTACTGCTCCTAAACTTTCAGCCAGTGTAAAATACTGCAATTTCTCAAGTACTTTATTTAATGTCTCTTCACTATCTACATCAAATGAGATAATAGCACCAAAACCATTTGCTTGTTCTGTTGCTAATTCGTGGTTTTGATGTGATTCAAGACCTGGGTAATATACTTTATTTACTTTTGGATGATTATTTAAGAACTCAGCAATAGCGCGTGAATTCGTTTCATGTTCTTCCATACGAATTCCTAATGTTTTTAAACCACGAAGTAGTAAGAAGCTATCTTGCGGCCCAAGAATACCTCCTGTTGAGTTTTGTACAAAGTGAAGATCTTCTGCTAGTTGTGGGCTATTTACAACTACTAGACCTGCAACTACGTCACTATGACCTCCTAAATATTTCGTTGCACTATGAAGCACAATATCTGCTCCTAAAGAAATCGGCGACTGCCAATATGGCGTCATGAATGTGTTATCAATAATTGTTAATAAGTCTTTCTCTTTAGCAAGAGTAGATATTTTCTTAATATCAGTAATTTTTAGTAGTGGGTTCGTTGGTGTTTCCACATAAATTGCTTTCGTATTTGGACGAATCGCTTCTTTAACTTCCTCTAAGTTTGTTGTATCTACAAATGTATGCTCAATACCGAAACGGTTTAATACTTTCGTAATAACGCGGTATGTTCCGCCATAAACATCATCTGTTAAAATAACGTGGTCACCTTTTGAGAACAACATAATTGTCGCTGTAATAGCAGCCATTCCTGAACCAAATGCAAATCCAGCATGCCCATTTTCTAATACAGCAATCATTTCTTCTAAAGCTGCACGTGTTGGGTTACCTGTACGTGAATATTCATATCCTTGATGCTTACCAACTGCTTCTTGTTTGTACGTACTTGTTTGATAAATCGGTACGTTTACAGATCCAGTTGAAGGTTCTCCTATGCGAATACCATGAATTAACTTTGTCTTTGCTCTCATTTTTTATTCCCATCCTTTGTATATGTCTTTACTTAAATAGCGCTCACTGCTATCAGGAAAAATGGTTACAATATTTGTACCTTGTGCTGCCTTCTCTGCCTCAAGTAAGCTCGCATGAAATGCTGCTCCTGAAGAGCTCCCAACGAGAAGTCCTTCTTTTTGCGCTAATTCTTTCACTCGTAAAAATGCATTTCGATCAGAAATCGTATGAATTTCATCAAAATAAGATGTCTTCAAAAATGGCGGGATAAATTCCAGTCCAATTCCTTCGGTCTCATGTGAACCAGCCTTACCACCATTTAAAATAGATCCTTCTGGCTCTACGATAACTGTTTTAATATCTATATTTTTTTCTTTCAAATAAGATGCAGTCCCCATAAACGTACCGCCAGTTCCTGCTCCAGCAACAAATATGTTAATCTCTCCATTCAATGCGTCCCACAGTTCAGGTCCTAATGTTTTAAAATATGCACGAGGATTTGCCTCATTTGCGAACTGACTTGGAGAGTATGAATTCGGTATTTCATTTACTAACTCTTTTGCTTTAGCAATTGCACCGGTCATTCCTTGCTCAGTCGGTGTATGCACGACCGTTGCACCTAGTGCTTTCATTAATTCTTGTTTTTCAATACTAAATTTCTCTGGTACACAAACAATAACACGTAAATCATGCTCTAATGCTGCAAGTGCCAGTCCAATACCAGTATTCCCAGCAGTCGGTTCAATAATTGTTCCACCCTGGGTAACAAGCCTTTTTTCTAGCGCATCTTCGATTAATTCTCTTCCTAAACGATCCTTAACGCTTCCGCCTGGGTTATAAAATTCAAGCTTTGCAAATAAACGGACCCCTTTCGGAAGTGAAAAACGAGTAATTTCTACAATTGGTGTATGACCAATTAACTCATGAACTCCACGATATACATTCATCGTGTTCTCCCCCTTGTTTGCCAATAAAGAAAAGGCAACTGTATGTATTTTCTTTATATGAGACAGTTGCCTTTTTGTTACATTACTTTAACTCTTCTAACACTTTTACGATAAAGTTTGTAGAATGAAGAGCTGCTTGATCTAAAAACTGATCAAATGAAACATTTGATTCTTTACCAGCAATATCAGAAAGTGCGCGAATGATAACAAACGGAATTTCATATTGGTGGCATACTTGTGCAACAGCTGCTGCTTCCATTTCTACCGCATAAAGATTTTCAAATTTATCACGAATTGCTGCAACACGGTTCGGATCACTCATAAATGAATCACCTGTTGCAATCATACCTTTTACAACTTGAATATTTTCTTCAGCCTGCATACATTTCTCAGCTAATGCAACTAACGCCTCATCAGCTTTAAATCCAGGCGGCATTCCTGGTACTTGACCATATTCATAGTTAAATGCTGTTACATCTACGTCATGGTGACGAACTTCAGTGGAAATAACTACATCACCAACGTTTAGAGAATGATGGAATCCACCAGCTGAGCCAGTATTAATTACTTTTTCAGGCTTATATTTTTCTAATAAAATTGTCGTTGACATCGCTGCGTTTACTTTACCAATACCAGACTTTAACAAGATTACTTCATGCCCTGCTAATAGCCCTTTCGTAAATTCACAACCTGCAACCGTTTCTGTCTCTGCTTGTTCTAATTTGTCACGTAAAATACGTACTTCTTCTTCCATTGCTCCAATTACAGCAATTCTCAATCTAATCCCTCTTTCTATTGCTTAGTTGCCTCCATTACCCAAACGAAATGATTTAATCTCGTGAACGTTACATGGAAGCCATTGTTTTCAAAAATAGTCTGCATAACTGGAATACGTGTATAGTATTCCGTTTGCAAATCGTTTGCTAACTGGTGGAAACCTCTTTCTTTTGCTGTTTCAACAGTTTTATCATATGCATCTTGATCTGCAAATATCGTATCAGCAAACACTATTTTACCACCTTTGTTTAGCAATTGACTATACTTCGCAATTGCTACATTTTTTTCATCATCTGTTAAATGATGAAATGCATAGGTGCTTACAATGGTATCAATTGAATTTGGAACTTCAAACGAAAGAAAATCACCCTCTGTAATTGAAAATTCTTTTGGCAATTTCTCTTTTGCAATCATGCGCATTTCACGCGACGGTTCTATACCGTAAACTGTGCGGCCAGCAAGTAATAATTTATTTGTTAAATTACCTGTACCGACACCAAATTCTAATACATTACCAAATGACTTGTTAACTACATCCTCTAGAATGTCCTCATAATGGGCGAAAACTTCTTTATATTGTATATCTTCGCCTTGTACAAATGAGTCGTACGTATGAGCCCACTCATCAAATAAACCATTAAATTCTGTACCCATAAAAATTCCCCTTTTTCTTATCGGTTTTATCAGTATGATATTCCCTCTTTCTAAAAATGTCAATTGAAATGTACATGGTATTTCCTTCTTTTCTTTGTTACACTATAGTTGATTACATAGGAGAGGGGCCGTCTTCATGTCATTTACCTTTGAAATGTTAGAAGATAAAGTAGAGTTTTTTGAAGCGGGAGACTTAGCTTCTTTAGAACGAAAAATTAGTGAACAAATTGATAATAATAAAGCACTTATGCTTGAAGTTCATCACATCTCTCATCAAATGGTCATGGATCCTGAAAGCAAAAGACCTTATTATAGCGCGGTTGTTCATTTTAAATTAAAGAAATTGCGTTAACAAAAAAGAGAAGCTCCTAAGGAGCTTCTCTTTTTTAGTTTAGAGTTTGAACAAGTACTGGTTTCCAGCCCTCATTGTCTACCCAATCAATATTTACGTAATATCTTTTGCCACTTTGCTTATCTTGAACATCACCATAAGCTTTGCTCTTTCCAGTTTTGTCTCTTCCAACAAAATGGAATACTAATTGCTCTTTCGGTATCTCAACACCTGCAGCAATTGCACTTTGCATCTCATTCCAATCTGATGATCCTTGTTTAAACGTCATCGCCGGTGATGAACCTTGTTCTGTTCCTACAGCTTTCCAAGAAGGTTTTGTGTAAGCCTCTTTTGCCTTAGATACAGTTTTTTCAGCTGATACTTTCTCGTTAGCTTTCGCTTCTTCTTCAGCTTTTTTCTGTTCTTCTTCAGCCTTTAGCTTCTCTTCTTCAGCTTTTTTCTTAGCTTCTGCTTGCTCTTGTTCTTTTTCTTTTTTCTTAGCAGATTCTTTATCTTCTGATTTTCCAGCTTTCTCATTCTTTGTTGTTTGTTGAGAGACTTTCTTATCAGTAGAAGATGCTTGCTCTTTCGTACTAGGAACGAACAATTGATATGCTACAATAGCTACTAATAGTAATACAATAGCGATTGCAATATTTAAAACACCGTTTTGACGACGTTTTTGTTGTTTCTGTTGGAATCTTGATCCTCCTGCCATTCTCCAAACCTCCATGCAGTTTTTCCTAATTGCTATTGTAACATTAAATCTAGAAAGGTTGAACATTTACAATGATATTTTCATGAAATGAAGACATTTCACTATAAATTGCAAGATTACTTTTCATTCTCCAATTGATAGATTGCTCCCACCATATCTTTAAAAATAGGTGTAACTTTATTCACTTTGCTATCAGTCTCTAGATCAACAACAACTAAAGCATATCTTGGATTCTCATACGGAAAATAACCTGCAAACCAGCGATTCACCCTCGTCCCTTTCCCCGTTTGCGCTGTCCCGGATTTTCCAGCGACACTTAGTGGCAACGAACGGAATGCCGTTCCTGTTCCTTTCTCCCTTGTTACAACGCCTCTTAATAACTCTTGTAATGTTTTCACTGTTTCATACGAAAGCTGTTTTCCATTTAACGTATGGCTCTCAAATGTAAAAAAATCCGCTCCATTTTTATATACTATTTTTTCAACAGCTTTCACTTCCATCTTTTCTCCATTCCTCGCAATCGTCGCCATCATATTGGCAATTGCTAGAGGTGATATACGTACATCTTTCTGTCCAATCGCTGTTTGTTCTACCGCTTTTTTATTACTTTTATTTTCTTCATTTCCCCAAATAGTAGTGCCTTTCTCTTCTGACATTTGCTCAAAATGAGGTGTATGAAATACAGAACCTTTCCATCCAACCTTTTCATTTGCTCCTAGAGCTGCTACGTATGTTTCTAACACCGTCCTATCCTTTTGTAATAGCTCGTTACCTAACTCGGAAAATGTCCTGTTACAGCTCCTAGCAAAGCTCTCTTTAAAGTTAAGCGTACCCATCCTAACTTGCGGGTCGTTTTCACCATATAAATCTTTATTACAGTTAAATGTCCGATTAAACAAATTTACTTTTTGATCAATGACTGCAGCTGCAACTACTGTTTTAAAAACAGAGCCTGGAAAATGTGGCGTTAACATTTGATTTTCAAGTGTAGTTTTATATAAATTCTCATCCCTTACTTGTAAAGACGGCTTACTAACCATCGCTAATATTTCATTTGTCTTTACATCAAGTAATACTAATCCCCCCTTCTTTATTTCGTTTGCTTCAATCACTTCTTCTGCTTTTTGCTGCAACTCTTTATGTAAAGTAGTTTGAACCCTAACTGGATAAAACGGATTTCCTGGTGAAGTGTATTTCGCTTGCTTTCCGAAAATTGGTTCTCCTTGCCGATCTACTTGATATAATACTTTTGCCTCTCCATCAGTCAATAGAAATTCATCAAATGATTGCTGTAATCCTGAAATACCTATCGGCGTTTGTTTTGAAATTTTTTTCAATTCTCCATATCGCTTTTGAAACTCCCTTTCGTTCTCCCCTACATCACCAATTAAATGACTGATTTCTCCAGTTTGTTTTAATCGCACTTCAGCTGCTACAATACCTAATACATGTAATTCATTTACCTTCTCCATCTGCTCTCGTGTCACTCGAAATGGAGCAGTTTCTCCTTGTAGGGTAAATGCATTTTTGTTATTTTTCATTTGTCTTCTAATCTCTTGTCTCGACACACCAATGATATGCGCGATTTTCTCTAACATGTCATTTTTTATTTGTAAAAATGGAAAAATAATTAAAACAGGATATTTTTCCTCACCTATTTCTTTACCATTACGATCTATAAACTGCCCACGTCCATCGTCTACTGTAATGGATTGTGTACGTTGCGTAACACTTTTTTCAATTAAATTTATTTTGCGATCAGTAAATGATTCTGTATCTATAATTTGAATTTGGATTAAACGACAAAGCAATACAAACATAACGCTCATAAAACAAATTAAAACAATTGTAATTCTCCGTTTTATTTTCATAAAAAAACACCTCGTCTATTGTAGTTTAGACGAGGTACTATTTTATTTATACAAGCTCCAAAACAAAAATAGATATTATATAAAGCTATTATTGTTTTTTTGGCTTCTCTAAAAATTTCGTAAGAAGCGATTTAAATTCAGTTTCATTCACTCCAGTGTTTTTAGCAACTTCAATTACAGTAGTTGTTACATTAGCCGCTACTTTTAAATAGTCCTTACTGAAATTATCCATTTCATTTCTTTTTTCTTTTGCATTCTCAACTGTTACAGAATCAATACAAGTAATCATCTTATCTACAATATGTAAATAATTATTTTGTGCATCTATTATTTTTTGAATATCATCTTTATTACTTACTTTCGATTGTTTTAAATATGTATATGCTTGATTCACTTCATCTTTTAAAATTTTATCATTATTCTTCGCCTGTTCTTGTAACATATTCTTCATATCATCTATTGTTTTTTGATCCATCGAATCTCGCAATAAATAATCTGGATTCCCAATTGCGTAATCATACTTAATCGTTACATCTTGAAATATTTTCATGACAATTGCTAATTGATACGCTACATCAAAATCATTAAATTCCTTTTTATCTTGTGGATTTTCTAAGGCTTTTGAACTCTCAGTTGCTTTAATATCCTTTTTTTCTTCTTGCTTTACTTTTTCTCCCTTTGATGATGTAGTTTCTTCATTCGTTCCGCATGCAGCAAGTCCTAATATGGAGATACTACAAACCAATCCTGTAAAGATTTTATGTTTCATAATTAGCCCCTTTTCCCTTTTAAAACCTATGGTCTCTAATTATGATATCAAAGCTTAAAGTGTTTTTTTGACATTTTTTGTCGAATCACTCTAAGGTTTACACAATTTTTTTCATTCTACAGAAAAAAAAGATTCTCCCGATAGGAGAATCTTTTTTTTATTTTACAGAGACAATCTCTACTTGCATTTCTCCACCTGGTGTTTGGATTGTTACTTTCTCACCAATTTGCTTACCTAATAAGCTTTTTGCGATTGGAGAATCGTTAGAAATTCTTCCTTCGAATGGATCAGCTTCCGCGCTACCTACGATTGTGTACGCTTCTTCATCTCCGTTTGGTAATTCTTTAAATGTTACTGTTTTACCTAATGTAACAACAGTTGATACTTCGCCAGTATCTTTAATGATAACTGCATTACGAATCATATTTTCTAATTGTGTAATACGTCCTTCTACGAACGCTTGCTCATCTTTCGCTGCATCGTACTCAGAGTTCTCAGAAAGGTCCCCGAAGCTACGTGCGATTTTAATACGTTCTACTACTTCTTTACGTCTTACTGTTTTTAATTGCTCAAGTTCGTTCTCTAGTTTTTGCTTACCCTCTTGCGTCATAGGGTATGTTTTTTCTGTTGACATATTTTCCACTCCTTTTATATACCAATCCCCCGAAAAAAAGAGGAGTTCCATATGAAAACTCCTCCGCTTCCATTGTTAGCGGAGGTTTCTAGTACCCTTGCACTAGCGGAGTTGTCACATACAACCCCGTATTTCCAATTCTTCTTTATATAAAGAAGATATGTATGGAAAGTTGATATAAATATGCCCTCACCTATATATAGATGAGGTTGCATGTTTCATTGTATTCGATAAGAAGGGAAAAAATCCCTTCATACCGTATATCTTTTACTATGCTATTACAAATTTACTTTTTGTTCAAGAATTGTTGCAATTTTTGTCACCATAATATCAATTGCAACGTGGTTTTGTCCACCTTCAGGGATAATAATATCCGCAAATTTCTTAGAAGGCTCAATAAATTGATTGTGCATTGGACGTACAACATTTACGTACTGATCAATAACTGAATCCATCGTACGACCGCGCTCTTTAATATCACGCTGCATGCGGCGCAGAATACGAAGGTCAGCATCCGTATCAACGAATAATTTAATGTCCATTAACTCGCAAAGACGTGGGTCTTCTAAAATAAGAATTCCTTCTAAAATAATTACATCTTTCGGCTCAACTGGAATAATTTCTTCTGAACGCGTATGCAATGTATAGTCATATACAGGCTTATCAATTTGCTCATATGCAAGCAACTGCTGCAAATGTTCAATTAACAGATCATTATCAAACGCAAGCGGATGATCATAATTTGTTTTTAAACGCTCTTCCATTGGTAAATGGCTTTGATCTTTGTAATAATAATCTTGCTCTAAGATTAAAATAGAATGACCTTTAAAATGGTCAAAAATCGCTTTCGTTACACTCGTTTTACCTGATCCCGAACCACCAGCAATTCCAATTACAACAGGCTTATTCGTCCCCATTCGACTATCACTCTTTCTTATTGAAGTATGCTTTTGCGCATCATATTATTCACATACACTCGTTGATCCACTTTGAATTTCACGATTTGCAACGGATGTCTCGCTGCATCTAATTCGTTTCCATCCTCATCCCAAATTTTCTCCACCGTTTGCGTAAAGTTTTCTATTTCTGGTCCAAAGAACTCCACTTCATGTCCTGGTTTGAAATGATTACGTTGCTCAATCGTTACGATGCCCGTTTCTTCATTATAATCTAACACTAAACCAGCAAAATCATACGTTGTTTTCTTACTATGATTTCCAAACATTTGCTCTTGATGTCCTGGAACCCCTTCAAAGAATGCAGGAGCTGTATCACGATTTGCACATTTATCAAGCTCATCTAACCATTCTTGTTTAAACTCAAAGTTATCTGGATCCGCACAATAAGCATCAATTACTTTACGATATACAGTTGCTACAGTCGCTACGTAATGGATTGATTTCATACGTCCTTCTACCTTTAAGCTATCGATTCCGATTTCAATCATTTTCGGAATGGATAAAATTAAATTTAAATCTTTTGGACTCATCGCAAAGTGAGCATCTCCTTCTTGGAATAGAGGAAGCTCTTTTGCATCTTTATGTTGTGATACTGTTTGAACTAAATCATAATCCCAGCGGCAAGATTGGCAACAACCACCACGATTAGAATCACGCGCTGTCATATGGTTACTTAATGTGCATCTTCCTGAATATGCGATACACATTGCACCATGTACGAATGCTTCAATTTCAATATCCACTTTTTCTTTAATTTCTTTCATTTCTTCATAGCTTGCTTCACGAGCTAATACAAGACGATGTAAACCTTCTTCTTTCCAATACTGTGCTGCTTTCCAGTTGGATAGTGATTGCTGTGTGCTTAAATGCACCTCAACAGAAGGCGCTACGCGTTTACAAGTCTCAATGATAAGCGGATCAGCAACGATAATTCCCGTTACGCCAGCTTTTTCAATCCCTTTTAAATATTCCTCTAGCCCGTCCATATTTTCATTATGCGCAAAGATATTTGTTGTTACGTATATTTTTGCTCCATACTTCTTTGCAAACTCAACGCCTTCTGCCATTTCTTCTAGCGTAAAGTTACCTGCATTCGAACGAAGACCAAATTCTTGTCCACCTAAATATACAGCATCTGCCCCGTAATGGATAGCTACTTTTAATTTTTCTAAGTTACCCGCAGGGATTAACAGTTCAGGTTTCTTCACAATAACACGTTTGCCATCGATCACTCGTGAAATTTCTTGTACAGTCATTTCCTACACCCTCCTCGTTTAGTAAACCGTTTCTTTAAAGAAGAATCCTGTATCTAACGGACGATTTACTGGTTGCATTTCTTCTATTTCTTTATATAGATCATCTTTCACGTCATAATATGCATCACGATCTTCTACGCATAAATCAATCGCTTGACGATATTTCTTCGTTACTTCAATAATGTATTCAGAGCTTTTTAGTACACCGTCGATTTTTAAGCTATCAACTTCAGCTTCGATTAGTTCCTCTAATTCATCGATGAAACAAATATCGTTGGGACTCATAATGTGAGTACCATTTTCATCTTCATAAATTGGATATTTATTGTTACGCTCTGGGTCATATAAGAACATATTCTCTTCATATTTTTTCTTTTCAATGTCAAGATTACGTCCTTGATACTCAAAGTAGTTTCCTACTAATGAACGCTTCGATTGGAACATACAAGTCATACCGTGAATTTGTACTTCTAGTTCCACTTCAGCATTTTCTTTTAAATCAACAATTTCATCTAAGCTCAGCTCACGAGCTAATACAGCGCGCTTCGCTCCTCTTTGTCCCCAGTAGTTACAAGTGAACCAGTTTGTTGCTGTCGTTTCTGTATTCCAGTGCAACTGCATATTTGGTGCTACTTCGCGAACAGCCATTAATACCGCTGGATCTCCGAAAACAATTGCATCTACATTTACTTCGTTTAAAAATGAAACGTAATCTGTTAATTCTTCTACTTTATCGTTGTGGAACATAGCGTTCATGGCTACGTATACTTTCACACCATTTTCATGTGCAATCTTCACAGCTTGTTTTACATCTTCACGTGAAAACTCCCCTGCTAAACGTAAACCAAACTTTTGCTCACCAATCATTACCGCATCTGCTCCTGCTTTCGCAAGTTGTTCGATATCCGCCACCGCTCTTGGCGTTACTAACAATTCAGGTTTCTTCATACCTTGGTCACCCTCTCTTTTTACTAACAGCTACTCCATCACCAATTGGGAAAATCGTTGTATCATATCCTTCATGGTTCATAAGCCACTCATTGTACGTCTTAATACGACGGATTAAACCACGTGTACGTCTGTTTTCAATTTTCTCTTTTGTCGTTACAAGACCGTGGTACATAACATTATCTGAAATAATTACGCCACCAGGATTTAATAACGGTTCATATAAGTCAAAAAAACGACGATACTGTCCTTTTGCTGCATCAATAAAAATAACGTCAAATGTCCCGTGTTCTTTTACTTGTTCACCTGTCTCTAACGCATCACCGTAAATAACTGAAATACGATCTGTTACTGGGGAACGTTCTATATATTCAAGTGCTTTTTCATATCGCTCACGATTGCGCTCAACTGTCACAATACGTGAATTTGGAATAGCTTGCATCATACGAATACTAGAATAACCGATTGCTGTTCCAAGTTCTAAAATGCTTTTCGGTCCAATTAAACGTAAAAATTGCAGCATAAATTCCATTCCAAGTCGATCCATAATCGGCACATGATTTTCTGTTGCATATTCTTCCATTTCAAGAATTAATTTATCTTTCGGATCAATAAATGATAATAGGTACTCGTTAACTGCATCCTCCATAAATGGTCCTCCTTATTTACATGGAGAAGTGCCTCTATGACGTCTTTTCACACATAGAATGCAATAAAAATACAAGCCAGCTTTATCCTTAGCTTGTACGTCCCGTTTTGATATTAAAAACGATTCTTCTGCCAGTTTTTAACCCGATATATTTTACCACAAAAAAGAGGGATGTGCGACTTTTTTCGCTATCCCTCCCCATTTCACTGTTTTTTCGTAATGTATTTTTGCTTTAATGCATTATGCTCTTCTAATGTTTTCGCATAGTACACTTCACCACTTGGTGCAGCTAAGAAATAATAATAATCTGTTTGCGCAGGTTCTAACGCAGCTTCTACTGAATGTTTACCAGAGTTTGCGATTGGCCCTACCGGCAATCCTTTTACAACATACGTATTGTACGGTGAGTTGACCTTTAAATCTTCGTATAATACACGTTGTTTATGCTTTCCAAGTGCATATAATACCGTTGGATCCGTTTGAAGCGGCATACCTTTTGCTAAACGATTATAAAAGACACTAGAGATCTTTTGACGATCTGTAAAACCAGTTGCCTCTTCTTCAATAAGTGAAGATAATGTTAAAAGCTGATGAACATCCCAATTCTTCGCTTTCATTTTCGCCTCATTTTGAACAATGATTGCATTTGTTTTCTCAAGCATTGTAATTACAATTTCTTCTAACGTTGTATCTTTCTTATAAAACGAATACGTTGCAGGATATAAATAACCTTCTAATGGGTATTTAATATTACTATCAAAGATTTTATCCGTTAATAACTTCGGATACTTTTGCTGCATTTTTTGAATAAATGCTTTATCGTTTAATTGACGCGTAACATCATCTTTATTCCACTTTAGTTCTGTCGCAATCGTTTCTGCAATTTCAGTTACTTGCGCCCCTTCTTTAATCGTCACTTTATAAAGAGCTGGACGATGCACGTTGCCAGCTGACATTTGTTCGATTACATCTTCAGCATTCATTGAAGGATTTAATAAATATGTACCTGCTTGTAAACTTTTCGATTTAGCCTTTGTATAAAAACTAAAAACTGTACCGTTTTTTACAGCGCCTTTTTCTTCTAAAATTTCTCCAATTTTACTTGTAGATGATCCTTTCGGAATTTCTACTTCAATCTCTTTTTTATTCCCGCTATCAACTGGTCCTAATGCGGATGAAATATACGCATAGACTGAACCACAAACTAAAAGCAGTGCAATAATCGAAAATAAAAAGATGCGTCTACGCTTCTTTTTCACTTGATTCTCTATCAAAACATTTCCTCCTTACTTAATTGTAGACCGTATGTACACCTTTCTATACAGCACGATGTAAAAACGCAACAAATTCACTTATCTTTTTTAATTGACACTTTATTTTTCTACAATCCGTCTCATTATACTACAAAGACTTACACAGTTTCGACAAAAAATCTTTCATTTTACATATAAATACAAAAAAAGATGGACTGTATGTCGTCCATCTTTTCAGTACTTATTATTCAGCTTCTTGCTCATCAGCAATAGTGTTAAACGTTTCTTGTACCATTTCCCACTCTTCTTCTGATTCGATTGGAAGTAAAACTCCGCCCTCTTCTTCATTTTGCTCATAAGCCATTGCATCATAAATTGGGTCTCCATCTTCATCTACTTCACCGATTGGAGAGAAGATTACGTATGATTTTTTACCAAATTTGTCAGCATCAAAAGTGAAAATAATTTCACATAAATGTTCGTTACCTTTTTCGTCTACAATTGTAATTTGACGTTCTTCCATTTTGGTCACCTCTTATTTTCTATCTAAAAATCCTTGTAAGATTACGACTGCAGCCATCTTATCGATTACTTGTTTTCGCTTCTTACGACTTACATCAGCTGAAATGAGTAGACGTTCCGCTGCCATTGTTGACAAACGCTCGTCCCACATTACAACGTCTAATTGTAACAGCTCTCGTAGGTTTTCTGCAAATTGTTGGCACGCTTCGCCACGTGGGCCAATTGTACCATTCATATTTTTAGGTAAACCTACTACTATTTTGTCCACATTGTACTGCTTTACTAACTCAGAAATACGATCAAAACCAAAGTGACCTCGTTCTTCGTTAATCTTAATTGTTTCTAATCCTTGTGCTGTCCAGCCCATTTCGTCGCTAATTGCAACTCCGACTGTTTTTGTACCTACATCTAAACCTAATATCCGCATAAACTACTCCTCACGATGATGTTTCAAGTAAGACTTCACAAGCTCTTCAATTAACTCATCACGTTCAAGCTTGCGAATGATGCTACGTGCATCTTTATGGCGAGGTATGTATGCTGGGTCTCCACTTAATAAATAACCGACGATTTGGTTAATCGGATTATAGCCTTTTTCTTGAAGTGCATCATACACAGTTAAAAGTACATCATTTACATGGACACTCTGTTTTTCATCTTGAATGCTAAACTTCATTGTTTTATCAAAACCGTCCATTTCAAGCACCTCACTTATATAGTAAGTATAGGGAGAAGAACTTCTCCTCTCCCTACCATTGTACACTACTATCTCTTTATTTTGAAACAGATTTAACGTACTCTTGTACAAATGCTAAAGCTTCTTCGACTTGAGCTGGGTTTTTACCGCCTGCTTGTGCCATATCAGGACGGCCGCCACCGCCACCGCCGCAACGAGAAGCTACTTCTTTCACAAGTTTACCAGCATGGTAACCTTGGCTAATTAAGTCTTTCGTTACACCTGCTAGGATGTTTACTTTATCGTCATTAACAGACGCTAATACAACAACTGCTGACTCTAATTTATTTTTCAGATCATCCATCATCGTACGTAAGTTATTCATATCTGCAACATTTACTTTCGCTGCTAATACATTCACACCATCAACTGTCATTACAGAATCAGTTAAGTTTCCAGCTTCGATATTGCTTAATTTCGCAGCAAGAGATTCATTTTCTTTTTGCAGTTGTTTCACTTCAGCAAATAGACCATCAACTCTTGTTAAAATATCTTTCGGATTTGTTTTCATTTTTCCTGCTGCTTCTTTTAATAAACCTACTTGATCGTTCATTAATTCGTATGCAGACTTACCAGTTACTGCTTCAATACGACGAGTTCCTGCACCGATACCAGACTCAGCAACGATTTTGAAAATACCGATAGAAGCTGTATTATCAACGTGACAACCACCACAAAGCTCTAAGCTGTAATCGCCAACTTGTACAACGCGTACAACATCTCCGTATTTTTCACCGAATAATGCCATTGCGCCCATTTCTTTCGCTTCTTCGATTGCTTTTTGAGAAATCTCAACATCAATACTTTCCCAAATTTTCTCGTTTACCATACGCTCAATTTTTTCTAATTCGTCAGCTTGTACTTGACCGAAGTGAGAGAAGTCAAAGCGTAGACGTTCAGAAGTTACAAGAGAACCTGCTTGGTTAACGTGTGTTCCAAGTACGTCTTTTAATGCTTGGTGTAGTAAATGAGTTGCTGTATGATTTTTTACAACGCTACTACGGTTTTTCGTATCGATAATAGCTTTTACAGCCGCATCTTTCGTTAATGTACCTTCTTCAACAACAACTTTATGCAAGTTTTGGCCGTTTGGTGCTTTTTGTACGTCTTTTACAAGAACTTTCACACCATCCGCAAGAAGGTAACCACGGTCTGCAATTTGTCCACCGCTCTCAGCATAGAATGGTGTTACATCAAGCATTAATTGTCCTTCTTCACCAGCTTGTAAGCTGTCTGTGTATTCACCGTTTTTCACAAGTGCAACAACGTTACTTTCTGTTGCAACTGTACCGTAACCAACGAATTCGCTCGCTACTTTAATTTCTCCAAGGACACCACCTTGAACTTGCATAGAATCAACGTCTTGACGAGCAGCACGTGCACGCTCACGTTGTTTTTCCATTTCATTTTCAAAACCTTCATGATCAACTGTCATGCCAGCTTCTTCTGCATATTCTTCTGTTAATTCAATTGGGAAACCGTATGTGTCATATAGACGGAACGCATCTACTCCAGAAATAACAGTTGTTTTTTCTTCTTTTGCTTTTGCAATTACTTCAGCTAAAATCGCTTCACCATCATGAAGTGTTTCATGGAAACGCTCTTCTTCGTTCTTCACAACTTTCGCAATGAAATCTTTCTTTTCAAGTACTTCTGGATAGAAGTCTTTCATTACTTCTCCAACAACCGGTACTAATTCAAACATAAATGGACGGTTGATGTTTAATTTCTTCGAATAACGAACAGCGCGGCGTAATAAACGACGTAATACATAACCACGGCCTTCGTTAGATGGAAGAGCACCGTCACCAACAGCGAATGTTACTGTACGGATATGGTCAGCAATTACTTTGAATGCCATATCTTTTTCTAAATCGCCATTACGATATTTTTCACCAGAAATTGTTTCTGTTGCACCAATCATCGGCATGAATAGGTCTGTATCAAAGTTCGTAGGTACATCTTGAACGATAGATGTCATACGCTCTAGACCCATCCCTGTATCAATGTTTTTCTTAGGAAGTGGTGTATATGAACCGTCTGGATTATGGTTAAATTGAGAGAATACAAGGTTCCATACTTCTAAGTAACGCTCGTTTTCTCCGCCTGGATATAATTCTGGGTCACTAAAGTCATTACCGTAAGCTTCTCCGCGGTCATAGAAAATCTCTGTATTCGGTCCACTTGGTCCTTCACCGATATCCCAGAAGTTTTCTTCTAAGCGAATAATACGCTCTTTGGGAACGCCCATTTTCTCATTCCAAATTGTGAATGCTTCTTCATCTTCTGGATGGATTGTAACTGATAGTAATTCTTTATCGAATCCGATCCATTTGTCGCTCGTTAAGAATTCCCAAGCCCATGTAATTGCTTCTTCTTTGAAGTAATCACCAATTGAGAAATTTCCTAACATTTCAAAGAATGTATGGTGACGAGCTGTTTTCCCTACGTTTTCAATATCGTTTGTACGAATTGATTTTTGAGCATTTGTAATACGTGGATTTTGTGGGATTACACGTCCATCAAAATATTTTTTTAATGTAGCTACACCACTATTAATCCATAGAAGAGATGGATCTTCATGCGGAACTAGTGATGCACTAGGTTCTACTGCATGCCCTTTTTCTTGGAAAAAGTCTAAAAACATTTGACGAATTTGTGCGCCTGTTAGTTGTTTCATTGTATTTTCCTCCTTAAATATAAAAAACTCCCGTCCCTATAAAAGGGACGAGAGTTAACTCGCGATACCACCCTAATTATGAATTGATTACAATAACAATCAATTCATCACCTCATGGTGCCGTAACGTGGCAAGACGGCAGTGATTAGCTGCTCTCAGGATTAGCTTTCTGTTACCCTTCATCTAAAGCTTCTTTCAGCCATATGGAAGCTTCTCTCTATAAATGGACTGTAACGTACTTGTTCCGTCATTGATTTAATGTATTATATGACTAAATATAATAGAATTCTCTTAAGTTTGTCAATGTAGATAATCATTTATATTGTATTAATTGCTTATTAATCATAGGTATTCTACTATTCATTCTTAACAGCCTTTTCATATATTATGCGTTTATTAACAAATCGGAATCTCCTTACAAGAATGATTTATAAAAATTTCTAAATATTACTTTTTTTGCTATAATTAAATTATTGTTAATAAAATAAAGGAGCGATCACAATGACAACCTTACTTAGCAAAGCTAAAAACATATTAGCGACTGACGAAACGATATTATTTTACGCAGCATGTTCATTAGACATATTTATTTATCGTTCCGTCGCAAGGCCAGGATTGCTAATTTTAACGAACAAAAGACTATTCTTTTATGGGCCAGATGTAAGTAAGAATCCAATATTTGAAGAGTACTCTTTCGCAAAAATTTCTAATCTAAAAGAACAAAAGCGTCTTTTCAACAATCAAATTATATTTATGTATGATAACGAATGGAAAAAAATAAAACATATTCAAACAAATGATGTGAGCTCCCTCGTTCAAAAGATACACGAGCAGCTTTCTAAATAAATATATGATTAGCCCTCTATTTCTTACATAGAGGGCTTCTATACTTACACATCTTCTTTTTTCAAGAGCGGTCTCACATGAACAATGACAGTGCGAATAACTGCTAAAATTGGAACAGATATTAGTAACCCTACAATCCCAGCTACCTCTCCCCCAACTAGTAAGGCAAGCATAATAATAACGGGATGCATACGAAGTGACTTACCAACGATGTAAGGCGATAAAATGTTACTCTCCACAAATTGCAAAATCGCAATCGTGATCCCCGCCTTAATAAGTAAACTCGTTGATACTGTTGCTGCAATCATTAACGTCGGGATCGCTCCTAAAATAGGACCGAAGTATGGGATTATATCCGTTACCCCAATAATAATGCCAAGCAATAATGGATATTTCATACCGATAAACCAAAAAGAAAGAGCTGATACTCCCCCTAATACTAAACAAACAAATAACTGTCCTCGAATATAGCTTCCAAGTGACTTATCAATTTCTTTCGCAAGCATTTGCCCCGTACCTCGCCATTTACTTGGGACTAGTTTCCAAAAGATATGATAAAACTCACCATAATCTTTTAATATGTAAAATACAATGAACGGTATTAAGAAAATAATGAGCAATGAATCGAGTACACCACGAGCTGTACTCATCACTTTATTTAAAAGCGCTTGAATCTTCGTTTCCACACCCACAAAAAGTTGCTTCACCTTTTCATGAATGAACGAAGGGAAATTCGCTGTTTGTTCTGTAACGCCATCCATCCACGAATCGTACATCTTTGTAAACTGGGGAAATTGTTCATTAATCTCTTGTAACTGTTTAATAACGACTGGTGTTCCTTTATAAATCCCATAACCAATTCCGCCAAAGAAAAGGATATAAATGAGCAAAATGGCAAGTGTACGAGGCATCCCTTCCTTATGAATTTTTTCAATTAAAGGGTGCAATAAATACGCAATAAAACACGCGATAAGAAACGGCGTGATTGCTACTTTAAATACAAAAATAATCGGTGCCCATAGCGGCTTAATTTTTAAAAAGACGAGCAGACAAAGAAAAACAAGTAACAATAATCCTAAACGATATATCCAAATGATTTTAAGATTCTTCACATGAAAAACCTCCTCCACCTTTATTTTGAAAATAAATGGGGTAGGTTATGTGCGAAACTTTTAAAATCTTTTCATACGGACCATACTGTTTTTTAAAGACGTACATATAAATAACATAACAAGGACAACCACCCCTGAGAATACAGCATGAATTAATATAATCAGGAGGGCTAATTATGGTTTTGTTTATGCTTGGATTATCAGCACTTTTTATGATTCTTGAATGGATTTGTATCGGGTTCGGTATTTGGAAGGGGTTCTTTATTCATTCCTCACGTAAAGAAAAAGCGAAGCAATTATGGCAGTATGGAATACTTGGCGTTGGCTGCTACGGTCTATCTTATCTTTTCTCAGAGATCGGACTTTTTTATTTGCATATGGGTGCATAAAAAAACTCCCTTGTCTACAAGGGAGTTTTTCAATTTATCGAAATGATTATAAGTAAGACTTAATCATCTTACGTGCTTTTTTCATATTGCGTTTTGAAAATACATCTTGTTTACGAGCATATTGATATGCTGCAGCTCCAACACCTAATGCGATTAATGAATTGCGTAGATTCAAAGTAAATCCCCCTTTTCGTTATCCGATCGTTCTTTCATTCTCATCAAATAAATCATCAAGAGAGCTTAATGAACCATCTTCCTCAACTTGATGTGTATGGATTTTCCCCTTTGAAACCGATAATTCGATATAACAATTCCAGCAATAAAATTGGTTGACACCTATTTTTCCAATGTCTTTCCCTTTGCAATTTGGACAAATGAACATATGGCTTTCATCTCCTTACAGTCTCCCAGATTCTATTCGCCATTATGTCCAAACTGCATTCATTTATACATTACTGGAGCCTTTCAACGCTATGCGTTTGAAAGTTTCACTATATAATTTCACCTTGTTACATGAAATCATACGGTGAAATGTTTTCCACGTCCATTTCCTCGCCATTAACTGTGACCATCTGTACTTCTCCTTGTGATTCTTGCAAGCGACTAGCTAAAGTTGTTTGACGCATTGCATCATCAAGGCGATTTACACCAGATTGGAAAGCTGCTTCCTCCCCGCAAATAATAAGGAACTTCTTACTTCTTGTAATACCCGTGTAAATTAAATTACGACGTAACATACGGTTGTAACTTTTCACGATTGGCATAATAACAATCGGAAATTCACTACCTTGTGATTTATGAATGGAACAACAATATGCATGCGTAATTTGATTTAAATCGGGCTTCGTATACGTTACCTCAATTCCATCAAATGAAACGATAATCATATCTTGTTGCTCAACGTTCTCTTTCGCATAAAACACCGAAACAATTTCCCCAATATCACCATTAAACACTTGGCTCTCCGGCTGATTCACGAGTTGCAGTACTTTATCGCCTCTTCGGTACACAACATCACCGTAAGCAATTTCTTTACTCTTTTCCCTCTTCGGATTAAATACTTGTTGCAGCGCTTCGTTTAATACATTAATACCAGCAGGCCCGCGGTACATCGGTGCTAATACTTGAACATCCCTTGCACTAAAGCCTTTTGTTTTAGCATTTTCGCAAACTTTTTTCACAACCTCAACAATTTGAGCCCCTGTACAGCTGATAAACGAACGATCTTTTTTGTTTTGCGCTAAATCTGGTGGTAGAGTTCCATTTTTTATCGCATGGGCAAGTTGAATGACTGATGAGCCTTCCGCTTGACGATAAATTTCAGTAAGCTTCACTGTCGGAACTGCGCCTGCATTTAATAAATCTTTTAATACTTGTCCAGGTCCTACAGATGGCAACTGATCTTCATCACCTACAACGATAACTTGAATATTCGTCGGCAACGACTTAAATAGCTGATTTGCAAGCCAAATATCAACCATTGAAAATTCATCGATAATAAGGAGCTTACCTTGGACAGGATCCGTTTCATTACGCTGGAAAGATCCTTCTGGCGTCCAACCAAGTAAACGGTGAATTGTGCAAGCTGGAAGTCCTGTCGATTCACTCATCCGCTTCGCTGCTCTTCCTGTTGGAGCTGTTAATAGTATTGGAAATGGATTATCATCACTGTATTCATTCGGATTTAACGATAATCCGTGAAGTGACGCATACATTTCAACAATCCCTTTAATAACTGTTGTTTTCCCTGTTCCTGGTCCACCTGTCAATAACATCATCGGTTTATGAAGTGCCGTTTGAATTGCTTCTTGCTGAAACGGTGCATATTGTACGTTCAGTTGTTCTTCAATTTCACCTAACGTTTTTAACACTTCCGCTTCTGGAAATGAAGGTGTTTCTTCTTGATTCATAAGCCTGCGAATAGACTTTACAACACCTTTTTCAGAGTAGAATAACGTCGCTAAATACACTCGTTCTTCTTCTATGATGACTTTCCCTTCACTTTGCATCGTTTCAATACAACCTATAATATCTTCCTCAGTCACTCTTCCTTCTTGATTGTTTAAAAGTGACATCGTTTCTCTTACAAGTTGATCTTTCCTCATATAAACATGACCAAGTTGTAATGAGACATTCTCTAATGTGTAAAAACATCCCGCTCGTACACGGTCGTCATGATTACCCGATATCCCTAACGCACGCCCTATATCATCCGCTCTTCCAAAACCAATCCCGTCCACTTCTTCAATAAGTTGATACGGATTATTACGAATCACTTCTAATGTCATCTCTTTATATTGCTGGTAAATCTTAATAGAAAGTTTCGTTCCAAAACCGTAGCCATTTAAAAAGCTCATTACTTTCTCTAATCCTTGATGTTCAACAATTGTCTCATATATTTCCTGAGCCTTTTGTTTATTAACAACACCATTTAATGCCTCAGGGTCATCCATAATTTTAGAAATAGCATGTTCTCCGAGATGGTCCACAATTTTTTCAGCTGTACGCTTTCCTATCCCTTTAAATAAATCACTCGCTAAATATTGCACCATACCTGCTTTTGTTTGCGGCAATTCTTTTTTAAATGTTTCAACCATATATTGTTTTCCATACTTTGGATGGTCCTTAAAATGACCAGTCAATGTAAACACTTCATCTTCATGCATGCGGGGAAAATGACCGTTTATCATTACTTTCTTTTCGTCATACGTTTCATTCGTTTCAATGACTTTCATACTGACAACGGAATAGAGGTTTTCTTCGTTGTGGAAAATGGTATGAAGAACTTGCGCTTTTATAAACTTTTTCTCTTCCTCAAACAAATCCATTGCATGTTGATTTCCCATCTTTCCTCTCCTTTCCGATATTTTCACTTTAATGAGCAGTACATCCCCCACCTTTTTAGATGAGGGATAACTACCCATTAAACTATATTTTTATCTTATTCAGCTTCTTGCTCTAATAAACGAACGCCATTACCCGCTAAAAAGTGATCTGGCTGAATTTCAGTTGCTTTCTTAAATAAAGCGAGAGCCTTCTCATTATTTTCCTCAAATACGTACGCAACACCTAAATTGTAATACGCATCTGCATGCTCTTCATCCATTTCTAATACCTTTTCAAAATAAGGTTTCGCCTCTTGAACATGTTCTAATCGCGCGAAGCAAAGTCCGCACTGGAATACAGCTTCTACATCGTTTTCATCTAATTCTGTTGCTCTTTGTAAGAATGGTAGTGCAAGACGATCATTTCCAAGCTGTACATGTGTGATACCTAACATAAATGTTACATCAGCTGATTGTAATCCAGCTTGCATTGCTTGTTCAAATACAGCTTTCGCCTCAGTAAATTGCTCTTGGCCATAATATACATTTCCTAAACCATAATAGGCAGCTGCAGATTTATCATCTAACTCTAGTGCGCGTTTATAAAATAAAATCGCTCGCTCGCTATCACCTAATACGTCTAATAAATTTGCAAAATTAATGTATCCAAGCGCATCTTTCGGATTTTCTTCGATTGCTTCTGTAAAATTTTTAGCTGCTTCTTCCCAGTTTCCTTCTTGCATATATTGAATACCTTTTTCAAGTTTGTTTGACATGTCCTTCACCTCTACAACAAATTATAACAAAGAATGTATTTTCCAAGCGAACGAAAATTCGCTTTATGTAAAAGAAACCTCTAACCGCTAATCGGCAGAGGCTTCTCGTTTATCCTAAATAATCCAATTTCTTACCACTACGGTATACTTCATCAATTGTAGCACCGCCTAAGCACTCATCTCCATCATAGAAAACGACTGCTTGTCCTGGTGTAATTGCACGAATTGGCTCATCACAAAGAATACGAACTGTATTTTCATCAACGATTTGAACCGTTACTTTATTGTCTTCTTGACGATAACGGAATTTCGCCGTGCACTTAAATTCTGTTTCTTTTTCTTTGTTACTTACCCATCCTACATTCGTAGCAATAACTTCATCACCATATAGAAGTTCGTTATGGAATCCTTGATCAACATATAAAATGTTTTCTTTTAGATTTTTCCCAACAGCAAACCATGGATCACCATTACCACCAATTCCAAGGCCATGACGTTGTCCAATTGTATAATACATTAAACCGTCATGCTTCCCTTTCACTTCACCAGATAATGTTTGCATTACACCTGGTTGTGCCGGTAAGTAGTTACTTAAGAAATCTTTAAAGTTACGCTCACCAATGAAGCAAATACCTGTACTATCTTTTTTCGCCGCTGTCGCTAAGCCAGCTTCTTTCGCCATTTCACGAATTTGCGGTTTCTTTAATTCACCTAACGGGAACATTGTTTTTGATAATTGCTCTTGGCTTAATTGATTTAAGAAATATGTTTGATCTTTATTGTCATCAACGCCGCGAAGCATTTTATATTCGCCGTCCATATAAGCAACGCGTGCATAATGGCCTGTTGCCACATAATCCGCACCAAGCGCAATTGCATGCTCTAAAAATGCTTTAAATTTAATTTCTTTATTACACATTACATCTGGGTTTGGTGTACGACCAGCTCGATACTCATCTAAGAAGTACGTAAATACTTTATCCCAGTATTGTTTTTCAAAGTTTACTGCATAATACGGAATACCAATTTGGTTACACACTTCAATTACATCATTGTAATCTTCTGTTGCTGTGCAGACACCATTCTCATCTGTATCATCCCAGTTTTTCATAAAAATTCCGATTACATCATAACCTTGCTCTTTTAATAAAAGTGCTGCTACAGATGAATCGACGCCACCGGACATTCCGATGACAACGCGTGTTTCGTGAGGTAGTTTGTTCATCATGTCACCTCCCATGCTAATTTTGTGTTAATCGCTTCACGATTTTCACTGTTTCGTACGCCGCTTTTTCAATTTGCTCTTTCGTATTTCCAAGTCCAAAACTAAAGCGTACGGATGAACGTATTTGATCGGAGTCTTTTCCAAACATCGCTACTAATACATGTGATGGATCAATCGAACCAGCTGTACAAGCAGAACCGCTTGATACTGCAATGCCAGCAAGGTCTAAGTTCACAAGAAATGGTTCAATGTTCATTCCTGTAAAACTTACATTAAGTACATGCGGTAAGCGATGTTCTAAGTTTCCGTTTACCTCGAAAGTAATGCCTTCATTTTTGAAGACAGATACCATTATATCTTTAAACTCTTCATATTGGGCATTTTTTTGCTCACGAGTTTTTTCAGCTATAAGAATTGCATGCTGAAGCCCAGCAATACTAGGCACATTTTCCGTACCAGCACGGCGTTTTCTTTCTTGCTCTCCGCCTATTAATAACGGTTCAAATTTCACATTTGCACCAGCGTATAAGAACCCTACACCTTTTGGCCCATTAATTTTATGAGCTGAAATTGATAATAAATCAATTCCAAACTCTTTCACATTAATTTCTACTAAACCGTAAGCTTGTACCGCATCTGTATGGAAATAAGCTTGATGATCTTTTAGCAACTTTCCTATTTCCACAATTGGTTGCATTGTCCCTACTTCATTATTCCCAAACATAACAGATACAAGAATCGTCTCTTCTGTTAATGCCTTTTGTATGTCAGAAACTTGAATAAGCCCTGTTTCATCGACAGGTAAATATGTCACTTCAAACCCTTCACGCTCTAACAATTCGCACGTATGCAAAATCGCATGATGTTCAATTTGCGTCGTTATTATGTGGTTACCTTTATGACGGTTCGCACGTGCTACACCGATAAGCGCTAAATTATCAGCTTCTGTACCACCGCTCGTAAATATAATTTCATTCGGATTCGCATGAATGCTGCGTGCACACACTCGTCTCGCCTCATCTACTGCATGGCGCGTTTGACGTCCATAAAAGTGAATACTAGACGGGTTCCCGAATATTTCTGTCATATATGGAATCATCTTTTCGACCACTTCTGGGTGAGTCGGAGATGTCGCAGCATGATCTAAGTAAATGCGTTCCATTAAATCTCCTTCTTTCCAAATCGTTTCACAAGGAATTAAATGTAAAACATATAGCCCCCGTGATTTTCTTCCTCATAACGTACTAAATCTTCTAACGTTGTACTATCTAACACTTCTTGCACCGCATCACGAACACGCATCCATAACTGGCGCTGTGCTGGCTCTTCTTCTTCTATCATTTCTACAACACTAATCGGTCCCTCTAATACACGGATTACATCCCCAGCTGTAATGTTAGCCGGTTGATCAGATAATACATATCCGCCGTATGCCCCGCGCGTACTCTTTACAAGACGAGCGTTACGAAGTGGTGAAATTAATTGCTCTAAGTAATGCTCGGATAAGTCATGCGCCTGCGCAATTGATTTTAATGAAATCGGACCTTCACCAAACTTTTTTGCAAGATCGATCATAATTGTTAAGCCGTAGCGGCCTTTTGTTGAAATCTTCATCTATTTTGCACCTCTTTTCAAATTTTCACTTCTATTGGTTATATCTTATTTATAAAAAGAACACAATTTAAAATCCTATGAAATTATAGCATAATATAGTATTATAAGAAATTTCAACTTGTGTATCAAAATGATAACATAAAATCACATTGAAAAACTCGGAAATTATTACAATTGAAAGAAAAATGAAAATATTAACCTTCATTTTTCCCATAAAACAGCATCCTATTTTAAATTCCGTAGAAAAAAATGATACGATAGAACGAGATTATATATTAAGGGAGACGGTCCAAATGAAACAACCACTCGCACATCGAATGCGCCCTACAAATATTCAAGAAATTATTGGGCAACAACATTTAGTTGGTGAAGGAAAGATTTTATGGCGAATGGTCCAAGCCAATCATTTTCAATCTATGATTTTATACGGTCCTCCAGGTACAGGAAAAACATCCATTGCCAGTGCAATTGCAGGAAGTACCGGTACCCCGTTTCGTCTATTGAACGCTGTTACTCACAATAAAAAAGATATGGAAGTTGTCGTACAAGAAGCGAAGATGCATCGACACCTCGTTTTAATTTTAGATGAAGTTCACCGTCTAGATAAAGCAAAGCAAGACTTTCTATTACCTCACTTAGAAAGCGGACTTCTTACTTTAATTGGTGCTACGACAAGTAATCCATTCCATGCAATAAACTCCGCTATTCGAAGCAGGTGTCAAATTTTCGAATTACACGCACTAACAGAAGAAGATATTTTAATTGGGTTAAAAAGAGCTTTAGAAGATAAAGAAAAAGGCCTTGGAGAATATGCAGTAACGGTAACAGATGAAGCACTACATCACTTTGCAAACGCCTCTGGTGGTGATATGCGTTCCGCTTATAACGCACTTGAGCTTGCTGTATTATCTAGCTTTACTACAGACGATCAAGCGGCTGAAATCACACTCGAGATTGCAGAAGAATGCTTACAAAAGAAGAGCTTCGTCCACGACAAAGGCGGCGATGCTCATTATGATGTATTATCAGCATTTCAAAAATCAGTGCGCGGAAGTGATGTAAATGCAGCACTCCATTATTTAGCACGCCTTATTGAAGCAGGTGATTTACAAAGCATTGGCAGACGCCTTCTTATTATGGCTTATGAAGATATTGGACTTGCTAGCCCACAAGCTGGACCACGTACACTAGCTGCAATTGAATCAGCTGAACGAGTTGGATTCCCAGAAGCACGCATCCCACTTGCAAATGCCGTTATCGAGCTATGCTTATCACCAAAATCAAATTCAGCTTATAAAGCACTTGATGCTGCATTACACGATTTACGCAACGGTCAAACAGGTGACATTCCAAGCCATTTAAAAGATAGTCATTACAAAGGCGCAGAATCACTTGGAAGAGGCATTGGATATTTATATCCGCACGACCATCCAAACGGCTGGGTAAGGCAACAATACTTACCTGATAAAATAAAAAGCAAGCAATATTATAAACCGAAAACGACAGGAAAATTTGAGCAAGCACTTTCTACTGTTTATGAAAGATTACAAACTTCGAATAAAACGAAAAATAAAGGGTAACATAAACGAAAACGTCACCATTATGGAGGCTTCGCTTATGAAAACACGTCAAGATGCATGGACAAAAGAAGATGATCTCCTTTTAGCAGAAACTGTTTTGCGACATATTCGCAGCGGAAGTACACAAATAAAAGCGTTTGATGAAGTTGGCGACGCTTTAAACCGCACTTCCGCAGCTTGTGGCTTTAGATGGAATGCTGAAGTAAGACCGAATTACGAAGATGCGGTGCAGCTTGCAAAAAAACAACGTAAAGAATTAAAACGTTCTGAAGCTAATATAGAAAAAGATCGGTTCACGAAAACGAAACAACTCGTAATTGACGCCGATTTTTCAGAAGATATTACGTCAAGTAAACAAGATCTTACAATGCAAAATGTCATTTCATTTTTACAAAATTTAGAACATAACAATCCTTCACTTGCAAAGTTGCAAACTGAAAATGATGTATTACAAGCTCAACTCACCTCTCTGCAAAAAACGAATCATGAACTTGAAACGAAATTAGCAGTACTCACAAAAAAACAACAAGCAATCGAAGAAGATTACGCGATGCTTGTTCGAATTATGGATCGTGCTCGAAAACTTGTTTCAGTCGAAGAGCAAGAAGAGCAAATTGCCCCAATTTTCAAAACCGATCAAAATGGGAATTTAGATATTATTTATTCTGCAGAGAATTAAAAACAGGGATGTCACTTTTTTAACCGAGTGACATCCCTGTTTGTTTTCGGTGAACCATATATAGATATCGGTAAATGAAATTATATTAACGGTTTTTCGAATTTATCTATCACAACTTGCAATATATCAACGATTTTTCAAATTTATCTATCACAACTTGCAATATATCAACGATTTTTCAAATTTATCTATCACAACTTGCAATATATCAACGATTTTTCAAATTTATCTATCACAACTTGCAATATATCAACGATTCAATAAAGGATATCGATTTAACGACAAAGATTGACAATAACATTCCTCCTTGTCATACAAGGAAACTCCTACAACAGATTAGATATTTTTTACTAAAATGTTATTATAAACATATACCTTTAAAGGGAGATGGTTGCTATTTCATTAATAATCTTCAAAATAACTCTTGGCCTTCTCGTCCTAACTTTAGCTCTTTTCACCATTAACAGTCTAAAAAAGACATCCGCCTATAAATCAGATAAATATGATTATTGCTTACTAACCTTACTTACATTTGAACTAGTAGTGATGCAAATATTCATATTTCTTTAATACATATAAAAAAGCATATATCCAAAATGGATATATGCTTTTCTTTTATTCTTGCCCTACACGTTTCACTTCTACGTTTTTAATGCGTTCACGTACAACGTGACTTGCCATAATTAAGCCTGCCACAGATGGTACGAATGCATTTGATGAAGGCGGTAGTTTCGCCTTACGAATTTTTGCATTCTCGTCTGGTACAATTTCTTTACGTACTTCTTCACGAATTACGATTGGGTTTTCGTCAGAGAAGACAACTTTTACACCTTTTTTAATACCCTCTTTACGAAGCTTCGTACGAATGACTTTCGCAATTGGATCTGTATGTGTTTTAGAGATGTCCGCAATACGGAAACGAGTTGGGTCCATTTTATTTGCTGCACCCATACTTGAGATAATTTTAATTTTACGACGTAAACATTGTTTAATTAAATGAATTTTGAACGTAATCGTATCAGATGCATCCACTACGAAGTCTAAACCGTACTTAAAGAACTCTTCATATGTTTCATCTGTATAAAACATTTCTAGTCCAATTACTTCACACTCTGGGTTAATGTCCGCGATACGCTCTTTCATTAATTCTACTTTTGAACGTCCTACAGTAGATACTAAAGCGTGAATTTGACGGTTTACGTTTGTAATATCTACAACGTCTTTATCAACTAATACGAGACGTCCTACGCCAGAACGTGCTAACGCTTCAGCTGCAAAAGAACCTACGCCGCCAATTCCTAAAATACCGACTGTACTATTTTTTAATATTTCAAGTCCTTCTTTACCAAAGGCTAATTCATTACGTGAAAATTGATGTAACATTCAGCTCTACACTCCTATTACAAAAATGGTCTACCATGTATTCTAGCGTTTTTCCGACTATTTGTATAGAAAAAGTTATAGAATTCCTAAAAATACATATTTCGAGAATGAAAACATAGACCAGAATTTTATTTCTTCCTAAATACACGTTTAAAAAAGAGGATTTAGAGAACCAAGCGGATCGAGGTGCTGAAGCCAGGAAGAGCGCAGTGTAGAAATACTACTCGAGCACCGGACTGGCGAAGCAACGATGGGATGCGACAGTTATCTAAACCGGACTTTTTAAACTTCCTTTCAATACACGTTTAAAAAGGAGGATTTAGAGAACCGAGCAGATCGAGGCGCTGAAGCCAGGAGGAGCGCAGTGTAGAAATACTACTCGAGCACCGGACTGGCGAAGCAACGATGAGATGCGACAGTTATCTAAACCGGACTTTTTAAACAACCTCTCAAAAAAAGTCTAGACGGTTATAGTATAACCATCTAGACCCTATTCTTACTTCTCTTCTTTCAAGCTTAATTTTAAGTTCAGTTCTTCAAGCTGCGCTTCTGCAACTGGGCTTGGAGCTTCTGTTAATAAGCAGCTTGCGCTTGCTGTTTTCGGGAATGCAATTGTATCACGAAGGTTCGTACGGCCTGCAAGTAACATAACAAGACGATCTAAACCTAATGCGATTCCGCCGTGTGGTGGTGTACCGTATTCGAATGCTTCTAATAAGAATCCGAATTGCTCTTGCGCTTCTTCTTGTGAGAATCCAAGTGCTTTGAACATTTTTTCTTGTACGTCACGCTCGTAAATACGAAGTGATCCACCACCAAGCTCATAACCGTTTAATACAAGGTCATATGCTTGTGCACGTGCTTTTTCTGGTGCTGTTTCTAGTAACTCAACGTCTTCACGGAATGGCATTGTGAATGGGTGGTGAGCTGCGAAGTAACGATCTGCATCTTCATCGTACTCAAGTAGTGGCCAATCAGTTACCCATAGGAAGTTAAATTTACTTTCATCAATTAACTCAAGCTCTTTACCTAGACGTAAACGAAGTGCGCCTAAGCTATCTGCAACAACGCTCTTCTTATCTGCTACGAATAGTAATAAGTCGCCAGCAGTAGCTTCTAATGTGCTCATTAACACATTTGCATCTTCTTCACCGAAGAATTTCGCAATCGGTCCTTTTAGGCCGTCTTCTTCAACTTTAAGCCAAGCTAGACCTTTTGCACCGTATACTTTCACGAATTCAGTTAATGCATCGATGTCTTTACGAGAATATTTACTTGCAGCACCTTTTGCATTAATTGCTTTTACTTGTCCGCCGCTTTCTACAGCACTTGTAAACACTTTAAAGCCACAATCTGCTGCAAACTCAGATAAGTCTGTTAGTTCCATTTCAAAGCGTGTATCTGGCTTATCAGAACCGTAGCGAGCCATTGCATCAGCATATTTCATACGAGGGAATGGTGCACTCACTTCTACACCTTTTGCATCCTTCATAACTTTCGTCATCATACGCTCCATCATATCTAAAATTTCATCTTGTGTTAAGAATGAAGCTTCGATATCGATTTGCGTGAATTCTGGTTGACGATCCGCACGTAAATCTTCATCACGGAAACAACGTGCTACTTGATAGTAACGCTCAAATCCGCCGACCATAAGAAGCTGTTTAAATAACTGTGGTGACTGTGGTAATGCATAGAATTCACCATCATGTACACGACTTGGCACTAAATAGTCACGAGCTCCTTCTGGCGTGCTTTTCGTTAAAATTGGTGTTTCTACTTCTAAGAACTCTTCTGTATCTAAGAAGTTACGAATTGTTTTTGTTACGTCGTGACGCATTTTGAATGTGTTGAACATTACAGGACGACGTAAGTCTAAATAACGATATTTTAAACGCACATCTTCTGATGCATCTGTATCATCAGCAATGATAATTGGCGTTGTTTTCGCTGCATTTAGTACATTTACTTTTGTTGCTTGTACTTCAATACGACCAGTTGCCATATTGTCATTAATTGCGCCTTCACCACGTTCAACAACTGTACCTTCTACGTGTAATACGTATTCGCTACGAATTGTTTCTGCTACTTCTAACGCTTCTTTTGATGTTTCTGGGTTAAATACAACTTGTACGATACCTGTACGGTCACGTAAATCGATAAAGATTAATCCACCTAAGTCACGGCGTTTTTGTACCCAACCTTTTAATTGAACTGTTTGTCCAACAGCTTCTACTGTTACTTTTCCACATGCATGTGTTCTTTCAGCCACTGTAAGTTCCCCCTATATTAATTTCTCTGCTACGTATGAAGCAAATACATCTAACGCTACTTCTTCTTGTTCACCTGTTGCCATATCTTTTAAGTTAATGATGCCTTTATCTAGCTCATCTTCTCCTAATACAGCTACAAATTTCGCCTTTAGACGATCTGCTGATTTAAATTGTGCTTTCATTTTGCGATCTAAATAATCTTTTTCAACTGACAATCCAGCTTTACGAAGATCGAACGCAACTTTTGCAGCATGGTCTTTCGCTTTTTCGCCAAGCGCTACAACGTAACAATCAATGCTATGTTCAAGTGGTAATTCAATGTTTTCAGCTTTTAGCGCCATAATTAAACGTTCAATACTCATTGCAAAACCGATACCTGGCATTTCTGGTCCACCGATTTCTTGTACAAGTCCGTTATAACGGCCACCACCGCTTAATGTAGTGATCGCACCGAAACCTTCTGCCTCACTCATAATTTCAAAAACAGTGTGTTGATAGTAGTCTAAACCACGCACTAAGTTCGGATCTTTTTCAAATGGAACATCCATCATCGTTAATAGTTCTTGAACTTTGTCATAGTATACTGCTGAATCTTCGTTTAAGTATTCTGTAATAGATGGTGCTGTTCCCATTAATTCATGGTTACGGTCCTTCTTACAGTCTAAAATTCGAAGTGGGTTCTTTTCTAAGCGAGATTGACAGTCAGAACAGAATTCGCCGATACGTGGCTCAAAGTGTGCGATTAATGCATCACGGTGTGCTTGACGGCTCGCTGCGTCACCTAAACTGTTTAATACAACTTTAATATTTTTTAAGCCCATGCCGCGGTAAAATTCAACAGCAAGTGCAATTACTTCTGCATCAATTGCAGGGTCATTACTGCCGATTGCTTCGATACCGAATTGTACGAATTGACGATAGCGACCTGCTTGTGGTCTTTCATAACGGAACATTTGACCGATATAGTATAATTTCGTTGGTTGTGTCGCATCA
Source organism: Bacillus sp. EB V-12 (assembly GCF_056158125.1). Lineage (NCBI taxonomy): Bacteria > Bacillati > Bacillota > Bacilli > Caryophanales > Bacillaceae > Bacillus > Bacillus sp. EB V-12. The sequence goes on along the minus strand of NZ_JBUXJL010000001.1, from coordinate 268,143 downwards.
CCAAACATTTTATTTTCAACGTAAGAACGTACAACAGGTGCAGTACCTTCTGGACGTAATGTTAAGCTACGCTCTCCACGATCTTGGAATGAGTACATTTCTTTTTGTACGATATCTGTCGTATCACCAACACCGCGTAAAAATAGCTCAGTGTGTTCAAAGATTGGTGTACGAATTTCTTTATAATTGTAACGACGGCAAATTTCGCGTGCTTGCCCTTCGATATACTGCCATAACTCAACAGTGCCTGGAAGAATATCTTGCGTTCCGCGTGGGATTTGAATAGACATATTCAGTTCCTCCTCAAATTGTTTTAATCTTAATAAAAATAAAAAAACTCCCGCCTCTACTGTTTAAACAGTAGGGACGAGAGTATTATACCCGTGGTGCCACCCTAATTGAAGCACGTATGCTTCCACTTTTTTAATAACGCTTAAATATGCGTTCATCCCTACTAAGCATATATGCCGTTCAAGTTGAAACCTCTAGAGTGTCATTCAATCAGTCATCATGCAGAAATGTTTTCAGCCTAAGACATTCCTTCTCTTTCCATGTGTGTCTCATTTACTCTTCTCTATCAACGGTTATATTCATATGTAAATATAAAATTACTATACGTTTGTTAAGTAGGATTGTCAAGTGCTCTAAGAACGTTCAATCTGCTTCTTTAAACGCTTTACATCTTGAAGAGAAATCCCAAACTCGGAAGCAAGCTCCATTGAAGTATTGTTTTGCTCTTTTGAAATAAAATCATGAAAATTCACGTTAAACAGTTGATTTGCACCATTTGTAACAGAATGCCCTTTTTCATTCATACGCATACGTATATCCCTCACATTCAATATGGATGTTTTACTTTTTATTGTTCCATATTGATGAGAGAGTTATACATAACCGAAACTGCTATTGATTCCAAATAAATGAACAAAACATACAACAATGTATAAAAAAGAGAGGATTATATAACCCTCTCTTTTTTATCAACACTATTTACTTTCTACAATTAAGGTCACCGGACCATCATTGATCAAAGAAACGTCCATCATTGCTCCAAACTTTCCTGTTTCCACATGTAATCCTTGTTTACGAACTTCTTCATTAAAGAAATCGTATAAACGCTCTGCATAGTCAGGTTTCGCAGCATCCATAAAGTTTGGACGTCTGCCCTTGCGGCAATCTCCGTATAATGTGAATTGCGAAATAGATAGAACTTGTCCTTCTACATCAAGTACAGAATGATTCATCTTTCCGCTCTCATCTTCAAAAATACGTAAGTTTGCAATTTTTTCCGCAATGTAAGTTGCATCTTTTTCTGTATCTTCGTGCGTAATGCCAACTAGTAATGTTAAACCGAACGGAATTTGTCCTACGATCTCACCGTCTACTGTGACAGACGCTTTCTTTGATCGTTGTAAAACAACTCTCATCTTTCTACACTCCCTATTAATGCATCATGCGTCGTACTGCATAAATTTCTGGAACGCGTTTAATGCGTTCTACTACTTTTTTCAAGTGTTGTAAGTTACGAATCGAGATTGACATATTAATTGTTGCCATCTTATTACGGTCACTTCTACCAGAAACAGCTGAAATGTATGTTTTCGTCTCTGTAACAGCTTGCAGTACTTCATTTAATAAACCGCGGCGATCGTAACCTGAAATTTCAATATCAACGTTATACTCAATTTCTTTTTCAGGGCTACCTTCCCACTCTACCTCTAATAATCGTTCTACAGCTTCTTCTGTATGAACATTTACACAATCACGGCGGTGAATTGATACACCTCGGCCTTTCGTAATATACCCAACGATATCATCGCCCGGAACTGGGTTACAGCATTTCGATAAACGGATTAATAAATTATCAGCACCGCTTACCTTTACACCAGAATCCCATTTTCGAATTTTCATCGGTTTACGGACTTCTTTAACTTCAACAATTTCTTCTTCTTCGCGTTGTTTGCGGAACTTGTCCGTTAGTCGCGTAACAATTTGCGAAGCTGTAATTCCGCTATATCCAACTGCTGCAAACATATCTTCTTCATTTGCAAAGTTAAATTTCTCAGCGACGCGTTTTAAGTTATCCGGCGCCAATACTTCTTTCATCTCATACTCTAGACCACGTACTTCCTTTTCAACAAGTTCACGGCCTTTTTCAATATTTTCGTCTCTACGTTGTTTCTTAAAGAATTGACGAATTTTATTTTTCGCATGAGATGTTTGAGCAAGTTTTACCCAATCCTGGCTTGGGCCATATGAATGTTTCGACGTTAAAATTTCAATGATGTCGCCTGTTTTTAATTTATAATCCAGCGTCACCATTTTCCCATTTACTTTTGCACCAATTGTTTTATTCCCAATTTCCGAATGGACACGATACGCGAAATCAATTGGAACAGATCCAAGTGGTAATTCCATTACATCGCCTTTCGGTGTAAAGACGAATACCATGTCAGAGAATAAATCAATTTTTAATGACTCCATAAATTCTTCTGCATTAGAAGCTTCATTTTGCCATTCTAATATTTGACGGAACCATGTGAGTTTCTTCTCTAATGTACCTGTTGTTTCTGCTGTTTTTCCTTCTTTGTATGCCCAGTGTGCCGCGATCCCAAATTCTGCAATTTCATGCATTTCTTTCGTACGAATTTGCACTTCAAGTGGATCACCTTTCGGTCCAATTACAGTCGTATGAAGAGATTGATATAGATTTGCTTTTGGCATTGCAATATAATCTTTAAAACGACCTGGCATCGGCTTCCAGCACGTATGAATAATTCCAAGCACCGCATAACAATCTTTAATACTATTTACAACGACACGTACAGCTAATAAATCGTAAATTTCATTGAACTGCTTATTTTGCAGTGCCATTTTACGATAAATACTGTAAATATGTTTCGGTCTTCCAGAAATCTCAGGTTGAATTGCAACTTCTTTTAATTTCTCACGAATACCAGTCATTACTTCGTCTAAATATTCTTCACGTTCTGCACGTTTACGCTTCATTAAATTTACAATACGATAATATTGTTGTGGATTTAAATAGCGAAGTGACGTATCCTCTAGCTCCCATTTAATAGTACTAATTCCGAGTCTATGTGCCAAAGGTGCAAAGATTTCTAACGTTTCATTCGCTATGCGACGCTGCTTCTCTTGAGGCAAATGTTTCAATGTACGCATGTTATGAAGACGATCAGCTAGTTTAATTAAAATAACTCGAATATCTTGAGCCATTGCAATAAACATTTTGCGATGGTTTTCTGCTTGTTGTTGTTCGTGAGATTTATATTTGATCTTCCCAAGCTTTGTAACGCCATCAACAAGCATAGCAATTTCTTTGTTAAATTCCCGTTCAATATCTTCTAACGTAATCTCTGTATCTTCCACTACATCATGTAAGAAACCTGCTGATACCGTAGCTGGATCCATGTGTAAATCAACTAAAATACCTGCAACTTGAATCGGATGAATAATATACGGTTCACCCGATTTTCTATATTGTTCGCTATGCGCATCACGTGCATATTCATAGGCACGTGCCACTAGCTCAATATCTTCATCCGCTAAATATTGACTTGCTTTCTCGAGTACCTGTTCAGCTGTTAGTACCTGCTCATTTGCCATCGAATCACCTTTTATTGAAAATTGACTTTATCTTTATTTAATAGAATAAATTATATTCTATCATTATAACCCAATGATTGTGAATTGTGAAAAGGAAAAGATTTTACTGACATTTCACCATAATTTTTTGTTCAATTATACAAAAGTACCCGCTCCTCTCCAAGAGATTCACGGGTACTTTTTATCACCGTAGTTTTACCTATATAGTGATTAGTATTTTTCTAATACTAATACATCGTAACCATCTAACATTTTACGACCATCTAAGTAAGTAAGTTCTACTAAGAATGCAATTCCTGCTACAACTCCGCCTAGCTCTTCAACTAACTTAATTGTCGCTTCGATTGTTCCACCTGTAGCTAATAGATCATCTGTAATTAATACGCGCTGACCTGGCTTAATTGCATCTTTATGGATTGTTAAAACATCTTTACCATATTCTTTACCGTAGTCAACTGTAATTACTTCACGTGGTAATTTTCCTAATTTACGAACTGGCGCAAATCCTACTTCTAACGCATAAGAAACTGGGCAACCGATAATGAAACCACGAGCTTCTGGTCCTACTACAACATCGATATCTCTTTCTTTTGCGTACTCAACGATTGCGTCTGTTGCTGCTTTGTATGCTTTACCGTCATTCATTAAAGGTGTAATGTCTTTAAACACAATACCTTCTTTCGGATAATCCGGTACAATTGCGATATGTTGCTTGAAATCCATATTTCTGAATCCTCCTCAGATCTAAAAGGTTTGTAAATACAAATCCTTTACCCTAACTGTTCTACTTCTTTATGATTACGAATCGTTTCAAACCATGTATATAGTTGCTGATATGTGCTATAAACCAATTCTTTTTCTAATTGTAAGTGGTTCATTTTCTCACGATATGTGTTCGATTCAATTAAATCACGCTTTTGTTTTTTGTCTGCCATAAAAATGACGCCATCTTTTATTGTAACAAATTCTAACTCAAAAAACACCTGTGTCATGAAATTTACTGTATCTTTTGACCAACCTTTATGACGACATAGTTGTTCTCCATATTGTCTTAAAGAAAATGGTGTTTTTTGGCTTAAGAAAGAATAGTACCATTTAAAGTGTTCTCTCGTCGGAACTGTACTAAATAAGTGGTTATTCTCTTGATAAAATAGCGTATAAATTCGCGCTGGGAATCCTACCTTAAATAGCTCACGTAATTCATCTGTTCCTTTTGGTAAATCAAGTAACACGATATATTGATCATCTAAATGCGTTACTTCTGAAGCATGCATGAGCTTTTCTTTATAGCTCTCTAAAGAAAATTTATTCAATACCTCTTCAGAAAAATACACCATTGTTATTTTTTCTTTCGGAAGTTCTGCTAAATTTGCTTCTGCATTACGCATACTACGCCAATCAAATAATTGCCACGCCTCTACAGCAATATCTTGTACCATTAGTTGTGGCTTCTTAAAGTTATTCCATTCATTAATAGACGCTTCTCCTATTACAGATACTTTTGCAACTGGAGAGATTTCTTTCGCATATGCACCAAAGCCAAATCCAATTGTATCCAGTGTTGCTTGTCCATCACGAAGAGCCATTTTTAAATGAGAGCCATCTGATCCGATTGCGCGAATACTTTCTAACTCTGCATCTTTTACTGCAATACGTGGTTTCGGATTTCCAACACCAAACGGGGCTAGTTTTTGCATATCTTCAATTGCCGCTAGCGTTACATCCTCTACTTTACAAAAAACATCAACTGCTGTAATTGGAATAAAATCTTCTTCTGTTAACATTGCATCTGCTTGTTCATTTAAGCGGCGACGTAATTCATCTACATCATTCATATGTAGCGTCATTCCCGCTGCCATCGGATGCCCTCCGAAGTGTGGTAATAACTCTCTACAATCTGATAAATTTGCAAACAAATCAAATCCTGCAATACTACGTGCTGAGCCTTTTGCTGTTTCTTTTATAGGATCAATGCTTAATACAATCGTCGGACGATAAAAACGTTCAACTAATTTCGAAGCAACAATTCCAATTACCCCTGGGTTCCAGCCTTCTTTTGCAAGTACTAATACTTTATTTTCTTCTGGTGGGAAGTTATTTTCCACTTCAGCGATAGCTTCTTCTGTAATTTGCTTTACAATATCTTTTCGCAGTTTGTTCAGCTCATCAATTTCTTCAGCTAGCTCTTTCGCTTCCTCTGGATCATCTGATAATAAAAGGTGTACAGCCGGCGCAGCATCTTCTAAACGCCCGACCGCATTAATACGAGGTGCAATTGAGAAGCCAATACTCTCTTCGGTAATTTCACTTTGCGAAACGTTAGCAACTTTAAACAATGCCTTCAAACCAATATTTCTCGTCATACGCATATGTTTTAAACCGCGTTTCACTAGCAACCTATTTTCACCATGAAGTGATACTAAATCGGCTACTGTACCAATTACTGCGATCTCTAATAAATGTTCTGGTACACGGCCTAATAGTGCATGCGCAACTTTAAACGCAACACCTACACCAGCTAAATAGTGAAACGGATATACACCGCCATCTAATTTCGGATGTATAATCGCAAGTGCTTCTGGCAATTCTGGCGGTGGCTCATGGTGATCTGTAATAATTAGATCTATTCCAAGCTCTTTCGCTACATTCGCTTCATGTACCGCTGCAATACCAGTGTCGACAGTAATAATTAGCGAGAACCCTGCGCTATGCGCCCAACGAAATGCTTCTTCGTTCGGTCCATACCCTTCTGTAAAACGATTTGGAATGTAAAATTCTACTTCTGCACCTAATTCTTGAAGAGCAAGATATAAAACTGTCGTACTACTTACTCCGTCCGCATCGTAATCACCAAATATTAATATTTGCTCTCCATTTTGAATCGCCTTATTTACACGTTCTACCGTTCTATCCATTCCTTCTAATAAAAATGGATCATGAAATTCTTGATTTTCTGTATTTAAAAAATCTAAAATCTTATCTTCTGTATCGAGTCCTCTACCGAGGAATAACGAAACGACAAGTGGCGATAACTGTAATTTACTTGCTAATTCACTCACTCGCTCGTCATTATATTCTTTTTCTTTCCAACGCGTCTTCGGTTGTAACACGAAATCACCCCTTAACCTGTTCATTATACAAGACAGATTAAGGGGTGACAATATAATGCAAACTACGATGCAATATCTATATACTAAAATGTTAATGATGTTTAATTTGGAGAATACGGATTTATATGTACGAATACATTTTGTACATTATCTTGTTTCATAAGTATTTCTTTCACATGTTTTCCAATACGGTGTCCTTCTTCTACAGTAATGTATGGATCTACGGACACTTTAATATCGACAATAACATAATGACCATGCTCCCGTGCATATAAAGAACCAATTTTTTTCACACCATCTACTTGAAGAACTGCTTCTCTAAGCGGAATAACATCCTCCTCATGAAGAACATGGTCAAGCGTTGCATGAATTGCTTCCGCTCCAATGCTCCATGCCATTTTTACAACAAGAAGTGAAACAACTAATCCCGCAATTGGATCAGCGTATACAAGCCAGTCTATACCAAGCTTACCACCTATTATAGCTGCACAAATACCGATTAAAGCTGCAATTGAAGAAAATACATCCGAACGGTGCTCATATGCATTTGCAATAATTGCATCACTGTTTACTCTTTTCCCTAATCGAAATTTATATTGAAACATTCCTTCTTTCACGACGATTGAAAGAACAACAGCAAATATCGTAATTCCTTTCGGCGGTTCTAGTTCTTGCGAAAAAGCTTTTATAGACGAAATCGCGATTTCAAGTCCCACAATAAATAATAATACCGCAACAATAATCGCTGAAATCGATTCCGCTTTACCATGACCATACGGATGATCCTCATCAGGTGGCTGCTTTGCCGCTCGCAATCCAAAAAGTACAGCTAGCGAACCTATTACATCTGATGCAGAATGCACGGCATCCGCTAATAGCGCTTTACTGTTCCCAATATAACCAATTACCGCCTTTACAATCGCTAATATAATATTACCAACGATCCCGACAATAGCACCAAACTCGGCCTGTTTAAAACGTTCATCTTTTTCCATAATTAAAATCCCTTCTTTTCTTAACCTATCTTTTTATTTTAACAAAAACAGCGATAACACCACCACTTTCTTCCATCTTCTTTCTGTTAAAAAGTTGCTATCTTATTGTATCCACAAACGAAAAAAGAGATGCCTCATAAAGAGACATCATCTTTTCTATACTTGCGGTTCAGATTCTACTTTCTCAACCTTCTTCTTGTTTTTTCCCTTTTTCAAACGACGGTTTTCAAGCATTAACCAAATTTGAGAGGCAACGAAAACAGAAGAGTACGTACCTACAATTAATCCAACAAGTAACGCAAACGAGAAGTTACGTAGTGACTCACTACCGAAGATAAGCAGTGCAATTACTGGGAATAACACTGTTAATACGGTGTTAATCGAACGACCAAGCGTTTGGCGAATACTTGCATTTACGATTTCTTCTAGATCTTTTATATCGCGCACTCGTTTTTTCTGTTTGTATAATTCACGGTTTCTATCAAATGTAACAATCGAGTCATTAATAGAATAACCGATGATTGTTAGTACTGCAGCAATAAACGTTAAGTCTACCTCTAGTTGGAAAATACTAAACATAACAATCATAACGAATGCGTCATGTAATAATGCAAGTACTGCAGATAACGCATACGTAAAGCGGAAACGAATACTTACGTATAAAATGATAACCGCAGAAGCAATTAATACTGCGATAAATGCATTTCGTGCAATTTCTTTACCGATTGTCGGTGAAACTGTACTTACGTTTGGATCTGTACCATATTTATCGTGGAAGAATGTTTTTGTTTTCGCAATTTCATCTTTTGATAAAACACCTAATGTACGAACTGCGAAACCTTTATTGTCATCTCCAGTCGGTACAATATTTTCTTCCTTCACATCAATGTTCAATTCTTTAAAATCTTTATGAACATCAGACACAGTAACGGCTTGTTTTGATTGCAAGTCGATACGTGTACCACTCGCAAAGTCAATACCAAGGTTCAATTTGAAAATTGGTAAGATAATTGCTCCTGCAATTACAACTACAATCGAGAAAATAAGGAATTTATGACCGATATTTACGAAATTAATACGATCAAATCTCGTTGGCGGATGTACTACACCTTTTGTTAATGGAATAATATCCTTTTGTTTCACACCAAAATACCCTGGTTTTTTATCGAAGTTACGGCTCTTTACAAGTAAACCTAGTAAGAAACGAGTACCGAATACGTTCGTAATGAAACCGACTAAAATACTTACGATTAAACTTGTTGCGAATCCTTTTACAGAGCTATTACCATAAACGAATAACACACCAGCTGCTGCAAGAGTCGTAACGTTTGCATCTAGAATTGTTGCTAAGGAACGATGGTTACCAGCTCGGAATGCCGACATCATTGACTTACCAATTTTCAGCTCTTCTTTCAGTCTCTCGTACGTAATAATATTCGCATCAACTGCGATACCTACTCCGAGCACTAACGCCGCAATACCTGGCAACGTAAGAACTGCATGCATCCAGTTAAAGACAAGTAATGTAACGAAAATGTATAAACCTAACATAATAACCGCTACAAGTCCTGGTAAACGGTAGAATACAAGCATAAATAAGAAGATAAGAGCGATACCAATCGCACTAGCGAAAATCGTTTGCTCTAACGCTTGTTGACCAAATTTCGCTCCAACAGATGTTGAATACATTTCTTTTAAATCAACAGGAAGTGCACCTGCATTTAATAAAGATGAAAGTTGTTTCGCACTTTCAACTGTGAAGTTTCCACCTACGATAGATACTTCAGCTTGGTTAAATACTTGGTTTACTGTTGCTGCTGATAAGAACTTCGGATTCGGTTTTGCAGATTCTGCTTTATACGAATCTTTTCCTTCTTCAAAGTCCAGCCAAATTACCATTAAATTCGTTGGTGGTGGCATTTTTGAAATCTTTTCAGTTACTGCACGGAATTTTTCAGCGCTTTTCAGTGTAAGACCTACGCTCGCACGGCCTTGCTCATCAAATGTTTGCTTCGCTCCGCCGCCTTTTAAATCCGTTCCATCCATAAGAAGGTTATCATCCACATCACGGAATGTTAATTTCGCTTGTGTTGATAACATTTCACGTGCTTTTTGCTGATCTTGTACACCAGCAAGCTGTACACGAATTCGATCTTGTCCTTCGATTTGAATGTTCGGCTCACTTACACCGAGAACATTGACACGATTTTCAAGAGCACCTACTGTACTTACAAGTACGTCTCGATCGATTTTATCACCTTTTTTGGCTGGTTTTACTTCATACAGAATTTCAAAACCACCGCGAAGGTCTAGTCCTAGACTAATTCCTTTTGCTATGTCTTTTCCTGCCGCACCAATTACTCCACCGATTAATAAGACGATGAGGAAAAAGGCGGCAATTCTCGTACCACGCTTTGCCATATGTACCCTCTTTCTGCTACTAACACTTTCAATAAATCTTTTACGATTCACTGCTATACGTGTGCATACGCCTAGTTAGTAGACTTCCTTTCTATAATTTTTGCTAGCTCATCACTAGCTGTATAGGTAAGCTTTTACACTCCCTACACTTTCATCATTTATTTTCCTCTTCACTACCTCCTTTATATATAATCTTAGACACAATTATTTCCTCTTTATCAATACATATCATTATACTGCAAAAGGAAGAACAAACCAATTGCAGTCGGTTATTTATTTTCATACTCATCAAATGACCAAAGTGGCGCTTGGTAAGCTTCAACAGTTAAATATGTCATATATTCATTAGTACTTACTGTTAATACGTCATTAACTAATTCATACAATCTAACATCGCTGTCTATCTTCTTCCACTTTTTCACTTTAAGAAACTTCCAAATGTCATCATCTGTCACTCGGTCGTAACCGAACATTTGAAACTCTTCTACTTTACTTTCTAAAACGACTTGTAACTGTCCGCGGTATGATTCTACCAAAGCCTCTCTATCTAACATCTATAACATCTCCTTCTTATTTCAGCACGAAAAAGTCGCTTTAATCCCGCTCTAATGGACAGCAATAACTACTTTCAAGAGCACTATCACACTTCACTCTCTTAAATGCTTGTCATTCTTGTCTCGTACGTGCATATAAATTATTGTAAATCATTCCATTGATTTTGAGAAGGTAGGAGAAGAACATGACGAGACAAAGCTTTTTAAAAGGCGCATTTATTTTAATGATAGCCGGCTTTATTACAAAAATACTCGGCTTTATCAACCGCATAGTAATGGCACGTATTTTAGGAGAAGAAGGCGTTGGTCTTTATATGATGGCCGTTCCTACATTCATTTTAGCAATTACATTGACACAAATTGGTCTTCCTGTCGCCATCGCAAAATTTGTAGCAGAAGCGGAAGCTGTGAACGATAAACAAAGAGTTAAAAAAATATTAACCGTATCACTAGCTGTTACATCCGTTATTAGTATCATTTTAACAATCGGAATTATGTTCCTCACACCTATTTTAGCAAAAACATTATTAACCGACGAAAGAACGTACTATCCATTAATGGCCATTTTGCCTGTTGTTCCCGTTATTGCTGTTTCTTCTGTTTTGCGTGGTTACTTTCAAGGGAAACAAAACATGAAACCTAGCGCTTATGCGCAAGTTCTAGAACAAGTCGTCCGCATTACCATTATCGCTATATGCATTCAATTATTTTTACCTTACGGCATAGAATATGCTGCAGCCGGCGCTATGTTATCAGCTGTTCTCGGTGAAGTTGCATCCTTATTATTTTTACTCACGTTATTTCAGCGAGAAAAACATTTATCAATACGCTCTGGATTTTTCACTACTGTAAAGGAAAGCAAAGGGACATTTTATTCTCTGATGGATATTGCGCTTCCAACTACAGGAAGTCGTTTAATCGGCTCCGTTTCATATTTTTTTGAACCTATTGTCGTTATGCAAAGCTTAGCAATCGCTGGTGTCGCTGCTTCTGTTGCAACCCAGCAATACGGTATATTAAACGGTTATGCATTCCCGCTCCTATCACTACCCGCCTTTATTACATACGCTCTCTCTACAGCGCTCGTTCCTTCTATTAGTGAAGCAATGGCAAAAAGACAACATAAATTAGTAGAGCACCGTTTACAACAAGCACTTCGAATTTCATTAATTACCGGCGGATGGTCTGTCGTTATATTATACGTATTCGCTTCTCCTGTTTTAACTCTTATGTATGGATCAGACAGCGCAACAGCATTCATTCAACTTCTTGCGCCTTGCTTTTTATTTCATTATTTCCAAAGTCCACTTACCTCTGTTTTGCAAGCTTTAAACTTAGCAAGAGCCGCCATGATGAATACATTTATTGGTGCCATCGTGAAATTAATCGTTATTTTTGTACTAGCATCAAGGCCAGAGTTTCAAATGATGGGGGTTGCACTTGCTATTGCTGCAAATATTGTAACAGTAACATTTCTTCACTACGCTACTGTTTTAAAAAAGATTACATTTACCATTTACGCAAAAGACTATATTTTCGGCGGACTTGCCATCGGTATCGCAGGCGCCTTCGGTTTTTATCTTCATAAATATATTATTTTCTCTCATTCCCTTGGCATACAAACATTATGGGAAATCACTTTAACAACAATTGTTTATATCGTACTTCTCTTCACTTTCAAACTCATTCGAAAAGAAGAGTTAAATCGTCTCCCTATCATTCGTAAGCTTTCATTTTTGAAATAAGGTGAAACTTTAATCAGTGGGGTAATCTCCACTGATTATTAGTTATACTAATCATTCTTACTCTTCCAAAGGATAAGTCTCTAATTTTCTTTTACATCAACAAAAAATTGTCCATTTTGAAAACTACAGTATAAAATTTGTGTTATATCGTTATAACCTAAGTTTTTTAATTTCTCAATAAGCCATTCATCTGTATGCTCAATCATTTGTAAATGACTAGATTGAATTTCTCCATCAATAATAAGAGGAAGCGTAAACTGCAATGTATCTTGTTTATTTTTTTGTTTTTGAAAGACAGATAACTTCCCAGACGGTTCCAAAATAGCATATTCTACATCCCGAATATCTCCAACTCCTTGTTCCCTTAATTGCATCATTAAATCATCAATATTATATCGTTGGTTTCTCATCTTTTTTTCATCAATCTTTCCCGCATTAATAATAATTGCTGGTTCACCTTCTATTAAATGCCGAAATCGTTGAAACTTTAATGAAATGACTGACAAAATGATTTGTATGCACATAAGAAAAGTCATCGGAACTAATTGATGCCAAAGTGATTTATCGGTATTTTCAATTGCTACTACAGCCATTTCTCCAAGCATAATAAATACGACTAAATCTAATACACTTAGCTCTCCTATCTCACGTTTACCCATAAGACGAAAAATAATTAAGATGATGATATACAAAAGCATTGTCCGTCCAATTACCGATATCCATTCCATTTCTACATCTCCTTTTTTACGTATAGACTCCCCTATAAAAAAGAAACTAGTCTAACTTGAGCAAAAGGAAAATATGCTTGTATTAAAAAGGGGGAATGCATAAATGGATGGAACGAAAAAATTATCAACTGCAATTGGCTTCGGTATTGTTACGCTACTAATTCTCGCATCTATTACTAGTATGATTATGGCTCTTTTATTAAAGTTTACGAATATAAATGAAGGGACATTAACCGTTACTATTTTTATACTCGCTCTTTTATCTATGCTTATGTCTGGATTTACTGCCGGCAAAAAGGCTCAAGGAAAAGGTTGGCTAGTAGGTTTCACAACAGGGCTCACGTTCACTATACTCGTCTTTCTAGTTAACTATTTAGGCTTTTCTCAAACCTTATCGAACTCACAATTACTATATCAATTAGCATTAATGGGGGCGAGTACACTCGGTGGTATTTTCGGTGTAAATATGTCAAAGCAAAGTAACTAAAAAAGGCCCTGCACATTTCATGCAGGGCCTTCCACATTAGTTTTTCACAACTTCACGAATCGCATTGCGATCGAAAGTTAAGTGTGAACCACCAGATTTAATAACGATTTTTGTCTCATCTACTGATTCGATTGTACCGTGTAAACCACCGATTGTTACGATAGCATCACCTTTTGCTAACTCACTTTGCATTTGAGCAACTGCTTTTTGACGTTTTTGTTGCGGGCGAATTAATAAGAAATAGAAAATCGCAAACATCGCAACGATCATAACGATATTCATCATACCTGCATTCATCTTTTGTTCCTCCTTTTAAATTATGTATTAGAAGTTTTTAGCATTCGGTTTATTAAAGCCATACTGTTCAAAGAACTCTTCGCGGAAATCGCCAAGACGGTCTTCACGAATAGCTTGTCTCACCTGCTCCATTAAGTTTAACAGAAAATGAAGGTTGTGATAAGACGTTAAACGAATTCCGAACGTTTCATCACATTTCATTAAGTGACGAATGTACGCACGTGAGTAGTTTTTACATGTGTAGCAATCACAGTTTGGATCAAGCGGACCGAAGTCTCTTGCGAATTTCGCATTTTTTACAACAAGGCGACCTTCACTTGTCATACATGTACCATTTCGAGCGATACGAGTTGGAAGTACACAGTCAAACATATCAATACCACGAATTGCGCCATCGATTAACGAGTCAGGAGAACCTACACCCATTAAGTAACGAGGCTTATTATCTGGAAGGAGTGGTGTTGTAAACTCAAGAACACGGTTCATAATATCTTTCGGTTCACCAACAGATAAACCACCTACAGCGTAACCAGGGAAGTCCATTGAAACAAGATCTTTCGCACTTTGACGACGAAGCTCTTCGTACTCCCCGCCCTGTACAATACCGAATAAACCTTGATCTTGCGGACGTTCATGCGCTTTTAAGCAACGTTCTGCCCAGCGGCTCGTACGCTCTACAGATTTCTTCATATATTCAAAAGTAGCTGGGAATGGTGGACACTCATCAAATGCCATCATAATATCTGAACCTAATGCATTTTGGATTTCCATCGCTTTTTCTGGTGATAAGAATAATTTATCTCCATTTAAGTGATTACGGAAGTGAACGCCTTCCTCTTCAATACGACGGAAGTCACTTAAACTGAATACTTGGAAACCACCAGAGTCTGTTAAGATTGCACGATCCCAGTTCATAAATTTATGCAAGCCGCCTGCTTCACGAATAATTTCATGACCTGGACGTAGCCATAAATGATACGTATTACTTAAAATAATGCCAGAATCCATTGCTTTTAATTCTTCTGGTGACATTGTCTTAACTGTTGCAAGTGTACCAACTGGCATAAATGTTGGTGTATCAAATGAACCGTGCGGCGTATGCACACGACCTAAACGGGCACCCGTTTGTTTACATGTCTTAATAAATTCATAACGAATTGCTGTCATAACTTACTCCTTTTATTTGTTTCTCATTTTAGCGTGAGATGCAACGAACATTGCATCACCGAAGCTAAAGAAACGATATTTTTCTTTTACTGCTTCATTATAAGCATGAAGTACATTATCTCTATTTGCAAATGCACTTACAAGCATAATTAATGTTGATTTCGGTAAATGGAAGTTTGTAATTAAACCATCAATTGCTTTAAATTCATATCCCGGATACATGAAAATATCTGTCCATCCAGAAGCGGCGCAGAGCTTACCGTCATGATCTGTTGCAATTGTTTCTAACGTACGAGTTGATGTCGTACCTACAGTAATAATACGTCCACCATTCTCTTTCACACGATTTAATAATGCCGCTGTCTCTTCAGACATATGATAATATTCTGCGTGCATATGGTGTTCTTCAATCGTGTCTGCAGAAACTGGTCTAAATGTTCCAAGTCCTACGTGAAGTGTAATGAATGCTAACTGAACGCCTTTTTGCTTTAACTTCTCAAGTAACTCTTCTGTAAAGTGAAGTCCCGCAGTCGGCGCTGCTGCTGAACCGATTTCTTTCGCATATACTGTTTGATAGCGATCGCGATCTTCTAGCGTCTCTTTAATATATGGAGGAAGTGGCATTTCCCCAAGTTCATCTAAAATTTCATAGAAGATGCCGTCATATGAAAATTCAAGCTGACGTCCACCTTGATCTGCAGTTCCTGTGCAAGTTGCTTTTAATTTCCCTTCGCCAAAAGAGATAACAGTTCCTTCTTTTACACGTTTCGCTGGCTTTACAAGCGTTTCCCACTTATCACCTTCTTCTTGTTTTAAAAGAAGTACTTCAATGTGCGCGCCTGTATCTTCTTTCACACCGTGCAAACGAGCAGGCATAACTTTCGTTTCATTTAAAACTAAGCAATCCCCCTCATGTAAGTAAGAAAGAATATCCGTAAAATGTTTATGCTCAATATCACCTGTTTCACGGTCTAACACCATTAATCTTGATGTTTCACGCTCTTCTAACGGGACTTGTGCAATAAGTTCTTCTGGTAAATGAAAATCAAACAGATTTATATCCATAGCTATATCCACCTATTTCTTATTTAAATCGATTTATTATATACATAATAAAAGATAATACAATACTTAACACAATACATGTAATGATAGGAAAATAAAAGGTAACGTTTCCTTTTTTCACAAAAATATCGCCTGGAAGCCTTCCAATGAACTTCCAAGCTAATCCAACAACGATGAGTAAGATCCCGGCTGTAATAAGCAGCTTTGGCATCTCCGTCATACTTTTGGTATCTCCATTCCGAAATGTTCATACGCAAGCGGCGTTACAATTCGGCCCCTTGGCGTTCGTTGTAAAAAACCAATTTGTAATAAATACGGCTCATACACATCTTCAATCGTATGAGATTCTTCTCCAATTGTTGCTGAAACCGTTTCTAATCCAACTGGACCGCCACGGAATTTCTCAATAATACCAAGCAGTAATTTATGATCAATATGATCTAGACCTAATTTATCTACTTGCAGTAGCTCTAATGCCATTTGTGTAATTTCCATCGTAACCGTTCCGTTACCACGAACTTGCGCGAAATCACGTACACGTCTTAAAAGACGATTCGCAATACGAGGTGTACCACGAGCACGTCTTGCAATTTCTAATGCAGCTAACGAATCGATTTCAACTTCAAATACTTCTGCTGTACGTTCAACAATCGCAGAAAGCTGATCTACTGTGTAGTACTCTAACCTTGAAAGTACACCGAAGCGGTCACGAAGCGGTGCCGATAATGCTCCAGCACGTGTTGTTGCTCCAACTAATGTAAATGGCGGTAAATCTAGGCGTACAGAACGTGCTGAAGGCCCTTTTCCAATTACAATATCAAGGCAAAAGTCTTCCATCGCAGGATACAATACTTCTTCAATTGATCTATGCAAACGATGAATTTCATCAATAAATAATACATCCCCTGGCTGAAGCGCTGTTAATACAGCAGCTAAATCTCCTGGTCTTTCAATTGCGGGACCTGAAGTTGTTCTAACATTAACGCCCATCTCATTGGCAATAATATTCGCAAGCGTCGTTTTACCAAGACCTGGTGGTCCATATAAAAGCACGTGATCTAACGTTTCTTCACGCATTTTCGCCGCTTCAATAAATACTTCTAAATTATGTTTTGCTTTATCTTGGCCAATATACTGACGGAGCGTCTGTGGCCGTAATGAATATTCTAAATCCGCATCTTCATATGCAGATTCCCCTGAAAGGAGACGTTCGTCCATTATACTCACCTCTTACCATTTAGTAAAAGACTAAGTGCCTTTTTAATATACTGATCCGTCGTTAATGATTCTTTTAATAACTCTGGTACAACACGAGAAACTTCGCGTTCTGCGTATCCAAGTGCGCGCAGAGCTTCCAGTGCCTCATCAAGCTCAGCTGATGAACCTTTCTTCTCATCAAAACGTTCTGTGTCTGAGAATAAATCAACAAATGCATCTGGTACGACATCTGCTAGTTTTCCTTTTAAATCTAAAATCATTTGGCGTGCTGTTTTCTTTCCGACGCCTGGGAATTTCACTAAAAACTTCTCATCTTCATGCTCAATCGCTTGAACGACCTGTCCTGTTTGACCAGAAGCTAAAATTGCAAGAGCTCCTTTTGGCCCAATGCCAGACACGCCTAACAACTTTGTAAATAATAAACGCTCTTCACGTGTTTTAAACCCGTAAAGTGCCATAATATCTTCTCTTACATAATGATATGTATAGACACGGATTTCTTGCTTACTTCTTTGAAATACATACGGATTCGGTGTGAAAATTTGATAACCAATTCCATTATGATCAATTACGACATATTCCGGCCCTACATACTCCACGTAACCTGTAACATATTCAAACAAAATACGATCTCTCCCTCTTAAATCATGTATTCCATTTTAACATATTTAATGATAGAAAAGCGAGACTACCCCAACAAATGTTCTCCACTTGAAACTTCTGTTATTTTCCATTGACAGAAAGGTTAAAGCACCTTAATATACAGAAGTCGATAATGATTATCAATACTAATTAAAGGGGTTACATCAGGATGAAACGTAAGCTATTTATTTTATTTACTATTATGCTCGTTGTTCTTTCTATCGTTGGCTGTTCTTCTCAAAAAGAAGAATCGAAGGCAAAAGAACAACCGAAAACAAAAGTTGTAAAACATGCTAAAGGTGAAGCTACAATTCCAGTAAATCCAAAGAGAATTGTTGACTTATCTGGATCAACAGAAGAACTATTACTTCTTGGACACAAACCTGTTGGTACAGCAAATACATATAAAGATAAAATCCAAAATCACTTAACAGACAAGTTAGATGGAGTAAAAGCAGTAGGTTGGTACTGGGCACCTAAAGTTGATTTAGAAGCTGTTACTGCTTTAAAACCAGACTTAATTATTTTAAACAACCGTCAATTAAAAATTTATGATCAACTAGAAAAGGTTGCACCTACAGTTGTTCTAGAAACAAACTTAGAAGACTGGCGTGGTAAGTTTAAAGAAGTAGGTAAGCTATTTGACGAAGAGAAGAAAGCAGACAAATGGATTGCAGACTACGAGAAGAAAGCAGACTCTTTATCTAAAAAAATTAAAGAGAAAACAAAAGATGAGAACTTTATGTTCGTTGCAGTTACACCACAAAACTTCCGTGTATACGGTAGCTTCGGATACGGTGACATCATCTTTAATGACTTAAAACTTCCAGCAACAAAAGGTACGGATTTAAAACAAACGATGGCGCAAGTATCACTAGAAGGTCTAGTTGCATTCCAGCCTGACCAAATGTTTATTGTAAACTTCGGCGGCGAAGCTGATAAAGTTTACGAAGACTACAAAAACAGTGCCGTTTGGAAAGACAATAAAGCAGTTAAAAATAATCACGTATATGAAGTATCAAATGAAGTCTTCAATACGAAAGCATTCAATCCAATCGGAAAAGATATGCTAATTGATGAAATCGCAAAAGAAATTTTAGCTAAAAACAAATAAGAAAAAAAGCAGCTCACCATGAGCTGCTTTTTTTCTTACTTTGAACTGCGTATTGCTTCATTTTTTCAATCGTCTTCACAAAACCTTCTTTTGATTTAATACGAATGCCACGTTTCAATTTCGCACGTTCATAGCTCTCAAGCTTTTTCATATCAATTTGAAAGAAAGAATGGATCGCATTATCACTTTTCGGTACACCTTTGAAAATTTGTAATATCCCTTCCTCTGAAACACCAAAATACCCGCTCGTTTTCAATAACGGAGAAATATCATCAACTTTCTTTTGCAATACAATTTGTACATCATCACGATCAACGAGCTGCCATTCTTTATACTGCTGTAAAAACTTTTCTAAATCCGTCACTTTTTCTGTAAGTATTTCTTCGCTTACTTCGCCATCAACATACATACGCTCTAATAAAATTGTAACCTCAGGTTCTTTTTTCGTTACTTCTGGTACTGGCCCTTCCGCCTTCACATTCGTTCCATAAACGAAACAAAACATCATAACGAAAGCTTGCATCGCAATCAGTATCCATTTCATTTCCGTTCACCTCTTTTAGGCAAGATCATACTTTCATTAGTAGTTTTTCCGGAAATGGGGGTTTTATCCATATTACATTTCTTTCGAAAAATAAAAAATGCAGATAAGGGTTTACCTCATCTGCATGTATCATTTACTTTTATATAAAATGAAAGACGCCTGCAAAGCAGGCGTCTTGATGCGTTTACGGCGAGAGACCAGGCGACCACATTCGCGTGTTTAGCACTTAAGCATATCTCTCGTCTTACGTAAATTAGCTCATCGCTTTGCTAATATAACATTAATAAAGTATAAGTGCAACATGTTTATAAAAACATTTCATTTCCTCTTTCATCCAAATTATTTTATGTAAATTATAAATTGATAATTGCAATATATATGTTACAATTAATGTGACAGCGAAATCATAATAAGCAGGGGATGAATATTATGAAAAAAATAAAGGATGAACGCCTCATTCTTCAAATGTTAAAAAACATACGTATTGTCTTTCTTTTTCAATACATTGGCGTAGTTGGAATTTTAGGCTATATCGGATTCACTGAAGGCATTGATCAAATTACGAAATCTCCATTGTGGCTATTATTTATGTTTACAAGTATTTTACTTGCTTATTTACAGTTAAGTGTTTCAATCGATGTAGAAGAAGGCGAAAAGGAAATACAGTTAACTCCTTATTACAAACTTGTCTTCCGCTCCCTTATTGTAGGAATCGTTATGGCTATTATTTATATTATTTTCAGTCCAGAAAGACCACTGTTTGAAACTATTTTAACAGGTAGTATTCTTTTCATATGCTTTTTAGTTTCTTACTCCGTTAGTTATTTTATTAAAAAACGTCGTTTACAAGACAACGATGAATAAAGAGGAAGGGCTCACCCTTCCTCTTTTGTTTTGTTATCGCACTGTACCAGTTAAACCGTAACGAATGTCTCGGAACATATTCACTATGTCACGATTAAAATCGTTTGTAACTGTACCGTTACGTAGACGCGTACTCATTGCATCGACACGAGTAAACAT
This sequence comes from Bacillus sp. EB V-12, assembly GCF_056158125.1. Taxonomy (NCBI): domain Bacteria; kingdom Bacillati; phylum Bacillota; class Bacilli; order Caryophanales; family Bacillaceae; genus Bacillus; species Bacillus sp. EB V-12. The sequence continues at coordinate 247,406 of NZ_JBUXJL010000001.1, read as the reverse complement.
ATCATTTCTTACAGAAACATATACGTTTCTGTTTCCAACTTCATTTGCAACAGCTTGACGAATTTCGTTAGCCATCGCCGTTTCATTTGTCACTGTGTTACGTGGTTTTACCGCAATCGCTACATCGTTTCCATATACAACTGTAGACACACGGTCTACGTTATTCATACGTTTCACACGATTTGTTATTCTTTCAGCTGTTTTACCATCATTGTTAATGTATGAATTGTTCATTGTAATATTACGAGTTGGATGCGGATTAGCAATTTGTCCATTGTAATTTACATCTCGATAATAATTGTATCCTGTATCGTTACGACCATTTCTATATGTTACATAATCTGTATAACGATCATTACGCGTCACATTATCACGATACTGGTGTGTATCATTATAAGATGTACGCTCGTAATTGTAGTTACGTCCATCCATTGCATTGTTTTTTGGTGTACCACATGCAGCTAATGCACTAGTAACTAACAAAGAAGCAGCAATCACTTTTACTTTCGTATTCAATACAAAAACCCCCTCTGTTAGAATGAGCTTCTCTACTGAAAAGCTCCCTCTTATGATGAGTAACAGAGAAGGTTTTTACACTGTTAATATTTCACTGGGAATTTTCTAGCACTTCATAAAAAAACTTCATTTTCTTAATTAACAGGAATGTAAAAAAGGCGGGAATACTCCCGCCTTTTTAAACTTCTTCTTCGTCCTCTTCTTCTGAAACGGGCTCTCCAAATACATTTGGTGGATCTGGTTGATAATACATCGTTCCTGGCTGTGGTGCATATGCAGACTGAGTTGGTTGATAATATAAAGGATTCGCATATTGCGGACCGCCTGGTTGTGGACTATATAGTCTACTTTCTCCTCCGCATCCACAATCTTCCTCACCCTGCACAAGCGGCGGCATATTATTATTATCCATTGGCATCATATTCGGATTTGGCATAGACGTATATTGCGGTCCAAACGGCGCTCCTTGCTGATATGGCATTTGATATGGATTTGGTTGTTGATAATACGGATTCGGCGGCATCATGGGCTGTTGATACGGCATTTGATACGGCATCATATTGGGTGGTTGATTGTTATCCATAATTGGCATCATATTCGGCATTTGATTGTTATCCATAATTGGCATTATATTCGGCATTTGGTTGTTATCCATAATTGGCATTATATTCGGCGGTTGGTTGTTATCCATAATCGGCATCATATTCGGCATTTGATTATTATCCATAATTGGCATCATATTCGGCATTTGATTGTTATCCATAATTGGCATCATATTCGGCATTTGATTGTTATCCATAATTGGCATTATATTCGGCATTTGATTGTTATCCATAATTGGCATTATATTCGGCATTTGATTGTTATCCATGATTGGCATTATATTCGGTGGCTGGTTGTTATCCATGATTGGCATTTGAATATTTGGCATTTGAATATTTGGCATTTGAATATTTGGCGGTATGACTTGTGGAATAACTACATTTTCTTTCGATACATTTGGCGATACTATATTCCCTACGTTTTCTTTCTTCACTTGTGGTGACACTATATTCCCTACATTTTCTTTTTTCACTTGCGGTGACACTATATTCCCTACATTTTCTTTTTTCACTTGCGGTGACACTATATTCCCTACATTTTCTTTTTTCACTTGCGGTGACACTATATTTCCTACATTTTCTTTCTTCACTTGTGGCGATATTATATTCCCTACATTTTCTTTCTTCACTTGCGGCGACACTATATTCCCTACATTTTCTTTCTTCACTTGCGGCGATACTATATTTCCTACATTTTCTTTCTTCACTTGTGGCGATACTATATTGTTTTTTTTCGTTTGCGGAGAAATGATATTGTTAGGTTTCATTTTACTAATTTGAGGAGCAATTAACTCGCTTCCTTTTTTTATTACATCTGAAATTTTATATTCTTTTTTCGGTTTTATTGGTGGTTGTGGCGGCTGCGGTAATACATTTACCGAAAACTTCGTGTTTTCTTTTTCCGCCGGTTTTTGTTTTTCTATCACAGGTGGTTTTTGAATAACAGACGGTTTTTCAACTGGTTTTTCTTTTTGAATTGGCTGTTCTTTTTGCACTTCTTTTTGCGGTTTCACCTGTACTTCTTTTTGTGGCTTTACCTGCATCTCCTTCTGTGGTTTCACCTGTACTTCTTTTTGCGACTTTACCTGCATCTCCTTCTGCGGTTTTACTTGCACTTCTTTTTGTGTTTGTTGCATAGCTGGCTGCTGTGTAATTGGTGCTGATTGATACGTAACTTCTTCTTCATCTTCTATTCCAAGCGGAGTTGGTGTTGCTGCAAATTCTTTTTGCTGCACTTCTTTTACGTATTGCTTTGGAGGCGCTGAACCTGCTCCAGCCTGTTGTTTCATGTGAACACTCTTGGATGGCACTTTAATTTTCATACCTGGCATAATTAAATCTGGATTACTAAGTTGTGTATTTGTTTTTTTCAACGTGTCAAAATCCACTCCGTACTTTTTCGCAATTTTCCAAAGGGTATCCCCTTTTTGCACGATATGAATTTTCAAATTTTCCCCCTCCTGTATAACTTATCTATAAGTAACAAATCTCATGAAGTAACTCTTTCTAAATAACATTAACTTCTTTTCACTTTTATCACTTCTTCGATTTTCAATATCATTCGAAGCGGAATAAGCATAAAGAACCACAATGATTTCTTCAAAACAATGTATGCCCATTTCGTTCCCGTTATGATTATATGTATGAAAAAAAGCAACGGGAATACCGTTGCTTTACACACGCTCTAACATACGATTTAATGCAAGAACCGCTTCTGCCGTTACTTGTTTGTCTACGCTAATAACGTTAATTTCTTCTCCTCTTTCTATCGTTTCAAGTGTCCATAATAAGTGAGGCAGATCAATTCGGTTCATCGTTAAGCACGGACACATAAATGGATTAAGTGAAACAATTTCTTTATCTGGATGTTGCTGAATAATTCGGTTCACTAAATTCATTTCTGTACCAATCGCCCATTTGCTACCAGATGGCGCTGATTCAATCATATCAATAATATATTTCGTTGAGCCTGCATAATCTGAAGCAGCTACAACTTCATAGCAACATTCTGGATGTACAATAATATTCATATCAGAATGATTTTTTCGTACGCTCTCAATGTTCTTCACTGTAAAATTTTGATGAACAGAACAATGCCCTTTCCATAAAATTACTTGAATTTCTTCTATATCCCCATCGTACTCTAATGAATCTGTGTGCGGGTCCCATACTGCCATTTTATCTAACGGGATACCTAAATCGTACGCTGTATTTCTCCCTAAATGTTGGTCTGGTAAAAAGACAAGACGTTCTTTTTGAGTAAACGCCCAAGATACCATTTGCTTTGCATTAGAAGATGTTACTGTTGCTCCTCCATTACGACCACAAAACGCTTTAATTGCAGCTGTAGAGTTCACATATGTTAACGGAATCATCGTATCTCCAAATAATTTCGTGAGCTCTTTCCATGCTCTTTCTGTTTGTTCAATATCTGCCATATCCGCCATCGAACAACCTGCACGCATATCTGGTAAGATGACAACTTGATCATCTGTCGTTAACATATCTGCTGTTTCCGCCATAAAGTGCACCCCGCAAAAAACAATATATTTTGCGTCTTTATTGCTCGCTGCAACTTGCGCAAGCTGAAGTGAATCCCCTGCTGCATCTGAAAATTGTACCACTTCATCTTTTTGATAATGATGCCCTGGAATGAATAACATTTTCCCCATTTTCTCTTTAATTTCACGAACACGCTTTTCCATATCTTCCGTTGACATCGTGTAATAACGCTCTGGTAACATCGTTTCAATTGGCTGTACTTGTTCTAAAATACTCATATACGTTTCTCCCCTCTAAGCCACTTTCCTTATCCTTCAATATTGAAACTAATATCAAGTGCTTTCACTGAATGTGTTAACGCTCCAAGTGAAATATAATCTACCCCTGTTTTTCCGTATTTCGGTAAATCTTCAATTGTGATGCCCCCTGAAGCTTCTGTAACGATAGCACTTGGTACAATTTTTGAAAACTCCCGGATTTCATCTGGCGTACGATTATCGAACATAATAATATCAGCACCAGCAGCAACAGCCTCTCTCACCTGTTCCTCAGTTTCTGTTTCTACTTCTACTTTCACCATATGTCCTAACTTCTCTTTCACTGATGTAACAGCTTTTGTAATAGAACCAGCAAACGCAATATGATTGTCTTTAATCATGACACCATCATATAAACCGAAGCGATGATTAAATCCACCGCCGCACACGACTGCATGCTTATCAAACATACGTAGTCCTGGCATCGTTTTTCGCGTATCACAAATGCGAGTATGACTGCTATCTAAAGCAAGAACCGCTTTACGCGTCATCGTCGCTATTCCGCTTATACGCTGAATAACATTTAATATAACGCGCTCTGCTGTTAATAACGATGCAATTGGACCTTGCACAGTTGCAATGATTTCGCCTTTTTCTACAAGGTCCCCATCTTTTTTATGAAGCTCTACTTCAATTCTCTCATCAATTAATTTAAATCCTGATTCAATTACTAAACGTCCTGCAAAGACCCCTGTATCCTTCGCAAGAAACGTTCCTTTCGAAAGCAAGTTATCTGGAAAAATAAGCTGAGATGTTACATCTCTTTCCCCTATATCTTCTAAAAAAAATCGATTTAATGCTTCTTTAACTTTTATCGTGTTCATAAAGCCCCTCTTCCCCTCATCACACAAGTTGTCGTTTTCTCTTTACTCGAACAATCTCTTTCTTTCCTATATTTCTATCTGGATAATCACTCCGGTAATGCCCGCCAATACTTTCTTCTCTTTGCAAGGCTGACACAACTATAAGCTCACAAACCGTTAACATATTAATAAGCGTTATCTCTTCATTCGTAAGAACATCATGTTGTAATATCATATTTCGAACACCATACTTACTAAGCCATCTCTTCGCATAAGATAAACTTTGCTCTGTTCGCACAATCCCAACATATTTCATCATGCATTTTTGTATTTCTTCTTTCGTCGGTAAATGATTCAGAACGATAAACTTTGCTTCCTTTTCGGCTAGCATGTTCACCTTTTCTTTTGTCTCTCTAGATAAAATGTGTCGTCCGATTCTTTTTCCAAACACAAGACCTTCTAATAATGAATTACTCGCTAATCTATTTGCACCATGAACCCCGTTACAAGCTACTTCACCGACTGCGTATAAGTTCGGAATAGACGTCTCTCCATCACAGTTCGTTTTCACGCCGCCCATGTGAAAATGAGTACCAGGCACGACTGGAATACGTTTTTTATTTATATCGACTCCATTTGTTTTACATATCGATGACACGGTCGGAAAGCGTTGTTCAAAGTTTTGAATCATTTCGATGTTTAAGTACACTTTTTCACCCGCAAGTAGCTGTTCATGAATAGCCCTTGCGACTACATCACGAGGCGCTAAATCCTGTTCGGAATGTATATCCATCATAAAACGCTGCCCTTTTCCATTTATAAGGACAGCTCCTTCTCCGCGAACAGCTTCGGACACAAGACCAGAACAACGCCCACCCGCGTATAACATCGTCGGATGAAATTGTATAAACTCTAAATCTACAAGCTCTCCGCCTGCACGGTACACCATTGCAAGTCCATCGCCTGTAATCGTCTCATCATTAGAAGTAAAGGCGTATAAACCGCCAATACCGCCTGAAGCTAACACCGTATAATCTGCATTGTAACGTTTCAATTCTCCTTTATTGTTGCGAGTTAAAGCCCCAACACATTTATCTTTTTCTATAATAAAATCGAGCACCATTTCCTGTTCCACTACCGTAACGTATGGAGCTACTTCTTGAATAAGATGCTCTAATAAATTCTTTCCTGTTGCATCGCCACCTGCATGTAAAATACGACGTTTTCGATGCGCTCCTTCTTTTCCAAGATGAGGACCTGTTTCATCTCCATCAAATTTCATTCCATTTTCAATAAGGTTATTAATTTCTTTCGGTCCTTCCTCGACTAAATAACGGACCACTTCTTCATTGTTATAATGACACCCTGCTACTAGCGTATCTTCAAAATGATCATTAGGATTGTCGTATGTAGCTACCGCTGCGGCAATTCCACCTTGAGCTAAATGTGTATTATTATTACGTTTCGTCTCCTTTGTGATAATAATCACATTCTTTTCGTGACAAATCTCTTTTGCAACACGAAGTGCCGCAACGCCACTTCCAATAATTAAGACATCTGCGCTTGGCATAATTGTTGCCTCCTACTTTACACTTTTCAACTGTCTTGACACCTATATTTACATAGTTTTAAAATAATGACAAGAGTTTTTTTATAATTCTTATTTTCACTACCATTTAAAAAGTAAAAGAAATGTAACTCTTACTAGAGAGAGGAACTTACATGATGATATATCTTGACTATGCAGCTACTACACCTATGAGCGAGGAAGCGTTACAAACATATATGAAAGCAGCATCGCAATACTTCGGAAATGAACAAAGTTTACATGATATTGGAGGAACGGCTTCTTCTTTATTACAAGTTTGCCGAAAAACATTTGCGGAAATGATTGGAGGAAAAGAACAAGGAATATTTTTCACAAGTGGTGGATCGGAATCGAACTATCTTGCAATCCAATCACTTCTAAATGCCCGAAATAAGAAGCATATTATTACGACACCTATGGAACATGCATCCATTCGAAGTTATTTTCAATCCCTAAAATCAAAAGGCTATACGATCACTGAAATTCCTGTTGATAAAAATGGACTCATTTGTTTAGTAGATTTAGAGGCAGCTATTACGGAAGATACTGTGCTAGCAAGTATACAGCATGGAAACTCTGAAATCGGAACCGTTCAAAACATTACAGAAATCGGGGCACTTTTAAAAAAATATAATGTTTTATTTCATACGGATTGTGTGCAAACGTTTGGTAAACTGCCTATCCATGTTTTTGAGATGGGGATTGATAGTCTTTCTGTTTCAGCACATAAAATATACGGACCAAAAGGTGTCGGCGCTTGCTACATAAATCCGCAAACTCGCTGGGAACAAGTATTTCCAGGAACTTCTCACGAAAAAGGATTTCGCCCAGGTACAGTGAACGTTCCCGGCATCGCATCTTTTTTAACAGCTGCTGAAAATATATTAAAAACTCAATGGGAAGAAAGTTTACGTTTTAAAGAGTTACGATCCTACTTTTTAGAGCAAATACAAACACTTCCGCTAGAAATTGAAGTAGAAGGTCATTCTACTTCTTGTTTACCACATATTGTTGGGGTTACAATAAAAGGAATAGAAGGTCAATATACTATGCTAGAATGTAATCGCCATGGTATCGCCATTTCCACCGGAAGTGCTTGCCAAGTCGGTAAACAAGAACCTTCGAAAACTATGCTTGCAATTGGAAAAACGTATGAAGAGGCAAAACAATATGTCCGCTTCTCTTTCGGACAACAAACAACGAAAGATCAAATTGATACTACTATTCATGCACTACACACAATTGGAAATCAATTTTATAGAGGTGTTAAATCATAATGAAACAAAATGAACAAAAAAAGATTTTAGGTGAAGAAAGACGACAGCTTATCCTCCAGTGGCTTCTTGCTGCAAATGAACCGTTATCGGGGAATGAACTATCGAAAAAGACGAACGTAAGTAGACAAGTTATCGTGCAAGATATTTCCTTGCTTAAAGCACGAAACGAACCAATTATTGCAACTGCTCAAGGCTATTTATATTTAAAGCCACAAGAGAAACAACAAACTTTTGAACGCGTAATCGTATGCCAGCACAAACCAGCAGAAGTACGTCAAGAACTTACAATGCTTGTTGACCACGGCGTTACGATTAAAGACGTAAAAGTTGAGCATCCTGTATACGGTGACTTAACAGCATCCATTATGGTAAGCAATCGCTTTGATGTAGAGCAATATTTACAAAAAATCGAAAACACAAACGCTTCCTATCTATCGCAACTAACAGATGGTATTCACTTACATACAATTGAAGCAGATTCTAAAGAGAAGTTAGATGCTGCTTGCGAAGCTTTAGATAAAGCAGGATTTCTCGTTTATTAATGTAAAGCACAGAGTTTTTATCATTCTCTGTGCTTTTTTAATGCTATAATATTGTAATCAATCGTAAAGGAGATCAAATATGGGAATTGAACTCGTTCACTTTAGCATTGGGAAACCGAAACAAATGAAATATAGCGAAGATAAAGAAATGATTACCGGTATATGTAAAGAACTTACCGAAGAAGCTTTCCTATCAAAAGATGGCTTCCTTGGTGATGATGTAGCAGATTTAAAACACCACGGTGGACCTGATCGCGCAGTTTGTGTGTACTCACACGAGCATTACGCACTATGGGAAAAAGAATTTCAAACAACACTTCCAGCTTCCGCATTTGGCGAAAACATTACCGTAACAAATATGTTAGAGCATGATGTTTGCATCGGAGATACATACAAATTAGGTGAAGCGATTATTCAAGTGACACAAGCGCGCGTACCTTGTAGCACAATTTCAAAACGCCTTGGCATCCCTGGCATACTGCCGCGTATTGTAGCAACTGGATTTACTGGCTACCTATGCCGCGTTCTTCAAGAAGGTACTGTACGTAAAGATTCAAAAATTACATTACTAGAACGTCCATCAAGCAATGTTTCTGTTTTATTCTCTAACGAAATTTATTTTCATAATAGAAAAGATAAAGATGGCATCGAGAAGATTCTTGCTGTTCCAGAACTAGCTGATATTTGGCGTGGTCAATTAGAAGATCGTCTTGCGAAGTTGAAATAAAGTGAAACTTTAATCAGTGGGGGTTTTGTTCATTCCCCACTGATTATCAGCCCGATCCCCTCATAACTTCTTCACTTTCGCTGAATTTTGAGGTGGGGCTCTTACTGCCCGGCAAATAGCGGGATAAAGAATCCCACCTTCTGCAGGTGGGATTTTATTAATCTATTAAAAAATATATTAGGCAATGAAATGATATTGACGATTAGACAAATACCAACATTCCATCTACATCTTACAACCAATAAGAAGAATAACTCCCCAGCACAGTAACAGAAAAACCGAGTGCTTCAAGTTCCATCGTTACGCCTGGCAATAATACGTCATCGTATGCTTTATCGACATCGATTAAGAAAAAGTAATTTCCAAGACCTGTTTTCATCGGACGCGATTCGATTTTTGATAAGTTTAATTTTCTCCATGCGAAAGCTGATAACACTTGATATAGGGCACCTGCATAATCTGCAGGTAACGTTATCATAAGCGTCGTTTTCTCTCCGCGGTTCTCTCCGTTATTCGGGAGTACTGCTTTCTTTTTCTTATGGAGTACTAAGAAACGTGTGTGATTATTTTTATGCGTATGAATACTACGTCTCACAATTGTTAATCCGTATTTTTCTGCAGCCGCTTCATTTGCAATAGCGGCAATTTTCTCTTCAGGATGTTCTTTCACATATTGTGCAGCAGCACTTGTAGATGTCATATCTCGAACAGTTACTCCTTTTAATTCTTCATTTAAAAATTTATGGCACTGTGCAATGGCATGCGGATGAGAATGCACTGCATATACTTCATCCCACACTTCTGCATACTGCGGATGTACAAGTAAATGCTGCTGAATTGGTACTGTAATTTCTCCTACAATGGAAAGCGGCTGCTCATGTACAAGGTAATCAACCGTTATATTCACTGAACCTTCTATTGCATTTTCTAACGGTACAACTGCGAAGTCTACATTTTCATTTGCAGCTGCATCTATACAATCTGGAATCGTTCGATACGGTACATGCTCTGCTTCCGGAAAAAAACGACTCACCGCCATATTTGTAAATGTTGCTTCTGGTCCTAAATATCCTACTCGAATCATCGTCTTTTCCCCTCTTTTTCGTTTTCTTACTGTTATACCATACTTTTTTATATTCTTCTATGTAAATTTCGAATATTTAAAAAAGACTAGCATTCGCTAGTCTAAATGTTTCTTATACTCTCTTTGAGCGAAGAAGAAATAAATGATACATGCTGCGATATAAAACAGAATGAACAAACCTACTTTTCTTAATGATCCATCCATAAAAAGCGTATTATGAAACGTATATAATGCAACTGCACTATGCATACTCCCTACTATAATTGGCGCAAAAAATAGCATACATAATTGCCAACGAGAAATTTTCCATACTTCTTCCTTCGTCATTCCAAGTTTAGAGAGTGCACCATACCGCTTTCGGTCCGATGCAATATTATGGAACCATTTAAAATACACGATACTACATGAAGTGAGAAAGAATAATATACTAATAAATGAGCCTACAAATAGAGTAATATCGCCGCCTTCTTTCATATTTACATACAACTCCATATTGCTTCGAAATGCATTATTATTATCTTGTTTTATATGTCTCCGTAAATCTTCATTTAATTTCTTCGTATTTTCTATATTTGATAATGTGTAGCCTCTATATATCATTTTTTCAGAATCAGGAACCTGATTTGCTATACTGTCAAAATCTTCATCATTCATAACGAAGAACAGACCATTAATGTACGAAGGGTGATGGTTAAATTGAACCCCTTCTTTCTGACCGTTAAATACGAATTGATATGGTTGATTCATTACTTGCAATTGAATCTCTTTTTGATTATACACATTCGAATTATTGTATTTATTATAATAAACGAGTGTCACTGTACCTTTTTTAGGACGATACGTTTTCTGTTTTTGTTTCCTTGCTTCTTGGTTATATTCACTTTCTTTTATAAGCGGTACTATTGTTGTTTCTCCCTTATTAGACTGAAAGGATGCATAAACTCCAACAAAACTCATATATTGAAAATCATCATACTCATATTGATGCAGTAATTTTTCAACCGCACCTTCCTCAAAGACTTCATAAGTAGAAATACCTTTTTCTATGTACGAAAACGAGTGTACCCCTCCAGTTCGCCACATATCTTGCATGCTAGAAAAATATAAGAACACCGTACCTGTTGCTGTAACTACAAACGTCGTTGCCATAGACATCAGAAAGAAAAAGCGACCATTTTCCTTCATTCGATGTGACAATTGATTCACTATAAATAAATACGGATATGTATACATAATCTTTTTATTTCGCTTTATCATTTCTAACACTTGGGTAGCTCCATGTGTAAAAGAAAAGTACGTTCCAAAAAAGACAAGTATAGACACAGGGAAAAAGTATATTGCTATCGTAGTCATCGTCACTTGTAGCGCCAACGCATACCCGCCCACTAAACAAGCAAAACCGAATAAACAAAGCCACTTTGATGTTTTCTTCTCTTTTTTATCTGTTCGAAATTCTTTCAATAACCGAATGATTTTTATATTCCATATACGTAAAGCACTTATAAAAGATAACAAAATAAAAACAACCATATATGTAATAAATGTTACACCAATCGCCCTTACGTCAAATATGACAGAGAGTTCTTTCGGAAGCCCCAGTAACATACTAAATACCATAAAAAAGAGTTTTAAAAATATCATACCGAGCACAATACCGAAAATATTCGCGAAGACCCCGATTAAAATTTGTTCGGTCATAATCATTCCTATTACGTTAGATTTCGTTGCTCCCATTAACATATATAACCCTAATTCTTTCTTACGTGCTTCTATGAAAATAGAAGTAGAGTACAAAATAAATATGACGAAAAAAGAAATGATTATAACATTACATATGATAAGTCCCCAACGTACGTTTTGATACCACACCGTCTCTTGCATATACGGATGCACAATGACAGACATATATGCGTAAGAAGCAAATATTGCAAAACAACTACTTAAGAAAAACACTTTATAATTACGCCAATTCCCTTTTATATTTTGCAGCGCTAGTTGCCAAATGTTCATCTATCGTCCTCCTGTAACTTACTACATAGGCAAAAAGCTAGAGGTTCCCCTAGCTTTTTACGTGTTTTAAATATCCTCTTTGCGCGATCATAAAGTAAATGGCAGAAGCTAAAATGTATGCTCCAATTACAAGCGCACCTGATTTCCATAAATCAATATAAAGCATTTTCCCTAACGTATGAAGAGCAACTCCACTATGAATGGAACCGATTAAAATTGGGATAAAGAAGATAACTCCCATTTGTCGAATCGCAATTTTGCGAATTTCTTTATCTGTCATACCGATTCTCTTTAACGATTTAAATTGAATACGATCTTGTTCTTTATCGTTAAACCATTTAAAGTATGTCATACTACAAGCGAAGAAGAAGAACAGTACCGCTACGAAGAAACCGATGAACATTGTAATTGCTCCACCTTCTCTTATATCCTTATACGCAAACACTGAATTTCTCAATTCTCCTTGCTTTTCTGGTGCAATTTCATTTTTCAAATCTAATACAAGATTTTCTGTATTTTTCCAATCCTCGATATAATAACCGTAATATTTCGTCTTTTCTTCATCTGGTACGAGTTTTTCATATTTCTCAAAATCTTGATCATTTACAATAAGATATTCACTATCATTAAAAACAGAATACTGCGTTGGATTATTTAATTGAACAGACTGCTTTTGCCCGTTAATTGTAAATTCATACGGTTTCGTACGATCTATCTTCATCAGTTCATTTGACATATCAACCATAACCATCGTTGCACTACCTGGTGCATTATGAACTTCTGTAGGTTGCTCTCCCTTTTGTTTGCGCACTTCTGCATTATATTCTTTTTCTGAAATAATCGTCATCGGTACTTCATGTTCACTATTAAACAACGTTATTTTCTGTGTTGCCGGTAGTTTAACGTAGGTTACTTTTCGCGCATCTTCAAACCCGTGTCTCTTCACAAGCTCCTGTACCTTTTCTTCATTAATAAGATTATGCGTATTTAACCCCTTTTCCTCATATGAAATAGCATGTGGTGTAAGTTCTACCGTTTTCGCACTCATATTTTCAAAATATACGTACAGTGTACCTACTGCTGAAGATACTACCGCCGTAATAATAGAAATTACAAATAGAAAACGAGCATTATCTTTCATTTTATAAATAAGATTGCTAAGAACAAACATATTTGGATACGTATAGAAAGATTGCTTTCTTTTTTGTAATGCTTTTAATACAACTGTACTACCTTGTGTAAATAATAAATACGTTCCGCCAATTGTCAGTCCTACCACCGGTAAAAAGAGGATGAGGAAATTCAGAAACGTTACTTGGAAGCTAAGTACATATGCAGCAATAATACATCCTATACCAACTACACATAACCATGTAAATGCAAACGGCTCTACTTCTTGCTTTCTAGCTTCTCTTAATAAATCAATAATTTGCAAGCGTCCTACTGTCCAAACACTAAACAATGATAGGATTAAAAATAGGATAAAGTATACGCCAGCTGTAATAAGAACTGCTTTACTATTCCAAACAAGTGGAAGTGTCTTATCTATTTTCAATAATACGCTTAACGCTTGGAAAAATAATTTTGAACAAAGCATTCCAATCCCAACACCAATTACAATTGCAATACTACCTAACATCAGTTGCTCTAATATAATCATTCGGCCGAGCTGCGATTTCGTTCCGCCTATTAATGTTAGTAGACCAAACTCTTTTTTTCTTGCTCGTAAAAACGTTGAATTTGCATATAAAATAAAGAGTGCCGAGAAGATGACCACAATATAATTCATCGATTCTAATCCTTTTGTGATCATCTTTCTCATACTAATATTACCGCTTACGACATCTGGATGATAAATAAAAGAAGCATACATGAAAAATACGACAATCGATAAACAACTGCTAATAAGAAACGCTTTATAGTTACGCCAATTTCCTTTTACGTTATTAAGCGCGAGCTGGCGAAAGTTCATGATATTCTCCTCCTAGCATCGCAAGTACGTCCAGAATTTCTTGGAAAAAGGCTTGTTTCGTTCTACCTTTATGTATTTCCGAGAAAATTTCCCCATCGCGTATGAAAAGGATACGTTCACAATAACTAGCCGCTACTGGATCGTGCGTAACCATTGCAATCGTTACTTTCTTTTGCTCGTGTAAATCTTGCAGAGCGCCCATTAGCGATTTCGCTGACTTCGAGTCTAAGTTTCCAGTTGGCTCATCTGCTAAAATTAACGTCGGTTCATGAATGATTGCTCTCGCTGCTGCTGCACGTTGTTGTTGTCCCCCAGATACTTCGTATACTTTTTTATTTAAAATTTCTTCGATGTTTAAAAACTTCGCAATTTCCAGTACTTTCGCATCGATTTCATTTACAGATTTCTTCGCCATTACAAGTGGTAAAATAATATTTTCTTTAATGGATAACGTATCAAGTAAATTAAAATCTTGAAAGATGAACCCTAAATGTGTACGGCGAAACTCCGCTAATTTTGCAGCACGCATTTGATTAATTTCTTCACCATTTACAAGCACATGACCTGAAGTTTGCTTATCAATTGTTGCTAATAAATTTAAAAGCGTCGTTTTCCCGCTTCCTGAAGGACCCATAATCCCTACAAATTCGCCTTCTTCTATTTTAAAATTTATATCATTTAAAGCAGTCGTCGCTACTGAACCTTTTGATTGGTACACCTTCGTTAATCCTTTTACTTCAAGAACACTCATTTCTAATCCCCCTACGTGTTTTCTTCTTACATTTACTATAAGAAAAATAAGAAAAAGAAACGAGTGATTTCCCTTACAAAACGTTTTGTTATCTTACAGTTTTGTCATTTTTCTCATCAATGTATGATATTCTTCATCTTTTGCAAATTGGAACGTGAATGTTGTCCCTTCTCCTTCAGCCGATTGGACATACATTCCATGATGTAAATTATCGCAAATTTCCTTCGTAATATATAAACCCATTCCAGTCGCTTCTCTCGTTTTACGGCCATTTACCCCCGTAAAGAATGGATCAAATATGCGCTTTACATCTTGCTCTGGAATACCGATTCCATTGTCCTTAATATGTAATAACACCTTTTGGTCTTTCTCTTCAATTTGAAATTGAATTTCTTTTTTCTCTGCCGCTGAAATTTTTGTATACTTAATTGCGTTTACAACAATTTGACCTATAGCAATACTTAGCCATTTTCTATCAGAGGCAACCATACAAGTATCTTCTTCAAACATCACTTTCGGAAATACAGACGATTGAATGAAGGATTTCCGATTTTCATTAATAATACCTCGCACGACATCTATAACATTTACTACTTCTACCTTATAATCTTTCGCAAACTGCTCTAGTCTTGCCATATGTAACGCTAAATCTAAACCATTTAGTATACGGTTATTTTCTTCACGAATACTTTCAACTGTTGCTCTTGCCTCACGATGCTCTTTGCCAAACTTTTGCAGCAATAATTCAATAACAGATACTGGTGTTTTCATTTGGTGAATCCATTGGTTCATAAATATCATTTGCTGTTGCTCTTTCGCATGCTGTTTATGAACTTCATTCATATATTGCTGTCTTAATAACGTAAAAGATTCAACGACCATTTCTTGCTCTGATGTATAAGATTCATCAATAAGTAAAGAGTCATGTAATGTATTTCCAACAGTAACATACTTTTCGATCCTCTTTAAAAACACACTCCGTTTTCGGTAATCGTAAATGAGGTATACAGTAAACACAACTGTTCCTAATAAAAGTCCATATAACCACGTACTCCAATCAATGGATTTCTTTTCTAAAAGACTTTGCAACTGCAAAACAAGCCCAAATAAACAAAGGCTAACAATATAAGAAAGTATTAAAGAAAAGCGGTCCATGAGGTAATTTTTAACCTTCATGCCCTTCGCCCCACTCTGTAAGAAGCGCATAACCATATCCACGTTTCGTTACAATTGCATTTTTAATGCCTAGCTCTTCTAGTTTCTTCCTTACACGTTTTACATTTACGGTTAATGTATTATCATCCACAAATGCTACTTCATCCCATAGAGCTTCTAACAGTTCTTCACGCGTTACATATTGATTCACCTGTTTCATTAAACACTCTAATAAGTAAAACTCATTTTTTGTCAGTTCAGTTTGTTGTCCCTGCCACTCAACGATATGCTGGGACGGGAATAACAACAGTCCATTTACACCTAAACAATCACTCTCAGCAGCAGAGGCATACTCTCCATAGCCACGGCGAAGCGCACTCTTCACCTTTGCCATTACGATATCTAAATGGAATGGCTTCGTAATATAATCATCGCCGCCATTTTCAATCGCCATTACTTGATCCATTTCCCCTGTTCTTGCAGAAACAAAAATAATCGGCGCATTCGATACAGTACGAATTTGACGACACCAATAAAAACCATCAAAGTACGGTAAATTAATATCAAGTAACACAAGATGAGGATTTATTTTTACAAACTCATCTTTTATATGACGTAAATCACTTGCTCTAAATGATTGATAGCCATACCTTTCTAAATGCTCCTCTAATATTCCCGCAATTTTCTCATCGTCTTCTACAATTAATATTTTATACATGTTCTTTTTCTCCCCATAAAAGAATTCTTCTACATTTACTCCTTTTTCCATTATAAATTGAAAATTTAATTAGTGGGGATTTTTTCCTATATAAATCCGATTTTTACGATATAAAAAAAGACTGCCGTATTTCGGCAGTCTTAATCGATAAATTCAAATTCATATTCAAGAATTTTTACAATATCTCCGTCTTTTGCACCACGTGCACGAAGCGCTTCATCAATACCCATTCCGCGCATTTGACGAGCGAAACGACGTATAGATTCATCACGTGAGAAGTCTGTCATCTTGAATGTTTTCTCTATATCGTAACCAGAGATAACAAACGTGCCATCACTTTCACGTGTAATTTCAAATTTAACACCTTCAGTATCAAATTTGTACATTACACTTGTATCAGACTCATCCGCAACTTCATGTATTGGGAATTCTGGTGTTGTTTCTATTAAGTTTGCTACTTCAAACAGTAAGTCACGAACACCTTGTCTTGTTACAGCTGAGATTGGGAAGATTTTTACTTCGTCTCCCACTTTCTCTTTAAATGCTTGTAAGTTTTCTTCTGCATCTGGCATATCCATTTTGTTTGCAACAACAACTTGTGGACGCTCAGTTAAGCGAAGATTGTATTCTTTCAATTCATTATTAATCGTTACGTAATCTTCATATGGATCACGGCCTTCTAAACCAGACATATCAATAACATGCACGATTACACGTGTACGCTCAATATGACGTAAGAATTGGTGTCCAAGTCCAACGCCAGCATGTGCGCCTTCAATTAGTCCTGGAAGGTCAGCCATAACGAAGCTGCGGTTATCACCAGTTTCAACAACACCAAGATTCGGAACGATTGTTGTGAAGTGATACTCTGCAATTTTCGGACGCGCTGATGATACAACAGATAATAATGTAGATTTACCTACACTTGGGAATCCAACAAGTCCAACGTCTGCTAGTACTTTAAGTTCTAGAATGACATCACGCTCTTGACCTGGTTCCCCGTTCTCAGCGATTTCTGGCGCTGGGTTCGTAGCTGTTGCGAAACGTGAGTTACCACGGCCACCACGGCCACCTTTTGCAATTACAGCAGTTTGTCCATGCGTTACTAAATCGGCAAGAATTTGACCAGTTTTTTCATCTTTTACTACTGTTCCTGGCGGAACCTTTACAAGTAAATCTTCAGATTTACGTCCGTGCTGACCTTTACTCATTCCGTGCTGACCGCGATCAGCTTTGAAATGACGTTGGTAGCGGAAGTCCATTAATGTACGTAAGCCTTCCTCAACTACGAAAACAACATCTGCACCTTTACCGCCGTCGCCACCTGCTGGGCCACCTTTAGGAACATACTTCTCACGACGATACGCAACCATACCGTTACCACCGTCGCCGCCTTTTACATATATCTTGACCTGATCTACAAACATTATTTCACCACACTTTTTTCAATTGGTTGTAATATAACTGAGACTTCTTCGTCTCGCACTGTATAAGAAATGGAATACCATTTATTGTTTTGGGTCGCAAGCCAATTCTGTAGTTCTTCTACACTCGTTAGCTTACCACGAAAATCAAAAAAGAAACGAGCATTCTCCGCGTCACATTCAATTGTGATACAAACATAATTTTCAACATATACGTCTAAACTATGCTGAAGCATTGAGAAAAATTGATTCGTCCATGTACATACAGTCTCATCCAAGTGAGATAAGTTATGTAATTTCCCTAATACTTCGTACTCCAATAAGCACGGCTGCTGTTTCCAATTATATGTTAAAATCCACTCTGAAAATAAAGGCATTGATAGCCCCATCAGATTGGATTCTTGTCTCGCTTCTTGGACAAAACGATCGATGAGACTATGAATTTCTTCCACTTTTCCAAGTGAAAGGTTTCCTTTCACCATCTGCATACGATTGAGCCAATCATGTCTTGAATGGCGCAATGCATCTATAATTGTCCATTTTTCATTCATTTAGATACCCCTTAATATAGAAAAACTCTAACCTGCACTCAGGTTAGAGTTTTCCGTGAGTTCTTATGCTTCTTGAGCAACAGGATATACGCTCACTTGTTTGCGGTCACGGCCAAGACGCTCAAAGCGTACTACGCCGTCAACTTTCGCGTATAAAGTGTCATCGCCACCACGACCAACGTTAACACCTGGATAAATTTTTGTACCGCGTTGACGGTAAAGAATTGAACCACCTGAAACCGTTTGACCATCTGCGCGTTTAGCACCAAGACGTTTTGACTGAGAGTCACGACCGTTCTTTGTACTACCTACACCTTTCTTAGATGCGAAAAACTGAAGATCTAATCTTAACATACGTTACACCTCCTGCACTTTTTCTATTAAACGGATATACTTTCCGTAATCAAGTTCGATCGTCTTAAGCGAAACAACTAATCCTTCTAAAAGGGTTTGTGCTTTTTCTGCTGCATGAACGTCTAAATCATTAGGCAATTCATACGTTAAGAATCCGCCATCACTTCCGAGTTCAATAGTTGCTTGCACATTACAAAGTTCTTCCACTGCATTTATAGAACCAAACACAACCGCTGTAGTTCCAGCACAGACAAGGTCTTGTCCATGTGGCGCATAATCGGCATGTCCAGTCATTTTAAATGATTGGATACTTCCTAATTTCGTGCGACTTATCGTAATTTTAATCATGTTAACCAGAATTAAGCGTTGATAGCTTCAACAACTAGCTTAGTGTAAGGTTGACGATGACCTTGTTTCTTACGATTGTTCTTTTTCGCTTTGTATTTGAAAACGATAATTTTCTTAGCGCGACCTTGTTTTTCAACTTTCGCAGTAACTGTTGCACCTTCTACAACTGGGCTACCAACTTTAACGTTTTCGCCACCAACGAAAAGAACTTTGTCAAAAGTAACAGTTTCACCAGCTTCAACATCTAATTTTTCAATGTAGATTGCTTGACCAGCTTCAACTTTAATTTGTTTTCCACCTGTTTCGATAATTGCGTACATACTTGCACCTCCTCTTAATTACTAAGACTCGCCAAAAACGAGGTAGACATAAATGCCTTTAGGGAACCTGTCTTGTGCGGTTGTAGCATATAGCCGTTTAGGTGCTATAAACTATAACATAAAGATGTTACCATAATTCATTGAGTATTGTCAATGAATCTTCTACTAACTATTTTTTCCGTTCTACAATTTCTTTTTTACTTCCAAAACGGATAATAGCGTACTTTTCGATAATATCATCTTTGAAATAAATTTCAAATGGAATATTTTTTTGTAATTCTTTTTGCAAAAATTGTTTTTGCAGTTCTTTAGGCGCAGCGATTAATACCGCTTCATCTTCTATATTTCCATATGTGATTAGTTCTCTCTCTAACTCATACGCAATTGTTTCATGCGACATCACATAACCCGTCGCTTTGCAAGATACACACTCTTCTAGTAATACGTCACGTAAAGAATGTTTTTTACGTTTTCGTGTCATCTCCAAAATCCCTAGCTCCGTAAAACCGAGCACCCTTGTATATGTTCG
This sequence comes from Bacillus sp. EB V-12, assembly GCF_056158125.1. NCBI lineage: Bacteria > Bacillati > Bacillota > Bacilli > Caryophanales > Bacillaceae > Bacillus > Bacillus sp. EB V-12. Next base: position 227,316 of record NZ_JBUXJL010000001.1, on the reverse strand, counting down.
GTCATCTTGCATAGCAGCTATGAGACATTCTCTTACCTTTTCTTTATCTTCTCTTTTTTTCATATTAATAAAATCAATTAATATCATACCACCAATATCACGAAGTCTTAATTGGCGTGCAATTTCTTCAGCTGCCATCTCATTTGTGCGAAGTACTGTATCTTGTAAATTTTGTTTTCCAGTAAACTTGCCCGTATTCACATCAATTACAGTCATCGTCTCCATTTGCTCTACAATTAAATAAGCACCATTTGGAAGCCACACAATTTTTTGGAGTGCTTTCTCAATTTCACGCTCTATTCCAAAATGGTTAAACATCGAAGACTTTTCATTATAAAAAGATACTTTTTCTTTTCCAACTTTGTCTTCTAACTCTTTTACTATACTTCTTGTATCTACAACTACTTTTTCAATTGTTTCAATTGGGTTCTCTTGAAATACACGATCTAAAAAGGTCGCCGGTCGATGAAGTAATAACGGCGCCTTTCCTTGATCCTCTTTTCTTTTTAACTCTTCATACAACTGTTGTAACCCTTGCATTTCAGCTTGTATTTCTTCAATTCCCCCTTTTTCAGAAGCAGAGCGGAAAATGTAACCTCCCGTTCCTTCTACTTCAATTTCAAGTAACTGTTGTCTTCTTTTATTATTTTTTATTTTCCGAGAAACAGCTCGCATCTCATCAAACGGCATATAAACGACATATTTCCCGGTAAATTCTATATTCGCTGTCAATTTAGGCCCTTTCGTATCAATTGCCTCTTTCACAACCTGTACGAGTATCGCTTGCCCTTCATGTATACGATAAGAAGGTGGTACATCATCGTATGAAAGATACGCATGTTTTTCTAAACCTATATTTACAAAAGCTGCGTTCATTCCAGCAATTGTTCTTACGATACGTCCAACATAAATATGCCCAACAATCTCTTGCTCTTCATTACGTTTCCATAAAAACTCAACAATCTTTTTCTTCTCTTCAATTGCAACGCGCTTTTCCGAACCAGCGTAATTCACATATAACGTTTTCAAAATTATTTCCTCACTTTATAATCTTCTTTGCTTTTACAATAATAAAAGGTTAGTGCTATCGTCAACACTAACCGATTAATTCTTCAACTGATGAGGTTGTTCGTTTTTCAGTAAAATATGCATAGAGCAATTCATTTTCATCCAATGTGTAATGCTCTTTATATTTTCCACGGATGATAATAGAATGCTTATATCCTCTACGAAATTTTGTGAATATCTTATATAAATGATCTTCTGATTGCACTTCAATAGGTGCAATCTTTTCAATCCCTCTTTTATTTCCATAATAACGTTCTAATAAAAAACGCATAAATGCATACCGTCTTTGTTTCCACTCTTGATATAACGACACTGCCAAAAATATGAGTAGTACCCACATCATAATATTGTTACTATTCCAGAGCAACTGCCATCCTAATATTACACCAAAAAAAACACATGACAATTTCATCATCTTTTCATGTGCTTGTAAATAAGGAAAACGATATGATAGTATATTAAACAATACTTTCCCGCCATCTAACGGCCAAATAGGGAGTAAATTAAACGCTAAAATAATTATATTATTCCACATAAAGAAATAATATAAATCTGCATTCAACCAACCGGCTTCAAACAACATATAACCTACCAGCATCATCCAAACATGTTGAATCGGCCCTGCAATTACGACAACAAGTTCCTCTTTCAATGACTTATTACCATGTTCCTCAAGCTCGGCCACGCCACCAAACGGCAAAAGCTGAATTCTTTTTATACGCCAATTATAGTGTGCTGCTGCAATAGCATGCCCAAGTTCATGAATAAGAACAATACAAAATAACAGTAATAACTCTTTAAAACGCGCAGTAAAAATACCAATGACAATAATAACCCAAAATAATGGATGCACGGAAATTTTCGTTAAAACGTCCCTATATTTAATCAAATGATATCACCTGGATCGGATCAATAAATTTCTCATTCTTTTTTATCGCGAAATAAAACTTTCCATTTTTATCATTTGTATCATTACTCACCGTTCCAATTTTTTGTTTCTTTGAAACGTAATCATATAATTTCACTGACATATCGTTTAAGTTTGCATACCATGACTCCGTACCATCTGCATGTTGAATTTGAACTGTATTTCCAAGTTCCTCTTTCTTGCCTGCAAAAACAACTAACCCTTCATTTACTGACTCCACTTTTGCATTTGTAGCTGTTTGGACAAATACACCTTGGCCATTTTTTTGAAACCCTTGCATTACTTTTCCAGAAGCAGGAATTGCATAATCTTTTTGCTGAATACTTCCTTCTTTTTTCTCGTTCGGCGAATAGAATACAAGCGGTTTTCCAAATTGCTTTTCGTACCATTTCGCTACAGTAGCAAACTGAAATTCCTCTTTCATCACTTTTTCTGTAACAGCTTTAGCTCCATTGAATGAAGAAGGAGCATTCTTATATAAAATAGCAACCGAAAGAACTAATATTGCTGATAATAAAACTTTGAAGAAAAAGACTTCCTTTCGAAATAAGGGATGCATTTCCTTTTCTCCATCTTCAATAAATACTGCTTCACTATCAAAATTCCCTCCGTTAAAATACTGCTCTTCCTCCATCCTTTCTTGCTCGGCCTTCCTTTTTGCAATCCGCTTTTTAATTTCTTCTACGCGTCTATTCTTCATACTGTCTCCTTTCTTTCGTTAAGCTAATTTCATTTAGAAACAGTTGTATACAGTTTGTACATATGTATGAGCTAAGAAAGAAAGATATTCGTGTGAAGAAAAAAGAAAGCACCTCGCATATGTGCGAAGTGCTCTTAACGGATTCCAAAGAAGTTTTTCACCTTTGCAAATACCGATACCTTTTCTTGTTCAAATGCTTGTAATGGTACATTCTCACCTAACAAGCGTCTTGCAATATTACGATAAGCCAACGCTGCTTTTCCGCTTGGTTGCAACGCCACAGGTTCACCTGTATTTGTAGCTCGAATAACTTCATCATCATCTTCGACAACACCAAGAAGCTCGATTGACAATGTACGTACAATTTCATCAACATCTAACATATCCTGTTCATGAAGCATATGACTACGTACACGGTTAATAACAAGTTTGGGTGGTTCAATATCCTCTTTTTCTAAAAGCCCAATAATACGATCCGCATCGCGCATTGAGGATACTTCTGGAGTCGTAACAACGATTGCTTTATCCGCACCAGCTACCGCATTTTTAAATCCCTGCTCAATCCCCGCAGGACAATCGATTAATATGTAATCATAATCTTGACGTAATACTTGTATTAATTCATCCATTTGTTCAGGTGTTACCGCTGATTTATCACTCGTTTGTGCTGCAGGTAATAAATAAAGATCATCAAAACGTTTGTCTTTAATAAGAGCCTGAGGTAAACGGCAACGCCCTTCAACGACATCAACAAGATCAAATACAATACGATTTTCCAGCCCCATTACTACGTCTAAATTTCGAAGACCGATATCTGTGTCAATTAAGCACACTTTCTTTCCAGATAACGCTAGGGCCGTACCAATGTTCGCAGATGTAGTAGTTTTACCTACTCCGCCTTTTCCAGATGTAATTACTATTGCCTCTCCCACAGCTATACAATTCCCCTTTCTAACTTTGTTAAATTAGGTCTAAGATGAGTGAGAAGTTGCAGGCGATCGACAACAATGTGATTGTTCTCATTAATATACGCACATTCTGCCGCCTCCGCTCCGTCTTCTTTCTCTTCCGGAGCCCGCATTGCCACATCACTAATTCGAAGTTGCATCGGGTTCATAACAGATGCAGCGATTACAGCATCCGAATCCCCATAATACCCAGCATGTGCAATTCCTCTTAATGATCCTACGACAAAAATATTCCCCCCAGCGATAACCGTTCCGCCTGGATTAACATCTCCAATTAACAACAAATTTCCTTTTACATGTAAAACTTGTCCAGAGCGAACAATTTTGGAAATAGGGACAATTTCTGTTTCTTCTTTCCAAGCTATTGCTTCTGCTTTAGTGATAACATCACTTTCAATTGAATCCACAACAAGATTCTTTTTATTACGAATTAACGTACGAATCTCTTCTTGTTGGACTTCTGTTAAATAACGATTTCCTACTTTCACATGCACTTCAATTAAAGAGCGCCCATCACCATCGTAGTAATGTGTAGAAAGTTTTTCGTCTAATTCCATCAATAATTCTGAGAATGAACAACAATCATCTAAATGAAGCGTTATCCCATCTTTTGTCCCTTTTATCGTTACATTTTGTTGCTTTTTTTCTTCCACTAAAGTTCACCCCACCGATTCAATTCGACATAAAATTAGAAAATCCTTTTTTCTTTTTCTTCCATCGCTTTTGAAAGACGCACTATATATCGTCTCAGTGGGAAACAAACTATCAATAAGAAAATAGCATTTAACAATAAAGTAGAAAGGAGACGATCTGTGAAAAAGACATACGCTGGCATATGAGTACGTCCTAATAAAGTTAAGAATCCATACACATAATACTCTAGTGCTACAACGCTAGCTAATATGATAGAAACAACAATAAATAAATTCAATTGTAGTACTTTCATCACACTATATACTAAATAAGCTAAAATCGGATAAGCAAAAATATATATCCCGACAAGTTCTGTGTATACGGTATCAAATAAGAAGCCAAATAATAGTCCGTAATAAATCCCTTGGACCGGACTATAATACACTGTAATAAAACATAAGACGATTATAAAGAAATGCGGTGCTGCTATGCTGTCTTTCCAAAATACATCCGTTGGAACAACAGTAGCAAACATATTTTCAAATAGAAACACAAAAAGGAGCAAAAGAGGAAGAGCTGCTCTTTTTAATATCTTCATCATCTCTTCTTCTCCTCCTATTCTAATGGCGCTGAAGGTGTTGCACGTTTAGCAACCGTAATATGCTCTACGTCATTTAAATCAGCGGCAGGTTTTACATAAGCTGTTTTTGTTAAGCCATATGCATCCGGCTGAACTTCAACGATTTTTCCAATTACAAGACCTTTCGGGAAAATATCACCCAGTCCAGATGTTACAACTAGTTGATCTTTCTCTACCGGTGCATCAGAGCCAATCTTTGTGAAAAGAAGTAATTGCTTTTCTTTGTCATAACCTTCAATCAATCCAAAGATTTTCTCTTGCCCTTGTACAATAGCAGAAACGCGATTTGTTCGGCTCATAGAACTTAGTAATTCTACTGATGATGTAAACTGAGATACACTTTTCACTCTTCCAACTAACCCTTGTGAAGTTACTACAGCCATATCTTTTTTAATTCCTTGCTGTGCCCCTTTATCAATTCCAATTAAATCGTACCATTTATCTGGATTACGAGAAACAACAGTAGCTGGAATTTCAGTATACCCGCTATTTAACTCTTTTTTACCAGTTAGCTCTTGTAACTTCTTGTTATCATCTTCTAATTGTTTTACTTTCCCTGATAGACCTGCATAATTATCTAATTTTGCTTTTAATTCTTTATTCTCTTCATACGTGCGCTTTACATCCTCTACATTTTCGAAGAATCCAGCTACGTATTTCGCTGGCTTTTGGAATACACGTTCTACAACACCGACAGTATCTTTAACAAACTGCTCTGGCCATGTTAAACTGTTCCGTTCTTTCAATGAGATTCCAATCAATGCCACGAGAAGAATAATACTAACCAACAAAACAATTAATCTTTTGTTTAAGAAAAACTGTGGCACGTTCACACCCTCTTAATTTCACTGATTTTTATTTTGCAATATTATCGAGCAGCAGTTTTGAAAAGATCGATATTGTCTAATGCTTTACCTGTTCCAATTGCTACGCAATCTAATGGATCTTCTGCAACAAGAACTGGCATTTTCGTTTCTTCACTAATTACTTTATCTAAATTACGTAGTAATGCCCCGCCACCTGTTAATACGATACCGCGGTCCATAATATCAGCCGCTAATTCAGGTGGAGTTTTTTCTAACGTATTTTTAACTGATTCTACAATCGCATCTACTGTATCTTTTAATGCATCTGCAATTTCTTCTGGCTGAATTAGTACTGTTTTTGGTAAACCACTTACTAAATCACGACCGCGAATTTCCATAGGCTCGATACCTTCTGGCTCGCCTGCAGAACCAATTTCTAATTTTAATGCTTCAGCTGTTCTTTCACCGATCATTAAGTTATAGCTTTTCTTAATGTACTGAATGATTGAATCGTCCATATCATCACCAGCAACACGGACTGACTGGCTTGTTACAATACCACCTAGAGAAATAATTGCAACTTCTGTTGTACCGCCACCGATATCAACAACCATACTACCAGTTGGTTCCCAAACAGGTAAGTTTGCACCAATTGCTGCTGCAAATGGCTCTTCGATAGGATAAGCATCACGAGCACCCGCTTGACGAGTCGCATCGATTACTGCACGTCTTTCTACAGCTGTAATACCAGATGGTACACATACCATTACATACGGCTTACGTGAGAAGAAACCGTTTGATTTTTGAGCTTGTTGAATGTAATATTTCATCATTGTTGCAGTTGTTTCATAATCAGCAATTACACCGTCTTTCATCGGGCGAAGTGCCACAACGTTCCCTGGTGTACGACCAATCATTTGTTTTGCATCGCTACCTACAGCAACGATTTGTTTCGTATCAGTTTGTAACGCAACTACTGAAGGTTCACGTAAAACTACACCTTTTCCTTTTACATATACAAGCGTGTTCGCAGTTCCTAAGTCTATTCCAAGATCGCGAGTAAATCCACCAAATCCAAACATATTATTTATCTTCCTTTCTTGTTTTCACGGACTCATTTTTTCTTACTTTATATTATAAAAACAGTACGTTTTTTATATCTTTATCCTTTTTGTAGATAAATTTCTACAAAAAACTCATAAATCACATTATAAAACAAAATAAGTAAAAAGCATAGTCTTAAATATGACCTTTTTCCTTTAAACTCACGAATTTATGGTCACCTATTATAATATGATCAAGCACTTCAATTCCGATAATCTGGCCGCATTCTACTAAGCGTTTTGTTACTGCAATATCTTCACGGCTCGGCGTGGGATCTCCTGAGGGATGGTTATGAAGACATATGATAGAGGCTGCTGCACGACGGAAGGCTTCTTTAAAAACTTCCCTCGGGTGTACAATTGACGTGTTTAAACTTCCAATAAAGATCGTTTGCCTATGTATAACTTGATTTTTTGTATTTAAATATAAACAAACAAAATGCTCTTGTTGTAAAAAACGCATTTCTTCCATCATGTATTTCGCACAATCTTCTGGACTTCGAATACTATATCTATTTTGATATTCTAAACGTACCATTCTTCTGCCTAGTTCAAAGGCTGCCATAAGTTGCGATGCCTTTGAAATCCCAATACCATGTATACTAATTAGCTCTTCTAATGTTGCATCTTTCAACATACGTAAGCCATCAAATTGATGTAAAATTTTATCTGACAACTTTAAAACTGTTTCTTCTTTAGAACCTGTTCTGAGTAACACTGCGAGAAGCTCTCGATTTGATAAACTTCCAGCACCTTCTAACAATAAACGCTCCCGTGGCTGTTCTTCTCTTACAACATCACGAATACCGTTCATCTCTCCACCCCTTTATTTGTTCTCTCAAAGAAAACCCCATGCAATTTTACGCATGGGTTACATCAATATCAAATTGTTTTAATTCCCGAACGAGACGTGCAATTGGTAAGCCAACTACACTATAGTAGTCCCCTTGAATATTTTGAACGAAAATAGATCCTTTACCTTGAATCCCATAACTACCGGCTTTATCAAGAGGTTCTTTCGACGCGACGTATGTATCAATTTCCTCTCCTGTTAACTCCCAAAATGTAACTTCTGTACGCTCATAAAAAGTAACCGTTTTTTCTTTTGCTATAATTGCAACACCTGTATACACTTCATGTGTTTTCCCTGATAGTAATTGCAACATCTCTTTCGCCTCATCCTCATTAGAAGGCTTACCAAGAATACGCGACTCATATGTAACAATTGTATCTGCACCTAACACAATGTGATCACTATTATTTTCTGCCACCGCTGATGCTTTTTGCAAGGCAAGCGACATTACAATATCAGAAGGCGATGAATATGCACCAATTGTTTCCTCTACTTCACTTACAACGATTTCAAATGGCACACTAGCTAACTCAAGCAATTCCTTCCTCCGAGGTGACCCTGAAGCTAAAATTATTTTTCTCATATTTTCTCCTTCCTTTCTCACATGAAGCAGAACAATTTATATTAATCGTATCAAAGGAATAGTTTGTCCACAAATGAAAGAAATATTAATTTCTCTAACTAAAATAACACTTCTTTATTGCATACGATTATATTCCTGTCATAGAGAAAGCACTTTGCTCTAAATTCAAAAGAAAAGAAAGAAGTACATGTACTTCTTTCTTACTCATTTTATTATCCTATCATTTCACTTTCTACGAAACAATTTTTTCATACGAGAGTAAACCATCAATAATAACTTGATTTAATTTCGCCAAAGATTCCTTATCCATCTTCCCATCTTTTACTGTTTGTACAGCTACCGACGTATACATATACAGTTTCTTTGCTTCTTCTTGTTTCATACTTTTCCCTTCTTTTTCAACCTTTTTCCATTCTTTTCCAATTACTTCTATATCTTTTGCGCTGCTTTTTCCACCAACTTGTACGCTAGAAGCATATTTTGCTAAATGAGTGTATAATGGCTGCACTTTTGTTAAAAATGTTCCTACTTCTTTATCATCTTTCAGCAATGCTTTATCTGTTATATCCCAGTTCTTTTTTAAAACGGAGACACCATCATTTTTATACTTAGTCATTAATTGATTTATAGACTGTTCATCGCTAGCAATACCAACAACTATTGCATACTTATCACCGCTCGGTCTTAAAGCACCAATGCCCCCATTGCCTTTCCATTCTTCAAGAGCTGCCTGTCCCTTTTCTTCAGAAGAATAAAGCCCCCCTTGAACAAAAAATAATTTCATTGGATCCAATGACGTTCCTGCTTGTGCTTTTTGTTTTTCTTCTTTCGGTGCTGGTGTTTGTTCTGCCGTTCCACCCACCTTTGATTCTCCATTTCCAGTCGGCCTTGAAGCTGTCACTTCACTTCCTCCTGTCGTTCCTTGTCCAGTAAGTAAATGAAGCATCCCCATTCCAAACGCCGTACCGATAATGATTGCAGTTGCAACGATTACAATTAATGTATTACTCCACTTCTTTCGGTATTTTTCCACAGACATTGATTTCGCTTTTTGAAACGGAACAACATTTTTCGGTCGTTCACTTTCTACTACCATCCATTCAAATTCATCTTTCTTTTTTTCCTCATACTTCGCTTCTGTTCCATTCACTTTCACTGAGATCGTTCGTGATTGCTTGTCCATACACTCACACCTCACCTCTTATCGTTGTCCGCATCATATCATATTCATTTCATAAAAAAACGAGATATTTGTCAGAGGAATTCGCCAAATAACCCTATATATTTATCTTATATGTATGCATTTGACTTCATTTGTAGAACAAAAAAACTAGATAGCAAAGACTATCTAGTTTTTCTCGCAAATATATTTTCGTACTTCAGAAATGAAATAAAGAGAACCTGTTATGATAAAAACATCATTTTCTGCTATCATTTCAACTTTTGTATCAATTGCCTCTTTCCAATTTTCAAAAACTAATTTTGATTCTTTCTGTGAATATGATGCAAGCTTATCAGCAGAAATAGCACGATCAAAGGCGAATGTTGTAAAAATAATTTCATCTGCAATGGTTTCTAATTGGCCTACCATGTTATGTAATTGTTTATCACCAAGGGCAGTAAATAACACTATTACATTTTTATCTTTGTAATGCGCTTCTACTGTTTTCACAAGGCTTTCGATACCTTCTGGATTATGAGCACCATCTATAATAATATCTGGATTACTTTGCAGTTTTTCAAAGCGCCCCACCCAATACGCTTCCTGTAATCCAGTTCTTATTTCTTCTTCCTCAATTAAAAATGATAAGTATGTTTTTACATACATGACTGCCATAAGCGCAAGTGCTGCGTTCCCTACTTGGTGGCTGCCTTTCATTGTGATTCGCACATCTTCAAAAGAGGCGAAAGGACAAGTGAAATCGAACTGTTCTCCATCTTCACTAGACTGTTTATGTAATGCTGTAAAATGGTTGTCCATCTCGTATAAGTTTGCATGATTTTCCTTTGCAACATTTTGAATAACTTGCAAAGCTTCTTCATCTTGTACACCAGTAATTACCGGCACGCCAGACTTAATAATCCCCGCCTTTTCATATGCAATTTCTCCTAGTGTATTTCCTAAAATATGCATATGATCGTGACCGATATTCGTAATAATCGTGAGAACAGGGTGTATAACATTGGTAGAATCAAAACGTCCACCAAGCCCTGTTTCAAATAAAACAACATCACAGAAATTGAATTTGCCGAAATAGCAAATCGCCATAACAGTAATAATTTCAAACTCTGTCGCTTCCCCTAAATCCGTTTCATCTAGTTTTTCCACGACTGGTTTTACCAGCTTTACAAGTTCAGTAATCTCTTCGTCTGCAATTGGTGTTCCATTCACACTAATGCGTTCATTAAATGATTCGATGTAAGGAGAGGTAAACGTTCCTACCTTATATTTCGCGCCTTCTAACATGTAACGCATATATGTTAACGTTGAACCTTTTCCATTTGTACCAGCAAGATGAACACATTTTATATGACGCTCTGGATTTCCAAGTTCTTCTAAAATCCATCTCATTCTTTCTAATCCTGGCTTAATTCCAAATTTCAATCGGCTATGGATCCACCCTATCGCTTCTTCGTATGTATGTATCACGTATGTTTTTCCCCTTTCAAAAGACAACTTTCATAGTTCTATTATACGCAAAGAAAAGAGACTCACCAATATAGTGAGTCTCTAAAAACATTTTTACTTTTCAAGATCTGCTAGACGTTGACGAACTGCTTCGCGTTTTTCTAGGTAATCTTGCTCTTTCGCACGCTCTCCTTCAATAACCGCTGCAGGAGCTTTCGCTACGAAACCTTGGTTAGAAAGTTTCTTCTGTACACGTTCTACTTCTTTATCGAACTTCTCAAGTTCTTTCTCAAGACGAGCTCTCTCTTCATCAAGATTGATAAGATCAGCTAACGGTAAGAATAACTCTGCACCTGATACGATTGCAGTCATTGCCTTTTCTGGCGCTTGTAAGTCTGTTTGAATTGTTAATTCGCTTGGGTTACAGAAACGCTCAATGTAAGAGCTATTTTTCGTAAGTTGAGCAAGTACAGCCTCATCTTTTGCTTTAATTTGCATTTGAACTTTTTTGCTCATTGGCGTATTTACTTCTGCACGGATGTTACGAACAGAGCGAATGATATCAACTAGAAGGTGCATTTCTGCCGCAGCCTCCGTATCTTGTAAATCTTCGCGAACTGTTGGCCAAGCAGCTACTGTAATAGACTCGCCTTCATGCGGTAAATGTTGCCAAATTTTCTCTGTTACGAATGGCATGAATGGGTGTAATAGACGCATTGTTTGATCTAATACGTAAGCTAAAATAGAACGAGTTGTTTTCTTAGCTGCTTCATCTTCACCGTATAGTGGAAGTTTCGCCATTTCAATATACCAATCACAGAAATCGTCCCAAATGAAGTTGTATAATGAACGACCAGCTTCACCGAACTCATATTTATCCATGTTACGTGTTACGCTTTCGATTGTTTCGTTTAAGCGAGTTAAGATCCACTTATCCGCAACTGATTTTTCACCAGTTAAATCGATTTCTTCATACTTCATATCATCCATGTTCATTAATACGAAACGTGATGCGTTCCAAATTTTATTAATGAAGTTCCAAGTAGATTCTACTTTTTCCATGCTGAAACGTAAATCTTGACCTGGTGCACTTCCTGTTGATAAGAAGAAACGCATTGCATCTGCACCGTACTTCTCGATAACATCCATTGGGTCAATACCGTTACCAAGAGATTTACTCATTTTACGACCTTGCTCGTCACGAACTAAACCGTGAATTAATACATCTTTAAATGGACGCTCGCCTGTAAACTCTAAACCTTGGAAAATCATACGAGATACCCAGAAGAAGATGATATCATAACCCGTTACTAGTGCATCTGTTGAATAGTAACGTTTGAAGTCTGCTGAATCTTCATTTGGCCAACCAAGTGTTGAGAATGGCCATAACGCTGAACTGAACCATGTATCAAGTACATCGTTATCTTGATTCCAGTTTTCAATATCTACTGGTGCTTCTGTACCTACGTATACTTCACCAGTTTCTTTATGGTACCAAGCTGGAATACGGTGTCCCCACCATAATTGACGAGAAATACACCAGTCATGAATATTTTCCATCCAACGTAAATATGTGTTTTCAAAACGCTCTGGTACGAACGTTACTTTTTCTTCTTCTTTTTGTTGAAGCGCTACTGCTTTTTCAGCAAGTGGAGCCATTTTTACGAACCACTGTGTTGATAAATAAGGCTCAACAACTGCACCGCTACGCTCACTATGACCTACTGAATGCATATGTGGCTCGATTTCTACTAATACGCCAGCTTCTTGTAAGTCTTTTACTAATTCTTTACGGCATTCGAAACGATCCATACCGTTATACTTACCAGCTTTTTCGTTCATTGTTCCATCTTCGTTCATTACTAAAATGCGTGGTAAGTCATGACGGTTACCTACTTCAAAGTCATTCGGGTCATGAGCTGGTGTAATTTTTACAACGCCCGTTCCGAAATCTTTTTCTACGTACTCATCAGCAATAATCGGAATCTCACGGCCTACGATTGGAAGTGTAACTGTTTTTCCGATTAAATGTTTGTAACGATCGTCTTCTGGATGAACTGCTACTGCTGTATCACCAAGCATCGTTTCTGGACGAGTTGTCGCAAGACGAATATGACCAGAACCATCTGTTAACGGATAGTTCATATGGTAGAATGCACCTTGAACTTCTTTATGAATTACTTCAATATCAGAAAGAGCTGTACGTGTAGCTGGATCCCAGTTGATGATATATTCACCACGGTAAATTAAGCCTTTTTCGTATAATTGAACGAATACTTTATTAACCGCATCTGATAAACCTTTGTCTAATGTGAAACGTTCACGAGAATAGTCTAGTCCTAAACCAACTTTCCCCCATTGTTGACGAATGTGAGAAGCGTACTCTTCTTTCCACTCCCAAGCTTTTTCAAGGAATTTTTCACGGCCAAGATCGTAACGTGAAATACCTTCTTCACGAAGTTTTCCTTCTACTTTCGCTTGTGTTGCGATACCAGCATGGTCCATTCCTGGAAGCCATAGTACATCGTATCCTTGCATACGCTTCGTACGAGTTAAAATATCTTGAAGAGTTGTATCCCAAGCATGACCTAAGTGTAACTTACCAGTTACGTTCGGAGGTGGAATTACAATTGTATACGGTTGTTTCTTCTCGTCTCCTGTTGCTTCAAAATATTTGCCTTCAAGCCACCATTGATAAAGGCCTTCTTCAACGGACATATGATCATATTTAGTTGGTAAATTCTTTTCCGTGTTTGACATTATTTTCCCTCCTTAAAATAAAAAATGTCCCTCATCCAAAAAGGACGAGGGACATCGCGGTACCACCTTTATTTACAAACAAATTCATAATTTGCTTATACTCTTAATTTGATAACGGACAAATCCGTCTTTTCCTAATAAGAACTATTCTGTTCAGAAAAGATGCTCCAGGGCTACCTTCTAACATAACTATCTAGAGAATCTCCCAGCTAATGATTCTCCTCTCTGAAGACGTTTCATGTTATACTCTTCCCCTTCAAGGCATTTATATGATTGTTAATTATTATATACAATAGTGTAAAAAACGAAACCTTATTCGTCAAGATAAATTTAAAACTACAGCTTTTCGTGCCAAAAAGAAGATAAGTAGAATCCTCTACTTATCTTCTTTACCACGCTATTTGTGGGCAGTAAGACCTCCACCTCAAAACTCAGCTGAAGCAAAGAAGTTAGATGGGAGCCCTGCTGCCCGTAAACGCCCAATTGGTGAAGGCTAATCATCAGCGGGGAATGTTTACTTTATCCGTTCCCTTGCTGGGCAGCTTGTAATTGTGACAGGAAATATTCTATATTGCTAACGAGCCAATGCGATTGTTGCAAACTCTTTACTCCGCGCAGTTCATTTTCCTCGTTGCGATTATCTCTTCTTTTCTTATAAGACTGGATTTGCCGAATAAATTGTGATGGATACGTCATATACGCAAACATAAGTAGTTGCTCTTCTTTCGTAAAAGGGAAATTTTTTTGATACATTTGAAACCATTCAAACCGATCACTTCTTGCGATTGGATATGTGTTTAAAGACCGTGAATAAAAACCTACTATATCTTGCACAGGCGTTGCAAACTTCGATTTTTCTAAACTAATAAAATAGCCATTCCGCTCATAGTCAAATAAAAAATGATTCAGTGACACATTACCATGCACAAAAGTAATACGCGTTTTCTCTTTTTCTTTCATCGCATCGTTCCACTCATTTAATTGCTTCGTTGCAAATTCACGCGCTCTCATTACATGATGATAGTACGTACAATATTGCAATTCAAACGGGGACATATACCATTTTGATTCAGATTCTACGAGAAACTCTTCTAACATCTCACCATCATTTTCCCAACGATCGGATATACTTGTATAATGTTTTTCTAAATCTTCTTCCGTATACGTTTCTTCCTTCACAGTTTTTTGATGCAACGTTCCAAGTGTCTGAAACATTTTATGGTATTGATCATTGTCCTCACCGTTTCCTTCTGCACGTTCTAACCAAGGCATTAAATAATAATTATACGTCCCGTCACTTAAAATATAACTTCCATCCGTCGCATGATATATAGGTACATAATTTGAAAAACCTTTCTCCTTCAAATATTGAATATGATGCAGAAAGTTATTCCGCTCTAACTTTCTGCCTTCTATTTTCTTGAGTGCATATGGACCTTGATTCGTATAAATTTTCATTACATTTCCGTGCTCTTCCATATGCTGCGTATCCAATCTATATTGCCTCACGATAGGTTCATAGTGATTTCGCAACTCAATATCCATACGAATAACCCTTTCTATTCAAAACATAGCCTCTAAGAAAGGAAGTGAGTGAAAACACTCACTTCCTTATTTCGCCTTTACCCTTGAAACGGGAATATAAATAATTTGCCCCGTATTTAAAAATATATCTTCTGTTTGATTGACACGGTATAAATTTTGTACAGACGTTTCATAACGGTCTGCAATAGATTCAATTGTATCCCCTTCTTGCACGAAATACATTCTTAACTTTGTAAATTCTTCTTCCGGTTCTTTCGTAAATAGTTTTGTTAAATAAAGCGCATTTTCATCTCGCTGTGAGTACTCTTCTTCTTGTTCTTCCTGCTTTTTCGCTTTTTCTTTCTTGAAATCTTTTCGTCCGAACAGTTCAAATTGCGGCGTTGTTTCTTGCTCCTCTTCACGTTCCACAAATTCATGTTCTTCTATTTTCTCTTCTTCTAATTCCTGCTCTTTTCTTTCCTCTAATTGGAACGGTTCAAATGCGTAATCTTCCCACTCATCTGATTCCTTATATGCTGGTTCTTCTACATGCGGCGCCGGTCTATTTTCATCCTCTTGCGCTGAATCTTCTTCTAACTCAGCATACACCGTTTCTTCCTCTTCAACTTCATCCTCGCTTCTCTCTTCATCACACAAACCGGTAATAGATATATCCGCTAATAATTGTAAGCAACCATTTTCCTTTAATTCATAATCAAATTCCTCGATTGATACATATAGCTCTTCAATTACTTTCACTCGATTTCTCGGAATTGATATTTCAAGTGGAAAGGAATGAACAAGTTCATTAACCCCATCTTCTCTTGTTTCTACATAATCAATTGACTTTGCTGGCGATAGTTCTCTTAATGAATACGCGGAATCATCTTTTCGTGCAACATACTCTCCCGTTAAATCTAATTGTCCTCTCACGATTACTTCATGATCAAGCTCTTCTATCTCAACGTCTGGATCTAACGAAATTGACAAAAGTTCTTCGACTTCCTGTCCTTTTTGGAACCACACAGATTCTTTTAATGAAAATCGTAATGAATGATCTGTAGCCACTTCTTTTCCCCCTCCCAAACTATATGTCATTACAGATTTATGTGTGGGAAGCTTACTTTATGAATAAAAAAAATCGCTCCCCTTATGGAGAGCGATTTTCTCTAATACACTACGCTTTTAATTTTGACATTGCAATTTCAGCTGCTGCAATCGTCGCTTCAATATCTGCATCACTATGTGCTGTCGATAAGAATAAACCTTCGAATTGAGATGGTGGTAAGAATACACCTTGTTCTACCATTTCACGATAGTAAGCCGCAAAGAATTCTAAGTTTGAAGATTTTGCTGCATCGTAATTAATAACGGGTTCATCTGTAAAGAAAATACCAATCATAGAGCCTGCACGGTTAATATGATGCGGAATGCCATGTTTTTCAGCTGCTTTACGTAATCCAGCTTCTAACATTTCAGCTTTACGCTCAAATTCTACATATGATTCTGGCGTTAACTGTACTAACGTTTCATAACCTGCCGCCATTGCAAGTGGATTACCTGATAAAGTACCAGCTTGGTAAATCGGTCCGCTTGGCGCAACTTGGCGCATAATTTCCGCTTTACCACCGTATGCTCCTACCGGTAAACCACCACCGATTACTTTACCTAGGCATGTTAAATCAGGCGTTACGCCATAATAACCTTGGCCACAATTATAAGCTACTCGGAACCCTGTCATTACTTCATCAAAAATAAGCAATGCACCGTTTTGTTCTGTTACTTCACGAAGACCTTCTAAAAATCCAGGCTGCGGAGGAACAACCCCCATATTTCCTGCTACTGGTTCTACAATTACACAAGCAATATCATCACCGAATTGTTCAAACGCGTATTTTACGCTTTCTAAATCGTTATAAGCTACTGTAATCGTATTTTTCGCTACACCTTCTGGTACACCAGGACTATCTGGTAAACCTAAAGTCGCCACACCAGAACCAGCTTTAATTAATAACGAATCACCATGACCGTGGTAACAACCAATAAATTTCAAGATTTTATTACGACCTGTATAACCACGAGCTAAACGTAGTGCACTCATTGTTGCTTCCGTTCCAGAGTTAACCATACGCACAATCTCAATTGATGGCACGCGCTCAATAACAAGTTTTGCTAATTTATTTTCAATTTCTGTTGGTGCACCGAAGCTTGTACCTCTTTCAGCAACAGATTTTAACGCTTCTACAACACGATCATTTGCATGACCATGAATTAAAGGCCCCCATGATAATACGTAGTCGATGTATTCATTCCCATCGATATCATATACTTTAGAGCCTTTTCCACGCTCCATAAACAACGGATTCATCCCAACAGACTTAAAGGCACGAACCGGGCTATTTACGCCACCAGGCATTAAGTCTTGCGCCTCTTCAAACGCTGCAATTGACTTATCAAACTTTTTCATTATTTAGCGCCTCCTTCTTGTAACCATCTTGCTGCATCTTTTGCATGATACGTAATAATTAAATCTGCCCCTGCACGTTTCATACTAATTAATTTTTCAAGAACAACTTCTTTTTCATTAATCCAACCATTTTGCGCTGCCGCTTTAATCATCGAATATTCACCACTTACATTATAAGCGACAACTGGTAAATTAAAGTTATTTTTCACATCACGAACAATATCTAAGTAAGAAAGAGCTGGTTTTACGATTAAGAAATCTGCACCTTCCATTACATCTGATTCTGCTTCACGGAATGCTTCCATACGGTTTGCCGGATCCATTTGATATGTTTTACGGTCACCAAATTGCGGTGCACCGTGCGCAGCATCACGGAATGGTCCATAAAATGCTGATGAATATTTCACAGCGTACGACATAACTGGCACGTGTCCAAAACCATTTTCGTCTAATGCATGACGAATTGCTGTTACGAAGCCGTCCATCATGTTTGATGGTGCAATAATGTCCGCTCCTGCTTTCGCTTGACTTACAGCTGTTTTCGCAAGAACTGCAAGAGACTCGTCATTTAAAATAATCCCATCTTCAATTACACCGCAATGGCCATGGCTTGTAAATTGACATAAACATGTGTCTGCAACTACTACTAGCTCAGGGAAATCACCTTTAATTTGCTGAATAGCACGTTGTACAATTCCATGATCACAATATGCTGATGATCCAACTTCATCCTTTTCAGCAGGTAAACCAAATACAATAACAGAACGAATACCTAAATCAACAACTTCTTGCATTTCAGCTTGCAATAAATCTAAAGACATTTGATATACGCCCGGCATAGAAGGAACTTCATTACGAACATTTTCACCTTCTAATACAAAAATAGGGTAAATAAAATCTTCCGTATGTAAAAACGTTTCACGCACAAGTGCACGCATGCCCCCGCTTTGTCTTAAACGACGATGACGATTAAATTGTAAAGAGTTCATAGATTTCTATCCCCATTCTTTCATTTTATAGATTCACAAACATATTGTAGTAATGCTTCTACAGTGTACTCTTTCGGCACAATAACAGACGGAAAATAAAGACTTGCCTCTTTTTCCGTAATAGGTCCTATACAAGCAATTGTACATTTTTTTGTCCATTCTCTCCAGTTTGTACCCTCAAGTAAACGAACAAAACTAGTAACAGTTGAAGGGCTCGTAAATGTAATAATGTCTACTTTCCCTAACTTCAATGCTGCTATAAGTTCTTGCTTTTTTTCTATATTCACTTTCGTACCGTATACGATTAGCTCATCTAGAGAAACACCAATTTCCCGAAGTGCAACCGGAATTATCTCTCTTGCTAAATTCCCTTTCGGAAATAAAATACGTTCGTTTCCACTTAATTCTTTTAGAAACTCTTCTGCAAATGCTTCTGCAACAAATGAAGTCGGAACAAAATGAACTTGATAGCCCCTTTTTTCTAACTCTAATTTTGTTTTCACACCTACCGCAGCGATTTTAATGGTTAGTGGTAGTTTCTTTTTTAAACTATCTAGAAAAAAAGCTACACCATTTCTGCTCGTAAAAATAACCCAGTCGTATGAATGTAGCTGCTCTTCAATATGTTGAATTTGCCTATGAGACATACCTTCCATACGCAAAAGCGGAATTTCCAATGGAATTCCGCTCTTTTCTTTCACTGCTACACTCATTTGTTTCGCTTGATGCTGGGCACGTGTAATCAATACCGTTTTTCCAGCGAGAGCGTTCATATTTATTGTTGCTCCTTATTTGCAGCAAGAATGAGTTCTTTGGCGCCTTGTTTAATTAAACGGTCCGCGGCCTCTAACCCTACTTCCTCAGGATTAGTACCCACTACTGTCTCTTTTAATAAAACAGAGCCATCCATAGAGCCGACAAGAGCTGTTAATTCGATTGCATCGTTTTCTGTAAGGGTTGCATATCCAGCAATTGGAACTTGGCATCCACCTTCAAGTTTATGAAGAAATACTCGCTCCGCTGCCACTGTTCTTTCTGTTATCGTATCATTAATATGCGCTAACAACTGCAATAAATCCTTATCATCCTCACGACACTCAATCGCTAATGCACCTTGTCCTACAGCAGGTACACATAACGTATCATCTAAATGTTCTGTAATAACATCATCATCCCAGCCCATTCTTTGTAATCCAGCTGTCGCTAAAATAATCGCATCGTAATCTTCTTCTTTTAATTTACGTAAACGTGTATCGATATTCCCGCGAATCCACTTCACTTGTAAATCTGGTCTCGCAGCGAGTAGCTGTGCACTACGTCTTAAACTACTCGTACCTAAAATAGCACCTTCCGCTAATTCTTTAAACGATGCTCCATTTTTTGAGATAAAAGCATCACGAGGATCAACACGCTTTGGTGTACAGCCAATCATTAAACCTTCTGGAAGTACGGCTGGCATATCTTTCATACTATGTACAGCCATATCGATTTCTTTCGTAAGTAACGCATGCTCAATTTCTTTAACGAACAAGCCTTTTCCGCCTACTTTTGAAAGAGTAACATCTAAAATAACATCACCTTTTGTGACAATTTCTTTCACTTCAAATTCATATGGTAGACCTAGGGCTTTTAACTGATCAATAAACCAGTTTGTTTGCGTTAATGCTAGTTTACTCTTTCGTGATCCTACAATAATTTTGCGCATAATTCTCTCTCCTCATTATAAATACCAAAAGTGGAAATTGGACAAACTGCTTAATAGAAAAATGTTTACTAGCATTACGAGAAACGATCCGATATTCCACTGTACAATTTTCTTACCTTGCAACACATCTGCCGCTCGTAAATATAAACCTGTGCAATACACAAATAGAACGACAAAAGATCCGATTACTTTCGTATCATACCAATGGAAATTATCCAATTTTGTATATCCCCATATACATCCTAATAAAATTGCTAGTAAGAAAAATGGAACAGAAAATAAATTTAATCCGTAAGACATAGATTCTAGCTTCGGTAAATTCCCTAACCTTCTTAATCTCGCATTCCATTTTTTCTTTTTTAATAGGCGATATTGCAATAAATACATAATAGAAAAAATGAACGATACAGTAAACGTTGCGTAAGAAATAATTGCCATACCGACATGCACGTATACAAGTTCTGAAACTAATTGTTCCGCAAGTACTGGCGACATCTTTCCGAGCGGTGTAAAAATAGAAAAAGCGCTTACGCCAAATGCTACAACATTTGTAAAAAAGACTAAAAAGTCAATTCTCATAAATCGATTAATAACTAACGACATCGTAATCAATAACCAAACATAAAAATAAATCCCTGATAATAAAGTTAAAATAGGATTCGTTTCTGAATCTGTAGCTCTAAGCAACATAAAAATAGACTGCAGGACCCATACAATCGCAAGTAACCAAAAAGCAAATCGGTTCGCCTTTCGGTTACTTTGGAAATAATCTATAAAATATAAACTAATGCTACAAGCATATAAAATAATTGCAATATGATAAATAATACTGTTATTTAAAAAACTCATCCGATCATCCTTCCAAATTATAAAGATGGAACGGATGGTGTCCACACTCTTTTATGTTCTACTTCTTCCGCACGACTCTCTACTTCTTCCGTTTCTAAATCAAAAATCTTTGCAAATAACGCTAATTTTTCGCTCGCTCCCTCTTCAGCAGCTATTTCTTTCGCTACTAAAATTGGGTCTTTTAATAATTGATTAATAATACTTTTCGTATGCTTACTAATAACTTTTTTCTCACGATCACTAAGGTTTGGTATTTTTCGCTCTAGGCTTACCATCGTTTCACTTTGGATTGCAAGTGCCTTATCACGAAGAGCTGATATTAATGGAACAACACCAAGTGTACTTAACCACGTTTTAAATAGAACAATTTCCTCTTCAATCATAAATTGAATTTTCTCTGCCTCTTTCAAACGCTCAGCACGGTTTGCCTCCACTACTCCTTGTAAATCATCAATATCATACAAGAAAGAACCTTCTAGCTCATCAATCGCTGGATCAATATCACGCGGCACTGCAATGTCAACCATAAATAATGGACGACCAGAGCGCATTTTCTCCACCTTTGTCATCATCTCTTTCGTAATGACATACTCAGATGCACCAGTTGAACTAATTAAAATATCTGCTTCTAATAATGCACATTGTAATTCGCTTAACGATTTTGCATGTCCCATATATTTCTCAGCCATTACTTCTGCTTTCGAAAGCGTCCTATTCATAACTGTTACTTTACGAGCACCACTTCCATATAAGTTTTGTAGTGCAAGTTCGCCCATTTTACCAGCACCAAGAATAAGCACATGACAATCTGTTAACTCGCCAAATATTTTCTTTCCAAGCTCAACAGCAGCATAACTAACAGACATCGCACTTTCACCAATTGTTGTTTCTGAGTGGGCACGTTTTGCTAATGTAATGACTTGCTTAAACAATTCATTAAAAATTGTGCCTGTTGCTTTAACTTGTTGCGCTTCTAAAAAGCTATCTTTTATTTGACCTAAAATCTGCGTTTCTCCGACTACCATTGAATCTAAACCGCACGTTACGCGGAATAAATGATCTATTGCGCCATCTTGTTCAAAAATAGTTAAATATGGCGCGACTTCTTCTATTTCAAGCTGAAACCAATCAGCTAAAAACTTCTTAATATAATACCGTCCCGTGTGTAATTGATCGACAACAGCATAAATCTCAGTGCGATTACAAGTTGATACAATGACATTCTCTAACACGCTCTTTTGATTTTGTAATGTAGTCATCGCTCGCTCTAGTTCTGCTGCCTGAAATGTGAGTTTCTCACGAAATTCTACAGGGGCTGTTCGATAATTTACACTAACAACAAGAATATGCACGCAGCATGTCCCCCTTCACCCGTTTTATCACTTTATCTACTATCATAATACAACTTTCCTCTTATGAATCTGACAATCGTGTGAACAACCGATTATTTTTTAATTATTCTCCGTATGTAATAAAGGAGATTCAGTAACACTAATAAAAAAAATTCTACTTTATAATGATTATAAATTAATAACTCTATTTGTACGTTACCAAAAAAAGCCCTCATAATCAAGTGATGGAAACTATTCCATATAAATTATAACATCATCTTCCCTATCTTCTTTCATCATGAAGGAAAATATGTATGATTGTTCCAAAATGTAACAAAGACTTTCTCAATACAATGTATTTGACATTGCATTTCTTTTTCGTTATATTAGTTTTACAAAATTAAATTGTGCACAACTTAATTAGAAGGGAGTTATTTATGACAGAAGACTCTTTGCATCTAGATAACCAACTTTGTTTTTCTATTTACGCCTGCTCTAGAGAGGTTACTCGTTTTTATCGACCTTATTTAGAAGAAATGGGTATTACGTATCCCCAGTACATTACTTTACTCGTACTATGGGAGCAAGATGGACTAACAGTAAAAGAAATTGGAGAACGTCTATTTTTAGATTCTGGTACGTTAACACCTATGTTAAAACGTATGGAATCATTAAAACTTGTAAAACGTGTTCGTTCCAAAGAAGACGAGCGAAAAGTTTGTATTGAATTAACAGAACAGGGCAAAGATTTAAAGGAAAAGGCTTGTTCATTACCGACAACGATGGCTACAAACTTAGGAATTACAGAGCAAGAATATCGCTCTTTATTAATTCAACTAAATAAACTGATTGACACAATGAAAACAATTAATGATGGAAAAGGGGAATAAATATGGATAAATTATATACTGCTTCAGTAACAGCAACAGGTGGAAGAAATGGGAAAGTAGTTTCAGATGATGGCATATTAAATCTTGATGTAAAAATGCCGAAAGCACTAGGTGGTGCAGGCGGAGAAGCAACAAATCCAGAACAACTATTTGCAGCTGGTTATGCAGCTTGTTTCGATAGTGCATTACAACTTGTCATTCGTACAAAACGTGTGAAAGTAGAAAGTACAGAAGTAACTGCTCACGTTTCTATCGGAAAAGATACAGATGGTGGTTTCGGCCTATCTGCTGTACTTGATGTACATGTGGCTGGCGTTTCACATAGCGAAGCACAAGAACTTGTGGAAGCGGCTCACGGTGTATGTCCTTACTCGAAAGCAACACGAGGAAATATTGAAGTTACATTAAACGTACGCTAAAAAATTTAGCAAAACAAAAACGCGCGACATTCGTCACGCGTTTTTTGTTTTTGTAAATTTATGAATTGCTTTCCACGCTTCTTCTTTTCCAAGTCCTGTTTCAGAAGAGAATAGAACAATTTCATCGCCAATTTCAACAGCAAGCGTTTCTTTTACAACTTTTAAATGCTTTTGCCATTTCCCTTTCGGAATTTTATCGGCTTTCGTCGCAATAATAATTGTTGGGATTTCATAATGCTTTAAGAAATCATACATCATCACGTCATCACTTGTTGGTTGGTGACGTAAATCAACTACTAATACAGCTGCGTCTAATTGTTCACGCGTTGTAAAGTACGTTTCAATCATTTTCCCCCATGCAGCGCGCTCCGATTTAGATACTTTCGCATATCCATAACCTGGAACGTCAACAAAGTGCATCATCTCATTGATTAAGAAAAAGTTCAGCGTTTGCGTTTTTCCTGGTTTAGAAGAAATACGTACTAACTTTTTACGATTTAAAATTTTATTAATAAAGGAAGACTTCCCCACATTTGAACGACCTGCTAATGCAATTTCTGGTAAATCACTGTCTGGATATTGTTCTGGTTTAACAGCACTAATTACAATATCTGCTTTTGTTACTTTCATTGTTTCACTCCTACTAATGCGTGCTCCAATACTTCATCTAAATGAGATGCAAGCACAAACGTAAGGTTTTCTTTTACGCTCTCTGGAATATCATCTAAATCTTTCTCGTTTTCTGCTGGCAAAATAATTTTTGTTAAGCCTGCGCGGTGAGCACTTAATGTTTTTTCTTTTAAACCACCAATTGGTAATACACGACCACGAAGTGTAATTTCACCTGTCATACCCACTTCTTTACTTACAGGAATACCTGTTAGCGCAGAAATAAGTGCCGTTGCCATCGTAATACCTGCTGACGGTCCGTCTTTTGGAACCGCTCCTTCTGGAACGTGAATATGAATATCATTTTTCTCATGGAAATTCGGATCGATCTGAAGCTCTTCTGCACGAGAACGTATATAACTAAACGCAGCTTGTGCTGATTCTTTCATAACATCCCCAAGTTTCCCTGTTAAAATTAGTTTCCCTTTTCCTGGCGCTACAGAAACTTCAATGGCAAGTGTATCGCCGCCTGCTGCTGTGTAAGCTAGACCTGTTGCCATACCAACTTGGTCTGTTTTTTCAGCTTGCCCATAACGGAATATGTGTTTACCAAGTAAATCAACAATCTTTTTCTCTGTCACAACGATACGTTTACGTTCTGCTGTAACGATAATCTTCGCTACTTTACGGCAAACTTTTGCAATTTGGCGCTCTAGCGTACGAACACCAGCCTCACGTGTATAATAACGAATAATCTCAAGCAGCGCTTCATCACGCACTTGTAAATTACCTTTTCGTAAGCCATGTTCTTTTAATTGTTTCGGCAATAAATGCTCACGAGCAATGTGTACTTTTTCAAGTTCTGTATAGCCAGCAATCGAAATGATTTCCATACGGTCAAGTAATGGACCTGGAATACTTGAAAGTGTATTAGCAGTTGCTACAAACATAACTTTTGATAGATCATATGGTTCTTCAATGTAATGATCACTGAAGTTATGGTTTTGTTCTGGATCTAATACTTCAAGTAATGCCGCTGATGGATCTCCACGGAAATCATTAGACATTTTATCAATCTCATCTAATAAGAAGACTGGATTAACTGTTTTCGCCTTTTTCATACCTTGAATAATGCGTCCTGGCATTGCTCCAACATATGTACGGCGGTGACCACGAATTTCAGATTCATCACGCACACCACCAAGAGATACACGGACGAAGTTACGATTCAATGATGTTGCAATTGAACGCGCTAACGAAGTTTTGCCGACCCCAGGAGGGCCTACTAAACAAAGGATAGGTCCTTTTAATGAATTCGTTAACTTCTGTACAGCTAAATATTCAAGTACACGCTCTTTCACTTTTTCAAGACCGTAATGATCGTTATTTAAAATCTCTTCCGAATGAGCAAGATCAATTATATCTTCTGTTGCCTCTGTCCACGGAAGCGCTAATAACCAATCAATATAATTGCGAATAACACCACTCTCCGCAGAACTTGCTGGTAACTTTTCATAACGATCTAATTCTTTCAGCGCAGCCTTCATTGTTTCTTCCGGCATTCCTGACTGTTCAATTTTCTCACGAAGTTCTTCTACTTCTCCGCCCTTGCCTTCTTTGTCGCCAAGTTCAGTTTGAATCGCCTTCATTTGCTCACGTAAGAAATATTCTTTTTGCGTGCGCTCCATGGAACGTTTCACTTTTTGCCCAATTTTCTTTTCTAGGCTAAGTAACTCTTGTTCATCTTGAATAATTGAAATAAGTGTTTGTAATCGTTCTTTTACAGATACAATCTCTAGAATCTCTTGTTTCTGCTTCGTTTTAATCGGCAAGTGAGAAGCAATTAGATCAGCTAATCTCCCTGGTTCTTCCACATCAGCTACCGTTGCAAATGTTTCATTTGAAACTTTTTTCGAGACTTTAATATATTGTTCGAAATGCTCCAGTAACGTACGCATAAAAGCTTTCTCTTCTAAATCATCTTCTACTTCTTCAGTTACCGTTTTAATAGACACTTGTACTACATTTTCTTCTTCGATAAACTCTATTACTTCTGCTCTATGTAAACCTTCCACAAGGACACGAAGCGTACCGTTCGGCAATTTTAACATTTGCTTCACTTTCGCCACCGTACCTACACTATATATGTCATCTTCTTTCGGATCATCGATATTCATTTCTTTTTGCATTGCTAAAAAGATGATATTTTCATCCATTGCCGCCTGCTCTAGTGCTTGTATCGATTTATCACGTCCTACATCAAGATGCAAAACCATCGTTGGATATACGAGAACGCCTCTTAATGGTAGGAGGGGCACGATTCTTTCGTTCGTATTCATACTAGACATAGCACCTCCATAATAAATTAAACTCCTGTTCAACTATTTTATATTACAATACACCTAGATGCAATTGCTGAGATTCCGCGCAATTGTAAATAGCTTGTTTTTCTACCTCACGAAAAGAAAAAAGACTCCGATTAAGCATACAAACTTAAACGAAGTCTGGCAAATTTTATTATTGTTTATTTTTACATAGATTGTGCATCTGTTTCGTCTACGTGAGTATGTACATCTAGCTCTCTATGCATATTTTCTTGCATAAACGTTAACTCAAATACTTCTTTTAACTTACGGACAGGAATAATTTCAATTCCCTTGATCGTATACAAAAATGGTTGCATATTTTCAGCAGGAATAATGACTTTCTTAGCTCCCGCTTTTTTCGCAGCTTTTATTTTTGCGTACACGCCACCAATAGGTTTTACTTCTCCGTGTATACTTATTTCCCCTGTCATCGCTACTTCATTATTTACATACGTGCGGTGCACCGCAGAATATACACCTGTTGCCATAGCGATTCCTGCAGAAGGTCCATCAATTGGGATACCACCTGGAAAATTAATATGTATATCATATCCTTCTGGCAACACATCTAAAGAACGAAGTACTGTTAATACATTATCAACAGAGCCTTTCGCCATACTTTTACGACGAATCGATTTCGTTTGACTACCAATACTTTCTTCTTCCACAATTCCGGTAACATTTACCGATCCTTTATCTTTCGCCTTGATTGCTGTTACTTCAATTTCTAATAACGCACCTGTATTTGGTCCGTATACAGCAAGACCATTTACAAGACCAATCCTTGGAATCGGATAAATGTGCTTTTCATATTTCGGTGTAAGCTGACTTGAGTGAACAACCCACTCTATATCTTCATCCTTAATGAAAGAACGTTCTTCATTTATCGCCATACCAGCAGAGATTTGCACGAGATTAATCGCTTCTCGTCCATTCCTTGCATACATCCCGATCATTTCAATACCATTTTCACCTATTTGCATTTCCACTTTTTCCGCGGCATTTTTCGCTACTTTTTGAATTTCTTCCGTATCTAATTCACGGAAAAATACTTCTAAGCAACGTGACCGAATAGCAGGAGGAATTTCCTCTGGCGAACGTGTCGTTGCTCCAACTAAGCGAAAATCTGCCGGTAAGCCTTTTTGGAAAATATCATGTATATATGTTGGGATCATCGTATTTTCTTCACTATAGTACGCACTTTCTAAAAATACTTTTCGATCTTCTAACACCTTTAACATTTTATTCATTTGAATCGGATGGAGCTCGCCAATCTCATCAATAAACAAAATACCACCATGTGCATCTGTTACAGCACCTTTTTTCGGTTGCGGAATACCTGCTTGCCCCATCGCCCCAGCACCTTGATAAATCGGATCATGCACCGAACCTATTAAAGGGTCTGCGATACCACGTTCATCAAACCGAGCTGTTGTCGCATCAAGTTCAATAAATGTTGCATTCGTACGAAATGGAGATTTAGGATTTCGTTTCGCTTCTTCTAATACAAGACGTGCTGCCGCTGTTTTCCCAACACCTGGCGGGCCATATATGATTACATGTTGCGGATTCGGACCACAAAGAGCCGCTTTTAACGACTTAATTCCGTCCTCTTGCCCTACAATATCTAAAAAGGTTGTAGGACGCACCTTTTCTGCTAGCGGCTCTGTTAAAGAAATCTCACGCATTTTACGAAGCTGTTCTAATTCTTTTTTCGATTCTCGATCAATTGAAACTTTTTGTGTTCGTTGATTTCGAAGTAAATGCCAGAAATACAATCCGACAATTACACCAAAAACAAGTTGAACAACTAAAAATATATTTGTCCAGCTCATTATTTATTTCCTCCCGCAATATTTTATCTCTTAGTATTTCCGCGGAGGAACGTAGCTAAACATAAAGAAAAACAGCAATTATAAAAATTGCTGTTTCCCTTTCGCATTATGCAGATGTTTTTGTATCAAGTACAGTACCGTCTTGTAACACCAATTTTGGCGGCTCATTATCAGCTACTGTTTCTTTTGTAAGAATACACTTCTCGATATCTTTACGAGATGGAAGTTCGAACATTACATCAAGCATTAAGCCTTCAATAATAGAACGAAGTCCACGAGCACCCGTTTTACGTTCAATTGCTTTTTTCGCAATTTCGATTAGTGCACCTTCTTCAAACTCTAACTCAACATCGTCAAGCTCCAATAATTTTTGGAATTGCTTAACAAGTGCATTTTTCGGTTTCGTTAAAATATCAACAAGAGCATCTTCATCAAGTGGCTCTAGGTTCGCAATAACTGGAAGACGACCGATAAACTCTGGAATTAAACCAAATCTTAAAAGATCCTCTGGTAATACGTGAGATAAAACATGCTTCTCATTCACATCAGCATTTTTCTTCTCAGAACCAAATCCAATTACTTTTTCACCAAGGCGACGTTTAATAATCGGCTCAATGCCATCAAACGCTCCACCACAAATGAATAAGATGTTCGTTGTATCAATTTGAATAAACTCTTGGTGCGGATGCTTACGACCACCTTGAGGTGGAACGCTTGCTACAGTACCCTCTAAAATTTTCAGAAGTGCCTGCTGCACACCTTCACCAGATACATCACGTGTAATTGATGGATTTTCGGACTTACGTGCCACTTTATCAATCTCATCAATATAAATGATTCCTTTTTCCGCTTTCTCTACATCATAATCAGCTGCTTGAATTAATTTTAGTAAGATATTTTCTACATCTTCCCCAACATATCCAGCTTCTGTTAAAGATGTTGCGTCCGCGATTGCAAATGGAACATTTAAAATACGCGCTAAAGTTTGTGCCAGTAATGTTTTACCACTACCTGTTGGCCCGATAAGTGCGATATTACTCTTCGCTAATTCTACATCATCAATTTTGCTGTTAGAATTAATGCGTTTGTAATGGTTATATACCGCTACCGCTAGTGCTTTTTTCGCGCTATCTTGCCCGATGACATACTCATCTAAGATTTCACGAATTTCTACCGGTTTCGGTACATCTTTGAATTCTACTTCTTCGTCCTTCGCAAGCTCCTCTTGTACAATTTCAGTACAAAGTTCGATACACTCGTCACAAATGTAAACACCTGGACCTGCCACTAACTTTCGAACTTGCGTTTGTGTTTTACCACAGAAAGAACATTTTAATTGCCCTTTTTCATCATTAAATTTAAACATATTTTCACACCCCTTACAAAGTGCTAACCTCTTGCCTTCGTATGTACACGATAAATGTATCGTATGTAAATACATATTATGTCACTACGTGGCGAGAAATACAAATAATATGACTAGTTATGTACAAATAAAAAATTTTTAAAACTTTTGAAATATGTATATTCGACTTGTAAAGGAACTTTTCCTTCTCCATCGAAAAGTTTTATAAATATATTTCTATATTTATAAAACAAGGCACGATTTTAATCGTGCCTTGTTATTTTATTATGCAGCGTTTTCTACTAAGAAGTCTACAGCTTTACGCACTTTAAGATCTTCAGCTAAAGCGTCTACGCTTCCAAGAGCTTGCTTGATAGCGTCTACTGGCATACCGTACATTTCAGCCATTTTTTCAACTTCTGCAGTTACTTCTTCTTCAGTAACTTCGATGTTTTCAGCTTCAATGATAGCTTCAAGAACAAGATTGATTCTTACACGTTTTTGTGCATCTTCTTTCATTTGCTCTTTTAATTTGTCAGCATCAGTACCTGTGAATTGGTAGTAAAGCTCAAGGTTCATACCTTGTTGGCTTAAACGTTGCTCGAATTCACGAACCATACGATCTAACTCAGTGTTGATCATAGCTTCTGGAATTTCGATTTCAGCGTTAGCAGCAGCTAATTCTACTACTTCGTCACGTACTTTGTGCTCAGCTTCGTGCTTTTTGCCTTCTTCTAAGTTTGTGCGAAGTTTTGCTTTTAATTCATCAAGAGTTGCAACCGCTTCGTCTGCTTCTTTAGCGAACTCGTCGTTTAACTCAGGAAGTTCTTTTGTTTTGATTTCGTGAATTGTTACTTTGAATGTTGCTGGTTTGCCAGCTAATTCAGCAGCATGGTACTCTTCTGGGAATGATACTTCAACGTCTTTAGACTCACCAGATTTAAGACCGATTACTTGCTCTTCGAAACCTGGGATGAATGTACCAGAACCGATTGCTAGAGAGTAGTTTTCGCCTTTTCCGCCTTCAAATGCTTCGCCATCAACGAAACCTTCGAAGTCGATTACAGCTGTATCACCGTTTTCAACAGTTCCTTCTTCTTTAACAACTAGTTCAGCTTGACGTTCTTGTAAAGATTTTAATTCGTTCTCTACATCTTCGTCAGTTACAGTTGTTTCAACTTTTTCTACTGCTAAACCTTTGTACTCACCTAATTTAACTTCAGGTTTCACTGTAACTTTTGCAGTGAAGATAAGGTTAGCATTTTTTTCGAACTTCTCGATGTCGATTTCAGGATGATCAACTGGGAAGATACCAGCTTCTTCAATCGCTTCACCGTATGCTTTTGGTAAAATGATATCTAAAGCATCTTGGTATAAAGATTCAATACCAAAGCGTTGTTCGAATAATGGACGAGGCATTTTTCCTTTACGGAAACCTGGTACGTTAATTGTTTTTACTACTTTTTTGAACGCAGCGTCGATAGAGTTGTTTACTTCTTTAGCATCAACTTCGATTGTTAAAACGCCAACGTTACCTTCTAATTTTTCCCATTTTGTAGACATTTATTCTTTCCCTCCAACTATAATAATGTATGCACATACCTCTATAGATTAAGATCTTCATTATCTCTTTTTTGAAATAACAAATACACAAATAATCCTCTAGCAAAAGCTTTCAGATATAATGTTCCAATCTACTAATTGCCCAGAAGACAACTACGGTATATTTTGTTCGAGAATAATATGAAACATATTAAGTAAGAGAATTACACTTCTCTTCTCTTACAAACAGGCAGTTTTCTGCCTTTTGCAACCCTTACATTATAACATAGAATATGCTCGTTTCAAGAACTGAACGATTCTTTTTCATAATTATACGGGCAAATATCCTTCTCTTTCAACACGTAATAACCATTGATAGGCAATATGAAACTCTTCCAATTCGATATTGTATGCTGCCATAAGCTCTTCTTCATCAATAGCCAATCCGAAACGCTTTCTTCCAATTCTCTCTAAAACAGCTGACCAAATCTCTTCTTTATCCATTAATAGAGCGAATGGGAAAATGCTAATTTGCAATTCTTTCCAATATGTAACCATCGCTTCAAATATATCGGGATAATTTTGCTCTAATCGACTTGATAATTTATGTATAATGTTATTGGATTGCTCCTCATTATGACCTGTAAATGCTGGAATTACCTTAATCGTATTCCCAAACTTTTCTACCTCTATTTCCTCTTCTACCTGACTTTCTATCATTTTATACAAAATAGAAGTTTTCAAATAGGGATGTTGCTCTTCATCTATTAAAAATTTCTTTAAAATAGGTAATGCAAGATCTAAGTCTTTTAATGAAAGTCGCTGAATCGCTCTTAGCTTCTGTCCAAAGTTTTCTCCAAAAATTTCATTAGTAAACTCATTCAACTCAAAATTTGAATCCACTAGCGATGCGTCTCCCTCATTTAGCATACCTTCTGCAAATAAAGCAAGCTGCGCTAATTTTTCCTTTTGATCAGGCATTATATCTTTCGTTTGTAAAACCTTTTCAACAGTTTCAATAACACCTTCATAATCATTTGTTTGAACTAAAATAGTCACGTACGTTTCAAGAATATCACCAAATAAGACAACTCCTGTTTTAAGCAACTGTTCACATTTGTCTTTCGCTTCTTCCATACGTTTTAATTCGAGTAAACAAATAACTGAAGCTAATTCCGTTTGTTCCGTTTCCGCATTATACTGACGTAATATTTCAAAGCAGCGCAATGCATCTTCGAACTTCCGCTCTTTCAACGCTAAAAAACCTTCATCAATATAGCGCTCTGATAGCTGCGGAAACAATACGACCGTATTTTCTTTTTTATCCATACGTCCGCCTCTTTTTCTTGATTTTAATTATGTTCAAAGTAAATATATCAAATGCGTAATGAGAACACAACATCCCCAAATTATTTGTTTGAAATATGAAAATATTTAATTTTTACATTCCAATACGAATAAATCTCTACTAAAAATTAAAATTGTACAAATAAAAATCCCCAGCAACAAACGCAGAGGATTCATCATTAATGGAAAGCTTTTATAATTGTGGGGTATATTACAAGGGTAATAATTTGGAGAACAATAATTGCCATAACAATCATGCTAAAATAGAAGATTGGCTTACTTCGCTTCATTAAAAACATAATAATAAGCATCGTACAAGCAAACAAACTTAAGAAGAACAAACTTGTTGTCGAACTAAGTATACCACTTGGGACAAAGAACAATAACACTACACTACAAGTACCTATAATTCCAAATAACCATTCCATTCATTCACTCATTCCCTTTCCCTCTCATGGCTGTTTTCTCTAAGCAATCAAATGTTTCACAACATCAACTACATACGTTAATTTCTCATACGCTACAAATCCAAAAGCAACCGTTAAGCCCGTTACAACTAATCCTTTCATCATTTCTGCCTCCTCGTTTTATCGTTGTTATCTTCATTATAAAAGATTAGCAATTTGTTACCATCGAACTACCTTACAGTTACCTTACAGAATTGTAAGATTTCAAAAGAGGATAGAAAAACACCTCACATAGCTTGAGGTGCTTTCACGGAATTTCTCTATAATCACTTGCAAAATTAACTTTTTTCTCTTGGTTATTTTTCGAAGAATCCAATCTTAAACTAATAGATTTACTAAATAATTTAGGATCAAAATAATTATTCATTACTTTTCTTAACTTACCTTCAGATATTTTCGTATTACAAGAAAACAAAGGATGAAAATCATGTTAATATATTTTTGTACAATTAAGAATTTAATTTACAAGGGGGATTATATATGTTTAAAAAAATGGCCGCAGATGTATTAGGACTAAGCGATGTAGGTTCTGTTATTACACCTAAAGACTATGATAAGGTCGATGCCGATGATTATGTAATGCATGAAGATGGGGAGAAAATTTACTTTCTAATTAAATCGAAATCAGATGAATATTGCTTCACAAACAAAGGGTTAATTCACTTAGACGGTACAAGCGCAACAAGTAAAAAACGTACACTACGCCGCTTTAGTTATAGTAAATATCAAATTAAAAACGTAGCACTTGAAACTGCAGGAACGATTGATTTAGATGTAGAAATTAAGTTTCAAATGGGCGATGAACATTACTCAATTGATGTTCATAAAAAACATATTGAAGAATTAAAAGATTTATATAAGGCTTTACTTAAAATCGAAGAAATTTCATACGACAACGATATTACATTACAATATGCACATAAAAGTTTAGATATGGCATCTAATGCCTTTAGCCGCATTTCAAACGCACAAGTAAATTTAGCAGAGCAATTTAAAGAAATGAACGAGATTGCCTTTAACTGGCTTGTTGATACGAAGAAACAATATAATGTGAAAGATTATGGTTTTGTATTTGAGAAGTTTATTAATAACTAAACAGAAAACCTTGTTATCAAAAGATAACAAGGTTTTTGTAGCGTACCAGGAGAGATTCGAGCTCCCGCTCCGCCCATTTCCGTACTATTTTATATATTTTGATCGCAGTCTTAATATATCTTCTCCTTCGCGAATGCCTGCCGATCCCTTCCTCACATTTTTTACGATAGTCCAATTCGGGTTAGTTTCATCACCGATGTTCTGTACTGTAAAATTGCCATCACCATATTTTCGGTGACCTTCTGCCAATTTCTCCGTTAAATCGTTCTCATTTGATCTCGCCATCTTTGCGCCATCTCCCTTTTTTATACGACCTTCTTAAACCATCTAACCAATCACAGGTCCAGTCAATTGGAGATTCTCGTTTTTCGCTTCTATTAATTGTAACACACTCACAGGGATAAGTTCCGATAACTGCTGCTCAATCGTACTAGAATGGTAAAGAGTTTTATAATATTGTAAGTAAACAATTAAGAGAATCTGGATATGGATTTGAGTTCCATCATAAACCTATTGATTCTTTAAATTAAATAAGAGGAATAGGGCGCATAAATGGTCCTCTTTTTATTTAAGAAAAAGAAGTACATATGCAACTGCTTAATATCAAAGGAAAGGTCGCAAATATTAAGCATGAACTACACTTATAACCCAAACAAAAAACCTTGTTATCAAAAGATAACAAGGTTTTTTTAGCGTCCCAGGAGAGATTCGAACTCCCGACCGTACGCTTAGAAGGCGTATGCTCTATCCGGCTGAGCTACTGGGACATGGAGCGGGTGAAGAGAATCGAACTCTCGACCAGAGCTTGGAAGGCTCTTGTTTTACCACTAAACTACACCCGCATATGTTATTTTCTTTTCTTCGTTAGCGCCGTTGCCCTATCGACAATATTTATTATATGTATAACCACACATAAAGTCAACACCTTTTTTAAAAGAGGATAAATTTTCTTATCCTCTTTTAAAAACTGCCTGTTCAACTAGTTGTCCGTCTAACGTTTCAAAACGAACTTCCATTTGATTTTCATCCATTTCTAATAAAGCAAATGTCTTTTCTACACGCTGACGTGGTAATAAAATACTGCCTGGATTAATAAATAAAACGCCCTCGATTAATTCCGCACCTAATACGTGAGAATGTCCGAAGCATGCAACTTGCGCTCCCACTTCTTCAGCATGGTACGCTAGCGTTTGTAATGTCATTTTCACATTATGGCGATGTCCATGCACAACTAAGAAGCGAATTCCATCTACATCAGTTACAATTTCATCTTGAAAGTTAGCATAATCACAGTTTCCTTTTACAACATGGAAACCTTGCAGTTCTTCATGAGCAGATGTTAGCTCTGAATCACCGCAATGAATCATGATATCTACTTTCCCTTCATACTTCTCTTTCAACTGCTGTAATTCCTTCACAGAGCTATGACTATCGCTTACGATTAAAGCTTTCATCATTCTCTCTCCCTTATTCTCCTAAAAACCATTCCGGGATTTTTTCTTCTAACTTACGAAGAGCACGTCCGCGGTGACTAATAGCATTTTTTTCATCTGAACTTAATTCCGCCATTGCTTTTTTGTACTCTTCCACATAAAAGATCGGATCGTATCCAAAGCCATTTTCTCCGCGGCGTTGTTCTAAAATAAATCCTTCACATGTCCCGTTTACAATGACAGGCTTTTTATCACCTTCAGGGAAAGCTACTGCTAATGCACAGTAGAAGCGAGCTTTACGCTTATCAAACGGTATTTCATTTAATTCTTGTAAAACTTTATCAATATTCGCTTGATCATCTTTTGGCTCTCCAGCAAAACGAGCTGAATACACGCCTGGTTTCCCGTTTAACGCATCTACAATAAGACCTGAATCATCCGCAATTACAATTGCATTCAACTGTCTACTCAAACTATCCGCTTTTAAGATCGCATTTTCTTCAAATGTTTCACCAGTTTCTTCGACTTCTTCAATATGAGGAAAATCGTGTAATGATTTCACTTCTAAATCAAATCGCTCAAATAACTCAGCAAATTCACGTACTTTCCCCATATTTTTTGTCGCTACAACAACTTGTTTCATACTTTCCACCTCTACTCTATATGAGATACGATGTCACCTAACGCTTCTTTTTGCATATCAATCAGTTGGAAAATGCCTTGTTCTGCTGCATCAAGTAATTCATTTAACTGCGCTCTACTAAACGTCGCTTCTTCTCCAGTTCCTTGCACTTCAACGAACTGACCTTTTCCAGTCATAATTACATTCATATCAACGTCTGCTTTAGAATCTTCTGCATAGTTTAAATCTAAAACAACACCTTGCTCTTCAACAATTCCTACTGATGTTGCTGCTAAATAATCTTTTACTGGAATTTTAGATACTTTTTCTGCTTGTAATAATTTCTCGAAAGCTAATACCATCGCTACATATGCACCTGTAATAGAAGCTGTTCTCGTTCCACCATCTGCTTGAATGACATCACAGTCAATCCAAACTGTTCTCTCGCCAAGCGCTTCTAAATCAACTACCGCACGTAATGCTCGTCCTATTAAGCGCTGGATTTCCATTGTACGTCCTGTTACTTTCCCTTTGCTTGACTCCCTAATTGTACGTTGTTCTGTCGCACGTGGAATCATCGCATATTCAGCTGTTACCCAGCCCTTTCCTTCTCCA
The DNA here is from genome assembly GCF_056158125.1 of Bacillus sp. EB V-12. Lineage (NCBI taxonomy): Bacteria > Bacillati > Bacillota > Bacilli > Caryophanales > Bacillaceae > Bacillus > Bacillus sp. EB V-12. The sequence continues at coordinate 190,195 of NZ_JBUXJL010000001.1, read as the reverse complement.
CGCATAAATGGCGGGACACGCTCTTCAATTGTCGCTGAGCAAATTACCTTTGTATCCCCAACCTCAATTAACACTGATCCTTCTGGATGTTTTAAATAATTCGTATGAATATGTATATGGCGTAATTCTGTTTTCTCTCTACCATCTACTCGCATAAAAATAACCTCCTCATAACTACTTGTTAGTATAGCCAAATTTAAATGTATGATATGTATACAATAAAAGAAGAGGAACCCAAAAAGCAATTCCTCTTTCTTACTTAAGTATATCAAATTATTGACGATTAAAAACTACCTGTATTCACGTTTTCTGGACGATCTACAGGTTTTATTAACTTTCCGCCCTTTTCATCTATAAGATTTGCTTTTCCATTCACTTCAATAGAAATATTTTTCACACCTTTCTTTTCTGTTAAAGATAAAACTAACGACTTCAATACGTAATTTGAGATCATATTTTTATCTGGGTTTACAAATATATTTTCATTAAAGTTTAATGTAAGATTTCCGTCTTGTAATTTCGGATTCGTAATAAGCTTAACGCCTGGATTAAAATCATTCAGGAGCGATTGATGGATCGGACCTTTTACAAGTTCATCTATAATTGTTGCATAGTCATTTTCTTTACCTTCCGCAACGCGGCGTGTGACTGGTACGTAGTATTGCTGTTTATTATTATTTTGCGCCATAAAATACAGTGTGACTGGTTTTGTATTTGTTACATCTGCTACTTGTTCATCATCGAAGTTAATACCATTTGCACGGCTCACTCCTTCACCAAGCGGTGTACCACCAACCGGCATCTTTGCCAATTTCTCACCATTTATTTGGAACTGCACTTGTTTTATCTCTGTAAATTGCGTCAACGTCCAAGCTATAGATTCAACGATTTGACGCTCTTCTTCTTTCGCATAGTTTTTCATTTCTTTAGAGAAATCAATAACTGCCGTTCCGTCCTTTTTCAAATCTAAGGTCATCGTTGTATTCGCCGGAATGACTGCACGAAACCCATTCGGTAATAAATTCGTTACCGGTCCATCTTTCACAAGGTATTCTAACGTTTGCTTCACAGTCTCATTTGCTTTCGGAGTAGGTATAGCTAACGTTTGTGGTACAACATAACCATTTTTATCAACAAGGTATAGTTCTCTATTTACCATTTGCCCTTGCTTATCTTTTTTAGCTACTTCTTTCTTCCCACCCTCTGTATACGTAACTTGTTTTGGCGGATCAATTTGTTCAGTTGCTTTCTCTTGATTTATAAAGCCACACCCTGTTAGTAAAACAGCACTCACAGTAGCACCAACAACCCATTTAAAAGTGGATTTAGGCATGCCATTCCCCCCTAAAATCTAAGTTTGTACTATTATGTATACGAGCTGTTTCATGTTTTAGAACAAGCTGCGCCTCTTATAAATTGAAACTTTAATCAACAGGGGTCTTACTCCCCAGCAAATAGCAAGATAAAACAAAAACTCCTGATTTCTCAGGAGCTCACTTATATAAATTCTACTATTATTCTTTTTCTAAATGAATATGCTTCACATTTTCAATCGGTTGACCGAACCATTTTGATGCAATTTCTTTAAACAAGCCTATTTTTCCTGTTGTTAAGAAGAGATGATCGCTTTGTTCTTCTCCTTCATTCAACATTTTACTATGATATAAGATTGTACTTACTTCACGTGCTGTTTCATCACCAGAACTAATTAGTTGCACTTTATCTCCCATTACTTTTTTAATAACAGGTCCTAAAATCGGATAATGTGTACACCCTAATATAAGTGTATCAATATCGGTACTTTTCAGTGGTTGCAACGTTTCTCTTACAACTTCATACGCCATTTCACTTTCGAAATTCCCACTCTCTACAAGTTCAACGAAAGGTGGACAAGCTAAACTTTCTACCATAACACGGTTATTAATAGACTTTAACGCCTCTTCGTATGCACCACTTTTCACCGTTCCAATCGTTCCAATAATCCCAACGTGATACGTGTTTGTCACTTTTAAAGCTGTACGTGATCCTGGGTGAATAACTCCTACTACTGGAATTGGTAATTGTTTTTGCATCTCTTCTAATACAACTGCAGTTGCTGTATTACACGCAATAACTAACATTTTAATATTTAAATCTAGTAAATGCTCTGTCATTTCCCACGTAAATTGACGTACTTCTTCTCGAGAACGTGGACCATAAGGACAACGTGCTGTATCTCCTAAATATATGATACGCTCTTTCGGCAACTGACGAATTAATTCCTTCGCTACTGTTAAACCGCCAACTCCTGAATCGATAACACCGATTGCTCTATTCAACTTCATCACCCGTTTTCTCATTCATCATCTTTTATGTTTATCATTATATTTTACACACTTTAAGTTCGCTCACTTCAAATGCTTCTGTATGAAAATTTTCATTTTCCCATGTATAGACTAGGACCTTTTTTATTTTGCTCCTTTTTTTCGTAATTTGCAAGATAGAAAAATAACCGACCTTCTATAAGAAAGTCGGTTTCTTCTATATAAAGTGCATATTCATTGCTCCATCTTTTTTTGAAAAGAAGACATTCCCATTAATAAGAAGAAATGAGCAACAATTAAAATGACGATCAAAATAAAATTCAATCGATAACTATTTGTAGATTCCATAATTTTGCTCGCTACAGCTGGTCCAAATGCCATACCGAAAAAGTTAATTAAATTATATAAACCAAGACCGACTCCAACTTTAGCTGGATTTAATGTTTTCGGGATAAATGTGTTTAATGATACTTGAATTGCCGAATAACTCATAAATGTTAAAATAACCGCAAATAAAATAAAGAGTAAGTTCCCGTCCGGAATAATCCCTAAAATTAAAAAGCCAATGATCATAACTACAGAAGCTACATACATCATCTTCACATTCCCAAACGAAGGAATAATCTTTCCGGTAATAAAACTAGATACAATACCAAAGAGAGATGCAATAAACAATACAATTCCAATAACGAATGGAGACAATCCATGTCCTCTTCCTAACAGTAATGGTAATAATAATAAACTAGCACATAACGCCACATTAATGATAAATCCGACCGCTATTAAACGAAGTAATGGTTTATTTGTAAATAACTCAATATCAATAAACGGCGACTCCGTTCTCTTCATATGAGCCTTAAATAAAAATAGAAAAACAACAGATAACACAAAAAGCCAACTATTAATATTAACTCCTAATAAAATGGTCGTAATCAATACAAATAATAAAACTGCTCCAATGAAATCAAAGCGAAACACTTCATCTGTATGTCGCGCCTCTTCTGGCATAAATTTTACGAGTAAGAAAATACCAATCATTGAAATAACCATAAATAAAAATAAATACGGCCACCCTAACGTATTTGTAATTGCCCCACCTACTAAAGGTCCAATACCAACCGCTAATGCAATAGAAGAACTAATCATTGCTAACGCACCTGGTTTTTTAGCTGGAGCAACTAATTTCGCCACCGCAATCATACTAAGCGCAATAAACGCTGCTCCGCCGCTCGCCTGCACTAACCTTGCGAAAATGATAATTTCATAAGATTGATTCACAAATCCAACAATAGAACCAGCTACAAATATGATAATAGAAATAATTAATAGTCTTTTTACACTGTAACGATCAGCCAGCTTTCCATATATTATCGAACCAATACCGACAACTAAGGAATACCCTACTACAACCCAGCTTACTTTCGATTGACTAATTGATAAATCATTGGCAATATCCTCTAGCGCTACATTAAATAACACAGCGTTCATCGGTCCTAACAAAACAATAAAACATAATGTAAAAACAAACCATTTCGAATGGTTTCTTATATCTTTCCCCATGTGTAACACTCTCCTGATTGCAATTTTAAAACTGTCAAACTATAGATAAAAAAATGAAGTTATTTAAATGTTGTATTACCACTAAACAACTTCATTAAATGTGTAAAAGTTGCTAATTTATCGCGCGATAAAGTGAAACTTTAATCAGTGAGGTTTTTGTTCATCCCCCACTGATTATTAGCCCTCACCAATCGGGCTTTTACGGGCAGCCCAACCCCCACCTAACTTCTTTGCTTCCGCTGAATTTTGAGATGAGGGTCTTACTGCCCGTTAATGCGGGGTAAATTGAATTCGAAACGAAACACGTATGTTGTTCGATATTCATGGAACTATCATAGTTTCAGCATTACAGTTTGTCAATGAAAAATATACAAAGTAAACTAATTAAGTCTTTTTAGTTTACTTTGTTCAAAAGTTATTATACACTAATTTCGAAGCCGATATAAGGAGGACTGGCATGATTATTCAAATTTACATTTTTTAACTTAATAAAATGAAACGCATACAGAACTTTTATATAGAAGAGACATTATAGGAGGATTATGATGAAGAAAAAAATGTTAGTTGTATTAACAAGCGTAGAAAAATATCCAAATTTAAATAGGGCTACCGGACTTTGGCTTGGTGAAGCTGTACATTTCGTAAAAAAAGTAGAAGAAGCGGGTTACGAAGTTGATTACGTCAGTCCACAAGGCGGTTATACACCAATTGATCCACATAGTTTAGCAATGGCGGAGAGCATCGATTGGGAATGGTATCAAAAGAAAGAGTTTATGAATCGCCTCGGTTCTACAATGAAACCAAGTGAAGTGAATCCAGAAGACTACGCTGTTATTTATTACGCAGGTGGCCACGGGGTTATTTGGGACTTCCCAGAAAATAAAGAACTTCAAAATATTAGCCGCAATATTTATGAAAACGGCGGAATTGTTTCTTCCGTTTGTCATGGAGCTGCTGGTTTATTTCATATTACATTAAGCAATGGGGATCGTTTAATTAGCGGTAAGAAGGTAACAGGCTTTTCAAATGAAGAAGAAAAATTAGCTGAATTAGATCAATTCGTTCCATTTTTAACAGAAGATGAACTCATTAAAAATGGAGGACTTTACGAAAAAGCCGCGCAACCGTGGGAAGCTTATGCTCTAGAAGATAATCGTGTTATCACTGGTCAAAACCCAGCTTCAGGTGGTTCAGTAGCCGAATTAGTATTAAAACAGTTGCAAAAATAATATGTACTAAAAAAGCAGATTCTCCTCTATTAAGGGAGATCTGCTTTTTTACGAAATCATTTGCAAAATAGCAATAACTTCTTTTTCAATTTCAGAATCATCAATTGCTTCTATATACTCTGGTTTAAAAAGTTGATACTTCTTTAATTGATAAAAATCAAGTATCGCTTTCTTTAACGTAATATCGTACTGAATACAAAAAGAATGATCTATAATACGTCTTAACATCACATCATCTTGTACCATAAATAATTGTGCATTCATTTTATTAAAATAACCTTGTTCCATACCCGCTTCAAAAAACATTTGCAAATTATGATTACGATTTTGTTGGGCAGCGACTAATTGATCCGACAAATGCGGATATGCTTCTTTCAAATCTTGCAAAAAAACATCCGAAATATATGTCACACATTTTAAAGAATGGATAAACGTCTTTTGGAAACGTTCTGTAAATGACATACTTTCATCTTGATTATCCGCATCACCTTCGAGTAGATAGTTCATGAAATCCTCTACTACCACCTCAATAATTTCATCTTTCGAAGAAAAACGTTTATATAAAGTAGCTTTACTAATATCCATATATTTCGCAATTTCATCTATTTTCAATTGGCTAAAACTTGTCTTTCTAATAATGGGCTTTATTTTATTAATATAAGTATTTGCACATGCGACTTTTCTCATTTAAAAGAGCCTCCCCTTTTGTCCATACAAAATAGTATAGCAAATTCACGAATGATTATAAATGAAGTTATTATACTCATTATGCCTTTTTAGTTTATTACATTTTCATATACTATACATAAAAAACTATAATCAATTATTACCAACTGGACGGTTACAAACCAATTTTGAGGCGGGAATTTTAGAATAAAGTGAAACTTTAATCAGTGGGAGTTTTGTTCATCCCCCACTGATTATTAGCCCTCACCAATCGCGGTCCTACTACCTGGAAAATAGAGGGATAAAAATACCCACTACCTTTGTTAGTAGCGGGTACTTTTTCTATAATTTATTTACAGCCCTTTTTATAGCCTTACCTATTTCCACGCTAGACTGTGGATTTTGTCCTGTAATTAAATGACCATCTACTACTACATGCGGCGTAAAATTGGGGGCTACATAAAACAAAGCTCCTTCTTCTTTCAACTTACTTTCTAGCAAAAACGGAACGCGCTTTTCTAAATGTACAGCTCTTTCTTCATCGTTTGTATAACCTGTTATACGCTTACCCGCAACAAAAAACGAGCCATCCTTATTTTTCACACCGACTAAAGAGCTTACTCCGTGACAAACAGCCGCTACAATCCGGTTATTGTTATACATATTCTCAATCAAATTTGCTACATATGGATTACCTGGAAAATCTACAATCGCCCCGTGCCCACCACCAAATAAAACCGCATCATAATCCGAAAAATGAACATTTGAAATCGGCCTCGTATTTTGCAATAAAGAAGCTACATGCTTGAATTCGCGAGGTATACCATTCGGAATAGACACTCTATCTATAGGTACTCTCCCGCCTTTTATTGACACAATATCAACATCAAACTTAGCCTTTTTTAATACATGATAAGGAGCTGCGAGCTCTTCAAGCCACAAACCAGTCGGGTGTCCATTCATATCATGAGCACTTGTTGAAACTAACAGTATCCTTTTCAACATATCCCCTCCTTATTACCTATTTATGTATGAAACGTTTTTATCATTCATATAGCAAGTGAAGCAAACAAAAAAATAGCCGACTTTTATATAAAAGTCGGCTGCTTTCTTATAATTCGAGCTCTCCCATACGAAGAAGCTCCACAACTGCTTGTGAACGTCCTTTAACCCCTAGCTTTTGCATTGCGTTTGAGATGTGGTTGCGAACTGTCTTTTCACTTATAAAAAGTTCACCTGCAATTTCCTTCGTTGTTTTATCTTGAACCAGCAATTCAAATACTTCTCTCTCTCTCTTTGTGAGTAAAGGTTTAGATTGATACGCTTTTTCCTTCAACTGGTATAACCCTCCTTGCTTAAGCCAGAGCTGTGTATGTGTAAGTTGGGTGTTTATTTAGTCAAGATATTGTATGAACGAAATGTGCAGGTGGTGAATGAAAATGGGCTTTATTTCCTATGTTATTTTAGACTTTTATACAGTGCGTACACTCTTTTTATCCACTTACTTTCCAACGCGCCATATTTGTTCTAGCAATATACTTACAACCGTACCTACGAATAAACCATTACCGAATATATATTGCATAACAGACGGCAAGGATTGGAGTACTCCAGACGGTAAAAACATAACGCCGCTGCCAAATAATACTGCAACGCCTAAAATCGTCACATTCCTTTCACTCATCGGCACTTGTTTTATATTATTAAATCCAATTCCAATTAACTGTACGAACGAAGCCATTAAAACAGCCGATGCGACAGCTGATGGTAAAGATGCTAAGTAACGAATAATACTTGGAAAAAGAGACATTACGACTAGTAACGCACATGCCATTAAGAACGATCGTATATACTTTTGTTTTGTTAAACGTATAAATCCTGCCGTTGCTGGTAACGGAACGACACCTACAGTTGAAAATACAGAAGAGATGATATGCGAAATCCCTCCAACCCATGTTCCATCTTTCAACTGTTTTTGTTCAATAGTCGCTTTATGAATAGTTGCTTGATTAATTGCTATAATAGCTGCCACCGTATTCGAAACTAAAATACATACCATAACAAAACTTGATACAGCCATACCTGTATTCCATTTTGGAAGTCCCCAAGCAAATATATGTGGAAGTTGCACAAAATGAGTTACTTGAGATGGGATTGTCAATTTTCCTGCAATGAGAAAAATAACCCACCCACTAATTAATCCTATTAAAACTGCATAACTTTTGACAAAGCCTTGTCCAAAATTAGATAGTATAATAACGAACAGAAATATACTAAACGCGATCATTGCTGTAAATCCGTCGATTTGAGAAATAGTAGCTGTAATTCCTAACATTCCTTTTAAAAATACACCACTTAATTGTAAACATAATAAAAGTAAAAACGTCCCTGTCACAAGCGGCGTAAATAAAAATAAAATACGTCCTATAAAACCAGTTACTCCTAATCCTATTAGAATAACACCGGAGATTATCATTCCTAATTCTAAAATTTGCAGTGTACTATGTAATTGATCTTGTCCGGCCGTTGCATAAGCAAGTACGGTAAATACACCAACCCAAGATCCAGCCGGCCCATCCGCAATTGGCAGTCTATGCCCAAGCCATCCTTGTAAAAAAGAAGATATACCAACTACAAAAAACGTACGCTGCATTAAATAAAATATTTCTTCCGTCGTAAGATGAAATAATCCGCCAACGACAATTGGTAGTGCGATTGAATTTGCTAATAAAAATATAAACCATTGCAAAGTTCCCATAATATGATTTTGGTTATGTTGATTGTCCAATTTTTTCATCCCTTCTAGCTTTCCTATAAAAATATATTGTAAGAATAAAAAAGAAGAGTTCTATACTCACCATTAGAACCCTCCTCAAAATATTTAAACGATTCTTCTACACAAGATTATTTAATTCCACCTCATTTAAACTTCCAACAACAATATTTCCTTTATACACGACTAAACGTTTTTCTGTTTGACGTGCTACTGCTTCAGCAGCGCATGTCGCATTCGTCAAAACAAAGCTCGCTTCATCCCCTACATTCGGCCATACTCGTTTCCCTTCCTTATTTAACGTTTCTTTTCCTCCTGTAATAAAGCGGAGTGCTTTTCCTAAAGACCTTTCGTCACTCCACCCAAAACGCTCTGCTAATCGATTCGCCTTTTGAAGCATATCACCTGTTCCAAACGGTGACCAATGATCTGTAATGCTATCATTGCCTAATGAAACCTTAACACCTTTTTTATCTAATAACGGAATTGGGATTACTTGTTTACCAATTGGCACTGTTGAAGTAATATCAATATTTACATTTGCGAGTCTTTCTGCCACTTCTTCAGCCTCTTTATCAGTAACACCACCAAGTCCAAGTGCATGACTAATCGTTACACGGCCTTGCCATCCTGCTTCTTCTGTTAAACTTGCCAATCTCTTCATCGTAAACGTTCCAAGATTATTCGCATCGTGCAAATGAATATCAACATCCGCATTAAATTCGACTGCGATATCCATAATTGTATGTAATGACTTTTCAATGTCATTATCCACTGTAGCTGGATCTACTCCTCCGACTAGATGAGCACCCATACGCATCGCATCTTTCACGAGTTGCACAGAATTACTGCGCAATAATCCATGTTGCGGAAACGCAACAATTCTACTAGATACTCGATTTTTATATGTTTCTAATGCCGCTAACGTCGCCTCCAAATTACCAAGCCCAATAATTGGATCAACATTACAATGCGTTCTAATATTCGTTGCACCATTTTGCAGTAGTAACTCTAGCATATTTTCAGCTCTATTTTGGGCAGTCGCTAATTGCTTTGGTAAAATTTTTTCTTCTTCATTAAAACGTGTAAAAATACTTTCTGCTGGCATACAAGCTTTCCATGGGCCACTATAATATGTTTTATCAATGTGAATGTGCATCTCTTTGAAAGCTGGCAACATTAATAAGTTCTTAGCATCAAAAGTTACTATATCTTCCTCTTGAACAATCCCTTTTATAATTTTTTTAATTCGACCATCTTCAATAAGTAAACTGCATAATTCTGTTTCTGTTTGTGAAATTCTCTCTTCTTCATATGTATATCCTGATTCAAGCATTACGTTAGTCAACCAATATACTGTCATCTCTATTTCCCCACCCTTTATTAAAAATCACCTCATAACTACAAGTTTAATATCCACTGAAAATTAAGACAATTAATACGATCCCTTCTCGCAAAAAAATGTAATACAACCCCATAGTCTTCTCATAAATTTCCATATAGAATAAAAGTATGCAATTTGATATAAAAAGGAGTTGATTGGAATATGTCAAAAAAGTTATGTAAATCCGAAACTGATAAAATGCTATTTGGTATATGTGGTGGTTTAGGAGAATATTTTGATATTAGCTCTACTCTTATTCGTATCATTTGGGTTATTGCTGTTTTATGTTTTGGGACAGGATTTTTAGTTTATTTCATTTGTTTATTACTTATGCCACGTTCGTACTAACGGCATTATTTCACATACTTAAGAAGAGCAAATCACCTATAGAATCCTATAGGTGATTTTTTCATGAAGAATATTTCATCGTTAAATGTAATACCGCCACTTCTTCTTCTTCATTTTTATAAATATGCTTCTTATTCGCTTCAAATTGAATGGAATCAAACTCATTTAATTCGTATACATCATTCTCCACTTGAATAGACACTTTCCCTTTCATTACCGTTACAAGCTCAATCGCACCTTCATGATGAGCTTCTGGCTCATATATACTATTTGATCGTAAACAAGCACGGTGCATTTCCATCCCTGTTTCTTTCGTATAACGGAACATCGTTTCTAAATGCCACGCTTGTCCTTCATCTACTGCAAATCCTTCTCCACAGCGTGCAACAGCTACAGGTTCTCCAACAACCATTAATCTGGATAAAGGAATTGATAACCCTTTCGTTATTTTCCAAATGACAGCTAGTGTCGGATTTGTTTCCCCTCTTTCGATCTTTCCTAATGTTAATTTACTAACTCCTGTTTTATGGGCTAATTCTTCTAAACTTAATTTCTGTTCATTTCGAATTTGTCTCAATAACTGTCCAACTTGTTGAATGACTTCTTTCGTTTGCATATCTTCATTTTCTTTCATATATAAAACCACCTCAAAGTATAAAATAGTTTACTTTTAATAATTAAAAGTATATCATACTATACATAATTATTTATTTTCGAAAGGAGTGCTATACTTCATGCGCGCAATTTTATTAGGTCTTTTATCATCGGCCTTTTTTTCTGCAACCTTTATTATTAATAGAGCAATGAATGTATCTGGAACGAGCTGGGCTTGGACAGCTTCCTTCCGTTTTTTATTTGCTCTTCCTATTTTATTCCTTATCGTTTTATTTCGCAAAAACTTTAGGGAATTATGGGAAGAGTTAAAAAAACATCCATTGGCATGGATCGGATGGGGTTCTGTTGCCGGTATTGGTTTTTATTCTTTATTAAGTTTCGCAGCTGTCTTTTCTCCAGCTTGGCTCGTTGCTGGAACTTGGCAAGTTACGATTTTAGCCGGTTTACTACTATCACCACTATTTTTCGTGAAAATAGAAACAAAATCAGGTACGAAACTTGTACGCGGAAAAATTCCACTTCGTAGCTTATATGTTGCATTATTTATTTTACTTGGTGTAATTTGTATGCAAGCAACTGCCGCAGGCCATATTACAATGACTCAGTTCATTTCAGGTTTTTTACCTGTCGTATTAGCCGCTTTCTTATATCCGTTCGGTAACCGAAAAATGATGGAGCTTGTTGGTGGACGCCTTGATACGTTCCAACGTGTATTAGGAATGGCAATTGGAAGTCTTCCTATAACAATCTTGCTTGGTATATACGGATTTTCTACTACTGGCATTCCAACATCCAACCAAATGCTTCAAGGATTTTTGTTAGCGTTATGTTCCGGCGTTATTGCAACGATGACATTTTTCTTTGCTACTGACTTAGCAAAAGATAACCTCGCTCTACTTGGAGCTGTTGAAGCAACACAAGCTGGAACGATGGTCTTTACCGTACTTGGAGAAATCATTTTCTTAAATGGTTCACTCCCTGAAGGACTTTCTCTCATCGGAATGATTATTATCATGTTAGGAATGGTTGCAAATAGTATTTTAAACCGTTCTGTTCCAGTCGTTAAACAGAAAAAATCGGCATAAAAAAAGGGTATGGTTCTATAGAGATGAACCATACTCTTTTTTATTGTCCCCCTATTTCGCCTTATCAGAATAGTATTTCATTGGCTGTTTATACTAAAACTTATGTTATAATACGTTTCATGCGCATCAATAGGAGGTAAATTATGTTAAAAAAAGCAATCGCTGAATTTATTGGTACATTTGTACTTGTATTATTCGGAACTGGAGTAGCTGTCACTGGCGGCGGAATTGAAGGAATTGGAACATTAGGAATCGCTATGGCTTTCGGTCTATCTATTGTAGCTATGGCATATAGCATCGGAACAATTTCTGGATGTCACATTAACCCAGCAGTATCAGTAGCTATGTTCATCAACAAACGAATGAACGCTATGGAACTTTGTTATTATGTATTAGCTCAAATTTTAGGTGGTTTATTAGGAACTGCAACGTTAGTAACAATTTTAAAATCTGCTAAAACACCTTTAGATAATTTAGGACAAAATGGTTTCGGAACTCTTGGTTTATCTGGAGCATTTTTAGTTGAGTTCATTTTAACTTTCGTATTTATTTTAGTTATCGTTGCTGTAACAGGTAAAAAAGGAAGTTCTTCTTTAGCTGGACTAGTAATTGGTTTCACATTAGTTTTAATTCACTTATTAGGAATTCCGTTAACTGGAACATCTGTTAACCCAGCTCGTAGTATCGCACCAGCTTTATTTGTTGGTGGAGAAGCACTTTCTCAACTATGGGTATTCATCGTAGCACCAATTCTTGGTGGTATCTTTGCAGCTATCGTAGGTAAATTCATTTTAAATACTGAAAAATAGAATTTTCAATATTTCTGAATAAAAAAATGCGAGCCCTCATTATGAGGAAGCTCGCTTTTTTTATTCTTTCATTTTAGACTTTAAATTTGTAACTAATTGATCTACCGTTACATTTGCAAGTACGTTTTCCATCGCTTCTTGCGCTTGCATTAAAATAATTTCTAATACTGATTGAATATTAGCTCCTACTGGACATTCAATGTTGGGATTTTCATGGAAGGAAAATAGTTGTCCTTCTTCTACAACTTCCACTGCTTTATATACATCAAGTAATGTAATTTCTTCTAAATCTCGAGCAAGTGTCGTACCACCTTTACCAGCTTGTACATCAACAAGCCCTGCTCTCTTCAACATTCCTGTAATGCGACGAATCACAACTGGATTTGTATTCACACTACCGGCAATCCATTCAGAGGTACAGCGAGAGTTTCGATCTATCGCAAGTAATGTCAGCATATGAACACCTACTGTAAAACGACTACTAATCCCCATCTGCACACCCTCCTTTTTATTCATTCTATTAAAAGACGACTCTTATTATTATATACTATTTTTAATTTATACATAAAGAAAAAGCATGATTTCAATAGGAAATCATGCTTTTCTCTCATTATTGACGCTTTATAAATTTCGCTAAATCTTTAAATTTCACTTTATCTGAGTAATTCATTACGCCGTTTACGTAAATGCGGCTTGTAACAGCATTTAATACCGCAATTGTCGCCAATAAGACTGCTAATGTTATCGTAATTTCTAGCATACCTGCTTCACCAGCTACAATACGTGAGAAGGTAACCATCGGTGTAAAAAATGGAACGTAAGAACTTACAACAACGATAGTACTATTCGGATCACTTAATGATTTAATACTAATAAAGAATGCAGCCATAATTAAAATCATTACCGGGAAAGATACAGCTTGTAAATCCTCCGTCTTAGACACGACAGCTCCAGCAGCAGCATACATCATCGCATAAAGTAAATATCCCGTAATGAAATAAACAAGAAACATGCTGATAACCTTTGCATCTAATTTCGTAAAGTCAATTGGAATACCAAATAGTGAGGCACTTTCTAAATCGACCCAGCCTAACAAATATGGAATAAGATAACCACACGCCAATATGACAAGTTGCAATAACGCCGTTGAAACAACCGCTAAAATTTTCGCATACATCATCGTAAGAGGCTTCACTTTCGGAAGCATTACTTCCATTACACGTGACGCCTTTTCAGATGCAATATTCATTGCGATTGTATTTCCGAACGCTACAATAAACATATATAAAGCAAATGTAAAGAAATAGGCAATTCCGAAAGAAGATGTACGATCTTTTATCGCTTCTTGCTTTACTTGAATTTCTGTTTGTAATTGCTGTGCAATTTCTGGTGAAACATTATTTTTGGCAATCGTCACCATCGTATATTGTTGCTTTAAATATCCTGCCATAATTGCAGAAGTTGCTTGGCTTGGAAATCCATTATACATATATGTAATCGATGGAGCCCCACCCTTTTCCGTCACATGGAATAGACCATCTAAATCGCCTTCTTCTACTTGCTTATGCAGTTTATCAAAATCATCCTTTGAACCAATTGTTATTTTTGCTGATGGCAATAGCTTATTTAGCTCATCTTTTTGTACTTTATATGTGGAACTCTCTACTACAACTGCAATTTTATCTTTATCCTTATTTTTATCATCGCCTGAAGTAAAATGATTAAATGCAAAAATCCCAAACACAACTAAAAATAAAATCGCACTCGTAATTAATGATTTCTTAGATAAAAACGCTTCCCTAAAATAAAATGAAAATACGTGAGAAAATTTACGCATCGTTATTTCGCCCTCTCTACAAAGATTTCGTTTAACGTCGGCTCTAACATTTTGAATTGTCGTAAGCTAACACCTTGCTCTTGCAACTGTTGCAAAATCTTGAGAGCTTCCGCATCGTCCTGTACTTTCACATAAAGAAGGCCTTGTTGTTTTTCATACGATACATGTATAGCTTCTAATCCCTTTTCATTCTCTACTGTATCTTCAATCGTTAAATTACGGAAACCGTATTCTTTCTTAATATCACTTAGCTGTCCTTTTACGACTGCTTCACCTTTTTTCAAAATACATACATGTTGGCAAAAAGCCTCTACTTGTTCCATACGATGACTTGATAAAATAATCGTCTTTCCGCTCTGTACTTGTTCTTCAATAATACTAGCTAGCATCCCAGCATTAACTGGATCAAGGCCGCTGAATGGTTCATCTAAAATGAGAAGTTCCGGATTATGAAGAAGAGCAGCAATTAATTGTATTTTTTGCTGATTCCCTTTTGAAAGCTCTCCAGCCGTTTTAAATTTATATTCTGGTATCGCTAAACGCTCTAACCAGTGATCAATAGCGTGATCCACTTCTTTCTTCGACATTCCTTCTAATCTACCAAAATATCGCAGCTGATCTATTACTCTACTTTTTGTATATAAACCTCTTTCTTCTGGTAAATACCCAATTGTTACACCACTATTTCCAAATGCTTTTCCATCCCATGTAATCGAACCTTCATTAGGCGTTAATAATCCGAGAAGCATTTTGATTGTTGTTGTTTTCCCTGCACCATTTCGTCCAAGTAACCCTAGTACTTCACCTTTTGGTAACGAAATTTGCAAACCGTTAACTGCTTTTGATTCCCCAAATTGTTTCGTTAAGTTTTGAATTTGTAAACTCAAGTATAAAGCCTCCCCTTTAGTATCATTCGTACTCTCTTTCAAAGACTATGTTTATTCAAGACAAAATATAGCACCACGCTTCATTCTCTTATATGTAAACATCGTCATGAATCCATCATTTGTTCTATTTAGTTAAAATTGTAAATAAAAAAGTTCTTTTTGTCAATTATAATTGTCATTACGACAATAAAACTTGTCAAAACAACTATTATTATTTTGCTCATCTTTCTAATATAGGACATACTACTATATATACAAAAGACAATATGCAAATGTTCATATAAAAATATTATATTTTAATATATAATATAAAATGATTTTCTAACATCAAGGAGGATACATATGAAGATGAAGAGGGGCATTACCACTTTATTATCTGTAGCGGTTCTATCTACATCACTTGTAGCATGTTCAGGAACACCAGAGAAAACAGTGGCGAAAGAAGAGAAAGTAAAATTAACAGAACAACAATTAATGGCTGATTTATGGTATCAAACAGCCGGTGAAACGAAAGCACTTTACTACCAAGGGTACAACATTGGTCAATTAAAGCTTGATGCAATTCTTGCAAAAGGGACAGAGAAAAAACCTGCTATCGTGCTTGATTTAGACGAAACTGTTTTAGATAACAGTCCTCATCAGGCAATGAGCGTAAAAACAGGCAAAGGCTATCCTTACAAATGGGATGATTGGATTAACAAAGCTGAAGCTGAAGCCCTTCCAGGCGCAATTGATTTCTTAAAATATACAGAGTCTAAAGGTGTAGATATTTACTACATCTCAAATCGTAAAACGAATCAACTAGATGCAACAATTAAAAATCTTGAGCGTGTAGGTGCTCCTCAAGCAACGAAAGAACATATATTACTACAAGATCCGAAAGAAAAAGGAAAAGAAAAACGCCGTGAACTCGTTTCTCAAACCCATGATATTGTCTTATTCTTCGGTGATAACTTATCTGATTTCACAGGTTTTGATGGAAAATCTGTAAAAGATCGTAACCAAACAGTAGCAGATTCAAAAGCACAATTTGGTGAGAAATTCATTATTTTCCCGAATCCAATGTATGGCGATTGGGAAGGCGCTTTATATGATTATGATTTCAAAAAATCAGATGCAGAAAAAGATAAAATCCGTCGCGACAACTTAAAATCATTTGATGTAAAATAAAAGAGGATGGCATTCGCCATCCTCTTTTATTTTACTTTCTCTGTTAAAGGCAAGATAAATACTTCCACACGTCTATTCTTTGCCTTTCCTTCTTGTGTATCGTTTGGAGCAATTGAACGGTATTCTCCGTATCCAATCGCACTAAATTTTTCTGGTTGTAATTCTTTATTTTGCAGTAATACTTGCATAAAATTAACTGCCCGCTGCGTACTTAATTCCCAATTCGACGCAAACTGCGCATTGGCAATAGGGACATTATCCGTATGACCCGATACTGTAATTTCACGAGGTGACGCTGAAACAAGTAAGCTAGACATCTCTTTTGCAATCCCTAAAGATTCTAATTTCACATCTGCTTTCCCCGAATCAAACAGTATATTTTCTAATATTGTCACCATTAATCCCTTTTCAGTTAATTTAGTTTGAAAAGAAGAAGATAATTGTTTTTCATTAATATATTGATCAATCTTTTTTTGTAATGCTTTCAATTCATCCATCTCTTTTTTTTCTTTAGCTCTAGCTTCTTCTTGTTTTTTTGCTTGTTCTGCCTCAAGGCTACTTGCTGATAATTCTTTTTCATCATTTGGCTTTTGATCACTTAAAAATTCTTTGTTACCTGTTCCCCCAGCTAATTCACTTCGAAAAGCAACTGCCATCTGTTTAAACTTCGCAGCATCTATACTACTCATTGCGAATAAAACGATAAACAATGCAAATAACAACGTTAACATATCAGAATATGGGATTAACCACGTTTCATCGATATGCTCATCATGTTTTTTCTTTTTGCCTCTTCTATTTTTCTTACTCCGCATTTTTTTCTGCTCCTTTTTCTAGCTTTTTACGCTCAGTTGCAGAAAGTGCACCTAAAATGCGGTTCTTCATAATAAACGGATATGTACCTTCTTGTAACATTAATAAACAATCAATGATTAAACGTTTTTTCTCAATTTCAGCTGAAGATTTTTGCTTTAACTTATTTGCAAATGGATGCCATAATACGTAACCTGAAAAAATACCAAAAATCGTTGCAATAAACGCACCAGAAATAGCATGACCTAACTTTTCAATATCAGTTAAGTTACCAAGCGCAGCTACAAGACCGATAACAGCACCTAAAACTCCTAATGTCGGTGCATACGTACCAGCTTGTGAAAAAATAGCAGCTCCCTTTGCATGTCTTTCTTCAATTGCCTCTAATTCAGATTCCAAAATCTGCTCTAAATCTTCTGCGGATACGCCATCAATCACAAATTTCATACCGCGCAAAAGAAATTCATCTTGAATTTTGTCTAATTGTTGCTCTAAAGACAAAATACCGTATTTTCTACTTTCAGATGTCCAATGAACAAATAATTCTAGCAACTGTTCATAACTTAAATCCTTTTTATTTGAACCAAAAAGAACTTTAAATAGTTTTGGAACCCTTTTTAGTTGATTCATCGGAAATGCAATACATACTGCAGCAAATGTACCGATAAAAATAATTAATGCTGCGGCAGGATTTAATAAGGCTGTTATGTCAGCGCCCTTGACGACCATCCCTACTACCACTGCTACAAATCCTAAAATAAGTCCAATAATTGTTGCAAAATCCATTCCCATTCACTCCTAGTCTATACAAGAAGTTCTTTATTCTCGATAATCGCTACATCTTCTTATGTATATATATTACATAAAAAATGCAAATCATGAAAGATAAGAAATGAATTATATAAAAAAATACTACAAATTCACACATTTTCTGACATTTTCTTTGCATTTCTATTACGTTATGACTCTTATATTCCTTTTCCAACAAACTAGATTTATAATAAAAAAACAATACACATTTTATGAAGAAGGGACTGTGATTACAAGGCATCATGAAAAAGATAATAATTATTTCTGCCACTACTATTGTAATCGGGATCACATCTTTCGCTTACTTTGGTTCTAAAACACCACTACATAATGAAGCAAAAGCTGTCGAAAGTCAAAAGCATAATAACCATAAAAAAGAAGAGATTCCTGCTTTTCCAAAAGCTGATCATAATGCAAAGAAAATAGACAATGACTTTTCAGTTGTAACAAATCCAAAATCTAATCTTGTCTTAATTAATAAACATCGAAAACTACCAGATGGATACATTCCTGAAGACTTAACGAGACCAAATGTACCATTTATTAGTCCAAAAGATAAAGAAAAAACATTGCTGCGCAAAGATGCTGCCGAGGCACTTGAAAACATGTTCAAAGCTGCGAAAAAAGAAGGGCTTGATCTTACAGCTGTATCTGGTTATCGTTCATACAAACGCCAAAAATCGTTGCATGATACATACGTTAGACGTCAAGGAAAAGCCGAAGCTAATTCGGTAAGCGCAATTCCTGGTACAAGTGAACACCAAACGGGTTTAGCAATGGATATTAGTTCAAAATCAGCTAAATTTCAATTAGAGCCTATCTTCGGAGAGACAGCAGAAGGAAAATGGGTCGCGGAACATGCTCATGAATTCGGTCTTGTCATTCGTTACTTAGAAGATAAAACAGATACAACAGAATATGCCTATGAACCATGGCACTTACGCTACGTTGGTAATCCATACGCTACATACCTATATAAACATCACTTAACATTAGAAGAAGCGATGGAAGACAAAAAATAAGAGAGCAAATTGCTCTCTTATTTTTCTTTCACTCTATTATTGTAGTAATTTCTTCTTCCATTCTTCAGGCCATGGTTCGCCTCTTCCTGTTTTTTTCGAAGCTTGAACCATCATTCCACGACCTACTAAACAAACCTCTCCTGCTGCATTCTTCACCATATAATGTAAATCTAAAGAAGAATTCCCGACCGATCCTGCCTTTACATACACCTTCAGCTGTTCATCAAAATATATTTGCTTAATAAAATTACATTGTAAATCCGCAACAACGATCATCGTTTCTGATGATGCATGTGTCCACTCTTGCATAAATCCAAGTTCTTTAAACAACGCAATACGAGCTTCTTCAAAATAAGTAAAAGCAACGACATTATTTACATGTCCAAACATATCTACTTCACCAAAACGAACCTTTACAGGGTTGTAAAACGAAAAACCACTTTCCCATTGCTCAAAGTCTTCAATATAAGAAATCCTCTTCATTGTTATCTCTCCTTTTCACCTTGAAATAAACAGAATAAACAGAAAAATGCAGTTATAAATATTGCCTCTTCGATATGAAGAGGCAATATTTATTAATAGTTATTATCGCTACCAAAGAAATCTTTGAACGATTGAATTGTTGTATCACGGTTTAATGCCGCAATTGAAGTTGTTAAAGGAATACCCTTCGGACATGATTGCACACAGTTTTGAGAGTTACCACAGTTTGCTAGTCCTCCATCTCCCATAATTGCACGTAAGCGATCTGCTTTATGCATTTCACCCGTTGGATGTGAGTTGAATAAGCGAGCTTGTGATAACGGTGCTGGTCCAATAAAGTCAGACTTACTGTTTACGTTTGGACATGATTCTAAGCAAACACCACATGTCATACATTTTGAAAGCTCATAAGCCCATTGACGCTTTTTCTCAGGCATTCTTGGTCCTGGACCTAGGTCATACGTACCATCAATTGGAATCCACGCTTTAACGCGTTTTAGAGCATTAAACATGCGACTACGATCAACTTGTAAGTCACGTACAACCGGGAATGTCTTCATCGGTTTTAAGCGAATTGGTTGCTCTAATTGATCAATAAGTGCCGTACATGATTGACGTGGTTTTCCGTTAATCACCATCGAACATGCACCACATACTTCCTCTAAGCAGTTCATATCCCATGCAATCGGAGTTGTTTGGTTCCCTTTTGAATCAACAGGATTACGACGGATTTCCATAAGTGCTGAGATAATATTCATATTCGGACGATATGGAATTTCAAACTCTTGGTCAAACGCTTGCGCATCTGGCCCGTCTTGTCTCGTAATGATGAGGCGGATTGTTTTCTCAGACATGTTGTTTATCCCCCTTCTCTTCACCCTTAGCAGCTACATCGTGTTTTGAAGAATAATCACGTTTACGCGGTTTAATTAACGAAATATCAACGTCCTCGTAATGGAATGCTGGTGCATTTCCTTCTCCCTCAAATTTTGCCATCGTAGTTTTTAAGAAGTTTGCATCATCACGATTTGGGAATTCAGGTTTGTAATGCGCCCCACGGCTCTCATTACGGTTATATGCGCCAATTGTAATAACACGTGCTAACTCAAACATATTTGCAAGTTGGCGTGTAAATGAAGCACCTTGGTTACTCCATCTTGCTGTATCGTTAATGTTAATACGTTTGTAACGAGCCATTAATTCTTCAATTTTCGCATCTGTTTCTAATAATTTTTTATTTTCACGAACTACTGTAACGTTATCTGTCATCCATTCTCCAAGCTCTTTATGAAGAACATACGCATTTTCGTTACCATCCATCGTTAAAATATTGTTAAATTTCTCTGTTTCGATTAATTCATTTTGCTCATATACAGTAGATGAAACAGCATCAGATGATTTAGAAAGACCTTTCATATACTCAATTGCGTTTGGTCCTGCTACCATACCACCATAAATTGCTGATAATAGTGAGTTCGCACCAAGACGGTTACCACCGTGCATAGAATAATCACACTCACCTGCTGCAAATAAACCTGGAATATTTGTCATCTGTTTATAATCAACCCATAGTCCGCCCATTGAATAGTGAACAGCTGGGAAGATTTTCATCGGTAGTTTACGAGGATCATCCCCTGTAAATTTCTCATAGATTTCAATAATTCCACCTAGTTTAATATCTAGTTCTTTTGGATCTTTATGAGAAAGATCTAAGTACACCATGTTTTCACCGTTAATACCTAGTTTTTGCTCTACGCAAACATCAAAGATTTCACGCGTTGCGATGTCACGAGGTACAAGGTTTCCGTAAGCCGGATATTTTTCTTCTAAGAAGTACCATGGTTTACCATCTTTATATGTCCAAACACGTCCACCTTCACCACGTGCAGATTCACTCATAAGACGTAATTTATCGTCTCCAGGAATTGCCGTTGGGTGAATTTGAATGAACTCACCGTTTGCATAATATGCGCCTTGTTGATATACAGCAGAAGCTGCTGTACCTGTATTGATAATGGAGTTTGTTGATTTTCCGAAAATGATACCAGGGCCCCCTGTTGCCATAATCACGGCATCTGCTCCGAAACTTCTAATCTCCATAGTTTGTAAGTCTTGTGCAACGATTCCTCGGCACACACCTTCATCATCAACAACAGCTCGTAAGAAATCCCAACCTTCATATTTCGTTACAAGTCCTGCTACTTCGTGACGACGTACTTGCTCATCTAATGCGTAAAGTAATTGCTGTCCAGTTGTTGCACCAGCAAATGCTGTACGGTGATGTTGCGTTCCACCAAATCGACGGAAATCAAGAAGTCCTTCTTCCGTACGGTTGAACATAACACCCATACGGTCCATTAAATGAATGATACCAGGTGCTGCTTCACACATTGCTTTAACTGGTGGTTGGTTCGCTAAGAAGTCCCCACCATAAATTGTATCGTCAAAGTGGATCCATGGAGAATCCCCTTCACCTTTCGTATTTACGGCACCGTTAATTCCGCCCTGAGCACATACAGAATGTGAACGTTTTACTGGTACTAAAGAAAACAGTTCAACATTTACTCCTGCTTCTGCCGCTTTAATCGTTGCCATTAAGCCAGCCAAGCCACCGCCGACTACTATAAGTTTCCCTTTCATGCTCTCCCACTCCTTACTGGTTTGCTAGCTGTGGATCGATGAACGCTAATAATGCACTCACACCTACATAAGATAAACCTAAGAAAATAGCTAATGTTACATAAGTAGAGATTCTTTGTGAACGTGGAGATACTGTAATTCCCCAGCTGATGCAGAATGTCCATAGTCCATTTGCAAAGTGGAAAATTGTTGAAACAACACCAACTAAGTAGAATGCAAACATAGCTGGATTGTTTAAAATATCTGCCATCATATCATAGTTTACCTCTTTACCTAACATTGCTTGAATACGAGTTTCCCAGACGTGCCAAGAAATGAAGATCAGCGTAACGATACCTGAAATTCTTTGGAAGACGAACATCCAGTTACGGAAATAACCGTAAGAAACCGCATTGTTCTTAGCTGTAAATGCAATATATAAGCCATATATAGCATGGTACAGTATCGGTAAAAAGATGATGAAAATTTCTAGCGCATACCGGAATGGAAGGAGCTCCATAAAGCCTGCAGCTTTGTTAAAAGCCTCTGCTCCTCGTGTTGCAAAGTTGTTTACAATTAAATGTTGCGTCAAAAAGACACCAACCGGGATGACCCCCATTAATGAGTGCCACTTACGAAACGTATACTCGCGGCCTTTCATGTCCCCATTACCCCCCTTGAATGTTTGACTGCTGTTTTCAGATTAGTTTATGACAATAATGTTTTTTCACTATTGGCATAAGAAAAACTGAAAAAATTATTCGAAATATTTCAGCATAATTTGATACCAAGTTCATTTTACTCCTATTTTTGTCGAAGCGTCAAGAAAACGTATACATAATTTGCATATAATTTGCCAATTCTTTTTTTCTTCTTATATATTCAGATTTTCCTAAAGAAAAATCTGTTTTTATAAATGTGAAATGTTATATAATAATCCCTATAGAAAGAGGGGAATATTGTGAGTAAAAATACAATCGATACAACATCTTTAGAAGATGTTTCATTGAACGCCTTCGCTTATGAATTGCTACGTGAAGAATTACTACCTGATTTAATCGGCAACGATTTAGATGGTATTTTATACTGGTCTGGTAGAAACCTTGCAAGAAAATATCCGCTAGAAACAATTGAAGAAGTCATTCAATTCTTTGAAAAGGCTGGCTGGGGCACTTTAAGCATTGTTGAACATAAGCGTCGTGAAATGCAGTTCCAACTTAAAGGCACACTCATCGCAGAACGTCAAAAACAAAAACGACATTCTTCTTATCAACTAGAAGCCGGATTCATCGCTGAACAAATTCAAAAGCAACGGAACGTCGTTGCAGAGTCATACGAAGAAAAGAAAAAACGTTCTGACTCTATTACATTTCTTGTAAAATGGGATATAAAAGATCTCATTGAAGTGTAAGCATTACCTACAGTCAACTAGACATATCAGTTTAGTTGACTTTTTTGTATTTTCATTCAGATGAGTTTATTTTAAATCTTCAGAAATTATACCAAAAAACAGAAGACGTTGTAAACTACAACGTCTTCTTATCTGTTAAATACGTATAAATCGTCTCCGCGACATTTTTCGGCATACCCGCTTCGACAAATTCCTCTATAGAAGCTTCTTTCATCTTCTTTAATGAACCAAAATGTTTTAACAATACCTTTTTCCGTTTATCACCGATTCCTGGAATATCATCCAATGCTGATTGAATGACAGATTTCCCATGTAATTGACGATGGAATGTAATCGCAAATCGATGCACCTCATCTTGAATACGCTGCAATAAATAAAATTCTTGGCTATTTCTCTCAAGCATCACAGGTTCTGGTGGATCCCCAATAATTAAATGAGAGGTTTTATGTTTATCATCTTTTACAAGACCTGCCATCGGAATATATAATCCGAGCTCATTCTCTAAAATATCACTTGCAGCCGCTAGATGGCCTTTTCCTCCATCAATAATAATCAAATCAGGTAAAGGTGAATTTTCTTTAAGTGCCCTTGTATAACGGCGCCTCACAACTTCTCTCATAGACTCATAATCATCTGGCCCTTGAACCGTTTTAATTTTATATTTTCGATACTCTTTCTTCGCCGGTTTCCCATCAATAAAAGCAATCATTGCAGAAACGGGATTTGTTCCTTGAATATTTGAGTTATCAAACGCTTCAATACGATACGGCGTTTCAATCCCAAGCTGCTTCCCTAAATGATCTACCGCTTTAATCGTTCGTTCTTCATCACGTTCAATTAAGTAAAACTTCTCTTCAAGAGCAATCTTCGCATTTTTACTTGCCAATTCTACAAGGTCTTTTTTCTTACCACGTTTCGGCTGCGTCGCTTCCACTTCTAAAAAGCGCTCTACTAATTCCGAGTCTATACTTCCTGGAACGACAATTTCCTTCGGCTTAAAATGACTACTGTTTTCATAAAATTGGCCGATAAACGTTAAAAAACCCTCTTCTGGTTCATCGTAAATTGGAAACATAGAAACATCACGTTCAATTAGCTTTCCTTTTCGAACGAAGAAAACTTGAACACACATCCATCCTTTATCCACTGCATATCCAAACACATCACGATCCACTAAGTCACTCATAATCATCTTTTGTTTTTCCATAATCGCATCAATATGAGCAATTTGATCACGCAACTCTTTTGCACGTTCAAACTCTAGTTTCTCTGAGGCCTCATACATTTTTATTTCTAGTTCTGAACGAACTTCTTTATGTCCACCATTTAAAAACTTAATAATTTCATCTACAATTTCTTTATTTTGTTCTTCCGTCACTTCTTTCACACAAGGCGCTAAACATTGACCCATATGATAATACAAACACACTTTATCTGGCATATTCGTGCATTTCCGAAGTGGATACATACGATCTAGCAATTTTTTCGTTTCATGAGCAGATTGTGCATTTGGATAAGGACCAAAATATTTCCCTTTATCCTTTTTTACGTTTCGAGTAATGAGTAAGCGCGGTTGCTTCTCCGCCGTAATTTTAATAAAAGGATATGTTTTATCATCTTTTAATTGAATATTATATTTCGGATCATATTTTTTAATTAGATTTAACTCTAAAATAAGTGCTTCTAAATTCGAAGAGGTTACAATATATTCAAAATCAACAATTTCTCCTACAAGCCGCAGTGTTTTCCCATCATGTGAACCAGTAAAGTACGAGCGCACACGATTTTTAAGCACTTTTGCCTTTCCGACATATATAACCGTTCCTTGCTTATCTTTCATCAAATAACAACCAGGTTGATCTGGTAAAATAGCCAACTTCTCTTTCAAATGTTCGTGCACTCGTCTCCCTCCATTTCTACATACTTAGCATTTTTATTTTCCCTTGAAAACATACTATGCCCAAACACCCAACATACGTTCTTTTATTGTAACGGAAAGACTGTAAAAAAGAAAATAAAAAAAGCTACCAAATGGTAGCTTTTTTTATTTTAGAAGTGTTTAGAAACTAATTCTACTAACGCTTCTTTCGGTTTGTAACCTAACGCTTGATCAACTACTTTACCATCTTTTAATACGAAAAGAGCTGGAATGCTCATTACTTCGAATTGACGAGCAGTTTCTTGGTTTTCATCAACGTCTACTTTTACTACTTTTACTTTTTCGCCTAGTTCTGCATCAATTTCCTCTAATACAGGAGCGATCATTTTACAAGGTCCACACCAAGGTGCCCAGAAATCTAATAATACAACACCTTCGCTAGTTTCTGCTGCGAAGCTTTGGTCATTTGCGTTTACAATTGCCATTTTATTTCCTCCTTCAAGTATATTCTACCAAGAGTATATCATTAACTTATATACGTGGCGAATAATATGTATCGTTATGTATTGTAACAAAAAAATGTTCCTTTATACTATATAAAAATACGGATTAAATACTAAAAAGATGAGAGACAGGGGATCTCTCACCTTTTTCTATATATAGGGGTACTTCACTTGGAACTCAAGGGTACTTAAATCATGAATGTACTTTTAACTTTTTAAACTCTTCTGTTAAAAGAGGTACAACTTCGAATAAGTCACCGACAATACCATAGTCAGCTACTTTAAAGATACTTGCTTCTGGATCTTTATTAATCGCAACGATTATTTTTGAGTTAGACATACCTGCTAAATGCTGAATCGCACCAGAAATACCACATGCAATGTATAAGTCTGGCGTAACAACTTTACCAGTTTGACCAATTTGTAATGAGTAATCACAGTATTCAGCGTCACAAGCACCACGAGATGCCCCAACAGCGCCGCCTAGTACGTCTGCTAACTCTTTTAATGGCTTAAAGCCTTCTTCACTCTTCACACCACGTCCGCCAGCGATAATAACTTTTGCTTCAGAAAGATCCACACCTTCTGCTGTTTTACGGACAACATCTTGAATGATTGTACGTAAATCTTTCACATCAACTGTAATAGAAGATACGTCACCGCTGCGAGACTCATCTTTTTCCAGAGTTGCAATGTTATTTGGACGCACTGTCGCAAATAAGATGCCGTCTGTTACAATCTTCTTCTCGAATGCTTTACCAGAGTAAATTGGACGAGTGAAGATAACATTTCCACCTTCAACCTCTAAAGCAGTTACGTCAGAAACTAAACCAGCTTCAAGCTTCGCTGCTAATTTTGGTGATAAATCTTTACCAAGTGCTGTATGTCCAAAAACGATACCTTCTGGATTTTCTTCAGCATGTACAGCTAAAAACGCTTGTGCATAACCATCAGATGTATATGATTTTAATTTATCATTTTCAACTGTCACAACGCGATCTGCACCGTAATGAATCAATTCATTTGCAAAAGAGGCAACGCTGTCTCCAATTAGAAGACCTACTACTTCACCGCCTTCTGCAATTGTTTTTGCTGCTGCTACCGCTTCAAAAGAAACGTTACGTAGCGATCCATCACGAACTTCACCCATTACTAATACTTTACGAGCCATAGATTTTCCCTCCTGCATATATAATTTCGTATTTTATTAGATTACTTTCGCTTCTGTATGGAGCAACGATACAAGTTCTTTTACTTGATCTTGCAGCTCGCCTTGTAACACTTTTCCTGCATCTTTCTTAGGAGGCAAATAGATTTCAATTGTTTTTGTCTTTGCTTCCACATCATCTTCTTCTAAATCTAAATCATCTAATTCTAATTCTTCTAGCGGCTTTTTCTTCGCTTTCATAATACCTGGAAGCGATGGATAACGCGGTTCATTTAAACCTTGCTGTGCTGTTACTAAAACTGGTAATGAAGTTGCAATCACTTCTGTATCACCTTCAACATCACGCTCAATCTTCACATTTGTACCGTCAATTTCAAGTTTTGTAATTGTCGTTACATACGGAATATTTAACGCTTCAGCTACGCGTGGTCCTACTTGTCCAGATGCACCATCAATTGCAACGTTTCCGCCTAAAATTAAATCTGCATCTTTATCTTTTAAATATTCAGCAAGCACTTTTGCTGTCGTGAACTGGTCACCATTTTCTACATCATCTTCAATATTAATTAATACAGCTTTATCACAGCCCATTGCTAATGCAGTACGAAGTTCTTTCTCACTATCTTCGCCACCAACTGTTACAACTGTAACTTCTCCACCTTGTGCGTCTCTTACTTGAATTGCTTCTTCAATTGCATATTCATCGTAAGGGTTGATGATGAATTCCGCTTCGCCATCGTAAATTGCACCGTTTTTAATTACGATTTTTTCTTCTGTATCAAATGTTCGTTTCATGAGTACGTAGATGTTCATTCCATTTACCCCCTTGTTTTTCAGAAAGATTCTATCAATTTTAATTTTCTGTTAATTTATATTAAAAAAATAATTGAACTACCTGCCACTAAATGAAGGTTTTCGCTTTTCTAAAAATGCAGCTACACCTTCTCTTCCATCTTCACTCGTAAATACTTCACCAAAAATCTGTGATTCACGTTGTACACCTTCATAGTAATGAGACGATTTTGTCGTTTGCAATAACTCTAGTACAGCACGAGTTGTTGCTGGACTTTTTCCAGCAATTTGTTTTGCAACTTTAAGCGTATCATCTAAAAGAGATTCTTCAGAGAACAATCCGTTAACAAGTCCCCACTTTAATGCTTCTGCACCAGTAATTGGTGTACTTGTTAACATCATTTCACAAGCTTTCGCTTTCCCAACATAACGCGGTAAGCGCTGTGTACCTGCAAAGCCAGGAATTAATCCAAGTGTTAATTCAGGTAAACCAAGTTTTGCACTTTCAGTTGCAAAGCGCATGTGGCAAGACATAGCAAACTCAAGGCCGCCGCCCAGTGCCGCTCCATGAATTGCCGCAATAACTGGTTTTGAACATTTTTCAACACGCTCAAACGTAACTTGTCCAAGCTGTGCTAATTCTGTTGCTTGCTTCGCTTCAGTAACAGATGTAAATTCTTTAATATCTGCTCCCGCTGAGAAGAAACGTCCTTCACCGTGAATAACAACAACACGAATGTTATCATCCTTTTCCACTTGATCAATTAATTCAGTAACGTCATGCATAACTTGTGAAGACATCGCATTCGCTGGTGCGTGATTTAATGTCGCCACCGCGATATGATCTTCAACTCTTACAGATAGGAATTTCAACATGATCCCTCCCATTATTGACGATAACCACAAGCTGCAATAAGTAGCCCGTGTACCGTTTTTGAAAGTGCGACCAGATCATACTTATGATCGCTCATTACCCAATTGGTCACAACTTCATCTACTGTTCCAAAGATCATTTGTCTTGCCACGCGAACATTTAAATCTGCTTGAAATTCACCTTGTTTTATACCAGTCTCTAAAATCTCATCCATAACTTGTAAGTAGCCTTTTAATACTTCATTTATTTTAAGGCGCAAGTCTTGATTGGACTGCCTCAGCTCTAATTGCGTAACGATAGCAAGAGGATCATTTTGCGACAACAGCAAGAAGTGCGTTTCTACCAACATGAATAACTTCGATACAGCGCTTTCAATTCCTGCTGTTTTTTGACGAATTGTTTCGACAAATTCTCCCATCTTCTCTTGGAATAAGGATATTAATATATCTTCTTTATTTTTAAAATATAAATAAATCGTGCCATCAGCTACCCCAGCTTGCTTTGCGATTTTAGAAACTTGCGCTTGGTGGTACCCATTCTCCGCAATCACAATGACTGCCGCATCAATAATTTGATTGTATTTCGGTCTATTTTTCTTCACTTTACTGTCCCCTTCAAGAAGATGACTGAATGAATAGTCATTCATATTCTTATAATACTGACTATTTAGAAAAGTGTCAATCCTATTTTTTCAAAAAGAAAGGGCCTTAGCCCGTTTGCTCATCCTCATTCTTTCTCTTCTCTTCATCTATTAGAACACGGCGTAAAATTTTCCCTACTGTCGTTTTTGGCAATTCATCTCTAAACTCATATACTTTCGGCACTTTATAAGCCGCTAAATATTTACGTGCAAACTGATTTAATTCTTCCTCAGAGCACTCCGTACCTTCTTTTAACACAACAAATGCTTTAACTGTCTCTCCTCGGTACGGATCTGGAACTCCAATTGTCACTACTTCTTGCACTTTTTCATGCTCATATAATACTTCTTCAACTTCACGAGGATACACATTAAATCCACTCGCGACAATCATATCTTTCTTGCGATCTTTTACATAGAAGAATCCATCTTCATCCATGTAGCCAACATCCCCTGTATGGAGCCAGCCATCTTGCAATACAGCCGCTGTTTCCTCTGGCTTATTCCAGTATCCTTTCATAATTTGAGGACCTTTCACTACAATTTCCCCTATTTCTCCTGGCGGTAATGCCTCACCAGTTTCAAGTGACATAATGATTGCTTCTGTATCTGGCCACGGAACTCCAATGCTACCTGGCACCCGCTTTTCCCATAAAAAATTACTATGTGTAACCGGAGAGGATTCTGTTAAACCATATCCCTCTACTAGTTTACCACCTGTAACTGTTTCGAACTTTTCCTGTACTTCTACTGGTAGTGGTGCTGACCCACTAATACAAGCACGAATAGAAGAAATATCGTATTCTTTTAAAAGTGGGCTATTTAAAAGAGCGATATAAATAGTTGGTGCCCCTGGAAATAGTGTCACTTTATGCTTCTTAATCGCTTCAAAAACCATTTTCATATCAAACTTTGGAATAAGGACCATTTTGTATCCTTGCATAACACTCAAATTCATAACAGCCGTCATGCCGTACACGTGGAAAAATGGAAGAACCCCAAGAATGACTTCTTCTCCTTCTTTGCAATTATATAACCATTGAACTCCCATTAACGTGTTAGAGACGAGGTTTTTATGCGTTAACATAACGCCTTTCGGAAATCCGGTTGTTCCTCCTGTGTACTGTAAAAGAGCTAGATCATTTTCAGGATCACAAGGCACCTCAACATCCGTATTCACTTCTTTTTCTACTGAATTCCAAAGATGAATCGTTTCACTCTCTGATACTTTCACAACTAAATTTGACTGTTTTTTCTGCACAAATGGATACAATAGATTTTTAGGGAATGGTAAAAAGTCCGCAATACGAGTTACGATAATATGCTCAATTTTTGTAGCAGATTGAACATTCGTTACTCTTGGAAACACTAAATCGAGACAAAGAATTACTTTCGCTCCCGAGTCATGAAGCTGATATTCTAATTCTCTTTCTGTATACAGTGGGTTTGTTTGTACTACGATACCTCCCGCAAGTAATGTGCCGTAATAACCAATTACAGCTTGCGGACAATTCGGCAACATAATAGCAACTCGATCACCCTTTTCCACACCGAGCTTTTGAAGATAATTTGCAAACCTCTTCACCTTATCATGGAAGTCCGAAAACGTAATATCCTTCCCTAAAAAGTGAAGCGCTTTCTTTTCTGGGTAGCGAGATGCCATCTGTTCTACATATCTATGAAGCGGCTGAATATCATAAGAAATCGTACTAGGAATTTCCTCTGGATAACTTTTCAACCATGGTTTTTCCACCTTCATTCCCCCTTCAAATACATAAAAAATAAATGAATGTTCATTCATGATGGTTATTTTCATTATATTATAGTCACCATAACGTTACAATCATAATATTCTGACTTTTATATAACTATGCTTTACTTCATTAACTTCTTACTATATGTAGAAACTCTCTTAATCTTAAAAGAGTACGAGAGTTATAGTTTAACTTAATCTTATTATCGTTAACACTGCTCCTGGAGTAGTTGTTGATAATGTTGCGACAGCTAACAAACCAAATAATTGTAAGCTAATAGCATCTCCTGCTGCAAGAGTTGTAATGATTGTTGCGCTAAATGATGTGGTTGCGACAGCAGGAGAATTTATCGTCCCAGCAAGTGGTGCTCCATTAATTGTAATTCGTGAACTGACCAATAATGAAGCCGTTATATTAATCGAATATGAAATATAGTAATTTCCAGCATTTGCAACCGTAAATACTGTATTTCCCCCGGAAACCGTAATACCTGGACCAATATTTTGATTATTCGGAAGCGGGACATTCGTTCCACCAAGAACTACCGATATCGCTGTTCCCGACGTATTATTTGCAAATGCATATGTCGCCGTGATACTTGTACCTGTAGCCCCGGTTGAGCCTGTTGCTCCTGTTGGACCTGTTGAGCCTGTTGCTCCTGTTATTCCTGTCGCTCCCGTTGGACCTGTTGCTCCTGTTATTCCTGTCGCTCCCGTTGGACCTGTTGAACCCGTTGCTCCTGTTATTCCTGTCGCTCCCGTTGGACCTGTTGCTCCCGTTACTCCTGTCGCCCCCGTTGGACCCGTTGCCCCTGTTATTCCTGTTGGGCCTGTTGCTCCTGTTGGGCCTGTGTCGCCTGTTACCCCTGTCGCCCCCGTTGAACCCGTTGCTCCTGTTGGGCCTGTTGCTCCTGTTGGGCCTGTTGCTCCTGTTGCTCCTGTTGCTCCTGTTGCTCCTGTTATTCCTGTCGCTCCTGTTGGTCCCGTTGCCCCTGTTATTCCTGTCGCTCCCGTTGGGCCTGTTGCTCCTGTTATTCCTGTCGCTCCTGTTGGACCCGTTGCCCCTGTTATTCCTGTCGCTCCCGTTGGACCTGTGTCGCCTGTTACTCCTGTCGCCCCCGTTGGGCCTGTTGCTCCTGTTGCCCCCGTCGGACCGGTTGGACCAACCTTAGGAACTGTCCCATCGCAACTAAAACAGCATGAATCAACATGTACACCATTTTGATTATTACACCCACAATATCCATTTACGTTATTGCTCCATGAAGACATGTTGATCACTTCCTTTACATTCGATCTTTTTAGCGCAATCACCGACTTAAAAAACACCTATCTAAATAACAAAGAAATACTTTGCCTAGTCGGGGATAAAACACAGATTTCCTCCATACATTCTAGTAATTATTACATGCGATTCACTCTCCTTTTGCTTGTACTTTCGCCTTATCTCCACAGACTATTAACAATACACATTACACTATCGTACACAGCCACTTTCCCATTTAAACTTTCCACATTCGCCAATATTTTTAGTAAAGAGGCTTATTCTTCATAAATAGCGACTATAATATATAAAAATCCGTATAATTCGTTATTTTTCGTCAAAATTTTAAAAATATATTGACACTTAAAATACCCTCATAGTATGATTTGGGTGTTGTAATTGATAACCATTTTCACTTATGGTACTAGTTACAAAAAACACTTAATTTGGGGGCAGAAGATGAAGAAAATTCTCAGTATTTTCATAGTAGTTCTTCTATTCGCTGTTGGATGCGGACAGCAAAAAGAGGAGAAAAAAGAAACAAAAGCGGACAATAAAAATCAAGCTATAACAATTAAACACGCTGAAGGGGAAACGAAGTTAGATAAACCAGCAAAAAAAGTAGTTGTACTTGAGTGGGTATATTCTGAAGACTTATTAGCACTTGGTGTTCAGCCAGTAGGGATGGCAGACATTAAGAATTATAATAAATGGGTAAATACAAAAACAAAACCGAGTAAAGATGTTGTAGATGTAGGGACACGTCAACAACCAAACTTAGAAGAAATTAGCCGTTTAAAGCCAGACTTAATTATCACAGCTTCATTCCGTGGTAAAGCAATTAAAAATGAATTAGAGCAAATTGCACCAACAGTTATGTTTGATCCATCAACAAGTAATAACGATCACTTTGCTGAAATGACAGAAACATTTAAACAAATTGCAAAAGCAGTTGGAAAAGAAGAAGAAGGTAAAAAAGTATTAGCTGATATGGATAAAGCATTCGCTGATGCAAAAGCAAAAATTGAGAAAGCAGACTTAAAAGATAAAAACATCGCAATGGCACAAGCATTTACTGCTAAAAACGTACCAACATTCCGTATCTTAACTGACAATTCTTTAGCTTTACAAGTTACAAAAAAATTAGGTTTAACAAATACTTTTGAAGCAGGAAAATCTGAGCCAGATGGTTTCAAACAAACAACTGTAGAATCATTACAAAGTGTACAAGATTCAAACTTCATTTACATTGTAGCGGATGAAGATAACATTTTTGACACGCAACTAAAAGGCAACCCTGCTTGGGAAGAATTAAAGTTCAAAAAAGAAAACAAAATGTATAAATTAAAAGGCGACACTTGGATTTTCGGTGGTCCTGAGTCTGCAACATCTTTAGCAACACAAGTAGCAGATGTAATGACAGCGAAGAAGTGATTACACGATGAATAGCCTACTTCGAGCAAGTCTTGTATTCGGAGGAGGAGCAGCTCTCTTGCTCCTCCTTTTCTTTATTCATATCGGACAAGGTCAAGCAAACATTTCCTATAGTATGATTATTGATGCTCTTATCTCACCGAACCAATCGCTAGAACATCAAACTTTAATCATGCTTCGATTACCTAGAGCTGTAATTGCCATTTTAGCTGGAGGCGCTCTTGCTGCATCAGGGGTTATTTTACAAACGTTAACGAAAAATCCACTTGCTGAATCCAGTACAATGGGTATTCACTCTGGCGCATATTTCTTTCTAGTAGCGGCTACAATTTTCTTACCGAAAGGTTTACAAATTAATTCTCTTCTGTTCACATTTATCGGCGGTGCTATTACTGCTTTATTTGTATACCGTATTTCTGGTGGAAAAAAGGGAACCCCACTTAGAATGGCATTAGCTGGTATGGTCGTTACATTAATGCTCTCTGCCTTTACCGGAACGATGCAGCTTTTCTATGAAAATGAAACAGCTGGTTTATTTTTATGGGGAGCTGGCTCTCTTATTCAAAATAACTGGGATGGCGTTCAATTTGCTTTTCCATTTATCATTATTTCTTTCCTAGTTTTACTATTTATGTCTCGTAAACTCAACATTCTCTTACTTGGTGATGATGTTGCTATTTCTCTTGGTGAAAAAACAGCAGTAACACGTCTTATCGCCTTCATTGCTGCAATCTTTTTAACAGCAGTAATTGTTACTGTTGTTGGACCAATTGGCTTTGTCGGCTTAGTTGCACCTCATTTAATGCGCCTTATCGGATACCGTCAACACTTTACTCTTCTTCTCTCTTCTTTCTTATGGGGGGCAGTATTATTGCTTGGAGCAGATGTTGTCGGTAGATTAATAGATCCAACCGGTGCAGAACTTCCTGTTGGGGCAGTCACAGCAATGATTGGATCTCCTTGGCTTATTTACTTAGTGTATCGAATGATGAAGTCGAAACAATATATGAATGATAACGGTGCGAATGCAGCTGGAGCTAGTTCCCGCTATTACTCTTATAAAAAGGTAATCATTATATCTATCACACTTTGTATTGTGACGATTGCTCTTGGTGTTACAATCGGTAGTAACGCTTATATCGAAAGCATTATAAATGTTATATCAGGTCAATTAACACAATTTGATAAAAATATGATGATGAATCTTCGTTTACCAAGAATGCTCGTTGCTGCTATTGCTGGCGCATGCCTTGCAATAAGTGGGCTTGTTTTCCAAGGTATATTACGAAATCCACTTGCCGATCCTTCTATTATTGGTATTTCATCGGGAGCTGGTGTTGGTGCTTTAACTATTATGTATGTCTTTCCTGCACTTCCTGGTTTCTTTCTACCAATTGGTGCATTTATCGGAGGACTACTTGCAGTAGGAATTGTCCTCTTCTTTTCATGGAAATCAGGATTTAGTCCAACAGCTCTCGCTTTAATAGGGATTGGTATTTCTGCGCTTGGCTCAGCAATTATTCAAATCTTTATCGTTAGAGCCAATTTGAATGTTGCCGCTGCTTTAACATGGTTATCTGGCAGTACGTATGCAAGAGGATGGAATCACTTAGAAAATATCATTCTATATCCATCTCTAATTCTTGTATTCATTATCTTTTTCTTAATAAAACAACTTGACGTTCTCGTACTTGGAGACGATTTAGCAACTGGACTTGGGCAACCAGTAAATAAGACACGTCTTGCTCTGATTGTGCTAGCGACACTACTTGCATCAGTAAATATCGCTGCTGTCGGTACAATTGCCTTTTTAGGCCTTGTCGCACCTCACTTAGCAAGAATTGTTGTTGGTATGAATCATCAAAGACTATTCGTTTGTTCAGCACTATTTGGAGCAATCCTTCTTTCTGTTGCTGACTTACTTGGACGTACAATCGCATATCCGAAAGAAATTCCTTCTGGTCTTGTCGTTGCTGTACTTGGAGCACCTTATTTCTTATGGTTGATGAGGAAGAGTGGGAAGAAAGTTAATTAAAAGACGGCTTCATATATGTGAAGCCGTCTTTTCCTATTATGGCATAAAATTAATATAGGCTTTGTACATAATATATATAACAAGTGAATACATGATTATATTGAGCACACTTCGTTTTAAAGTTAACTTTCTCTTTAATTTCTTATCTTGTAATCTCAATTCTATTCCATTCGCTATTTTCAACCTACCTACTATTTGAAATAACTCTCTGTAATCATCAGCATTTCCCAATAATACGTATTCCTTATCATTTTTATACTTTATATGCAGAAACTCACTTCCACCTTTACGGTCTAATATTGTTTTCATATAAGCTACTTCATTCCATACACATACTTTTAAATCAACTTCATTATAATAACGATCCATAAAAACACATACAACCGTTAACACCTTACTCTGTGCCGTATCTAAAATACTATGAACTACCTTATAAATTAAATCTCCATATCGATCAATTGCTGTATGTAATGCTAACATATCTTGTTTTCGAAGACCTTCTACTATTTCTATATCCTTCACCCTTATCACCACTCTTTATCCCATTCTTTATTCATTATATATACGAATGAGCACATTCGTTTCCTGACACTTTTACAAATATTTTCTAATTGTTTTCATATTGTAGCAATGCTTAATTAATTATTTCTTGTGGAACAGGGATTATATTATCTCTCACGAATTTAATCTATGAACAAAAATAGGAGGGATAACTATGTACCAAACCATTGACGGCTTCTTGCAATCATGGACATACGAAGCAGAGTCTACTCAGAAAATGCTTGATTCATTAACCGATGCATCTTTATCACAAGAAATTGCACCTGGACATTGGACGTTAGGAAGAGTCGCTTGGCATATCGTGACGGCAATTCCTGTTATACTATCTGGCACAGGGCTAAAGTTTGAAGGAGAAACGAAAGATTATCCTGTTCAAACTTCTGCAAAAACAATTGCAGATGAGTACCGTAAAGTGAATGCGGCTTTTGTTGAAGCACTTCAAAGCGAATGGACTAATAAAGATTTAGCAACTATTAATGACTTCTTTGGTCGCCCTATGCCGAATTCTATATTTTTAATGACACTTATTAATCATCAAAATCATCATCGCGGGCAAATGACGGTTTTAATGCGACAAGCTGGCTTAACAGTTCCTGGCGTATATGGCCCCGCAAAAGAAGAATGGGCTGCTGCTGGAATGGAAGCTCCTAAAATGTAACGACAAAAAAGACAAGATGTTTACATATCTTGTCTTTTTCTGTAACTTGTTTCATGTGAAACTATTTTTTCTTAATGGTTGTTTTATGGAAAAGATAGGTTAAAATGAATACATATTACGAAGAGGAGTAACCAAATTGAATACAAAAAATAAAAAAATAGCTATGGGAACTATTTTACTAACTTCTCTTATTGGAGTTATTAGTGTATCTCTTTATTTCACCTATTATGGTACCCCTTGGGGAAAACAAGTAGCAATTACGGAATCAAAAGAATATATTACAAAATACTTCGATTTAGATGCGGTAGTCAAAAATACTTCTTACGATGCTAAAATGAATAGCTATGCGATCTCCTTTAAAACAAGTACTGACGGAGAGTTTACTATCGAATATAAAAGTCCAAATAACTTTAACATTTCTCCAGGAGTACAAGATTATTTAAGTAAACACTCTAAATTTACAGAGTAGTAACGAAGCATATATATACAAAAAAGGAGTTAGTATAACACCAACTCCTTTTACGTATTCTTATCATACTGCTATATCTTCCTTCTCTATATTTTTAATGCCGTAATACGCAATCACAACTCCAATTGCTGCCAATGCTAGTTGAAGAGGAAGAAAAGTTGCTGTAGAAAACGATGGGTTGCTATTCATTGCAATTGAGACAACGATAAGAGATGAAACAATTGTAGTTGGCACGGAACGTTTACGCATTCCGAAATATAATGGGATTAAACTCATTCCCGCAGTTGCAATGGCTAAAGGAACTAGTTTTATTCCTTCTTGCATCAATTGATCTACTGTGAATGAATTAGGAAGAATTGAAAAATAACTATCTATCCCAAAGAAAATTCCTACTACTAAAATGTTAGATACAATAACTGTTATAAATGTTACTATCGCTGTAATAGCCAACTTACTAGCCATCATTTTCTTTCGGTTAATAGGATAAGAAAACATAAGTAGTATTGTTTTATTTTTATATTCACCAATTATTAGCCTTGCGATTAATACACTACCAAAAATAATAAACGTTGCTCTTACTATTGCGCTAGCCATTAACAATATCGTCTCTGGATTCCTTATTTCTGCATCACCTTCTACTTGAGCGATGATGCTCACAAAGATCATTAATGCCAGTATAACAATATTTGCAATAATTGCTCTCTTCACGTACCAACCAAGCTTAAACTTTTTCAATTCTAGCTTCATTAAATGTAGCATGATAGTGTCCTCCTTCCTCCTAAGATTTAATCAATATAAATGACTCCTGTTTCACTTAAAATCTTCGCTTCATTTTTTGCATCACCAATCGTTCCTACTTTTATTTTTTCTGTATTTTTATCTTTCTTAAGTCCTTTTAAATCCACTATTACGTCAGTCAAATTACTTTTAGCCGTAAGTTGTAAAGAAGTCGGAACCCCTTTATATCGTACGCCAATATCCCCTGATTTTGTTTCTATAAATAATGATTTTCCTTCTGTCATATCTTTCAGCAATACTTCCCCAGATGTTGAAGTGATGTTCATATTTGAGTTACTTACATTTGTTATATAGTTATCACCAGTCGTAGACTTTATATTTAATTCTTGTACTGAACTATCTTTTACAACTAACTCTCCACTTTGCGATATGAATTCACCTTTCTCGGCTGATAGTCCTACAATCATTCCATCCCCAGATTTGCCTTTCGTCATGATACTTTTTACTACTAGATCCCTTATTTTCACATCACCCGATTTATTATTTACTATAATTTTATCTATCTCTTTCTTCGGAATAGCTATACATATACTATTCTTCTTCCTAAACGTAAAACCATTAAAAAATTTGTTCGCCTCTTGTTTTTGCTTAACCATAATTTTATTTTCATCATTTTCTATTTTGACGGGATCTATCTCTTTATCTGCTTGTTCACCTTGAGCGGAAATTACTATTTTATTAGCGTCTGTACTTTTAAATTCAAGATTCCAGTTTTCATTGTCTACTTGTATTTCTTTTATATTATTTATCTCAAAAGACTTTTCTTTCTTAAAATCTTTCCCCTGAAACACCTTAATACCAAAAACTACACTAGCAATTGTAATGAATAATATTGCAATTACTATTATTTTTTTCACCAGTCATACCCCAGTTCGTTGTTGTTTTAGGCTTGCTTCACGCCACATCGATCTTGTCGATTTTACGAAACGATAGATAACTAATGAAAATTCCTAATAAACAGAGCACGATTGGGATAGCTATAAAATCAAACATACTTACTTGACCGTTTCCAGGACCATAGTTACCACTAATCAGCAAGCCAATTATTACTGCTGAAGTAATCGTTGTCGGTGTCGATTTCTTTCTCATTCCAAAAAATAAAGGAATTAAACTTATACCAGATATCATAAATGCACTTATAATAGTACCTGGAACGATAGCTATTATTTCACCTATCGTAGCAGGTGTTTCAATCAGTCCCATCATTGGACTCACAAAATATACGAGCAAGCTAATAATGAAAGTCGCGATAATCGTGCTCACAAAACAAAAACAGAAAACAATTGTTAATTTCGCACTCATTAGCATTTTCCTTTGTAGCGGATACATAAATGATAGTTGTATCGTTTTGTTCTTATACTCATCAATTACTAAACGTGATAAAATGACTGAACTAAAAATAATGAATGTTATCCTAATAAAAATATTTACTAAAGCCATGTTCTGTGTGAAGTCAAAGAAGAGCACGTCTCCCTCGGCTTTCATTCCCCATGCCATAAGGCTTACTGCAGCGAAAATTGCTATAATACAAATTGCTACACTTTTAAAGTAACTAGATAATTGATGTTTCTTCCATTCGAGCTTCATTAATTTAAACATATAAACCACGCCTCCATTCTTTATATACCTGTCTCTACGCTGCTAACATTCTAATTCCAGCAGTAACGAAGCTTAACATTCCTATCACTAGTACAATGAACAACCATTTCCGCTCTGGTTTTCTATAATATAAAATTCCACTTATTAGCATTACGATAAATCCACTTACCAGGTTCAGCCACAGTCCATTAAGCATGAATACCTTCTCCATCCATTACATTTAAGAAATATTCCTCTAAAGAACTATGTTTCTTATTAATACTTTCAATTTCCACATCGTTCATAATAAGTGCTTTTGAAATGGCTTGCTGTGTCACCGCCACTTCATAAACCCGAATCATGTTTCCACTCATTATTTTGTAGTTTTTTATACCAAGTTTATCTTCTAAAATATAAGCTGCACGCTTCACATCAGGAACAGTAATTTCAATGTACTCTGTTTGTTTTCCGTTAATACTCTTCATTGAAACTTCTTTTATTAGTTTTCCATTTTGAATGACACCAATTGTATCCGCCATTAATTCCATCTCACCTAAAATATGGCTAGAAACTAATAATGTAATGCCATATTCTTTGCAGAGCATTTTAAATAAGTCTCTTAATTCTTTAATACCAATTGGATCTAAACCGTTAATGGGTTCATCTAAAATGAGTAATTCTGGCTTTGTTACGATTGCCCTTGCAATACCGAGTCGT
Source organism: Bacillus sp. EB V-12 (assembly GCF_056158125.1). Classification (NCBI taxonomy): domain Bacteria; kingdom Bacillati; phylum Bacillota; class Bacilli; order Caryophanales; family Bacillaceae; genus Bacillus; species Bacillus sp. EB V-12. The sequence goes on along the minus strand of NZ_JBUXJL010000001.1, from coordinate 149,248 downwards.
TGTTTCATTCCTAATGAAAAATCTTTTACTTTTTTATTATCTATACCTTGCAGCTTCACTAAATGTAAAGCATGGTCAATTTCATTTCTATCGTAATAGCCCATATATTCACAATGTAATTCTAAGTTTTCTTTCGCCGTTAATTTATCATAAAAGATTGGATATTCAATAATCGTCCCCATTCTCTTTAATACTTCATAAGATGTATCTGTTAACTTCTCACCGAAAATTTCAATCTCACCGCTCGTCGGTTTTATTAAATTTGTAATCATTTTCATAATCGTTGTTTTACCAGCACCGTTTGGTCCTAAGAAACCGTAAATTTCTCCTTTTTTCACATGCATGTTAACACCGGAAATAACTTCTTTCCCTTTAAACACTTTCGTTAACTGATTTGTTTTTAATATATATGTCATGTTACTTTCCCCTTTCGCAATACTCTATATTTCTATAATAGACAACGGAAATCTCTTTTTTCTTACCCGTTTCTTACAAATTCCTTACGCTGAAAAAAAAGCTTGTAGAATCTACTTCTCTACAAGCTAAAACTGCATCTTTTTTAATGCAACTGTAAAAATTGTTTTTTCATACGGCTTACTAGAAAGATGAATTTTTCCATCCATCGCTTCCACAAGCCTTTTCGTAATCGTTAACCCTAAACCGCTCCCTTGGTACAATCTATTTCTTGAATCTTCAAGTGTGTACATACGCTCGAACACTTTATCAATATGCGATTCATCAATTCCTTTTCCTGTATCCCATACGTCTATATACACATTCGTTTCATCATCTCTTAACGTCATACCAAGTGTCTTTCCATCGTCTCCATATGTAATCGCATTTGATATTAAATTGTTCAATACCCTGCCTAATACTTCTACATTTCCAAGTGCATATATATTTCTTTCCGGTATATCAATATGAACATGAAAACCTTTCGATGTTACTAAATCATAAAAAGATAAAATCTTCTCACGACAAACCTCATTCATATTTACTTTTGTCATCTCGATTGCCTTGTCACCAGATTCTAGTTTTGCTAAATCAAAAAACTTATGAATCAGTTCCATTACTTCTAGTGTTTTCACATGCACCTTTTCAAGTAATATTTGCTGTTCTTCTTTATTCATCGTTTTGTCCTTATTTAACATTTCTATATATCCAAGAATAACTGTTAGTGGCGTCTTTAAATCATGTGAAATATTTGAAAGCATTTTTCTCATCGAAATTTCTACTTTTGCATGATCTGCATTCGTTTTCTGTTTTGCATCTAATAATTGATTAATTGCCACTAATAATTTTTGCAATTCTAGATCATCTGTCATAACGAGTAACTTCTCGCCCGTTTGTACATTTACAATATTTTCTAACTTTTCATATGTGTATCGTAAATTTTTACTACTATTTTTTCTCATTTTATATTGTATGTAAATGACACATAACAATATAAAAATAATACTTATTAACAAATTGACCATATTACATCACTTCCAACTTATAGCCGATACCCCATAACGTTTTAATATATTCTGGATTAGATGGATCACTTTCGATTTTCTCACGCAATCTTCTCATATGAACATTAATAACGTTATCGTCACCGTAATACTCTTCGTTCCAAATTAGTGTATATATTTGTGCTTTTGTAAATACACGATTTTGATTCTTTACAAACAATTTTAGAATCTCAAATTCTTTTAAAGTAAGTTTGAGAGGCTTCCCGTTTTTTTCTACAGTAAAATTAATTGGATCAATCGTTAAATCACCAATTTGAATCATCTTTTCTGTTGTTTCTGTAGCCGAATATTTCGTAGATCTTCGAATACCTGCCTTTACACGTGCAGCTAATTCAATCATAGAAAATGGCTTACAAATGTAATCATCTGCTCCAAGTCCTAATCCAACAGCTTTATCAACATCTGTATCTTTTGCCGACATCATTAAAATCGGAACAGCACTTTTTTCTCGAATGATTCGTACAACCTCTAAGCCATCTAGCTTCGGCATCATAATGTCGAGGATAATCAAATCAAATGAACCTTTTAAATATGTGTTCACGCCTTCTTCTCCATCAGACGCAATTGTTACTTGAAAGCCCTCTTTTATCAAATACTTTTCCACCATCTCTTGAATTGAGAGATCATCTTCAACTAATAAAATATGATGTGACATATGTCTATCCCCTTTTTACAAACGTTAACAACTCAATTGTATCGTAACTACTACAGACTGGAAACAAATATATGAATTTTCAAACCAACTTCCCTTCCTTCCTTAACAATGATATGATGAAATTCACTATGATTGTTCATAATTAACTTTATATAAAGGAGACTTATCATGTCAGAAAACAAAAAAGTAAGCTTAGCTGATTTAATGCGTGAACAACTTGCTAAGAAAAAGCAAGGAAATGGAAATGGTCAAAATGCAAAAAATCAAAGCCAAGAAACAAAAAAACTACAAAATCAACAAACGAAAAAGACAAACAACCAACGTAGACGTACAGGTGTGTAAATGAACGGACAAAAACGTTCTAATATCGCACCCGGTCTTGAAGTTGATATTGTATTAAAACAAGATCAACGAACAGGTAAATTAACACGTGGCATTGTAAAAGATATTTTAACAAACTCCCCTTCCCATCCGCATGGCATTAAAGTGCGATTGCAGGACGGACAAGTCGGTAGAGTACAAAATATCGTTCAATAAGAAAAGGAGCTCAAGTAAACTCGAGCTCCTTTTCTTTATTAACCTTTAATTTTCTCGATGAAAACTACTTTTAAATAGTCTCCTTCTTTAAATTGATCAATGGTACGGAAATCTTCTGGTAAAGAATGTTCTTCTAATATTTTATATTTGCCATTCATTTCTTTAAAGGCTGTATCGATAAAGCCTTTAAACTTTTTCATATCGAATGCGCTACAATTTGTAGAAGCAACGATAATTCCGTTATTTTCTGTAATGGCAATTGTTTCTTTTAATAAGTTTTTATAATCTTTCGCTGCACTAAATGTATATTTTTTTGATCGGGCGAAGCTTGGAGGATCAAGTACGACCATATCAAATTTCATCTTTTTCTTAGCTGCATATTTGAAGTAAAGAAATACATCTTCTACAATAATATCTTGTGCTTCATAATCAACTTCATTTACACTAAACTGCTCAATCGTTTTACTTAAACTACGATTTGCAAGGTCAACACTCGTCGTTTTACTCGCTCCGCCAAGCGCTGCAAATACAGAGAAAGCACCTGTATAAGAGAACATATTTAACACTGTTCTTCCCTTTGCATATTTATCACGAATTTGTTTTCGAACGTTACGTTGATCTAAAAATACACCAACCATTGCCCCATCATTTAAATAAACCGCAAAGTTTACACCGTTCTCTTTTACGATAATCGGGAACTCACCGCGCTCTCCTGCTACGAAATCATCGCCTTCAATGTATTTCCCTTTCGTATCAAAACGCTTTTTCTCATAAATACCTTTAAAGTTTGCTACTTTTTGAAGAGCGGCTATAATCTCATCTCTGAAAGTGTAAATCCCTTCACTATACCAACTTACTACGTAGTAGCCATCATAATAATCGATAATTAGTCCTCCAAGACCATCACCTTCACCATTCACCACACGGAATGCTGTCGTATCACTTGATTTGTAAAATTGCTTTCGTTTATGTAAGGCAGATTTGATTTTACTTTCAAAGAAAGATTGATTAATTTGTTCACTCTCTTTTCTCGTTAAAATCCAGCCATATCCTTTATTTTGTTTTCCATAATAGCCTTTTCCGATAAATTGGTTCTTCTCATCTACTACTTTGATGATTGTTCCTTCTTCCTGAACATCATTTAAATTTTGAATCGCATCTTTTAAAATAAGCGGATATCCACTTTTAATTTCTTTTATAAATTTCGGTTTTATTTTTACTGTTACTTCTGATCGCATATAATAACTTCCTTTCCATTTGCATGCTTTCTCTACAGGAAGCATTTAAAAAACGAGACTGAAAAAACAGCCTCGTTTCACTATACCATATTATTGCTTTGCTAGTACAACTAGCTCATTCTCGCACTTAATCGCCACATATTTACTACGTTTTGAAATGAAAATCTCACTGTCCAAAATAATAGAAAAAAACTTATATATTTCACATTTATCATTGACAATGATAATGATTTTCATTATCATTTAATGTATATGAGTTCTTGAAAATATAGCTACATTTATAGGAGGAATAAACATGATTATTGTTACAAATACAGCTAAAATTACAAAGGGAAATGGACATAAATTAATTGAGCGTTTTAATAAAGTAGGTAAAGTTGAAACGATGCCAGGCTTTTTAGGTCTAGAAGTTCTTTTAACGCAAAATACAGTTGATTATGATGAAGTAACAATTAGCACTCGCTGGAATGCAAAAGAAGATTTCCAAGGTTGGACAAAGAGCGCTGCATTTAAAGATGCTCACTCACATCAAGGCGGAATGCCAGAATATATTCTTGATAATAAAATTGCTTACTATGATGTAAAAGTTGTACGTATGCCAATGGCTGCAGCACAGTAAAAACAGTCCTTTTTTAAAGTATAGAATATGAGAAGCGTTATCTATCACTTCTCATATTCTATACTTTTTTCTTTAATTTCTTTTTACTAATTTTGCGTGTACAACTAGCCTTCCAGCCTCTGGATCAAGCGCATAATCACAAGTAGAAAGTGTTACGATTTCATCATTAGCCGTCAATTCCGTATCCGTTTTGTACAGTGATTTTTCTTGAATTTCCTTTAAGAACGATGTATATGCTGCATCATTTTCAAAATCCGTTTCAATGTAATAAAAGTCCGTTGTTGTCGTGTATACTGAAAAAACTTCAACGTCGTATCCTTCAAATAATGTATCGTAATATAATTTACGATGAGACATAAAAAAGTCTTCATCCAACATCTTTTTTAAACTACCAAACATAGAACCGTCTTTCATACGATGGCCATATAAAATCGTATTTCGATTTTGAGATTTCACATCATTACGATGGTCCATAAAAATGCTTCCCGCTCTCATATCTTCACCTTTATAATTACGAAATAAATAGTAATCATTATCTTTTGCTTGAACGATTGGATAATTAATTTGTGTATCATCCATCGTAATCCATCCGACTATCTCTGGATTAATTTTCTGGAGATCCTGAAACTGTTTACGTACCTCTCCATCTTCTGATTTTTCTTCCATTGGACTTCTTTTATAAATATGTTGTGCCTCAGCCATTACTTTACGATTTTCATAATAATCCATGAAAATCCCGCCCAACTCATAAATTGAATAGAAAAAGATTCCTAAAAACACAATTGTAAGTATGCGTTGAAAAAAAGAATTCTTTTTCCGTCCTTTCTTACTATTCAAATTATCACCTCAAAACGGATTATGCTCAGCCTTTAGATTCCCATAGGTACCATGTACAATCCGGTATCTTCATCCTGCTTTACAATGACATCTACACCATATATTGCTTTAACCATTTCTTCTGTTATTACATCATTAGGAATACCTTTCGTAATGATTTCTCCATCTTTCATAACGATAATATGGTCGCTATAACGAATGGCTTGATTAATATCATGTAATACCATTACAATCGTTAGTCCATGCACTTCATTTAACTCTTTCACTAACTCTAATATTTCTAACTGATAGTAAATATCTAAATATGTGGTCGGTTCATCTAAGAAGAGCATTGGTGTATTTTGAGCTAATGTCATCGCGATCCAAACTCGCTGCCTCTCTCCACCAGATAAAGCATAAATTGGCTTATCACGCTTACTTTGTAAATTCGTACATACTAGTGCACGCTCAATCGCTTCTCTATCTTCATCTGTTTGCGGAGAGAATATATTTTTATATGGCATACGCCCGAAGCTTATTAGCTTTTCCACTGTAATATCTGCTGGAGCCTCATTTTGTTGATGGACAACCGCTAGCTTTCTAGCAAACTCTTTCGGTTTATATTCACCAATCGCTTTCCCATCAAGTATTACTTCTCCACTGCTAGGAGCGTGGTTTCTAGACATGACACTAAGTAATGTTGATTTCCCACATCCATTCGGTCCAATGATTGTTGTAATTTTCCCAATTTCTATTTCACTACTAACAGACTTTAAACGATTTGTTACGTTATCGTATGAAAAGGTTACATTTTTAATTTCCATGAACTTTATCACTCTTTCTAAGCAAAAATATTAAGAATGGACCACCAATAACCGCCATAATTGTTGCTGCTGGAATTTCGTTAGGTGGCACAATTAACCTTCCAATCGTATCTGCCGTCAAAATTAATAACGCCCCTGCAAGAGCAGAAAATGGAATTAATACTTTATGGTCTGAACCGACTAATTGTCTTGAAATATGCGGAACTAGTAATCCTACAAAAGCAATAACACCTGCAATCGCTGTTGATACTGCCGCTAAGAGTACTGCAATGGCAGAAATAATAAGACGAACTCTCGTCACGTGCAAGCCTAAGTTTTTCGCAGTCTTATCTTGTAGCGATAATAAGTTACACCAAGCTCCTACGAACAGAGCAAGAATAAGACCAATCGTTCCATAAGTCACCATTATTTCTACATCGCCCCACGTCTTCATTGTTATGTTAGAAGTCGTCGTTTGCTTAATACTCTTAATAAAATATCCACAAATCGTAACGAATGATTCATTTAATCCAGTAAACATTGCATTAATGGCAATACCAATTAAAATAATGCGAAGCGGGCTTAATCCTGATTTCCATGAAAACGAATAAACGAGATAACATGCAAGCGCACCACCTAAAAAGGCGAATACAGGTGTCCAGAAAAAGAATTGCGGGAACAACGTAATAATAACGAGTGTCATAAAACTTGCTCCTGAAGATATACCGATTACCCCAGCATCAGCGAGTGGATTTTTCATAACAGCTTGAAAAAGCACACCTGAAACAGCGAGAGCCGCTCCAGTGAACAACGCAATAATAATACGCGGAAAACGTAAATCTTTAATGACTTCAACATCTTCATTTCCACCTGTAAATATCCCTTGTACAAGTTCAACAATACCTACTTCTAAACTACCTTTCATCGCTGACAATGATGTCATAACAATAAGCAATGCAGTAACAATGAGGAAACTCCAAGTTTTTTTATTCATTCTACTCTTCCTTTATATTAAAATGCATCACGGATACATCATTTTTTTCAATTCATCTAACGCTTCAATTGCTGCTAAATTGCCTGTCGTTCCAAATAAACGCTCTTCTAAATCGTAAACACGGTTATTTTTAACCGCAGCAAAGTGTTTCCAAATATCATTTGTTTTAAATTCTTTATCAAACATTTTTACAACTTCATCAGGCATACCATGAGCTGCTCGTAAAATAATATCTGGATCAGCTTTCTTTAAATACTCTGTATTAGAAGCTAAATATTCTACTTGTTCACCTTGCACAATATTTTTACCACCTAGTTGTTTCACTAAATCTCCAATATAAGAATGCTCTGTTGCTACTAAATAACTTCCCGGCACACCTAATAAAATAAGCACTGTCGGTTCTTTCTTTCCTTTTACTTCTTTTTGAATGCTAGCAACCTTTTTATCTAATTTAGTTACTACTGCTTCGGCCTGTTTTTCACGCCCATATTTCTTACCTAAATCGCTAATAGAACTTTGCATATTTTTCAAACTCGTTAAATCTAAAAAGTTTGCTTTCATACCCACACCATCAAAAACCGGCTTTAATTCATATTCAAGTGTTGTCACAGATAACACTTCTGAAGGCTTTAATGACTTTACCTTTTCCATATCTGGACTCATTGGATTCCCAACTTCAGGTAAACCTTTATATCGCTTCGGTAAAGTTTTAGAGCTTGTTGGAACGCCAACTAAATCTACTTCTAACGCATCCATAATTTCAGTAACAGCCACTGTTGTTGCAACAACGCGCTCTTTACTTTCACTCTTTACCTGCTTTGCTGATTCTTTTTTTGGTGATGAGCACCCGGCTATACTCATTAACAAAATGATAGCCATTAGTACACTTGCAATTTTCTTCACTCTCAATCACCACTCCTTTCCATACAATATGAAACAAGTCTTGATACACGCGAATATGCATCAAGACTCCAAAAATTACAATCTACCTGCTCTATATTTACGAACTAGTAAAGCAAGTGAACCTAGCAGTAACACCATGTATAAACCAAGTTGTGCTGTATCTGCAGTTTTTGAATTTTTCTCTTTTTTTGAATCATTTTTTGTATCTTCTTTTTTCTTCTGACCATCTGCATTTCGGTTAAAATCAGGAGTACCTACTGTTTTTACATTATCTACTTTCGGTGTAGTCACTGGATTTTTCGGTTCCTCTTTAAGAGTTCCTAACGCGCCGATATTATTTGTATCAAATTGAATTTGTACATCGTAGAAATGATGGTAGTTCATCTCATCGATGTCTACCTTTACTTTTGCGTTTAATTTTTTAAATAGATCTTCTACTTCAAACTGTACTACTCGCGTATTTGCATTTTTATCTTCGCTTACTACTTTCGCATCAGCGAATAGTTCCTTGTTTTCCGTTTGGAATTTCGTAATCCACGCACTATTTTTCAGCACCATCTCAATATATTTTTTACCATCTTTTACGATTAATTTCGCTGGATTTACAACATAGTCATGCATCTTTGAAATCTCATCTGTTTTATCTTTTAATACTTTAAATGTAATATCATATTGGCCATCTACTAAATTTTTCGGATCAACTATTACTCTCGGTTTATTATTTTCACCTTGGTTATTGTTTCCACCTTGGTTGTCGTTTCCACCTTGGTTGTTGTTTCCGCCTTGGTTGTCGTTTCCGCCTTGGTTGTTGTTTCCGCCTTGGTTGTCGTTTCCGTCTTGGTTGTTGTTTCCGCCTTGGTTGTTGTTTCCGCCTTGGTTGTTGTTTCCGCCTTGGGTCCCTAAAGCTTTAATACTGTCTTGATCAAATACAAATTGAACATCATAGACATGGTGATAATTCATTGAATCAATATCTACTTTTACTTTTGCATTTAATTTTTTAGACAAATCGTTTACTTCTACTTCTACTACTCTTGTATTTTGTTCTTTATTTTCACTTAACACTTTTGCATTAACGAAAGAACCATTTTTCTCAAATTCAAATTTCGTAATCCATGTACTATTTGTTAATGTAAACGATACGTATTTCTTACCATCTTTTACTTTTAATACACCTGGGCTTTTTGTGTATGTGTTCATCATTGAGATTTCATCTGTTTGATCTTTTAACACTTTAAAGCCAATGCTGTATTCACCATCTTTAAGAGCTTTTGGATCAATTGTTGTGTTATTATCTTGGTTGTTGTTTTCACCTTGGTTGGTGTTTTCACCTTGGTTGGTGTTTTCACCTTGGTTGGTGTTTCCACCTTGGTTGGTGTTTTCACCTTGGTTGGTGTTTCCACCTTGGTTGGTGTTTCCACCTTGGTTGGTGTTTTCACCTTGGTTGGTGTTTCCACCTTGGTTGGTGTTTTCACCTTGGTTGGTGTTTCCACCTTGGTTGGTGTTTCCACCTTGGTTGGTGTTTCCACCTTGGTTGGTGTTTTCACCTTGGTTATCTAACGGCTTAATGCTACCTTTATCAAATGCAAATTGAATATCGTAAAAATGGTGATAATTCATTGAATCGATATCTACTTTTACTTTTGCATTTAACTTTTTCGATAAATCTGGTACTTCTACTTCCACTACGCGTGTATCAGTTTTTTTATCTTCACTTATTACATTTGCATCAACAAACGAACTATTTTTCTCAAATTCAAATTTTGTAATCCAAGAACTGTTCGTTAACGTAAATGATACATACTTCTTACCATCTTTTACTTTTAGCACACCTGGACTTTTTGTATATGTGTTCATCATTGAAATTTCGTCTGTTTGATCTTTTAATGCCTTAAAATTGATGCTGTATTCACCATCTTTAATTGTTTCAGCATCTGGTTTTTCTACTTCTGGTTTTTCTACTTCTGGTTTTTCTGCTTCCGGTTTTTCTGCTTCCGGTTTTTCTACTTCTGGTTGTTTCTCTTCATTTTTAATTTGTTCAAGTTTATCTTGTTCAAATAAAAGTTGTACATCATGCATTTGCTTATAATTTCTTGATGCCATTTCGATAAATACTTTTGTATTTAGTTTTTTAGATAAATCGTTTACTTCAAACTCTACTACTCTTGTATCTTTTTCCTTATCCTCACTCACTACTTTTGCATCAACAAATGCGCCATCTTTTTCCGTTTGGAAATTTTTAATTAATGAGCTACTTTTTAGTGTTACAATTGCTTTTTTCTTACCGTTTTCTACTTTTAATACTCCTGGATTTACCATGTAACTATTCATCTTAGATTCTTCATCTGTTTGATCTTTTAACACTTTAAATGGAATGCTGTACGCACCATCTGTAATTGTGTTAGAATTTGGTTGTTGATCTGGGTCAGGCTTTTGGTCGGGCTTCTGACCTGGATCGGTAGTTTCATTTGGATCTGGCTTATTAGCTGGGTCCTCTTTTTCATTTGGTTTTTCTACATGAATTGGTGTAATGCTATTTTGATCAAATGCAATACGAACGTCGTACTCATGATGATAATTTAAAAAATCAATATCTACTTTTACTTTTGCATTTAATACCTTCTCTACATCTTCTACATCAAATTCTACTACTCTTGTATCTTTGTCTTTATCTTCACTAATTACATTTGTCGCAACTAGCTTACCTGCTTTTTCTGTTTCAAATTTCGTAATCCATGAACTATTTGTTAATGTAAAGGATACTTTCTTTTTCCCATCCTTCACTTTTAAAGTTCCCGGACTTACTGAATATTGATTCATCATCGATTCTTCATCTGATGTATCTTTTAAAACTTTGAAGCCAATTGAATATTCACCGTCAGCCAACTTGGTAGCTGCTTGAACTGCAAGTGGTTGTAATGTTGATACGAATGTAAATATCATTAAAAACATAGCAACAATAATTTTTGTATACCTGTTCAATGGAACGACTCTCCCTTTTGAAAATTATTTAATACTGTTCCCATCAAATACAAAGCGAATATCATACGAAGCATTATAATTAATAATTGGAATATTAATTTTCACCTTGCCATTTAGTTTTTTTGACAAGTCAGCAACTTCAAATTCTACAACTCTAGTATTATCTTTTTTGTTTTCACTTAACACGGTTGTTTCTACAAATTGACCATCTTTTTCTACTTGGAAACTTTTAATAGAAGCACTATCTTTCACTTTAAATGAAACATATTGTTTTCCATTTTTAACTGTTAATGTTGCTGGGCTTTCAAAATAACTATTCATTCTAGACGATTCATCTTTATCGCCTTTCCATACAGTAAAAGCAATATTATATTTTCCATCAGCTAGTTTTGTAGCAGCCTTTGCATCTTGTAAACCTAGTGTTGCGATAAATGTAAATAAAACAGCAAATACGGCAATAATCATTTTAAATTGTTTAAACATATATTCATCACCCTTCAAAAGATTTATTTACTCAATTTCACTTTACGAATTAAGAAAGCACCTGAAATAAGAATTAACGCTGCAAACAATCCAATACGTGCTTCATCGCCTGTTTTTGGGTTATCTGTTTTTTCAGCTTTTCCATTTTCATTTTTTGTTTCTTTATTCACTTCTTTAGCTGTTTCCTTACTCTCTACTTTTGTTTTCTCTTCTTTTACTTGTGTATCTGTTTTCGCTTGATCATTATTTTTTGTTGTAGCAGCTACGCCATTATCGCCACCTACAGCTTTTACATTTGCATCAAAAGCAAAACGAATTGTGTAGTGGTGGTCATAGTTTGCACTTGGTACAACAACATGAATTTTTACAGCTGCCGGTTTGGATAAATCATCTACTTTAAACTCTACTGTTCTTTTATCTGCCGATTCATCTTTACTAACAACTTTCGCATCAACAAAATTCCCGTTCTCTGGTGCTTTAAATTCTGTAATCCAAGCACTATGATTCATCGGAACTTGTACTCTCATCTCACCGTTTTTCACTATTAATTTTGCCGGCTTTTCAAAATAGTCATTTGCCATTGAAGCTGAATCATTTTCCGCTTTTTGAATTACGTAATTAATATCGTAAGTACCATCAGCTAGTTTTGCTGAAGCATTCCCGTATGGCATTACAAGAAAAGCTAGCATACATACGAACGTTATAATAAAAGCGGGTAATACAGAAACCTTTTTCATTTTTCTTGTTTCCTCCTTGGTTATCTTTCATTTCACTTTTTCTGAAAATGATAATTATTCTCAATTCATAAGAAAAAAATAATCTCTTCTACCTATTATTTAATTAGCATTCTTTTATGTAACATAAGCGTTATTGATTATCATTCTCAATGTAAGTCAAAAAAAATAAACTTTCTCTTCTCCTCTTCTTTCACCTCTTCCCATAACAACACTATAGTTATAGAAACCCCGTTTCCCTCACTTCCCTTCCAATATTTCCACAACTAAGTCAATCTTAGCCTACTCATAAATTTTTTGTCAACTATATTACGTATAAAATTTTTAATATCTAAATTTCTCTATATGCGGCTTTTTTTACAAAAAAAGAGACTTTCTATTATAGAAAGCCTCTTTTCTCTATTTTTCTACAGCAATTTCCTGCTTTTGAAACTTAGAAACTATATAACCAAATCCTATACCGATTATGCCTGGAACTAACCAACCAATTCCTACACTATATAATGGAATCTTATCTAAAATAGGTGCTAGCGCTGCAATTTGAAGGTTTGCATTGTGTAATCCATCAAAGAAACTTATTGCAAATGCTCCTACAATCCCGCCCATATACATCGCTAATGGAAGACGAACGTAGTTTTCAACAAGTGATAATACGATAAGTACGATTCCAATTGGATAAATTGCGATTAAGATTGGTAATGCTAATGCATTTAACTGAGTTAACCCAAGGTTTGCTACCATAAATGCTAATACACAGAAAATGAAAACGACTTTTTGATAAGAAAGCTTTGGTAATAAGGAAGAGAAGTAATCACCACAAGCTGCAACAATACCTACAGAAGTTGTTAAACATGCTGCTGTAATTGCGATCCCTAGTAATAAAGTTCCGTAGCTACCAAATAAATGATTCACGACATTTGTTAAAATAATTCCTCCGTTTGCGCCCATTCCAAGTGACACACTAGAAGCTCCAAGATAAGCAAGTGCTAAATACACAAGTAGTAGACCAAGCGCTGCAATAAATCCTGCAAAGATTGTTACTTTTGCAATACTGTTTTTATTTGTAATTCCTTTTTCTTTTAACGCATGAATTACAACATTTCCGAATACCAGTGCTGCAAGTCCATCTAAAGTTAAATATCCATCAATAAATCCTTTAAAGAGAGGAGCACTATACGCTTCTGTCGGTGCACCAAATTCTCCAATTGGTGTAATAAGTGCTTTACCTACGATAATTGCAATAACAGCTAATAATATTGGAGTTAGCACCTTACCAATACGACCCACTAATTTCGAAGGATTTAAAGCTAAATAGAAAGTGACTGCAAAGAAAATAAGTGTAAAGATAACAAGTGGATATGACTGACCAGCTATCTCACTTGGTAAAAACGGTGCAACACTCATCTCATAAGCTACTGTTCCTGTACGCGGTACACTTACGAATACGCCTAAACATAAATAAATTGCAGTGATAAAAACAAGTGCGAATATAGGATGTACACGTCCTGCTAGCTCATTAATATCTCCCTTTAAAGCTATAACAATTACTCCTAATAAAGGTAGTCCAACGCCTGTTACGATAAAACCAAACAGCGCGATCCATACGTCCGTTCCAGCACCTTGCCCTAACGCTGGTGGAAAAATCATATTACCTGCACCAAAAAACAGTGCAAATAACATTAAACTTATTGCAAACATCTCCGAAAACTTTAAAGATGATTTCATTTCTACTAACCTCCTAAAATAATAAATTAACAAAATATTCTGAATTAAAATCCGTCACATATCCTCTTTCAAGCATACTTCCCCGTAAAAGAACGCAAAAAACACCCGTCCCTAACAAAGGGACGAGTGTTGAAATCGTGGTTCCACCCTTATTCTAATAAAATGAATTCATAACGAAATAAGCTCATTTTATAGCTCGTGTAAATTGATAACGGTTTTATCCGCCAAGAATTACAATGCATCATGTATGCAGTTCACTCTTGAAGTTTAGAGGTGGTAAGCTTGTCTTTTCGTATTAGGAAGCTCACAGCCTAAGGCTTCCCTCTCTGAGAATCGTAAAATACAACTCATGTCCTCATCATTACTTTTATAAAATATCTTGTCGAAACTTGTTGTTTTTTATTATATGGGCTATTTTTTAAAAAATCAATAGTTTTATTTTTTCTGACAAAAAATATAGGGAGAAAATTTTTCCTCCCTATAACTGCCCTATTAAAATTTCTAACTCTTCAGCTGTAACGCTCCGCCACTTTCCAACTTCAAGCTCATTTAGCTCTATATTCATAATGCGTACTCGCTTTAGCTTTATTACAGTAAATCCGAAAGCACGACTCATTCTACGAATTTGCCTGTTCATTCCTTGCGTTAAAACGATACGAAATGTTGATTGATCGACTCTTGTCACTTTGCACGGCTTCGTCATTCCATCTTTAATCTTTACACCGCTGGACATCTCATTAATAAACCAGTCCGTAAAAGGTTTATCGACTGTGACAACATATTCTTTCTCGTGCTCATGATCACCGTGTAAAATTTGATTCGCAATGCCGCCGTCATTCGTTAATAAGATAAGTCCTTCCGATGCTTTATCTAATCGCCCAACTGGAAAGATTCGCTCTGGGTAATTGATATAATCAATAATATTATCTTCAATATGATCGGCTGCTGTACAAGTAATTCCGACTGGTTTATGGAATGCGATATACACCTTTTCTTTCTCTTCTTTCGCAATAACCTGTCCATCAATCGTTACAACATCACCATCGCTCACAAGTGCACCGTGCGTACATATTTCGCCATTAATAGCCACGCGTCCAGCTTTAATAAGGCGGTCTGTTTCACGTCTTGAGCATGATTTTGCTTCGCTTATGTATTGGTTGATTTTCATGTTCTATTCCTTTTCACATATATTAAAAGCGTCAATCTATGGCAATATCATTCTGCCACGATTGACGCTTTTTCACTTCGCAAAAACAACTAAATAAATAACCCCAATCACCAAAAATATTCCACAACAAGCTAACAATACTTTTGCAAGTTTGTCCATAAACATATAATGGTTTCCCCTTTGTTTCGTTGTTTTCTATTTTAATTCGACAACTGTTACGCCTAGGCCTCCCTCGCCCATGTCACCGTAACGGAAGGTTTTTACACCGCGATGCTTCTTCAAGTAATCTTGTACACCTTGGCGAAGTGCTCCTGTCCCTTTACCGTGAATGATTGATACGCGAGGATAGCTTGCAAGCTGGGCATCGTCTAAGTATTTCTCAACGCGCGCCATTGCATTTTCAAATCGTTCACCACGAAGGTCAAGTTCTAATGAAACATGATAGTCTCTACCTTTTACCGTTGCAACTGCTTTTTTCTCTGTTTGCTTCGGTGTGTTAATGTATTCCATATTAGATTCTTTCACTTTCATCTTCAGAATACCGATTTGTACGCTCCACTCTGTATCGCTTACTTTTTCAAGTAGTTGACCTTTTTGACCGAACGTTAATACTTTCACTTCATCACCTGCACGTAACTGTTGTTTCGGTGCAGTATTTTTCACATTTACTTTTTGTTTCTTAACAAGCTCTGGCGCTGCGCCTTCTAGACGACTCTTCGCTTCAATTAGCTCGTGGTCTTTCACATTTGCAAGCTGTGCTTTACGCAATTGACGAAGTTCTTGAATAATGCCTTCTGCTTCTTTCTTTGCAGCTTCGACTTTTTCTTCCCCTTCTTTTTGCGCTTTTAATAATCGTTCGTCGCGATCTTCGTTAAATTCAATAATTTGACGTTGCAACTCACGATGAAGTTTCTCAGATTGTTTGCGAAGCGCTTCTGCTTCGTTCCAGTCACGCTCTGCGTTCTTCTGGCTTTCTTCTAACTTCGCAATCATATTTTCAATTTTATTCGTATCTGTACTAATGTGGTTACGTGCTTGGTCAATGACGCGATCAGATAATCCAAGACGTTTCGAAATTTCAAAGGCATTACTACGTCCTGGTACACCGATTAATAATTTATACGTTGGGCTTAACGTGTTCACATCAAACTCAACACTCGCATTAATAACTTGTTCACGGTTATATCCGTATGCTTTTAATTCTGGATAATGCGTCGTTGCAACAACGCGAGCACCGCGATTACATACTTCATCTAAAATTGAAATGGCAAGTGCAGCCCCTTCTTGTGGGTCTGTTCCAGCACCTAATTCATCGAATAAAACTAAGCTTTCAAAATCAGCTTTTTCTAAAATATCAACGATGTTCACCATATGTGAGGAGAACGTACTTAAACTCTGTTCAATCGATTGCTCATCACCGATATCAGCAAAGATATTTTTGAATACACAAATCTCTGACTCATCCATTACTGGAATGTGAAGGCCAGATTGCGCCATTAACACACAAATACCAACTGTTTTCAGCGTAACTGTTTTACCACCTGTATTCGGTCCTGTAATAACAATTGTCGTGAAATCTTTCCCTAACATAATGTTATTTGGCACGATTATTTCTGGATCGATTAGCGGATGTCGAGCTTGTCTTAAATCCATATAACGCTCGTTATTTACGATTGGTTTCGTTGCTTTAATTCGTTTCGCATAAAAAGCTTTCGCAAAGATAAAATCAAGATTTGCAACTACTTCTACGTTTGATAAAACGATATCGGCTTCTACTGCTACTTCTTCTGTTAACATTAATAAGATGCGTTCAATTTCTTGTTTTTCTTTCACTCGTGCTTCTTGTAGTGCATTATTTAATTCTACAATTACTTGTGGTTCAATAAATAACGTTTGTCCAGAAGCAGATTGATCGTGAACAATACCGCCATATACGCCGCGGTATTCTTGTTTTACTGGGATTACGTAACGTTCGTTACGAATCGTTACAATCGAGTCAGACAGCATCTTTTGCGCGTTTGAAGAACGTGTCATATTTTCTAGCTTTTCACGAATACGGCTTTCCGCAGTACGAATTTGAGTACGAATACCACGCAGTTTATCACTTGCGCTATCGACTACTTCACCGCCGTCACCGATGCAATTTGTAATTTTCTTTTCTAAATCGTATAAAGATACAATTTGAGCGACGTGAGTTTCTAAAATCGGAAGCTCGACACCGTTATCGGCCATATCTTCAATGAAGCGTTTCATATTACGACTACCATACATCGTATTTGCAATATCAAGTAATTCATTTGGACTTAACATACTCCCAATTTTTGCACGCTTCACATTTGAGCGAATATCCGTAATACCACCTAATGGTGCACTACCTTTTAAACGAATAACTTTCGCTGCTTCATCCGTTGTATCTTGCATTTCTACAATTTCTTCAAAATCAGTGCTCGGCACTAAATGCTTCACTTTGTCACGACCAAGTGAAGATGCTGTATGTTCAAGTAATTGTTCTTTTACTTTATTGTATTCTAATACACGCAACGTTCTTTCTAACATGTTGCAGGTCCCCCTTGTATTACTTATTACGTTTAATATAGTCTAATAAACGTTCAATATCCCACGTGTTAATCACGTTATCTTTTTGAATCCAACCTTTACGTGCTGCTGCTACACCTGTTTCCATATCTTCTAACATTTCAAGCGTATGAGCATCCGTATTAATCGCTACTTTCACACCAGCATCTTGTGCTTGTTTTAATAATTTCGCGCTTAAATCTAGACGGTTCGGATTCGCATTTAATTCTAAAACTGTATTTGTCTCTTTTGCTAGTTCAATTAATAAATCTGTATCTACATCATAACCCTCACGACGCCCGAGAAGACGTCCTGTAGGATGGGCAATCATTGTGACATGTTTATTCTCAAGTGCAGTACGTAGACGCTTCATAATCGTTTCACGGTCTTGTGAGAAGCTAGAGTGAATCGCTCCAATGACATAATCTAATTCTGCTAATACTTCATCATCAAAATCAAGCGAGGCATCTGGTAAAATGTCCATTTCAATTCCGCGTAAAATTGTAATGTCTGGATACTTTTCATTCATACGTTCAATTTCTTTCGCTTGCTCACGAAGACGCTCTTTCGTTAAACCGTTCGCCACTTTCAAATATTGCGAGTGATCAGTAATCGCCATAAACTTATATCCACGAGCACGGCACGCTTGTACCATTTCTTCAATAGAAAAAGCACCGTCACTCCAAGTTGTATGCATATGTAAATCACCTTGTATATCGGAAAACTGAATTAAGTTCGGATACTCTTTAATTAATTCAATTTCTTTTCCATCTTCACGCACTTCTGGCGGAATAAATGGCAAACCGAAATGAGCAAAGAAGTCTTCTTCCGTCTCAAATGTTTTCACTTCACCTGTTTCCAAGTTCTCTACACCGTACTCACTAATTTTCTCGCCTTTATCTTTTGCGATTTGACGCATTTTTACATTATGGTCTTTTGATCCTGTGAAATGGTGAAGAGTTGTAATAAACTCTTCTGGTTTTACTAAACGGAAATCAATTGAAATATCATATTCATATTGAAGACGGACAGAAACTTTCGTATCTCCACTTGCTATTACTTCAATCATATTATCAAATTGTAGTAAATGCTCACGTACCGCTGCTGGTTCTGTCGTTGCAATGATAAAATCTAAATCTTTCACTGTTTCACGAACACGGCGCAAACTACCAGCGCGAGAGAAACGAATTACTTCAGCAATATTCGACAATTTCTCCTCTATTTCCCCGGCAATAGGCAATACCATCGCAATTGGTAAACGCTCTGGACGAGAGCCTACTTGATCGATTGCTTCTAATATTTTCTCTTCTGTCTTCTTACCGAAACCTGCTAAAGCTTGTACTTTATTTTCCTCACAAACAGCTTTTAGCGATTCCATATCAACAACACCAAGTTCTTTATATAACTTAGCTACCTTCTTACCACCAAGTCCTGGTAGTTTTAATAACGGCAATAAGCTACTTGGTACTTCTTTTTCAAGTTCTTGTAATACTTCAGATGTTCCCGATTCTATATATTCTTGAATAACGGCTGCTGTTCCTTTTCCGATGCCTGGAATCTTTGTGAAATCTTCAATTTCAGAAAGACTACGATCATCACTTTCTAACGCTGCTGCCGCTTTACGAAATGCAGATATTTTAAATGGATTCGCGCCCTTTAATTCCATAAAAAGCCCGATTGTCTCTAATAATTTGATCACTTGTTTTTTATTTACTTTCATCATTGTCCCGCCTTTCTTTCATAGAAAAAAACTTCTCTTTCCGAAAAAAGAGAAGTTATACTCTGCTACCTGTCTGCCATAGTTCCTTCACCTTTTCAGAGAGAATCGGTGTATCGTCTACAATTATTTTGCTAATTGATGATTGTTGTAATGGTGTTTGTAATTGTTCAATCGGAAGAATGTTCCCAATGATAATTAAGACAAACAAAATAATATATACTTCTAAAAATCCGAGGATTGCCCCCGCAAACGCATTTACTTGCTTTAAAACCGGTATTTCTGCAAACATATTTAACAAATTACCAAGTAATGAAAGTGCAATTTTAGTGATAATAAACAATATGATAAACGCAAGCGCTTGATAAAATACTGTCTCAATATTATTTGCATCAATCCATTCTGGAACAGATACGTTTTTATCAAATGGATACGGAATAAATTTCGCAAGTGCTGGCGCTAAATCTTTACAGTACCAGTATGCAACAAGGTATGCGATAATAAAGCTTGTTAACTTTACAAGTTGCAGAATAAACCCTCTGCGTAAGCCGAGGAAAAATCCCATAACAAGCAGTAAAATGATAATAATATCAATCATGTTATTCCATTCCTTTTTTTGTCATACTTTCTTTCAATTTCTCATGTTCTTCTTTTAATTTTATGTAATCGTGTATGACGTTTACCGCCGTCAATACCGCTAGTCTACTCGTGTCAAGCGAAGGATTCTTGGCATTGAGTTCGCGCATTTTATCATCCACAATCGCTGCTACCATGCGGATATGACTTGTACTTTCATCGCCAACAACTGAATATTGCTGACCATAGATTTCTACATTAATTCGACTTTTCTTTCCCTTTTGTTGTGACAACTCACCGGCCTCCAATCACGTACAGAATCCTAAAGTTTATCATACCATGAACCTTCATAATATGGAAACAGAAAGAACAATCCGATATGATAAAAATAACAATATAAAAAAAGGGGCGACCATTATGTCAAATTCTATCGTAATTCAAACAAATTCTACAGTAATTGAAGACATGAAACAACAATATAAACATTCGCTTAGCTCAAAAACTCCGCAAGGCGGAATCTTCATGGCAAAGGTACCATCTTGCACGATTACAGCGTATAAATCTGGAAAAGTAATGTTCCAAGGAGGCCGCGCTGAAGCAGAAGCTGCCCGTTGGCAAACTGTCTTCCAAACTCCAAAAACAGCTGTAAAAAAATCTGTCGATTCACACCGTTATGCACCGCCTGCTTCCATCGGTACAATGTCTATCGTAGGGTCAGATGAAGTGGGTACTGGTGATTTCTTCGGGCCGATGACAGTCGTTGCTGTATATGTGGATGCGAAGCAAATTCCACTACTAAAAGAACTTGGTGTAAAAGACTCTAAAAACTTAAATGACGAACAAATTACTGCCATTGCGAAACAACTTCTTCACGTTGTTCCTTACAGCTCTCTCGTTCTTCATAACGAAAAATATAACGAGCTATTTGATAAAGGAAACAACCAAGGTAAACTAAAAGCTTTGCTACATAATAAAGCTATTACAAACTTATTAGCTAAAATGGCACCTACAAAACCTGAAGGCGTCTTAATCGACCAATTCACACAGCCTGATACATACTACAAATATTTAGCAAAACAAAAACAGGTACAACGTGAAAATGTTTACTTCGCAACGAAAGGCGAAAGCGTCCATTTAGCAGTAGCCGCCGCCTCCATTTTAGCTCGTTACTCATTCGTAAAACAATTTAACGAACTAAGTAAAAAAGCTGGTATGCCGCTGCCAAAAGGTGCCGGTAAACAAGTTGATATCGCCGCTGCTAAATTAATTCAAAAGCTTGGTAAAGAACGATTACCTGAGTTTGTGAAACTGCATTTCGCTAATACAGAGAAGGCATTTCGCTTATTAAAATAGTATCGACAAAAACAGGAGCCTACAAACTCCTGTTTTTGTTTCATCCTACTATTGTCCTTATAGTTTTGTTATAATTATAATATACAGATTATTCTAACATAGGAGGAGATCTACATTGCTACTTCTACAAATGATTCTAAATATTTTACTAGGTGATCCACATGAAAGACAGTTCGAAATTAGAGAAAACATTCAGCTACTAAGTGAACAACGAGCGTTCAACGATTTAATAGAGCGTTATGGTTGATCTTTCTTATTAAACTTTCGAATTCGAAGATTTATCGGGAAACACGATGCCCGCTTGTTAATACATAATCCAGCAAAACTACAACACTTCTGTGAGGAACTTGAATGTATGATTAGAAAAAGAAGGTATTTCATATGAACGCTGTAAAAGTTAAAAAGATATTATATGTTTTCGTACACATCGTAGGCCCACTTTCTTACTTCACTATTTCTACCATTTGGGGAGCTTTTTTCACTACTAAATCTACATTTGAAAATATATCTGATAATCTTGGCGTGATGGCCATCTATTACAGCCCTTTCCGAACGGGAAAGCCCATCGCCTTTAGGCATGGGATGAAAGTGAGGTTGGATACGGAGTACCACTAAAAATCGCTAAGTTTGTGGTACTTTAAGTATTCAAAATATTGGTATCTTTTGTGGTGTAGTTTAAAAGTAAAACTGATACAATGTGAATATGATAAATGATTATAGAAGAACCAAAACAACTGTGTCATTAATTAACTACCATTTTGTGTTTTGCCCGCGATACAGAAGAAAGATTTTTCTTAACACAAAAGTAGAAGAACGTTTCAAAGAGTTGGTTCAAGAAATATGCGGAGAAATGGATGTTGCTATTGTCGCAATGGAATGCGACAAAGACCACGTTCACTTGTTCTTAAATACACTACCAACACTTAGTCCTGCTGACACAATGGCGAAAATTAAAGGAGTGACATCGAAGCGTTTGAGAGGAGAGTTTCCTCATCTTCAACACTTGCCAAGTCTATGGACACGTTCCTATTTTGTTTCTACTGCTGGAAATGTATCGACTGAGACAATTAAACAGTATGTTGAAAATCAAAAGACGAGGGGGTGAAAATTGTGTCACAAACAATCACAGTCAAAGTTAAATTGCTTCCAACAAAAGAACAAATTCAGTTATTGGAACAAAGTAGCTATGAGTATATCAAAGTCATTAATACACTTGTATCTGAAATGGCTGAAGCGAAGAAGGGCACTAAGAAAAGTACAAAAGATGTTGAAGCGAATCTTCCAAGCGCAGTGAAGAACCAAGCAATTAAAGACGCTAAAAGTGTGTTTTCTACAAAGGTGAAAAAAAGTAAATACAAAGTTATTCCGATTCTAAAGAGACCTGTTTGTGTATGGAACAATCAAAACTATTCGTTTGACTTCACGCACATTTCAGTTCCACTCATGGTAAATGGAAAATCAACTCGCTTAAAGGTTCGTGCTTTATTAACTGATAAATATAATCGCAATTTTAATTTGTTAACACACAAGTTAGGTACACTTCGTATCACGAAGAAATCTAATAAGTGGATTGCTCAAATATCTGTCACAATTCCTACAAATGAAAAAACAGGAACAAAGATTTTAGGGGTAGATTTAGGTCTTAAAGTCCCTGCGGTAGCCATCACAGACGATGAGAAAGTTCGTTTCTTCGGCAATGGTAGACAAAACAAATATATGAAACGTAAGTTTCGTAGTGTTCGTAAGAAGTTAGGTGAAAATAAGAAATTAAATGCCATTCGACAACTTGATGATAAAGAACAAAGATGGATGCAAGACCAAGACCACAAAGTAAGTCGTGAAATCATTGACTTTGCAACCGATAATAACATTTCTGTTATTCGTTTAGAACAACTAACGAATATTAGACAGACGGCAAGAACAAGCCGTAAAAACGAGAAAAATCTACACACTTGGTCATTCTATCGTTTAGCACAATTCATTGAATACAAAGCGAATTTAGTTGGTATTAAGGTAGAATATGTGAACCCTGCTTATACAAGTCAAACATGTCCGAAATGTTCTGAAAAGAACAAAGCACCAGACAGAAAATACAAGTGCCGATGTGGATTTGAGAAACATCGTGATATTGTTGGGGCGATGAATATTCGCTACGCAACTGTGATTGATGGTAACAGTCAATCAGCCTAAGATGCTATACGCACTGTCTTAGGAGGGGCAATGAGATGCCCTCATCTTGAAGTCTGTTCAAAACAGAAATGGACTGCGAACGTTTAGTCATTCAAGAATCCCACCCGTCAATCCGTAAGGATTAGGGCTTGCGACTTTAGTCGTGGGAGTCTCAATGTGGTTTTTCTATTTCGATCGATTAGACAAGGATGTAGATAACATTACAAAAGAGATTCATGATAAAAAGATGTAACACATAAAAAGGAGAGTCGCCAAGACTCTCCTTTTTATGTTAGCTTTGTTTCTGCTTCTTATTAGATGAAGATACTTTATGAGAACCTGTTTCATGTGTTGTCGTTCCTTGTCCTTCTACTTCTGGAGAACCTAGGCCCGATCTCGAATGATCTTTTTTCACTTTTTTACTCATTTATATTCACCCCTTCGCGTTACTTTTTGCTACAGGAGAATAAACTATACAAAATAAAAAGCGAGAGGAAATCCTCTCGCTTTTTTCATATTTTAGAACTCAGAAGAACCTGGAGTTCTTGGGAATGGAATTACGTCACGGATGTTAGCCATGCCAGTGATGTACATTAGGAAGCGCTCGAAACCTAGACCGAATCCAGCGTGTTTTGTACCGCCGTATTTTCTAAGTTCTAAGTACCACCAGTAGTCCTCTTCGTTCATACCTAATTCTTTAATTCTGTCTACTAAAACGTCCATTCTTTCTTCACGTTGACTTCCGCCGATTAATTCGCCGATGCCAGGAACTAGAAGGTCAGTAGCAGCTACTGTTTTACCGTCTTCATTCAAACGCATGTAGAATGCTTTAATGTCTTTCGGATAGTCAGTTACGAATACAGGGCGTTTGAAGATTTCTTCTGATAAGTATCTTTCGTGCTCTGTTTGTAAGTCAATTCCCCATTCTACTGGGTATTTGAAGTCAGCACCTGATTCTTGAAGTACTTTAATTGCTTCTGTATAAGTGATGCGACCGAAGTCAGAGTTGATTACGTTGTTCATACGCTCTAGAACTGTTTTATCAACGAAGCTGTTGAAGAATTCCATTTCTTCTGGTGCATGCTCTAATACGTATTTCATTGCATATTTCAGCATATCTTCTGTAAGGTTCATTACGTCACCTAGTTCAGCGAATGCAATCTCAGGCTCAACCATCCAGAACTCGGCAGCGTGGCGAGTTGTGTTTGAGTTTTCTGCACGGAATGTAGGTCCGAATGTGTATACATCACGGAATGCTAATGCATAAGCTTCAGCGTTCAGCTGTCCACTTACTGTTAAGTTTGTTTCTTTGCCGAAGAAGTCTTTTGTTTCATCAACTTGTCCGTCTTCGCCTTTTGGTACGTTGTTTAAATCTTGCGTTGTTACGCGGAACATTTCGCCTGCACCTTCTGTATCACTACCAGTGATGATTGGCGTGTGAACATGTACGAATCCACGCTCTTGGAAGAATTGGTGAATCGCAAATGCTGCGATAGAACGTACGCGGAACGTTGCAGAGAATGCATTTGTTCTTGGACGTAAGTGAGCGATTGTACGTAAGTATTCAAACGTATGACGCTTCTTTTGAAGTGGGTAATCAGAATCTGATAAGCCCTCGATATCAATTTTTTCTGCTTTAATTTCAAATGGTTGCTTCGCTCCAGGCGTTGCAATTACTTTACCTTCTACTTTAACTGAAGAGCTAAGTGGAAGTTTTGCAATTTCTTTGAAGTTATCTAATTCTGTATCGAAAACGATTTGAACGCTTTTGAAGAAGCTACCGTCGTTTAATTCGATGAAACCAAATGCTTTTGAATCACGTAAGTTACGAATCCACCCTGATACTTGTACTGTTTGACCTGCGTATTTATCTGTATCTCTATACAGACTTTTTACTAATGTGTTTTCCATAGTGAAATTCTCCTTTGCTGATATATTTAAATACAAAAAAACCTTTCATCCATAAAGGGACGAAAGGTTAAACTTCGCGGTACCACCCAATTTGTCATAAAGACCAACTTTAACTCGTATGTAATACATACTTCCCGGTTTGTAACAGGCCGGATTCCCGTCTAAGTCTACTCTTGAATACAAGATTCAATTTCGGTTAGCAACTCCAAGGTGTTCTTCACATATACCGCCTCATCAGGCTCTCACCGTCCCTGACTCGCTTTGGATTATAGTATATACTACTTTTCCTTATCATCGTCTTTCATTTTGTTAAACTAAAATTAATGTACTACATTCGAGAGAAAGATGCAAGGTGTCGGAAAATATATGAGCGATTTTTGTGATATATCGACTTACCGACAGTGTCCGACAACCAATCCAATAAAAAAATTGCCGGAATATATCCGGCAATTTTCTAATTACTTACGTAACTCCGCACCGAATTTCTCTTCTACCGTTGTTAGTACACGGTTATGTGCTTCTGTTACTTCTTCGTCTGTTAATGTACGTTCTGCATCGAAGTAAGTCATAGAGAATGCAAGTGATTTCTTGCCTTCTTCCATTTTTTCACCTTCGTATAAGTCAAATAATGTTACATCTTTCAGAAGTTCTCCGCCAGCTTCAGCAATGACTTGCTTCATTTCACCAGCTTTTGTTTCTTTTGTTACTACAACAGCCATGTCACGTGTCATAGATGGGAAACGTGGAATTGCTGCGTAGTAAGTTTCTTCAGCGTCTGCACCGAATACTTTTACAAGAGATAATTCAAATACGAATGTATTTTTCACATCTAATTGTTTTTCTGCTTCTGGGTGCAATTGACCGATGAAACCAATTACTTCGCCATCTAATACGATGTCAGCTGTACGTCCTGGGTGCATACCTTCACGTTTTGCTGGTGCATATGTGATTTGGTTTGCAACGCCAAGTACGTCGAATAGTCCTTCTAGTACACCTTTCACAACGAAGAAATCTACTACTTTCTTCTCACCTTGCCATGCATGGTGAAGAGCAAGACCTGTCATAACACCTGCAAGATGTTGTTCTTCTTTCGGAAGTTCTCCTTCTTCTGTCGGTAAGAAGATAGAACCTACTTCGTATAAAGCAACGCTGTCGTTTTTACGAGCGACATTGTATGAAACTGCTTCTAGTAATTGCGGTACTAAGCTTAAACGAAGTTGGCTACGTTCTTCACTCATTGGAAGTGCAAGACCTACAGGCGCCTTTTCGTTTGGCTCAACCATATATTGTTTCGCTTTGTCAGCGCTTGTTAATGAATACGTGATTGCTTCATATAAACCAGCACCCTCTAAGAAGCGGCGTACTTTACGACGTTTCGTTTGTGCTGATGTTAATTTACCACGAGTCATCGTTCCAGAAGGTAATGTAACTGGAATGTGGTCATAACCGTATAGACGGCCCACTTCTTCTACTAAGTCTTCTGAAATTGTAATATCAGGACGACGTGCTGGTACATTTACATGGAATGTTCCTTCTACTTCTGTGAATGGGAATTTCAAGTTTGTGAACATTGTACCCATTTCACTCGCAGAAATATTTGTACCTAATACACGGTTTACTTTTTCAGCAGTAACAGATACTGTACGCTCTTGTACTTGTAAGTTGTCAGCTTCTACTACACCTTCAAGTGCTTCACCGCCAGCATATTTCGCCATTAAAGCAGCTGCGTGTTGAATTGCTTCAAATGTACGTGTTGGGTCGATTCCTTTTTCGAAACGTGCACTTGATTCACTACGAAGACCTAAGTCTTTTGATGTACGACGTACTGTTTGACCTGCAAAGTATGCAGACTCAATTAGAACGTTTACTGTCTCATTTGTAACTTCAGAATCCGCCCCGCCCATTACACCAGCAACAGCTAAAGCTTTCGTGCCGTTTGTAATTACAAGGTGGTGGCTTTGTAATGTACGCTCTTGATCATCTAACGTTTCAATTTTTTCGCCTTCTTTTGCAAGACGAACAACGATTTCTTTTGAACCTAATTTATCGTAATCGAATGCATGTAACGGTTGACCGTATTCCATTAAAATGTAGTTTGTAATATCAACTACGTTGCTAATTGGACGAATGCCAGCTGCCATAAGACGAGTTTGCATCCACATTGGTGATGGACCAATCTTTACGTTTTTAACCATTTTTGCAATGTATAATGGGTTTTCTTCTTTCGCTTCTACACTTACAGAAATATAATCAGAAGTTTTTTCTGCTGTTTCTTGTAAGTCGATAGCTGGAAGTTTTACTTCGCGGCCATAAATAGCAGCTACTTCATATGCAACACCTAACATGTTTAAGCAATCTGCACGGTTTGGTGTTAACCCAAGCTCAAGTACTTCATCGTGTAAGTTTAAAATTTCAAGTGCATCTGCACCAACTTCAGCGTCACTTGGGAAGATAAAGATACCATCTGCGTATTCTTTTGAAACTAACTTTCCATCAATACCAAGCTCTTGAAGAGCACAAACCATACCGTGAGAAGCTTCACCGCGTAGTTTTGCTTTTTTGATTTTGAAGTTACCAGGAAGTACAGCTCCAACTTTTGCAACTGGTACTTTTAAACCTTTTGCAATGTTAGCAGCTCCACAAATAATTTGAACTGGCTCTTCTTCACCGATATCGATTAAGCATTTGCTTAATTTATCAGCTTCTGGGTGTTTTTCACATTCTAATACGTGACCAACTACAACACCTTTTACACCTTTATTTAATACTTCAACGCCTTCTACTTCAATACCACTTTTCGTGATTTTGTCTGCTAGTTCTTGTGCTGTTACATCTTTAATATCTACATACTCTTGTAACCAACGATATGATACGAACATACTTATCCTCTCCTTCCCTTACGCTCGTTTGAATTGTTGTAAGAAACGTACATCATTTGTATAGAAATGACGAATGTCATCTACTCCGTATTTCAACATTGCGATACGCTCTGCGCCCATACCGAATGCGAAACCTTGATATTCTTTTGAATCATAACCAGCCATTTCAAGTACGTTCGGGTGAACCATACCTGCGCCTAGAATTTCAATCCAGCCAGTTCCTTTACAAGTGCCGCAACCTTTGCCATGACACATCATACAAGAAATATCCATCTCTACAGATGGCTCTGTGAATGGGAAGAAACTTGGACGAAGACGGATTTCACGATCTTCACCGAACATCTTTTTCACGAATACTTGCAGTGTACCTTTTAAGTCACTCATACGAATGTTTTTATCAATTACAAGACCTTCAATTTGCATGAACTGATGTGAGTGCGTCGCATCGTCGTCATCACGGCGATACACTTTACCAGGACAAATAATTTTGATTGGGCCTTTTTCTTTATTATTTTCCATCGTACGTGCTTGCACAGAAGATGTATGTGTACGTAGTAACGTTTCTTCTGTAATGTAGAATGTATCTTGCATATCACGCGCTGGGTGATCTTTCGGTAAGTTTAGTGCTTCGAAGTTGTAGTAGTCTTTTTCTACTTCTGTTCCTTCAGCTACTTCATAACCCATACCGATGAATACATCTTCAATTTGTTCAACAACAGCTGTTAATGGATGGTGGCAACCTGTTTCAACAGGACGACCTGGCAATGTAACATCAATTGTTTCAGTAGCTAGTTTCGCTTCGATTACTGCTTTTTCTAAGTTACTAATTTTGTCTTCTAGACGCGTTTGAATCGCTTCACGTACTTCATTTACTAATGCTCCCATACGTGGACGCTCTTCTGCTGATAATTTTCCCATGCCGCGTAATACTTCTGTAATTGGGCCTTTTTTTCCTAAATACGCTACGCGTACGTCGTTTAAGCCCTTTAGCTCTTTCGCTTCTTCAATAAGCTCTAACGCTTTTTGCTTTAGCTCTTTTAAACGTGCTTCCATTTTGGAACCCTCCTAATTTTAAAAATAAAAAAACCTCGCTCCCAAAAAGGGACGAGGTAAATTCGCGGTACCACCCTAAATTGACAGAACAAGTCTGCCCACTCATTAGTTATAACGATCAATTCTGACCGGAACGCCTTTACATATACATGGTCCTGGCGTCAACTCCAGAGGTGAATTCACTTCCGTCTACCATAAGAATGCTTTCAGTCTACGGCACTCTCTCCCTATATGGCGATTTTGTAAGTTACTCTTCTCTATCAACGTTTTTCGTTATTTAACTTTTAATATAATGTACTTCAACTTATTATAAGAAGTTTTTTATTTGTTCGCAACCGGGCTTTGCAAATAATACGTTAAAATCCCTGCTGCAACCGCAACATTTAATGATTCTGCCCCGCCGTAAATCGGAATATACAAGTTTTGATCCGTTTTTGCAAGAATTTCTTGGCGTACGCCATTTCCTTCATT
This sequence comes from Bacillus sp. EB V-12, assembly GCF_056158125.1. Lineage (NCBI taxonomy): Bacteria > Bacillati > Bacillota > Bacilli > Caryophanales > Bacillaceae > Bacillus > Bacillus sp. EB V-12. Next base: position 119,371 of record NZ_JBUXJL010000001.1, on the reverse strand, counting down.
TCCTACAATTAATGCAAAACTGCCAGCCGGCGTTACTTCACCATACGGAACTCCATTTTCAAGAGCTGTTCCATATACAGGAACGTTATTTTCTTTTAACTTGTCTACCCATTCTTCTAAGTTCCCTTTTACAATTGGCAAGTGGAAAATAGAGCCTTGTGTAGAGCGGAGTACTTTACTATTGTAAACATCAACACAACCTTCTCCAAGCACAACGGCGTGAATACCAGCTGCATCAGCTGTACGAATAATTGTTCCTAAATTACCTGGGTCTTGCAGGCCATCTAATAAAAGGAATTTCCCATCAGTAAGAGCTACTTCTTTCTCACGCTTCTCACAAACAGCAAATACACCTTGCGTCGTTTCTGTTTCACGAAGTATTTTTACAATCGCCTCAGGTACGATGTACATTTCCACATCATTAACTGTCCAATCTTTCGGAAGGTCTGTCTGATCTGAAACGATAAGTTCTGTTACAATCCCTGTCTTCAAAGCTTCCTCGACTAAGTGGAATCCTTCTACAAAAAATAAACCTTTTTTATCGCGTTCTTTTTTCGTTTGCAGCTTTTTCCACTGCTTTACACGCGGATTTTGTACTGAATCAATGTTTTTCATAATATGTATTTCCCTCTCTTCTTGTCTTATCATTATAGCCTATTTTTCATACATATTTACATAAAAAAGAACAAAAACTAACGTCAGTTTCAATTCTGAAGAAGAGGTGAAAGCAATGAGTTTTAATTTACGCGGTGCCGTATTAGCGAATGTATCTGGAAATTCACAAGATCAATTACAAGAAACAATCGTCGATGCAATTCAAAGCGGTGAAGAAAAAATGCTTCCAGGTCTTGGCGTTTTATTTGAAGTCATTTGGAAAAACGCTGATGAAAATGAAAAGCACGAAATGTTAGAAACACTAGAGCAAGGATTAAAAAAATAAGCAATTTGAAAATCACCTTTGCATAAGCTAAGGTGATTTTTTTGCAGAAAATTTTTTTCTTCTCCTAAACATTTCTACTTTACTAACGAACTATGATGGAGTACAATGTTCAAAATACATTTAAACCGATCGATTTTTCTTCATATACACCATAAGATAAAAGGAGTGAATGTTTTATGCACCGTATTACGCTTGAACAAATTTTTAAACACCACATTACACAAAAATACGTAAACCGTTCTGGAATGGTCCACGCGATTGCTGTCGCTTACCATGCGTTTCACCTAGCCAAAAAGCATCACGCCTCAGTCGATGCTGCCACAAAAGCTGGCTTCCTTCATGATATCGGGCATCATACGTGGTACACAGGCGGCGAATGGGATTATGACTTATATAAAAAGAATGATATCCATGCAATTAAAGGCGCTGAAAGAGCACATAAATTACTTATTAGATTAGGAGAACATCCAAAACTAGCAAAAGAAATTTCTATTGCAATTCTTCTTCATACAGATTCTTTCTTAGTGGAACAAGAAATTGAAAGAACATCTCTTCAAAATATTATTAAATGGGCAGACGAAGCAGATGAAGAACCGGGCGGAGCGCATCATTATCGAACAATTTCTTATGAAAAAGCACTTAAAGCAATTCAGCAATTAGATCGATTGGTAGAGCGTGAATTGCAAATAGAGCAAGCAAAATTGAATAACAAGACAGAACATAGTTATCAATGAGAAAGAGGCATCACTACAGGGTGATACCTCTTTTATTATTTTATGAAAAATACACCTTTATATGTAATATTTAAATATTACGCCTGAAAACAAAATCCATTATTCCAGCTATGTTATTTCATATTATGAATAATATGTTAGCATTCTTAGGATAAAGAGAGGTATCATGATGATACCTCTCTTTACTCTTTTTATAACAACTTCTTTATACTAATTTTAATTTCTTTAATTGTCTTATTAGCGAGGATAAATGGATTACAAGCACAATGTAAAAGTATACACAACATAGGATTTATTATTTTTACTGCCGGACTACTGGGGGTTATTTTCTGGGTTCTCATGTCTGCAGGTGATTCATTCTATATCTAATTGAATCCTTGTATAAGAAAACAAAAAAGCAGGGAAATTAATTCCCTGCTTTTCTATTTGGTTTATTGCCTGATGGTAAGAAGAACGATAACACCCAAGCGATACCTGCTAGTATCGTTGCGATTAAGAAGGCATCGTTAATACCGTTAATTGCAGATAGCTTTGAAATTTGTCCATATAATAGTTGTGTGCTCATCGCGTCTCCTGCTTGAGCTGATCCAGCTAAGGCCGCTAAACTTTGCCCCATGCCGTGTATTTTATCAACTAAAATTGGGTTTGATGTTGTTAACATGTTGCCGTAATCTGCTACGTGAGCAGTCGTTTGTTGCGTCATAAGTGTAATTAAAATAGCTGTTCCGATTGAACCCGCTACTTGTCTTGAGGTATTTTGCGTTGCTGTACCGTGAGAAATTAATTTCATCGGCAGCGCGTTCATACCAGCTGTCATAATTGGCATCATAATGAATGACATACCAATTGAACGTATAATATAATCCGTCATAATAACGCTATACGGCGTATCCATCGATAATTTTGTAAATTCATATGTCGCATAAGTCGTAATTGCCAATCCAATTATCGCTAATGGACGAATGCCATATTTATCGAATAATTTACCCGCTACTGGTCCCATGATCCCCATAATTAATGATCCTGGAAGAAGTAGTAAACCAGATTCAATTGGCGTAAAGCCACGAATGTTTTGCAGATATACTGGAAGCAATAACATACCTCCGAATAATGCCATCGTAACGATTGCGTTAATTACTAAAGTAAAAGTAAATACTGGATATTTAAATACTTGTAAATCAAGCATTTTATTGTCCGTTGTTAACTCTCTCCAAATAAATAACGCTAAACCAATTACACCGATAATAAGTGAAATAACAACTTCTGCACTAGTCCAACTATTATTTCCAGCTTCACTAAATCCGTACAATAAGCTTCCTAGTCCAATACTTGAACTAACCACACCGAATATATCTAATTTCGTTTTAGACACTGGCTGAGCTAGTGTAAAGAATTTTAAAGATAGGAACGTAATAATTAAACCGATAATAAACATCGCATAGAACATTAAGTTCCAGCTATAGTTTTCAATCACCCAACCTGTTACAGTTGGTCCGATAGCTGGTGCTAAAATCATTGCTACACCTAGTAATCCCATCGCCGCTCCGCGTTTATGAGGCGGGAATAACGTCATGAAGATATTCATACCAACCGGCATTAAAATACCCGCACCAACAGCTTGAATTACGCGACCTGTCATCATCATTGTAAAGTTTCCTGAAGTAGCACAAATGATAGATCCTACCGTGAAGAATAACATTGCTGCTACGAATAATTTACGATACGTAAATCGTGAAACTAAAAAGGCACTAATCGGTACTAAAATACCATTTACAAGCATGAAGCCTGTAATTAACCATTGTGCTGTTGAAGTTGATACATTAAATTCATTCATTAACGGAGGTAATGCAACATTAATGATTGTTTGGTTTAAAATAGAAACGAACATGCCTAGAATTAATACAGCTACAACTGCTTTTACGTTCACATTCTCTACAGGCATAGACATTTGTTTTTTCGGCACTTCTTTTTCTTGTTTTACTTCTTCTTGCTTTCCTGTTTCTAACTCAACTACATTAGAAATTTCCGATTCTTGCTTTCGTTCAATTTCTTTCTCTTCTGTTTCAACTTTACTTACTTCTATTTTACTTACGGCTGGGACTTGTTCTTCTCCCATTTTCGTTTTTTTCTTTCGTAAAAGACGATTTACAAGGAAGAAGACGATTATACAAAATAGTGCATATCCTGCAATTACAATTGAGGACATCTCATCTCCCCCTTACTTATGAATACGAACTGTCACATTCATGCCAGGAACAATATTTACTGATTTGCTATGATCTAAAGAAATTTTAACTGGTACTACTTGTGTTACTTTCGTATAGTTCGCTGTTGCGTTGCTTGATGGCAACATAGAGAATGTATTCGCTGTTGTTAAGCCAACTTGTTCTACTTTTCCTGTTAACGTTGTATCTGGGTATGCATCTACATACACATCTACATCTTGACCTTTTTGAACATCATCAACATCTGTTTCTTCAATGTTTGCTGTTACCCATAAATTGTTCATATCAAATGCATAAGCAATCGGGCTACCTGCTCCAACGAAAGCATTTGTTGTCGCGTTTGATTGTACAACTGTTGCATTTTGTGGAATTGTTACATCTACTGTTTGTTCTCCATTAGCTGCCGCTACAGTAACAGTACCTAATTTATCGTTCTCATTATAATTTTTTCCTACTTCAGCTTTCCAGTCAGTTAGTTTACCTGCTACTGGTGAAGCAACCGGAATTACCTTTCCATCAATCTTTGCATTGTCTGTTTTTAAGTAATTTTCCGTTTGATTGTAATAGTAATAACCGCCAATACCGCCGCCAACTAGTACAATTAATGTGATAATGTTGATAATTACCATTCTCCGAAACTGATTCATTGCATTCCTCTCCTTATATCGCATATAATTTTTTTCTAAACTATTTATGTCCTTATTGTTTAGATTGTTTAATTGTTAATTATATTAACCTTTTAACAAAAAAATCACACCATCTGCAGCGTAAATCGAAACTTATCTACCTGCGAGCGGTGCTGATTTCTGAAGGACTATCGTTTATAATTATAAATAATTATTTTGAATCTACAACCGACAATTTACGTATGAAATGTTGCTTAAACAACAATATAATACCAATATGTTGTTTAAGTATAGAAAATTAAACGAGGAGAAGGAAAATGTCTATTAAAAATACAAATGATCCACGTGTAAAGCGAACGAGACAACTCATTCAGGATGCTTTTGTCGCTTTAGTAGGCGAAAAAGGCTTTGAAAATGTAACTGTTCAACATATCGCAGAACGCGCTCCTGTAAATCGCGCTACATTTTATAGCCATTACCATGATAAATATGACCTATTAGACAAAAGCATTGAAGAAATGTTAGAGAAGCTAGCAGAAGTAATTAAACCGAAAAATAGAAATAAAGAGGATTTTCAACTTACATTTGATTCACCTCATCCTACATTTTTGGCTTTATTCGAACATATCGCAGAAAATGTAAACTTTTATAACGTTATGCTTGGGGATAAAGCTGCCGGAAACTACTCTTATAAAATGATGAAAACAATACAAGTGCATTTAACATTAAGCTTGTCTATTTCACAACCAGATGATGAAGATCTTATGGTTCCTCGTGATATTTTGATTAGTTATGTGACAGGGGCTCACATCGGAATGATTATGTCATGGTTAAAAAAAGGAATGATATATACCCCACATTTTATGGCGATGCAATTAACTCGTTTAATTATTTTAGGTGCTCATACTGCAGCGGGATTAGAACGGCCTTTTTAAAACATAAAAAGCGAAGGAGAAGCTCCTTCGCTTTTTCTATTAATTAAATGTAATGTTATGTACAGCCTCTTTATCAAGACGTTTAATAACTTCTACAATTAACTTCACTGCATTTTCATAATCATCACGATGTAACATTGCCGCATGAGAATGGATATAGCGCGTTGCAATTGTAATTGCCATAGAAGGAATACCATTTACAGCAATGTGAATCGCACCCGCATCCGTTCCTCCGCCTGCTACTGAATCATATTGATACGGGATTTGTAATTCATCAGCAACATCAACTACGAAATCACGTAAACCTGTATGTCCAATAACAGAAGCATCATATAAAATGATTTGTGGTCCATCGCCCATTTTACTTTGTGCTTCTTTTGACGTTACACCCGGTGTATCTCCAGCGATACCAACATCTACTGCGAACGCGATATCTGGTTTAATATAATTCGCAGATGTTTTTGCGCCACGAAGACCAACTTCTTCTTGTACAGTTCCAACGCCATATACAACGTTTGGATGCTTTTCATCTTTTAATTGTTTTAATACGTCAATTGCAATTGCACAACCGATTCGGTTATCCCATGCTTTTGCAAGTAACATTTTTTCATTCTTCATCACTTGGAATTCAAAGTAAGGTACAACTTGATCTCCTGGTCGTACGCCCCACTCCATCGCTTCTTCTTGGCTAGAAGCACCGATATCGATGAACATGTCTTTAATTTCAACTGGCTTTTTACGAGCTTCTGGAGGTAAAATGTGCGGTGGTTTTGAACCAATTACACCTGTTACATCTCCTTTACGCGTTACAATCGTCACGCGTTGCGCAAGCATAACTTGTGACCACCAGCCACCAACCGTTTGGAAGCGAAGGAAACCTTTGTCATCGATTTGTGTAATCATAAATCCAACTTCATCTAAATGACCTGCAACCATAATTTTCGGGCCGTTTTCTTCCCCTACTTTTTTCGCAACTAAACTCCCTAAATTATCAGTAGAAAGTTCGTCCGCAAACGGCTCGATATATTTCTTCATTACTTCACGTGGTTCACGCTCGTTACCAGCAATACCACGTGCATCTGTTAATTCTTTTAGCATTGTCAATGTCGCGTCTAATTTTGTCATTGCCAACACCCTCCTTTTTCTTCAGTCAATTCATTATACAATAATTAAATTGAAATATTCAAAAATTAAATTAGTATCCTTGTGTTTGACGCTGATGATTTACTTCATTTTTATCTAAATATGCTTTTTCAATCTCTTCTTGTTCAAATTCAAGTGCTTGTCCAAGTCGAAGATAGCTCGTAAATAATTCAATATAATTTGTAATAGATGGTTGATCTGTAAAACGAATTACTTTCGCATATGTGTCTAAGAAAATTTCCACTTGTGTTTTATTCGTCTGTGCACATTTATAGAATAGGAAGTTTTTATCAATACCTAAATCAATTCCGATTGATAAAATAAAATGCAAACCATCTACGTATTCTTCTAATATTACTTCACGTTCTGATGCTGGTTTGTTGCTCCAATATTTAAAACAACGTGTTTCATTTGCAAGTTCTCCAATTTCTACAAGAAGAGCTAACATTTTTTCTTTTAATAATTTTTTCGGTTGTAAGTCATGTTCTTTTGCAATACGGTCATCTAATTCTTTTTGTAATTTAAATAGTTGTAGTAAGTCCATTCTATTGTCCTCCTCCAACATCGCATTTTACGCAACAATGTTGTTTCATCTCAAAGTTCATTATTATGTTTCAGTTCTTATGAATAAGTCAGCTATCTAACTCTTTATAAAATAGCTTGTCCTTAATTTACAAATACGTTTCAGTCATCGCTCTTAAATTGTTCATCTGATGAAAGTTCCATATCATCTTTCCATTATAGCAGTGTCGTTTCAGCTAGGAAAGATACTCTTCTTTCCAAACGGGCAGAATTGAAAAAAGCCAGGAGTATTCTCCTGACTTCATATGTATATTCTTCTATACTGCTATAACTTTTATATTGATTTTGTCATATTGATAACAACATAGCCGTTAATCTTTATAATTTCTTTCACTTCTAACTTCTATTTGAATACAAATAAAAAAACCTTAGAAGAAAATTCTTCTAAGGTTTCAACTAATTAATTAGTTAATGTTGTTTTTTGCAACTGTTGCTAATTCAGCGAAAGCTTTTTCGTCATGAACAGCTAAGTCAGCAAGCATCTTGCGGTTAACTTCGATGCCAGCATTTTTAAGACCGTGCATTAAGCGGCTGTAAGAAAGACCATTCATACGAGCTGCTGCGTTGATACGTGTAATCCATAATTTACGGAAGTCACGTTTCTTTTGACGGCGGTCACGGAATGCATACATTAGAGATTTCATAACCTGTTGGTTAGCAACCTTGAATAATGTATTTTTTGAACCGTAGTAACCTTTTGCTAATTTAATTACTTTTTTACGACGTTGACGAGTAACTGTACCACCTTTTACTCTTGGCATAATATTACCTCCTAATTGTTCTATATATCAGCCGAACTTATTTTAAGTTGTCAAGCATTTGACGAATGCGTTTGAAGTCACCAGCGCTTACTACACCAGCTTTACGTAGTTTACGTTTAGCTTTTGTAGATTTGTTAGCGAATAAATGGCTTGTGTAAGCGTGAGAACGTTTCAGTTTACCTGATCCAGTCTTTTTGAAACGCTTTGCAGCGCCGCGATGAGTTTTTTGTTTAGGCATAGGTATTTCCTCCTCTATCTATTACTTATCGTTTTTCGGTGCTAAAACTAAGAACATACTGCGTCCTTCCATTTTAGGCTTAGATTCAACTGTACTAACTTCAGCACAAGCTTCTGAGAAGCGATCTAAAACACGTTGACCGATTTCTTTATGAGTAATGGCGCGTCCTTTAAAGCGAATTGACGCTTTAACCTTGTCGCCTTTCTCTAAAAACTTGATAGCATTACGAAGTTTTGTGTTAAAGTCGTGTTCATCAATTGTTGGACTTAAACGAACTTCTTTCATGCTAATTACTTTTTGATTTTTGCGCTGCTCTTTTTCTTTCTTCTGTTGCTCAAAGCGGAATTTACCGTAGTCCATAATGCGGCATACTGGCGGTTTCGCATTTGGAGCAACTAATACTAAATCAAGATTAAGATTTGCAGCTAAGTCTAAAGCGTCATTACGAGACTTGATTCCAAGTTGATCGCCATTTGCGCCAACTAAACGTACTTCACGTGCACGAATTTGCTCGTTAATCATCATATCCTTGCTAATAGTAAGCCACCTCCAAGGTTTTCTCAGAACATATTTTGTAGTCATAGAACCCGAACAAAAAAAGTGCGGGCATACGACACCCACACTTGTAAAATCTTAAGTAAGAAATACATTTACCTGTTAACTGCGAATGCGTCCATCAGGTGAGAAGCGGGTGCTTCTACTTGTTCCACAAAACAATATTCTATTATCCTTGATGAGTTTATCATAGGACATGACGTCTGTCAAGAAGACGCGATGTGTTTTACTAACAACAAGAAATATTGTAACAAACAACTAACATACTTGCAATACTTTTTTATGATAAGTGTTACATGGTTATTTTTTCTAATTTTTCTCAAGTATATTACATAAAAAAGCCGCGGTATACCGCGGCTTTTTCTTATCGTTTTCCTTCTACTTTAATCATGTCAACAAAAGCATCTAATGCGATTGTTTCTGATTTTTGTTCACCATATTTACGTACGTTTACGCCGTTTTCAGTTACTTCATTGTCACCTACTACAAGCATGTACGGAATTTTTTGCATTTGTGCTTCACGGATTTTGTAACCGATTTTCTCTTCACGAGTGTCTAATTCAACACGGATACCAGCACGACGCAATTCGTCTTGTACTTTCTTCGCATAGTCTAAATGTACTTGCGGAGAAACTGGAATTACTTGTACTTGAACTGGAGCTAACCATGTTGGGAATGCACCTTTGTATTCTTCAATTAAGAAGGCTACAAAACGTTCCATAGTTGATACAACACCACGGTGAATTACAACTGGACGATGTTGTTTACCGTCTTCACCAACGTATGATAATTCAAAGCGTTCTGGAAGCAAGAAGTCTAATTGTACAGTTGAAAGTGTTTCGTCTTTTCCAAGAGCAGTACGAACTTGAACGTCAAGTTTTGGACCGTAGAATGCCGCTTCACCTTCAGCTTCATAGTAATCAAGACCCATTTCATCCATAGCTTCTTTTAACATACCTTGTGCTTTTTCCCACATCTCATCATCCGCATAATACTTTTTAGTATCTGCTGGGTCGCGGTAAGATAGACGGAATGAGTAGTTCTCTAAACCGAAATCTTTGTACACTTCTAGAGTTAAGTTTACAACACGTTTTAACTCTTCTTTAATTTGATCTGGACGAACGAAAATATGCGCATCGTTTAAAGTCATTCCGCGTACACGTTGTAATCCAGATAACGCACCTGACATTTCATAACGGTGCATTGTTCCAAGTTCCGCAATACGGATTGGTAATTCACGGTAGCTGTGAATATCATTTTTATAAACCATCATATGATGAGGACAGTTCATTGGACGAAGAACTAATTCTTCGTTATCCATTTCCATTGATGGGAACATGCCATCACGGTAGTGGTTCCAGTGACCAGAAGTTTCATAAAGCTCTCTGCTTCCTAGTACTGGAGTATATACGTGATCATAGCCTAAGCTTGCTTCTTTATCAACGATATAACGCTCGATAATACGACGAATTGTTGCACCCTTTGGTAACCAAAGTGGTAAACCTTGTCCTACTTTTTGGCTATTAGTAAATAGTTTTAATTCTTTACCTAATTTACGGTGATCGCGCTCTTTCGCTTCTTCAAGCATACGTAAGTGCTCATCTAATTCCGCTTTCTTAACAAATGCAGTACCGTAAATACGTTGTAGCATTTTATTATTGCTATCGCCGCGCCAGTAAGCACCCGCAACGCTTAATAATTTAAATACTTTAATTTTCCCTGTAGATGGAAGGTGAACACCACGGCAAAGGTCGAAGAATTCGCCTTGCTCATAGATTGAAATAACTGCATCTTCTGGAAGATCGTTAATTAAATCTAATTTTAACTCATCGCCGATTTCTTCAAAGCGACGAATTGCTTCTGCACGTGGTACTTCATGACGAACGATTTCTAAGTTCTCGTTCACAATTTTTTGCATTTCTTTTTCGATTTTCTTGAAGTCTTCAACTGTAATTGCTTCTTCCATATCAATATCGTAGTAGAAGCCATTTTCAATTACTGGACCAATGCCGAGCTCAACCTTAACATCTTTATATAAACGTTTTAACGCTTGTGCTAAAAGGTGGGCTGTTGAATGGCGTAAAATATATAGGCCATCTTCAGAATCTAATGTAATGATAGAAACTGCACCATCTTCTTCGATTGGTGTAACAAGATCGATCATCTCATCGTTTAATTTTCCAGCTACAGCTTTTTTCTTTAAGCCTGGGCTAATAGAAGCTGCGATTTCTTCAGTTGTTACGCCTTTTGGAAACTCCTTCACAGCTCCATCAGGGAAAGTAATTTTAACTACATCTGCCATCACTGGTCACTCCTCTTTTTCTCAAAATAAAAAACACTCATCCCGTAAAAAGGGACGAGTGTTGAATTCGTGGTTCCACCCTTGTTCCAATTAACATAATTGTTAATTGCTCAAGTTCAACATAACGGTGTTGTCCGTTAGCAATTACTAGAAAACCGTTCACTGCTAAAGTTTAGAGGTGGTAAGTAATAATCCCGTACTAGGAAGCTCACACCCTAAGGCTTCCCTCTCTGAAAATCGTAGAAAACTACTCATGTCCTCATCATGACATTTCAATATATTTCATTTATGTAGGTAATTATATGCTCAAAAACTTAGAAAATCAAGGGCGTTACCTTTATTTTTTAAATTTTTCACATTGCGCTCAAAATCATGTAATCCATGTAATTGGACCCGTTCTTGGAACACATTTCGCAAAGTAATTATCATATTATGGTCTTGTTCTTTCGTATATAAATAAATCTTTTTGGGCGAAATAGAAAGAAGCGGCGCAATTACTTTCGTATCAATATATACATCATTTTGCTTTAATAATTCCTCATCTATATATTGGACCAACTTCTCCTGTTTTAAACGTCTACCTTTATCATCATAAAAGATAAAGCTTTCATCAAAAATAAGATGCACGCAAGACAAACGTGATTTACGGCTACTTACTTGTTGCCGAAGCGTCTCAATGAACATTTGGTATTCTTGCTCCATCTTATATTCATCAATTGCCACTTCCGCAAGTTTAGCCACCATTTCCCTATATGTACGAAGACGAAAACGGATATATGATGAAAACGAGAATGAGAGCGGATCACAAAGCCAATTATTTAAAGAAGACTTAATATATGACTCAAATGCGTTACGCGTTAAATCCTGAGCTACACCTTTTCTTTTTCCCTTTAAAATCTCATGTGCCATGTGCAATATTTGATGACACTCTTCTTGTTCTTCATAAAAAAACTTTTCTTTTAAAATCGTATAAATCCACTCATTTTGTTTCACATTCACAATGAAATACACCATTACTGGCAATAAGATCTTTTCAATATAATTCGATTCACGTACTGGTATGTGAATCACCACTTTTTGTTCCTGTAAATACACACTCGTTTCCTTATATAACACTTCCGCTCTTTTCAGCAATTGTCTATATACGTGCATAGCATCATTTTTTTCTTCGAAGCAAATTTCAATCACTTTTGTCCCCCCTTTTATCCCCGCTCTAAAGGACTGTATCTATACGTTACAAATCCTATAAGAGTCCGTTCCACGTGAAGTTCACTCTTAGTAGAATTACATTTCCTATCGTTAGAAAATCCACTCAATATGGCTTGCTAATTTTATATATATTAAGGGAGGGAGAAAAAAATGATACAAGCTACTATGAATTTTTATTGTATACTTTACTTATCAATAAAAGGGGTTATCCGAATGTTTGAATATAAATTCGTAAAAGTCGAACTACATTGGGGGTTCACTCGCTCAAAACCAGCTGAAGACTACCAAGAAATTATTCAAGAACATGCTAGAAATGGCTGGAGGTTCGTACAGATTGTTGCCCCTACGATTGGCAGTTCTGGACAACCTGAATATTTCGACCTCATATTTGAAAAGAAAATATCACTATAATACAAAAGAGCAAGCTTCTCAGCTTGCTCTTTTACTTATGACGACGGTTTTTCCCACCAATCGGAATTGGTTTCGCTAAATATTTAATTCGTTCCATAATACGTGCTGCCTTCATTTCTTCAGCCTCGCCACGCTGCGTATACGTTAAATGGTGTTCCAGTTGTTTAAAATCAAAATTAGACGTAAAGAACGTCGGTAAGTTTTCTAACATACGGAATTGTAAGATTGCACCGAGTACATCGTCACGGACAAAGCTTGACATCGCTTCTGCCCCAATATCATCTAACATTAAAACTTGTACGCGTTTAACCGCATCAATCTTCTCACCAATCGAATTATCTTGAATTGAACTTTTAATTTCACGTAAAAATTCCGGGAAGTATACGAGCATCGAACTTATTTTCTTTCGAGCAAGCTCGTTCGCTATTGCTCCTAACAAATACGTTTTTCCTACACCAAATTTACCGTACAAATATAAACCTTGTGCTTTTTTACCTGGTTCATATGTACTTAAAAATTCATTCGCTGCACCAATCGCATCTATACGTGCATTTAAATCAGAAGGATCTAAGTTTTCCATAGTTGCCTGTAAAATATCCGTTGGCATATATACACTTTGAACAAGTTTTTCATATTTCTTTCTCTCGTCATGCGCTACTTTTCTAACGCAGCGATCGTATTGAATATCAATCATCTTCCCTTGAATAACAAGCTTTGGCTCGTACCCTTGTAGCATATTTTTACATGAGCCTAAATCCGGACAATCCACGCAACCTACACTTTGTCCAATATATTCATATAACTTCACAAGACTGCGCTCAATCATAGAAGTCGTTACTTCACCCTTATGTTCGTCTATAAATTCTTTCACACGCGGATGCGCCATTACTTCTGCCTTTAATACTTCATATCTATTTTTAAAGTTTTCATTTTCCATTAATTTTGCAAATGAATTTTGAATATGCTCCATTTTCTCACCTCAAAGAGCGTTCATTCTCTTCTATTAATCACGCTTATATTTTTTTAACACTTCTTCTAGTCGTTTTCTTTCATCTTCTAGCGTACTTGCATCTTTTTCTACACTTACATCTTTCTTCTCTGTTTCTTTCTCTTGTTCTTTCGGCTCTTCTTCCTTAAGCCAATCTGGCACCATTTCTTTCCGCACCGTTTTCTTCGCCGTACGGCCTTTTTTCTTCGTCTCAGCCCACTCTTGATACTGACGGTTCTCTTCTTTCGCTAACGCCATCGCGTCCGCTACTGTACCGACCTTTTTACGTGCCCAATGCCCAGCAATCTTCTCGACATACGTTTTCGCAAGTTTCATATCTGAGCGTAGCATAACGTAATAAATAAGTACATTCACAACTCCTGGTGTCAATTTTTGATTAATCATGACATCTTCAACGATCTGCAAGTCCGCTTTCGTTGCCTCTGCACCACCAGAAATCTCTTTCAATAGTTGTTTTGGTGAGATTTCCTCTAGTTGCTTTATTAGCATCTCCTCTTGCGATGAAGGCTCTTTCTCTTTCATCGTACGTGCAGCATGAGGCTGTACTCTTTCACTTAATACCGGTAATGCTTGACCATTTTCAAATTGATACCAATCGCGCGCTCCTTTTCTAAGCCTCTCCATATCAATTGTTTGCATCTCTGTCACTGCACCAAGAACGATATTTTGCATCGATAACACATCTACACCATACACGTAAGCAAGTGTTATAACGCAGTCTCTCACTTGATCTGTAATCGCCTTTTTAGGAACAAGAGCGGACAATCCATCTATAAATAAAGAGAAATCAAAGAAATCATTCCAAACTTTCGGAGCGTCTCCCTTCTCGTTACTTGGCATAGTTGTCGTTTTTGGAATACGAAGGTCTTCTTGCGCATGCTCAAGCTGTCCTGGATTAAACGAACCAAACACATCATTGAAAGAACGCGTAACATTTTCATAAGAAGCAAAATCAAATTCTTCTTCTAAGAAATATTGCTTTACTTGATTATATTTTGTCCTGCTCAATCGATTGTATAAAAAGATACTTAAAACAATATCATCAAAAAACTGCTTCGGAGATAAAGGTGGTTGCAACTCATATATGAACATTCGAATATCTTTTTCTTTCTTAATATATACCTTCAAAAGCCCAATTGCCTCTAACTTTACTCGTTCCTCATATACTTCAGGAAGTTGCATTTGCATAGTCACCATAAGGGAATGATGCGTATTCTCTTTTCCAAATACACGATCTTGCTCAAGCTCTCCCCATAGTGTCATGTATAAGCTAAAAGCTCTACTACCTATTAACGGCTGATACAACATCGTTAACACTTTTCGGTCGTAATTGTGCAGTAGTCCTTTCGCACTTACTTTATAACGATCAATCGGCAATAGCTCCATCCATGACTGTTTTTCCATTCTTGCTTTTCCTTTCTCTCATCCAATCTATCCTCTACTTCATTCGTTCTATCTTCATTATATAAATTCTTAGTGAAAAAGAGCTATTAGCTTGCGCTTCTAGCTCTCTTATCCTATTACTTACGGTATGTAAAGAGAATAAAATACAACTTCTACTCTCTTTCTTTTTGCAGTATATCTTTTAATTCTTCAATAAATACATTTAAATCTTTAAATTGACGATATACAGAAGCAAAACGTACGTAAGCAACATCATCAATATCGCGAAGTTCTTCCATAACAATTTCACCAATCATATCACTTTTCACTTCTGATATACCTAAATTACGCAGTTCACGTTCCACGCTTTGTGTTACTTCTTCTAATTGTCTTAAAGATACTGGTCTTTTTTCACACGCTTTAATTAAACCGCGTAAAATCTTTTCTTTATTAAACTCTTCTCGTGTGCCTTCTTTTTTTACAACGATAAGAGGTGACTCTTCTACCCTTTCAAAGGTCGTAAAGCGACTTAAGCAGCTTTCACACTCTCTCCTTCTTCGAATAGAGCGCCCCTCGTCTACCGGACGCGAATCTAACACTCTTGTACCATTATGAGAACAGGATGGACAACGCAATTCATTCACTCCTTTACACTATACTCTTTATTTTTCTCTACTCACTTCACCTAAAATATATATACAATATTATATAACTCATTCTAACTCTCTTACCACTTTAAGTTCCAGCGCATCACTTTATCATCTCATCCTTAAAAATAAGATGGTATATAGGGCACTACCTCATTTGCAAGAGTCCAATTTATTCAACTAACGAGTACGTTATATTTTCCCTTTTTTATAAACTAAAAAAGAGGTGCATTATACACCTCTTTACATTTTAAATCAATTATGTTCTTTTTTAAAGAGCTTTTGTTTCTCTCTGCTTAATTTCGAAGCTACCAGTGCCTCGAGGAAGCTCGATGCTCTCACGCGTTTTCGCGTTTAAACCCTCTGCAATATATTCTGCAGCAACATTTGGATCAATACGATCCCCACAAGTATAAACATCAATACTTGCGTAACCGTGCTCCGGAAAGCTATGAATTGTTAAATGTGATTCTGAGATAATTACTACTCCACTTACACCTTGTGGTGCAAATTTATGGAAAGCAACCTCACGCACTTCAGCACCAGCTCTTAGTGCTGCATCCACAAATAATTGTTCAATATACGGCATGTCATTAAGCTTGTCGAAATCGCAATCCCAAAGTTCAGCGATCACGTGACGACCCATCGTATCCATAGTATCCATTCTACAGTTCCCCCTTGTAAATTTATTCTAACTGTTCGAATTGAAAACTAATTTGCAATTTGGCTTGCTCCACTACCACGGGGGAAAGTTAGTCCAGAGAGGTCCTAACCCTTTAAGTAGTGACTACGTACCTCAGCTCTTAAGTTTACGAGTGTTAGTATACTTTGTTTATTTTCATTTTGCAACAACAGTTTTTTCGATTTTCTGTCATATTTTCCTCTTTACTTTTCCCTAAAAAAAATAAACGATTCACAAATGCAGTAATCACAACGTTTCGTGGTATGTCCACTTTTTAAAATATACTTATATAATTTTTTTCCTTTTCAGAAAAAATTAAAAAAAGAGGGCAAATATTGCCTTGCCCTCTCCTCCCTTATTCCCTTAAATGTGTTGCACATTTTCTTGTTTCGCTAACTCTTGAACAACTAACGTTACAAGATCTACAACACGACGAGAGTAGCCCCACTCGTTATCATACCAAGCAAGTACTTTCACTTTACGATCACCCATTACCATTGTAGATAAACCATCGATAATAGCTGAGTGTGTATTTGTATTAAAGTCGATAGATACTAAAGGCTCTTCGCTGAATTCTACAATACCTTTTAACGCACCGTTTGCAACAGTTTTGAATGCATCGTTAATAGCTTCAACTGTCACATCGCGTTTTACATCTACTACTAAATCAACAAGAGACACGTTTGGTGTTGGTACACGAAGTGCCATACCATGAAGTTTTCCGTTTAAATGTGGAAGAACTTTTGCTAGCGCTTTCGCAGCACCTGTCGTTGTCGGAATGATTGATTGTCCGCAAGCACGTGCTCTTCTTAAATCTTTATGTGGGTTATCAATATTTTTTTGGTCATTTGTATAAGCGTGAACTGTCGTCATTAAACCGTTTTCAATTCCAAACTGCTCATCTAACACCTTCACAACAGGCGCTAAACAATTTGTTGTACAAGATGCATTTGAAATAACAGTATGTTTTGTAATATCTAATTGGTCTTCGTTCACACCAACTACAATTGTTACATCTTCATTTTTACCAGGCGCTGTTAAAATAACTTTTTTCGCTCCAGCTTCAACGTGAAGAATTGCTTTTTCTTTTGAATTAAATTTACCAGTTGCTTCAATTACAACTTCAACACCTAAATCTGTCCAAGGCAATTCCTTTGGATCGCGGTTGTTTAAAAGGCGAATCATTTTTCCATCAACTAATAAGTGATCTTCAAATGCTTCTACTGTTCCGTCAAACTTGCCATGAACTGTATCATATTTAATTAAGTGTGCTAACGTTTCAGATGGATAGCTTGCATTGATTGCTACAATTTCGAATGCGCTTTCTTTTATTGCTTGACGAAATACCATTCTCCCAATACGTCCAAATCCATTAATTGCCACACGAGTCATAATATGTTATCCCCCTTGAATGCGTTATACTATTTATCTCCAATCCCAATAATAGTATAACACAAAAAGGGGATATGTCACTAAGCATTTTCATTAATTTCACAATTTTTTAGTCAATAATGTTCCACTTCTTTAAAATTACCTGCAATTGTGTTTTCGTTCCCATAATTGTGCCATCATTATTTATCACTTCATCTGCATTTTCCACTTTTTCTTCTAACGGCATTTGAGATTGAATACGAGCTGTTGCTTCTTCTTCTGAAAAGTTATTTCGTTTCATTAAACGTTCTAATTGCGTATGCGGCTTAACCGCTACAACTAAAATGCGGTCAACGAGACTTGTTAATTTGCTTTCAAATAAGAGAGGAATATCTAACACAACCGCTTGCATACCTTCTTTTATGTACATTTCCTTTTGCCTATTCATTTCCTCACGCACTGCAGGATGAACAATTTTATTTAACTGCAATCGTTTTTCTTCATTATAGAAAACGACACTTCCTAGTTTTGGACGATCTAATTCTCCATCTCCTTGTAACACTTCCGTTCCAAATACTTCTACTATTTTGTTATATGCTGGTTTTCCTCGCTCTACAACTTCTCTTGCGATAATATCTGCATCAATAACTGGTATGCTCAGTTCACGAAACATTTCTGATACCGTACTTTTTCCGCTTGCAATGCCTCCCGTTAATCCAATTACTACTGTCATAATAATCCTCCTCATAATAAAAGGCGCGAAACTAATGTTCCACGCCCATACTTACATTTTCCAAATTCCAATAATGATGAGTAATACTCCAGGCAGGAATGTAAATTTTTGTAACCACTTCATATTTGATAAAACCGTTCCAAGTTTCATTCCAATAAATAAAAACAAAGAACTCATAACTGCAACTAATATCGCCATCATAGCGGGTGCATACCCTAATAAAGATGCACCAATTCCGGCACCAAATGAATCTACAGAAAGAGCTATACCAAGAAGTAATGCTTCTCCTGCAGAAATGGTGCCTGATTTATCAAAATCTGCAACAGTCGGTTTCCGTAAAATTTGAATCACTAGGCCTAGCGAGGCAATCTCTAATTTCCAGACCTTCTCCTCTTGCTTCGGTTCTTCTTTTTTCTCACTTCGAAAAAATTGATATAATACCCAAATCCCTATTCCAATAAGAACAAGCCCACCGATACGCGTTGCGATAACAGGTGAAAATACTTTCGCGATCATATGTCCAATTCCCATTGAAACAAGCATAACAGCCGCTGAACACATTCCGATAATTATAATTGATCTTAGTGGAATTCTTACGCTTCTTAAACCATATGTTAGCCCTACACTACAGCTATCTAAGCTTAATGTAAAAGCTAATAAAATAAGAGATAAATAAAGGTACATCGGTAAGCTCCTCCCTTATACATAGCTCTGCTGTATGTATATGACAAATGCCTATCCGATGTTATCTCTTTTCTATATTCTAGGCTGACAAATTGGGCAGTAATGCGTTCCTCGCCCGCCAACAACTGTTTTTTCTAATATCGTGCCACAAGTTACGCACGGCTCTCCCTTTTTCCCATATACATTTAGGAGTTCTTGGAACGAACCAATTTGCCCTTGTGAGTTGATATACGTCCGAATTGTACTTCCGCCACGCTTTACTGCTTCGCCTAGCGTTGTAACGGTAGCCTCATAAATTCGCTCAATTTCTTCTACTGTTAAAGACGAAGCTTCTCGTTCTGGATGAATTTGAGAACGGAATAAAACTTCATCTACATATATATTTCCAAGCCCTACTAAAAGACGCTGGTCCAGTAGCACAACTTTTATTTTACGATTTGTCTTTTGTAATCTTTCTTGTAAATACTGCGGTGTCATTTCAGCATCAAATGGCTCCGGACCTAAGTCAGCAAGAGGCATTTGGTTCATTTCTTCACCTTTCTTAAAGAGATGCATCGTACCAAACTTTCTCACATCTTTATAATGTAATTCCGTTCCATCTGTAAATAAGAAACGGACGTGCGTATGTTTATCAATCGGCTCATCCTCTTGATGCAGTAAAAACTTACCTTCCATACGCAAATGTGAAACAATGACATAATTCGTTACATATAAAAGCAAAAACTTTCCTCTTCGCTTTATATTTTCAATCTTCTCGCCTTTTAGCATTTCTTTAAAGATTTCTGCATCATCCGGTCGTTTCACTATTTTTGGATAAGTAACAATAACATCTTCAATCGTTTTTCCTGTTACAAGATTTTCAAGTGTCCGTCTGACGTTTTCAACCTCTGGTAATTCAGGCATTTCATCACTTCCTTATTTTGCGTCGTACCAAGTTGGACCGTAAGAATAATCAACTTTCAGCGGAACTGCAAGTTCAATCGCATGTTCCATTACTTCAGGTACAAGCTGCTCTAATTTTTCGATTTCTTCTTTTGGTGCTTCAAATATTAATTCATCGTGTACTTGCAGAAGAAGACGCGCTTGTAATCCTTCTTCTTCTAAACGATCTGCCATAATAATCATCGCTTTTTTAATAATATCTGCTGCAGTACCTTGAATTGGTGTATTCATCGCTGTACGCTCAGCGAAGCTACGCAAGTTAAAATTACGACTCGTAATTTCTGGAATATAACGGCGACGATTTAATAATGTAGCTACATATCCTTTTTGTTTCGCATCTTTTACGATGTCCTCCATGTATTCTTGTACACCAGGGAAACTTTCTAAATACTTTTCAATAAATTCCGCTGCTGCTTTTCTTGTAATTCCTAAGTTTTGTGAAAGACCATAATCACTAATACCATACACAATTCCGAAGTTAACAGCTTTCGCTTGTCGTCTCATATTTGAAGTTACTTCATCTTTTTCAACGCCAAATACATCCATAGCTGTTTTCGTATGAATATCCATGTCATGTTGGAACGCTTCAACTAGCCCTTTATCATTTGCAATATGAGCTAATACACGCAGTTCGATTTGTGAATAATCAGCCGCATACATAATCCATCCTTCTTCTGATGGAACAAATGCCTGACGAATCTTTCTTCCTTCTTCTAATCGAATCGGGATATTTTGCAAGTTCGGATCCGTTGAACTTAATCGACCTGTTTGCGTTAACACTTGATTAAAGCGAGTATGAATTTTAGATGAATCTTCATGTACAACTTTCAGTAAACCTTCAATGTAAGTTGAATTTAGCTTCCCTAATTGACGATAATGTAAAATATTTGGAATGATTTCATGGTGATTCATAAGCTTATCTAGTACATCAGCTGACGTAGAATAACCTGTTTTCGTCTTTTTAATAACCGGTAAGTTTAAGTTCTCAAACAGAATAACACCAAGCTGCTTCGGTGAATTAATATTAAATTCTGTTCCCGCAAGCTTATAAATTTCCTGTTCCATTTCCTTTAATCTACCCGCAAGTTCTTCTCCCATATTACGAAGACGCTCTGTATCAACTTTTACACCCTTTACTTCCATATCAGCTAATACACGTGCAAGCGGCAATTCTAATTCTGTAAACAGTTCATATTGCTCATTCTTCTTTAACTCTTCAACGAATGTTTGCTTTACATCATATAATACATGCACTTTACGAGCCACATGCTCCGCGACTACCTCTAACTCTGGAACCGCACGCTTCGCACCTTTTCCGTAAACTTCTTCATCTGATTTCACAGCATGCGTTTCTTTCATTTTCGCTACAGTACGGAAATCTTTATCTGTATCAGCCGGGTCAAGTAAATAAGCAGCGATTAATAGATCAAAGTCAATCCCTTGCATATCTATCCCATTCCATTTCAGTGCAACGATTGCACGCTTCGCATCAAATGTATGCTTTCTCATTTCTCCATCTGCAAGCCACTCTTTAAAAGCATCTGACTTAAGAGCAATGTCTGTCTGAATAAAGTAACATCCATTTTCATTTTGAATACCGAAACCTTGAATGTCTGCTTTATGATAGTTATCTTCTTGTACTTCAACGATAAGCGCACTATCTTGCTGAAGCATTTCTTCTGTAACTTCTTCCACAATATCAAATGTAATATCATCTAATTCAGCTGGAGCTGTTTCTTCTGGCGTAACGCCTAATTTATTTAAAAGAGATGTAAATCCTAAACTCTCGAACATTGGAATGACATCACTTGCTTCATATCCTTTATACACCATATCATCCACATGAACTGTAATCGGCGCATCTGTAATAATAGTTGCAAGATCCTTACTCATAAGAGCTTGTTCTTTATTTTCTTCCAGTTTTTCTTTTAATTTCTTCCCACTTACTTGATCTATATTTTCATACACCGCTTCAACCGTTCCAAACTGTGTTAACAATTTAATTGCCGTTTTTTCACCAACTCCTGGTACACCCGGTATATTATCTGACTGGTCTCCCATTAAACCTTTCATATCGATAATTTGCTTTGGTGATAAGCTGTATTTTTCAAATAAAGCTTCTTTCGTATATTCATCCACTTCTGTAATCCCTTTTCGCGGAATACATACAAGCGTGTTATCAGAAACAAGTTGAAGTAAATCTTTATCTCCTGAAATAACTTTTACACTTGCCCCTTGCTCACTCGCTTCTTTCGCTAACGTTCCCATGATGTCATCCGCTTCATAATTTTCTAATTCATAACGCGGTACATTGAACGCATCCAGCATCTCACGAATAAACGGGAACTGCTCTGATAATTCAGGTGGAGTCTTTTGACGTCCTCCTTTATACTCACTATACGTTTTATGACGGAACGTTGTTTTGCCTGCATCAAACGCCACTAACATATGAGTTGGCTTTTCTTCCTCTAATATTCTCATTAACATCATTGTAAAACCGTAAATTGCGTTCGTATGTATACCTTTGTCGTTATTTAAAAGCGGTAGTGCAAAGAAAGCACGATACGCGATATTATTACCATCTACTAATACGACCTTTTTTTCCAAAATTGAAACCTCCCCATACAAATTTGAAATGATTTTTTTCACAGAAAAAAACCGTTCCTTTCCTCTCTCTATATTAACATGACTAATAGAGAGAAGAAAAATAACGGCTATTTTCTTTCATATATAAAACAGACTTATATTGGCATAAAGGGAAGTGACGAGAACAGCTTAACTATTCTCGTCCAAAATTACTCCTTGGATGAAGGGGTTTTCATGTATTATATTAACAGAGCTTTATTAATATTTAATTAAGCCATTGTTAATATATTGTAAACATCCTTCATCCTATTTTTCAGTTGCTGATTTCGGTAAAACAACTGTAAACGTTGTCCCTTCTCCAACTTCACTATCTACTGTAATCGTACCTTGATGCGCCTCAACTAAATGCTTTACAATCGACAATCCAAGGCCGGTACCACCAGTATTTCTACTTCTTGCTTTATCCACCCGGTAGAAACGTTCAAAAATACGCGGAATTTCCTCTTTACTAATACCAATTCCAGTATCCGATACTTTTATATAAGCATTATATTTATCTTCCGCTAACTCTACTGAAACAACGCCTCCAGCCGGTGTATATACGATTGCGTTATTAATTAAATTAATAAAGATTTGTTTCAAACGACTTGGATCTCCAATAACAGAGGCACGTTTTAATACATTCACTTGTAAAGAGATTTCTTTTTCTCCTGCTTTATTATCAAGTACCATATGAATATCTTCAAGCAGCCCCTTCATATCAACGGTTCCCATATTTAATTTAAATCCTTGTTGTTCGATCTTCGACAAATCTAATAAATCTTCAATTAATCCTTGCATGCGCTCACTTTCTTTTAAAATAATGTGCAAGAAATGTTCGCAGAATTTTTTATTATCCATCGCTCCGTCTAAGAGTGTTTCTGAAAAACCTTTAATAGAAGTAATCGGTGTCTTTAATTCATGAGAAACATTCGCTAAAAAGTCTTTTCTCATTTGTTCTAATTTCTTTAACTCTGTTATGTCATGGAATACGAGAACAATCCCTTTCCATTCATGGTTTGTCCCGATAATCGGCGCTCCATATACTTCGAAATGCTTCCGTTCAATTCCAAGTGGCAATAACATTTGTTTACGCACTTTCACTTCTGTCATAAAGATTTCTTCTACAAGCTCAATAATTTCTGTATGATGAAACGATTCATAATATAAGCGATCTAAATATTCTTCATCTGTTACGTGGAAAGTTTCCTTATAAGAGCGGTTTACAAGGTTTATATATCCTCGGCTATCAATTAAAATCATTCCACTTCCCATATTTTCAATTAACGTGTGCAGACGATCTTGCTGCATTTCTTGTTCAAGTGTCATCTCTTGTAAATTTCGTGCTAAAATATTAATCGCTTTACTCAGCATTCCTGTTTCATCCGAATGACTTTCGTATGCACGTGCTTTATAATTACCCTTTGCCAATTCAATTGCAACTTTCGTAACCGATTCAATTGGCCTAATATATTGCCCTGTAATTTTCATACCTAAAAATACAACTACGAGACAAGCAATGACAAATCCGATAATTAATAATCCCCACGTTTTTTGATGTACGTCTCTTAAAGGATCAATTATACTTTTCACCAAAATGTATCCTTGTTTTCCTTCTACATCTTGAACGAACACCGCATGATAAAATTCATTCTTTCGATCCGTTTCTTTCGTAATTACTTTACTTCGTTGTTTTGCCACTTCCGAAGAAAGTTCTTTAATCGTCTCTGGACTAAATGCCAATTCTTGTCCTTTTCTATATTGAACTTTCTTTTTTTCATCCAAAAATACGATAGAAGCTGATATTTTTTCTTCTAACTTTTCAAATACGTATGGATTTTTTAAGACATTATCAAAACCTTGCTCTTCTGCTAACGTCGCAACATACTCTGTCTCTTTTACCATTCTCTCTTTAGCATGATCTATATAGTAGTTTTCAAACACAGTTTCTAGTAATAAACCTAGTCCAACTAAAATAAATACAATAAGAGAAACAAATGTAAAAAGAAGCCTGGAACGAAATTTATTCATTCCCTTTTGGCTCCTCTAATTTATATCCTAAACCACGTATCGTTTTAATGTACGTCGGTTTTTTCGTATTTTGTTCAATTTTATCGCGCAAATGGCTAATATGAACATCAACAATTCGTGTATCACCAGCAAAATCGTAATTCCATACAGCACTTAATAATTGATCACGTGTCAACACGCGACTTTTATTTTTCGCAAGATACACAAGTAGTTCAAATTCTTTTGGTGTTAATTCAAGCTTTCTTCCTTGGAAATAAGCCTCATAAAACTCCGGTAAAATTTTAAGTTCTGCAATTGTGATGCTATCTTCATCTGGCGCTTCTGCAACTTGTTCTTCTTGTTGTAATTTCGTACGGCGCAAAATCGCCTTCACACGAGCAACAACTTCTCTTGGACTAAATGGCTTCGTCATATAATCATCTGCCCCAAGTTCAAGGCCTAGCACCTTATCAAACTCATCATCTTTTGCCGTTAACATTAAAATCGGCGTCATAACGCGCTGCAATCGTAATTCTTTACACACTTCCATACCATCCATTTTCGGAAGCATTAAATCTAATATAATTAAATCTGGGCGTTCTGTTGTCGCTTTTTGAAGCGCCATTTCTCCATCCATCGCTGTTATAACTTCAAACCCAGCTTGTTGTAAATTAAATTCGATTAAAGTTAAGATAAATTCCTCATCATCAACTACTAAAATACGATTGTTCATTCTTTTCCTCCAAGTTATAGACTTGAAACCTTCTTCATCCTAGTATTTTCCCCGTTATTCTCATCATACTAGAAAACAAGGTCCCTCTCAATATAATTGTCTATTCATGGAGATCGTTTGTGTAGAATTGAGAAAATAGAAGTAATTACAATTCACCTGCAACTACACAGGATTTCGCCAAACTTTATAGATTGCCCTCTCTTCTTTAAAGCTCACTTCCGTATGAACTATAAAATCTTGATTTTGTGCTAGGAAAAACGAAAGAGCATGCGCTATTTTATAATCTGGTGTTTCATATCCATCAAATACTCTCCCGTACATTTCATTCGCAACCCGGTCTGCCCACACTTCAGCTTCTCTTACCGTTTCAAAGATCACGTCTTCTCTTTTCCACCTTACCTAAAAAACCACTCATTTAATTGACTTCAATTACCGATGATTATATCATTAATCTTAATATACGAATTAACAATATATGGAGGTCTATTATGCGACTAATACTATCTATTCTATCTTTAGCAGTCACATGTATCCTTGCTTTTAACGCTCCGAGCTGGGATACGATTAAAACGGGGTGCTCAGAATTTGCTGAAGGGTTCAAAGAAGGGTTCTTCAACTAAAAATAGCGCTAGCATCCTTATGAAAGGTATGCTAGCACTATTCATATTTTCATCTTTTAAAAATTATCTAATGCTTTTTCCATAATAGAAACAGATTTAAAAGGTGGCGTTACTGTTAATGAACCTTTCACAACAGTTTCTCCTTTTTCATCATGAGCAGATACAAGCATATCAATTGTATGTTCCTCCTCAGAAACAGCCACAACTTCAAAGTGGATTTGTAACGTTTCATAATGGTGAACATGTTTCACGAATGTAAGGTCCTTTCTCGTAATATGACTTCCTGGACCCGGTAAATATTTCGTAACCGCCGTTGTAATCATTCCCGTTAGCATAATGCTTGGTACAATCGGCTTTTCATACGGAGTTTGGGATGCGTAATCATGCTGAATATATAATGGATTGGCATCATTCGTTAACCCTAAGTACAATAACAAATCTTTATCCTCAATTTTTTCAGTGATAGATAATTTCTCTCCTACTGTAATTTCATCCATTTTACGACCAATTTGAACTTTTTTCTTTAACATGTTACAACCCCCTCCGATTTTTTCACCTTATTATCCTACTAAAAGCGATACCTTATCCGAAATTTACTATGATGAGGGCAATGTATAGTATAAATCTACAGTTTCATTATAGGATATTACAAATGATAGCGTTTTCATATTATTTCAAAAAAACAATTCGGTAAATAGTAGAAAAAGATTCGGAATCCCGAATCTTTTTCACTACTATTCAATTATTAAACAAGAACTTTCATTACGTTACGTACAGATTCTACAGAGCGATCTAACGCTTCTTTTTCATCTGCAAGAAGTTCTAATTCAATAATTTTTTCAATTCCGTTACCACCTAGAATTACTGGCACCCCTAAGTAAAGGTCACTATAACCATACTCACCTTCAAGGTACGCAATAGCTGGTAATACACGGCGTTGATCTTTTAAGATTGCTTCTGTCATTTCAACTAAAGAAGCTGCTGGTGCGTAATATGCACTACCGTTTCCTAATAAGCCTACAATCTCACCGCCACCTTTACGTGTACGTTCTACGATTGCTTCTAAACGCTCTTTCGGAATTAACGTTTCTAACGGAATACCGCCTGCATAAGAATAACGCACAAGAGGTACCATGTCGTCACCGTGTCCGCCAAGAACAAATCCTGTAATGTCTTTTACAGAAAGATTTAATTCTTGTGCGATGAATGTACGGAAACGAGCTGTATCTAATACACCCGATTGGCCGATTACACGCTCTTTCGGGAATCCTGCTTCTTTAAATACAGAATATGTCATTGCATCAACTGGATTTGTTAACACAACAATAATTGCATTTGGTGAATGTTTTGCAATGTCGCGCGTAATACTTTTCATAATTTTAGAGTTTGTTGCTACTAAGTCATCACGGCTCATACCAGGCTTACGTGCAATACCTGCTGTAATAACGACAACGTCAGAATCAGCAGTATCTGCGTAATCAGATGTTCCAATAATGTTAGCATCAAAACCTTGTACTGGGCTCGCTTCTAACATATCTAACGCTTTCCCTTTTGTTGGATTTTCCAGTTGTGGAATGTCCACTAATACAACATCTGCAAGTTCTTTTTGTGCTAATAAGAATGCCGTTGTTGCTCCTGTAAATCCTGCACCGATGACTGAAACCTTCTTGCGTTTGATTGTCATAATTTACCCCCCGCTTTAATTATGCGTTTTTGATTATCGCTACATCCATGTTTTTAATAAGTTCATTAGCGAACTCAGAACATTTCACTTCTGTTGCACCTTCCATTAAGCGTGCGAAATCATAAGTTACTACTTTTGAAGCAATTGTTTTCTCAACAGAAGCAGTTACTAATTTCGCAGCTTCGTTCCATCCTAAGTGTTCTAATAATAATACACCTGAAAGAAGAACTGAAGATGGGTTTACTTTATCTAAACCTGCATATTTTGGAGCTGTACCGTGTGTAGCTTCAAAGATAGCATGTCCAGTCACATAGTTAATGTTTGCACCAGGTGCAATACCAATTCCACCTACTTGTGCAGCAAGTGCATCAGAGATATAGTCACCATTTAAGTTCATTGTTGCAACAACATCGAACTCACGTGGACGAGTTAAAATTTGTTGTAAGAAGATGTCTGCAATAGAATCTTTTACGATGATTTTTCCAGCCACTTCAGCGTCTGCCATCGCTTTATTCGCTGCATCTTTACCATCTTTTTCAACGATACGATCGTATTCAGCCCAAGTAAATACTTTGTCGCCGAATTCTTGTTCCGCTACTTCGTAACCCCAGTTTTTGAAAGCACCTTCTGTAAATTTCATAATGTTTCCTTTATGAACTAATGTAACAGAAGAGCGTTTTTCGTTAATTGCATATTGAATTGCAGCACGAACAAGACGCTTTGTCCCTTCTTCTGAAATTGGCTTAATACCAATACCAGATGTTTCTGGGAAGCGGATTTTATTAACACCCATTGCTTCTTTTAAGAAAGCAAGAACTTTTTCTGCTTCTGGAGATCCTTGCGCATATTCAATTCCAGCATAAATGTCTTCTGTATTTTCACGGAAAATAACCATATCAGTATCTTCCGGACGTTTTACAGGTGAAGGAACACCTTCAAAATAACGAACTGGACGTAGACATACATATAAATCTAATTCTTGACGAAGTGCTACGTTTAGAGAACGAATACCACCGCCAACTGGAGTTGTAAGTGGACCTTTAATCGCGATTAAATATTCACGAATTAAGTTTAAAGTTTCTTCTGGTAACCACTCGCCTGTTTGGTTGAATGCTTTTTCCCCTGCAAGCACTTCTTTCCAAACGATTTTCTTCTCACCATCATAAGCTTTTTCAACTGCTGCTTCTAGTACGCGAGATGCAGCTGCCCAAATATCAGGACCAATTCCATCTCCCTCGATAAACGGAATAATCGGATTGTTTGGTACATTCATAACACCATTAGTTACAGTAATTTTTTCACCTGTCGTCAATGTGATAACCCCCATGTTTGAAATTTCATATGTATGAAACTGAGGGAATAACCCCTCAGTTCAAACCGTTAGTCAAATTAAAATATTCTAATCATTACATCTTTCCGAAAAAATCAGACTTTTGAAAGCGTATTTTCACTATCAAAATAGTGTTATTCGCTTATCGTTGTGCAATTGGAACATACACTTGATGCGTTGGTCCATTATAATCAGCACGCGGACGAATTAAACGGTTGTTTTCATATTGTTCTAGAATATGAGCTAACCAGCCTGACATACGGCTAATTGCAAAAATAGGTGTAAATAAGTCATGGTCAATTCCTAAACAATGGTATACAGAAGCTGAATAGAAATCAACATTTGGTGGAAGACCTTTTTCTTTTGTTACAATGTCTTCAATTTTGATAGACATATTATACCATTTCTCTTCTCCTAAAAGCACGCATAATCTCTTAGACATTTCACGTAAGTGTTTTGCACGTGGATCACCCTGCTCATACACACGGTGGCCAAAGCCCATGATTTTCACTTTATTTTGAAGAGCATTATGAATATATGACTCTACATTTTCTTCTTCACCAATCTCAGTTAACATCTTCATTACATTCTCATTTGCCCCACCGTGAAGAGGACCTTTTAATGCACCGATTGCTGCTGTAATACCAGAATATACATCTGAAAGTGTAGCTACGCAAACACGTGCAGTAAATGTAGAAGCGTTTAACTCATGATCTGCATGAAGTACAAGCGCCTTATCAAAAGCTTCAATTTCAACTTCATTTGGCTCGCGATCATTTAACATGTACAAGAAGTTTGCAGCTAATGATAAATCCTTTCTTGGCTCAACAATATCTAAACCTTTACGGATTCTCGCGTAAGCAGCAACTAAAGTTCCGACTTGCGCCTGTAATTTAACCGCTTTCAAATAATTAGACTTTTCATCCATAATTTCAGCGCTCTCATCGTATAATGATAGCATGGAAATTGCAGTTCGTAAAACAGACATCGGATGTGCAATTTTTAAATCTACTTGTTTCAAATATGTTAAAATCTCACCTGGAACTTTATAGTATTCTGATACAATTTCATTAAATTCCGCTAGTTCTTTTTCATTAGGAAGCTTGCGGTGCCATAATAAGTACACTACTTCTTCAAACGTAGCATTCTCAGCTAAATCATCAATATTATACCCAACATAAGTTAATGTATCATCAATAATAGAGCTCACAGATGATGTTGTTGCTACTACCCCTTCTAAACCTCGAATAACAGTCATGACATTCTCTCCTTTTCCTGAAAATTCTCCCAACCTTGCTCCTTATATCTATTTGCTCCCCTTATGAATTATGAACGCCCGTTCACTCTTTAGGCAAGCAAAATGCACGATCATGCAAATTTGTTGCGATGTTCCCCTCTTATTGTCCATTGTCTACATGGAAAGCATGAGCGTGAATGTCTCCCCGAATCCTCACGCTCAAAACAACAAGTTAGTGAGGAAAATACATTCCGAAGAGTTTTATGATAAAAACAACATAAAACAATATCATTATAAAATTGTTTTATGTTATTTTTATTTTATCTGGTGTAAAGTCTCTGCTGTTATGTAACTTTTCAAAGTTTCTAATCCTATTATAAACAATTATCTGACTTTTGTGAACAGAAAGAATTCAAAAATTTTATATTACTATAAAATTCCTTATTTAAACATTTGTATAATACTCATAACCGCATAGGCAATTCCAGCCCCAATTAACGGACCAACAGCAACCCCATTAAATAGCGCAACCGCTATAATTGTCCCAAAAACAAGCGCAGTTGTAATGTGAGGATCCGTTGTCAACAATTGTACGCCGCCTTTCGCTAACAAAGCGACCGCTACACCTGAAGCTAAAGCAATCCACGCATAATAAGATTTTGCCGCTTCTCCAAGTTGTTTAAAACCTATTTCCCCCGTCGCAATTGGTACGAGAACCGCTATTGTAATGACCGTTACACCTAGGTTAATTCCTTTCGTTTGTAAATAAGGAAAGACCTTATCTCCTAAAAACGTAAACTTCAATAAAAATAACACACCAATAGCCACAGTAAGCGATTGGTTTTTAGCAATAAGTCCTATAATAAGTAGTATGAATAAAAATAACGTTGACTGACTAATCATGTTTGCACTTCCTTTCTGAAAATAATGAACTCATTTCCAAACAAAAATACCTTTAAACCTATCGTTATACATGCTATATCGATGCCTATTCAACATGAATCACTTCATTTTTTATGTATTTTAAAATGACAAACTGAGACTTTCACCATCAAAATTTAAGCGTGTATACATTTTAAAAAACGGGCGTCTCTTCTTTCTTTTCTAATTAGAAACAGGTAAAATAAAAAGAAGAGAAAATGAAGTTTTTACCATATAGTAGAAGCATCAACACCAAGCTTTCACAGTCACTCACATACTGAAAAAGCAGGAAAAATCCATCATTCCACTATAACATAAAGTGAAACTTTAATCAGTGGGGCATTTTCCACTGATTATTAGTTGAACCAATCGGGCTTTTACGGGCAGTTTATCTCCAGCTAACTCCTTTGATCCAGCCGCACTTCGGGTAGGAGATTTACTGCCCGTTAATGCGGGGTAAAGTGAAACTTTAATCAGTGGGGCACACTCGTTATAAGTTGAACGAATTAGGATAATCCAAATTGGAATGGGAGGTATACATCTTTGAACCGAAACTTACTATATATGATATTGCGACTCATATTTGTCATTGTAGCAACGGTAGCTGGGTTCTATGTATTACTATACATGTCAGGGCTTATCTATCCTTTTATTATCGCTTTTGCATTTGCTTATTTGATTAATCCTGTCGTCAATTTCCTTAATCAAAAACTACAATTTCCTCGCGCACTAGCAGTACTCGTTAGCTTAATTCTCGTATTTGGAGCTATCGTTGGACTTGTTACATATCTTGTGACTGAAGCAATATCTGCCACAACATACTTACTACAACTTGTTACAGTAAAGTTTCCAGATATCGTTACATTCGCTCAGCAATTTGCACTTAATCATATTATGCCTCTCTACGATGATTTAATCTCTAAATTTAATCATCTTGGAGAACCACAGCGCTATACAATTACACAAAACATTCAAAACTTAGGAACAGAGGCAACAACACAAATGAAAGAACTTTTAACCGCCATTATAAGCGGGTTAACGAATTTCATTAGTGCACTGCCAACAACTTTAACTGTCCTTGTATTCATTTTATTAGCCACTTTCTTCATTAGTTACGATTGGCACCGTCTTGCTCAGAAAGCAAGAAAATTGCTACCGAATCGTGTACATGGCTATGGAAAAACTATTTTTGTCGACTTAAGAAAAGCTTTGTTTGGTTTTGTGAAAGCACAACTTACACTCGTATCTATGACAACTGTCATTGTACTAATCGGGCTTTTAATATTACGCGTACCATACGCCATTACTATCGCGATTATTACAGGGGTTGTAGATTTACTACCATATTTAGGAACAGGCGCAGTCTTTGTTCCATGGGTTATATACGTATTTTTCACTGGCGATACCGCATTCGCCATTGGTCTTCTCATTTTATACATCGTCGTGATTGTCCAAAGACAAATTATGGAGCCGAAAGTACTTTCATCTAACATCGGTCTCGATCCATTAGCAACACTCGTCGCTCTATTTGTCGGCTTTAAACTTTTTGGCTTTTTAGGATTAATCATCGGCCCAGTCACCTTAGTACTACTTAATACATTACACAAAGCTAATGTCTTCCATGACTTGTGGAAATATATTAAAGGTTCACCTTCAAAATAATAGTTTCTAATTCATACACAACAAAAAACTTACCTGTAATCAGTGGGAAATTCCCACTGATTATTCCTTGTACTTATTTTTCATACTTATTACATAAAACAAGAGAATTGCACTCAAAAAAGATAATTCTCTTGTTTTTTTGCATGAAAAACGCATATTCCGTGGTGTCTTTACATATTTATTCTATTTATTTTATAATTATCATTTACATTTATTACTTTTTATGTAAATGAATAAATATACAAAATAGCATAAAATAAGACTTCAACTAACAATCTCCGCCTTTTTATATGAATTTTTTACACCAATCGTTCCTCTATATAAGAAAGCAAAACTTTAATTTAGCAGCGTTTCCCTCCATCTTATTCATCTAAATTAATAGCACTAAAAAATCACAAGTTTAATCGAAGTACACACAAGAGTTCAAACGAAAATTATATAGCAAATATAATAAGCGAACGTTTTGTTCATCCCCACTCATCATTCGCCCCACATCAGACACTTACGAGCAGCCCAGCTTTGAGATAGAAATTCCACCCCACAAATAGCGCGGTAAAGCAAAGCTTCAATCAGAAAATACCTCTCCTCTTACAAGACAAAAAAAATAGCACTTAGATTTCTACAATCTAAGTGCTATTTCTGAATAATAATAGTAGAATTCTTTCTAAATTTCCATTCCATCCACTTCATAACAAGCGGCTTCAATAAAGCTCTCGTAATAGGGATCACGCAGATAAACCCTAGCATATCTGTCACATACCCAGGAAGCACTAAGAGAATACCTCCTACAAATACAAAAATACCATCTAGTACCGCCTCACCTGGCATTTCCCCTCTATTCAACTTAGATTGAATCTCTCCAAGCACTTTAAACCCTTGTCTTTTCGCCAAATACACACCTACAACACCTGTAAATACAATCATAGCGAACGTAGACCATAAACCTATTACATGACTTGATCCAATTAAGACCGTAATCTCAATCGCCGGTATTAAAATAAACAAGAATAGTAACCACTTCATAGTTCTACACCTCTCTCACATCTCACTTTTAACGCCCTCACAATGCCTATATACATCATATGAAATATAGATACCCTTTCATATTAAAACCCATAACAAACAGCTTTTAAAAGCAATTCTAGGCGCTTTAAGCTAATTTTATCTCGTTTTTGTGTAAAAAAAAGAGAAGGACTCCGATCCTTCTCTCCGTATTACTTATAGCACTTCCGCATGTCCATTATAAACAATTCCGCGTGCTGCATCAACTGTTACTTCTTGGCCATTTTTTAAAGTTGCTGTTACACCGTTTACACCAACGATAACAGGAATACCGATTGATACGCCCACAACAGCAGCATGGCTTGTTAAGCCACCTTCTTCTACAACTAAAGCAGCAGCTTTTTCGATTGCAGGAATCATATCTTTATCAGTGCTTGTTGTAACAAGAATATCACCTTCGTTTACGTTCGCTACAGCTTCAGCAGCTGTTTTTGCTACAACTACTTTACCTTTTGCAGCTTTACGACCGATTCCTTGTCCTTTAGCAACTTCTTCACCAACAACGTGGATTTTCATTAAGTTTGTTGTACCAGTTTCAGCAACTGGAACACCAGCAGTAATTACTACAGTATCTCCAAGGCCGATTAGACCTGCATCCATACCTGTTTGAATTGCTGTATCTAACATTTCGTCAGTTGAAGCTGCGCGCTTCTCAGCCATAAATGCTTGTACACCCCAAACAAGTGCAAGACGACGTCCTACTTGCTCGTCAGATGTTACAGCTACGATTGGAGATTTTGGACGGTATTTAGAGATCATTTTCGCAGTATGTCCACTTTCTGTTGGAGCTACGATTGCAGCTACATCAAGAGCAAGTGCTGTATGCGCAACAGATTGGCTAATTGCATCTGTAATTGTTGGAGTGAACTCTTTAATACGTTTTTTGAACATATCTTCGTATTGTAATGATTTTTCAACACGTACTGCAATGTTAGCCATCATTGTTACTGCTTCTACCGGATATTGACCAGCAGCTGTTTCACCTGAAAGCATGATTGCATCTGTACCATCGAAGATTGCGTTAGCTACGTCACTTGCTTCCGCACGAGTTGGACGTGGGTTACGTTGCATAGAGTCTAACATTTGTGTCGCAGTAATAACTGGTTTACCTAACACGTTACATTTTTTGATTAGACGTTTTTGTACTAATGGTACTTCTTCTGGTGGAATTTCTACACCCATATCACCACGAGCTACCATTAAACCGTCAGAAACTTCTAAGATTGAATCGATGTTGTCGATACCTTCTTGGTTTTCGATTTTCGGTACGATTTGGATGTATTGAGCACCATGCTCTTCTAATAATTCACGGATTTCTAATACGTCAGAAGCTTTACGTACGAATGAAGCTGCGATGAAATCAACTTTTTGCTCGATACCGAAGATGATATCTTTTACGTCTTTTTCAGTGATACCAGGAAGCTTAATGCTTACGTTTGGTACGTTAACACCTTTTTTGTTTTTTACAGTTCCACTGTTAAGAACTTTTGTACGGATGTTTCCATCAGCTTTTTCGATTACTTCTAGTTCGATAAGACCGTCATCGATTAGAATGCGAGAACCTGGGTCTACATCGTCATAAAGACCAGCATAAGATACAGAGAACTTCTCTGCAGTACCTAATACTTGCTCAGTAGAAAGAACTACTTCTGCACCTGTTACAAGCTCAGCTTGTCCGTCTACGAAGTCGTGAGTACGGATTTCTGGACCTTTTGTATCAAGTAAGATACCAACTGTTTTACCAGTTTTCTTTGAAGCTTCACGAATGTTTTTAATACGAGCTCCGTGCTCTTCATGGCTACCATGAGAGAAGTTTAAACGAGCAACGTTCATACCTGCTTCAATTAATTGCTCTAATTTTTCAATACTTTCACTAGCAGGACCTATTGTACATACAATTTTAGTTTTACGCATATTGCACCTCCGAAAATTATGAAACCGTTCCCAAATATCTGACATTACGCCGATTAGATGGATAATTCTTTAGATAATTGATACATATCTTTATCGATTGTATGCTTTTGAGCTAACGCTTCGATAATATCATGATCAACAAGTTTGTTATCTTGAATACCTACACAACGTCCACCTCTACCAGCAATTAATAATTCAACTGCTCTTGCGCCAAGACGACTTGCTAATACACGGTCTTGTGCACTTGGTGATCCGCCACGTTGTACGTGACCTAATACAGTTACACGAGTATCAAAGTTTGTTGCTTCTTCAATGTGCTTACCGATGTCAATTGCACTTCCAACACCTTCAGCTACAACGATAATACTGTGTTTTTTACCACGTTCACTACCGCGCTTCAGACGAGCGATAACATCATCCATGTCATACTCTTCTTCTGGAATTAAGATTGTTTCTGCAC
Organism: Bacillus sp. EB V-12; assembly: GCF_056158125.1. Lineage (NCBI taxonomy): Bacteria > Bacillati > Bacillota > Bacilli > Caryophanales > Bacillaceae > Bacillus > Bacillus sp. EB V-12. Next base: position 83,001 of record NZ_JBUXJL010000001.1, on the reverse strand, counting down.
CATCAGCTAAACCAGCCCATAATGCGATATCACCAGCGTGACGTCCCATTACTTCGATAACATATGTACGTTCATGAGATGTAGCTGTGTCACGGATTTTATCAATTGCATCAATAACAGTGTTTAAAGCTGTATCGAAACCAATTGTGAAGTCTGTTCCAGGGATATCATTGTCGATTGTACCTGGTACACCAACACATGGGAATCCTTGTTCAGTTAATTTTTTAGCGCCTTGGTAAGAACCATCTCCACCAATAACAACAAGTCCTTCGATACCATGTTTCTTTAATTGCTCGATACCTTTTAGTCGTACTTCTGGGTCTTTAAACTCAGGACATCTTGCTGTATATAATTTCGTACCACCGCGGTGGATAATATCGCCAACAGAACCAAGTTCTAATTTTTCAATGTGACCAGAAATTAATCCAGCGTATCCATGGTAAATACCATATACTTCAATATCATGGAAAATCGCTTTACGAACAACTGCACGAATGGCAGCATTCATACCAGGTGAATCTCCACCACTTGTTAATACACCAATACGTTTCATTTGTACTCACCTCATAAAGATTATTTGCCTTATAATAAAATAACACGAAAAAATATAAAAACACAATGGAGAAGATGTGTCTTTTCATAATAAAAACGTGCATTCGCGAAGAGGAACGCACGCTTTTCTTATTTTATCCCAATGGAAGCGTTTGAAAACGAAACTTGCCCAATTTTCATATATTTTTCATAACGTTTTTCGATTAATTCATCTTTCGAAATTCCGTTTAATTGTTCAAAAGTTTTTCTAATCATTAAGTCTATATTTTCTGACTGTTTTAAAAGATTACGGTGAGCTCCGCCTCTTGCCTCTGGAATAATTTCATCAATTACACCTAATTCTTTCAAATCTGCTGCTGTAATTTTCATTGCTTCTGCAGCTTCCTTTGCTTTTCCTGCATCTTTCCAAAGAATTGCCGCTGCACCCTCTGGTGTAATAACAGAATAAGTGGAATTTTCTAGCATATGAATGTAATCTCCTACTCCAAGACCTAGCGCACCACCACTACCGCCTTCACCGATAACGATACAAATAACTGGTACCGTTAAACCTGCCATCTCAAATAGGTTGCGGGCAATAGCTTCACTTTGTCCACGTTCTTCAGCTGCTTTACCAGGATAAGCTCCCTTCGTATCGATGAAACAAATAATAGGACGATTAAACTTTTCCGCTTGTTTCATGAGACGCAGTGCTTTTCGATATCCTTCTGGATGAGGCATTCCAAAGTTACGGCGAATATTTTCTTTCGTATCTTTTCCGCGCTGATGCCCAATTACAGTTACAGGCATCCCTTTATATTTCGCAATGCCGCCGACAATCGCTGCATCATCGCCAAATAGACGGTCTCCATGACATTCGAAAAAATCAGTAAATAAGTGCTCAATATAATCGAGCGTTGTCGGTCGTTCTGCATGACGAGCAATTTGAACACGGTCCCATACTTTTAGATTGCCGTATATATCTTCCTCTAAATTTTCTAGCTTTTCTTCCAAAATACGAATCTCCTCACTGAAGTCCATCTGGCTGTTTTTCGTATAGTCTTTCAGTTCACGAATCTTATTTCTTAGCTCAACAACTGGTTTTTCAAATTCTAGCTCTGCCATACAGCCAATTCCCCTCCTTGATGAACTTCTAAAATCTTGCGAAGCGATTCTCTCATATCATCACGATGCACCACCGCATCTAATTGACCATGATCTAGTAAGAATTCTGCCGTTTGGAAATCTTCCGGTAGTTTCTCACGCACCGTTTGTTCAATTACACGTCTACCAGCAAATCCGATAAGTGCACCTGGTTCTGCAAGATTATAATCACCAAGTGAAGCGAAACTCGCTGAAACCCCGCCCGTCGTTGGGTGAGTCATAACAGAAATAAATAACCCTCCTGCATTACTATGCTTTTTCAAAGCTACGCTTGTTTTTGCCATTTGCATTAAACTTAATATCCCTTCTTGCATACGGGCACCACCCGAAGCAGTAAAGATAATAAATGGAACTTGTAAGTCGTACGCCTTTTCAACCGCACGGGCGATTTTTTCTCCTACTACAGAGCCCATGCTCCCCATTCGAAAACGAGAATCCATTACTGCAACAACAACAAGCATGTCATCAATTGTTCCTTCACCAGTTACAACCGCTTCGTTCAATTCAGTCTTCTTACGATCGCTCTCTAGTTTCTCTTCATAACCTGGAAACTCGAGTGGATTTAATGAAACCATTTCTTTGTCATACTCACGGAATGACCCTTCGTCCAATATACTATCAAGACGTTCCCATGCATTCATAGGATGATGATATCCACAATTCACACATACTTTTAAATTTTTTAGAAGTTCTTTCGTATACATGATTTTTTTACATTCCGGACATTTTGTCATAACGCCATCTGGTACATCTTTTCGTACTTGTTCTGAAGGTATTGCAGCGTACTTTTTCTTTTTCACGAATAAATCTCTTAGCACAATTTGACCCCCTTCGTTGAGAGCTAAGGTTAGCGTAAGAAGAAAATGGGGCTAACACCAAAGTTTGATGTTAGCCTTATCTTCTCAATCTGTCTAATAACCTCACTCTTTACGTTTAACTTTAACCGCTACGCGGTAGAATGTTTGTCATAACGTGTCATGGTCATTTCGACAAATTTTATACATTACGAGTGAAACTGTATATTCTCTACTAATTCATCGTAAATTTTTAGTGCATCATTTTCTTGTTTTTCTTCCAAAGTAGCATAAAGCTTTCTATACATATCGATAGAATCTCTTGAAACTTTACAAGAAAGAGTTGCTACGTAATCATTTACGATCATCCAAATGCGATATAGTAAATAATTATCGACTTGTTCAATAAGTGTTTTAAAGAACGTTTGATGAAGCGTTGGGACTGAGCTTTCATTTCCTTCAAGTACTTGGTGTAATCTACTTAGTACTTTAGAAAACGTTTCTTTCGGTAAATTACATACAATTCGAATCATATCTTTCTCAAGTAATCGTTTCGTTTGTAATAAATCACGAATTGTTTTCTCATCTTGCAATAAGAACGGAGCAATTAATTGTACAAGACCGTTATCATAAAAGTTTCGAATAAACGTCCCTTCACCACGTCTCGTTTCAATCAATCCTACCAGTTCTAAAGCACGCAATGCTTCTCTTACAGAGGAACGTCCTACGTTTAAGCGTGAACTTAACTCACGCTCAGACGGCAAACGATCCCCCGCCACCAAACCATCCTCTTCCATAATGGAACGGATTTTTTTTACAATTTCGAGATATACTTTTGTATTTGATGATGTCAATGGAAATTCCTCGCTTATTCTTTACCAATCAGCGCTAATTGTTTTGTTTTTTCAGCGATCTCATTTGGATCTACTTGACGGCGAGCTACTCCTGTCTCCATTGCTGCTTTTGCAACGTAAGCCGCTACTTGAGGCGCTACACGCGCGTCAAATGGTGCCGGAATGATATAGTCTGCATTTAACTCATCTTCTGCTACAAGCTCAGCAATAGCCTGTACAGCTGCCATCTTCATTTCTTCGTTAATTTGTGTCGCATGTACGTCAAGTGCACCGCGGAAAATACCAGGGAACGCCAGTACATTATTTACTTGGTTCGGGAAGTCAGAACGACCTGTTCCAACAACAGCTGCGCCCGCTGCTTTTGCCAATTCTGGCATAATTTCTGGAACTGGATTCGCCATTGCAAAAATAATCGCATCGTCATTCATTGTACGAACCATCTCTTCTGTTAATGCACCTTCTGCAGATACACCAATGAATACGTCCGCACCTTGTACAACATCAGCTAAAGAACCTTCTATACGATTCTTATTTGTATATTTTGCAACTTCATCCTTCACCGGATTCATACCTGTAGGACGACCATCATAGATTGCGCCTTTACGGTCACACATAATAATGTCGCGTACACCATAGCGATATAAAAGTTTAATAATTGCAATACCTGCTGCACCTGCGCCATTTGCGACAACTTTAATGTCAGACATTTTCTTTCCAACTAATTTCAGTGCATTTACAAGACCTGCTACTGTTACAATAGCTGTTCCGTGTTGATCATCATGGAAGATAGGAATATTTGTTTCTTTTTTCAAACGCTCTTCAATAATGAAGCAGTTTGGTGCTGCGATATCTTCTAAGTTAACGCCGCCAAAAGTTGGCTCCATTAATTTTACAGTTTCAACAATTTTATCTACATCGTTTGTATTTAAGGCAATTGGGAATGCATCTACACCAGCAAAGCTCTTGAATAATACAGCTTTACCTTCCATTACTGGAAGAGATGCTTCAGGTCCAATGTTACCAAGACCAAGTACAGCTGTTCCATCTGTCACAACTGCTACCATATTTCCCTTCATCGTATATTCATATACCTTACTTTTATCGTCATAAATTTCTTTACAAGGTTCTGCAACCCCTGGAGAATATGCAAGACTTAAATCTTTTGCATTTTCTACTTTTACTTTTGATACAGTTTCTAATTTTCCTTGATGCACTTTATGCATGTGAAGTGCTTCTTCACGAAGTGTTGACAAACTATCCACTCTCCTCAAATTATTCTTGCTGATATCAATTTCTCCAAGTGGTCTGACCACGAACACTACTACTATAATAATCGAAGTGTAGGGAAATTGTCCATTATATTTTCACAACTACATTTTCTTCCCCGACAATTTCACGAAGTGCTCCTAAACATTCTTCACTTGGATGAATCGATAAACTCCGAGATAATTGTACCATTTTATGTTCCTTTTCATAATAAATTAGTACTTTCGCAAAACCTGAATAGTCGAACAATATTTTCGTAACCTGATTTAAAAGCTTTTTCTCATACTGAGACGGCAATTTCACGTAAACAGATGCGTCTTTCTTTTCTTCATAAACATCCATTTCCTCTAGCGGATATAGTCCATTTACAATCCATTGCAGCTTATGATTTCTTAGCTCAATCGTACCGTCAACTAAAACAATTGCTCCTTCTTGCAACTTATCCGAGAAATGTATATACGTTTCCGGGAAGAGGACTGCTTCCATTTCATCATTTTGATCACAGAATGTAATAAATGCCATCTTTTGAAACTTTTTCGTACGAATCACTCTCACACTTGTTATATACACAATAGCTCTTTGTACTTTTTTCTTGTGTCGCATCGCCTGAGCGAGAGATGGAATTTCTAATTCTTTTGCTAACTTCACATATTGCGCTGTCGGATAACTTGATAAATAAAAGCCAAGCGCTTCCTTCTCTTTATTTAGTTGTTCAATAAAAGATAACTCTTCTCCTTGTACATATTTTGATTTTGGAACAGCATCTCCTAAATCACGTGCGAGATTCGCGTACTCTAACGCCCCTTTAATACTTTTCCATAAATTCGTTCTCGAAACACCAAAATCGTCAAAACATCCCGACCAGACGAAAGCTTCTAAATTACGCTCCGTTACGAACTTTGACGGCATACGAAGACAAAATTCAAATAAATCTTCGAACATTTTTTTCTCTCGTTCTTCTAATAATGCCGTCACTGTAGCCATTCCAATATTTCGGATCGAAAGTAAACTGTAACGTATCGCATTCCCTTCTATTTGGAAGTTGTAGCCACTCCTCTGAAGAGACGGTGGCAAAACGTGAAAACCTTTCCGCTTCGTTTCTCGTATATACTGTACAATCTTATCTTCATTTCCAATTGCGCTTGATAATAATGCCGTCATAAATTCCAGCGTATAATTCGCTTTCAAATAGGCAAGCTGATATCCGATCATACTGTAAGCTACAGCGTGACTTCGGTTAAAACCGTAATTCGCAAATCTTACAATTAAATCATAAATTTTCTCTGCGGATGTCTCATCATAACCATTTCGCAAACATCCTTGGACGAAATGCTTACGTTCCTGATCTAAAATATCACGATTTTTTTTACTCACCGCACGGCGCAGTAAATCTGCTTCTCCGAGCGAAAAACCAGCTAACTTCGATGCAATTTGCATAATTTGTTCTTGGTATACAATGACGCCGTATGTTCTTTCTAAAATTGGCTTTAAATCCGGATGTAAATATTCAATTTTTCTTTTTCCATGTTTCGATTCAATAAAAGTCGGTATCTGTTCCATCGGTCCTGGTCTGTATAACGAGTTAACAGCTACGATATCTTCAAACTCATTCGGTTTTAACCCGCGAAGTACATTTCGCATACCACCCGACTCAAGCTGGAATACACCTGTTGTATCCCCTCTCCCTAATAATTGGAACGTCTTTTCATCTTGAAGAGGTAAGTTTCTTATATCGATTTCTTTCCCTGTTTTGTTCGCGATAAATTTTATAATATTTTCAAGTAACGTTAAATTACGTAATCCTAAAAAGTCCATCTTAAGCAAACCAAGTTCTTCTAGCGCATCGGCTGGATATTGCGTAACATAAACATCGTTATGTCCTTCTTGAATTGCTACACTTCCTGTTAGCGGTTCTTGACTCATAATAACACCAGCCGCATGAATAGACGTATGACGTGGTAAACCTTCTACACGTTTTGCGATTTCAAATACACGCTCATGCAGAAGATTCCCTTGTATAAACTCACGAAGTGATTGTGATTCTTCATATGCATCTTTTAACGTTATACCAAGCTTTGATGGGATAAGTTTTGAAAATATATCAATATCTCGCGGCGGAAGCCCCATTACGCGGGCAATGTCTCTAATTGCCGCTTTTGCTGCAAGCGTACCAAACGTTACAATTTGCGCAACACGGAGCTGACCGTATTTATCTTTCACATAGCGAATCATCTCATCACGTCTTACGTCTGGAAAATCAATATCAATATCGGGAAGCGTCACACGTTCAGGATTTAAAAACCTTTCAAATAATAGATCGTATTCAATTGGATCAATATCTGTAATTTCTAATACGTATGAAACGAGTGAACCAGCTGCCGATCCACGACCTGGTCCTGTTAGAATATGATTTTCATGTGCATACTTCATAAAATCCCATACGATGAGGAAATAATCACTAAATCCCATACGAGAAATAACATTTAATTCATGATCCAAACGCTTTATATGCACTTCTTTCGGTTCACCATATCGTTTCCGCAAACCTTCTTCACAAACACGACGCAAATATATATCACTCGTTTCATTAGACGGAACAGGAAATTTCGGAAGTTGATTTACATGGAACGGTATTTCTACTTGGCAACGCTCTGCAATTTTTATTGTATTTTGGATTGCTTCCGGCGCGTGGGAAAATAGTGCTTCCATTTCATCCGATGACTTTAAATAATACTGATCTGTTTTCAGCCTCGGCCTATCTGGATCAGTCATTTTCGTTCCACTTTCAACAGATAGTAAACATTCGTGAACAAGCGCGTCACTTTGATTGATATAGCGCACATCGTTTGTTGCAACGACCGGAATATTAACCCTACTAATAAATTCAGGTAGTTTCTCTTGTAAAAGCAACTCATCTTGAATCGCATGATGCTGCAAACTCATATAAAAATGGCCAAACATATTTTGATACGTGCGAGCTACTTCTTCAGCCTGACTCTCATTGTCTTCTAGTAATAATTGCTCAATTTCGCCATCTTTACCTGGTGAAATTGCAATTAATCCTTTCGCATAATGCGCAAGCCACTTCTTAGGAATACCTTCTTTGGACTTTGTCATAATACTGCTAGAAATCTTTAATAAATTTTGGTAGCCTATTTCATTCTCAGCAAGTAATACAAGCGGATAAGACCTTTCTTCTTCTTCACTAAAAATAGAAGCGGTTAATCCAATAACAGGCTGTATACCATGTTTCTTACATGCTTTATAAAACGGAATAACGCCATACATAACATTTTCATCCGTAATAGCCAGCGATGAAAAACCGAGTTCTTTCGCCCTGACTACAAGCTCATCAATTTTACAAGCACTTTTTAATAAACTAAAAACGGTTTGACATTGTAAATGCACAAACTTCACTGTTGTACCCTCTCTTTACCTATTTGACTACTTTTATTATAGGTGATGAGGAAAGCGGAAATCAAAACATACTTCTTATACTTTGTCCATATATATGAAGAAGAAAGGGGAATGACGATGGATGTAAGAGAACATACTTTTTTCTCTCTGCTTATTATTAGTTATTTTATTGCCTTTGGGGTTATACTTGGCGGTTCATTAATTGGTGGATTTGGTGCGTTTCTTATCGGAAAACCAGCTCTAACTTACATTAATCAATTCGCCCAAAATTTAAGAATTTGGGCACTCGTTGCAGCAATCGGCGGAACATTCGATACCTTTTATAGCTTTGAAAGAAGTTTCTTTGGCGGAGATATGAAAGATATCGTAAAGCAAATTCTCCTTATTTTTTTCGCAACTGGTGGTATGCAAACAGGTCTCATTATTATTAAATGGCTAACGCAGGAACATGTATGAGAGTACCAAGTGCCAATACAGCAAAAAGATGGTACTTAGTATTAGCTGGGGCTGCTGTTGGAGGCGTGTTGAGCTGGTTTATTTTTTTGTACATATACGGTGTTTTTCAAGAAGAACAAGCTAGTAAAATAGCAGAACAAAGAGAAATTATAGAAAAACAAGAAGCAAAGCTCCACGTCCTTCTCGAAGATCAAGAAAAATTGAACACTGAAAATAAACGGCTCTTAACCATTCAAGAGATTAAAATAAAACTTATCAATCGAGAAAAATACGATTTAGACAATCTCACACTCGAAAATATGACTACATCTATCCATAATGACCTCCAACATCTTTTAACGAAAAACATTCAAAGTATCGCAAAAAATAAAGACCTACTTAAAAAGGTAATCGAAAATAAAACGTACAAACATTACGATCGGCTATACCGTTTTAAAGTCGATACAATATCTTTTGATACAGTGCTTGAAATTAGCATTACTATAGAGAAAGAAAAATAAAGAAGGAGGGCTTTAGCGCCGCTCCTTCTTTTCGTTCTAACATATAGTCTCTTATTTACAAATCTCACGTAAATCAGCAAAAAGACGATCCGCTTCTTCCCAAGAAGATGCCTTCGCACCAGAAGCCATCGGATGCCCCCCGCCGTTATATTGCATTGCTAATTTGTTTATAACTGGTCCTTTTGAACGAAGACGAACACGAATTACGTCGTCTTCCTCTAAAAATAGAACCCACGCCTTTAATCCATCAATATTGCCAAGCGCTCCAACAACACCAGATGCTTCAGAAGGAAGTACATCAAACTCTTCTAATACTTCTTTCGTTAATTTAATGTAAGCTGCTCCTTCTTCTACCATCGTAAAGTTTTGTAAAATATAACCGTTTAAACGAGCAATTTTTTCTTTTGTCTTATACATCTCATTGTATAAATCTGTGAATTTCACACCCATGTCAACAAGCTCACTTACGTAACGAAGTGTTTTTGCTGTCGTATTCGGGAATAAGAAACGACCTGTATCTCCAACAATTCCTGCTAAAATAAGGCGGGCTGCTTCTTTTGTTATTTTTAATCCTTTATCTTTTCCATAGTTATAAAACTCATAAATCATTTCACTTGTAGAACTCGCTGTCGTATCTACCCACGTAATATCTCCATATGGATCTTCATTTGGATGATGATCAATTTTAATTAACATCTTCCCTTTTGTATAGCGTTGATCGTCAACACGTTCTTGATTCGCAGTATCACAAACAATAACAAGCGCATTTTCGTATACACTATCTTCAATATCATCCATTACTCGTAAGTATGCTAGTGACGGTTCATTGTACCCAACCGTATAAATATTTTTCTCTGGAAACGATTCTTGTAGAATTGTACCAAGACCCCCCTGTGAACCTAACGCATCTGGATCCGGACGCACGTGGCGATGAATAATAATTGTATCAAACTCTTTAATTGCTCCTAAAATTTGCTCATGCATATGTATAATCTCCTTTTTAATCAACTTCTTCACTTTATCCTCCATTATAACGGAAAGTATTTCATACATGCGAACAATTGCTTTATAATAAAAGTTAGAAAGTTTAGATATTTCTTTTTCTTTTCTATTATTTTTCACAAAGCGATGGGAGTGTTCATTATGCCAGTATTAGTCTTCTGTATTATCGTCTCATTTATGTTGTACCTCTTTTACAAAACAAAATACTTTCGTACAAACCGCCCAATGGAGAAAGGTTGGCTCTCAGGAAAATCCGCAATGGCACTCGGTTCATTCGTTTTATTTTTCGGGATAAACCAATTCTTTTTAGAACTTTCAACCGCTCGTATTATCGTTGGTGTTTTATTCGTTCTATTTGGTAGTGCAAGTGTATTTAACGGGTTTCGCCAATACAAACATTTCTTGCCATTAGCAGTTAAAGAAGCTGAAGTCTATGAAGCAACGTAAAAAAGCATCAATATTGTGATGCTTTTTTACGTCCCTTAACTTTCAAAATCATATACGCAACAAACGCAGATGGTATATTAAATGGGTTCCCTTGTACGTGAAAATGTAATTGTTCTTCTCCAAAAGACATTTTTTCATATAGCTCTCGCTGAGATAATCCTGTCTTTTCCTTTTTTTCATGTAAACCTTGTAAATATAAATATTGAATCGGTATCATTACAAGAAAGTAAAATAGTGCGATACTACCAAAAAAGAGTACGGCTGACGACATAATGCATACCACCTCTCACGATTCCATTTTCTTACAATATAATCATAACACAATATACAACTGAATTGAATTATTATTCCGTCTTTTCTCACATTACTTTTCCACTCCATCCCATACATATTTCACTAAAACTCCCATCTAAAATCATGCCTTTCAAATTTAAAACAACAAAAAAAGATGGAACAAATCAAAACGATTTGTTCCATCTTTTTATTTATCGATTAACTGAACCATAAGTAATGCTTTTCCAACAACATTACCTTCATGATGCACCTCTACATCGACCTTACCAAATTTACGTCCAATTTCTAATACTTTCGGATGAACAGATACAACATTATCAATTTGAACCGGCTTTACGAAATAAATCGTTAAGTTTTCAACAATTAAATCGCTTTTCTTTTGCGCACGAATGACGCGATTTGTCGCTTCTGTCACAATTGTTGCAAATACACCGTACGATAACGTCCCGATTGAGTTCGTCATTTGCGGCGTCACCGAAAATTGATATAGATGCTCATTCTTCGCTTCTTTTGGTGTCATAAATTGATTCGTTACAATATCATCAATGGTTTCTCCAACTTGTGGCTGACGTTGAATCATTTGCAGTGCCTGAAGTACATCTTGACGGCTAATAATACCTTGCAGTTTGTTTCCTTCCTCAACGACAGGAAGTAATTCAATTCCTTCCCACACCATCATACGTGCCGCAGCTGCGACAGACATTTTACCGTTCACTGTAATTGGGTGTTTTGTCATTACTTTATCAATTGGTGTTTCTTTCGCTACTCCGATCATATCTTTTGAAGTTACGATTCCTAGTACTTTGTTACTTTCATCGACAATTGGATATCTTCCGTGCATTGTCTCTTCGTTATATGCATGCCATTGCTGTACTGTATCACTCGGCTTTAAATATAACGTTTCTTCAATTGGCGTTAAAATATCTTCAACGAGTACAATTTCTTTCTTAATAAGTTGGTCATAAATTGCACGATTAATTAACGTTGCGACCGTAAATGTATCGTAGCTACTTGAAATGATCGGCAGCTTTAATTCGTCTGCTAATTTCTTCACATGATCTTCCGTATCAAAGCCGCCCGTAATTAATACAGCGGCTCCAGTTTCTAGCGCTAATTCATGTGCATTGGTACGGTTACCAATAATGAGTAAATTCCCAGCTTCTGTATAGCGCATCATCGCTTCTAACTTCATAGCTCCGATTACGAATTTATTTAATGTTTTATGTAGTCCTTCTCTGCCCCCAAGTACTTGACCGTCGACAATGTTAACGACTTCTGCATATGTCAGTTTTTCGATATTCTCTTTCTTCTTTTGTTCAATTCGAATTGTTCCGACACGTTCAATTGTACTAACATATCCTTTATTTTCTGCATCTTTAATTGCACGGTAAGCGGTCCCTTCACTTACACTCAAATCTTTCGCAATTTGTCTTACAGAAATTTTATGGCCTACTGGCAGGCTATTAATATGTTCTAAAATTTGGTTATGCTTGGTAGCCAAATGGTTTCACCATACTTTCTTTTCCCTAAATTCTTCATGTGTTGTACTTTCAGTATACTATATTTTCAAAACTGTTACACTCTCTCTTTGCATACCTGTACTATTTTTTTTATAACAAAATGACTCTTACATTCCACCAGTCATTCTATTACAACAATGTAATGCTATTGTCATCTCATTCGATAGTTCGTCCACTTAATTGCCTATACAATTAAGACAAGAAATAAAACAAAGGAGCGAACACATGATGAAAAAATTTTTAGAGGTTGTAGGTGCTGTATTTTTAGCTTTCGTAGATGGGAAAAAAGTTGCAATGGAATTGAATGAAACACCTGAACAACCACGTACCAAAAGAAAAGAATCACCAAAACAAATACAAGCATTAAAAGCTGTCCTACACACGTAAAAAACCCTTCACTTTTCTTTTCAAATGAAGGGTTTCTTTTCTATAGTGTAATACTTTCTCCAGCTTCTAATACTTTCCCTGTACAATTTTGTAGCTTTTCTACAAATTGATATGGATCTTGTTCAATAACTGGGAACGTATTGTAATGCATCGGTACAACAGTTTTCGCATTAATCCATTTTGCCGCTAGTACAGCATCTTCTGGTCCCATTGTGAAATTATCACCAATTGGTAAAAATGCTAGATCAACTTTATTTAATTCCCCAATTAACTTCATATCAGAGAATAGTGCAGTATCTCCTGCGTGGTATACAGTTTTCTCTTCTGCTGTAAATAAAATACCTGCTGGCATACCTGTATATGTAATCGTCTTATTTTCTTCATCAATATAACTAGAGCCGTGGAATGCTTGTGTAAACTTCACTTTTCCGAAGTCAAATTCATGTGAACCACCAATATGCATCGGGTGTGTATTTACACCTTGCCAACTTAAAAATGTTGCTAGTTCAAATGGCGCTACAACAACTGCATTATTTTTCTTCGCAAGTTCTACTGTATCTCCAACATGATCACCGTGTCCATGCGATAAAAGAATTGCATCCACTTTTACATCTTCAGTTTTTAAATCTGTTTTCGGATTACCTGTTAAAAACGGGTCAATTAAAATAACTTTTCCATTCGCCTCAATTTTCACAACTGAATGTCCATGATAAGATACTTTCATTATTACATTCCTCCCCTGTTCACATTCTCACTTTGTATTCTACATGATTTTTCAATTCCCTGTCTTTTCTAACATCTATTTACTTGTCATAACGCTTTCTTCCGAGTTAAAGTTATATTTGTAATTAAATATCTCGGGGGTGCCAATCGATGAATGCTAGATTAGAAAATTTAATGCAATGGCTAAAAGAAAAAAACGTAGAAGCTGCGTTCTTAACTTCTACACCAAACGTCTTCTACATGACAAACTTCCACTGTGAACCACACGAAAGATTACTTGGTATGTTTGTATTCCAAGAAAAAGAACCTATTTTAATTTGCCCTAAAATGGAAGAAGGTCAAGCACGTAACGCTGGCTGGGCACATGAAATTATCGGATTTACTGATACTGACAGACCATGGGATATGATTGCAAAAGCAATTAAAGACCGCGGCATCAATGCAAATGCAGTTGCAATTGAAAAAGAACATTTAAACGTAGAGCGCTACGAAGAATTAACGAAATTATTCCCAAATGCAGCTTTCAAATCAGCTGAGGAGAAAGTTCGCGAACTTCGTTTAATTAAAGATGAAAAAGAACTTTCTATTTTACGCGAAGCAGCTAAAATGGCGGACTATGCTGTTGAAGTTGGTGTAAATGCAATTAAAGAAGATCGTAGTGAACTAGAAGTATTAGCAATTATTGAACACGAATTAAAAACAAAAGGCATACATAAAATGTCATTTGATACGATGGTATTAGCAGGTGCGAACTCAGCTCTTCCACACGGTATTCCTGGCGCAAACAAAATGAAACGCGGCGATTTCGTACTATTTGATTTAGGCGTAATCATTGATGGTTATTGCTCTGATATTACACGTACAGTAGCATTCGGTGAGATTTCTGAAGAGCAAACTCGTATTTACAACACTGTACTTGCTGGACAACTACAAGCAGTTGAAGCATGTAAACCAGGTGTTACACTTGGCGCAATCGATAATGCTGCTCGTTCTGTTATCACAGATGCAGGTTACGGAGACTTCTTCCCGCACCGACTTGGTCATGGACTTGGAATTAGCGTACACGAATATCCAGATGTAAAAGCTGGTAACGAGTCTCCATTAAAAGAAGGTATGGTCTTCACAATCGAACCTGGTATTTACGTACCAAACGTAGGTGGCGTTCGTATTGAAGATGATATTTACATCACAAAAGACGGATCAGAAATTTTAACGAAATTCCCGAAAGAGTTACAATTTGTAAAATAATAAAAAAGGCAGCGGGAGTGCTGCCTTTTTCTATTTCCCTACTATTTCAAATTTCTCTACAATCATTTTTGCTGGATAACTTTCAAGTATTTGAGAAAACCATACTTTTATTTTATCCCCTGTTTTTAACTGTTTATATGTGTCTTTGTCCTTAAAGCTCAAGACTATATGTGCTGGATGCTCTTTATTCATTTGTTGTTCTATATAATGTTGCAACTCTACTTTTGTTTCAAACGTTTTATCATCGGCAAAAAACACCGTGTCATTTCTTAATATGATATACCCTTCTTTAGGTACTTCTTTTACCGTTACTTGCTCTACTTGTTTTGTATCACACGCTGATAATACGACTAGAAATACACTTAAAAACATAACAATTTTCATATGCCTATTCATTTTTAACTCCTTACTCTAGGCTATTTCAAATTTAGCACCATCTTCTCCTCATACTTATCATCCCATTTAATCACAATCTCTATTGGTTCATCTTTAGAGATAGGCGCGCAACTTACACAAGAAGACTTCATTTCAACCTTTGCTCCTCTATGAACTTCTGACGTTTGTGTCATTGTACTAAAGGCTCCATTAATAGCAATCTCTAAGTTTTTAAATTCTGTCTTTCCATCCCCGCCCTTATATTGAAACGTAAACATCCCATCTTCACTGTCATCCTTAATATGCCCTTTATATTGTCCAGTCCAACTTTTGCTCTCGCTAGAAAAAGTAACATACGAAATGGAACAGCTTCCTAAAAAGAAAATACTAATGAAAAAGAATAATGCTCTCTTCATAATGCCCCCTCCATTCAAATGCACTTATTTATTGTCTATTTCTTCCTCTTATTATATTATAAAAATACAGAATTTTCTAAAACAGGAGGTTTATATGTTACAACAACAGTTAGAAGAAATTCGTAATAATAATTACATACTGGACAACACAATTAACATTGATTCTTTAAGTTCCAATATGCTTGAGCACATCGGTGTTACCGATAGCTATTTAAGAGACAAACTTATTTAATCTACTTTTTATCATCTCATCAAAAAAGACTACATTTCACATACACACTTACAGAAATTATTATTAGAAAGCATTAGTGAAAAATATTTATTGTATAAGATTCATTCGGATGACGAAGATGCCGTATTTACCCGAGCATTTACAACATTATTAATTGCCCTCATTATAGATGCAGATACAAATCATAATTTCTTATCACAGAATGATATTTTAACTGTAAAAGATCAATTAATTCTATATATGAACAACGAGCATGATTTCCGTGGATATGTCCAAGACCACGGCTGGGCACATAGTATCGCTCATGCTTCCGATACATTTGAGGCGCTTGTGAATAGTCCTAAACTAGAAACTTTATATTACGAAGAAATATTACAAACTTTATTAAACAAAGTTTGTGTTCATTCTATTTACTACAAATATGAAGAAGATGAACGTATCGTTTATCCGATTGTCGCAATGCTGCAAAATGACCTAAAGGAAGAAGTACTCATATTAGCCCTTCATGATTTAGTAGCTCAATTACAAGTAAAAAAATCCACGCTACATATTGAATCATACGAATTTTTATACGGAAATATAAAATCTTTCTTACGTAGCTTATTTTTCAGACTACGTACACTTTCCATATGTAAAGAAACCGAATGTGAAATTGAAAAATTGCTACCAGGGCTTCGCCAATATTACTAAAAAAGAAGGCCACTCAAAAAGTGCCTTCTTCTATTTCACTAATATTTAATTGAAATTTCACGATCCAAACCGAGAAAAGGTGGACAAGAAGCGCAAACGCCATACATGCTCCGCTTAAAAAAGTTAGTATAGGATGCGAATACACGTGCCCCAATCCATAGGATACCGCCACGAAAAACATTGTTATGTAAATATAAATTGCTCCATGTATTTGCCTCATATAAACCTCCTTTTCCCATATTATAACATAAATTTTCTGATTATTCACATTAATTACTTGTAATCAATATTTCTCAACTGTTACACCTCTTACAGCAGCCTTAATATACGGTGACCCTTGTAAACTTTGTAAATCCTCTGTTTTTCCTGTTACGAATACACCTTATATTGGTAAGTTTTTTGGTTTTGTGTTTTTTATTTCTTTATCCCGCATTAACGGGCAGTAAGACCCCACATCAAAACTCAGCGGAAGCAAAGAAGTTAGGTTGGGGTCGAACTGCCCGTAAAAGCCCGATTGGTGAGGGCTGATAATCAGTGGGGGATGCCCCCCACTGATTAAAGTTTCACTTTATAGTTTATCCTAAAATATTCTCGATATCCCTCCTTATTTTCACTTAAAGATATCCAAATATAGCTTTTATCAATTTTTTCATAATAAAAAGCACATCCATTTTGATGCGCTTTTCTCTGAAATACTATTCTATTATTTCATCGCTTCCTTCACAACATCTTGAATCATAACAACTTCTGTTTTCATATCAATAGACGGTGCTTCTTCATCGATACATTCATACCAAAACGCTAAGTGCTTTTTATCGATTTCATAATGAGAATTTTCGACAAGAGCCCCGCCTTCTCCTTGCACAGAATACCAATATAAGTACTCTTCTCCATCTCTTATTTCCCGGAAAATTGTCTCAACATACATCTTTTCGTCGTTTAATGTCAAAAGTACTTCTTTCATATTGTCATTAAGAAGTTGCATCCATTCATCTACTCGATGACTCTTACCAGGCTTAACTTTAAATCTCGTTAATTCTACATTCATTTTTCTTCCCACGTTTTCTTACGTACAAACAAACTATATTCTATTGGATGATAAAAACTTAATTTACTAGCTAATTTTCGCGAAGGAATATTGTCTACATAACAATCCCAGCTCGGTATAATATCATTTTGCATGCAATGTTCAATGAACCGTGTTGCAACAGCTTGAGCTAATCCTTTCCCTTGATACGCTTCATGTGTTGCAATATCTATTTCAGCATAACCATTCCCGCTAAATATTGAGACACATTCAGCTACAATTATCCCATCTTGTTCTATACAAAATCCAAAACCACTATTCAAAAACGTTTCTTTTGATCCCCAATATTCTTTATAGTACTCCTCTTTAAATTCACTGCTTCGCTCTATATCTCTTCTATCAATACGCTTCACTTCATATGTATTTTTGTTAAAATCTCGTTTTCTCTCCTCAAAGGTTACCCTTTGAAATTTCATTCGCGGGATGTTCCGAAGTGTATTACTAAAACGCTCTTCTAACATCATTTCCCACTCTTCACTTGAAGTAAAGAGTGTAAATCTCTTCTCTGTTTTTTCAATAGCCGTTTTTAAATATGAAAATAACTCTTCGTTATAATTTTGATCATCAGTATCACCAAATAAATAATAGATACCGTTAGCTGTAATAATTAATCCTGCTGTTAATTGCCCGTTTACAAAAACCTCACCATCTACCACTTGATCACATACCGCATAAGCAAATGTCATCGTTCTTGTATTACCTTCTAAAACCGGAAGAACTTTTCTATACTCGGCTACAGATAATTTTTTCATAATTGCTCCACTATAATCGTATCAGCCTCTATATGTTCAAAACAAAGATTTACCGTTCTCTTTAATGCTCTCGTTCTATGAATCGTACATGCTGGAATTAAAATAGAATCATTTGGCTTTAAAACCGCCGTTTCTCCATCTTCAAAATCAATAAGTAACTCTCCCTCTAGCACAATAAATAATTCATCCGAATTAGAATGATAGTGCCAATCATATTCACCAGTAAATACAGCGATTCGTAAGCAATGACTGTTTATATTTGAAACGACGAAGTTTTTATGTTGATCTTTAATATCCTTTGTTAATTCTATTAAGTTCACAGTCTCCATCTTTCGTCCCATCCTTTCATTAGTCGTTCTTCTAAAAAACTAACTTAATCTCCACCACCTCCGCAATCTCCTCCACCATCACTTGAGCTACTACAGTCATTGCTACTGTAGTCACCGAATCCACCTGATGAGCTTGAAGCGTATGAAGGTTTTTTGCTTCTTTTTCTATCTTTTTTACTTTCATGACTAGGCCATACTTTATCAAATAATATAAAGAATAAGATTCCTTCTACCATAACAAGTAGAACGCCTAAGGTACTTTCAATAACATTGGGGGTTATCCCCAAACTTTTAAATATCCCACATAAATACAAGCAAAAAATCACATACAAGAACATACAAATATACCGAAATGTTTTCTCTATCGTAATGACTACTTTTTGTGAAAAAGGTATGTTCTGTTCCTGTTTTTTCTTTATATACCTTTGTCTCTTTGCCTGTTTTTTCTTCTTCTTTTTGCTCCCCATCGAATCCCCTCTTTTTATTATATAATTCTAAATTATCATAATAAAAATTTTTTTACACCAATAAATAACAATTATTCACATGTTATTTCTCCATATAAAAAAGACCCTCCTCACGAAAAGGAAGGTCTCAAATGTATTTCTATTATGATAAAGCAGGAGCTTTTTCAAGAAGCTCTTTTGCATCAGCGTATTGTAAGCCGTGAGCTTCCGCAACTGCTTCGAATGTTACATAACCATCTAATGTGTTAATACCTTTTAATAATGCAGTGTTGCCTAAGCAAGCTTCTTTGTAGCCCTTGTTAGCAATTTGTACTGCATATGGTACTGTTACGTTTGTTAATGCAAGAGTTGACGTACGTGGAACTGCACCTGGCATATTAGCAACTGCATAATGAACAACGCCATGTTTTTCGTAAGTTGGGTTGTCATGAGTTGTAATACGATCAGTTGTTTCGAAAATACCACCTTGGTCAATCGCGATATCTACAACGACAGAACCTGGTTCCATTGATTGAATCATTTCTTCAGTTACAAGTTTTGGCGCTTTTGCACCCGGAATTAATACCGCTCCAATAACAAGGTCAGATTCTTTAACAGCTTCTGCAATGTTGTATGGATTAGACATTAATGTTTTTACTTGGTTACCGAAAATATCATCTAATTGACGAAGACGTTCTGCACTTAAGTCAATGATTGTTACATCTGCACCTAAACCTACTGCAATCTTAGCTGCGTTTGTACCAGCTTGACCACCGCCGATGATTGTTACTTTGCCGCGTTTTACCCCTGGAACGCCTGCAAGTAAAATACCTTTACCGCCTTTGTTTTTCTCAAGGAATTGTGCACCGATTTGTGCAGACATACGACCAGCCACTTCACTCATAGGTGCAAGTAATGGTAAAGAACGATTGTCTAATTGTACTGTTTCGTATGCGATTGATGCAACTTTGTTATCGATTAATGCTTTCGTTAATTCTGGTTCTGGAGCTAAGTGTAAGTATGTGAATAAGATTAAGCCTTCACGGAAATAGCCGTATTCACTTGCTACTGGCTCTTTTACCTTCATAACCATATCTTGATTCCATGCTTCTTCAGCAGTTTCTACAAGTTTCGCACCCGCTTGTACGTATTCTTCATCTGTAAAGCCAGATCCTAAACCTGCTCCTTTTTGAACAAAAACTTCGTGACCATTTTGTACTAAATGTACTGCTCCCGCTGGCGTCATTGCCACACGGTTTTCATTGTTCTTAATTTCTGTTGGAATACCGATACGCATGATTAGTTCCCCCTTGAGTTATGAAATGACCCCTGAATCATTTTTTAAAGCGCTTTCTACGCTCTTATATTTTAACATAATATCTCAATATTTGACAAAAAAATAACACGAGTTTTCCGATAGATTTAATTTTATATTAAAGGACAGTATTATCCGCACCTCTCAGCACAATGGATAAACTGTCCAATTATTCGAAACTTCATCTTATTTTATTCTATCGATGTCTATGAATAACATCCACTGCACCAGTCACTTCAATAATTGTACCGGTAATCATATCGGAATCGTCCTCACATAAAAACGAAATGGTTCTTGCAATATCTTCACCTGTTCCAGATCTACCAATCGGTGTGTTATGCTCTTTCAGCTGACGTGCTTCTTGAATAGTTGCCTCTTTCATATCGCCTATAATATCACCAGGACATACCATGTTCGCAGTAATACCATACTCCGCTTCTTCATAAGCAACTGTTTTCGTTAATGAAACAAGTCCTACTTTCGCTGCGGCAAAAGCTGAACGATAAATCCATCCCGGTGCACTATCCGCCCCTTGAAATCCGTAATTAATAATACGGCCAAAGTTCTGTTTTCTCATGACCGGAACGACAAGTTTTAATAAATGAAATACCGCTGTTAAATTTCCCTGAATCATTTCATTCCATTCATCTTCTTCATAATCAACTAACTTTTTTCGTTCAAATACATATGGACCAGCATTATTAATTAAAAAGTCAATTTTGCCAAAACGGCTCATCGCTTCTTCTACTATTTTATGTAAATCTTCCTTTTTCGTGACATCTGCTTGCACGAATTGTAGACGCTCTTCCACATCTTTATATGTTTCTTTCATCGTTTCCATAGCCATGATATCGCTATGGTACGTTACTGTTACTGAATAGCCTTTAGCCAATAACTTTTCTGTTACTTGCTTTCCTAAACCTTTCGTACCGGCTGTAATGAGCGCATGTCTCACAAAACTGCCCCCTTTTAAATTGCTATACTTCATATGTAACAAGTTCTCGCTCCAATTACAACTAAAATGAATTGAAACAGAGTTTTCAAAATTCTGTAACGTTTCTGGCAAGCACGTTACCAAAATTTGTTTTATAATTAAGTTGTAAACAGTTATAAAACAGATTGGGAGGAATTTACTATGAATAATACATATACAAATATTTTAATCGCGGTGGATGGTTCTAAAGAAGCAGAAAAAGCCTTTAAAAAAGCAATTCAAGTCGCAAAGCGCAACAATGCAACATTAACAATTGCTCATATCGTTGATGTAAAAGCATACTCAGCAGTAGAAGCCTATAGCCGTGCAATTGCGGAACGTGCAAATCTATTTGCAGAAGACCTATTAGAAGACTACAAAAAAACTGCGCTTGAAGCTGGTCTTGAAAAAATTGAAACTGTATTAGAATTCGGTAATCCTAAATCAAAAATTTCAAAAGAAATCGCTCCAAACCATAAAGTAGATTTAATTATGTGTGGTGCGACTGGTTTAAATGCTGTTGAGCGTTTCCTAATTGGTAGCGTCTCTGAACATATTATTCGCTATGCGAAATGCGATGTCCTTGTTGTTCGTGGTGATGAAGAGCAAGGTGAGCTTTAATTTATAGATAAAACACCAAGTCCACATAGGCTTGGTGTTTTTCATTTTATAAACTTCACTATAAACACAAGACACGCTACGACAACAACGGTAATTGCCAACACATAAGGCGGAAGAAACTTCAAAGACCATAATGCCATCATAATCGTCGCAACCGTTAAGTAAGTTCGCCTTGCACCTTCTGTCATTTTTTTACGAAATAAGAAAACGTACAAATAACCAATTGGCGGTGTAATAAAGCAAAGAACGTATATGATTTTTGATTTTAAATACCACTTTTGTTCTCCAAGTTTCTTTATATCCCCTTCTATTCTCTTATGCTCTTGTTCTTTCGCTTCTTCTACAAGCGAATTTTCCTCTTCTCCTCGCCTTTCTTTCATATAAGGAAGAAAGTGCATAAAAAAATAGTATGCGAATACGAATGCTCCAAATCCAATATTTACTCTTTCTAATGGAATATGTTCACTAAAAAAAGCAGCAGTAAGCACTAAAGACAAACAGTATGTCATCATCCAAAAGGAACGTTTTCTCTTTTTCCGTTCCATTTCTTTTTTGCCTTGTATATCTTTTCTTTTCGAAAGCCATATAGAAATAAAGCAATCTACTACAAATAGAGCAAAAGTAAATATCGCAACGTGTACTGTTTCTAAATCCTCAAATGAAAAGATATTTGGGAATGCAACATGTAATACAATGAATGTGTACAAAATTAGTCCTATAAAATAAATACGTCTCATTTTCCATCCCTTTCTTATTTCCTAACATTACGTTAACATACATTTTTTAGAAATAGACGGACAAAATATATATATGTGTAAAAAAGGAGGATGCTATATGGATGATTCTGAACGCATTATTTTAGATGTGAACGGCAAAGAAATTGAAATGCTAGATACGATTCGCACTCATTTTAAAGAGAAGCACGGCGTTGAACTAAGTAATGGTGCATTACTTCGTGATTTGATGGATATAGAGTATATTCGAATTACGGAAGATCGACATAAGTATAATTAAAAGAAAACGACTGCAGGCGAATGCCATCAGTCGTTTTCTTTCTTTATTTAAGCTCTTGATGCTTCCCGCCCATACCACCTGGCTCATTGCTATCTTGGTGTACAGTTAGTTTATTTGTTTTCGCATCTTTTAAAACTCTATATGTATATGATTCATTTGGTTCATCTTTAAACTGTACATTCATACCATACGAATCCATTTTGCTATAAAAGGCCGGTTTTATATATAAAATATCACTTTCTTTATATCCTTTATCTTGCAAATGCCACATCGTTGCGATAACCGCTTCTTCTCGCTTTTCTTTTTCACCAACATACATATATTTGTCCAAAAGAAACACTTTAGCATTTGCAATTAAGCTAATTAACAGTACAATGATCAACACTATTTTTTTCATAGACTTCCCCTAAATTGTTATTTTTTACTACATTGTAACTTAAATGCTAGTAAAAAATAAAGTACGCCAGACTTTAATAGACTAGCGTACTTCCCAACTCAACTCTTAATAACTTCTTTCGTTAACCCCTTCGCCTTCTCCAAAGCGTTTTTGATTTGTTCAAACCCAGTCCCGCCAGCACTGTTACGACGCTTTACAGCTGCATATGGTGACAGCACTTCATACAAATCTTCTTCAAATAAGGAGCTCATTTCTTTATATGTTTCAAGAGAGACATCTAATAAATAAATTCCTTTTTGTGTGCAATGTAGCACTAACTTTCCAACAATTTCATGAGCTTGACGGAATGGTAGTCCTTTGTTCGCTAAATAGTCAGCAATTTCTGTTGCGTTGGAGAAATCTTGCGTCACAGCTTGCCCCATTTTTTCTTTGTTTACAGTCATCGTCTCTAGCATGCCTGCCATAATATGAAGGCATCCTTCTACTGTTTTTACTGTATCGAACATTCCTTCTTTATCTTCTTGCAAATCTTTATTGTAAGCGAGTGGTAATCCTTTCATTACTGTAAGTAAACTAAATAAATTACCGTATACTCTGCCTGTTTTACCACGGATTAGTTCCGCCATATCCGGATTTTTCTTTTGCGGCATAATGCTGCTTCCAGTTGCGTATTGATCGCTCATTTCAATAAATTGAAACTCTTGGCTACTCCATAAAATAAGTTCTTCACAAAAGCGCGATAAGTGCATTATAAGCATAGATGAGTTACTTAAAAACTCCAGGATAAAATCACGATCACTTACTGCATCTAAACTATTTTCATAGATTCCATTAAATCCAAGAAGCTCCGCACTATACTCTCGGTCGATCGGGAATGTCGTTCCAGCTAACGCTCCTGCTCCTAATGGGGAGATATTAATACGCTTTAACGAATCTTCATAACGATTTACATCACGCTCTAACATCCAAAAGTAAGCGAGAATATGATGAGCAAATGAAATCGGCTGAGCACGTTGCAAATGCGTATAGCCAGGCATAATTGTCTCAATGTTATTTTCTGCTTGATGAACAAGAACAGTTTGCAATTGTTTTATAGCTTTTATAATATGTTCTACCTTTTCTTTTAAATACAAATGCATATCTGTCGCTACTTGATCATTACGACTTCGGCCAGTGTGAAGTTTTCCTCCTACTTCGCCAATTTGTTCAATTAGCATCTTTTCGATGTTTAAATGAATATCTTCTGCTTCTACTGAAAATTGTAGCTTATTCTCTTTTGCTTCTTTCAATAAATATTGAAGACCTATCTTTATTTTCTCTGCTTCTTCTTTCGTAACGATGCCTTGCTTTGCTAGCATCGTTACGTGTGCAATACTCCCATTTATATCTTGATTTACTAATTGTTGATCGAAGGAGATGGATGCTCCGAACTCTTCAACCCATGCTTCCGCTTCTTCTGTAAAACGTCCGCCCCAAAGTTTGCTCACGCTTCCACCTTCTTTTGATTCACTTGGCTGTATACTTTCGTCGGTAAACCAAATAATGAAATGAATCCAACTGCTGCATCATGATTAAATTCATCTTGAGCAGTATATGTTGCTAATTTTTCATCGTATAAAGAGTATTCAGATTTACGTCCTTCTACAATCGCATGACCTTTAAATAATTTCACACGCACTGTACCTGTTACATTCTTTTGCGTTTCTTGTAAAAATGCATGAAGCGCTTGTTTTAAAGGTGAGAACCATAAACCGTTATAAATAAGTTCTGTTATTTTCTGTTCAATCACTGGTTTAAAATGCGCTACTTCTTTTACGTGTGTTAAATCTTCCAACTCTTTATGCGCAGTGATTAACGTCATTGCTGCTGGGCATTCGTATACTTCACGAGATTTAATACCGACAAGACGATTTTCTACGTGATCAATACGTCCAACGCCGTGTTTTCCAGCAAGCGCATTTAACGTTTTAATTAATTCTGCAAGTGAATATGCAGTGCCATTTAAAGTAGTCGGTACTCCTGCTTCAAATCCGATTTCTACAAACTCTGGTTTATTCGGTGTATCTTCTAATGCCAATGTCATCTCATATGCATCTTCTGGCGGCGCTGCCCATGGATCTTCTAAAATTCCACATTCGTTGCTGCGTCCCCATAAGTTTTGATCGATTGAAAACGGGCTATCTAAATTAATCGGAATTGGTACATCGTTTTCTTTTGCATAGGCAATTTCTTCTTCACGTGACCACTTCCATTCACGTACAGGTGCAATCACTTCTAAGTAAGGATTTAATGCTTGAATAGAAACTTCAAAACGAACTTGATCATTTCCTTTCCCTGTACATCCGTGTGCAACTGCAGTTGCGCCTTCTTGTTCTGCGATTTCTACTAATTTCTTCGCAATAAGCGGACGAGATAATGCAGAGACAAGAGGGTATTTCCCTTCGTATAATGTGTGTGCTTGCATCGCCATCAATGCATATTCGTTTGCAAATTCTTCTTGAACATCAATCATATATGATTTAATTGCACCTACTGAAAGTGCCTTTTCTTTTACAAATGCTAAGTCTTTACCTTCCCCTAAGTCTAAACAAAGCGCGATAATATCATAATTCTTCTCTTGTAACCATTTAATTGCAACGGAAGTATCAAGACCTCCGGAATATGCTAATACAACTTTTTTCTTCTCCATTTTGCATCCCCCTAAAGAATAAATATTCATTTTCTTTTATAATAATTCACACTTTACCACCTTTCACAAAATGTATCAAGAGTCATTTTCAAATTTTTTCAAACAATTTCGTCGAACTTCTTTCTGTTTTTATGTACAATATAAGCAGGAAAACGGGGGTGAACTTATGGAAAAGTATTTCTTATACGATGAACATCTAGGAATTGAAATTCCACATTTACAAGAAGACTGGGAAGAAATCCCCGAAAAAATGCAACATGCTATTTTACTAAAATGGGAACAAGTTCGCGGGAAAATTCCTGATCGTATAAAAGAACTTGAGCACTATATTAATACAAAACAACATTATTTAAATAACGAAGAAGACTTCGAAGTTTCTTGTAAACTAAATTCAGAAATTGCCGATCTTGCTTCCATCATTAATGACCTTTGGCTTTGGTATCGACTCACTCAAAATGTATCTGAGGGGAAAGCACACCAATGAAAAAAGCATGCCCCTCAATAACTTTGGGTCATGCTTTTTTTGTCATAACATGATTTACAATATATTTCTTGTGCTGTTTTCGCCAAACATACATCGAATGGACCAACTAATATACTTCTTTCTTTCGGCAACTTTACAAAAGCAACAAGCTCTTCTTCATATTGAATTTTTTTCTGACATGAAATGCATATTAATTCTTTTCTTTTGAACATGTCTTTTAGCATACCTTCACTCTCCCCTTCATCTGTCTATATTAATATACTCTCATAATAGTTAAGACTTGTAAAAAAATGACACATTCTGAATCGAATGATTCATATACTATGTACAAAAGGAGGTTTAAAAATTATGCGTGCTTTCGTTATTATCACTTTAACTTTTTTAAGTGTAATTAGTTGGGATGCGTTTTTTAAAGATAAAAGTGATGAAAAGAACACAACGGAATAAAACCCTTTTTTCTTACTTATTGGACAAACCGTTATAAACTGTCCAATCCTCCGAAATAACTTAGGCTTTTCTACAAAAATATTTGAACATAACATTTTTTGTAGATTCCCTCCGTTTATTGTCGGTTTCCATCCGCATACATTTTTTAAAAGTATGATATAATAGTATAAATCTTGAAGGAAGGGATTTTGATATCATGATCGCTCGAAGGAGCATGTGGCATCGTATTGACGAATCATACACGTAGCGTATTTTTCAGCTCAGATACTTTAGTCTAGCGAAAAAAATACGAGAGTGGGGAAATTATGATTGCCCGAAGGATAATTTGGCAAAAAAAAGACTCTTCTTACACATAGCGTTTTGTTTAGGACTTAATTGTTACTAACTAAACAAAACAAAGAAGAGCAGGATTGCTAAATGACGAATCCTACTCCACGTTTTGTTTAGTCGTTTTAAGACTTAAACTAAAACGAAGGTAGGGAGAATTGATGGACGAGAGGATTATTCGTTATTTCTTCAGCGACATATAGCGTAGTTAGTTTTTTCGTAAACTAACTGAAAGCTACATGTGAGCTCGTAGTTAGTTTACAACACAAAAAGGACTACTAACTACGGAAAGAAGGAATAACGATGAGGAACATCCAAAGTCGGCAAATTATTAAAGAAATTTTTATGGTTTTAATCGGTTCATTTATTTTAGCAGCAGCGCTATATCACATTCACTTCCAAAACCACTTAACAGAAGGTGGATTTGTAGGAATTGCACTATTCATTCAAAACTTTTATGATATTTCACCATCTATTTCAACTGTATTAATGGATATCCCAATTATTTTACTGTGCGCTTCATTTTTAGGTAGAAAAATGGTTGGTTATTCATTCCTAGGTTCAATTTCATTCGGAGTATTTTATTCCTTTATGGAAAATTATTCTCCATTTACGGTAGATTTATCAAATAACTTATTTATAGCTGCAGTAGTTGGCGGTGCGTTAGCTGGTATTGGACTCGGTTTTATATTACGATTTGGCGGTGCAACCGGTGGAGACGATATTTTAACAATTGTATTAAGTAAACGAACTCGTTTTACAATTGGGCAAATTTTCTTCGTCTTTGACGCGATTGTTCTTGCGCTTTCATTATATTATTTAAATTGGACAGAAATTGCTTTTACTATTCTTTCGATTGCCGTACAGGCAAAAACATTGGATTTAATTTATTATCCAAAAACAGAAAAAACAGCAGAAAAGCAGCCAGTATCTGTTCCAATGTCCAAAAAACATGCAACAAATTAAAAAAGCGAAAGGCTTCGGCCTCTCGCTTTTTTTATGCTCTTTTTTCTTTCTCGACTATATGGCGCACTTGATAAAATCTATTTGCAAATTCAGTAACGTTTCTTGTTAAACGATAATTCACTGTAGATCCAATTGCCATTCCAATTACCGGTATACCTTGGAATAATTTACGACGAAGAGCATAAATCGAAAATGTCTTCAAAATTTGTTTTAACACAACCTCAGTAGAAGCTGTTTGTAGCACTGCTTCGTCTCCTTCGTAAAAGAACGAATCTTCTTGCTCCAGCTCTTGCAATAAATTGTACCATGCATATTGCTGAAGTCTTCCTGGTAGTAATGACGCATGAAACACCTTTAACGCAAGCATCATTTCATACGGCTTGTTCACATCATGTCCAAATGATGTTGCAATAAGTTGGACTGCCTTCACATTTAACGCGATCATAACCGGAAAATCCGCCGTTAATAATAATAAACCTCCAGCACCTGTTGCCCCACCTTGTACAAATGAATATAGACGATGACGTGCTGTTTGCTGCTCTGCTATGTATGTTAATTGATCAATAGATAATGCTTTCAAATCTTCAAGCTGTTCAATCGATTCATCAAATAACCTTGATGTTCCTAAAATCCGATTACGTGCATCTAACTGTGCTTGTGAACTTTGAATAAATGCATGCAAATGAAAGAGCCATCCATCTGCTTTCGTGAAGAATTCTTTTCGCTTTTTCTCAGGTAATTTCGCAACTGTAGCATGTAACCATTTATCAAACACTTTTTGAAAATCGGTCGCTTCTTGCTCAACTAATTGCGCTTCCCATTCTTTTATATTGTCTAAAATGGCTTGTTCTCGCTTCGATCGCATCGTAACAACCACCTCGTTCGATTTTTTTCTATTGTAACATATTTCTGCTTATTCTTTGCAAATATGCTTGTCTATCTTTATTCACATACCATTTTTGAATGGCATAAAATATTAACAAAAAGGATGAGATAAATCACATGAATCTATCCGATATAAAAAAAGAATATAATGCGGTATTCAGCTTAGGACAAAACTGCTGGCCCGCTTGGGCATTATATCAATTAGAATTATCACCATTTTTTGGCGTTATTGATTTTATGCTAAGTCCCTCATTAGAAAAAGTGAATGTATTATTACAAAATCGATTTGACCGCTTTTTAAATTTCGAAAATTTATCCTTCATCTCATTTTGGGATGATGATGCAAAATTAAGATTAAGGGACAACCTTTATGAAATTGACTCCTGTCATGACTTTAAAACAGATGTAAATACACCAACTTCTTGGCCTTCTTATACAGAAATTAAGTTAAACTATGAACATCGTATTAATCGTTTTCTAGCTACAATTGAAACGGCAGAATCCATATTATTTATTCGAACTGGAGGAACATATGAAGAAGCATGTTCCCTAGAACAAAGTTTATCTCAAATCGTTACACATACATTCTCTGTCCTGTTACTAATTCCTGCCGATATACCAACTATCACCCAAGAAGATTGGGGATTACAACGTATTTGCGTTATGAAATGTCCTATTATGGATGTATACCAATACAATGAAGCATTTTGGAAAGACTTATTTGATGGAATTACGATTAGACCACATTCTTAAATACATGACACCTTTACTACAAAAAATATTATAATCTTCCTTATACAAAAAAATAAGGAGTGATTGTATATGTATCCACGTGCAAAGGCTTTTGGCATTGCTATACATCACGGGCGTCTTCTCGTACAAGAATATCATTCAGCCGATGAAACATTTTACCGACCTCTTGGTGGTTCAATTGAACTTGGTGAACAATCAGCACATACCGTTATTCGTGAATTTAGGGAAGAGCTTCATACAGAAGTGGAAATCACCAATTATTTAGGCTGTTTAGAAAATGTCTTTCATCTAGATGGAGACATTGGTCATGAAATTATTCAACTATATTCTTTGCGTTTATTAGACACGTCACTATATGAAATGAAAATATTAAATATACAAGATGAGGAAACAGTAGCATATGCGAAATGGATTCCTATTACGGCATTCATTCAGAAAGAAAAAATATTATATCCGGATGGAGTTTTAAAATACATCCAAAAGAAAAAAGACGAAATCCTATAGGATCTCGTCTTTTTTTTCATATATTAACCAATATCTCCAAGACGTAGTACGTCACGAGCAATCATAACTTCTTCGTCAGTTGGAATTACGATAATTTTTACTGGAGAGTGTGGGAAGCTGATGAATGCTTCTTCACCGAATACGTTATTACGTTTTGCATCGAAGTATACGCCCATGTACTCAAGGCCTTCTAATACGCGCTCACGAATAATCGCACTGTTTTCACCTACACCAGCTGTGAAGATGATTGCGTCTACACCTTTCATACGAGCAGTGTAAGAACCGATGTATTTGTGGATACGGCTTACGAATACATCAAGTGCTACTTTCGCACGGTGGTCGCCTTCTTCTTCTTTCGCAATGATGTCACGTAGGTCACTAGAGTAACCAGTAAGACCTAACATACCACTCTTCTTGTTTAATACGTTAACTACTTCTTCTACTGTTTGGCCTGTTTTTTCCATGATGTATGGAATTAACGCAGGGTCAAGGTTACCAGAACGTGTACCCATTGTTACACCAGCAAGTGGAGTGAAGCCCATAGAAGTATCAATAGATTTACCGCCTTCTACTGCTGCGATACTTGCACCGTTACCTAAGTGACAAGAAAGTAAGCTTAAGCTTTCAATTGGACGACCTAATAATTCAGCCGCACGCTCAGTTACATATTTATGAGAAGTTCCGTGGAAACCGTATTTACGGATGCCGAATTTTTCATAGTACTCATATGGTAAGCTGTATAGGAATGCAGATTCCGGCATTGTTTGGTGGAATGCTGTATCGAATACTGCTACTGCTGGTACGTTTGGTAATACTTCTTGGAATGCTTTAATACCAACAACGTTTGCTGGGTTATGAAGTGGTGCTAAATCGCTTAATTCTTCGATATCAGCTAATACTTCATCAGTAATTAAAACAGAGTCAGCAAATTTTTCGCCGCCGTGAACAACACGGTGACCGATACCGCCAATCTCATCTAGAGATTTAACGATTCCGTTTTCAGTTAACTTTTTAAGAAGCATATTAACTGCTACTGCGTGATCTGGAATGTTTGTAATTTCTTTTTGTTTTTCGCCATCTACAGTAATAGTGAAGATACTATCTTCTAAACCGATACGTTCTACTAAACCTTTTGTTAATACTGTTTCACTTGGCATTTCAAATAATTGGAATTTTAAGGAAGAGCTTCCTGCGTTAATCGCGATGATTTTTGACATCTAGTCTTTCGCCCCTTTTTCTCTTGGTAGTTGTGTGGATGTTTCCACAAACCGCTCGATTTTATCTGATCAAATTCACTAAATATGAAAACGTTTCATCATTAGCAAATTTTATACTCACGATTTTAATTTAAACATCGTCCGACATATATTTCAAGTGAAAAAATTGTAACACCAAGAAAAAATATATATTACAGATTTCAAAAAAATTCAGTTAAATCTTGTATATATTTAAAAATATGACATATTATATAAAACTGTACTACATAAATCACTAATGCTGTTACATATACCTAGCTTTATTTATGTGTTGCAAACCAAGTATTTAATTGATCCATAATGTCTTCCATCGCCTTCATGTTAGAGAATTTAGGCAACTCCACTAATAACGCCTGTTTTGGCATTGTTACATTAGCGCCTTTCTTTTGGAGAACAAATATACTTTTTGCATTTTTCTCGTTTTTAAACATGGAAACAGGAAGCTGTAATAACCCTTGAATAAAGCATGTTTCTTTAATAAATGCATGTAATTTCGGTGCTTGGTCACTTTCAAAAATGAAGTTTGGTACTAAGAAGAATAAGTAACCGCCCTCTTTCGTATGTTTCACACTTTGTTCAATAAATAAGTGATGGGCATACGACATTCCTTCATCTGCTTTTAATTTATATTCACTTGCACCAATTTCGTTTGGATAATAACCAACCGGTAAGTCTGAAACGACTGCATCAACTGGATCGATATAAAGTGGTGCTAGTCCATCTTGATGGAAGAATTCGATTGCATGCTTTTGTAAATTTGCATTTACTAAAGCAAGTTTAATTAGCACTTCATCCACTTCTACACCAAATCCACTCATTGTTAGTCCTTCTTTGGCGCTATTAAACACTGTAGTCATTAAGTTACCTGTTCCAATTGCAGGATCTAAAACTGTAATTTCATTTTGACCTTGCATAAATTTATGGAATAAGTAACTCATGAACATCCCAACTGCATCAGGTGTCATTTCGTGATTCGCTTGTACGCCTTCTTTCATTCCTTTTAAGATGGCTAACTGAAATGCTTTACGAATTTCTTCACCTTTATATGTTTCTTCATTAAACGTACTATATTCACGATTCAGCCTTTCAATTGCTGATTCGGATAATTCCTCTTGTAAAATCGCTCCCTCAAACAAGTTATCACCTGTTTCTACAAGCGCCTCTAAATATGTTACATCTAATTCTTTACGTAAAACTACCGCAGAAGAATCAAAAATAGAAAATAATGTTTCTACTGTCTGACTCACGTACATTCCTCCTTCTCTCTTTTACACATAACTTATATCATACCACAAAGTGATTTTTTCCAAAAAGAAAAAGCGACCTCCTGTAAAGAGCTCCCCTTTAGTTATATATGATATAACGTTTTTTCTCATATATCGATGCCGTTACAGAGCAATATATGAGAAAAAACGACCTCCTTATAAGAGGTCATTTTCTTCACATTACTTCGCAGATTTAGCTGCTTCTAATGCTGCTTCATAGTTTGGATGGCTTGTACCTTCGCTTACGTATTCTACGTAAACTACTTTGTCATTGCTATCTACTACGAATACTGCACGAGCAAGTAAACGAAGCTCTTTCATTACTAAGCCGTAAGCTTCACCGAATGAAAGGTCGCGGTGGTCAGAAAGTGTTACAACATTTTCTAAACCGTTTGCTGCACACCAGCGTTTTTGAGCGAATGGTAAATCAGCGCTAATTGTTAATACTTTCGCGTTTTCAATACCTGCTGCATCTTGGTTAAAACGACGTGTTTGTGCATCACACACACCTGTGTCGATTGAAGGTACAACACTAATTAATTTCACTTCGCCTTTGTATGTTTCTAAACTTACTGGAGATAAGTCGTTTGCTAATACTTGGAAGTTTGGCGCTTGATCGCCAACTTTAACTTCTGTTCCAACTAAAGTCATTGGATTACCTTTAAAAGTTACGTTTGCCACTTGAAAATCCTCCCTTATTTAAACAAAATATGTACAATGTAAATGATAGTTTGTCCCTATCGATAATGCAAATAAAATCGCTTTATTTACAAAAAAATTAAAGAAGCTAACCTATTGATTAGCTTCTTTATTCGTTAAATTTGAAATTCAGGATCATCTTCTTTTCGTTTATCCATCATTTCTTTCACTTTATCAACAGCTTGTGGCGCTAATTCAATTATCTTATCGATGACGTGTGTTTGTTTATCTAAGTGCAATACTTTCACACCATCTCCATTTATAACAAGAAAGGCAACAGGATTAATAGAAACTCCTCCACCACTTCCCCCGCCAAATGGATGACGGCCTGAATGTTCTACTTTACCAAATTCACTTCCACCAGCAGCAAATCCGAAACTTACTTTCGAAACTGTAAGAATTACGCTTCCATCTGCCGCTTTAATTGGGTCACCAACAATTGTATTTACATCAGTCATTTGTTTTAAATGCTGCATTGCTGTTGTCATTAAACCTTGAATTGGATGGTCCATTCTATATCCCCCCTATGCTTGAACAGATTTTTCTGTCATACCAGATCTTTGTCTTCTCATAAATACGAGTAATTTGACGCCAGTTTTTATAGCGCGGAATATACGAAAAGATGCTGTTAACTCGCATCTTGATGCAAATCCTTTCCCTTGAAAAACTGGGGTAATTTCAAATTCTGGTACGTCGACAATATGCATATATTGTCCGACAACTCCAGCAGCCATACCTTTTGTCCCCCATGCATATCCAGTGACAATTCCAGTACTAGCTGCATCGCCTGCTCCAATTTGTGTATGCCATTTCCAACCATTGATTTTCACTCGTTTGAGAAAATCTTTAACAATAGTATGAACTTCTTGAAGCTTTTTTATCAGTTCACCAATGCTGTCAAGTTGCGCCATAATTTTATTATCGAGTCCGCCGTCCTCTTCAGCTTTTTCGATTTTCTGTCCTGTCTTTTTCTGCTGTTTTTCAATTCTTTCCAACACATCAAATGTATATCGAATCATCCATATTTTCACTTGAAGCAAACATTGCTTTTCCATTTCTGAATATAAAAATGTCACCTTAAGTTTTATTTTCGACAATAGTATAAACAAAATAAAAAGAAGAAGAATTATTATTCCAATTACGAGCCACTTCATACGTATCATCCTTTCACTCCGTACCCATTATCGACAAGTTTATTCATCGTTAAACAGAGTTTTATAAGATTGAATATAAAAATTTTTCTAAAAATAAAAAGGTATTTTGACAATTTATATCGAAATATATTATTTGAACATATCATCAGGGAACGGACTCTAATGATATGTAGCACGAAAAACAGAAAATTTAACTGCAGTGGAGGGATACATAATGGCAGATCGTCGCAATTTATTTTTCTTTTATGGTGATGACAAAGCAACGCTCGTTGAAAAAATGAAACCAATCTATCGTATTTTAGAAGAGAATGGATTTACCATATTAGATCATCCAAAAAATGCAAACGCTATCGTCAGTGTTGGAGATGATGCAACCTTCTTACAAGCCGTTCGTAAAACTGGTTTTAGAGAAGATTGCTTATACGCAGGGATTTCTACGAAAGATGAAATTTCTTTCTACTGCGATTTCCATATTGATCACGTTGATACAGCCCTTCAAGAAATTACAAAAAATGAAATTGAAGTGCGAAAATATCCAACAATTCAAGTAGATGTAGATGGCAGTACATCTTTCCATTGTTTAAATGAGTTCTCATTACGTTCTAGCATTATTAAAACATTCGTTGTAGATGTTCATGTTGATGATTTATATTTCGAAACATTTAGAGGGGACGGTTTAGTGGTTTCTACCCCAACAGGAAGTACTGCTTACAATAAATCATTGCATGGTGCAGTTGTTGACCCGCTTATCCCATGTTTCCAAGTAAGCGAACTAGCATCTTTAAACAACAACACTTACCGTACGCTCGGTTCACCTTTCATTTTAAATCACGAACGTACATTAACTTTAAAACTAAGACCAGACGGTAACGATTATCCTGTTATCGGCATGGATAACGAAGCGCTTAGCATTAAACAAGTGGAAAAAGCTGTTGTACGCTTAAGCGATAAACAAATTAAAACAGTTAAATTAAAAAACAATTCTTTCTGGGAAAAAGTACAGAGAACGTTTTTATAAGATTAAAATAACCGCAGAATTATGAAATTCCATAATTCTGCGGTTATTTATTTCCCCCGATTGACGCGAACAATACTCTCTTACTATCCGGCCGTTATTCTTGTCAGTTTTTGTCGGTAATTCGATATATTCCGAAAACCGCTCATATATTTTTACGCATCTTTTCTATAGACAACTTGGCCATCTATTACGGTCATTTCTGCTTGTACTTCTTTTATTTCTTCTGCCTCAATTTCAAAAATATTGCGGTCTAATATTGTAAAATCTGCTTCATATCCTTTTGCAATTTGCCCTCGCTTCGCTTCTTTTCCGATTGCATAGGCACTTCCTGTTGTAAATAAAGAAACAGCCTCATAAACCGTTAATCTTTCCTCAGGCATATAGCATATACCGTCAATAAAACTTCTACGTGTAACAGCGCTATATATGCCTAGAAACGGATTCACTTGTTCAATAGGAGCATCTGAGCCACCGTTGCAGTGTAATCCTGCCTCCAGTAACGTCTTCCAAGCGTACGCATAACGAAGACGGTGCTCGCCTAGTTTTTCAATGACTGACGGAAAATCTGATGAAAGAAAGACTGGCTGTATATCGATAATGGCTTGCAAGTTTTTCATTCTTTCTATCAACTCTTCACGAGCAAGCTGACAATGAATAATACGGTCACGTAACCCTTCTGCTGGTGGATATAATTCGAGTGCATCAATGACATATTCAAGCGATAAGTCACCGATAGTATGAATCGCAACTGGCATATGTAAATCTCGTGCTTTCTTTACTAATTCCGCAAGTTCTTCACGTGAGAAAATCGCAACTCCATTTGTTTCCTTCGCATCTTCATACGGTTCACTTAATAATGCTGTTCTTCCGCCAAAAGAACCGTCAGAGAAAATTTTCATTGCTCCAAATTCAATACAATGTTCATTTTCATATTCTTTTCGTTCATGTGCTACTTCATGGTGAACGAGCAAATGGGCTTTAAATGGCATTTCTTTTATAACGTGAGAAAACGCATTATATGTTTTTCTAAAACCACCATAATAATTTAAATCTTCCGTATGCCCGCCAACAAGTCCGTATTTCCAGCAATCTTTAATCGCTGTTTGCAGAGCTCTTTGTAAATAAGCTTCATCAATTTCTGGCTGAACATGTTTAATTAATTCTTGCCCTTGTTCATATAAAAGCCCTGTTAACTTATTTGATGAATCTCTACCAATTTTCCCGCCTTTTGGATCTTCTGCCTTTTCTGTTATATTCGCTTCTTGCAGTATGTATGAATTCACCCATGTAACGTGACGACAAACTCGCTTTAATAAAATGGGATGTTCTTTCGAAATTTCATCTAAATCACGCGCATGAACATCTTTCGTATCTGTAAAGTTATTTTCATTCCATCCTTCTCCAATAATCCAAGAGCCCTTTGGAGCTTCTTCCACTCGCTTCTGAACAAGAGTAAGCACTTCGCCATAAGATGTACAATTTGATAAATCTAGACGGAGTAATCTCTCTCCATGCCCAATAAGATGCATATGACTATCAACGAGACCTGGGATCATTGTTTTGCCTTTTAAATCGTACAATGTAACCGCGGCATATTGGTTTTCTAACTCTTCTTTACTTCCAACATCAACGATCGTACCGTTTTCAACGTAAACAGCGTCCACTTTTTCATTTTCTTCTCTCACTGTGTAAATGGTGCCGCCATACCAAATTTCTCCCATATATCCCATCTCCTTTATTTTTTATTGTATAAAAAAAAGCACCATTTCAAAACATGGTGCTTTTCTAAAAATTACTTTTGTTCGGTAGTAGATGTTGTAACTTGCCATTCAATATTAAATTTATCTTTTACTTGTCCGTATGCTGGGCTCCAGAATGTTTCTTGAAGTGGCATGATAACTTCTCCACCTTCTTGTAACTTATCGAATACTTCTTTTGCTTTTTCTGCATTACTAATTTGAATTGCGATTGTTACTTGAGATCCGATTGCATGCCCTTGACCTGGGAATGTATCAGAAATCATAAGATCCGTATTACCAACTTTTAAAGTAGCGTGTAAAACGCGCTCTTTCGCTTCAGCTGGAATCGGGTATTCTGGATTTTCAGGCATGTCACCAAAAGTTTGCATGACTTCTACTTTTGCATCTAAAGCCTCTTTATAAAACTGTACAGCTTCTTGCCCACTACCATCTAAAACTAAGTACGGATTAATACCTAAAATCATACGGACACCTCTTTTTTAAATTTATAAAATCGAACTTGTGTTCGTTTTTATTTTATCATTGATTTACATTTCATTCAACTATTTACTTCACTGTTTTCAAAATTATTTTGACGGAATCTCCATCTCTTGTTTTCTAAGTTCAATACGGCGAATTTTTCCAGAAATCGTTTTTGGTAGTTCATCTACAAATTCAATTTTGCGAGGGTATTTATATGGTGCAGTGAGTTCTTTGACGTGTTGTTGGAGTGTTGGAATTAATATTTCTTCGTTCTTTTCTATATTCTCTCTTAATACGATAAATGCCTTCACGACACTTCCACGAATTTCATCAGGACTTGCGACAACTGCACATTCTCTTACGTAAGGATGTTTTACAAGTGCATCCTCTACTTCAAACGGCCCGATTGTATAACCAGAGCTAATAATGATATCATCGCCGCGCCCTTCAAACCAGAAGTAGCCGTCTTCATCTTTCTTCGCTTTATCACCTGTAATATAATAATCACCGCGAAATTGCATCGCTGTACGCTCATCGTCTTTGTAATATTGTTTAAAGAGGGCCGGCGTTTCAATGTGAACTGCAATATCACCAACTTCGCCTACTTTAACTGGAGTACCTTCCTCATTTACGATATCGACATGGTTACCTGGCGTTGGTTTCCCCATTGATCCTGGTCTAATATCCATCCCTTTCATTACAC
The DNA here is from genome assembly GCF_056158125.1 of Bacillus sp. EB V-12. Taxonomy (NCBI): domain Bacteria; kingdom Bacillati; phylum Bacillota; class Bacilli; order Caryophanales; family Bacillaceae; genus Bacillus; species Bacillus sp. EB V-12. The sequence goes on along the minus strand of NZ_JBUXJL010000001.1, from coordinate 44,379 downwards.
CAACAAGTAATGTGTTTTCCGTTTGCCCATAGCCGTCTCTCACTGTAATATGAAAGTGCTTTTTGAACGTTTCAATGACTTCTCTATTTAACGGCTCACCTGCCGATACAGCGCTATGTAGTGCCTCTAAATTGTACTGGCTTAAATCTTCTACCTTTGCCATTAATCTATACTCAGTCGGTGTACAACAAAGTACATTCACCTTATTATCGTCTAATAAGTTTAGGTACGTTTTCGGTTCAAACTTACCGTGATATACAAACCCTGTTGCCCCTGATCCTAAAGTTGCTAAAAACGGGCTCCAAATCCACTTTTGCCAGCCTGGACTAGCTGTTGCCCATACAATATCATTCTCTTCAATTCCGAGCCAATTTGGAGCGCTCGTACGTAAATGAGCGTATGCCCACGCATGTGTATGAACGACACCTTTTGGATTTCCTGTCGTTCCTGACGTGTAAGATAAAAAGACCATATCTTCTTTATCTGTCTTCGCCATTTCTAACATGTCACTCTCTGTTTCTAACGCTGTTTTTAAATTAATCCATCCATCTACTGACTGCTCGCTCAGGACAAATTTTCGAAGAGATTCCATCGCTTCTATATCATCAAACTGCCTAATATACGGCTCATAGCTTACTATCGCTTTTACTTCTCCATGTCCAATTCGATATTCTATATCTTTTTTACGTAACATTTCCGAGCTTGGAATTACGACAAATCCTGCTTTAATAGCAGCAATATACGTCATGTACGCTTCAATTAAACGCGGCATCATAATGAGAAGCTTGTCCCCTTTTTGCAAACCACTTTTTATAAAAGCGTTTCCAATTTTATTCGCACCTTGCATTAATTCAGCGTATGTAACTTCCCTTCGATTCCCTTTATCATCTTGCCAAATTAAAGCTAACTTCCCTTTATCACCTGTATATTTCTCTATTTCAGAAACTAAATTATAAGACGGTGGCGCCAACAATTCTTCTCGCTTCATAAAATATCCTCCCTTTTCTTTATGCCTCCTTTATATAATAAAGAATTTTCAGTTAATTTTGAACCCTCTTCTTTTGACAAATTTTTCAGTTCTGTCGAATTAGTAAACGAAATTACATCGACTTACCGACAAATAGCGACACAACACAAAAAAAGAAAGAGCGGGAGAACCCGCTCTTTCTAAGCCATCATATGGGATTATTTTTGGTAACCGCCTAATTGTTGCTCAGCTAGTGAAACTAGACGTTTAGTGATTTCACCACCAACAGAACCGTTAGCGCGAGCTGTTGCATCAGCTCCAAGTTGAACACCAAACTCTTGAGCGATTTCGTATTTCATTTGGTCTAATGCTGATTCAGCACCAGGAACCGCTAATTTATTTGTGCTACGTGACATGTTATATCACCTCCTTGTGAGTATAGAGTGTGATAAATAACATGACTTCATACACGTTTTAGATATGGTAATTTATGGTTTTAGAAAAGTTCTTCAAATTTTTCTTCTTCCGCCACTACTTCTACCGTTTGTAATACCATTGTTTCTTTGTTCGCTACAGCTTCATCGATTAATGGTGTGAAATCGTATTTCGCTTCAAAACGATTTGCTTTTTCACGTTTCGGCTTCGTCGCTGGGCTTGCTGGTGTGAATACAGTACAGCAATCTTCATATGGACGAATTGAAATATCATACGTGCCGATTTCTTCAGCGATTTTAATAATCTCTAATTTATCCATCGTAATAAGCGGACGAATAACTGGGTAGTTTGTTACTTCGTTAATCGTATGCATACTATCTAACGTTTGGCTTGCTACTTGTCCAAGACTTTCACCAGTCGTAATTGCAAGTGCGTTACGCTCCTCAGCAATGCGTTCTGTAATACGCATCATCATACGGCGCATAACCGTCATTGAATAGCTAGATGGGATTTCTTTATTAATCGTTTTTTGCACTTCTGTAAACGGAACAAGGTGAAGCGTTACTCGTTTACAATACTTCGTTAACTCTTGTGCTAAATCGATTACTTTTTGTTTTGCACGCTCACTTGTGAAAGGTGGACTATGGAAGTGAACTGCTTCCACAGATACGCCGCGTTTCATCGTTAAGTAAGCTGCTACTGGGCTATCAATACCACCAGAAAGAAGTACCATTACTTTTCCGCCAACGCCAACTGGTAAACCGCCAGCTCCCATACGCTCATCGCACATGATATAGCTATAGCCACTGCGGATCTCTACGCGTACATTTACATCTGGATTATGAACATCTACTGTAATATCTTCTGTATTTTCTAGAATGTGTCCGCCAATCTCAGGTAATAATTCCATCGTTCTCATTGGGAAATGCTTATAAGAACGGTGTACAGTAATTTTAAATGTTTTCACATCACCTTTTACTTGTAAGAAAGCTGCTAATGCACCTTCTTTAATGTCTTCTAATTCTGATGGTACTTTCATCGCTAAGTTAAACTTATGAATACCAAATACATCCTTCAATCTTTCAGAGACTGCTTCATGATCTTCACCATTTAACTGGATGTACATACGATCATGTGTTGCATCGATTTTAATATTTGGGAATTTTTTCAGTTTGAACTTCACGTTATCTTTTAATGTGCTTACAAACTTAGAACGGTTCTTACCTTTTGTCGTCATTTCTCCGTAACGCACTAAAATATATTCATATTTCAACATAATTTCTTTACCTCATCACTTCATATAATTTTGGCATCGTCTCTTTTACAATACCTTCAAATTGTTTTACTTCTTCCATTGTGTTTTCTGGTGCCAAACTAATACGAATAGCGCTTGCAGCTGCTGCATGCGGCACTCCCATTGACACTAACACTCTGCTCACTTCATTTGCTTTTGAAGAACAAGCAGATTTCGTTGACACATATACACCGTGTTCTTCTAAAGCATGAACGACTACTTCTGGTTTTAAACCAACAAATGATACATTTAAAATGTGCGGTGCTGCATATGCAAGCGACGTGTTAATCGTTACATCTTCCATCTCTTTAAAGAAACGAACAAGCTCTGCTTGTAAACTTTGCAAATGAGCTACCTTTTCTTTCACTTGTTCCATTGTCATACGAAGTGCTTTCACCATCGCTACAATGCCAGGTAAATTTTCTGTACCAGAACGATACTTAAGCTCTTGTTGACCACCTGATAAAATCGGATCTAATCTTACGCCATCGCGTACATAAAGAAGACCCGTTCCTTTTACACTGTGGAATTTATGTCCAGATATTGAGCAAAGATCAATATGAGACGCATATAAATCAAGCGGTACTTTCCCTATCCCTTGTACATGATCTACATGGAATCTTATTTTCGGATGATTCGATAATAACGTTCCAATTTCAGCAACGGGCTGAATTGCTCCAGTTTCGTTGTTCACATGAATAATTGACACAAGAATCGTATCTTCACGAAGTGCTCGTTTCACATCTTCTACCGACACAACACCATGCTCGTTAACCGGTAAATATGTTACATCAAACCCGAGTTCTTCTAATTGCTTATATGCCTCAAACACAGACGCGTGTTCAATATTTGTTGTAATGATATGTTTGCCACGCGAACGATTCCTCATCGCTATCCCTTTAATCGCAAGGTTATTCCCTTCCGTTCCACCTGATGTAAAAATAATTTCAGAAGGTTTAACACGAAGAAGCTGCGCTGCAATCGTTCTTGATTGTGTTAATAGACGCTCTGCCTCTCCTCCAAGCGAATGAATAGAAGAAGGATTACCAAAATATTTCCCAGCAACCGTCACGTACGATTGAAGAGCTTCTGGATATGGCTTCGTCGTCGCACTATTATCAAAATAGATCATCGTTCTTCCCCTTTCAGCGCTATCACATCGTATAATCATATCATAAATACGTGTCATTACGCTAAGACTACGCAAAGGTTCCATTTTATCTCGATTGGTGAAGGCTAATAATTGTCGAGGATGCCCTCCTATTACAGTTTCACTTTATCCCGCATGAACGGGCAATAAGACTCTCACCTCAAAATCCAGTTAGAGCAAAGAAGTTAGGTAGGAGTCGGGCTGTCCGTAAATGCCCGATTGGTGAAGGCTAGTAATCAATGGGGATGAATCCTCCTACTGATTACAGTTTCACTTTATTTTGAAACGAATAACCTTGCTGTATTCCGCTATTCATTATAGCAACATCGTCTGCAAAATTACACAAAAAAACAAACCCTTTTATGAAAGGGTTTGTTCATTGTCTACATATTCAGCTATTTTTTGAACAACGCCAGGTTCAAGTTGCTCTAATACTGAAGCCGCTTGTTCTAAAGCTGCATCGTATTGGTATTCACGGAATAATTTCTCAGCATAATTTAAACTTTCTGCTAGGTTTTCATCATGACTACGGTAACGGTTACCGTACTGAATTAATTTTTCCACTAAATATGCTTGTCCAATTAACTCTTCTGTCATTTCAGCCACACCGTTCACAGTTGTGTATGCTTCTTCTAAACTGCTATTTACAGCGTTCATATTTAACGGCTTCACTTCTAATTGTTCATATACAGCTTGCATTGCCATTTGCCCTCTTTTTAAATCTTCCATAATACTCTCTGGAAGACCTGGCAAATTCGACTTTTGCATAAAGCGTTTCGTTTCGAAAATAGTATTTCGCATTTCTTGTAACTTCTCACGTGCTTCAAATTCTTCTTTGCGCATCGCTTGCAGCATTTCTTTATATTCTGCATGAAGTACTTTTAACGTTTCACATTGCTCATAAACCTCTTCTAGTTCCTCACGAATAATAGAGAAGGCAATATCTTGTTCTGCAACGCGTAATTGTAGCATTTCAAAACGTTTCGTTAAAATGTGCATTTGCTTTTCAATTACTTTTTGAGACTCAATGTCTTTATCTTGTAACTGATAGCTTTGTTTCACAAGTTGTGTTTCTGTTTTCGTTTCAATCGTTTCGATACGCATTTCTTCTAAGTCATCGTAAACAGAAAGTGTTTTTTGCTCCACATAATGTCTCGCATGTACTTCTTGTTCCAATTGATCGTAGAAGCCATCTAAACGTGTTTTTAAGTTTTCTACTTTTTCAGCCGCTTCTGTTATATGAAGCTCCTGTATATCCATTAAACATGTTTGTAGTTGTTTCGTCATATCGCGAACTTCTTTAGGGACTTCCAAATAATCTAATACATAACCTTGTCTTACCATATCATTATGTCCGTGTAATAAATCTTCCAGCTGAACTGGTAACGTCGCTTGACACTCTACCAATAAATCTGGAATTTGGTGAATAATGATTTCTAAATCTGCTAAACCTTCTTCCAAACTAATAACAATTTCTCTCGCTTTTAAATAGTCGCCATTGTTTGTTGCTTCTTCAAAGGTTTTAAATTTCTCAGATTCAGCGTCTAGCATCTCTTCGATTTTCTGCTCTGCTGCTCCATACATATGTCTATGAGCAAGAACACTCTTTTTCATACTACGATATGTATCACGTAACCCTTCAATTTCCGAGCTATTTTTCTCATGGCTTTCTAACAATTGCTGTAATTCATTTAAAATGTCAGTAATACGATTATCAGCGTCATCTAAACCACTTATGGATTCGTTCATCGCATGCTTTGCTTTTCGGAAGGAGAATTGCGAGGCGAATTTTCGCGCTTGCGCTAAATCTTTGTCAGCTTTCGGAAGGGTTGTTGATACAATTTCATCCCATTCTTCACGCCATTTACCAAACAGTTCTTCTGTTTGACCCGTCATGTTTAAATCTTTTACCCGTTTTAGTTCATCTGCCACAGGTTTATCTTTTATCTCTTGTTTCCACTGCTCTAGTGCTTCAATATCTTTATATGAACGATTTCTTATCACAAGCTCTATCATGAGCAGCACTAGAATAGAGCTTACTACAATGATAACGATCGTCAGGATAGAATCCATGCAAAAAAGCCTCCTAGTTATATCTCTTTTTTTGTCCGTTCCGTTTATGAAATGGAAGGCATTATGTATAAAAAGGGAATTCCCCTATATTTAACAACTAACAATGTACTAATCATACCATGTAATGGTTTGTTTTTGACCTAGTTTTTTTTAAAATTTCATGTTTCTTTCAATGTGATTGTAATCTTTCTCAATATTCCGCCTACCTCACTCCCTATCCTCAAATGATTGTAATAACAAACAATCTTTCGTATGGGATACGAAATAAATTTTCCGCATGAGTGGTGGTTCAACAGAAATTACATGTACATTTCCTTGCCTTACAGACTGCTCTACTGCCCTTTCTGGAAGTAACGTGATACCAAGGCCAGCTTTTACCATTGCAAGCATCGGTTCTGCGTAAGATGTTTCCACAGCTATAGTTGGTTTTACACCTATTTCATGAAACATGTTCATAATCATTTTCCTTACATCACATATTTCTGGATATACAATTAATTTTTCATTGTGCAGCTCTTCTATTTGAATGACTATCTTCTCTTTGTACGGATGATTATTTGAAACGGCACAAACAATTTTCTCTTGTTGCACTTCTTTTATATACGTAGCACCTTCTACTACTGAATCGATGAACATCGCGTCAATCTCCCGCGCTTTAAATAAATCTCTTAATACTTCCGTATGCCCGATTTGCCATTCCACTTCGAACTCATCACCTAATATATCTTTACATTCTGATATGTAATGCTCCGCTAAACTCGGTAGTATACCAATTGAAAACTTCCGGTTCTCTTGATACCCCCTCATTTCTGTTTTCACTTCATTTATTTGCTCCAAAATCGGTAACATTCTTTTTATAAATAACTCTCCTGCCTCCGTTAACTCTACTCCTTGCGCAGAACGTTTAAGTAAAGTAACCTCTAAATCCGCTTCTAACTTTTGAATTTGTTTACTAAGCGCTGGTTGTGATATATGTAAAATCTTACTTGCCTTTGATAAACTTCGCGTATGCTTCACTTCAATAAACGATCGTACTGCCTCCAAATCCATCGTACACACCTCTAACAAAAAGTTATAACCGTTATAAGAAATCGATATTTCCTCCTATAAACAATTACTCTTTATACTTATTTCATCAACTTACTATAACGAAATGTAAAGGGGAAAGATACTCTTGAACAAAAAACAAATGCTACTCGGATCCTTTCTATGCTTACTCGCCGTCACTGCCTGGGGATTTATGTTTCCTGTAATGGCAAGTGCTCTGCAATTTATCGATCCATTCTTCTTCACAACGCTTCGCTATGGATCAGCAGCTATTATTTTTCTTATTTTGCTATTAATTACTGAAGGAAAGACTTCACTCCGCTTAGAAAAAAGAACACTTTCTCTATTCTTTTACGGGACAGTCGGTTTCGCGGGGTATGGTTTTCTCGTTTTCTACGGACAGCAACTTGCCGGACCTTCCGGAGCAATCCATGCAGCTATGATTCAATCCCTTATGCCACTGATTGCCTTATCACTGCAATGGATAACCCAAAATCGCCGCCCACAAAACTATACATTCCTTTGTATGTTCGTTGCATTACTTGGTGTTATGCTTGTCATTTCAAAAGGAAATATTGAATTACTATTTGGAGCTGCAAGCCACTTATCAACAAATATATTGATGCTATGCGGCGTTACTTGCTGGGTCATTTATACAAACGGGGCTGCTCGTTTTCAATCTTGGTCACCACTTAGGTACACGACATTAACTTGTTTATTTGGCTCCATTTCACTCATCGTTATTGTTACTTTCTTAACGTACACAAATATAGTTACTATGCCGTCACTGCGTACAGTTGTGAGCGTTCGTTTTGAGCTCTTTTATATGTCGATTATCGCAGGCGTTATCGCTGTATTTTGCTGGAATATGGGAAATCGCTATATTTCATCTATTAACGGCATATTATTTATGAATTTAGTTCCTATCCTTGCACTCATTGGTTCTATCTTTCGAGGTTATACAGTCGATAAAATTGAAATCGCTGGAGCTGCATTAACAATTATCGCGCTATTATGTAACAATTTATGGCAAAGAAAAGTAAACATAAAAATCCCCACCTCAGTTCGTTAGGTGGGGATTCTTCACATATGAACAGCTCTTGGCCATTCATGGTACATATTCGCTTTACATAATGCTTGTTCCATCCATTGCTCAATCTCTTTCGTATACATTTCTATGAAAAATGTCTCAGACGGGAAAGAATGGAGTACTTCTGATATATATTGTGGATATAAAAACGGCATACTTATCATACCTTTTAATTGCGTCATAAACATTGTAAATGATACTTTCTGAAATTCTTGTTTCATTTGTCCTTGTCTAATCATTTGTTCTATATAATATCTTTCTTTAGAAAAATAAACGGTCATCACTTCACGAATTAATGTCGTATCAAGCGAAAGCTCTCGGTAGAAGAAACGTGTTAGTTCTCTATTTTCAAATTGATATCGTAAAATCCCGCGCACCATTTGCACCATTACATCTTTAGCCGACAAATACTCTCTCTGTTCAAACGACATTTCAATCACATGAATATATCCTTCTAAAAAATCAGTAATAAGCTGTTCTAATAAACCTTGCTTCCCAGCAAAATAATATGAAATATTCGCTACATTCACATCCGCTCGCTTTGCAATGTCTCGCACCGACGTTCCATCATAACCTTTCGTATTAAACAACGATATTGCCGCATCAATTACTTTTTGTTTCGTCTGCTTCATGCGCTCACTTCCCCTCACTGAACAGCTATAGTTTAAATTTCTTGACTTTTAAGACAAATTCCTTTAATTTTCTATCGACAAAGTCATGTGAAATACATCGTATTTTGCTAATATTTTACACATCTCGATAAAAAAGGAGCTGTTTCCATGTTTACTAAAGAAAGTTATGCAGGATCTCGTGTGCAGCAATATGAGACAGTAATTAAACAACTGGATGCGTTATTAACTGGCGAATCAAACGTAGTCGCAAACTTATCAAATGCTTCCGCATTATTAAACCAATTTTTAGATCGCGTTAATTGGGTTGGCTTTTACGTAACAGAAGGAAATCAGCTTGTCCTTGGACCGTTCCAAGGAATGCCTGCTTGCGTACGCATTCCATTTGGACGAGGCGTTTGCGGCGTAGCAGCTGAAACGAAAACAACACAGCTTGTAGCAGACGTTCACCAATTCCCAGGTCACATCGCTTGCGATAGTGCTTCTAATTCAGAAATCGTTGTACCAATTGTGAAAGAAGGAGCTGTCATTGGTGTACTTGACATTGATAGTCCCGAAAAGAATCGTTTCGATGAAGTAGATCAGCGCTATTTAGAAAAGTTTGTGGAAACACTCCTAAAACATATGTAAAAAGAAAAGAGCGAGTTATCGATTTAGTACGTCCTGTACAAAACCGATAGCTCACTCTTTTTTTATTGATTAACAGTAGATATTTTCTTTAATGCCTGCTCTAAATCAGAAACGATATCCTCCCATGATTCTAAACCGACTGATAAGCGTATTAAATTATCGAAAATGCCCATTTCTTTTCTTAGTTCAGCTGGAATCGCAGCGTGCGTCATCGTTGCTGGATGCTGAATTAACGTTTCTGTATCTCCTAAACTCACCGCAATTGTAATAAAGTGAAGATCATTAATAAGCGCTTGCGTCTCTTCTTTTCCGCCTTTTACTGAAAAAGAAATAACACCGCCCCCGCGTTTCATTTGACGAGATGCTAACTCTCCTTCTGGATACCAAACATCTTCTACCGCATCATGTTTTCTTAAGAACGATACAATTTTTTCTGCATTATCACAATGACGATCCATTCTTACTGCTAACGTCTTTAACCCGCGTAATAATAACCATGCATCAAACGGTGCCATAATACCGCCGATATCCTTTCGCATCGGGCGAATCTTTTCAGCTAATGCTTTCGTTTTACAAATCGTTACACCCGCCACAACGTCGCCATGACCACCAATATATTTTGTCGCACTATGCACAACAGCATCACAGCCAAGCTCAAGCGGTCTTTGTAAATAAGGTGAACAAAATGTATTATCAACAATAACAAGTAAACCTTTTCGCTTCGCAACCCGAATCACTTGTTTTAAATCAATTAATTTCATTGTCGGATTAATTGGTGTTTCAACGAAAATAAGCTTTGTATTTGGGCGAATTTTATTTTCAATATCAACCTCTGTCTCCATATCACAAAACGAATGCGTAATCATAAATTTTTCTTCTAACACTTCTAAAAAACCGTACGTGCATCCGTATAATCCATTTGAACAAATAATATGATCTCCAGCCTTTAAAAAACCGATTAAAGTCGCTGAAATAGCTGCCATACCAGATCCGAAGGCAAGTGCCTCTTCTCCTCCTTCTAACACCGCCATACGTTCTTCAAATAATTTCACAGTTGGATTTCCAAGCCGTGAGTAAATATAAGATGGATCCACTCCCGCAAAACTCGCCTCTCCTTGCTGCGCAGTCTCAAATGTAAATGTAGAAGTTTGAAATAAAGGTGGTGTTAAACTTCCTTTATGTTCCTCAGGTGTATAACCGTGATGAATTAACGCTGTCTCCATATGCTTCTTTTTCATAAAAACATCCCCCTTATGTTTTTATTGCCGCATATTCATCCATAAAAATTTGATGAACGTTTTCCTTCATTTTATGTAAGCGTTTTATTTGTGTTTCTATCTCTTCTTCTATATTGTTTTAAATTCCTTCTTATATTAATTTCCAAAATTTTTATGCATAAAACAAAAACGTACTCGCTTGACGAAACTCTGGGTAAAAGATATAATAGCGTTTGTGTAAAATAAAAAGGCAGCCTTGTAATGTGAGTTTATCGTTTGTATTTTGTTCCTCTACGGAGGTGTATCTCGTAACTCCCTGCTGCTGGAGCGAAGGTACATGAAAACAAAATGCCCGTAAATATCGATTACGTCTGTTTTTATTTTACGTAAATAAAAACATTTTTAAAGGAGGAGTCAACTATGGCTCGTTATACAGGTCCAGCTTGGAAACTGTCTCGTCGTCTTGGAATCTCTCTAAGCGGCACAGGAAAAGAATTAGAAAAACGCCCTTACGCACCAGGTCCTCACGGTCCTAACCAACGTAAGAAACTTTCAGAATACGGTTTACAATTACAAGAGAAACAAAAACTTCGTCACATGTACGGCATGACTGAGCGTCAATTCCGTCGCACATTTGACCAAGCAGGTAAAATGCCTGGTAAGCACGGCGAAAACTTCATGATCCTTCTTGAAGCTCGTCTTGACAACTTAGTTTACCGTATGGGCTTAGCTCGCACTCGTCGTGCAGCTCGCCAATTAGTAAACCACGGTCACATCATGGTTGATGGCGCTCGCGTAGATATCCCATCTTACCGTGTAAAACCTGGTCAAACTATCAGCGTTCGCGAAAAATCTAACAGCCTTGTTGTTGTTAAAGAAGCGATCGAAGTTAACAACTTCGTACCAGAATACTTAACTTTCGATGCTGACAAATTAGAAGCTACTTACACTCGTCACGCTGAGCGTTCTGAGTTACCAGCTGAAATCAACGAAGCATTAATCGTAGAGTTCTACTCTCGTTAATCTCGGTACTCTGAAAAGAGTCGTATTAAAAGCCTTAGGAACCTTGTTAATTCAAGGTTCCTGGGCTTTTTTTATTGAATATAACCGATTATATGTATAGAAACAGACCAATGTAACAAAATAAAAAAGAACTGCAAGTCTATAGTTAATAAAACTTAACCCCCTCTCTAGAATTCCATCCATTTTTTATCCACATTAATAAAAACCTCCCTCTTCTTCTAACACTTAAAAACACTACATTCTATCCCATAACTCATTTTCCTTTGCTATACTCTCCTTTTCTTAACATTATTTTTACAACGTATTTATTTGCACATAATCTATATCTTCCCTTTTCTATTTACATTCAACCTTAAAAACCTCTTCATTACCAGATCATCCGAATGAGATTAAAAAACTTAATGGACGAGTACCTCTTTAATCGTTAAATCATCAGAATATTACGTTTACAATCCCCCTCTTAAATTGGTATTATTTTCTTGTAAGGGGAGGGAAAGTTCATGTCTTTAAATATGTATCTCGGTGAAGTACAAACTAAAGCAGAGGGTTTTGCAAAGGAAATGTAAAAAGTAACTCTGATTATGGAAAAGGATAAAACTTTACTAACAAACCAAGAAAAAGTAAAAGCGCAACTTGAAAAGGTGTATGCGGAGTCTAAGAAATTACAAGACATTAAACCGCCTAAACAATACGAAAACTTGCAAATGGAATTGAAAAAGTCTTTAATTCTTTATGAGAAGTCAAGGGATAAGATATTAGAATCGGTAGACGAAATAAGTGAGACTAAGGCAGACATTGGTACAAAGAGTCTAAATGAAGCAATGGGGATGTTTGGTAAAGCAATAGACGATATTCGAGCATTAGACGAACAAAGTGTAAGTGAAGTAGAATAATAAATACTAAAGGGGTATGAGAAAATGAAACGTAAACTATTAACTTTAGCGATTCCAATGTTGTTAATAACAGGGGTAGGTTGTGAGTCAAACGATAAAAAGAAAGACGAAGTAATGGAAGCTTCTGTTAAAGAAAACAAGAAAGAAGACTATAATAAGAATGCAACATACTTACTTAAAGATTACACTGAACAAACGGAAGAAATAAAAGACCTTGTAGATAGCAGAAAATCTAATAAGAAGAAGGCTGAAAAGTTAAAAGAGTTATCGAAACCTTATTTCGAATTAATTGATAAGATTGATAAACTAGATTATAAGTTAGCTGAAGACAATAAAACACCGATAAACATAAGTAAAGCAATGTTATTCTCGAAATCAGGGGTAGAAAACATGCAGACAGGTTTAGAAGAGGATGATAAAGATACAATTGAATTCGCTAAAAAGGATTTAGACGAAGCTTCTGAGTTAGTAGACAAAGCAACAAAAGAACTAAGTAAAAAGAAATAACACAAAGGGGTATATGTCAATGAAACGTAAACTATTAACTTCAGCTATGCCTGTTATGTTGTTAGCAGGTTGTACAACAGAGGCATATGGACTTACACAGTCAGAGTTACGAAAAGTGGACAAAGAATATTAATCAAATAAACTAACAATAAATTAGAAGGTCTTTTCATGAGTTGTGGCTTTTATTATGTAATACTTACAGAGTTTCATAGACATTTCACCCCCCTTCATTTTTAAAAAAATAGTGCAGCTATTGATGTGCCCCTACGCTACCTACCCTCCCCAGAGGACAAACTTTTTTTGACAGGGGGGACTTAATATTAAAAAGATTAAATCAAAAAAACAGCCTTTGAGATGCCTCACTATGTTCCATACAAATCCTCCTGTTTATAACGGTTTATTTTTATCAATTTATCAGTTCATATTAATTATACTTGTTTCTTCTACAAACCCTCTATTAAATAGCTCACTTACTAAATTTGAATCCTATGCATACAAAAAAGCTACCGAAGACACCAAAACAGTTACTTCGAGTAGCTTTTATTTATATATATTAAAATTATTTATTTTCCTCTTTTTGAACATATACATAAGCATCTTTCTGCTCTTTATGTACATCCATCTTCGAATTCTCTGCAAGTTGACCCGCGTTTAGCAAAGAAAAAATAATGAGCGCTTCTAGTGACATTTTGTTTTACCACTCCTTTCTATTTGTTATACATTTATCATACCGCTTACATGTGATTTCCGTATGAACTCGAAAAGGAGATTACAACAAAAAGGTTACAGGAATATGAATGCACGCTATAATAACCATTAAATAGGAGGTTGATTCGTTTTGACAATAAATCAAATGGTTCAGTTGGGTAGTGCATGTATGTTGTTTATTACTTCCGCACTTATTAATTGGTATCAGGGAAGTAATTTAATAGATGATCCTGATGAATGGAAATATAGTGCCAAGTTTACGAATTACTTTAAAGGCACCGTTTCAAATTACGAAGATATTTATCAAATCGATTTCTTTATACATGCGGCAAAATTTTATCCAACAGCATTTATTGTTATGCTTATTAGCTTACTTTATATGCTCGTATTAATTCTTCATATTCTATTTACAAGATCTCGTGAGGCAATCTAAATTTATACATAAAAAACCCCGAATCATAGAATTTTCAGCCTACAATTCGGGGTACTATTTGTTTTATATTCGTTTCTGATTAGTAACGAATTAAGAAATATTTCTTTTTACCGCGGCGAATGATTGTGAATTTACCTTCGATGCGGTCGTTTTCTGTTACAACGTAGTCTAATGCTTGTGTACGCTCACCGTTTACGTAGATTGCGCCATTCGTTACATCTTCACGTGCTTGACGTTTTGATGGAGAGATTTTGCTTTCTACAAGTAAGTCGATTAATACTGTATCTTCTGCAGTACGTTCTACAGATGGTACGTCTTTGAATCCTTGTTCGATTTCGCTTGCAGTTAGTTCTGCTACAGAACCACTGAATAATGCAGCTGAAATTTTAATCGCTTGCTCTAATGCTTCTTCGCCGTGAACAAGTTTTGTCATTTCTGCACCTAATGCTTTTTGTGCTGCACGTTTTTCTGGCGCTTCAGCTACTTGCTTTTCAAGCTCAAGAATTTCTTCATGAGATAAGAATGTGAAGTATTTTAAGTATTTAACAACGTCGCGGTCATCTGTGTTAATCCAGAATTGGTAGAACTCGTAAGGAGTCGTTTTCTCTGGGTCTAACCAAATTGCGCCGCCTTCTGTTTTACCAAACTTCGTACCGTCAGATTTAGTAACAAGTGGAATTGTTAAACCGAATGCTTTCGCATCTTCTTCTGATTTACGGATTAATTCAAGACCAGCTGTAATGTTACCCCATTGGTCACTACCACCGATTTGCAGACGGCAATTATGTTGTTGGTATAAGTTTAAGAAGTCGTATGATTGTAAAATCATGTAACTGAACTCAGTGAATGAAATACCAGTTTCTAAACGAGATGCTACCGTATCTTTTGCTAACATATAGTTTAAACCGAAGTTTTTACCAATATCGCGTAAGAATGAAATGACATCTAAGCTACCAAGCCAGTCGTAGTTGTTAGCCATCGTTGCTGGGTTGTCCACGTTTTCAAACTCTAAGAAGTTTGAAAGTTGGTTTTTAATGCTTTCTGTGTAGTAAGCAACTGTATCTTTCGTATTTAATGTACGCTCTGCTTTTTTACCACTTGGATCACCGATCATACCAGTACCACCGCCAACAAGTGCGATTGGTTGGTGACCAGCTAATTGGAAACGACGTAACATTAATACTGGTAACATATGACCGATGTGTAAGCTATCCGCTGTCGGGTCGAAACCACAGTATAATTTAACGCTTTCTTTTTCTAATAATTGCTCAAGGCCCTCAGCGTCTGTTTGCTGATTAATTAGACCGCGAAATTCAAGATCTTGTAAAATACCCATATCCTACATACTCTCCTTTAAGTTCATTACTGGCGTGAAGGTTAAAAACATAAAAAAATCGCCCCTTCAAATAAGGGACGATTTTGATTATCGCGTTACCACCCTAGTTGCAGACCAAAAAAAGCCTACCACCTTATTTACATAACGGCTTAGCACCGTCTCTTCCCTTTTGAATACAATTCAATCGAAAAAAGATGCTCTAGGGGCGTAATTCGCGATCATCTATGTGCTGATTTTCACCGGCCATCAGCTCTCTAAAACAGGGAAATGATCACTACTTCTCCCTTTCCACGCTCAATTATTCATATACTTTTCTTTATACCATCATTTATATAGGCGTGTCAAATAGAGGTCAGGTTTCCCTTCTTGTCAATCCTTTACAACGTCGCAAAGAGTAATTTATTAGATATAAAAAAGCCTCCCTCATCTATTCTTTCATAAATGTATACAGACGAGGAAGGCACTTCGTTCAAATATTATTTTAGTTTTTTTATAATCTTTGCAGGATTCCCGCCAACTACTACATTATTAGGCACATCTTTCGTTACGACAGCACCAGATGCGATCACCGCATTGTCTCCAATTGTTACACCTGGATTAATAATTGCTCTTCCGCCAATCCATACGTTATCGCCAATTGTAACTGGTTTTCCGTATTCTGATCCGCTTATACGCTCTACCGGATCAAGTGGGTGCGTTGCTGTATAAATGTGAACACCTGGAGCTAACATACAGTTCACTCCGATTGTTACCGGGCATACGTCTAAAATCGTACAGTCAAAGTTCGCGTAAAAATTTTCGCCAACGTGAATGTTATAGCCGTAATCACATCTAAAAGAAGATTCAAGATGAATATTATCTCCTGTCGTTCCGAATAATTCTTTTACGATTTCGCTACGCTCTTTTAATTGCTCTTCTGGCGTATCATTTAATTTTCTCGTTAATATACGTGCTTGCTCTCTTTCTTGTACTAAAACTGGATCAGCCGGTATGTACATTTCTCCTAGTATCATCTTTTCCTTTTCTGTTTTCATCATACTATCCCCTTTAACTTATATATACAAGTTCATGATATCATAAAAAAGAAAGGCCTGAACATTTTTCGTTCAGACCTTTCCCTCTTAATCTTCCATCGTTGATAAGTCACCTGTTGGTAAATTCAGCTCCCACGCTTTTAATACGCGGCGCATAATTTTACCACTTCTCGTTTTCGGTAATTTATCTCTAAATTCAATTTGTCGTGGCGCTGCATGAGCTGCTAGGCCTTTCTTTACAAATTGACGAATTTCTTCTTTTAATTCATCAGATGGTTCGTATCCTGCTCGAAGTGCGATAAATGCTTTAATAATTTCGCCGCGCACCGGATCAGGAATACCAATTACACCAGCTTCTGCAACAGCAGCATGCTCGATTAATTTACTTTCTACTTCAAACGGACCAACGCGCTCACCTGACGTCATAATTACATCGTCGATACGTCCTTGGAACCAGAAGTATCCATCTTCATCCATATAGGCAGAGTCACCTGATACGTACCAATCTCCCGGCATGAAATAAGATTCATATTTTTGCTGGTTATTCCAGATCCCGCGCATCATAGATGGCCAACCTTTCGCAATTGCTAAGTTACCCATTGTGTAAGGAGGCACTTCATTTCCTTCATTATCAACAATCGCTGCTTTCACACCTGGAATTGGTTTACCCATTGAACCTGGACGGATTTCCATACAAGGGTAGTTACAAATTACTTGTCCACCTGTTTCTGTCATCCACCACGTATCATGAATACGAAGTCCAAATGCATTCATACCCCAGCGAATTACTTCTGGATTTAACGGCTCACCAACGCTTAATACGTGACGAACTTGTGATAAGTCATATTTTTTAATTGCGTCTTGTCCAGCTCCCATTAACATACGGAATGCTGTTGGGGCGCTGTACCAAACCGTCACACCGTAATCTTGCAGTGCTTCATACCAAGCTTCTGGACTAAAGCGTCCACCTAAAATAACATTTGACGCTCCAACTAACCACGGTGCGAAAATACCGTAAGCTGTTCCAGTTACCCAGCCCGGGTCAGCAGTACACCAATATACATCGTCTTCTTTTAAATCTAATACCCACTTCGCCGTTTGATAGTGCTGAACCATTGCGTTTTGCGCATGAAGCACGCCTTTTGGCTTACCAGTAGAACCAGACGTGTAATGTAGAATCAAACCGTCTTCACGGCCTAACCATTCAATATGTAATTCTTTTGAAGCTTGTTCAAATAACGGATTGAAAGCTACCGTTTTACCGCCTTCTTCTACATTATCTCCAACAAGGAAAACTGTTTTTAAAGCCGGTAAATCATTTAATGGTACGCGCTCTAACAATTCAGGCGTTGTAATTAACACCTTTGCTTCGCTATCTTCTAAGCGATCGCGAACTGCGCCTTCCATAAATGCTTCAAATAGCGGTCCAACAATTGCTCCTAATTTCACTGCACCTAAAAGTGCGAAATATAACTCTGGAGAACGTGGCATAAAAATAAAAACGCGATCGCCTTTTTCTACATCGCCATAATTCTTAAGGACGTTTCCTGCTTTATTAGAAAAATCCTTCATTTCCTTAAATGTATATTTCTCTTTTCGCGATCCATCTTGATAATAAAGAGCTACTTTATTCTTTCGATCGGATTTCGCATGCTTATCAATTGCCTCATACGCCATATTTACTCGGCCTGTTTCATTCCAAGTAAAGTTTTTATTAACCTCTTCCCAGTTAAAATTCGCGTATGCCTCATCATAATTCGGCAAATTATTTTCTCCTTTAATGACAGGAAGCGTTTCTACTTTCATACTTTACATCCCCCTCCTATGTATTCTATTATCTATTATAATGACATTATTTAAAATTTTCAGTATATTTGTTGATTTTTAGACAAATTTTTAATGACAAATTTCGATTCACATCGCATATATTATAAAGTACGATATTAATAGATTCACAAACCCTCAAGGTGGTGAGCAATACATTGATTCATAAAAAAATATATAATGCTAGAAACTTAAAAACAGCGAAAGGCACTTTAATTATTGAAGGTCCTGTCTCTACACATAACTTAGAAATGTATGAGTTTCATCCAGACTTAATTGCGTTTCGTCCTGCCGAGCAACAATATAAAGCAATTGTCGAAATTTCTAAATTACCAGAAGCTCGTCTCATTATTGCTAGACATGACCAAACAATTGTTGGATATGTTACATACTTGTATCCTGATCCACTTGAACGATGGTCAGAAGGAAAAATGGAAAACTTAATTGAGCTTGGGGCAATTGAAGTAGTCCCAGCCTTCCGCGGGAGTTCTGTCGGAAAGAACTTACTAGAGGTTTCTATGATGGACGATTATATGGAAGATTACATTATATTGACGACTGAATATTATTGGCACTGGGATTTGAAACAAACAGGATTGAATGTGTGGGAATACCGAAAAGTAATGGAGAAGATGATGAATGCTGGCGGGTTACAATGGATGGCTACAGACGATCCTGAAATTTGTTCACATCCTGCCAACTGTTTAATGGTCCGCATCGGTAAACGCGTTGATACGGATTCTATTCAAGCTTTTGATCGTCTACGTTTTCACAATCGTTTTATGTATTAATAAAGGGGGCAACTGGAATGATTGTAGAAGAAATTATGAATCAAAATGTAGTTACATTACATCCAAACGATACAATCGAAACAGCAATCCGAACGATACGCACGAAAGGCATTCGGCACATTCCAATTGTCGATCAAAATAATCACGTCGTAGGCATTATTTCTGATCGGGATGTAAGAGATGCAAGTCCGTCTATTCTAGATGAACAAGTTTCACTCGATATGCTACAGCAACCGCTCGAACTTATTATGAAACATCCTGTTATGACTTGCCATCCTCTCGATTTCGTTGAGGAAATTGCTACTTTATTTTTTGAAAATAAAATTGGCTGTCTTCCTGTTACAAAGGCCGGGAAGTTAGTTGGAATCATTTCTGAATCTACAGTATTACACACGTTAGTAAAATTAACAGGAGCACATCAACCAAGTTCGCAAATTGAAATTCAAGTAAAAAACGAACCTGGTATTCTTGGAAAAGTCGTTGCTATTTTTAGTGATTTACAAATAAATATCGTGAGTGTTCTCGTCTACCCAGCAAAAGACGAGAATGATAAAGTACTCGTTTTCCGCATTCAAACGATGAATCCTCTAAAAGTGATTGATGCACTTGAAGCAGAAGGCTACCGCGTATTATGGCCAAACATCATGGGGATGCAAGCATGAGTAGCGCGTTTATTTATTCGGATGACTTTCGGGGCTATTCATTTAGCCCTGATCATCCTTTTAACCAACTGCGCGTCACACTTACGTATGATTTATTACAAAAGGGCGGTTTCATCTCTCCCTCTCAAATCATCTCACCACGGATGGCTACAGATGAAGAGATCGCCTACGTTCATACAGAGGAGTACATAAATGCGGTAAAACGTGCTGGAGAAGGAAAGTTAGAAAAATCAATTGCGATGACATATGGACTCGGAACAGAAGATACACCGATGTTCCCAAATATGCACGAAGCAAGCGCATTGCTCGTTGGTGGTACGTTAACAGCTGTCGATGCTGTTCTTTCCGGAAAAGTAAAACACGCACTTAATTTGGGCGGCGGCTTACATCACGGCTTTCGCGGCAAAGCATCTGGCTTTTGTATTTATAACGACAGTTCTATCGCAATGAAATATATTCAAAAGAAATACGGTTTACGCGTCTTATATATTGATACAGATGCTCATCACGGTGATGGCGTACAGTGGTCGTTTTATGATGACCCTAACGTATGCACAATTTCATTACATGAAACTGGTCGCTATTTATTCCCTGGAACTGGCGCTGTAAATGAACGCGGACAAGGTAATGGCTATAGTTATTCTTTTAACGTTCCACTCGATGCTTTTACAGAAGATGAATCGTTCTTAAAATCATATCGAACTGTTGTAAAAGAAGTTGCAGCGTACTTTAAACCGGATATTATTTTAACGCAAAATGGTGCTGACGCACATTATTATGACCCACTTACACATCTTTGTGCGACAATGAATATTTACCGTGAAATACCGAAGCTCGCTCGTGAAATTGCAAATGAATATTGCGACGGTCGCTGGATCGCTGTCGGTGGCGGTGGCTATGATCACTGGCGCGTCGTTCCAAGAGCTTGGGCACTCATTTGGCTCGAAATGAACAACATCCAAAACATCTCAGGTTATCTCCCTCCAGAATGGATTGAAGCTTGGAAAGGACAAGCAGAAACAGAACTTCCCCTCACATGGGAAGATCCAGACAACATGTATAAACCTATCCCCCGTAAACCAGAAATTGAAGAAAAAAACGCATTAACTGTAGCGAAATCCCTTGAAATTATTCGGAATAATATGACAAAATCTTTGTACTAAACGAAAAGGAGGCTCGTTTTTGAATAGCCTCCTTTTATTTATTGTCGGTTTCTGTCGGTAAGTCGATATATTTTAATAATCGCTGATATATTTCGAAATGCGCCGATATATTCTAATAATCGCTGATATATTTTTATGTACTAATGGATTTTATGAGGAAAGGTCGTGATATTATGTGGATACAACAAATGATCCACACGAAACGTGGCACATTTGAGCTTTTTACTAAAGGCAGTGGCGAACCGCTTTGTATTACACATCACTATTCACAATTTAATGAAACTGGTGATTACTTTGCGGATGTTTTTACTGCTACGCATCGTGTATTTCTCATTAATTTACGAGATACTGGTCGCTCTGTAACCGCCCAGTCAGAAAACGAATTAAGCATGATTGAAACAATCCACGACTTGGAAGCCATACGAGAAGCATTACAACTTCCAACATGGCATTTCGCTGGCCATTCAACAGGTGGCATGCTTGGACTTTTATATGCGATTACATATCCACATTCCTTACAATCATTAGTCGTGGTCGGAACCGCAGCAAGTAACTACACCGAAACACCCTTTTGCATTTATCACCCAGCACATCCACAGTTTCATTATATGCAAAAACTCATCGAAAACTTAAAAAACCCTCACCTTACAGATGAAGAACGGAAAGAACTATCTACTAAGAGAACAAAATTATCATTGTATAAACCAGAAAACTACAACTCTTATTTTTGTAAACCAATTAATAAAACAATGTCCGTTAGCCGGATGAATGCTTTCGCCAATGAATATCCTTCATTTGATTTAAGAGAGAATTTACCTTCCATCCAAACAAAGACCCTCATTACATGTGGAAGCCATGATGTACAGTGCCCGATTCAGTATTCTATCGAGATACATGATGGAATACGTAATTCTATCTTCATTCCATTCGAAAATAGCAACCATTATCCTTTTTTAGAAGAAGCTGCTCAGTTTACTTCTACTACTCAAACATTTTATAAATCGTTAGTACCATTATTATTAAGAAAACCTAAACACTGATAAAAAGCTCATAGCCTCTATACGACTATGAGCTTTTTTCAAAAGAAATATTTCACACTAAAAACAACTAAAAAAACAAAAGAAATAACCACTAAACCCACATCAAGTAATACCGACTTTTTATCTCTATCTTTTAAACTTACCTTAGAGCTAGAAATGCTTTTAATTACCCAAAAGATTGCAAAAAAGAACCAACCGAAATGATCATTCGTAGAATCTTCATCATAAAACATTTGTATTGCACCAATAATCAATAAGATAAGTACGATATTAGTTCCAATCTTTAAAGTCTTATTTGATTTATTATCTTTTAATATATCCCCCAACATATAGCTCGCTCCCTATGCTCTCCTCTGTTTTGTTTCTCTTTACATTTTAACACAAATTACCTATTTCTTCCTTTCCATTCGAATAACATACAAAAAACCTGCCAATTACTCGGCAGGTATATTACACGTTAAAACGATAACCAGCTCCCCATACTGTTTCAATATATTGCGGGTGAGCAGGATCTCTTTCAATTTTTTCACGTAGCTTTCTAATGTGGACGACAACAGTGGCTAAATCACCAGCGGAATCTAATCCCCAAATGCGTTCAAATAACTGTTCTTTATTTAATACTTGGTTTGGATGTGTGACAAAGAATGTTAATAAATCAAATTCCTTCGTTGTAAATGCCACTTCTTCATTGTTTATAAAAACTTTCCTCGCTCGTTGATCGATAGAAATTCCGTGAATATATAACGTATCGCGTTGCTTACTTACATTTCCTAATAATCTTTCATAACGGGCAATATGCGCTTTTACTCTTGCGACTAATTCACTCGGGCTAAACGGCTTCGTTATATAATCATCCGCTCCTAATCCGAGTCCGCGAATTTTATCTATATCTTCTTTTTTTGCTGAAACAAGTAGAATCGGAATATCTTTTACAGCACGTATTTGTTTACAAATTTCGAATCCGTTCATTTTCGGAAGCATAATATCTAAAATAATTAAATCATAGTCTTCTTGCAAGGCTGTTTGTAAACCTATTTCTCCTGAATGCTCTACATCAACTTGGAAATCATTAATTTCTAAATAATCTCGCTGTAATTCTGCAATACTTACTTCATCTTCTATTAATAAAATTCTTTTCAATTTACTCACCACATTCCTCTACTTTTTCCAATGAGAAGAAAATGCTTGTGCCTTTACCAAGCTCGCTTTCCGCCCAAATTTCCCCGCCATGTTCTTCAACAATTTGCTTCGCTATTGCTAAACCAAGTCCACTTCCACCTGTGCTAGAATTCCGCGATTGTTCTGCACGATAAAAACGTTCAAAGATATAAGGTAGCGTATCAGATTCTATACCTGATCCATTGTCCATCACTTTCACAATAACTTTATTATTATCACTCGATACTATTACAGTAATTTTCTTCTCTTCTTTATCCATGTATTTCACACTATTATGAATTAAATTTGATATAACTCTATTGATTTTTTCGCAATCAGCCGTTACATATAGTGGTGATGCATGTAATTGTAAGTTAACTTCTATACCTTCTTTACTTAAATCCATTTGCATCTCTTCGATTAACTCTTGCATAAACGTATTCAATTCAACCGTTTCAAACTGAAAGGGAACTCGATTCAAATCGAGCTTTGAGAATAAAAATAATTCATCAATAAGTGTATCCATATGTCTTGCTTTCGTATGGATAGTTGTTAAATACTTATCCATTTTTTCTGGCGTATTTGCTACCCCGTCCTTTATTCCTTCTACATATCCGATAATTGATGTAATCGGTGTTTTTAAGTCATGAGAGATGTTTGAAATAAGCTCTTTTCTATTTTCTTCATACTGTGTTTGCATCTCTATCGATTCTTTTAATCTCTTCCTCATTTCCTCAAATCCTTGATTTAATTGCCCTATTTCATCGTGTGATGTAACTGGTATTTGAAAATCTAAATTTCCTTCTTTAATTTTCTCCGTTGCGCCTTTCAATACAAAAATTGGTTTTATTACACTTCTTGAAACGAGGTAACTTAATAATCCAATGAGTAAAATGGCTAGTAGTAAGAGAGATACAAATAAGATTGGAAATAATTTTTGTGTAAGATCTACAAATGAACTTTGCTTTTTTAATACAAATATACTTCCCTCTTCTTCCTGAGGAAAATAAAAATCAAACTTTACATATCGATAAAATGTATCGCCTAGTTCCGTTGTACCACGACTATTAATATTTGCTGATTCAAATTTCGGAAGGGCTTCTTTTAAAGATACACTTTCAAATACGTTTGAAGCATATGAAAGTGTTTCTCCTTTTCTTACTACTATTTTCACACCCTCTTTTTCTATTGCTGAGACAAACGACTCATCTAACAATTGAGATTGATGCTGTTTAGCTGCTGACTTCAACTCAAGATAGGCATTCTCTTCTTCTGGTGTAAGCGGCTTTTGAATGTAAGAACTTTTATAGAAATTTTTCACTGCTTCCAAGTCACCTGTTATCGAAAAAACGATTAAAAATCCCGCGACTAATATAAGCGTAATAGAAACGAGGATAACAGCAATATAAGAAAATAAAAACCTTGTTTTAATAGACATATCTTAAATCCTCACTTTATCAAACCTTATTATTTATAAGCATAAAAATATATGTTCAATTACTCAAGCGATTTTATAGTAATTTTAGCGCCAGTTTATAAAAATTTAATGTTCCTATTTTACAGTTGAAATTAGGAGGTTGAAATTCCATGTTCAAAAAAACATTCAGTATGATATGTTGCGTAATTTTTTTACAAGGATGCTCGCAAGAACAAGAAGTAAAAAAGGAGATGACAAACATGGAGACTGCACTACTAGCAGCTACTGAAAAAAATGAAACGAATACTGTTATATCTTTACTAAAAAAAGGCGCAAATATAAATGCGACGGATAGTCAAGGACGCACTCCGCTTATGATTGCTACATACAAAAATGATGTAAAAACCGCAAAAGCGCTTATCGAAGCTGGTGCTGACGTAAATATCCAAGATGACATGAAAAACAATCCCTTTCTATACGCCGGTGCGGAAGGTTACTTAGACATTTTAAAGCTAACAATTGATGCTGGTGCAGATCCTACGATTACAAATCGTTACGGCGGAACAGCTCTTATCCCAGCCTCAGAACATGGCTATATTGACGTTATAAAAGAACTCCTCACTCGAACAAATATTGATGTAAATCATGTAAATAACCTGGGATGGACAGCTTTAATGGAAGCCATCGTACTAAGTAACGGAAACGAAACACAGCAACAAGTCATTCGCCTTCTTATTGAGCACGGTGCAGATGTAAATATTCCAGACAATGATGGTGTTACCCCGTTAGAGCATGCTCGCGCTCATCACTTTGAAGAGATAGAGAAGATTTTGTTAGAAGGCCGTAAGTAAAAAGCTAATTTTTGCCTTCCTCCCCCACCCTATGCTACATTTAAGCCGTTACATTAATATTAATAGGGTGGGAATAAAATGAACAAACCTAAAATTGGGATGATTGGACTTGGAAGTATTGCGCAAAAGGCCTATCTTCCAACACTTACAAAAGAAACTGATTGGAATTTTGTAGGGGCGTTTACACCTAACGCAGAGAAAAGAAAACAAGTTTGCCAGCAATACCGAATTCAAGACTTTCATTCTATTGAAATGTTAGCTTCGGAATGCGATGCAATCTTCGTTCATAGTTCAACTGCATCGCATTATGAAATCGTTTCTGAACTTCTAAAAAAAGGGATCGACGTTTATGTTGATAAACCGCTAGCAGCTACAGTGGAACAAGCTGAGCAACTAGTCGAGTTAAGCGAGAAGTATAACCGAAAATTAATGGTCGGATTTAATCGCAGATTCGTTCCTATGTATGTTGCTGCCAAAGAACAGGCTAATGATATTTCATGGATTCGAATTGAAAAGCATCGCACAAATAAAGTCGGGCCATATACGTACGACTTTACTATGTTAGATGATTATTTACACATTGTAGATACTGCTCGCTGGTTAGCTAATGATGACCTTAACGTCGTTCACAATATGATGCAAATCAATGAAAAGAATGAACTTCTTTACGGACATCATACATATACAACTCCAAGTGGACTGTTACTTTCTACTGCAATGCATCGCCATGCCGGTACAAATTTAGAACAAATTGAACTTGTAACGCCAGGGAAAATCATTCGCGTAAGAAATATGAATACATTTGAAATTGAACAGGAAAACTCAGTTTCACAAAGTGGTTCCCCATCATGGGATACGACGTTAAAACAACGTGGTTTTGAAGATGCTGTTCATCATTTTATTGAGTGTGTACAAGGCGATACAAAGCCTGTTGTAGATGGATTAGAAGGATTAAAAACGCAGCAAATGCTACAATCTTTACTAGATGATGTAAACAAAAATTAAAACGGATACATTTTTCAGAATTTACTTTCATTCCCATTCCCTCTTTATTTCTCTCGTAAATTTCTATAGAATATGTTGATAGGAATTATAAATTTCATAATGAATCGTGGAAAGGATGGGATTAACACATGTGGAACGAGTTTAAAAAATTCGCTTTCAAAGGGAATGTCGTTGATTTAGCTGTCGGGGTTGTAATCGGTGCTGCATTCGGTAAAATCGTTAGTTCTTTAGTAAAAGATATCATCACACCATTACT
Organism: Bacillus sp. EB V-12; assembly: GCF_056158125.1. Taxonomy (NCBI): domain Bacteria; kingdom Bacillati; phylum Bacillota; class Bacilli; order Caryophanales; family Bacillaceae; genus Bacillus; species Bacillus sp. EB V-12. The sequence continues at coordinate 17,746 of NZ_JBUXJL010000001.1, read as the reverse complement.
TGGTATGGTATTAGGTGGCGTTGACTTTACAAGTTTACACTTTGGATACGGTAAATCTGCTGTTATGTATGGTAACTTCATCCAAACAATTTTTGACTTCTTAATTATCGCAGCTTCTATCTTTATGTTTGTTAAAGTTTTCAACAAACTAACATCTAAAAAAGAAGAAGAAAAAGAGGAAGAAATTCCAGAGCCAACAAAAGAAGAAGAACTTCTTGGCGAAATTCGTGATTTACTAAAACAGCAAAACTCTTCTAAAGATAGAGCATAATTGAACGGATAAAAAGGCATGTCCCCTTGGGACATGCCTTTTCTATATGCTATAACGTTTCCGAATTCATATGAATAAATAAAATAATACCAGCAACCATAAGTACCATAATGCTACCTGCAAATAGTGTAATACCAATAAACATTAAACTTGTGCTCATATCTACTGATACACTTTCAATAAAAATAGAAATTACATACGTGATAAGGGCAATTCCTGCAAGAATACTTCCTGGAACAAATCGCTTTAAACCATTTTGTTTTAACGTCATATATGCAAAAATAGCAGTCATACAAAGCGTAATTATCCAAAGAACGATCATCTCTTTTCCCCCCTCACAAGCCTTTTCTTTCTATTATACATGACATTGCCCTATAATAGTTAAATTTGCACTTATGTGACATATAACAAGGAATAGCCCCATCTATAGCGAAGGCATTATAACATACACTTATACAATAAGGAGGCTTTCATTTGGAATATACTACTACATATAAATTAGAGCTATCCGAACGATTCGATTATGTTACGATTGACTTAGACAAACAGTTTTTTTACATCGAAGTTGTAAATTTACAAAGTAATATAACTGTACTAAAAATATCAATTAACTTGCAAAAAGACGAAACGATGGTAGAGGGAAATATAATTCATTATGATACTTTTCACGTAGATGCATTATTACAAGGATTGAAATATGTTGCTCGAACATGTATTGATCACAATTTAAAAAGTCAAAAGGAACTGTTTGCATTTTTAGAAGAAAATTAGCTCTAACAAAAAAATGGTTATTTTTTCTTTTTATTGATATAATTGTTATATAGAAATATTCTTTATAAGGGAGTGTTCATAATGATTTGGATTTCACTAATCGTATTAGCTTATTTCATCATTCTCGTCCCAATACAGTACAACTACATTAAAATGCTCAAAGAAAAACAGAAAAAAATGAGTGTCTCACAAAACGAACTATATGACAACATGTCTTATGAAGAATCCCAAGTACATTACCATTATCAAAGTAACGTATTTACAATACCTGCTTCGCTTGTCGCAAGTATTATTTATAAAGTGAACCATGCAGCATAATATGTACGCTGTAAAATTATTGTTTGAGTCTGTTCATTCTAGTGAGCCTGATTCTACGAAAATTGATGAGCATTATGAAGAGAATCACGATACACTTTTTGAAGAAAGTATTATTCTTGTTAAAGCAAACAGTTTGGAAGAAGCTCATGCACTAGGTGAACAAATCGCTATACAGTCTGAGCATACGTACGATAATATGTACGGCGAGCAAATAACATGGACGTTTCGAAAACTATTGCATGTGTTTGAATTAGACGATACCCCATTTGAAACTGGAAAAGAATTGTATGCAAGATTTTTACACGTTAAGAAAGACGAAATGGTAAATGCAGTCGTACAAAAATACTATCCTGAATACGAATAAAAGCTCACAGCAATCGCTGTGAGCTTTTTTATACTTACTTCGTTGAATCTCTAAATTGGATACGGTGAGGTAAGATAACAGTGTGATCTTCCACTTTTTCTTTGTTCATATACTTTGTTAATAGACGCATTGCTACTGCACCGATATCATACATCGGTTGAACAACTGTTGAAAGCTGCGGACGAACCATTAATGCAAGGCGTGTATTATCGAAACCAAGTACTTCTACGTCAGTTGGTACGTTTAATCCAGCGTCTTGTGCTGCATGGATTACACCTAGTGCCATTTCATCAGAAGATACGAAGATTGCTGTTGGCTTTTCATCATTGCTCCAAAGCTTTTCGAATGCTTCGATACCTGAGTCATATGTGTAATCTCCATCGATTACAAGATTTTCATCATATGAAATACCTGCTTCTTCTAAAGCTTTTTTGTAACCTTGTAACTTCTTCGCGCTTCCCGCTTTATCAATGAAAGGACCAGAGACGAAACCGATACGTTTATGTCCTTGCTCGATAAAGTGCTTCATTGCATCATAAGCTGCTTGTGTATAATCAATATTTACTGATGGCGTTTCATTTTGCTCATCAAATGATGCTGCTAATACAATTGGTACTGGAGATTTTTTAAATTCTTCAATGTGAATGTCTGTAATATCTTCACCCATGAAAACAATTCCGTCCACTTGTTTTCCAAGCATCGTATTTAATAAATGGAACTCTTTCTCTTTATTTTGGTCAGAGTTACTTAAAATGATGTTATATTTGTACATTGTTGCGATATCTTCAATTCCACGAGCTAGTTCTGCATAAAACGTATTTGAGATATCAGGAATAATAACACCTACTGTAGTTGTCTTCTTACTTGCTAGTCCACGTGCTACCGCATTTGGGCGGTATCCTAAACGATCAATTGCTTCTAATACTTTCTTTCTTGTTGTAGGCTTTACATTTGGGTTACCGTTCACAACGCGTGATACGGTAGCCATTGAAACGTTCGCTTCACGCGCTACATCATATATTGTTACGTTCATCTCATCGCACACTCCTTCTATTTTTGTTATCTATTTTTATGTATCGGTTACTTGAATGAAAAAAAGACATCAACTCTATTTGCAGATGCCACCAATCGTCCCGAGTTCTTCCTTTTACTAATGATACGATAAAAACGCAGGCTCATACAATATTTTCCCGCAAAAGTTTCGAAAAAATTCGCTTCTTTTCTCGTATTTTCGTATTTTTTATGAAAAAAGGGCATTTTTTGTAAAAAAATAGATGTTTCCTTAGTAGAAATCTTATTTTAAGCAGTACGATAGTAAATGAAATTTATATCGGCGATTTTTCGAATATATCGACTGTAACTCGAAATATATCAGCGATTTTCCAAATATATCGACCGCAACTCTAATTATATCAGCGATTTTTTAAATATATCAACTTACCAACAAAAATCGACAATGACAGTCGCTATACAATAGGAGAAAGCTGTTCCAAAATGCCTTTTTGGAACAGCTCATTAAAAGTTTTTATAATTTACTTCCAAATGATTTTAATTCATTCATAAAATCATTGAACTGCGGTATATTCATTTGTTGCGCTGCATCAGATAAAGCTACAGCTGGATCTGGATGTACTTCAGCCATAATTGCGTCTGCACCAATTGCCATCGCTGCTTTTGCAGTTGGTAAGAGAAGGTCACGTCGCCCTGTAGAATGCGTTACATCGACAACGACAGGTAAATGTGTTTCTTTCTTTAAAATCGGCACAGCGGAAATATCAAGCGTATTACGCGTCGCTCTTTCATACGTGCGAATACCTCGTTCACATAAAATAATGTTCCCATTTCCCTTTGCCATAATATATTCTGCCGCATTAATGAATTCTTCAATCGTTGCTGATAGACCACGTTTTAATAATACTGGTTTATTTACAGCACCAGCTGCCCTTAGCAAATCAAAGTTTTGCATATTGCGAGCGCCAATTTGAATAACATCAACGTAATCTAATGACATCTCAATATCATTCGGATTTAAAATTTCACTAATAACAGCCAAATCATATTCATCTGCTACCTGGCGCAAAATTTGTAATCCCTCTAATCCAAGACCTTGAAAATCATACGGTGAAGTACGTGGTTTGAACGCACCACCACGCATTAATTTCAGACCTTGCCCTTTCATTGCTTCAGCAACTTGACGTACTTGTTCATAACTTTCCACTGCACACGGTCCCATAATAAAATGCTGATTTCCGTCACCAATTTTTTCACCATTAATTTCAACAATCGTATCTTCTGTTTTTTTCTTACGAGAAACAAGTAATGCTTTACGATGATCGTCTTCTTGTAATTCTAAACCAGCTTGAAAAATTTGTTTGAAAATATGTTGTAAAGTCGAAGTTTCAAATGGACCATTATTATTCTCTGCAATTAAATCCAGCATATTTCTTTCACGTACAGGATCAAAACGTTTCACACCTTGTACTTCTTTTAAATTACCAACTTCTTGTACGAGACGACCTCTTTTGTTTAGTAACTCTAATATTTGTAAATTAAGTTGATCAATTTCAGAACGTAAACGACCTAATTGTTGTGATGCCATAAGAAAGCCACCTCTTTCAAATTCCTATATGTTACTTTTTTAAGATAATTTATTATAGCTGATACATATACGATTGTCACACGATATACAGCAAGGAATTACTATCAAAAAACATTATATATTTTCATTTAAAATAAAAAAAAGACAGTTTATATACTGTCTTTTTTTACAAGAAGGAAACAAACGGTTTATCACTGTTTTTCTCTTTTATAATAACGGCCTCAATTTTACTCTCGGACTTGATCTGTAATTGTACTTTCGCATCTTTAGGCAATTTGTCTAACATGCCTTGAGCAGCCAATTGGGTAAGAGCCATTAATTCTGTTTTACCGTTATATTTAATAACAATATTCATATTTAATGTATCCATTTGATCTTTCTTATAAGAAACTTTAGCGTTGACTGGAATAAAATCTCCATTAGAAAAACCTTTTATTTCCTTAGCAAAGTTATTTATTTTTGTATTATCTTCTCCATGTGCTTGTGTAAATTCATCAGAAGGATATGAATACGACTTTTCATCGATCGTACTCCAATTTCCAAGGTTCGTATCATTCTTTTGAACAGTAGCACTAGCAATATACGTACCATTTTTTAAAGAACTTGTACTTTCTTGCTTAAAGATAGCAAACGTAATTGGAGATTTGTTATATTTATCATTTTTGTTAATAGCTTCAATAAGTTGTTTAGCAACTTCAGTCCCTTTAGACATAGCCTCTTCATTCGATACACTTGAAGACATAGCTAAGCCAATCATAACACCAGATAAACTTAATTCATTTGAATTCTGTTTTCCGAAATAGTCTTGTTCTATAATATTCGTCAAAACTGGCGCTTCTACTTTCGCAACTAGTTCATCAATTAGTTTCTCTGGAATATACTGGTTTAATTGCAGTACGTGACTCTCTGTATCAAATTGCTGCGTTGCAATATTTATTAAACCATTTTCATACTCTGCTAAATCTAATTTAGAATTTGTTTTTATATTAGCTGTATTAATAACCTTTTGTTCTTTTAAAGGAATAACAGTTCTATAATAATCTTTAGAAACAGCAGTTCTCGGAATCATACTTTTTTCTTTTGTATCTTTTTGTATAACTTCATCCTTCTTACTAATCGTATTACTATTGTTACTACAAGCTCCCAGTAATAAACTTACGACTGCGAAGGATAATGCCATTTTCTTCATTACTTAAAACCTACTTTCAACAATCTAGTTATTTAGTTTGAACTATTAATAGTGTACCACTAAATATATTTCAACAAAAACAAAAAAAAAGAAGCAAGCACCTTTAGCTTGCTTCTTTTTACTTTATATTCTCTTCTAAAGCATCTTTTTTAATATTCCAATGAGATGTATTCCATACTACCATCCCATCTTTTATGTATAACACTTGCGGTGATTCATGTCTAATACTGTATTGTTCTGCAACACGATTTGACACATCTCTCGCATCTTGTACGTATAAGTAATACGCTGGTACTTCTCTTTCTTCGCTGCAATACGCTTGAAATTCTGTGTATGCACCGTGACTAATTGGGCATGTCGTACTGTGTTTAAAAAGAACATACGGCTCGTTCTTTTCTACTAAGACTTCAAGCTCTTCAATTGTTTCAAGTTTTGTCATATTCATCACGATTCACCTCTCATACGAAATCTAGAGCGTTTCTCTTTCTTTTCAGCTTTTTTCTCAATTCTTTCTAATTTACGCTCTTCTTTTTCAACCTTCTTCTCTTGTCTCGACGCACGGTAATGATTGTATACTTCAATCGCCGCACTGCTCCACTGTACAACTTGCGCTACTTTATCAGCGTTGTTTTCAATTTCGTCCGTTACAGAGTCTGATACATTACGAAGCTTCGTATTTAAAGATTGGATTGTCGTTCCAATCCCATCTACACCCGCTACCACTTTATTTAATGACTGTGACTTCTGTTGAATATCATCAGCTAACGCATTCGTTTTATGTAATAATTGCTCTGTCTCTACGCTAATTCCTTGCATTTGTTTTTCTAAACCTTCTAACGTGCTTGCAACGTTTTCTAACGTCTTCTGAACCGATAACAACGTTCTACATACATACACTACTAATACTGCGAAAGCAACCGCGATAATAGCCGCACTTACATATAAAAGAACTTGCATTTCATCACTTCCTTTATCTTTTTCATACTTTCCCCTATTATACAATCATTTTCCGTTTCATTCTAATCCCTATCTCATCATTAGAATTTTCATACTTATTCGTTAACTGTAACATAAATCATTCAACAAATTCCACTAAGTAGGTTACAATAGGAGAGGATACATAATTAGTAGGGAGGCTTTACATATGAAAGATCCACGTATTGAAAAGTTAGCATACAATTTAATTAACTACTCTATCCGCTTACAAAAAGGTGAAAAAGTATTAATTGAAAACTTTGGCTTACAAAAAGAACTTGTAACTGCACTTGTAAAAGAAGCATATGCAGCTGGTGGTTTCCCATTCGTCTCTTTAAAAGATCATCAAGTAGATCGCTCTTTATTAATGGGTGCTACTGAAGAACATTTCGAACAAATCGCTGCATATGAAGCAAGCGTAATGAAAGACATGGACGCTTATATCGGCCTTCGCTCTGGCGATAATATTAATGAACAAGCTGACGTTCCAAGTGAGCGTATGAAAGTTCATGGCCAAACAGTTGGTAAAAAAGTTCATAGAGACATTCGCGTTCCAAAAACACGCTGGGTTGTTCTTCGCTACCCAAATGCTTCTATGGCACAGCTTGCTAAAATGAGTACAGAAGCTTTCGAAGACTTCTACTTTGAAGTATGTAACTTAGACTACGGTAAAATGGATAAGGCGATGGACAGCCTTGTTACATTAATGAATAAAACAGATAAAGTTCGTTTAACTGGTCCTGGAACTGACTTAACATTCTCTATTAAAGACATTCCAGCAATTAAATGCTCAGGTCATTTAAACATTCCAGACGGTGAAGTATACTCTGCACCAGTTCGTGATTCTGTTAACGGTACAGTTTCTTACAACACACCATCTCCTTACAACGGTTATACATTTGAAAATGTACAACTTAAGTTCGAGAACGGCCAAATCGTTGAAGCAACTGCAAACGATTCAGAACGCATTAACAAAATCTTCGATACAGACGAAGGCGCACGCTACGTTGGTGAGTTCGCAATCGGCGTAAACCCATACATCTTACATCCAATGGGAGACATCCTATTCGATGAAAAAATCGATGGCAGCTTCCACTTCACTCCTGGACAAGCTTACGACGATGCATGGAACGGTAACAACTCGAACATCCATTGGGACTTAGTATGTATCCAACGCCCTGAATACGGCGGCGGCGAAATTTACTTTGACGATGTACTAATCCGTAAAGACGGGCGCTTCGTTGTACCTGAATTAGAAGCTTTAAACCCAGAGAACTTAAAATAATGAAAAACGCTCGGAATTTTCGCCGAGCGTTTTTTTATTATCCTCACTCTATATCGAGCTACTGTTCTTACTTTTTGTTTGCTGAAAATGAAAATAATATAAAAGTGCCACTGCGATAGTACCTATTAATATGGGTACATATAAAGGCAGGTTCCATTTCATATTTACCCTAGTGCAGATAGCAAACACCAGCATAATTTCCAAGCAAAAAAAGGTTTTATATATTTCATTCCTTACCTGCCATTTCTATTTTCACATGTGGATTTTCTTTCTCTATAAGCGCCAAGAATTCATCCATATTTTGCGGCATCGCAACCATATGTACTTTATATGCATTCGTCGTAATTTCAAGAGACTTTCCGACCTGACGTATAATTCTTACATCTTTTAATACAATATCATCATTTAAAATACCGTACTTTAATACGCCATTTTCTACTTTATGTTTTTTAATAAATACTTCCCAAACGAGTGGTACATTTACAATGAAGCATAAACCCATCCCGACCAACGCTGACATCCAATGCGCTTTATTAGTGAAAAGCATGACAATTGGATATATAAACATAAAAACTAACGTAAGACAAAAGAAAATGACTACTGACTTACTTCTTTGAATTGGAAAGTTCATACCTACACCCCCTAATCCAAATTATACCACTATTTCCATTTTGGTTCATAGAAAAAGGCCATTTCTAAATGACCTTTTACACAATGTACCTATAAAATTTCTTATCTACCTGTAGCACCGGAAAGTTTTTCGGCAACTCGTCTATACTCACACTTTGAAAACCATTCTTTTCATAAAAACGATGTGCCGCTAAAAATTTTACTGTTGTTCCTAAGTAAATATCTTTCAATTTTTTATCCTCAGCCCATGAAATTGCTGTTTGAAGCAACATATGTGATGCGCCCCATTCTTTTCCGCGAAACTCTTTTTGTACGAACATTTTTCTTAGCGCTACTTGATGATTCTCAATATCTAATAAAGCTACTGTTCCAACTACTTTACCATCATAAATTGCTACCCAAAAGTTTCCGTGACCCTTTTGATAGAATGTTTCTATTTCAAGTAAATCAGGTTGCTCTTCTTTCGTAATTGAAACATTATACTCTTTTTGCTGAATATGAACGATAAGATCTACTACTTCCTCTTGAAACGTACCTTCATATGGAACAATACGAATCTTCTCGTTCATCGAATCTCTTTCCATTCTGAAGCTAGTAAACTATATACAGCGATATCATGAAAATGATCATATAGCCATTCTTCATCTCGTAAAATACCATCTAACTTAAATCCTAAACGTTCTGGAATTGCTCGGCTTTTCGCATTTCCAACACCGCACCGAATTTCAATTTTATTCAGCTTTAAATTTTCAAATGCATAGTGAAGTACAGCCTTTACGCTACGCGTCATAATACCTTTCCCGCCAGCATCTTCTGCAAGATAATACCCAAGACTCGTCGCTTTCTTCCCCCAACTCACTGGATGAATGCCTACCATCCCAACGAGCTTTCCTTTGTAACGTATACCACTTTCAAAACCGTCTCCCTCTGCAAACTTCTTTAACCACATCGGAAAAATTTCATCATAAGCATCAGCAGATTTTGTCCCATCTACCCAAGGGAGCCATTTTCGTAAATGATTACGGTTTTGATCTAATAATTGATATAATTCCTCTTTATGATGTTTTTCTAGTAATTGTAGTTCGATTTCGTCATCTACTCGGAGTGTGAACATGTTTTTTAGTCCCCTTTTTAGTTTTCTTATTATTCTAACATTTATATTTCAAAACGCGTACCAATATATCAACGATTTTTGAAATATATCGAACACAACTCCATATATATCGACGTTTCAACATTAATGCACAACCACGACAACATAAAAAAGACGCACAGCCAAGCTATGCGTCTTTTCTATTATTTCTCTGCAACTTGAACTTCTTTTACGTAAGCCGCTTCGAATTTTTGGATGTCACCTGCGCCCATGAAAATTAGAACGCCGTTTTTATGTTTCTTTAATACATCCGTTGTTGTATCTGTAATTAATTCTGCACCGTCAATACGCTTTTGCAGATCTTCGATTGTTAATTCACCTTTGTTTTCACGTGCTGATCCGAAAATATCACATAAGTATACTTGGTCAGCCTTGCTTAGGCTTTCTGCGAACTCATCTAAGAACTTTTCTGTACGTGAGAATGTATGTGGCTGGAATACAGCGACAATTTCACGCTCTGGATGTTTTTGACGAGCAGCTTCAATCGTTGCATTAATCTCTGTCGGATGGTGTGCGTAGTCATCGATGATTACTTGCTCTCCCATCGGCTTTTCATTAAAGCGACGTTTTACGCCTTCAAAAGTTGTTAATTGATGTTTTACTGCTTCTACATCAACATTTTCATAATGGCAAAGCGCGATTACTGCTAATGCATTTAATACGCTGTGGTTGCCGTATCCTGTAATTTTGAACGTGTCATAGTACGTATTACGAACGAATACATCAAAAATAGTACCATCTGTTCTCTTTTGAATGTTACGTGCTTGGAAATCATTATCTTCTCCAAATCCATAGAAAATAACAGGTACTTTCGCTTGAATTTTTTGAAGTTCTTCATCATCTCCACATGCAATAATGCCTTTTTTCACTTGCAATGCCATCTCTTGGAATGCACTGAATACATCATTGATGTCTGCAAAATAATCTGGATGATCAAAATCAATATTCGTCATAATTGCATAGTCTGGATTATAAGACAAGAAATGACGACGATACTCACAAGCTTCAAATACAAAATACTTACTATTTTCTACCCCATGCCCTGTTCCATCTCCAATAAGGTAAGATGTTGGGTGTGCACCTTGCATTACATGGGCTAACAAACCTGTTGTTGATGTTTTTCCGTGTGCACCAGTTACAGCAACACTTGTGTATTGGCTCATCAGGTCACCTAAGAAATGATGGTAACGATGGACTGGGATGTTTAATTCTTTTGCTGCTACGATTTCTTCATGCGTATCAGGAAATGCATTTCCTGCAATAATCACTTGTCCTTCTTCTACATTATTCTTATCAAAAGGAAGGATCGAGATACTACGCTTTTCCAACGCTGTTTGTGTAAAGAAACGCTTTTCATAATCAGACCCTTGAACAGTATGCTTCATATCATGAAGAATTTGCGCTAATGAACTCATTCCTGTTCCTTTAATTCCTACAAAATGGTAAACTGTCATCTTAAAGAACCTCCAACATTTCGAACTAATACAACGGCCTATCTATAAGACAGTATATGAATCTTTTCTTATTTTGGTAATCATCATACATTTTTGATGTAGTGAAGTTATTCTTTCCCTTCACTTATCAGGATAAACTCGTACGTACTTCTTTATATGTCCATAATAAGTCCATTATAGCAAAAAAGAAGCCGCTATACTATGATAACAGAAAAACTGATAGGGTCAATCACCTATCAGTTTTTCTCTCTTTTACATCTCTTCTCTTTTTTCTAATTGAACACGCTCTAAACGTGGGTTTGGACGATATTTACGACCAGCTTTTGCTTCTGGTTTCCCATTTAGTTCTACATTATCACCAGTAAAGCCAATATTCATTTTTAATAAGCTACTTCCTACCCCGTATATGTCAACAGGTACGTTTTGAGCTTCAAATTCACGAATACGCTTCTCATCAAATCCACCAGTTACAACGATGTCTACATGCTGGAATCCTTCTTCATCAAGTGCTTTACGAAGTGCGAATACAAGCGATGGGTTTACACCACGTGGATCGAATGTTCCAAGTACTTCTGGGTGGCGAATAAAGTATTGATCAATCATCGTGCGGGACGTATCTACACGTACACCCTTTAATGTTGATCCAAATTCACGCGCTACGCGAAGTGCATCTGTAATGACATCATTGTTGTAATCAATTAATACAACTAATTCATCTTCTGGGAATTTCTTATGATATGCTTTTGCCGCTTCCACAACATCACCATTAAACATTTGAATTAATGCGTGAGGCATCGTCCCCATACCACTTTTGCCCCACCATTCATTCATCGCATGCGTCGCTTGTGCGCTCATACCTCCGATGTATGCTGCATAACCGTCACCAGCTTGTTGTGTATAATGATCATCACGGTCTCCCATGAAAATAACTGGTTTTTCTTTATCTACGCTACGCGCAGCTTGGACAACGTTATATACGTTTGTCGCAACCGATGTACGACGAGCTAAAATCCCATCAATGACACCTTCTAAAAATCCGAAATTTTCATAAGGACCATGAATTGTTAACACTGTTTCAAATGGACTAATTTTATCGCCATCTTTTAAAGAGTTAATCTCAAGTTCCTCAGGATTTTTAGCGAATGTTTGTAGCAATGCAATTACTTCATCCGTTCCGCAAAGAACTGCATTTTCCTTTTGGAAAAATTGCATCGTTACAACACTTTTCGGGCGAAATTCTTCGATGATTTCTCTAGTCTTTAAAAAGTAAACGGCAGAGAACCAACCTTCTCCAACACGTTCGTCAAATTTAAATGTTTTATTTGTTAGTCTATTTATTTCACCTTTTAATTTTAATTCAATTTCTTTCATGTCGCTTTACTCCCTACTTTACTATCCAACATTTTCTCTTAGTATACAGCAAAACCGTTTACTATACATTTGTTTCCTGCATAGCGGCAAATTCATCCTCAGAAATAAGGACATCTCTCGGTTTCGTTCCTCTACCTTCAGAAATAATTCCTTGCGATTCCATCTCTTCAATGAGACGTGCCGCGCGATTATAACCGATGCGGAATTTTCGCTGTACAGAAGATGTGGACGCTCCCCCTTGTTCTACAACAAATTGACATGCATCAAGGAACAATTCGTCTTCCGACTCAGCTTGTTCTGTTTTCGCTAATAAATCCTCTTGCTTAAATAAGTAATTCGGCTTCATTTGCTTTTTCACATGATCAACTGTTTTTTCAATCTCATCATCCGATACATATACACCTTGTACACGAACTGGTTTAGATGTACCGTTCCCTAAGAATAACATATCACCACGGCCAAGTAATTTCTCCGCGCCCCCAATATCAATAATCGTACGCGAATCAACTTGAGATGATACAGTAAACGCAATACGCGTTGGAATGTTTGACTTAATTAAACCTGTAATAACATCTACAGATGGACGCTGCGTCGCTACTAATAAATGAATACCACAAGCACGTGCTTTTTGCGCAATACGACAAATCGCTTCCTCAACATCACCAGGTGCTACCATCATTAAATCGGCTAACTCGTCAATGACAATAACGATATAAGGTAATGTCTCTCCTGGAATTTCTCGCTCACTTACAATCGTATTGTAGCGAGTTAAATCACGAGCACCAGCATGCGCAAACAATTCATAACGGCGTTCCATTTCCTCAACTGCCCATTTTAATGCAGCTGTCGCTGCTTTTACATCCGTAATAACAGGTGCTACAAGATGCGGAACAGAATTGTATGGTGCAAGCTCAACCATCTTCGGATCAATTAACATTAACTTCACTTCATGTGGTTTCGCTTTATATAAAATACTCGTTAAAATCGCGTTAATACACACACTTTTACCTGAACCCGTTGCACCCGCAATAAGTCCGTGCGGCATTTTTCGAATATCCGTTACAATTGGATCCCCTGAAATATCAAGTCCAAGAGCAACAGTAAGCGGTGATTCACTCTTTGTGAATACAGGACTTCTTAAAATTTCGCGAAGAAATACTGGCTTACTTTCTTTATTTGGAACTTCAATTCCAATTGCACTCTTCCCTGGAATCGGTGCTTCAATACGAATATCTTTCGCAGCTAAACTTAACTTAATATCATCACTTAAATTTGTAATTTTATTTACTTTCACACCTGGGTCTGGCTGTACTTCAAAACGAGTTACTGCTGGACCTTGTGATACATTAATAACATGTGCTCCAACATGAAAATTATTAAACGTTGTATCTAATAATTCTTTCTGCTCCTCTAACCATTCTGTATTATCTAACGCTGATTGCTGTGGAATCGACAACAGCGCTAATGGTGGAACAGTATATGTCAGTGGTGTATGCAATACATTTCGCATATCGTTCTCTCTTTGATTTACAACATATGCTTTCTCTTGTACTTCCGTACTTGAAATTGGCTTTTGTACTTGCTCTACCACTACTTGCTGCATTGGTTGCTCTTCCACTTGTGGTTCTACTACTTGCTGCACTGGGCGCTCTTCCACTTGTGGTTCTACTACCACCTGCTGCACTGGGCGTTCTTCCACTTGTGGTTCTACTACCACCTGCTGCATTGGGTTTTCTTCCACTTGTGGTTCTGCTACTACTTGCTGCACTGGGCGTTCTTCCACTTGTGCTTCCGCTACCTCTTGTTGTACTGGCTTATTCTCTACTCGTACATTAGCAGAAGGCTGCATTGCATTTGCTCTAGCTGCATGTCTTTCCATTAATCGTGTTCTATCTTGTTTCAACATAACAACATTAAATGGTACATGGCGCTTTTTCTCACGTTTTGGTTCTTCTTTTTGTACAACTGGTTGCTCTTCTGCGATTGTTGTTTCTTCTACAACTCGTTGCTCTTCTGCGACCTGTGCTTCTTCTACAACTCGTCTATTTTCCTCTGTTTCTGCAATTAAAACATTCGCAAAGCTTTGAACATCTTTCTTCGTTTGTTCATCAGCCTCAGCAACATGTATGAATTCACTCTTTTGTTCAATTGCTTCATCTTCTTGCTGAATTTCCTCAAGTGCTACAAATGTCTCTACTACAGGCGCTTTTGTTTCTGCAATTACTTCCACTTCTTCTGACTCTTCTGTTTCTACAATCACTTCTACTTCTTCTGCTTCCGCAATTACTTCCACTTCTTCTGACTCTTCCGTTTCTGCAATTACTTCAGCTTCTTCTGTTTCCATAACTACTTCTTCTGGCTCTTTCGTTTCCGCAATTACTTCCACCTCTTCTGACCCTTCTGCTTCCACTTCTTCAGGTGCCTCTGTTTCCATAACTACTTCTTCAAGCTCTTCCGTTTCTGCAATTACTTCTACTTCTTCCGTTTCCGCAATTACTTCCACCTCTTCTGACCCTTCTGCTTCCACTTCTTCAGGTGCCTCTGTTTCCATAACTACTTCTTCAAGCTCTTCCGTTTCTACAATTACTTCTACTTTTGACACTTCTTCTGGTATTTCCACAATGATTGTTTCTTCAAGTTTTTCTTCTGCTTTGACAATCACTGATTCTTCTGGAGCTTGCTTTTCTACTTCAATAGTAGGTTGTTTTATTTCTGTGTTACGTTTAATTTCTTCTGATAATATTGTATCCTCGTGCTCTACTTTAGAAGCTACTAATTCTTCTTGTAGATTGTTTTCGTTTAACACCACTACATCTTTTTCTAGCTTAGCACTTTCCATCTGCTCAGCTACTGTTTTATGAAGTAATTCATCCGCTGAAACTTCCTGCGGTGTACTCATTTCTTGAATCACTTCTTTTTCTTCTACTAAAGGCACTTGGCGTTCGATTTCATAACCGTTTTTCTCTAGCCATTGATCAACTACTGACTTTTCTTCCTTTTTATTCTCTTCATATTGTTGCTCTCCTTGCTGGTTAGCAGCTCTATGACTAGAAGAAGTTGGTGCTTGTCCTTCTGAGAAATCAGATAATTTATATCCTTTTTTCTCTAACCATGCATCAACGACTGATTTACCCTCTACAGATATTTCAAGGTCTTCTCTTTCCTTTACTTCCTCCTGCTTTTCTTCCTTTTTCTCTACTGAAGGACGATTATATCCATAAATTGGCGAAATCATTTCTGTTGGACGAAATGGTCTACGGTTACTCTCTTGCGAAGGTGCAGATGCCTTTTTAACGACAGACTCCCGCACCGGTTCATATTGCACTTCCGGCTCTTCATATGTAGAAACTACCTTTTCCACATACGGTCGTCTGCTTCTTTCCACCTTTATTCCTCTTTGGGCAGTAGGTTCTTCATATGTTACTCCTTGAACAGGTTGTTCTTCGAAGCGATTTACTTCGCTTTCATCCTCTTCATCGAACCCATTATCCGGTACTAAAGGAAAACGGCATTTACCTGCATTCCTACTTGCCATTTGTGCTTCTCTTGCTTCAGTGTAGTGGTTTACACGAGGAATTTTCGGCTGACTTTCAATTTGCTTTGGTACTTCTTTATTCATCGCTGTTTGTTCTTCCTCTTTGTTAAACAGCTTTTTCATCCAATCTAACATGCTTACCACTCTTTCTACTAAATAGTAACATCCTTTATTGTATCAGCATTCGGCAAAAAGTGCAGGTAAAATTAAGCATGTCATATTTATCCACAATATTCTAATTTACGAGTGTTTCATATGGAAAAACGCAGCCTTTCATGTAAGACTGCGCTTAAGCTTTACTCTTCCGATATGCATCTATACTACCCGTTACACTTTGCAATAAAGAATTTACATACTGCGGGTCAGATAATTTTTTATCTTCTTCATGGTTTGACATAAACCCAAGTTCTAATAACACACCAGGAACCTTTGCCCAATTAAATCCAGAAAGATCATCCCGAAATTTAATTCCATTTACTTTCACTTGCTGGTTCTCCCTCATTTTATTTACAATCATTTGAGAGATTTGAAGACTTTCCGCATAAATCTCTTTCGTATACGGACTTCCTTCTGCCGGCGTCAATACAGCAAATCCACTTTCGTTTGGATTTTCAGAACCATCTGCATGAAGACGTAAAAATAAATTCGCCTTATGATTATTTGCGAATGTCGCCCGTTCTTTATTACTTATATCAACGTCTTGTGATGTTCTCGTCATTAATACTTGTATCCCTTTTGCTTCAAGCTTTTCTTTTAATAAAAAAGCCATTTCTAATACAAGTACAGCCTCTCTCTTTTTCGTCACAACACCTGTTGTACCGTCTGTCACTTTATATTTTTGCGTTGTTGCCCCTGGTCCAATTGGCTCTAAATTTAAATTCGCTTTTTGTTGATGCCCTGGATCAATAACGACGAGAAACTTCTCTTGTTTTTCATTACTCCCTACTTTTTGTTCATTATTTTGCACTGGTTGCTCAGTTGGCTGTACTGGCGTAGTTTCTTCTTTCTTTTCCTCAGATGATACTTCCTCTTGCTTATGTTCTACTTGCTCATTCGTTTGAATTGCTTGCAATTCTTCGTTTTTTTCTTGTTCTTGCTGTTTTTCTACCGGTGCGTCTTCTTTGGTATCTTTGTTTTTCTCTTGTATAGAAGATGTAGTTTCTTTTTTCGGCTGCTCTTGTGAACAACCGGCCATATATATTCCAATGAATGCAATCATGCTCATTATTTTTATATACTTCATACTTCTCTCCCATCACTTTGCACCAGATTCAAAGTTTTTCTTATAATTGCCCTATAATCTCATCCATATTTCCAATATAAACTGGCTGCCATTTTTCTGTACCACGTTCTGCAGTATAAACCGGATAAGCGTCATCATCTATATTTACGAAAACTGGATCGCCCATATCCGTTTCATATCCAATTGTAATCCATCCTTCTTGCCACTTTCCGTTTTCTTCACTTATTAATGAATTTTTATGTTTATCGTATCGGTAACCGATTTGTCCTTTTTCTAATTCACTTTCACTAAACACATATATTTCATAAGTACCTAGCTCAATATCTTGCTGTTTTGAAGTTTCAATTCGTTTTAGAAGTTCTGCGATTTTTATTTGTTGTTTCATACGTCTATCCCCTTCTATTTTTCTAAATTTTAACTAGTTTGTTTATAAAATACAATATAGATTTTAAGAAAAAAGGTGACATCCTTATAATATGAATGATTTTTTGAATATATCTGTCAAAACTCTCAATATATCAACAATTTTTCAAATATATCTATCGTAACTCTACATATATCAACGATTTTTCAAATATATCTATCGTA